>NZ_FXXA01000002.1:1304829-2609658 GCF_900184265.1 Eggerthella timonensis
TCTTGGCGTTGCTCGAAGGGTGCGGCTACCTGGCGCGCGTCGCGTTCATCATGGACCGCGTGTTCCGCCGCTTCGGCCTGTCCGGCAAGAGCTTCATCCCGATGCTCGTCGCGTCCGGTTGCGGCGTGCCGGCCGTCACGGCCACGAAGACCATCGAGAACGAGAAGGACCGCCGCATGACCATCATGACGACGACGATGATCCCCTGCGGCGCGAAGATGCCCATCATCGCGCTCGTGTTCGGCGCCATCGCCGGAGGCAATACCGAGCAAACCTGGTGGATTGCGCCCGCGTTCTACTTCTTGGGCGTCATCGCCATCATCGTCTCGGGCGTCATGCTGAAGAAGACCAGGATGTTCGCCGGCCCCGCGTCGCCCTTCGTCATGGAGCTCCCAACCTATCATATGCCTACGGTGAAGTCCGTCCTGCTGTCCACGTGGGACCGCATCAAGGGCTACATCGTCAAAGCCGGTACGATCATCTTCCTGTCCACCATCGTCATCTGGCTGCTCATGAACTTCGGCGACGCGGGCGAGGGTTTCGGTTTGCTCGACACCGAGACGGACAACTACATCCAGTACAGCCTCATGGCGGGTTTGGGCAACGCGATCGGCTGGATCTTCGCGCCGCTCGGCTTCGGAGATTGGCAGGCCACCGTCACGTCCGTCACCGGCCTTGTGGCGAAGGAGAACGTCGTGGCCACCGTCGGCATTCTGACCAGCCTGGGCGAGGTTGGGGAGACCGATCCTGCCATGTGGGCCGCGTTCGCTGCCCTGTTCGCGGGATCGGTGCCGGCCATCCTCGCCTTCTGCGCCTTCAACCTGCTGTGCGCGCCCTGCTTCGCCGCCATCGGTACCATCTGGCGCGAGATGGGCAACGCGAAATGGACCTGGTTCACCATCGGCTACATGACCGTCTTCGCATGGTGCATCGGGCTGATGTTCTACCAGTTCGGCGGCCTCATCACCGGCGAGCTGACGTTCAACCTGTGGACCGGCGTTGCGGTTGTGGTGCTGGCCGGCATGCTGTTCCAGATCTTCCGGCCCATGCCCGCCTTCGACAAGAAGAAGGGCGAGGCCGCAGGCAAGCTCGAAGCTGAGGGCGGCGTCGCGTAAGCGGCGCCGGAGAAAGGACGTACGATGCTCGGTTTGGAATTCACCCCGTCCACGGTGGTCGTCGGACTCGTCGTGCTGGCGCTCGCGTTCCTCGCGATTCGACGCCTGGTGCGCAACGGCCCGTGCGATTGCCACAAGGGGGATGACGCGCACGGCGGATGCGCCGGCGGATGCGCGGGCTGCTCCGGCTGCGGTGCCGCCGACCGCATGGTGGCCGACATGCAGAAGCACGCCGCGGCCGAGCCTCGCCGCTAAGCGCCGCGCGCCTGCAAAGCGATCAGCGAACGGATGTTTCACGTGAAACATCCGTTCCGACTCCCTGTTCGCCGCATCATCCCAGGAAGGGCCCGCGCGGGCGCCCGCCGTGCAGCGGAAGACGCCCGGGATGGCAAGTTCTCACCGAATTCGGAATCGTCGACGCGGCCGGGAGGGCGCTGCGGCGCGCCGGAGGGCAAGCGCCTTCCAGACACCTGGCCTTATTCGGAAAGGGATGCGCAGCCGCGCCCCTGACCCCGTCCCAAAGCTCCGAATTCGGTGAAAAACCTGCCATCGAGGGCCCTCCGGGATGCGCGAGCGATACGGCGGCATCGTGTATCGAACGGATGTTTCACGTGAAACATCCGTTTCGTCGCTTTCGGGAGAGCGGTGGGGGCGGGCCAATGTGGAGGAATTGTAAACCTTGGTGAACTTATATTGCTGACGTCCGCAAGTTATCGTAGACTAACAATTGTCAGCGAGGCCGAAGAAATCGAACTCGCGGACACCTCCTCTTTTTGCTGACACGGTGGTGGGGGCTCTCCTCTCGTCTGGCCGCCCATCGCACAGCACGCCGACGAGGGACCCCCTTCCCTCGTCGGCTCCTCCCCCTTGCTTCACGACCCGCTTCGGCGTCCGGTTTCGCCCGGTTCAGCCAGTCGTGTGGTACGATGAGGAAACGAACAGAAGGAGGGTTCCGTGGAAAAAATGTCCATGTCGCACGAGGACTACCTTGAAGCCATCGTGATGCTGGGAGGCACGACGGAGGTATCGGTCAGGTCGGTCGACATCGCGACGAAGCTCGACGTGTCGAAGGCCTCGGTGAACAAGGCCGTGAGCTCGCTCAAGGAAAAAGGCTTAGCCGACCAGCCCTATTACGGCGACATCACGCTCACCGAAGAAGGGTACGCCTACGGCATGTCGGTGCTCGATCGCCATCACATGCTGTTCACGTTCCTCACGAAGGCGCTTGGCATTCCCGAGGAGCAGGCTGAAAAGGAAGCCTGCCTCATGGAGCACGCAATCAGCGACGAGTCCTTCAAAAAATGGAGTTCTTATATTAACAAACTCGACCTCTAGGCCGGTTTTCGGCTCGCGGTCATGCGCTGTTTTCCTCGATCACGCGAGCATTCAACAAGTTCTTAACGACGCGCCCGCCCGCCCCTGCCTCGGTGGCGAGGCGGGCGTCGGTGTGGTATGCTTTCCCAAGCTTCTGCATTAAACAAACCAAACACGAAACACGATGCACAGAGGAGCCCTTTTCCTTGGCAACGCAGCCCTATATTCTCTCGTTTGACGAGGCGAAACGCGACACCCGTGCGCGTCGCCCCGCTTCTGCTGCGCCCGAATCGCGCCCCGTTATCCACACCGTCGACGCCATCCCCTCGTTCGAGTCGCCCTTCCGTCAACCAGGCGAGAGCCGGGGGAGCGCGCGCACGCCGGCGCATGCGCGTTCCGCGAGCGCTTCGCGGCGACCGTCCGCCAGCGTAGTCGACGGTTCGTTCGCCCGCATCTCGACGTTCGACCGTCCTGCCGGCCGCCATGCCGCGCCGCGTCCGTCGTCGAGCGCCCGTCGCTCGTCCGGCCCGTACGGTGCGGGACGCTTCACCTCGTTTGACGAGCGTATCGAGGAGCAGCCCGAAGAGGACGTCGAGGAGCGCCGCCTGACCCGCAAGGAGCAGCGCAAGAAGGCGCGCGCCAAGAGCAAGGCCGAGCGCGCGTTCACCAAGCAGTTCGGCGGCTCGAAGCCCTCCGATGCTTCGCAAGCGGGCCCGCGCGCCGCGGTGTACAAGGGCGAGATGGGCGCGAAGCACCGCCAGGCCGCGCGTATGCAGAACGCGGAAAGCGCGCAGGCTTCGGCGAAGCGCGGCTTCTCGCTGGGCTCGCTCGCGTCGCTCAAGTCGTCTCCGAAGTTCATCGCGAGCGCGGCCGTCGTCGTTTGTCTCGTGCTCTCATGCGCCTTTTTGTATTCGCCCGCGCAGCAGTACTACCATGCGCTGCGAGAACGCGACCAGCTGGCCGCCGAGTACGCGGCGCTCGAGGAGCGCAACGGCGCCCTGGAAAGCGACGTCTCGTCGCTGCAGACCGACGCCGGCATCGAGGATCGCGCGCACGAGCAGTTCGGTTGGGTGAAGAAGGGCGAGGAGACGGCGAACGTGCGCGGCCTCGACCTCGACGAAGAGGAAGCGTCCTCGTTCCGAGCCAACATCACGCCGGGCAGCGTCGAGGCTCCGGAAACGTGGTATTCGCCGTTCCTCGACGCCCTGTTCGGCGTCGAATAGACCGAGGAGAGGGGTCGTCATGAGCGCCATCGCGGAACCCGAGCGCGCCGAAAGCGGATACAAGGCGGGTCGTTACGCGGCCATCGACATCGGCACGGTGACGTGCCGCATGCTCGTGGCCGACGTGGACGAGGCCGGGCGGCTCCACGAGCTCGATCGCGAGTACGCCATCACGAACCTCGGCGAGGGTGTGGACGCCACGGGCATGCTGAAGCCCGAGGCGATGCGGCGCGTGGCCGATACCGTCGCGCGTTTCCTCGACGTGCTGCGCGGGCTCGCCGCGCCGGAGCATCCCGCTATCACGATGAAAGCCATGGCAACGTCGGCAGCGCGCGACGCGCGCAATGCCGACGAGTTCGAGGCGCTGCTGGCGGGCCTGGGCGTCACGCTGTCCGTCATCCCCGGCGAGCGCGAGGCGGCGCTCTCGTTCGCGGGCGCGTCGTGCGACTTTTTGGGAGAGCGGCTGCTCGTCGTGGACATCGGCGGCGGCTCGACCGAGGTCATTGCCGGGCGCGCGGGCGGACGGCCCGATCGCTCGCACTCGTTCAACATCGGATGCCGTCGGGTGACGGAGAAGTTCTTCGTCACCGACCCGCCCAGCGCCGCCGAGCTCGAGCGGGCCCGCGCGTGGGTGGAGGAGGGCATGCGCCCTTACTTCGACGAGCTGCGGGGGGCGGGCTTCGCGCCCGAGCGGCTGGTGGCGGTGGCCGGCACGGCCACCACGGTGGTGTCGATCCACGAGCGCATGGAGGTGTACGACACGTCCCGCGTGCACAAGGCCCGCGTCACGCGGCCTATGCTCGACGACGTGGCCGCCCAGCTGGAAGGCGTGCCGCTTGCCCAGCGCGAGCGCATCGTCGGGCTCGATCCGGGCCGGGCGCCCGTCATCGTGGCGGGCATGGTGATCCTGCAGACGGTGCTCGACCTGGCCGGCGTCGACTCGTTCACGGTGAGCGAGTCGGACATCCTTCACGGCATCATTTTGGATGAAGCGGCGCGCTCAGGCCCCGCCGTCCGATAAAGTTTGCTACCATAGGGCCTGCTCGTTTTCAGCGAGCCCTCGCGCACGGGAGCGTGGCGGAATTGGCATACGCAGCGGACTTAAAATCCGCCGGCTTCGGTCTTGTGGGTTCGAGTCCCACCGCTCCTACCACCTTCTCCATAGCACGCGTTTTCCGCTTCCTACTCCTCGTCGTACGCTTCCAGCACGGCGGGCAGCGACGCGGTCACGACGTTGCCGACGGCCGGCAGCCCGATGAGCACCGCGCTGATCACCTCGTCGCGCGTGGCACCGTGCATCTTCGCCATCTTCACGTGGAACGGCAGGCCGCTATCGAGACGCGCCGCGGCCATGACGGCGAGGTAGGCGAGAGCGGCGGTCTTGTCGTCGAGCGCGCTGGCCGCGCCGAGCGCCTGCACCGCCTCCGACCATGCCTGCTGGTGCTGTGGAGCCTCTTGAGCGAATGCTTGGAATGCGGGGCTGACGTTCATGGACGCCTCCTTTTCGCGCGGGATCTTCGATGCTCCCAGTGTAGCAAGCTAAGCGACACTTGACGCAAAGCGTTGCATACTCTCAACCTGATATGCGGAGAAACCCGGAAAAATAAGCCGCTGGCGCAGCGCACGGAAAGTGCTCGCTTTTCTTTGTGATACCATGTCGAGCGGATCATTCGCCCAGGCCTACAGAGAAAGTGCTATGGAGACAATCAACGAAATCATCGCAGCCGTAGAAGAACCTCCCGAGTCGTTCGAGCAGTACCTGACGTCGTACGCCGACCGCGTGGGCGACCTGGTGAACTCCTTCATCCCGAAGGGCACGCACGCGGACATGGACCGCTACCTGTACCAGCCGCTCACGGCGTACAGCCAGAACGGCGGCAAGCGCCATCGCCCGCTCATCTGCTTCGCGGCCTGTCGCGCCGTGGGCGGCGACATGGCGCGCGCGACCAGCGCCGCGGCTGCCATCGAGCACTTCCATACCGCGGCCCTCATCCACGACGACATCGCCGACGAGGCCGAGCTTCGCCGCGGCGAGCCGTGCATGCACCTCACCGAGGGCATGGGGCTGGCCATCAACGCGGGCGACCTCGCGCTTTCCCTCGTCAACGGCACGGTGGTGTCGGACCAGAGCCTCGACGACGCCACGAAGGTGCGCGTCATCACCGAGCTCATCGACATGACCCGCCGCACCATCGAGGGCCAGGCGCTCGACATCGGATGGGCGCGCGACGGCCGCTACGACATCACGCCCGAGGACTACCTCGTCATGGCCACGCACAAAACCGCGCATTATTCCGGCGCGGTGCCCCTGGCCATCGGCGCCATCATCGGCGGCGGCACCGAGATCGAGATCGAGGCGCTGCGCAACTACGGCCTGGACACCGGACTCGCGTTCCAGATACAGGACGACCTGCTGAACCTCGTCGGTTCGGAGGAGAGCACGCAGAAGGACTTCCGCAACGACATCACCGAGGGCAAGCGCACGCTCATGGTGGTCCACGCGCTGCAGCGCTCCGACGATCGCGATCGCCTGATCGAGATCCTGTCGTCGAAGGAGAAGGACCAGAAGGTGCTCGCCGAGGCCGTCGCCATCATGGAGGCGTCCGGCAGCATCGACTACGCGCGCAACTACGCCGAGAACCTCACGAGCATCGCGAAGAACCGCCTTACCGACATGGTGCGCCCGTCCACGGCCCGCGATTTGCTGGTGAGCATGGCCGACTGGTTCGTCAACCGGTTGAAGTAAGCTTTTCCAGCGGCTTGCCGACCATGTCTATGCCTCTGTTGCTTTGGTGGAAGCGCCGCCCCGTCTGGGGCGGCGCTTCCATCTTGCGCTACCATGACGCTCATGGAAACCATTAAGCGACATGACACCGGTCCCGCGGTCGAAGACGTGCAGCAGCGCCTCGTCACCATCGGGCTGCTCGATCCCGCCGACGTTGACGGCGAGTTCGGCGATACCACGGCCGAGGCCGTGCAGGCGTTCTGCGGCGGCGCGGGCCTGCCCCTCACCGACGAGGTGACCGAGAAGGTGTGGGCGGCGCTCGTCGACGCCTCGTTCACGCTGGGCGACCGTACCCTGTACCTGCGCATGCCGCACTTCCACGGCCATGACGTGCTGGAGCTGCAGCACGCGCTGGGCGCGCTCGGCTTCGCCTGCGGCGCCACCGACGGCATCTTCGGCGCGTTCACCGAGCTTGCGCTGCGCAAGTTCCAGCTCAACCTGGGCCTGCCGTCCGACGGCATCGCCGGCGCCTACACGTACGCCGCCATCCGCAACCTCCACCATTCGTGGGAGGGCAAGGAGGCGGTGCACGGTTCCAGCCACCTCGGGTTCGCCCGCGCCGCCGACGTGCTCGAGCGCAATGCGCTGTGCCTGTTCGGCACGCAGGACTTCACGCGCAGCGTCGCATCGCGCATGTCGAACCTCGCGCTGGCCACGAACCCCGCATCAAAGATCATGAGCGCCGACTCGCTGCTCGTCGCCCCCGACGACTCGATGCTGCTCGTGCACATCGTCCTGCCGGGCGAGCTGACGGTGACCACCGTGCCGCGCGTCAGCTTCGAGGACGAGGAGACGTTGTCGCTGCGTCTGGAAACGGCCATCGGCGTGGCCGATGCCGTCAGTCCGTCGCGCATCGCCGTCGAGCTTCCCGGTACCATGTGGGAGGATGCAGGCGAGGGTCGCTCCGCGCAGCATTTCGCCATCACGCTGCTCGACGCCCTCTGCACCGCGCTGTCGTGAGACGGGGGTGAGACAGAGGGACGGGGTAATCGTCTCATTTTGCGGGCAAAATGAGACGATTACCCCGTCCCTCTGTCTCACCCCCGTCCCTTCGTCTCGCATCCCCTCGTCTCTCCCTCTACACCAACTGGTGTATTCTCATGTCGGTTCGATGACGGATACGCGAATCTTACTGATTTCCGCAGGTGAGGGCTTTATACTGCTGGAAACGACAATCGATTCGAAAGCAGGTTATCATGGCTGACGATATGAAGAGCACCGACACGAACGCCCCGCAGCAGCCCGACGCGGCGCCGCAGCCTCCCGTCACGCCCGAGCCCCCGACCGAGCCGATGCCGCAGCAACAGCCCCCGATGGGCCAGCAGGTTCCGCCCGCGCAGCCCCAGCCGCAACCGCAGCCCCAACAGCCGATGTACGGCGCGCCCCAGCCGCAGCCCCAGGCATTCTACCCGCCTGCGCCGCTCATGCAGCTCACCGGCGGCATGAAGTTCGCCTGGCTCGTGGTGGGCGCCCTCATGGGCATCCCGGGCATCATTATCTCGTGGCTCGTGAACGTCGACAAGATGCCGCAGGTGAAGAGCGACGCGCTCAAGTTCACCGTCATCGGATTCGTCATCAACATCGTGTTCTGGTTCATCATGAGCTTCCTGATCACCGGCGCGATCTCCGCTGCGGTGTACGGGATGATGGGAAGCCTGGACTCGGGTTCCTACGGCTACGGATACCACGGATCCTGGTAATCGACCGGTAAAATCTGTAAATCGCTTCATTATTGAAGAGCCCTCCGGGGCTCTTCCTTTTGCGTGCTAAAGCGAGTGGTACAATGAACGGCGATTTCCAGGAGTTCGCGCGGGGAAGCGCGGGCACCCGAGACCCACCGCACAAAGGAGCACACATGCCACGTCCCATGACCATGGCGGAGAAAATCCTCGCCGCCCATGCGGGGCTCGACGAAGTGGAGCCGGGTCAGCTGATCGAATGCGATCTCGACCTCGTGCTGTCCAACGACGTCACCGCCCCCATCGCCGTCAAAGAATTCCGCAAGATCGGCGTCGAGAAGGTGTTCGATCCTACGAAGATCGCCCTCGTGCCCGACCACTACGTTCCCAACAAGGACATCAAGAGCGCCGAGCAGGCCAAGATCGTGCGCGACTTCGCGCGCGAGCAGGGCATCACCCATTACTACGAGGTGGGCTGCATGGGCGTCGAGCACGCGCTGCTTCCCGAGCAGGGCGTCGTCGGCGCGGGCGACCTCATCATCGGCGCGGACAGCCACACCTGCACGTACGGCGCGCTGGGCGCGTTCGCCACGGGCGTGGGCTCCACCGACGCCGGCGTGGGCTACGCCACCGGCAAGGCGTGGTTCAAGGTGCCCGAGTCGCTGCTGTTCAAGATCGAGGGCGAGCTTGCCCCCGGCGTCACCGGCAAGGACGTCATCCTGCACATCATCGGCATGATCGGCGTGGACGGCGCGCTCTACCAGGCCATGGAGTTCACCGGCAGCGCTATTCGGACCATGGGCATGGACGAGCGCATGAGCATCTCGAACATGGCCATCGAAGCGGGCGGCAAAGCCGGCCTCATCGAGGTCGACGACGTGACGCGCGCCTATATGGACGGCCGCACCGAGCGCCCCTACACCGAGTACCACTCCGACGCCGATGCGACGTACGCGAAGGTGTACGAGATCGACGCCGCCTCCATCGTGCCCACCGTGTCGTTCCCGCACCTGCCGTCGAACACGCGCCCGGCCGCCGAGGCGCGCGACGTCAAGATCGACCAGGCCGTCATCGGCAGCTGCACGAACGGCCGCATCGTCGACATGCGCCAGGCCGCCGACGTGCTGCGCGGCCGCACCGTCCATCCCGACGTGCGCTGCATCGTGATCCCCGCCACGCAGGCCGTGTACCGCCAGTGCATGGAGGAAGGCCTCATGGACGTGTTCCTCGACGCGAACTGCGCCGTGTCCACGCCCACGTGCGGCCCCTGCCTGGGCGGCTACATGGGCATCCTGGCCGCCGGCGAGCGCGCCATCGCCACGACGAACCGCAACTTCGTCGGCCGCATGGGCGACCCCACGAGCGAGGTCTACCTGTCCTCGCCGGCCATCGCCGCGGCGAGCGCGGTGCTCGGCCACATCGGCCTGCCCGAAGACTTGGACTAGGAGGGACTGCGACCATGCAATTCAAAGGAACCGCGCACCGGTACGGGCGCGACATCGATACCGACGTCATCATCCCGGCCCGTTATCTGACCACGTCCGATCCGGCCGAGCTGGCGAAGCACTGCCTCGAGGACCTCGACACTTCGTTCATCGAACGCGTGCAACCCGGCGACATCATCGTGGCCGACGAGAACTTCGGCTGCGGCTCGTCGCGCGAGCACGCGCCCATCGCCATCAAGGCGGCCGGCGTCGACGTGGTCATCGCCAAGAGCTTCGCGCGCATCTTCTACCGCAACTCCATCAACACGGGCCTCGCCATCATGGAATGCCCCGAAGCGGTGGACGCCATCAGCCAGGGCGATGTGGTGAACGTGGACGCCGACGCGGGCGTCATCGTGAACGAGACGACGGGCCAGACCTTCGAGGCCCAGCCGTTCCCCCCGTTCATCCGCGAGATCATCGAAGCCGGCGGCCTGATCAACCGCACGAAAGCGAAGCTTGGCGAGGAGTAGAGCCATGACTAAAACCTACAACATCTGCCTGCTTCCCGGCGACGGCATCGGGCCCGAGATCATCGCCGAGGGCGTCAAGGTGCTGAACGCGGTGGGCGCGAAGTACGATACGGCGTTCTCGTACACCGAGGCGTTGCTGGGCGGATGCGCCATCGACGCGACGGGCGTTGCGCTGCCGGAGGAGACGCTGCGCGTGGCCGAAACGTCCGACGCCGTGCTGCTGGCGGCCGTCGGCGGCCCGAAGTGGGACACCACCGATCCGTCGAAGCCCCGTCCCGAGCAGGGCTTGCTGGGCATCCGCAAGGCGCTGGGCCTGTACACGAACCTGCGTCCCGTGCAGATCTTCGCTGCGCTGGCCGACGCATCTACGCTCAAGCCCGAGATCGTGGACGGCGTGGACATGATGATCGTGCGCGAGCTGACCGGCGGCCTGTACTTCGGCCTGCGCGAGCGCTTCTACGACGAAGAGGGCTGCGGTACGGACGGCGCTTCCGGCCAGCGCGCTTACGACACGCTAGAGTATCGCGAGTACGAGGTCGAGCGCATCGCGCGCCAGGCGTTCGAGGCCGCGCGCAAGCGCCGCAACAAGGTGACCAGCGTCGATAAGGCGAACGTGCTGGAGACGAGCCGCATGTGGCGCGAGATCGTGCACCGCATCGGCGCGGAGGAGTACCCCGACGTGGAGCTCGAGGACCTGCTCGTGGACAACACGGCCATGCAGCTCATCAGCCGCCCCGTCGATTTCGACGTGGTGGTGACCGAGAACATGTTCGGCGACATCCTGTCCGACGAAGCCGCGCAGATCACCGGCTCGTTGGGCATGTTGGCCAGCGCCAGCCTCGGCGACGGCACGGCGCTCTACGAGCCCAGCCACGGCAGCGCGCCCGACATCGCGGGGAAGGGCATCGCGAACCCGCTCGCGCAGATCCTGTCCGTCGAGATGATGCTGCGCTACAGCTTCGACATGGGCGAAGCCGCCGACGACATCCGCCGCGCGGTGACCGCCGTGCTTGACGAGGGCTGGCGCACCGGCGACATCAAGCAGGTCTGCACGCCTGCCGACAAGGTGGTCGGCACCGTCCAGATGGGCGACCTCGTGGTGGCGCACCTGTAGCGCACGTTCCGCGAAGACAAAAAAGAAGCGCCTTCCGTGTGGGAGGCGCTTCTTTTTTGTCTTCGTTACGCAGCCGGTTTCGGCCCCTTCGACACGACGATGACCACCTGGCCGTCCTGCACCGATTGGCTGATCACCGTGCCCTCCGGCACGGTGTCCGAATACTCCTGCACGTAGCCGGCCTCGTAGCCGTTCAGCAGCTCGATTGCCTGGTCGAACGTCTTGCCCACGGTGCTCGGCGCCGAGTTCACGTCCTTGGTTCCGCCGTCGGCATCGTCGTCCTTGTCGTCGGCGTCCTTCTTGGCGTCTTCCACCTTCTTGCCCAGCTTGTTCTTCTGGGCGATGTTGTACGGGTTGTTGTACGGCGGGTCGGCGACGGTGGGGAAGTTCTCGATGGCCTGGCCGTCGGTCGTCCGATCCATGAAGTCCTTCCACAGCGCGTTCGCGGTGAGCGACGTGTCGGTGGGGACGGCACCCGACGGGTCGCCGATCCACGCAGCGCACGACAGGCTGGGCGTGTAGCCCACCAGCCAGTGGTCGGTGAACAGGCTTGCCGTGCCCGTCTTGCCCGCCACGGGCTGCCCGTTGTTCAGCCGGGCGGACGTGGCCGTGCCGTTGCTCTGCGTGAACACCGTTTGCAGCACCTTCGTCGTCGCGGCGGAAACCGCTTCGTCCAGCACGCGCTCGCTCGTGTCGCCCGCCTCGTAGATGACGGTGCCGTCGCGGTCGACGATCTTCGTGATCACCGTGGGGGTGCGCTTGACACCGCCGCTTGCCAGCGTCGCGTAGGAGCTGGCCATCTCCAGCGGGTTGACGTCGGCCACGCCCTCGGTCGCGGTGTACACGGGATCCATGGGCGAGGTCACGCCCAGGCGGCTCGCCATCTCGGTGGTGGACGCCTGGCCGATGCTGTTCGACAGGCGCAGGTAGCCGGTGTTCGACGAGATGGCCGTGGCGCTCTGGATGGACTGGATGCCGTAGTTCGCGCCGCCGAAGTTCTCGAAGTCCTGGGGCGCACCGTCCTGGCCCGCCTTCAGGGGCGACGAGCAATCGACCAGCGTTTGCGGCGAGATGCCCTGCTCGATGGCGGCGGCCAGCGTGAACGCCTTGAACGTGGAGCCGGCCTGACGGCCCGTGCCGCCGTCGCCCGTGGCGATGTTCACCTGGCTCTCGCCTTCGCCCTGGCCGTAGGGCACGCCGCGCGTCATGGCCTTCACCTGGCCGGTCGCCACGTCGATGGCCACGATGGAAGCGTCCAGGTTGTCGGCCATGCTCGCGCGCTGGTCGTCCACCGCCGCCTGCGCCGCATCCTGCATTGCCGGGTCGAGCGACGTGTAGATGGTCAGCCCGCCCTTGAACAGGTCGGCGTATGAGCACCCGTAGGGATTGTTCTCGTCGAACAACAGCGTGCGCACGTAGCTCGTGAAGTAGGGGTACGCGTAAATGCCGTCCGCAGGCGCGTCGGGCGCCGGGTTCAGCCCCAGCTCCTCGGCTTGCGCGTCGTCGTGCTCCTGCTGCGTGATGTCGCCGGCCGTCAGCATGCGGTCGAGCACCACGTTGCGTCGTTCGAGGCAGTCGTCCGGATACGCCTTGGGGTTGAGGTAGGTAGGCGACTGGGGGATGCCCACGAGCGTGGCGGCCTGCGCCAGCGTCAGGTCGAGCGCCGACACCTGGAAGTAGTTCTGCGCGGCCGCCTCGATGCCGTAGCAGCCGTCGCCGTAGTTGATGATGTTGAGGTACTTGACCAGGATATCGTCTTTGCTGAAGCGCTTCTCCAGGTCGATGGCCAGCTGGGCCTCGCGGATCTTGCGCTCGAACGAGATGTCGTTCGCCTCTTCTGAAAGCACGGTGTTGCGCACGAGCTGCTGCGTGATGGTGGACGCGCCCTCAAGGTCGCCCCCGCGCAGGTTGTTGACGAACGCGCGCGCGATGCCGGGGATGTCCACGCCGGTGTGCTCGTAGAAGCGCACGTCCTCGGTGTCCACCGTGCCCTCCAGCACGTACGGGCTGATGTCCTCGTACGCAACCGGGTCGCGCTTCTCCAGCTGGAACTCGGCCAGCAACGTGGTCTCGTCGCCGGCGTACATCACGGACTCGCGGGACGTGTTGGTGAAGTCGGTGTCCTCGATGCTGGGAAGGTCCTTCGTCCAGCCCTCCATGACGCCGACGACGCCCTGAACCCCGGCATAGCCGACGAAGCACAAGGCGGCCACCGTCACGAGGAGGGCCCATTTCACCGCGTGGGTGCGCATTTCGCGCTGTTTTCGCCGAATTTTCATCGTTCGACTATACTACCATAGCGCTGATACCGAATCGTAACGTTCGACCGGAGAACTCCGGAACTCTCTACACCGGATCGCATCCTGTTCCACAGGGTGCGCGACGCACTACTATATATAGGTAAGGAATCACCATGCAGCATGCCATCGAACTGCTCGCGCCGGCCGGCAACGCCGCGGCGCTCCGAGCCGCCGTGCGCGGCGGGGCGGACGCCGTGTACCTGGGCCTCGAATCGTTCAACGCCCGCCGCGGCGCCGACAACTTCACGCTCGAGACGCTGTCCGACGCATGCGCGTACGCGCATCTGCGCGGCGTGCGCGTGTACGTGACGTTCAACACCGCCGTGCTGCCCTCCGAGGTGGCGCGTGCGCTCGAGACGGTGCGCCAGGCGTACCGTGCCGGCGCCGATGCGTTTATCGTGCAGGACATCGGCATCGCATCCGAGATCGCGCGCACGCTCCCCAAGACGCGACTGCATATATCCACGCAGATGAACACGCACAACGCCGCCGGTATCGAGGCGGCGGCGAAGCTGGGCGCGCAGCGCGTGACGCTCGCCCGCGAGCTGTCCATCCCCGAGATCGCGCACCTTGCGAAGGTCGCGGACGGGTTCGACATGGAGGTGGAGTCGTTCGCCCACGGCGCGCTGTGCGTATGCTACTCGGGGCAGTGCTTCATGTCGTCGCTCATCGGCGGCCGCTCGGCGAACCGCGGGCTGTGCGCCCAGGCGTGCCGCCTGCCCTACACGCTGCACAACATGGCGCTGCGCAAGAACCTTCCGGCCCCCGGCGAGCACCTGCTGTCTCCCCAGGATCTGTGTACCATCGACCTGCTTCCGCAGCTCGTTGACGCGGGCGTGACCTCGTTCAAGATCGAGGGCCGCATGAAGTCTCCCGAGTACGTGTTCGCCGTCACGCAGACGTACCGCGCCGTGCTCGACCGCACGCTTGCCGAACGCGCCGCGGCAAGCGGCAAGGCCGTGCGGGCCACCGACGGCGAGCATGCCACGCTGGCCGAGGCGTTCTCGCGCGGCTTCACCACGGCTTACCTGGAAAACCAGCGCGGCAACGACATCATGAGCTACGGCCGTCCGAACAATCGCGGCGTGTTCGTGGGACGCGTGCTGTCGGCGAAGAACGGCATCGCCACCGTCGCGGCCGAGCGCCCGCTCGCGGTCGACGACGTGCTGGAATTCTGGACGAACAAAGGACACTTCGCCTATACGCTCGACCAGGTGTCGCTCGATGCGCAGGGCAACGTGCGCGTGTCGCCCGACCGGCCGGTGGGGAAGGGCGACCGCGTGTTCCGCGTGCGCAGCGCCGAGGCGGCGTTCGAAGACGATCTGTTCGAGCCGCGCGTGGCGGTGACGGGTCGCGCCGTGCTGCGCATCGGCCAGCCGCTGCGCGTGGAGTTCTCGCTGGCGCCGAGCGCCGCCTACAGCGAAGCGGCCGCGACGGTGGTCGGCTCGGCCGAGGGCGATGCGGTGGAGGCTGCGCGCACGAAGCCGGTGGCCGCCGACGACGTGCGGGCGCATATCGACCGCCTGGGTCAGACCCCGTTCGAGCTCGTGTCGCTCGACGTGGAGCTCGACGAGGGCGTGGGCATCGGCTTCTCGCAGCTGCATCGCGTGCGCGCCGCTGCGCTCGACGACCTCTCGGAACGGCTGCTCGCGCCCATGCGCGACCGTGCGCTGCTGCGCGTGCGGGAGCGCACGGCTCCCGCGCCCGCGCGCCCGCGCGGCGTGCGCATCGCGGCCTGGGCCACGAACCCCGCGTGCGCCCGTGCGGCGAAGCGCGCCGGCGCCGACATCATCTACGTGCCGGCGCTCAACTACAAGCGCGGCGAGGCCGTGGTGGCCGGCCAGCGCTCCTCGACCGCCGAGCAGGCCGGCTATCCGAAGCAGGCCGTCGTCGCCCTGCCCACTGTCGAGCACGATCAGGTTCCGGGCACGCGCGAGGCGGCCCTCGACTTCGATCCCTGGCGCTACGTCAAGCCGGGCAAGCCGGTCGTCGCCGAGAACCTGGCCGGGCTCGTGCGCGCGGCCGAATTCGGTGCCGAGGTGGAGGTGGGCCCGCACGTGCCCATCACGAACCCGCTGTCGCTGGCCGCCGCCGCCGAGTTGGGCGCGCGGCGCGTGTGGCTGTCGCCCGAACTCACGTTGGGGCAGATCGCCGACATCGCCGAGGATGCGCCGGTCGAGCTCGGCCTCACCATCATCGGCGCCCAGGAGCTCATGGTCACGGAACACTGCCTGCTCATGAGCCAGGGCCCCTGCGACGAGAACTGCGACGCGTGCCCGCGGCGCAAGAGCCCGCACTACCTGCGCGACCGCAAGGAGTACGAGTTCCCGGTCATCACCGATGCCATGGGCCGCAGCCACCTGTTCAACGGCGTGCAGCTCGACGTGGCGCAGACGCTGCCCGATCTCATCCACGCCGGTGTGACGTCGTTCATGGTGGACACGACGCTCATGAACGTCGAGGAGACGACGAAGGCCGTGCAGCGCGCCGTCCGCGCGCGCAACGTGGCCCACGCCGACGGCAACGCCATCGCCAAAACCCCCGGCACCACCAGCGGCCACCTGTTCAGGGGAGTCTCCTAACCTCCCATGCGCCCGCGTCGAGCCTCTGGAACCAACCCACCTCGCGCGGGCGCAACCAATGCCCCCTCTTCGCATCCCTCGCAGCCTCCCGCGCCCCTTCCTTGCCCCCTATGATAGAATCATGAGCTACGTGTATATATAGAAAGAGGAGATCATGCTTTCCGCGGAAGAACAACTGCACACCATCGCTTCCGGCGCGGCGCAGATCGTGCCGGAGAGCGCGCTGCTCGAGAAGCTCAAGCGGGGCAAGCCGCTCAACATCAAGCTGGGCGTCGATCCCACGGCTCCCGACATCCACCTCGGGCACGCCGTGCCGCTGCGCAAGCTGCGTCAGTTCCAGGACCTCGGTCACGGCGTCACGCTCATCATCGGCGACGGCACCGCGCTCATCGGCGATCCGTCGGGCCGCAACTCCACGCGCCCGCAGCTCACGTCCGAGCAGATCAAGGCGAACGCTCAGACCTACGTCGACCAGGCGTTTAAAATCCTCGATCCCGAGAAGACCACGCTGCGCTACAACTCCGAGTGGCTGCTCGCCCTCGACATGGAGGGCCTGCTGAAGCTGGCCAGCAACTTCACGGTGGCCCGCATCCTCGAGCGCGACGACTTCCACAACCGCTACACGTCGAACCAGTCCATCAGCCTGCACGAATTCCTCTATCCGCTCATGCAGGCCTACGACTCGGTCGTCATCGAGGCCGACGTCGAGTTGGGCGGCACCGATCAGCTGTTCAACCTGCTCGCAGGCCGCGAGCTCATGGAGAAGATGGGCATGGAGCCGCAGGTGTGCCTCACGCTTCCCCTGCTCGAAGGCACCGACGGCGTGCAGAAGATGTCCAAGAGCTACGGCAACTACATCGGCCTCACCGACGAGCCCGCCGACATATTCGGCAAGGTCATGTCCATTCCCGACGAGCTGATGGTGAAGTACTACCGTCTCGCCTCCGCGCTGCCGGTCGATCAGATCGACGAAATCGAGCGCGGCTTGGCCGCCGACGAGCTGCATCCCAACAAGGTGAAGCGCGCGTTAGCGCAGAACATCGTGGCGGCGTACTACGACGAGGCGGCGGCGCAGGCGGCCGAGGAGCAGTTCGACCTCGTGTTCAAGCAGCACGCCGTGCCCGACGACATTCCCGAGTTCGCGGCCGACCTGACGCCCAACGACGACGGCACCGTCTATCTGGCGAAGCTGCTGGCCGATGCCGGCATGGCTGCGAGCGCCGGCGAGGCGCGCCGTCTCATCGACGGCGGCGGCGTCAAGGTGAACGGCGAGGCGCTTCCGGCGAAGTCCTACAACGTCGATCCCTCGATGCTGGCCGGGGCCACCTTGCAGGTGGGCAAGCGCAAATTCGTGAAACTGGTCTAATCGGCAACCGGGCAGGCGATCTTCGGGTCGCCTGCCTCGTTTCGGAAAACTTTTTCAAAATGCTTGCAAGGATTCCCGCCCCTCGTTCGTTTTGTAGATGAAGGACGAAAACGAACGACATCAGGAGGACTGAACGAAATGAAGAAGAACGTGATCGCAATCGTGGCTGCCATAGCGCTGGTTGTCCTGGCCGTGCCCACCATCGCATTCGCCAACGGCATGCAGCAGACGTGGTGTCCCGCCGACGGCTCCGGCTCGCTGGCGCATCATGCGATGCGCGCGGCAGGCGACAGCGATGCCGCCGCTACGGTCGGCGCGGCGATCGCCACCGTGCGCGGCGAGTACGTCGATCGCAACAGCGACGGCGTCTGCGACAACTACGGTTCGGGCCAAGGAGGTTGCGCAGGCTACGTCGATGCCGACGGCGATGGCGTGTGCGACAATTGCGCGGCGAACCAGGGTGCCTGCCCGGGCTACGTCGACGCCGACAACGACGGCATCTGCGATCAGTACGGCGCGGGGGCGCACCATGGCTGCGGCAACGGCTGCGCTTACGTCGACGCCGACAACGACGGCGTGTGCGACAACTACGGCTCCGGCAACGGTTCCGGCTACGTCGACGCTGATAACGACGGCGTCTGCGACAACTACGGTTCCGGCAACGGGTACGGTCGCGGCAGCGGCAACGGCAACGGCCACCACGGCTGCATGCGTCGCTAGCGGCGACGATCACCGAACGTGCGATCGGCGGGGGACATCGAAGGGGCGATGGAGCGGCACGGAGACACCGTGTGGCGCGTCTGCGTGCTGTACTTCCGCGCTCATACCGATGCCCAGGATGCTTTTCAGGACGCATTCCTGAAGTACGCGCTTGCCGATCACGTGGCATTCAACGACGACGAGCACTGCAAAGCGTGGCTCATCCGCGTGACTGCCAATATATGCAAGGACATGCTGAAGGCCGCAGGCCGCCGCGTGGCGTCGCTCGAAACGACAACCGATGCGGCCTGCGCAGCATCGAACGACCCGGCCACGCAGCCGGCTTCGTTCTCCAGCGAGGTGGTGGACGCCATGCGCTCCCTCGATGATCCGCCTCG
The DNA here is from genome assembly GCF_900184265.1 of Eggerthella timonensis. NCBI lineage: Bacteria > Bacillati > Actinomycetota > Coriobacteriia > Eggerthellales > Eggerthellaceae > Eggerthella > Eggerthella timonensis. Next base: position 1,323,362 of record NZ_FXXA01000002.1, read on the forward strand.
CACGCCCCTGTACCTTTCCCTGTACGAGGGGTACACCGCTCCCGAGATCGCGCAGATGGTGGATGCTCCCGTCAACACGGTGTATTCGTGGCTTGCGCGCGGCAAGAAGCAGTTGCAGGAGGTGCTGTCATGACCGATCTCGAAACACGCGTGCGCCAGGCGTTCGACGACGTGACCGTTCCCGACGACGTGAAGCACCGCGCCCTTACTTATATAGCAGGCATCGCCGAGACGTCCGGTGCCCCGGCAGCGGCGGCCCCCGTCCCGGCTTCCGCCCGCACGCGCAAGCGCACCCGTGCACGCATCGTTCCCCTGCGCCGCGCCGCGGTGGCGCTCGCCGCCTGCCTTGCGTTGGCGTTCGTAGGGTTCGGCGGCTTCGCGTACGCGCAACCCACTACGTATGTAGGCATCGACGTGAATCCGTCCATCGAGCTCGGCGTGAACCGATTCGGCATCGTCGTGCAAGCCGAAGCGCTCAACGGCGACGGGGAAGCGCTGCTCGAAGCCGTATCGCTCGCGGGGCGCGGATACGCCGACGCCCTGAGCGCCCTTACGCAAAGCGACGCGTTCTCGCCGTACGCGCAAGAGGATTCGTACGTGGAGATAAGCGTCACTTCCGATGACGCTCGTCAGGCGGAAGCTATTCGTCAGCAGAGTGACGCGTGCTTGAGCGCGCTACCTTGCCGAGGTTCGTGCCACGCCGTCGACGAAGGCACGCGCGAAGCCGCCGCCTCTGCCGGCATGGGCGTCGGCCGCTACCGCGCCGCCCTTGAGCTCATTGAGCTCGATCCCAGCGTGACGCTTGAGGAATGCGCGGGCCTTTCCATGCACGAACTGCGCGATCGCATCGCGGCGCTCTCTCCCGAAGAAGGCGATACCGCAGGTTCCGGTAACGGGCAGCATCGCCATGGCGGCGGCGGTGGCGGCGGCGGACAGCACGGCAAAGGAAACCGATAAACTGATCGTATGTGTGGCACTCGTGGAGAGTGCCACATCGCTTTTCAAGCATAATTGCCCTCCACCTGATGTTTTGCATCATCCTTAGGAAAAAGTTCGATATTTTGCAAAATTACCCATTGCCTTACGCACACCTTACAGGTAATATACAAAACCCGCGTTTGAGGAAAGCGCGGAACGGATCTTCCCCGGAGCACCAAGGAGATGAACATTCTCCGAACGAGCTTCAAAGAATTTTGAAAAAAGTTCTTGACAGGGTAGAAACGATAGAGTAAAGTATTTCCTCACGCGCTTGAAACACAAAAAGCGCAGCGGGGTCCGAAAGGATACCGCAGAACCTTGAAAACCGGATACTGAGTAGCGAAAGAAGAACAAGCCAAGCAAACGATTCTTGCGAACGGAAACCCGGCCCGAGCGCGCATCCCGAAGACGGGGGGCGCACGAGGGCCGAAACCAAGATCGGACTTAGCGGGAAGCGATTCCCGCCTCTTAAACGGAGAGTTTGATCCTGGCTCAGGATGAACGCTGGCGGCGTGCCTAACACATGCAAGTCGAACGATTAAACCATCTTCGGATGGACATAGAGTGGCGAACGGGTGAGTAACACGTGACCAACCTGCCCCTTGCTCCGGGACAACCTTGGGAAACCGAGGCTAATACCGGATACTCCTTCCCCTCCGCCTGGAGGGGTCGGGAAAGCCCAGACGGCAAGGGATGGGGTCGCGGCCCATTAGGTAGTAGGCGGGGTAACGGCCCACCTAGCCCGCGATGGGTAGCCGGGTTGAGAGACCGACCGGCCACATTGGGACTGAGATACGGCCCAGACTCCTACGGGAGGCAGCAGTGGGGAATTTTGCGCAATGGGGGAAACCCTGACGCAGCAACGCCGCGTGCGGGACGACGGCCTTCGGGTTGTAAACCGCTTTCAGCAGGGAAGAACAACGACGGTACCTGCAGAAGAAGCTCCGGCTAACTACGTGCCAGCAGCCGCGGTAATACGTAGGGAGCGAGCGTTATCCGGATTCATTGGGCGTAAAGAGCGCGTAGGCGGCCTTTCAAGCGGGATCTCTAATCCGAGGGCTCAACCCCCGGCCGGATCCCGAACTGGGAGGCTCGAGTTCGGTAGAGGCAGGCGGAATTCCCGGTGTAGCGGTGGAATGCGCAGATATCGGGAAGAACACCGATGGCGAAGGCAGCCTGCTGGGCCGAAACTGACGCTGAGGCGCGAAAGCTAGGGGAGCGAACAGGATTAGATACCCTGGTAGTCCTAGCCGTAAACGATGGGCGCTAGGTGTGGGGGGCAACGCCCTCCGTGCCGCAGCCAACGCATTAAGCGCCCCGCCTGGGGAGTACGGCCGCAAGGCTAAAACTCAAAGGAATTGACGGGGGCCCGCACAAGCAGCGGAGCATGTGGCTTAATTCGAAGCAACGCGAAGAACCTTACCAGGGCTTGACATGCTGGTGAAGCCGGGGAAACCCGGTGGCCGAGAGGAGCCAGCGCAGGTGGTGCATGGCTGTCGTCAGCTCGTGTCGTGAGATGTTGGGTTAAGTCCCGCAACGAGCGCAACCCCTATCGCATGTTGCCAGCATTCAGTTGGGGACTCATGCGAGACTGCCGGCGTCAAGCCGGAGGAAGGTGGGGACGACGTCAAGTCATCATGCCCTTTATGCCCTGGGCTGCACACGTGCTACAATGGCCGGTACAACGGGCTGCGAACTCGCGAGAGTGAGCGAATCCCTCAAAGCCGGCCCCAGTTCGGATCGGAGGCTGCAACCCGCCTCCGTGAAGTCGGAGTTGCTAGTAATCGCGGATCAGCATGCCGCGGTGAATACGTTCCCGGGCCTTGTACACACCGCCCGTCACACCACCCGAGTCGTCTGCACCCGAAGCCGCCGGCCGAACCCGCAAGGGGCGGAGGCGTCGAAGGTGTGGAGGGTAAGGGGGGTGAAGTCGTAACAAGGTAGCCGTACCGGAAGGTGCGGCTGGATCACCTCCTTTCTAGGGAGACACTCACGTGTCCGACGAGGTCGAGCGCATGCGCTCCCTCGCCTGGAAGACAAACAGAAACCTCTTTTGGGTCCCGTCGCAAGGGCCGCGAGGCGCGTTCCGAAACCGCTCACTCAGCATCCGGCTTCCGGGGCTCTGCCCCCGAGGGGGCCTTTCCGGGCCTCCGCGCACCTTGACAGTTGCATAGCGTTTAGTGACAAATGATCTTTTACCCGGCGGCCCTCGGGCGGCCGGGGACATGCATCATCACGATCGCGAGAGCATCGAGTATTCGATGCCTGAGACCTGAGTTAAGAGAAGAAGATATTAAGGGCGCACGGCGGATGCCTTGGCACAGGAAGTCGATGAAGGACGCGGCAAGCTGCGATAAGCTTCGGGGAGGCGCAAACGGCCATCGATCCGAAGATCTCCGAATGGGGGAACCCGCATGGGGTCATGCCCATGCATCCCCGCCTGAATCAAATAGGGCGGGAGAAGGCAACCCGGGGAACTGAAACATCTAAGTACCCGGAGGAAGAGAAATCAACCGAGATTGCGGGAGTAGCGGCGAGCGAAACCGCACCAGCCCAAACCCATGCACGTGTAAGCGTAAGGGCGTTGCTGCATGAGGGGTTGTGGGACCGTCCATTCCATGGGCCTTAACACCATGGACGGAGTTACAAAGCTGCGCGGAAGCGGAACGGCCTGGGAAGGCCGGCCGGAGCGGGTGAGAGCCCCGTACGCGAATCCCCGCGGCCTCCGAGGACGGCGCCCGAGTAGCGCCGGGCACGTGAAACCCGGTGCGAAGCAGGGGGGACCACCCTCCAAGGCTGAACACTCTCCTGTGACCGATAGCGAACCAGTACCGTGAGGGAAAGGTGAAAAGCACCCCGAGAGGGGAGTGAAACAGTACCTGAAACCGTGCGCCTACAAGCAGTCGGAGCCCCTTTGCGGGGTGACGGCGTGCCTTTTGTAGAATGAGCCAGCGAGTTGCGGTATGCGGCGAGGTTAAGCTTTTAAGCGAGCCGCAGTGAAAGCGAGCCTTTAAGATGGCGTTTTAGTCGCATGCTGCAGACGCGAAGCCGGGTGAGCTATCCATGGGCAGGCTGAAGCGGGGGTAAGACCCCGTGGAGGGCCGAACCCACTTCGGTTGAAAACGGAGGGGATGACCCGTGGATAGGGGTGAAAGGCCAATCAAACCCGGAGATATCTCGTTCTCCCCGAAATAGCTTTAGGGCTAGCCTCGGCCGTTCTCCGACGGCGGTAGAGCACTGGATCGTCGAGGGGGCTTCACCGCCTACCGACACGAACCAAACTCCGAATGCCGTCGGATCAGAGGCCGGGAGTCAGAACATGTGGGCTAAGCTGTGTGTTCGAAAGGGAAACAGCCCAGACCGCCTGCTAAGGTCCCCAAATCCATGCTGAGTGGCAAAGGATGTGCGTTTGCCTAGACAACCAGGATGTTGGCTTAGAAGCAGCCATGCATTTAAAGAGTGCGTAACAGCTCACTGGTCAAGTGGACATGCGCCGACAATTCACGGGGCTAAGCATGGTACCGAAGCAGCGGACTAATTTATTAGTGGTAGGGGAGCTTTCCCCGCAGCGGAGAAGCCGAGAGGGCGACCCTCGGTGGAGCGCGGGGAAGTGAGAATGCTGGCATGAGTAACGAGAGCGGCGCGAGAAACGCCGCCGCCGTAAGCCTAAGGGTTCCTGGGCAAGGCTAATCCTCCCAGGGTCAGTCGGGAGCTAAGGCGAGGCCGAGAGGCGTAGCCGATGCACAACAGGCGGACATTCCTGTACCGCCGATGGACCGTTATACCGACGGGGTGACGGAGAAGGGTAGCCGAGCGGGGTTCTGGACGTCCCCGTGAAAGCGCGTAGGGCGCGGAGCATGGAAATCAGCTCCGCACGAAGCCTGAGACGCGAGACGAAAGCTTATGCTGAAGTCGGCGAGCCCATGCTTCCGAGAAAAACCTCTAGGAAGGGACATCGGCGCCCGTACCAAAACCGACACAGGTGGGCAGGTAGAGCATACCGAGGCGATCGGGAGAACCATGGTTAAGGAACTCGGCATACTGACTCCGTAACTTCGGGAGAAGGAGTGCCCCTGGCGGTGACGGGACTTGCTCCCCGAGCGGCCGGGGGTCGCAGCGAAACGGCCCAAGCGACTGTTTATCAAAAACACAGGACTCTGCTAAGCCGCAAGGCGACGTATAGGGTCTGACGCCTGCCCGGTGCTGGAAGGTTACGCGGATGGGTCAGCCTTAAAGGCGAAGCTCTGAAGCCAAGCCCCAGTAAACGGCGGCCGTAACTATAACGGTCCTAAGGTAGCGAAATTCCTTGTCGGGTAAGTTCCGACCTGCACGAATGGCGTAACGATTTGGGCGCTGTCTCAACCATGGACCCGGTGAAATTGTATTATTCGTGAAGATGCGAATTACCTGCGGAAGGACGGAAAGACCCCGTGAACCTTTACTGCAGCTTGACATTGATCGTTGGCTCGGCGCGTAGAGGATAGGCAGGAGGCTTCGAAGCCCGGGCGCCAGCTCGGGTGGAGCCGGCCTTGGAATACTGCCCTCGTCGCGTTGGCGATCTAACCCCCGGCCGTGATCCGGCGGGGGGACCGTGTCAGGCGGGTAGTTTGACTGGGGCGGTCGCCTCCCAAAATGTAACGGAGGCGCGCAAAGGTCCGCTCAGAACGGTTGGCAATCGTTCGCAGAGCGCAAGAGTACAAGCGGGCTTGACTGCGAGGCCCACAAGCCGAGCAGAGACGAAAGTCGGTTCTAGTGATCCGGCGGCACAGAGTGGAATGGCCGTCGCTCAACGGATAAAAGGTACTCCGGGGATAACAGGCTGATCTTGCCCAAGAGTCCACATCGACGGCAAGGTTTGGCACCTCGATGTCGGCTCATCGCATCCTGGGGCTGAAGTCGGTCCCAAGGGTATGGCTGTTCGCCATTTAAAGCGGTACGCGAGCTGGGTTCAGAACGTCGTGAGACAGTTCGGTCCCTATCCTCCGCAGGCGCAAGAGGATTGAGGAGGTCTGCCCCTAGTACGAGAGGACCGGGGTGGACGGACCTCTGGTGCAGCAGTTGTCGACCAACGGCACGGCTGCCTAGCTACGTCCGGCACGGATAACCGCTGAAAGCATCTAAGTGGGAAGCCGTCTCCAAGATGAGTCCTCTTTCCGGTAAGGGCCCTCGCAGACCACGAGGTCGATAGGCCGCAGCTGCAAGGCGCGCGAGCGCTTCAGGCGAGCGGTACTAATAGCCCGAGCTCTTCTTCACTGCAACATTCTCGGTCCCGCGGCCGAAAGTCACGAGCGCTGTGCAACCGCCAGGGTGGCGCGGGGGGATCCGCGGCCGCCGAGGCGGGGCCATATGAGGCCCGCGCGGGAACGCCCTGCGCGAGCGCGACCATGGAGGCAGGGATCACCCGGTCCCATTCCGAACCCGGCAGTTAAGCCTGCCATCGCCGAAAGTACTGCGGGGTCAGCCCGTGGGAGGATAGGGAGTCGCGCTCGCGGAGGGCGTTTCGTTTTCGCCGAGAGGCCCGCGTCCCGAGGGGGAGGCGGGCCTCTCCCGCGTTCTGGGGGGGGGCGTGCCCTCCTGTTTTCCCATGCGCTCGGAGACGTTCGCGACCGAAGCGGCGCGTCCTCTCGTGCTTTCTTGTCTGATATATGTTGACAACATACATGCTGAAGGAGTATAGATGTTATGAGCATATAGAGGCAAGGATGAGTGCGAAGGGATGTGAGGCCTATGCCGCGAGGCGAATGCGGCGGCGATGAGGCTGCGCGTCAGCCGTGCTGTCGACGCCGAGGAGGCGGTGGCGGGGCGCTGGTGGAGCCGGCTGCGCTTGCGGCGCTGCTGTATGCGGGCGGGTACGGATACGACATGCGCAAGACCATCCTTGATCGAACGGGCGGCGAGGTCGACGTCGATGTGGGCGGTCTGTACCGGTCGCTGCGCCGGCTTGAGGACGAAGGCGCGGTGGTCTCGCGCTGGTGCGACGAGGAGGCGGGACCGCGCCGTCGTGAGTACGAGCTGACCCAGCAGGGCGTTGAGTTGGCCGAGCAATGGCTCGATGCGCTGCGGGCGCGCCGCCACCTCGATGATCTGCTGGTCGATCTGCTCGAAGGCGGCTTGGCCGAGCTGGGGCGGAACGACGCTTAGACGCGTAGGAGAAAATAGTGGATACGAGCGAAAGAAGGACGAGATGGGCGAGACGATGAAGCTGGCTGTGCCGACGATGGGCGAGGCGGGCCTTGACTCCCAGCGTGCGGGCCACTTCGGCCATTGCGATTGCTTCACGGTGGTGGAGATCGCCGACGGCGAGATCAAGGGCACGAGCACGGTGGCGAACCCGCCGCATGAGGAAGGCGGGTGCCTGCGCCCGGTCGGGCTGCTGGCCGACGCCGGCGTGGATGCCATCGTGGCAGCGGGCATGGGCATGCGCCCGCTCATGGGCTTCAACCAGGCGGGCATCACGGTGTACTTCGAGAATCAGACGCCGGTTGTGGGCGATGCGGCGAAGCTGGTCGCGGCTGGCAGCGTGCCGGTCATGAGCACCGACAATGCGTGCAACCACCATCACTGATATCCGCCGTGTTGCGCAGGTGACCGAGCACTCCCGAGGCCAAGGCTTCGGGAGTGTTTTTCTTTGTACACCCATAGGGTCATGCTATGCTGCAAGAAGACCAACGGAAGGATGAAGCGGTGCAGCAACTCGATGAAGATGGCAGGTATCGTCTCGGCGCGGCGGAGCTGCTGCTGGGAACGAAGCGCAGCGTGCTGGAGGGCGCCGTGCCCCCGATTCCCGGTATGGAGAGGGCGTCTGCTGCAACGTACGGCGTGGTGGCCAAGGGGCTGCCGGTTCCCGCGACGGGCGGCGTGTACGTCGTCGAGCTCATCGGCAAGAACGAGCTTGGGCTGCTTGCGTACGTCGATCCGTTCGGGCGAGCGTTCTCCGTTCGGGAGCCTTCCACCGTGCCGCCCGCCCGCCTTCCGGATCTGTCGTTCGCCAAGCTGCCGGAACAACCGGTGACGGGCGAGGAGCTGGGATGCGTGTACGTGCAGGCGAGCGACGGGACGAAGCGCGAGGTTGCGCAGTACCGGTGCGCGCGCGGACGCTACACCCTGTTCGATTCCTGGTATGATTTCGGGCCATATGGTGCAAATCTCTCGTACGACGATGCGATGGCACGCGCCTACCTCGCCTTCGTGCATCGGCCCTCGCTCGGCGCGCCTGAAGTGCCCGAGCGCGGTTTGGAGGGCGTGCACGAGCGCCTGCGGGGCGACAAGCCCCTCACGGCGATGCGATCCATCGTGCAGGATGCCCGCTGTGCCGAAAACGATCCGGTGTGCCGTCCCCCGGCGCTCGTCAGCTGTCTTGCACGCTGGCTGGTCGAGGCGGGATTGGACGACGTGGCGGGGGTGAAGGACGAAGCGCTGCGCTTGGTGCGCACGATTCGCTATGCGAACACGTATTATCTGGGGATAGAAGACGAAGACGCGTCCGTTCCCGTCGAGACGGTGTGGGCGCTCGAGGCGGCGCTCAATCGGTTTCTTCTGGTGGGAGAAGCGTTCGGGGACCGCGCCTCCTTGGCGACCGACGCGGATTGCGCCCGCTGGGACGCCTATCTGCTGGAAACGGTCGCCACGCAGCATCCCGCCGTCGGCAACCTCGCAGATTCGCCAACGTCTTCCGCGAGCGCTGGCGAGTGGGATGTGCGCTGCGCGCTGGGCGCGATATTGGAACGCCTGCGCCTTCCGGTTCGGATCGACGCGTCGATCCGTTGCGATGTGGCGGCGGGAGCTGCGGCGTTCGAGCTGACCGTGCCGAGTGCATCGCTCATGCCGGCATGGGCGTGGCAGGAGGGAAGCGGCTGGACGAAAGCGACGGATGGGGAGCGGGACGCGCAGGCGCATCGCTATGCGCTGCATCTGGGGCTCGTGCTGGTTGCAGCGGCGTTCGACGCCTCGCCGACGATGCGTCGCGTCGATCTCGTCGCGCGCCCGCAAACAGGGGCGACGACCTTATCGACGAGCGAGAATGCGGGAGAATTCCCGCAGGAGCCGTCCGGGCGGGCATTCGTGCGAACGTCGTTCAGCAGGGAGGTGTACGAGGCGCATGGGCGCTTCGAGGATGCGCGTGCGGGCGATCCGATGCCGCCGTACCTGGCGAGCGGCGCCTGTTTCGATGCAGAAGGGGGCGATGCGTTCGCCTGGCTGAACGAACAAGAATCGTTCGAGCTGCGACGGCGCATGCCAGAGGTTGTGGACGGCGAGTTGACGGGGGCTGCGAAGGTTGAACTGGGCGCTGAGCGCTGCAAAGATCTGCGCATCACGTTCGATGCCGCGCGGCGGCGCACGGCCGAGGAGCTCGCCGATCGCATCGTGCGCGCCTCGAGCGCGACGGATGCCATCCGCATCGTGCGAACGGCGCAGGAAGAGGCGACGTCGAAGGACGACGATCGGGCGGTTGCCGCTTGCACGCGGCTCATGGCCGCGCTCGCCGAGGGCGAGATCGACATGGGCGACCAGAACGCGGTGGTTGGACGTTTTCTCGGGGACGATCGTTGCCTCGTGGCGCTGGGCCGTGCTCGCACGTTGGCGGCCGGCGATCCGGAAGCTGCAGTGCAGGTGCTCGTCGACGCCGTGAGCGAGGCGACGGCGCTCGACGGGTTCGTGGACGGCGCGACCACGGTGTACCGCGCGTTCGATTCGTACGCGTCGCGCGTGCTGTACAACCGCGCGCGGCTCGGCGCGGGTGCTCCGGCGCGCGCATTCGCGGATGCGGGCAAGCGCGTCGAGCTGGTTCCCGATTCCTACTACCTGTGCCATCTGGAGATCACACAGCTTCTGGAGCACTCGTTCGAGCGTGCCGAGGAGGCGCTGCGGTTCGGGCAGCGGGCCATCGAGATAGGGCCGGCGACGGCGGCCGGGTAGCGGCAGCTCGGACGCGCGTACATGCTGGTGGGCGACATGGAGAACGCGGCGGCCGTGCTGCAGGACGGGCTGTTGATCGCCGTGCAGCCGAACGACATCGCCATGGCCTACTATCAGCTGGCGTACGTGCTGTGGAAGGCGGGTCGCCCCGAAGCCGGTGCGGCATGCTACCTCAAATCGCTCATGACCTCGTCGTCGATGGCGTTGCAGGCCACGGCCGAGCTGCAGGAGCTCGTCGAGGAGACGGGCGTCGCGCTGCCGGGCAAGGAAGCCGTCGACGAGGCGCTGGTCGAGCATGCGGTGCTCGTGGCGCCGACCGCCGAGGTGCTCGAGGCGCTGGGCTCCGGCGCGGCGGCGGTGGATGCGGGCTTGTTTCCCGTCGCTCGCAACCTGCTGGCGCTGCGCCTGCGCTACCGTCCGGACGACGCGCTCGTGAACGTGCTCCGTTCGTTGGGCGAGTAATGGCGGCCGTGCGCGAGTTTGCGCTACAATAGACCGATTCAGAACGCGCGAGACGAAGGATACGCCATGGCTTTGCAAGCTCCCGAAGGAACGAAAGACCTCCTGCCCGACGAGGCGAAATTCTGGGCGCACTTCAAGGCGACGGCGGCCGATCTGTTCGGCCGGTACGGGTACGTGACCATCGAGACGCCCATCTTCGAGCAGACGGAGCTGTTCGTGCGTGGTATCGGCGAGGCTACCGACGTCGTGTCGAAGGAGATGTTCACGGCCATCTCGGGCGAGAACCTCAACAAGCTTCTGAGCGGCGGAACCGTCAAGGGGAAGAGCCGCCTGTCGTTGCGTCCCGAGGGAACGGCCGGCGTGGTGCGCGCGGTGGCGCAGCATGACCTCGTGCCGCAGGGTGCGGCTCCGGCGAAGCTCATGTACGCCGGCCCGATGTTTCGCGCCGAGCGTCCCCAGAAGGGCCGCCAGCGCCAGTTCAACCAGGTGGGCATCGAGTGCTTGGGCGCCGAGGATCCCAGCGTCGATGCCGAGGGCATCATCATGCTCATGCGTTTCTTCGCAGCTATCGGCATTCCCGTGGAGTCCACGCGCCTGCTGGTGAATTCGATGGGATGCGAGCAATGCCGCCCCGCTTACCGCGATGCGGTGAAGGCGTACATGGATGCGCACGCCGACGAGCTGTGCGACGAGTGCAAACGCCGCGCTGAGATCAACCCGTTGCGCGCGTTCGACTGCAAGAACCCCGGATGCGCTGCGGTGATGGCCGATGCACCGAAGATCACCGATCATCTGTGCGACGATTGCCGTGAGCACTACGAGACGGTGAGGGCGTACCTTGCGAGCGCCGGCCTGTCGTACGAGGAGGATCCCAAGCTCGTGCGCGGCCTGGACTATTACACGCGCACGGTGTTCGAGGTGCAGGTGACCGAGGGCATGGGCAGCCAGAACGCCATCGGCGGAGGCGGTCGCTACGACAAGCTGGTCGAGGAGGTGGGCGGCCGCCCCACGCCGGGCTTCGGCTTCGCGCTGGGCTACGAGCGCTGCGCGCTGGCGCTGCAGGCGGCGGGCTACGAGTTCCCGACGGCGCAGCGTTGCGACTTCTTCGTGGCGTGCGTCGACGACTCGGTGCGCGGCGAGGCCTTCTCGCTCGTGCAGGCGTCTCGCGATGCGGGCCTGATCTGCGAGATGGATCATCAGCACCGCAGCTTGAAGAGCCAGTTCAAGCTGGCCGACAAGCTGGGGGTCTCTATGGTGGCGGTGCTGGGCCCCGACGAGCTGGCCGCCGGTCAGGTGAAGGTGCGCAACATGAGGACGCACGAGGAGCGCACGGCCGACATCGCCGCGCTCAAGACGCTGCTCGCGCGTTTCAGCGGCGAGGCGTTCGGCGGCGCGCGTTCGTTCGAGGATGCGCTGGGGGCGTTGGACGCCGAATGAGGGCATCGAGAAAGCGGGCTCGTCGACGGTGATGCCCGGCAACTACGTCGCGGTGTTCAAGGGGCTGCCCCAACCGTTCGATGGCTGGGGCTCGATCCCGCAGGATGAGCGTGACGCGATGGCGGCGCAGATGGCGGACTACGCAAGCTGGGTTGCCGTGAAGTAGGAGAGGACGGATGTCCCACATGGGGACGGTTCCCATGTGGGACATGCGCTTGGGGCGAGGCGACGAAGGCGGCCGAGGGGCCGCCTTCGTCGTGGAGGGGGGAGGGTCTACCAGGTTCCGGCGCTCAGGTTCTTGCCGAGCAGGTAGCCGAAGGTGGCGCAGGCGCCGCCCAGGTTGATGCCGGGCACCTTGTAGTCGTACACGTCGCCGTACATGTCGCCTACGACCGTGCCCACGCCGTACAGGCCGGGGATGGGGTCGTTTTGGCTGTCGCACACGTGCATCTGGATGTCGGTGTTGAGGCCGCCCGTGATGCACAGCGTGTAGGGTTCGTTCTTGATGCCGTAAAACGGCGGCTGCTTCACCGGCAGCAGGAAGCGCTTGTCCTTGTGGAACTCGTCGTCGAGGCCCGTCTCGCAGTACGAGTTGTACCGCTCCACCTGAGCGAGGAACTCCTCGCGGGGAAGGCCCAGCCCGTCGGCCAGCTCCTCGAGGGTGTCGGCCTTGACGGCGTTCTCGGCCATGGTGGCGTCGAATCCGGCGTATTCGTCGGTGGTGGTCCAATCGGTGTTCGGATCGAACAGCGCGGCGATGGCGTCGTAGACCTCTTGCGTGTCGCGCGCCTCGCCGCCCACGCGGTCGCTCTGCCAGGGGGCAGAGTCGCGCACCCAGTTCTCGTCCCAGATGAGGAACGCGCATCCGTCGGGCTGCACGCGCTGCGGGTAGGGCATGTAGCCGTACGTGCAGTTCTCGTTGGAGTAGCGCACGCCCTTCTTGTTCACGAGCAGGCCGGGGAACGTGGTGAGCGCACCTTCCGCCCACCAGCGGCACGGAAGCACCTCGTCGCCCATCGTGGCCAGCATGGGGGCGTTCGGCGTGTACTTCTGCCAGGATGCGCCGATCCACAGCGCCAGCTTGAGGCCGCTGCCGTCGTAGACGCCGCCGTAGCCGAACGGCAGCGCCATGGGACAGTACTTCGCCACCATGTCTTTATCCTGCGAGAAATCGCCCGTGGCCAGCACGACGCCCTTCGACGCCTTGTAGCGCGTGTACTCGTTGTTGTGCTTCGCGACGCAGCCGGTGACGCGGCCCGTGTTGTCGCCTTCGCGGTCGAGCTGTACGGCGGTGGTACTGTAGAAGATCTGGCCGCCGCCCTTCTGGATCTCCTCGGCCAGGGCCTCGACGACGATCTGCTGCGACGCGCCGGCGGCCTGGGCGCCCTCGGCGACGAAGGAGTGCGACACGTTGAGCGTTTTGAGCGGGCCGCCGTCCCACCAGTCGGTGCCGCCGTCACGCTGGTTGTTCTCGATGACGGTGGAGATGCCGTAGGGCTCCATCTTGTCCATGAGCCAGTTCATCGCGTTGCCCGACTCGTCGTAGACGAGCCACCACTTCTCCTGGTCGAGGCGGAAGCTGTTCGACGCGAATATCTCCTGGAAGATGGGCTCGATTTGCTCGCGGGTGAAGTCGAGGCCCAACTCGTGGGTCAGGCGCGTGTTGAAGGCCGCGTTGGAGCCGCCGCGCGACACGGGGCCGTCGCTCGAGGCGATGAGCACGACGTCGGCGCCTTCCTCGACGGCGGACGCGGCGGTGACGAGACCGCCCACGCCGGCGCCGATGACGAGGATCTCGCACTCCACGGTGTTCGCGATCTTGCTCTCGTCCACGGGCTCGGGCGGGATCTCGAAGTTCCACTTCGCGTTCGTGAACTTCTCGGCATCGAGGACGAGGTCGCCCGACGAGGCGGCGACGCTCCCTTTATCCTGCGGCGCGCATCCGGCCAAGCCGAGCGTTCCCGCCGCCGCTGCAGCCGCCCCGGCCACGGCGGTGCCCTTCAGGAAGCTTCGACGATCCATCGATCTTGCTGTTCCCATGATTCCCTCCTCGTATCGGTGATTCGATGGGAGCAGCGTACGTGCTGGGGCGTCGGCGCGCGTCACTCAAAACGTGGCATTGGCGCCGCGAGCGCTGGAGAGCCGCGGTATCACTCGAAATGCGTTATTTCACGTCCGCCTCATCCTCTATACTGGCACCACGGGATCGCGCCCATGGAAGGGGAGTCATGGATAAAGGGATTGCCGCTGACGAGGGGAGCTCCGTGCTCTTCGCACGCCCGACGATACTCGACGTGGGCATCGGGGTGCTGTACTTCTTCACGTCGCACATGGTCATACGAGCCCTGTATTTCATCGGGGTCGATCGCACCGCCGACGAGCTGTCGACGTTCTTTCTCGTGGTCATCGCATCGACCGTCCTGGCGCACTTGCTGGCCCGGCCGCTGCTGAAGGTGCGGCGATTCACGGAGTCGGCGCTAGGGGTTCCGGCGGTCAGCGTGGTGGCGGCGCTGGGGGCGACGCTCGCGCTCGTGTCGATGCTGCCCGTGGTGGGCGTGTCGTTGTTCTACGTCGCAGGAGCGCTGCTGGGGCTGGCATGTGGGTGGATCATCGTCATCTGGACGTCCACTATCCACGTATCGCGGCTCGAGAGCGCGTCGTTCTTCCTCGACCCCGCGCTGGCGGTGGCCGTCGTGTGCTACTTCCTCTTCCGCCTCGTCAGCTCGTTTTCCGAGACCATCACGCAAGGGTTCTTGCTGGCGCTGCCCCTCGTGACCATTGCGTGCATCATTCGCGCAAGCCAACCGGTCGAGGGCGAGACCACGGGGTTGGGCGAGGGCGCGCGTGCGTTGCAGGTGCTCGTGGTGGTGGCCGCCGCGTTCGCCATCGGGTGCGCCGCGTGCGTGTACCTGTCGGGCCGCGAAAACGATGTGCTGTCATCGGGACTCAACTACATGGTGCTGTTCGAGGTGCTCGCGGTGATCCTCATGGTGTTCTGCTGCTGGCTGATGGGGCGGTTCGCGCAGCATCGTGCCACGCTGTCGCCGCGAGGCGCCGCGGTGCTCACGTTCTGCGTATGCGTGCTGCCCCTGTTTGCCATCGGGTTGGTGATGGGAAGTGCCGCCATCCCCGCGAACGCGCCGGACGCGCTGTGGGAGAGCAACATGTGGGTGCTGCTCATCGCCATCTTCGCCTACGACATCCGCGAATCGGTGTACGCCATCCGCGGGCTGGCGGTGGGGCTCATGTTCGAGGCGATGTGCATCGGCCAGCTGATCGCGCGCGTGTCGACGCTGGGTCTTTCTCCGTATGCGTTAGCGGCGGCGGGCGGGCTGACGGCGCTGTACTTCTTTGCCGTGGGTCGGCAGCTTGCCCGCTCGATGCCGAAGCGGAAGCCGAAGCGCGCCGAGGAGGCGAAAGACGAGGAGCCGAAGCGGAAGCTCGCTTTTACGGGCGGGGATGGCAGCGGGGCCGAGGGCGAGGAGCTGCCCTCGGAGCTGCTGGCGTACTGCCAGAAGCTGGCTCTGGAGAACGGGCTGACGCCGCGGGAGGTGGAGATCTTGGGGCTCATCGCGATGGGGCGCAGCGCGAAGTACATAGCCGAGGAGCTGCTGATCTCGCATAACACGACGCGCACCCACATCAAGCACGTGTACGAGAAGCTCAACATCCACTCCAAGCAGGAGCTGCTCGACCTCGTGCTGTTCGGCTCGGGCATGATGTGAGACGCGCCCGCGCCGCCGGGGAGGGGTGCGGCGACGCGGACGCGGGGATATTGCCCGAATGTCCCAAAGGTGCCTGTCCCCTTTGGGACACCCTTTGGGACATTCGCGGAGGGATGGCGGGTTAACCGAGGAACGCGCCCACGGCTTTGCCGCATTCGCGACCGAGCGTGATGGCGAGGCCCAGGCTGACGCCGGGGATGGGCGTGATGTACTCGTAGCCGAAGCGGCGGCCGCAGTCGTTGCCCGACACGTACAGGCCGGGGATAGGCTCGAAGTTCTCATCGAGGGCGTTCTGGTCGCCGTCGGTGATGATGCCGCCGCAGGTGACCATCGTCTCGCCCAGCTCGGGCTCGAACGTGCAGGCGTAGTAGGGCGCCGTGTCGACGGGGAACAGCACGGCTTCGTCGCGGCCGAACTCCTGATCGGCGCCGGCGGCGCAGTAGCTGTTGTAGTTCTCGATGGTCTCGACGAAGGCGGCGACGGCGTCGCTTTCGAGCCCCATCTGCTTCGCGAGGCCCTCGAGCGTGTCGTCGGCGATGAACTCGATGGTGGTCACCGGTCCCATGCCGCCCTTGTCGTCCTCGGCCTTCGCGGGCTCCTCGTAGGTGCCCTTGAAGATGGCGTACGCCTTGTCGAGCGACTCCTGCAGCGAGGCGATGTTCTCGTCCGTAGCCGTGAAGTCGGCGTGCTGCGGGATGGTGTACTGGCGGTACGTGGGGAAGTTCGCGTCGCACACGGCGTACTTCGCCTTGCGCGTCTTGTAGATGGTGGAGAGGCCGCGCTGCTCGGACGTGGGGTAGTACTCGTTGCAGAAGCGCTTGCCGTTCTCGTCGATCCACACGGCCTGGGGCAGGCAGTTCATCTTGCCCGGCACCGAGAGGCCCTTCATGTTCATGCCGGGGATGGGGCAGGTTTCCAGGTGCGCGCCGGCCCAGTGGGCCATCTGCACGCCGCGGCCGTCGTTCGCCGACATCGAGGAGAGCTGCTCGTCGCCTACGAGCGCGCCGGCCATGTCGGGGATGAGGTCGGCCATCATCTCGGGGTTGCCGCCGAAGCCGCCGCATGCGATGACCACGGCCTTGCAGGTGAACTTCAGGTTGCCGTCGCTGCTGGTGGCCACGAGGCCGGCCACCTTGCCGTCGTCCATGATGACGTACTGGGCCTCGGTGCCGAACAGGAACTCGGCTCCGGCGGCCTTCGCGGCGGCGCGGTTGTACTCGTGGATCTTCGTCTGGTTGCAGTCGCCGTAGAAGCTGCACACGCTGGGCCAGAACTTGATGGGGCCCAGGTGGTCCATCTGGTGCTCGGTGGGCGGGAAGAAGGCGGTGGTCATGGTGGCGAGGTCGTCGTCGGTGAGGTCCGAGAGGTACCAGTCCATGTTCGCGCCGGAGTTCTGCGCGTACTTCATGACGAGCTCCTGGTTCGGGTAGTTCCCCGTGATGGTCATCCAGTTCTGGAAGAACTCGACCGGGTCGATCTCGGGCACGCCGCGCTCTTTGAGGATGCTCGCGTTGAGCGTGCCGGCCTCGTTACCCACGGCGGCGAAGGTGTCCTCGGGCTGCTTCTCGACGAGGAAGACCTTCTTGCCCTCTTCGGCCAGCTCGCGGCAGGCGGTGATGCCCGCGAAGCCGTGGCCGCAGACGACGACGTCGCAGTCGTACTCCTTCGCGAAGTCGGTGATCTCGGCCGGCGGCGTCTTCCAGCTCGACGCGTTTGCGGCGGAGGCGTTCGCGGAGCCTTCTTCGGCTCCGGCGCTGCTTGCCTGCGGTGCGCAGCCGGCAAGCCCCGCTCCGGCGGCGACGGCGGCGGTGGCGCCGAGACCCAAGAATGCGCGGCGCGATAGTCCGGTGGTGCTCTTCATGGTGGTTCCTCCCTTGCTCCTTGTGCGGTTCTCTTTGGTTCTTGGTTCGTTCCGCCCGGCCGGGTTCGTGCCGGGTGGATGCCGGGCATGCTAGGCGCTGCGGGCGACGGGCGTAATCGCGGCGTTGGGGGATTGAGTCTCGCAGCCCCTCGCGGAAATGGGGTATATATGTAAACCCGCAGGTAGGAGGTTCGCTGTTGGGGGCGGCTGAGGAGGGTGCTTGCGCTATACTTGAGCGAACGAAGGCATCGCACGACAGAGCGAAGGGAGGGCTCGAGTGCGTTTTTCGCAGGACTTCAAGCTGGAATCGCTGCTGTTCGTCGCGTTTTTCGCCACGCTGCCGCTCTATTCTCCGAACCTCGTGATGTTCCACGATCTGCTGAGCGGGTCGGAAGCGTTCATGCCGCCGTTCGTGAACACGATGATGGTGAGCGCGGTGGCGATAGGGCTGGGCGTGGCCCTCGTCTCGACGCGTCGAGGCGTTGCGACGTTCGTGCGGTTTCCCGCCGTGTTGGCGAGCACGGTGTGCTACCTCGCGGGGTTCGGCCTGTTCGCGCTCACGCTCGGCGTCGAGGGGTTCGGCTCCGAGGGGCTTGCCATGGCGGCCGGCATCGCGGTCTCGCTGGGCGTGGTGCCGCTGTGCGTGGCGTGGGGGACGTACTTGTCCGTGCTCGACCTGCGCCAGGCGCTGCTGTCGTTCTCGCTGATGATCGGCGTGGCATCGCTGGTGGAGCTGCTGCTGTCGGCGGTGGAGATCCGCGTGGGGCTCGTGGCGTACGGCCTGCTGCTGGTGCTGGGGTGCGTGCTGCCGTGCTGGAAGGCGGCGCGCGGGTCGCTCGCGCGCGTGGCCGGCGGGGCGGGCGGCGAAGATCGCGAGCTCGAGCGCTTCGCCACCGAGGCCGCGGGGGCGATCGGCGGCCGCGAAGGGCTGTTGCGCGGCGTGCGCGGCATGGCGTCGGTGCTGGCGATGCCGTTCGCGGGGCTGCTCGTGTTCGCGTTCGTCATGGGCGTGCGCAAGTTCCTCGTGTTCGACCTGTTCTACGTCGAGGCGCTCGGCGGCATCGTGGCGGCGCTCGTGGTGCTGCCGCTGTGCCTGGTGAAGACGGAGCGGCCGCTGCTGTCGCTGATCTACCAGGTGCTGCTGCCGCTGTTCGCGCTCGTGCTCGTGGTGCTGAACAGCTTCCCGGTGGGCACGGTGTTCCAGTGGCTCGCGGCGACGTTCTCGTACGTGTTCTACGGCGTGGTGGGCATCCTGGCGCTGGCCAGCCTGTGCGCGATGGCCCATGCACGCGAGTTTCCGCCGACGCTCATCTACGGGCTGACCGTGTCGGGCTTCGCGCTGGCGTCGCTCGGCGGCATCGTGTGCGGGGCGCTGCCTCCGTTCGAGGATCAGCAGGGCGGGCCCATCCTGCTGGTGGTGAGCACGATCTACTTCGCGGCGCTCGTGGCCGCGCCGCTGCTGATGGCGTGGCGGCGCGAGGGGCGCGACGGCGGCGATGCCGTGAATCGCGGGCGAGCGCGGCCTGTCGCCGCGGGAGACGGAGGTGCTAGCGTATCTGGGGCGCGGCCACGGCATCGTGTTCGTGGCGAGCACGCTGGTCATTTCCGAGAGCACCGTGCGCACGCACGTGAAGAGCATCTACCGCAAGCTCGAGGTCTCGTCGCGCGAGGAGCTGCTGCAGCTGATCGACGAGGAGTGAGCGTGGCTTCGGGTTAGGGCGGTAGCGTTTCGGCGCTGTTTCATGTATACTGCATGTAAAACGCATGACATGAAAGGAGTCGCTATGCCCGCTTTGCAGGTACGAGATTTCCCCGACGATTTGTACGAGCAGCTGAAAGCGTACGCCGCGAGTCAGCATCGCAGCGTGGCGCAGCAGACCATCGTGGCAGTCGAGCAGATGCTCGAGGCGGCCGACGCGCAGCACTATTGGGACGGTCGGGAGCTGCACCGCCTGGAACGTCGCCCGCGCTACCTCGATTACGACACCGAGGAAGAGCGAGCCGCCCGCATTGAAAAGCGCAAGAAGCTGTTCGCGGAGATCGCAAAAAACAAAGCGAACTATCCAGATGATATGCCGAGTGCGGTTGAGATGGTGCATGAAGGCCGCCGTGAACGTGATCGTCAAATAAGCGATAGTCTTGGTCTGCCCTACGACGAAGAGGTCTAATATGATCGTCCTTGATTGCAATGCGGCCGTCGAGATTGCTCGGGGGACGGAGAACGGCAACGCCCTCATGATCCTCATGGATAACAATGAGAAATCGATCGCCCCGCAATTCTTTGCGTACGAGCTCGCAAACGTAGTGAGCAAATATGCAAGAGGGGGCTATATCGCCCGCGACGCCGCACTCGAATTGGGCCATCAAGCGCTTGAGCTGATCGATGAATTCCAAGACGATAGAAACCTGTGGGAAGAGGTTGTAGCGGAGTCGATACGTTTGAAGCATTCGTCATACGACATGCTGTATCTCGTGCTCGCGCGACGCAATGCGGCTACGTTGTTCACGCTTGATCGCACGCTGCAGCAGCTATGCCTGGACAACGGGGTGAACTGCGTGCTGACGGATACGGCGTTCTAGCGGGGCGTTCGCGCGCATTTTGCATGAAGGTAGCTGCTCGGATGCGTGCATCGCACGCACTTTGCACACGCGATGCAGTACAATGACTAGGTTTGAGTAACGTCTGCCGCGTCCTGGACGGACGGCAGATGCAGATAGCAGTGCTGAGGAGCAAGGAACCAACGTTATGACGGACTTCATGAACGAATACTGCATGCACACCGCCACGTGCGGCGAGCTGCGCAAGGGCGACGTCGGCCGCGAGGTCGTGCTGACGGGCTGGGCGTGGCACAACCGCGACCACGGCGGCCTCATCTTCATCGACCTGCGCGATCGCGCAGGCTACACGCAGGTGGTCGTCGACCCCGACTGCGTGAGCGCCGACGACTTCGCGAAGGCCGAGCACCTGGGTCGCGAGTATGTGCTGAAGATCGCGGGCACGGTGCGCGATCGCGGTGCGGAAGCCGTCAACCCGAACATGGCCACGGGCGAGATCGAGGTGCTGGCGAATTCCGTCGAGGTCCTGAACACGAGCGTCACCCCGCCGTTCTCCATCGAAGACGGCATCGAGACGGACGAGACCACACGCATGAAGTGGCGCTACCTCGATATCCGTCGTCCCGAGATGTTCGAGGCCTTGCACCTGCGCCACAAGGTGGCCCAGGCCATGCGCGGCGCGCTGAACGAGCGCGGCTTCCTCGAGGTGGAGACGCCCATCCTGGCGAACTCCACGCCCGAGGGCGCGCGCGACTACATCGTGCCGAGCCGTCCGAACCCGGGCCGCTTCTACGCGCTGCCGCAGAGCCCGCAGCAGTTCAAGCAGATGCTCATGGTGGGCGGCATCGAGCGCTACTACCAGATCGCCCGGTGCTTCCGCGACGAGGACCTGCGCGCCGACCGTCAGCCCGAGTTCACGCAGGTGGACATCGAGATGGGCTTCGTGCAGGGTGAGGACGTGATGAACCTCATGGAGGACGTCATGGCCGAGACGCTGCAGGCCGTGGGCGTCGATCACGCGTTCCCGCTGCAGCGCATGCAGTACCGCGAGTCCATGGACCGCTTCGGCAACGACCGTCCCGACACGCGTTTCGGCATGGAGCTGAAGGACATCACCGACATCGTGAAGGACACGGGCTTCAAGGTGTTCTCGAGCGTGGCGCAGTCCGGCGGCGTAGTGAAGGCCATCAACGCGAAGGGCGCGGGCGACTGGAGCCGCGGCGACGTGGAGAAGCTGGCCGACATCGCGGCCGAGAACGGCGCGAAGGGCATGGCCTGGATCGCGTTCACGACCGACGGCAAGGAGAAGAGCCCCATCATCAAGTTCTTCAGCGATGAGGAGTTCGCCGCGCTCAAGGAGGCCATGGACGTGGAGCCGGGCGACCTGCTGCTGTTCGCCGCCGACACCTACGAGGTGGCGAGCGCCGTGCTGAGCGCGCTGCGTCTGCACATGGCCGAGGCGCTGAACGTGCCGCGCGAGGGCCATCAGCTGCTGTGGGTGGTGAACTTCCCCATGTTCAAGTACGACGAGGACGAGAAGAAGTACGCCGCCGAGCACCATCCGTTCACCCACGTGCTGGACGAGGACGTGAACAAGATCGAGAGCGACCCGCTGGCGTGCGGCAGCTACAGCTACGACCTCGTGATGGACGGCTTCGAAGTGGGCGGCGGTACCATCCGTATCCACAACGCCGACGAGCAGCGCGCCGTGCTGCGCACGTGCGGCCTGAGCGATGAGGAGATCGAGGAGAAGTTCGGCCACCTCATCCACGCGCTCGAGCTGGGTGCGCCGCCGCACGGCGGCATCGCGCTGGGCCTCGACCGCCTGGTCATGCTGCTGGGCGGCAAGGCGTCCATCCGCGACGTCATCGCCTTCCCGAAGACGAGCAGCGCGAGCGACCCGATGACGGGCGCCCCGAGCGCCGTGACGGGCCGCCAGCTCAAGGAAGTCAACCTGCGCACGCTGTAGGGGAGCGATCTGGGCGTTTTCGTCCACGCGCGCCAATCGGATTGGTAGGAGCCCTCTGTGATCGGAGGGCTCCTTTGGTTTTGGAGAGCGCGCTAGAGCGGGGTTTTTACGTATCCGGTACTGCGGCCCTTGCCGACTTTTTCGATATAGCCCTGTTTTTGCAGGTCGGCCAGCGTTCGCTCCACGGTGGTTGTCGAGATGTCGGGGCATTCGGCTAGGATATCGGCTTTGGTCACCTTGCCGACTTTTCGCTCGAATACCGCTTCGATGCGCTCGGGTTTGCTCAGCCTGCCGGTCACGAGGCCGTCGACGCGGTTTTCAAAATCACGGTAGGCCGCAAGCACGACGCCCAGCAGATAGCGCACGAACGGAGCGTACGCGTTTTCGCCATCTATCCATCCGGTTGAACACGCCTGCAAGGACTCATAATAAGTACTCTTGCTTTTTTCGATCTCCGTTTCGATGCTGATGTATTTTCCCACTACATATCCAGCGCGATACAGGATAAGCAGGGTGAGCAAACGGCTCATGCGGCCATTTCCGTCGTTGAACGGATGGATGCATACGAAATCGAACGTGAACATCGCTATGAGGAGCAAGGGGTCGTATACGTTTGCCTTGAGAGCTTCGTCGAATGCGCCACACAGCTCATCGAGTGCTGCGGGGGCGGTGACGGCCGGCATGGGCTGGAAGCGCACGCGTTTCTCGCCGTTTGCATCGAACTCGATTATGGCGTTGTCGGAGTCCTTCCATGTCCCGCCGAACGACGCACCGGTATGTCGGTACAGGTCGCGATGCAGTTGAAGGATGACGCGCGGCTCAAGGGCTATGTAGTCATAGCTTTCGTGGATGGTGGCTAACACGTCGCGGTATCCGGCGATCTCGGCTTCGTTGCGGTTCTGCGGATCCGCTTTTTGTGCCATGATCTCGTTGAGTCGCTTATCGGTGGTGAATATGCCCTCGATTCTGTTCGAGGCCCGCGTGCTTTGGATTTTCGCTGTTTCGCACAGCGTCTCGAGCACATCGGCTTTCGCTTCGAGATAGAGCGCTTGCTTCCCTTTGTATTCATGAATGGCAGAAACAGCGTTGTTGATGTCCGGTGCCAGCAATTCGTCGGGGAGGTGCCAGTAATCGAAAATCCTCATATGCCGATGCCCTTTCTGCCTCAGAGTGTCTTTTTCTGCATCATTATATACAAAAATGATGCAGAAAAATCGAATATGAGGTAGAAAACAATCTGCGCTCTGTCGCGCTCCATCGACGCGAAGCGGCGTCCGTGAAAAAATAAAGGCACCTGTGAAATAGGTCTTGCATTGATATGAAGGTACTTGTATGATGCCAATCAACAGGTACCTTAGAAACTGCATCGGCCTGATAATTCGGCGCAGGGTTCTCAGGTCAAAGATCTCTCGACAGGAGCTTTGCATGAAACATGATAACGATTACTACTTGCGCGAAGCGGCGCCTGTGAGTGCCATCGCGCACATGTGCGTGCCGTTGCTGGCCGCGATGGGCGTGATGACGCTGGCCTCGCTTGTCGACGCGTTCTTCGTCGGCCAGCTGGGCGACACGGCGGCCCTCGCCGCGATTGCGCTCGCGCTGCCGTTCACCACGGGCCTCATGGCGGTGGGCGATTTGCTGGGCACGGGCGGCAGCACGTTTATCGCGCGTTTGCTGGGCGCGGGTAAAGCAGGGGAGGCCAAGCGCGTATCAGCGACGAACCACGCGCTCGCCCTCGTCTTCGGCGTGATCGCCGCAGTGCTGAGCCTCGCGTTCCTCGAGCCGCTGGCGAACCTGCTGGGCGCGACGGGCGACACGCTCGCGCCGACGATGACGTACCTGGGCATCCTGGCCGCTGGCGCGCCGTTGGCGGTGCTGAGCTTCGTGCTCGATCAGGACGTGCGCGCCGAGGGCGCTGCGAAGGCGTCGATGATCGGCACCATCATCTCGGCGGTGGCGAACTTGGTGCTCGACCCGCTGTTCATATTCGCCTTCGGGTGGGGCGTGGCGGGCGCTGCGCTCGCCACAGTGGCCTCATGGCTGGTCGGCGCAATGTACCTCGTGGTGTACGTCAAGCGCGGCGGCACCCAGAGCATCTCGCCCAAAGACGCCCTGTTCACCGCTCCCGTGCTCAAGGAGATCCTGAGCGTCGGGTTCTCCGCGTTCGCCATGACGCTGCTCATGACCGTATCGGCGTGGGTGCTCGACGTGCTGGCCGCCGGATACTCGGCTGCGACGGTGGCGGGCATCGGCATCGCGTTCCGCGTCTCGATG
This sequence comes from Eggerthella timonensis, assembly GCF_900184265.1. NCBI lineage: Bacteria > Bacillati > Actinomycetota > Coriobacteriia > Eggerthellales > Eggerthellaceae > Eggerthella > Eggerthella timonensis. The sequence continues at coordinate 1,347,540 of NZ_FXXA01000002.1, forward strand.
TTCGCGGGGCTGTTCACGGTTGCGGCCACGGTGGGTGTCGTGCCGCTCATCGGGTACGCGTACGCCGCTGGCAACCGGACGCGCATCAAGGAGCTCGTGAAGACGGTGGCGCTCATCCTGGCCGTGCTGCTGGCCGCTGCCGGCGCCGCGCTGCTCGTGTTCGGCCGTCCGCTGGTGGGCGTGTTCTCAAGCGATCCGGCCGTGATCGAAGTGGGGATGTTCGCGCTGATCGCGCTCGTGGCGGGCGTGTTCGTCTCAAGCGCGTCCGAGCTGATCTTGGGCATGCTGCAGGCGCTTGGCCGGGGCGTTCCCGCCTCGGTGGTGTCGGTGGCGCGCGGCGTGATCACCATCGCGCTGTACGTGGCGGGCAACGCGCTGTTCGCGTTCACCGGGCTGATGCTGGCCGGGGTGGCGAGCGAGGCGCTGGCGCTCATCGTGGCGTTGGCCTTCGTGCCCTACCTCGTGAAGAAGGTGCGCGGCGCAGGTCGTGCCGACAAGGAAATCGAGACGACCGAGGCGGTTCTGATCGCGCCGGCGCTCGAAGTGAGATAAGGAACCTTTATAATGAATGCATGGAATGAAAACAACCTGTTTGGTTTCGACGGATTTGAAGAGGGAGACGGTTCTTCGATGGGCGATTCCGAAGACATGCGACTGTGGGGACTGCTGAGCCGGCTGCAATGGCTCACGTCCCGCTACCTGATGAACGCCGGCCGCCAAGATGCCGCCATTCGCGACGTCAGCCGCGGCCAGGGTAAGGTGCTCACGCTGCTGAAGCTCAAGCCCGAGATCAGCCAGAAGGACCTCACCGTCCTCATGGACATGCGCCAGCAGTCGCTGGGAGAGCTGCTCTCGAAGCTGGAGAAGAAGGGCCTCGTGGTGCGCGAACCTTCCGAGGAGGATCGGCGCAAGGTGATCGTGCGCATCACCGACGAGGGCCGCGCGGAGGCGGAGAAGCTGGGCGAGAGGCCCACGGTGGAGTTCGCGTTCTTCGACTGCCTCACCGACGAGGAGAAGGCGAACCTGCAGGACTACCTGAGTCGCATGGTCGCCGAACTCGAGTCCACGCTGGGAGACACCGACGACGGCAACGAGTTCGAGAGCCGGCGCCGCGAGCGGGAGCGTTTCTTCGACGGCTTGGGCGCGGGCGGCCCCGACGGGCGCGGTCGCGGCGGATGGCCCGGTTTCGGCGGCTCCGACGGGCGCGACAGGGGCGGTCTCGATCATGACGAGGCTATGGAAGTGTTCCGCTCGATGATCGACGGCGGGCGGCGCGGGCCTCAGCGCCGAGGCGATCGCGGTCCCGATTGGGGTCGCGGGCGGCGCTCCGACGAGCGCTAGGCCGGCGCATCACCCAAGATCGTCACGGGCGTCGAAGGCGGCGGCCAGCAGGTTCTCGAGCAGTTCCTGGCCGTCCGCTGAAAACGGCGCGGTGCTCATGGCGCACACGAGGTAGTCGCGCCCGCCCGCGCTCACGATGCCCGCATCGCATACGCCGCAGAAAGCCGGGTCGTCGTCCGCGTACCACCCGGCTTTTCCGCGCACGGTCGCTTCCGGGGGAAGGGCGTTGCGCAGAAACGATGTTTCCGTTTGTCCGAGCAGCCCGGACAGCCACGTCGCCGACGCAGCGTCGCCGTCGAGATACTGCGCCATGAGGAGCCAGAGCATGCCCGACGTGCGCGTGCTGTATGTGGGGAACCAGTCGTCGTTCAGGCTGGCTGGCAGCCCTCGATCGGCGATCCATGCGGGAAGCCCGGCCGCATCGTAGGACGCGCGCAGGATGCGGTAGGAGTCGTTGTCGGATCGGGTGATGCTGTCGGCGATGAGCGTGCCCAGCGGATAGGAGGCCAGGCCGTCGTACAGGTACGTGTCGGTCGGGTCCATGAAGGCCGTCGCCGGGGCCTCGAAGCACGGCGTGTCGAGGGCGGCCAGCTCCGTGTCGAGCTGGGTTTCGCAGAGGTAGAGCGCGTACGGGGCCTTGAACGTGCTGGCACCGTAGGCAGTCACGTCGAGGTTGCCCGCGAGGCCGCATCCCGTCTCGAGGTCGACCAGCAGGTACCCGGCGTCCCAGCCATGGTCGGCGAACGCGTCGCGCGCTTCCTGAAGGCGGGCGACGGACGTCTCCGAGAGGGACGGGGCGGCATCGGCGGTGTCGGGGTCGAGGCAGAAGGCGAACGGGTCCATCTGCCCGGGAAGCGCCGCGAGGTCGGCGAGCGCGGGGGCGTAGGACGCACGCGTCGTGGACGGGGCATCGGCCTGCGGAAGCGACGGAGAAGGGGACGTTCGCGGGCGCTCGACGGCGCAGGCGCTTCGCACGTCGTCGATGCCGGCCTGCAGGGCGGTTGCGAATGCGGGTGCGAGCCCGCCGCAGGAGGCCGGCGCGGGCGCGCTCGACCACGCCGCCGCTGCGCCCGCGCCGATCACGACGACGGCGACGACGGCCGCGCCTGCGATGATGGCGCGGCGGTGCGTCGGACGCGCATGTGCGGCATGCTGTGCCACGGTCCCTCCGATTCCTGGTTGAACGTACGGTTGATTCTACCAGAACCCGGAAACCGCGCGAAAGCCGAAAGGCGAGCGCGCGTCGGCGTCAGACGTCGATGAGTTCCTGCAGCTCCTTCTTGCTGTGCACGTCGAGCTTGGCGTACAGGCGCCGCGCGTGGCCGCGCACCGTGTTCTCGGCGATGAACAACGTTTCAGCGATGTAGGCTTTGCTGCGCCCCTTGCACAGCAGCTGCATGACCTCGATCTCCCGGACGGTGAGGTCGTGCTGCTTTCCGATGGCCGCGCAGCGCTCGTCGATGAGGGCGAAGTCGTGCGGCGCCGGGCTCGACTCGTCGAGGTCGGAGAAGATGCGCTGCATGGTGGGGTCGCGATAGTCCAGCAGCAGGCTGAGCGCGATCATGATGGCGAACAGCAGCACGAGGGCGAGCGTGGGGGTCATGGCCGGCGCGACGAGGCCGCTCGAGCCCAGCAGCCTCCCCAGGTAGTTCGGCAGCGTGTACGCGAGCCAGCCCAGGCCGAACACGACGTAGGGGTGCAGGTTGCTGTGGTGGGCGATGTCTGAGAGCAGCAGCCAGAGGAACACCACCACCAGGTAGGATATGCTCGTGGAGCACATGGCTTGCAGGCCGGCCGTGGGCTCGAACACGCTGAGCACGAGCATCGCCCCGATGAGCAGCATGATGCCCCGCCACAGCTGCGCGAAGCTGACCGAGCGACGTTTGACGATGACCCACCAGAGGATGAGCAGCGACACGGCCACTTCGATGACGTGGCCCAGCAGCGATGCGTTGGGCAGCGGGTTGTCGTACATGCTGGGCAGCCCGCCGATGAAGGTGTAGACGAACGCATAGGCGGCCACGCAGGCGAACACCTTCCAAAGCGACCCGAACGTTTCCGCGGTGTAGCGGATGTCGGTGGTGGGAAGAGGCTGCTGCCGCTTGAACGAGCGGGTTAGAAACATCGTCGACAGCAGCGGCAAGCAGCATGCGGCCGCGGTGCCGGCTTCGGCGGGCAGCGCCGTGATGATCGACTTCGCAACCGCTCCCAGGATGCAGGCGGCGAAAATGCAGCCGAGCGCGTTGCGCAGGGCCAGACCGCTGTAGAACACGCCCCACCGCAGGTAGCCCCATCCCAGGCAAACGCCGCCGAGGGCCACGACGGCTCCGCTCAGGAGCGGAGGGAACGCCACTGCGCTCGACCCGACGGCGTAGAGGGCCGTGGTGGCGCAGCCGATGGCGGTGAGCACGACGTCCGAGGCTTGCATGCGCGTGCGGTTCGGCTTCTCGGCTCGACGAAACGCGATGGCCATCACGATGAGGAACACGGACTGGGCCAGGTACAGGGAGAACCATGAGTCGCCGCTCCCCGACGGGTACGGCTTGTTCGAGTTGAGCCACAGTATCCACGTATGCATGGTCCACAACCCGAAGCACGGAAACGCCGCCGCGAGCAGCGACATCCGGGATCGGCTCTGCGACCGTTCGAGCATCGACGGTTCAGCCATGATCGTTCCCCTTACGCAACGCGTCGGATGCGCCCCTCTGCGCGATCCGCGAATCCCTCCCCCCGATTATAGGAGCGTTCTTCCGCCCGTTCGGCCCGTTCGGGCAAAACAACACCTTTCGTGCCTAGGGAAAAACCAGCCTGCTCCCCTTCGTGCCCATCGGCGGGGAAAAGAGGACACGGTTCGTAGCTAGAACGCATGCGGCATCGCGGGCATAGTCGTCGTAGGCCGCAGGAGGCGGTCGGAGCAAGGAATGCAACGCGTAACGAGAGGAGGGACCAATGGGGATGAATCGCGGAACCGTGCAAGCTCGGAGCCGACGCGCCGCGATGGCGACGGCGGTGGCCGTGGCGGCGACGGCCTTCGCCATCGCGGGGCTGTTGAGCGCATGCGCGCCGAAACAGCAGCAGGCGGACGCTTCGTCCGGCGAAGGCGCAGACGCGGCGATCACGGTGGCGTGGTCGGCGGACATGGCGTGCTCGTCGTGCCATGCGCACGAAGCGCAGACGGAGTCCGACACGGCCTGCCTGGCGAGCAAGCACGAGGCGGATTCGTGCGAAAGCTGCCATGGGACGGTGGAGAGCCTTGCGGGCGCGCATGCGAACGCCTCGGCCGACGCATCCATGCCGACGAAGCTGAGCAAGGAGCACGCGGTAAGCGAGGAAGCATGCCTCGCCTGCCATGGAAGCTGGGACGAGCTGGCTGCGAAGAGCGTGGACGTGACGGTTCTCACCGATGCCGACGGCACGACGGTCAACCCGCACGCGATGGACCGAACAGGCGACCACGCCGCCATCACCTGCACGAGCTGCCATAGCGTGCACGAGGCCGAGACCGATCAGAAAGAGCTCTGCCTGAGCTGTCATCACGAGGACGTGTTCGAATGTCGAACATGCCACGAATAGAAGGAAGGGGAACTACCATGGGGAAGAACAACGAGCATACGCTGGGACGCCGCGATTTTCTCAAGGGAGCCGCCGTCGCGGCGGCGGGCGCCTCGGTCATGGGCATGGCCGGGTGCTCGGAGACGGGAAGCGCTTCCGCCGCGGCGGGCAAGCGGGCCGTCGAGCCCGAGGCGTGGGACGCGGAGACGGACGTCGTGGTGATGGGGTACGGATTCGCCGGCCAGGCGGCCGCCATCAGCGCCGCGGCGGCAGGGTCGCAGGTGGTCATCTTCGAGAAGGCGCCCGAGGAGCATGCGGGCGGCAACAGCGCGGTGTGCTGCGGGTTCCTCAACATCTGCTCGGGCGACGGCGCGGCCGAGGCCTGGAAGGCCATCACCGACGGCGGCGTGACCGACGCCGAATGCGAGGCGGTGGCGAAGGCGTCCACCGACATGCCGCAGTGGTTCAGCGACAACATCGTGGAAAGCGAAGTGGTGGTGAAGTCGGGAGCCGACGCCGTGCGCAAGCTGTGGGGCAAGGAGTACCCCGACGCAAACGCCGTCAACCTGACCATCGAAGGCAAGGGCCAGACGGGCGGCGGCGCGTACCTGCACCAGCTGTGCGCCGACGTCATCAAGGACCGCTACGCCGATTCGATTTCCATTCGCTACGAATCGCCGGTGACCGAGCTGGTGTACGACGCCGATGCGCGCGAAGTGCTGGGCGTGCAGTACGACGAGGGCGGCCAGGCGAAGTACTGCAAGGCGAAGAAGGCCGTCATCATGGCGTGCGGCGGCTACGAAGGCAACCCCCAGATGATCGAGGACTTCGTGCTGACGCATTACAAGCAGTACCCCATCGGCAGCCCCTACAACACGGGCGACGGCATCCGCATGGTGGCGGGCATCGGGGCGAAGCTGCGCCATATGGCCGCCGTCGAGTACGGTTCGCCCGCGTGCCTCGAGCTGTCGGAGAAGTACAACCAGGCCATCGCGTGCTACAACGGCGGCGACACCACGTCGATGATCTACGTCAGCCAGCACGGCGAGCGCTTCATGGCCGAGGACGGGAAGTGGCCGGCGCACGACAAGCGCTACCCGTACCCGTGCTTCGAGGAGAACAAGGACACGGCCGAAACGCCCAACTATCCCTGGTGGATGGTGTTCGACGAGACGCGCCGCACGAAGGGAACCCTGTTCGCGTGGTCGAACGCCGAGCGCAACGAGGGATGGGCCGCCGTCCACAACGTATACCAGTGGTCCGACGACAACGTGAAGGAAGTCGAGGACGGCGTGGTGTTGAAAGCCGACAGCATCGAGGAGCTGGGCAAGCTCATGGACTACGACGACGCTGATCTGGCCACGTTCACGGCGACGGTGGAGAAGTTCAACGCCGACGTTGCCGACGGGGGCACCGACAGCGCGTTCGGCCGTGCTCCCGCCGTCTCGAGCAAGGGCGACGTCACGCCGGTCAACCCGCTGAACAACCCGCCGTATTACGCGGTGCAGTGCTGCATCTCGTATCTCAACACGAACGGCGGCCCGGCGCGCAACGACAAGTGGCAGGCGCTCGACTGGAACGACGAGCCCATCGGCCGCCTGTACTCGGCGGGCGAGTTCGGCTCGGTGTTCTACCACTACTACTGGGGCGGCGGCAACGTGAACGAGTGCTTCGCGAGCGGCATGGTGGCCGGTCAAGAGGCGAACGCCCTCGACGCTTGGAGCGCCGCGTAAAGCATACCCGGAAGCCGATGCCGCATGCGAATCCCTCCCTCCCTCGCATGCGATCCGGCTCCCCTGATGAGGCGGCCCCGCCGATACGGCGGGGCCGCCTCGCGTGCTTTAGCTGACGAGCACGAGGGGGAGCGCGGCGACGATGAGGAGGTAGCGCAGCACCCAGCCTCCCACCAGCACGCCGATTTCCGACCCGGCTGCCGCGACGCGGCCTTGCGTGCTGCGCTCGAACGCGTCGGACGCCCCGAGCATCGACCAGGCTTCGATGGCGGCGGGCGCCACCAGGCCGACGGCCAGGAAGGCGATCCAGAAGGGGAGCGCGTAGTCTCCGACGAGCAGGCTGGAGACCGAGGCCGATCCCGCGCTGGAGTTGAAGTCGGTGATGAACAGCAGCGAAGCCACCAGCAGCAGCTCGATGAGCGGCAGCGCGAAGTGGGTTCGCTTCAGGGACTCCACGCGGGCGAACTCGTCGGGGCGCGCGAGAGCCCCGTACAGCATGACCGCGGCCATGCCCGTGGATAGCGCCGACACGAGGAAGAGGATGGGCAGCAGCGCGTTGTTCCAGAGCGGGAAGGTGTTCGCGACGCCGAGCAGCGCGCCGGTGTACACGGCAACGCACAGGCCGAGCGCGACGCCCGCGATCTCAAGCGCCTTCGGCACCGCCTTCTTCAGGATGTCGAGCACCGCCACCGCCAAGGCGACGAGCGTGAATCCGGCCAGGAAGACCACGCCCCAGCTCATGACCGATCCGAAATTGGACAGCAGGAGGGCGAATCGCAGCGGATTGTGCAGGCCGGCCTCGGCGTCGAGCATGAGCAGCAGCAGGCCCGCGATGACCACGGCCGGGGCGATCAGGTGCCCGGCTCGTCGCATGTTGACGGCTTCGGGGTGCTTCCATCGCAGGTACGCCGACGCGACGAACGCTCCGCCGCCCAGTCCGGCCAGGAACAAGTACCACGCGATGATGCCGCCCCATACAGGTTCATAAGACATCGTCGTTCACCTCGCATAGAAAACTTTGGCCTTCGTCAGATCGCCCGCCAGGGGAACGGCGTTCGATGCAACGATGGCTTTGGACAATTCGCTTTCGGGATCGTCGAGATCGCCGAATATCCGCGCTTTGGTGGGGCATACTTCGACGCACGAGCTGATCGTCGCGCCGTCGAGGGCGCTGGCCGTGCAGAACCGGCATTTGTCGACGACGCCCGTCTCCTCGTTTTGGACGCGCACCTGGTAGGGGCACGCCGCCATGCAGTACTTGCAGCCGATGCAGCGGCCGTGATCGACGCTGACGATGCCGTTCTCGTTGATGTGCGAGGCGCCGGTGGGGCACACGCGCACGCAGGGCGCATCGTCGCAGTGCATGCATTGGAGGGGAACCGTTTCGACGCGGGCGTGCGGGTACGAGCCTGCCTCACGCTGCTCGTACGTGACGAAGGCCTCCCGCTGCCCCAGGTTGTTCAGGCTTTGGCACGCGGTGCGGCAGGCGTAGCAGCTGATGCAGCGGTTCGTGTCGATGAGCATTCCGAGGCGGGTCATCGGGCACCTCCTTTCGATATGAATACCAGCGTTTCGTCGCGCGCGGTCGTCCCGAATCCCGGCTCGGCGGCAAGCGAGGTCGCGAAAGCGCTCGTGAGCGAGGGCAGCATGACGGCTTTCGGGTGCATGCACGGGGTGGTGTGCACGATGCAGGTTTCCGAGGCTTCGGCCGCGGCGGTGGAGATCGTGACCGCGTCGCCGTCCTCGATCCCCAGATCTCGGGCTGCGGAAACGTTCATCCAGAGGCGATCCAGCCCGCATTCCCGCGAGATCGACTGGAGCCTCTCGGTCTGAGCGAGCTCTTCGACGAACGTCGCAGACTGGCAATCGGTCAGAAGCCTGAACTCCCGCTGGTCCGACGAGGGGGAGACGGCGGGCTCGATCCACCGGGCCGTTTGACCGAGGCCCGCGCGCTCGAACTCGTCGCTGGCGAACGCGATCGACCCCGCCTGCAAGACGCTCGCTTGCGTGGGCAACGGCACGAACGCGACGTGCGCGAAATCTTCCGGTTCGAGTCCGACGCTGGCGAGGCGCGCCGCGACGACTTCGTCGCAGGAGCACGCGAAACGCTCCCCGATGCCGCAGGCGGAAGCGAGGTCGCTCACGATCGCATCGATCGTTCGGGCATCCGGGCAAACGGGGTCGACGGCCTGCGCGCGCAGCGAGGCGATCGCGACGGACCCGGACGCGAGGGAGGGAAAGCCGCGGCTTTCGAGCGGGGTCGGCTCGGGCAGAAGGTACCCGATGCCCGCGTCGTTCGCCGGCTTGACGGAGCCCACGAAAACGCACGTATCGAGCTGCGAGAAGCGCCCGTCGCCCGCCGCTCGCACCGAGGGATCGTCGAGGCACCCGTCGCCGAAGAGGAACAGGCTCTTGACGGTACCGTCTTCGATGCCTCGGACGAGCATCGTGGACGCGCCCGCCTCGGAAACTAGGGGGTAGTCGGCATCGCCGAGGCGCGCGGCGGACGGGACGGGAAGGTCGGGTAGGGCGTTGAAGCCGGGGTCGGCGAAGATCGCCTCGGGTGCCACGAGGGCCCCTCCTTCCCGGTTCCAGCTTCCCAAGAGGGTGTTGAGCAGCGCGGTCGCGCGAATCGTCGCGCTCGCGTTCGCATAGCGTCCGGAAACGCCGTCCGCCACCACCGAGACGGCCGGGGCGGCCTCGGCCAGCTGGAGCGCGATGCGCGAGATGTCGCTTGCGGGTATGCCGGTGAGCGATTCCGCCCAGGCGGGGCGGTACTCGTTGAGCTCGGCCTTCCACGCCGCGAACCCCTCGTCGGACGCATCGAGGTAGCTGGTATCGTAGCGTCCCTCGTCGACAACGACCTGGCAGAGCGCGAGGACGAACGCCAGCTCGGTTCCCGCTGCGAGGGGCGTCCATTCGTCGAGCAGCGTGTCGGATGCCGAACGATAGGGGCTGACGCGGCACAGCCGCCCGCCGTTTTCCTTCGCGGCGGTCTGGGTCGCGACGAGCGAGGGCCGCGTTCCGCCCAGAGGGTCTTGGCCGACGAACAGGATCATGGCGGTATGCGCGGCGTCGGGAACGTACCGGCTCGCGCCGATCGTCCGCTTCAAGACGTTCGCGCACGCCTCCCGCCCCGTGCGATCGGCGGCGAACACGTTGGGCGAGCCGAGCGCGTGCATGAGCCGCTTCCCGTACGCGGCGGCGATCGCTCGTCCGTCGTGCAGCAGCGCGATGCTCTCGGCCCCTGCGGTGCCTGCCGCGGCGTCGAGCGCCGCGGCGATGTCGCCGATCGCCTCGTCCCAGTCGATCGGCTCCCACGAGCCGCTCGCGGTCCGCTTCATCGGCTCGGCGATGCGATCGCTTGCGTACGTCGCATCCCCGTATGCGTAACCGGCGGCGCAGAGCCTGCCCCGGCTGAAAGGATGGCCTCCGTCGCCGCGCAGGCCGGTGAGCGCCCCGTCTTTCACCAAGGCAGTGAGGCCGCATTGTTCCGGGCAAAGGCCGCAGACGGTGGGCACGGCGGCGGCGTCGGCGCTCGTCGGGCTCGTCCATCCGTAAAGGCGTTCGTGGGACGCGCTTGAGCATCCCGTCAGAAGCGAAGCTGCGGCGAGCGCGCCTGCGCCGCCGACGAAGCTTCGCCTCGTAGGCAGATTGGTGTGCATGATGACCCCTTTCCGCGCTACGCGTCGACCGTCGAGACGAGGCCCTTGGCAAGCACTTCGTCGGCGATGTCTTTCCAGTCGATGAAGGTGATGGCCCCGTTCGGGCATTGGTCGGCGCATCTTCCGCACGAGATGCACTTCGTGGACACGCCGGTCAGCGGGTCCACGACGGGCATGTTCCAGGGGCAGGCCGAATGGCAGCCGCCGCATCCGATGCAGCGTTCGGCGTCGATGGCCCGCGCGCCCGTCTCCTCGTCGGTGTAGATGGCGTGGACGGGGCAGTACGCGGCGCAGCGCGGCTCGGCGCACTGCTTGCAGCTTTGGATGGTGTACTGGCAATCGCCGAATTGCCCGTCGGGCGAATCGGGGGATGGGCCGAAGTTGTAGTTCTCCCACACCCGCACGCGGGCGGTGTGCTGGGATACGTGGCCGTCGTTCTTCAGCGTGCACATCATCTCGCAGCGCTGGCATCCCGAACAGCGCCCGCGATCCGTGACGATCATCTTCGTCGGCGTGGTGCTGACCTCGATGCGTCCCGATGCGATGGCGCTTTCGGCGACGCCCCATCGTGAGAGCGCTCCGCCCAGTATCAAGCCCGCAACGCCGCACCCTGCCATGCCCAGGACCGTCCGGCGCGTGACGGCCGGCTTCCCCTTCGCGGGCGATGGCTGCTCGTGCTCGGTTGAGGCATCGTTGCATGAATCGTGTTCAACCATACTTCTCGTCTCCTTTGTTTCGGCGCGATGCTCCGAACCCCCTCGTTTCACATACCCATTCGCCGCTGCGCATGGGCACAGTATGGATCTCGCCCGGATGCCGGCCTCCTCCCTTTGCAGTGAGAGGGGGCGGATTCGTCGAAAATCATCTGAAAAAGAGGAGGCCGCCGCAAGCGGTTCTGGCATGATGGGCGCGTTGTGGATCAACGAGCCTCCTGTTCGCCGAAGCTGCGCATCAGCCAGAATGAAAAGGAGACTTGCTATGACAGAGACGGTATCGTACGGCTGGGCGGGGAAGTTCCTCCGCGTCGACCTGACGACCGGGAGGGTCACGACCGATTCCACCGAGCCGTACAAGCAGTACATCGGCGGGATGGGCCTTGCCAACAAGATCATGTACGACGAGGTGCCCGCCGGCACCGACCCGTTTTCCCCTGAAAACAAGATCGTCTTCGCGGTGGGGCCGCTGACGGCCTCGGGCGTGCCCCTGGCCGGGCGCACCACCATCGGGACGCTTTCGCCCATCACCCAGGACCACCTGGTCATCGATGCGCATTGCGGCGGCATGATCGGCGCCCGCATCAAGCTCGCCGGTTACGACGCGATCGTCATCGAGGGGCAGAGCGCCACCCCGTGCTACATCCACGTCGTCGACGACGTGGTGGAGATCAAGGACGCGTCCGACGTGTGGGGGCTCGGCACGCGGGCCACCACCGAGAAGCTCACGCGCCGCGAGGGCACGCGCGCCTGCGTGGCGTCCATCGGGCCGGCCGGCGAGAACCTGCTTCCCTATTCGACGATCATGAACTCGCGCAACCACTCCGCAGGCGCGGGATCGGGCGCGGTCATGGGGTCGAAGCGCTGCAAGGCGCTGGTGGTGGAGGGCAACGGCCAGGTGAACGTTGCCGACCCCCAAGCGGTTTCGGATCTGAGCGACTACATGCTGAAAGAGCTGATCGGGTCCAACAACAACCACGTGGTTCCCTCCACGCAGCAGGAATGGGCCGAGTACTACGACGAGACGTCGCGCTGGACCGCGCAGAAGGGGCTGTTCTGGGGTGCGGCCGAGGGCGGTCCCATCGAGACGGGCGAGCCGAAGCCCGGCGAGCTGAACACCATCGGCTATCGCTGCATGAAGGCGACGAAGGACCTCGGCATCGAGGCCGAGCCGTACACGGTGAAGATGGGCGGCTGCCACGGGTGCCCCATCCACTGCCACGCCGACATGATATCCAAGGGGGCGGCCAACGTCACGGGCATGCAGACGGTGGGCAACACGTGCACGGCGATGTCGATCTACCGCCGGTTCGACTCGTTCTTGAAGACGGGGTTGAAGGACAAGGAAGACATCCTGGTATGGAACCTCGTCTTGGGATCGACGATGGACGACCTCGGCTTGTGGGAGGGCTACGGCCAGCTGTGGTACGACTTCGGGTGGACATATGCCGAGGGCATCCTGGAGGAGGTCATGTCCCCCGAGGACTACGCGAAGGTGGATTGGTCGAAGTTCTACAGCAACGATCCGTCGGTTGCGGTCGACTTCCTGCGCACCATCGCGTCGAACGACTCCGAGCTGTCCTATTTGGCGCACGGCCCCCTCGTCTGGACCGAGCGTTGGGGTCATCCCGAGTGGCTCGAGAACGAGAAATGCCACAACATCAGCCCGCGCGGCTGGGCCGTCCATCATGGCAACGACGACTCCTATCAGGTGGGCGCCGTGTCGAACATGCTGTTCAACCGCGATCCGATGGCCCACTCGGCCACCAACTTCCTGCGCAACGGGTTGCCCTTGGAGCTGCAGAAGGAGATCGGCGCGGAGCTATGGGGCAGCCCCGACGCGGTCGACGGCCCCGACAACTTCACGCCGATGAACGAGTACAAGGCGCGGTTCTGCTGGTGGAACGTGGTGACCGACGTGCTGCACGACAGCCTGACCCTGTGCAACTGGGTATGGCCGATGGCGGCGAGCCCGGTCAAGTCGCGCGGGTACCGCGGGGACCTCGACATGGAGGCCAAGTTCTACAAGGCGGTCACCGGCATCGACGCGACCACGGAGGACCTGTACCACGCCGCCGCGCGCATCATGACGCTGCAGCGCGCGAACACGATGCGGGGCATGGGGACGAACGACCTGCGTCGCGAGCACGACATCCTGTGCTCGTGGGTGTACGACGCCGACCCCGACATGGAGCCGTTCACCGAGGGCACGACGAAGATGGAGCGCAACGATTTCCAGACGGCGCTCGGCATGGTGTACCAGGAGTTCAAGTGGGATGAGGAGAAGGGCTGCCCCACGGCCGCGTCGCTCGATTACTACGACATGCCCGACGTGAAGGCGGAGCTGCAATCGCTCGGGCTGGTCGACTAGAGCGGCTGCGTGCGAGGAAGGCCGGGCGATGCCCGGCCTTCCTCGCGTTGGAGGGGGGCTACAGGTTCAGGAACCGCTTCACCGAATAGGTTTCGGCGAGGGAGCGCGCGTATCCCCGGCTCAGGTGGAGCGTGGAGAAGTAGTACACGTCGTCGTTGGAGGCGCGAACCGTTTCGAGGTCGGGGTAGGCGCCGGAGGCGACGGCCGCCTCGAACGCCCGCGCCACGCGCTCCTCGTCGAGGAAGAACGGCGCGTTGGCCAGCGATTGGGCCAGCAGGGGCCGCGGGTAGAGCTTCGACTCCTCGCGGGCGCAGGCGACGAGCGTCGCCACGTCGTCGTCTTCCTCGGCGAGGTGCGCCCACGTCGCGTAGGCGTCGGTCATGACGTCGGTCGAGTACAGGGAGGAGCCGGCCGAACCGCGCACCTCGGCGATGTCGTCGCACGCGAGGGGCGGCAGGCCCTCGTCCCGCGCCCCGTCTTCGTCCCCTTCGCCTTCCTCGCCGTCGGCCGTGCGGCCGGCGAGCTGCTCGGCCACGAGCTGAGCGAACGTATCGTCGTCCAGGTGGTCGGGAGCCTCGGCGAGCTGCGCCCAGAGGGGCTGGGGCGTGAGGTTGCCGTCGGACGAACGGTGCCGGACGCAGGAGAAGAGCCGTGCGAGCGCCGCGCGCTCGGCTTCGATGGTCGCGCGCCGCTCCTCGCGCTGTTCGGTCGCTGCGTCGACGATGTCGGCGCAGCGTTCGTCTTGCCGGTGTTCTCGTTCGTCCATGATGGCCTCCGCTCTCGTTGTGCTGCACTCCGAGTATACGGATGACGGGGCGAGCCCCCTCGTCCCTAAGCGATGATTTTTCGCGTTCTGCGGGCGACCCCGCCCTTCCGCGCGTTACTTGCGCACGTACTCGGCCATGTAGTTGAGGATGTCCTGGCGCGAGTGGAGGTCGGTTTTCTGGTAGATGTTGCGGATGTGCGTGCGCACGGTGGTGCTGGCCACGCTGAGCTCTTCGGATATGTGGGCCTGCGTGTGGCCGAGCGCGTACAGCGTGAGCACCTCGACCTCGCGCTTCGACAGCATGAACTGGGCGCCCATCACGATCGCGTCGCGTCGCATCGAGGCCTCCGCGCCGCCTTCCGACGGATCGTCCGGCCCGACGCTTTGCAGCACGCGCTTCTCGAACAGCCTCAGCTCGTCGTCGTGCTGCCGTTGGGCGAGGGCGAGATCGCGCCGCGCCTGGATGGTGGACTGGATGCTCTGCACGGCGAAGAGAGCCACGCCGCCCACGAGCAAGACGCCCGCGACGATGTCGGTTTCCATGGCGAACACGGGGACGAACGAGGCGAGCCACAGGGGCAGGAGGTAGGCGATGTTGATGAGGAGCGCATAGAAATACGGGTCCCGTTTGCCCAGGTGCATGAAACGGATGATGATGAACCAGCGCAGGATTCGGTTGAAGTCGTCCAGCACCATGGTGAGCAGGTCGATGTGCGCGCCGAGGCCGGTGGTGGCCAGGTTGAGGAACATGATGGTGCTGGCCAGGACGAACACCATGAGCCAGCACACGGTGGTGGCCGCGAATGGCGCCTTCCAGATGGAGCCGAACAGGCAAGTCATGAAGACGAAGGAGAACAGGACGCCCAGCGCCATGTTCGTGGGCGAGAACAGGGAGGAGAGGGATTCGTTCTCGAAGTTGAGGCGCAGCAGGCTCAGGATGACGGAGAACAGCAGCAGGGTCGCGGTGTTCCCGATGACGTACCAGTTCGGCGACTTCTTCTCGTCGGCGCGATCGCCGGCATGGTCGACCGGTTCCTGCGCGACATCGGTCGCGAGCCTGTTCAGGGACGACCGGCCGGTCCGGACGATCGCGATGAGGTACAGCTGCATGCCGGCCAGCGCGAACGACGCGGCGTATTCGGCCGCCGCGCCCAGCGAGGGCAGCACGTAGAGCAGCCCTTTGGACAGGAAGTAGGCGAGGAACACGTAGGCCATGGTCGCGCGGATGTTGAGATGGCGTGCGCAGCGGAGCCAGAAGAACAGCAGCCCGGTGATGGCGAGGGCGCCCACCATCGAGGCGGCGAGGGCGAGCGTTTCGCTCGGGTGTCCGAGCAGCGTCGAGACGAGGAGCGCGGCGCTTGCGGCGAGGCTGAGCGCCGTGCACGCGTACGCGATGCGCTTCACGATCCGTTTTTGCAGGTGGTCGCTTCGGAAGGCCAGGTAGATCAGGCAGAGGGCGAATAGCCCCAGGCGCAGCACGTGGAACACGTCGTACACGATGGTTTGGGCGTCCCCGCCGAAGACGAGCGTCGTGGGGATGGTGATGTCGATGAGGCGGTGCGCCTGGGGCTGCAGGGTTCCCGAAAAGTTGAAGGGCGTGAGCACCGAGAACGAGACGCGCGCGAACGCCAGGCCCAGGATGCAGGGCACGAGCGCCAGGTAGCTGCGCGCGACGGCGCGGCTGGGCGCCTCCTTGGTTTCGGCCGATGAGGTTTTCACGAGATGTCAGCTTTCATGTGCGCTCCCCTCACAGCTGCTTCGCGTCTCTGGCATTCTAGCATAGACCGCCCGCACCGAGGCTCTGTGGACATTTGGTTGCTTCGGCGGGGGAGAGGGGCGCGGTGGACGCGCTTCGTTGAAAGGGCCGAAGCCCAGGTGGACTTCGGCCCCTTCTTCTACGAGGATTGCTCGGGCGTGTCTGGGTGACTTCTGCAGGCGATGACCTGCACGTCGCCTCCTTCGATGCGGTACACCAGCAGGTGATCGTCGGCGATGCGCCGCGCCCAGAGCGACGAATCCCCCCGCTTCACGGGCCGTGGCTCGCCGAGCCCCACGTCCGCACCATCTTCCTCGATGCTCTCGATCAGCGTCTTGATGCGCTGGCGGACGGTGTCGTCCTGGCTCCTCCAAGCGCGGTAGTCCTCCCAAGCTTCGGGGGCCCATACCCTGATCTTGTCGTTCGATTCGTGCATGACTCCCCGGCCTTCGTCGAGGGCCGCCACATTGCTATCGATGCGGGCGAGGTCTTCGGCGCTGTACGCCACTTCGACGGGCAGCCCGAGCGGAAGCTGGCCTTCCTCGACCGCTTTTTTGGCGAAGATGAGGAACGCCGTGGAAACGTCGATGCCCAGGTTCTTGCACATCGCCTCCAGCTGCTCCAGCGTTGGGGTGTCGAGGGGGACGTTGACCATGCTCATGCCCATGTCGTCCATCATGGCGGCAAATCGCGTGTTCTCGAGAGCCACATGCTCCTTGCGGGGAGCGCCTGCGGCAGGCGGAAGGACTTCGCTCGGTACGGGGAGCGCGCGTTCCTTCGAAGGGGCTTGCGCGTCATCGTCCTCGGTGATCTTCAACCCCTTGGGGATGAGCTTCCGCACGACGATGGCCGACACCAGGATGACGATGCCGCCCACGATGCAGGTCACGACGAGGGACTCGTTGAACGCCTCAGCGCCGCGCTTGAGCAGCTCGGGCAGCCCGTACGCGTTGCCGATCTCCGTCGTCGCGGCGAACGACTGCTTAGCCGCGTTGATGGCCTGTCCGTCCAAGCCCATGGCGCGCAGGGCGCCGGTGCCGAGTTCGGAGCGGTAGATGATGGAGGCGAGGCTTCCCAGAATCGCAACGCCCAGCACGTTGCCCAGATCGTAAGAGATTTCCTGGAGACTGCCTGCGCTCGATGCCTTCTCCACCGGCGTTTCGGCCATGATGAGCGATGCGCCGATGGCCAGCGAGCCCGTTCCCAATCCTACCAGGCAGGTTGAGATGATGACGGGGGCGAGGGTGAGGTCGTCGCGGAAGAAGAACAGCATGAGCATGGCGCCTGCGGCCAGCACCAAGCCGCCGGCGACCACGTGCCGCGCCTGGTAGCGCATCGCGAGGGCCGCCGCTCCCAGGCTCGAGATCAAGGTGGCCACGGACATGGGAATGAGGTGGATGCCCGATTCAAGCGTACCGTCGCCGTTGACCAGCTGCAGCCATTGGGCGAGCATGTACAGGAGCACGGCCAGGGCGAACGTGCATGCCATGGTGGCGATGACGCCGGCTGAGAACGTCTTGCTTTTGAACAGGGATAAATCGACGATGGGGTTTGGGGACTTCAGGCACCTGACGACGAACACCACCATGAGGGCCAGACCGCCGAGCGCAGCCGCCACGCCCACGACATCGAAAGCCAGCTCGGCTGCGAGGTGCTTGATGCCCCACAGAAGCGCCGCCATACCGGCAAGGGCGAGGATCGAGCCCACAAGATCGAAGCGTCCGGGATTCTTGAGACGCACTTCGGGCATGGCGAAGATGCCGAGCAGGAAGGCGATACCGACGAGGGGCACGTTCACGAGGAACGCCGAGTGCCAGTTGAAATGCTCAAGCAAAAATCCACCGATGAGCGGGCCGGCTGCCATGCCGATAGCGCTGATGGCCGACCACGCGGCAACGGCTATCGCGCGTTCCTTCGAATCCGTGAAGATGCTCCGGATCATAGATATGGTTATGGGCATGATCATCGCTCCGCCGATGCCCAGGAAGGCGCGGATGGCGATGAGCTGGCTTGCGTCGTTGATGAATACGACCAGGACGGAGCCGATGCCGAAGATGAGGAATCCTCCGAGGAGCATCTTCTTTCTGCCGAACCGGTCCGAGAGCGAGCTCGTGGCAACGAGGAATCCTGCCAGCACGAGCGAGTAGACGTCGACCGTCCAGAGAAGCTGATCCGATGTGGGACTGAGATCCCGGGTCAGCTCGGGCAGCGCGATGTTGAGGACGGTCAGGTCGATGGCGACCACGAACTGCCCCAGCAAGATCGCGATGAGAGCTGTCCACAGGCGACCTTTCGAGATCGTCTGTGGTTTGATTACGATAGAGTCATCCATAATAGGCGTACACCTTCCTTACGTGTTTCCGAATGCGTGCTCTCCTGTTCCTTGTCGCTACAGCTCGATGCTGTCCACCACGCTGTTGATGTCCACCTTGTCGCCCACGACGTTGATCTCGTAGATCGTGTCGGGCGCGACGACGTAGGCGGTTTTGAATTCGTAGGTTCGCTTCACTCCCTCGATGTCCTTGACGAAGCTGTACTCGTAAATCGTGACCTGGGCACCATCGATCACCTGGGACTTCTCCTTGTCGATGCTCCACGCGGATATGCCATGCTTCTTTTCGAGGTCGGCCTGCTTCGCTGCGATGGCTTCGGCAGCCGTACGGACGACGGGGTCGGCGGCCCCGGCCTCTTGCTCAGCGCCCGACTCCTCGACCGCGGGCGCGCTGGCCGCTTCCGGCTTCTCTGCGAGCTTCTCGTAGCTGACAACGAGGCTGTTACCCGTTTCGTCTTCGTCCAAATCGGCGTTGTCTTCCACGAAGCTGACCGTTCCTCGTGATTCGCCGTTGCCGTCGCTCGAGCTTTCGATCCAGGAGTTCGGAGCCTTGAACGCCATGCTTTGGACGCTCACCTCGCGATCCAGGCTCGCCCCGCAGCCGGCAAGCGCGCAAGCTGCGAACATGCTCAAGGCGAAAACGGCAACAATAGGAATCTTTTTCTTCATCTTAATCGACCTCTTCTCTCTTCCGAAACCGGTACAACCCTTTTAATGTACTTATGTACATTTGGAAGCATAACACCGAGGAAGTTAATGTTCAAGTGTACATTAACGAAATAATGGATTAGAATAGGAGTTCGCAAAGTGTTGGAGCGCGATCCGCGCAGGAGGTTTCCATGAAAGAAGACGGAGCGAAGCTCAGCGAATCGACGAAGAATCCAAAGAAGAGACGTGCGCCGCGCGATCCTGCCGGAAGAAAGCAGGCCATCGTCAACGCCGCCGCCGATCTCATATCTCGCGAGGGAAGCAGCAAGATCACCAACCGGCGCGTGGCCGAGGAAGCCGGCGTTCCGTTGGGATCGACCACGCAGTATTTCAAGAGCATCGACGAGCTGCGGCGCGAGGGCTTGGCCGAGGTCGCTCGGAGGATCGAACGCGAATACGACGAGGTGTTCCTCGTTACTGAGCAGGGAAGCCGCGATGCGGCAGCGCTTGCGGAGGTCATCAACGAGTACCTCTCGGATCGCCATAGAGTGCACGCTGACGCCGCGCTCTACGCAGCGGCGATCGAAGATCCCGAGGTGGAGGACATAACGAGGAGTGCTTTCGAGTCGTTCTTGCGCAGATGCAGGCCGTTCATGGACGAGCAGCGTGCGAAAATCCTCTGCGCGTTCATGGAAGGCGCCATGATCAACTCCTGTTTCATGGGCGTTCCCTACGACCGAGACACTATCCGAACAGCCGTCAACCTCATATTGGGAGACTCCGACGCGTCCTCTTAAGCCCGCACCGAGGCTCTGTGGACATTTGGTTGCTTCGGCGGGGGAGGGGGAGCGCGGCGGGCGCGCTTCGTCTATACTGATGCTTCGCATGCGCGAGCATGCTTTACGAGTATCTCGGATGGGCCGGGGCGGCGCCATGTTCCGAACCTGGTCAGGTCCGGGAGGAAGCAGCCATAAGGGACCGCTGGCGAGCGCCCCTGCCTATCCGGGATACTTTGTTTCGCTTGGCCTTCCGGCCAAGCGAAACGGCTCGACGCTGCGAAGGGCTGCGGCACCGAATCTTGCCCCTTTCACGCTTGCCCTCACGTGCCGAAGCACGCTCGGCCGCGCGACGGGGCAATCTCCGGCACCGCAGCCCTTCTCGCTGACATGGCTGGACCGGTGGTTTGACAACCTGTGGCACTGAAGGGCATTCATGGACATCATCAACTTCTTCGTCAATCTGCTCAGCGACCCGCGCGGGGCGATTGCCGGCTGGATCATCGCGCTGGGCCCCCTCTGGGTGTACTCGCCGCTGTTCCTCATCGTGTTCGTGGAGACGGGCCTCGTGTTCTTCCCCTTCCTGCCCGGCGATTCGCTGCTGTTCGCAGCCGGCGTGTTCTCGGCCGACGGCGGCGGCCTGAACATCTGGGCCACGCTCATCGTGTTCTACGTCGCGGCCATTTTGGGCAACACCTCGAACTACTGGATCGCCCGCTTCTTCGGCAAGCGCATCATCGACTCCGGCAAGGTGAAGGCGCTCACGCCCGAGCGCATGGCCAAGCTCGACCACTTCTTCGCGAAGTTCGGCGGCCTGACCATCGTCATCACGCGCTTCATGCCGTTCTTCCGCACGTTCGCCCCGTTCATTGCCGGCACCGGCCACATGAATTTCGGCAAGTTTACGCTGTTCAACTGCATCGGCGGCATCGCGTGGGTCAGCCTGTTCGTGCTGGTGGGCTACTTCTTCGGCGGCATTCCCGTGGTGCAGGAGCACTTCGAGGTCATCGTGCTGGGCATCGTGGCCGTGTCGGTGGCGCCGGCCATCATCGGGGCCGTCAAAGCGGCGATGAGCGCTCGCAAGGCGAAGAAGGTCAACGCCGACGCATAAGGTGCGCGGCGTGCACGATCAAGGTGAAAGCAAACGCGAGATTGTGAGCATGCACGATGGCAGAGGCACTCTATAGAAAATACCGCCCGCAGATCTTCGAAGACGTGGTGGGCCAGGAACATATCGAACGCACGATCAAGAACGCGATCGAGCAGGACAAGGTGAGCCACGCCTACCTGTTCACGGGTCCGCGCGGCACCGGCAAGACCACCACTGCGCGCCTGCTGGCGAAGGCGCTGCTGTGCGAGCACGGCCCCACGCCCGAGCCCGACGGCACGTGCGACGACTGCGTGATGATCGCGAACGGCGAGCATCCCGACGTGTACGAGCTGGACGCCGCGTCGCGCACCGGCGTGGAGAATGTGCGCGAGGAGATCATCGGGCGCGTGCAGTTCGCCCCCACGCGCGGGCGCTACAAGATCTACATCATCGACGAGGTCCACATGCTGTCGACGGCGGCGTTCAATGCGCTGTTGAAGACGCTCGAGGAGCCGCCGAGCCATGTCGTGTTCATCCTGGCCACCACCGATCCGCAGAAGGTGCCCGAGACCATCCACTCGCGCTGCCAGCGCTTCGACTTCCGCCGCATCTCGGCCGAATCCATCGTATCGCGCCTCGGCGCCATCTGCGTGTCCGAGGATGTGGAGTTCGAGGGCGAGGCGCTCGACCTGATCGCGCACCGCGCCGAAGGAGGCATGCGCAACGCGCTGACCTCGCTCGAGCAGCTCATCGCGTTCGGCGAGGGCAAGGTGACGATGGAGGTGGCCGAACGGCTGCTGGGATCCATCGACACGAACGATCTGGCCGAGATCGTGCGGGCCATCGGCACGCGCGACGTGGCGTCGTGCTTCCGCTGGACGGCCGAATACGTGGAGACGGGCGCCGACCTCGCGCAGTTCACGCGCGACCTGGCCGAGCATATGCGCAACATGTACGTGATGTCGCTGGCGGGCGCCGACGTGGCGCTCGACGTGGGCGAGACCGTGCGCCGCGAGCTGGCGAGCGAGCTGTCGCTGTTCGGGCCCGACCGGCTGGCGCGGCTGCTGGGCGTGCTGGGCGATCTGTCGGCCGAGCTGAAGACGTCGACGAACCCGCGCCTGTCGTTCGAGATCGCGCTCACCCGCATGGTGCGTCCCGATTCGGATCTGACGCTGGAAGCGCTCGCCGAGCGCATCGAGGCGCTGGAGAGCGGGCATTCCGCGGTGGCGCACGTGACCGGCGGCGGGGTTGCCGCGGCGGCAAGCGCTGCACCGGCTCAGGCGCCGGTTGCTGCGGCCCCCGCCCCCCAACCGGCCGCGGCCCCCGCTCCCGGTCATGCGCCGACGGAGAACCCCGGTCATGCGCCGACGGAGAACCGTGTCGCGACGGCGGGTGTTGCGCCGATGCAAGCGGCGCCGACCCCGCAGGCTGCACCGCCGGTGCGGCAAGAGGCGCAGCCTGCGCCTGCTCCGCAGGTCGCTTCGCCGACGCCGTCGCAGGCGAGCGGGCCTGCTCCCGCCCCGGCCGGCGCCCCCACTGACCAGCTGAAGGCGAGCTTGCAGAACCCCGCCGCGTTGCAGCGGGTATGGCAGGCGGCGCTGGCGACGCTCAAGAAGAACAAGGCCGCCTACGGCGTGCTGTTCCTCAACACGAAGGCGGTGTACGACGCGGACAAGGGGACGCTGATCATCGAGTTCCCGGCCGAGAACTCGTTCGCGTTCAAGGCGGTGCAGAAACCCGACGTGCAGGAGGCCGTGTCGGTGGCGCTCACGCAGGCATGCGGCGAGTCGCTGCACTTCGCCTACGCGCAGGGCGGCGCGGTTGCCACGGCTTCGGCGTCGGCGGCGGTTCCCGCGTCGGCTCCGCGTCCTGCGCCCGCGCCGGCTTCGCGTCCGCAGGTGCAGCAGGCGGCCCCGGCTCCGAGGCCGGCGCCGACTCCCGCGCCCGCTCCCCGCCCGGCCGCGGTTCCCGACTACGACATTCCCCCGTACGAGGACGAAGTGGTTCCGTACGACGACGGCTTCGTCTCGTCATCCCCGGCCCCGGTTCCCGCCGCGACCCCCGCGCCCGCGCCGGCTGCGACGCCCGCGCCGACGCCTGGGCCCGCACCGGTCGATACGCGCACGTCGGCGACGCCGGCGCCTGCGGGCACCCAGTCACCCGAGGAGCTGCAGGCCATTCTGGCCGCCGGCTTCGGCGATGGCGTGCGCGTCGAAGAAGTGAGAGAATAGCGCGACAGATATTCCGCCGCACGTATGCGGCATATGCAAAACGACCATGATAGATAGGAGACGACGATGTCGAAACGAGGCGGTTTTCCCGGCGGCGGTGGCGGCAACATGGGCGCCATGATGAAGCAGGCGCAGAAGATGCAGGCCGAGCTGGCGAAGGCTCAGGAAGAGATCAAGGACATGACGTTCGAGGCCACTGCCGGCGGCGGCATGGTGAAGGTCGTGGCCACCGGCGACATGGCCGTGCAGAGCATCGTCATCGACCCCGAGGCCGTGGATCCCGAGGATGTCGAGATGCTGCAGGATATGGTGGCCGCTGCCGTGAACGAGGCGTTGCGCGGCGTGTCCGAGCTGAGCTCCCAGCGCCTGAATGCCGCCACGGGCGGCATGAGCATCCCGGGCCTCATGTAGAGCGGTTCGGAAGAATACGATCATGTACGCTGCGCCGTCCATCCAGAAGCTGCTCGACGAGCTGGAACGCTTGCCGGGCGTCGGGCCGAAGTCGGCGCAGCGTATCGCGTACTGGATCCTCAACACCGACAAGGCGACGGCGCTGCGCCTGTCCGAGGCCATCGCCGAGGTTAAGGAGACCGTGCGCTTCTGCTCACGCTGCTTCAACTACGCCGAGGGCGAGCTGTGCGAGATCTGCCAGTCGTCGAAGCGCGACGCGAGCATCATCTGCGTGGTAAGCGAGCCGCGCGACATCCCGCCCATCGAGCGCACCGCCGTCTACAACGGCGTGTACCACGTGTTGGGCGGGGCGCTTTCGCCCATGGAGGGCATCGGCCCCGACGAGCTGCACATCGCCGAGCTCATGAAGCGCCTCGCGTCCGACGAGGTGCGCGAGGTGGTGCTGGCCACGAACCCCAACGTAGAGGGCGAGACCACGGCCACCTACCTCGCCCGGCTCATCAAGCCGCTCGGCATCGCCGTCACCCGTCCCGCCAGCGGCCTGCCCGTCGGCGGCGACCTCGAGTTCGCCGACGAGGTGACCCTCGGCCGCGCCATCGAGGCCAGGCGGCCGCTGTAGGGAGCCCCGCTGCGAGTGAGGGCGTGCCAACGGATTTCCGATTCGTGGCAGTTTTCGACGGAAATACGTCGAATGAGAGGGCGAAATGGCGCTTTCCAAGCAATTCATGTTTCGCGCTTTTCCATCGCCCCAGCTCAACGGCGTGGGCGAAAAGGCTCCGCTTCCAACGCTGGGAATCGATGACGGATTTCCGTCGAAAACTGCCACGAAACCGGACTTCTTAGACACGGAACCGACGCGCAGCACCTGCGCACGGAGCCGGTGCGCGGAACGGCGATGCGCCATGCCCGTGCCGCGGCGGCTCTTCCGGAGCGGCTCCGGGCATAAAAAATGGGACGCGAACGTCCCAAAGAAAGACAAAGGGTTCTGCCCCCTCCAAAAAACAGAACCCTTATCTTTACCGAAGCATCAAAGCCTCTGTAAATGCACGGATGATTATACCACCCCTCTCCACGAAATCACAACATATATTTTCGGCGAACAACGTTCGGCCATGCGAGCTGCGGAAACGATAACGTCAAATCCTGGTCGCGGACTTCGTCAGGCGCAGGATATCCTCGCGTGACGACACGTCGAGCTTGCGGTAGATGTTGTGGATGTGGGTGCGCACCGTGTTCGGCGAGATGAACAGCACGTCGGAGATGTAGGCGCCGCTGTGCCCCTCGGCGAGGTAGGCGAGGATCTCCTGCTCGCGCGCCGTGAGGTTGTGCGCGGCGGCCAGCTGGGCGCAGCGATCGAGCGAACAGGCGGGCGTCGCCTCGTCCTCGATGCGTTCGGCGGCGCGCGGCTCGTCGTGGGCGTCGCGCGTGCGGCGCACGTACGACGACAGCACCATGACGAACGCGTACAGCGTGGTGGTCACCGTCACCGCCACGTGGACGAGGTCGTCGTCGAGCACGCTCGCGAAGCTCTGGCCGGCGAACGAGGCGGCGCAGAACAGCAGCACGGCGGTGGAGAACACGAGGTCGGCCGAGAACTCGCCCGCGTTTGCGATGGCGCACAGCGCGGCCAGCGTGAGGATGGCGGCGAGCGCGTACAGCGCGTAGGTCAAAAACGACACGAGCGCCGAACCGCTGCCGACGGATGCGGAGATGCTCGTAGCGGCCAGCAGCACCATGGCCATGAGCGGCAGGAACGTCTGGTGCATGCCACCGCGCAGCGTGAAGCGCTTCTTGCGCAAGGCCGTGTAAGCCAGCAGCGCCGCCGCATCGAGCGCGAGCGCTGCCAGATAGGCGTCCTGGCTTTCGTTGAACGCGGTGCGCATGACGGCCATCACGAACGCGAACACGAGCAGCCCCAGCCCCGGCGCGACGATGACGTCGGCTAGCGAGGCGATGGTGGCGCTTGCCGTGCGGCCCTCGGGACGCTCGGGCGCCGCCTCGTCGCCGTCGTGCGCCATCCCCGAGAACGCGAGGGGGACGATGACGGCCACGATGGAGCTCAGCACGAACAGCACCGTCACGCCCGGCAGCGGCAGGACAGCGTACAGGAAGCAGATGCCCGCCGACAGCATGCTGGCGAGCGAGACCGCGACGAGCGCGCGCTTGATCTTGAAGCGCGCGCAGATGCGCCCCCAGGCGAGCGCCAGGCACGCGTCGCCGAGGGCCACGGCCGTGGACAGCGCGATGATCGGCGCGTCGTCCGGGCTGCCGAACCAGGAGAAGTACGCGAACGCGAGCGCGCAGCACAGGTACAGGATGCCGCCTCCCGCGCCGAGCAGCATGAAGGGGAGGCGCTTGCCCGTCAGCGACAGCCCCACGAACAGCGCTCCGAACAGCGTGGCGGCCAGCAGGGTGGTTTCCGCGAACGTACTCATGAACAGCTCGGCGTGCTCGAAGCGCAGAAACGAGATGACGGTGCCCGAGTAGATGAGCAGCGTGGAGAACAGGCAAGCGACCCCGACGATCAGCGCGGCCGTCGCGGGCGGTGAAATCTCGCCGCCCGTCCGCGCGCTGCCGAGCTCTTTCGTGCTGTTGCGTTGTGCCTCGATGGTCGCTCCCTTCTCGCCGTGTGCGTCGCATTATACCATTCACGCACTTCACCTGCGCAAACGACTAGCGTTGAGGCGGTCTACGTAAAACCGTTGAGATGATCGTCCCATCTGCGGAAACGGAAATCAACGTTTTTTCGGATGGAAGGGCGCGCCGCCGGAGGCAAAGATGGGGGCGCAGAGTTCAAGGCACAACGCAGAAGCACAACGCAAAGGAGATGGGGAACATGGAGCTTTCTCGCAGGAACTTCTTGGTGGGCGCGGCGAGCGCGGGCATCGTCGGCGCGATGGCGGGGCTGACCGGATGCGCGCCGCAGACGTCGGCCGCGTCGGCGAAGGGCGGCGACGCGTCGTCCGCCGAGGGCGCGGCGGCGCGTCCGACCTATTACATGTGCGACGAGGATTGGCTGGGCAGCGCGCCCGAGATCGCCGACGCCGACATCGCGGAGACGAAGAGCTTCGACGTCGTGGTGGTGGGCGGCGGCCATGCCGGCACGCAGGCGGCGCTCGCGGCGGCGCAGGAGGGCGCGAAGGTGGCCGTCATCGAGAAGCACAACGACGGGGAGATCATCTACCGCGGCGACGACATCTGCTCGTACAACTCCGAAATGCTCAGGGGCTGGGGCTTCGGCCCGTACGACCTCGACGAGATCGTCAACGAGTACGTCCGCCGCGCCAACGGCCGATGCAACACCGAGGTCATCCGCTCGTTCGTGTACAACTCCGGCGAGATGATGGACAACCTGGCCTCGCTCGTCCCCGAGACGTCCGACGTGTTCGACTACGAGGGCGGCCAGTGCATCGTGCAGATCGCCTACGACAAGCCCAGCGGCGCCGATTATCCCGTGGAGGTGTCGGGCTACAAGATTTGGGCCTCCACCGTGCAGACGGTGGGCACGAAGAACGAGCAGCCCGTGGGCAAGAAGCAGAAGACGGGCATCTCGCGCCTGGCCGAGATCGAGGAGTACTGCCGCGATGCGGCCGAGGACCTGGGCGCGGAGTGGTTCTGCGGGCAGACCGCGGCGC
This sequence comes from Eggerthella timonensis, assembly GCF_900184265.1. NCBI lineage: Bacteria > Bacillati > Actinomycetota > Coriobacteriia > Eggerthellales > Eggerthellaceae > Eggerthella > Eggerthella timonensis. The sequence goes on from NZ_FXXA01000002.1 coordinate 1,374,560, forward strand.
GCTGCGTCCAGGACGACGCGGGCAAGGTGACGGGCGTCATCGCCGAGGACGCTAACGGAAACTACGTGAAGTACGAGGCGTCCAAGGGCGTCATCCTGGCCACGGGCGACTTCGGCGGCAACACCGACATGGTGTGGGAGCTGTGCTCGGAATGCGCCGAGAACGCCGAGCGCCACGGCGTGGATCGCGGCGAGCTTATGGGCATGACCGACTGCGACGGCTCTGGCCACAAGATCGGATGCTGGGCGGGCGGTGCCATCGAGAGCCATCCGCGCCCGGTGGCGGGCGACGCGCCCTCCATCTCGTTCGGCCCCTGGGGCTCCACGCCGTGCCTGTGGATGAACTGCAAGGGCGAGCGCTTCATGAACGAGTCGTTCGCCGGCCTCGTGCTGGCGCAATCGTGTCGCCAGCCCATCGACCTGAACGCCAAGATGGTGGGCAACTTCGCCATCATGGACAGCAAGTACATGCAGTACATCCAGGCGGGCGGCCTCGATCACGGCGCTCCCAACTGGGGCTTCCCCGAGGGCATCGAGGAGTTCCAGGCGAACATGGAGGCGGCCGATCCCGCCGCCGGCACCGCCGAAGTGCGCGGCCTGGAGATCGCGAACCGCACGAGCCCGTTCGTGAACGAGATCTTCGTGGGCGCCACCGTCGAGGAGGTGCTGAAGAATGCGGGCCTCGAGGGCGAGGCGCTCGAGAACGCCAAGGCCAGCGTCGAGCGCTACAACGAGCTGTGCGCGGCGGGCAAGGACGCCGACTTCGGCAAGCCGGAGAACCTGCTGATCCCTATCGACGAGGGCCCGTTCTACCTGGCCGTGCAGGGTACGAGCAAGTTGTACGGCCCCGGCCTCAACACGTTGGCGGGCCTGTGCGTGAACGGCAACTACCAGGTGCTGACCGCATCGAAGAACGCGGTGATCGACGGCCTGTACGCCGTGGGCAACACGATGGGCGAGCGCTACGGCAACGCCTACAACTGCCCCTCGGCCGGCAACAACATGGGCAACGCCATGACGAGCGGCCGCGTGGCCGGCAAGCACGCCGCCACCGCGTAGCCTCTTTCCGACGACATCCCTCCCTCCCAGCGATGCCGCGCCCCTTCGGGCGCGGCATCGTCGCGTCAACGACGCAAGGCGACATTACGACAAAGGCGTCTCGTTTGCGGCGTTCGTGCCGGCTATGCGGGCGCCGAGGGCTTCGGGCACGTTACCTGCCCCTTGATAGAGCCATCCATACAGCGACCCGAACTCTCCTCCGGCATAGAGACGGGGAATCGGGTTCCCGTCGTTGCCGATTACGCGGTGCGCCCCGTCGCGCGCAGGTCCGCCTTGCGTGTTGATGATGCCGAGTCCCAATTCGCATCCATAGAAGGGCGACGCTTGAATCGGCGTGAGCGCGTCGGTGCGTCCAAAAGCGTCGTCCGTGCCCGATGCGCACGATTCGTTGTACGAGGCCACCGTTGCCGCAAGGCCGGAAGGATCGATGCCGAGTGCTTCTGCGAGCTCTTCAATCGTGTCGGCTTCGACGAGCCAGCCCTTCTCGATTTCCGCTTTGTTATCGTCGCTCCATGTGTACCATTCGTGGATGTGGGCCCAGTGATTGCCGGATGCCGCCGAGCAGTTGTTGAACACGGGGCCGGACGATACTTTGGTCGAGTCGCAGATGAGGAACATCGGGAGGTTCGCATATCCAAGCGCGTCCATGCTGAAGGCAAGCTCGGGAAGTTGGGACTTGTCGTGCAGGGGGCGCATGATGGCGCGGTCGGACACGGTGCGTCCGGATTCGTTCACGAAGCGCTCACCGGCGGCGTTCACCATGATGCTGTTGTTCCAGCAATCGAACTCGGTCCAGGTGAACCCGCACGAAACCCCGACCTCCTCCGATGCGGGTTTGCAGCAATGGCAACCCCATTCGACCGACGAAAAGCCGCGCAGCTGCGCACCTGCTTTTGCGACCATCGCGATGCCGTCGCCGGTGTTGTACGGTGTGCCGCAGGGAAAGATCGGAACGTTCGGAGGGTAGTAGGCGGTTTTCATCTGATGGTTTCCCTCGAACCCTCCCAAACAGAGCACCACGCCCCGATTTGCCCTGATGCGCAGTTCGTTGCCGGTCGCATCAGAGGCAAGCACGCCGAGCACCTCGTTCGTGTCGGAATCGAGCACGAGATCGCGCGCGGGCGTCTCGTAGCGCACGGCAACTCCGGCAGATGACTCCACGACGCCTTTCAGGAAGGTGAAGAGGCTGTAGCCGTTGCCGCCGACTTTGAGAGCCTTGGGAAAGGCCTCGGCCGTTTCCAAGGCTCCGTACATCGATCCTCTTGTCTCATTCACTTTCACGTCGGCCCCGTGGTCCACGAGCCACTGTTCGAGCGTCGAAGACTCCTCGAGATAGCCGTCGATCTCCTCGTCGGTGGTGGTGTCGGGCATCTGGTAACGGATGAATTCGTGCGCCATGTCGAGCTTGCTCGGGTCGGCGACGCACATCGTGCCTCCTGAGACGGACGTATTCCCACCGCAGTCTTTCTCGGGGGCTTTTTCGAGCAGGATCACGTTCGCCCCGGCTTCGGAAGCGTTGATGGCGGCAGCTGCGCCCGCGCCTCCGAAGCCGACCACGATTACGTCCGTCTCTTCGTCCCAGGCAGCGCCGGACTTGTCGCCCGCGCCTGAGCACCCTGCTAGCGCGAGCGTGCCAAGTGCGAGAGCCGAAGCTCCTGCCGTCACGAACGAGCGGCGTGTCAGTTCATTTTTCATGCTGGTTCCCCTCTCCTTGGTTCCATGGCTTCTCTGCGATCAGCGATGATCGTGGCATCCGTAGCAAGAATCGAATGTCTTGGTATGATGGCAGGCGTCGTAGCAGTAATCGATGCCCGCCGATGAACGATGCACGGTGTGGCAGGTGGCGCAGGCCACGGTTTCGCCGTCAACCTCGTGCGGGCTTTCGGTTTCGCCGTAGTCGGCCGAAAACGTGATCTCGTGAGGGTTGACGGTCATTTTGTTTCCCGCAACGTAATCGGCGGTCTTCGATGCGACCTCTTCGCGCGAGTGGCACCCGTCCTGCAGGCAGAAATCGTCGTCGACCTCCATCTTCGCAAGCGGTAATCGGTAGTCCCCGCTCAATTGGACCTGCAGCTCCGTCAATTGCGCGCTTATCTCTGCTTCGTGGCAGTCGAGACAGGCGACGTCGGACTTCGCGTGCTCGCTGGCGAGCATGGAGCCCTGCTCGTACGATTCCAGATACGAACCCATGGAGTCGTGGCAGACCGTCCCGCAAAACGACGGCTGTTCGTGCCAGACCCAAAATCCCGCCCCAGCTCCGACGAGCACGACGGCGACGATGCAAGCTGCGGTCACCAATCTCTTGTGCGACTTGCGCGTTTCATGCGGTCTTTCCTCACTCATGATCCCTCCTTTCTTAGCATGCTTGAACCGGTCGGTTCCATGGCACCAGTATTGGGGGAAGCGGGTTCGTTTCATAGAGACATGAATCATGATGGAGCGGCGTTGGCGGGGACATCTTTCATGTCCCTTGTGCGTGCGAGGGTGCGCAGCTATGGTCGAAACGCCTTGTGCTATTGTCTTGCTAGGCTGCAACAAGGGGTGGAGGAGGCGGGCATGGGGGAAGAAAGAAGCTCGACGAGCTGGGGGCGAGAAGGGAAAAAGCCGTCCGTATGGTTCTATCCGCTGCTGGGGATCGTGGGCGTGCGCGTTTGGTTGGGCTGCCTGCCGTACGGGCAGCAGGTTTTGGGGGATGGAAGCGCCGACCTTCTGCTGAGCACCCTGTTTCGGGGGCTGTTTCCCCTTGCCGTGGTCTTGATCGCTCGGGGCCGGCGTTTAAGCTCCCAAACCGTCCGCAGGCTCAATATCGGCCTAACGGTTTCTATGGTGGTGCTGGGCGAACTGGTTTGGACGGGCGCGCTCGGTGACGGGAGCGTCGTGGCGCTCGTGCTGGGAAGCATGATGGCTGGTTGGTTGTATATCCAATGGGGCGAGGTATACGTTCGCTTCCCGCTTCCCGCGGTCCTTCTCCATATTTGCGTTTCGCTGTCGCTCGCTCCGCTGCTGGTCATCGCGCTCGCCTTCCTTCCCTCGCTGTTCACCGGGGCATCGTTGCTCGTGTTCCCCTTGGTCGGATGCTTCGCTTTCGAGAGGGCGCGCACGACGCATGCTTCTCGTCTTGAGGTGCCGAGCGTTCCTCGCACGCCGCCGTTCGGCAGAGGCGACGCGAAATGGATCGTCTCCATGGCCATCTACTCGTTCGTGTGGGGGATCATGCAGGCGCTTCCGTTCGGCGGTGCCGTCGAGCCGATGTCGGTGTATCACGTGGTGTATCGGGTGGCGGGAGCCCTCATCGTCCTGGTCCCCCTCGTTCAGCTTTACCTATTGAAGAACAGCTTCAACCTCCTATCGATGTGGTACGTCATCACCACCGTGACGACGGTGAGCTTTCTCATGGTCCTGGTCAGCGACGGGGCTTTGAGCAGCGTCGCGCTTACTTTGTTCGCAACCGCAAACTACTTGATCCTTGCATATTGGTGGATACGGGTCGTCGATTTCACCCAGCGGTCGGACAAGCCTCCGTATGTCATGTTCGCGTTCGGTTGGGCTCTCATGCTGGTGTTCACCGCATTCGGCGAGTTGTCGGCGAAATGGATTGAGCGTTTCGGCAACTCGTTGGTCATGCTTGTCTCGTTGGGGGTGTTTCTCGTCGTCGTATACCTTATCGCGCTGTTCAAGCCGGGGAAGCAAGAGAATCCCGCCGTATCCGCTCCCCGGGTGATTACCGATACCGAGGATGCGCCCGTTTCGTTGAGCGAAGCGGTGGAGTTGAGCATCGAGCGCGCCGCGCGCGAATACCGCTTTACGAAGCGTGAAAAGGAGATCGTCGTCTTGCTCTGTCAAGGTAGAACGCTGCAGTTTTGCGGTGATAAGCTCGGCATATCGCTCAACACCGTGCGCGGCCATACCAAGAGGCTTTATGCGAAACTCGACGTGCATTCAAAGGAGGAGATGCTTGATATGCTGCAGCGCTACCGCGAGTCCACGCCGTGATGCCATGAGCGGCATCGCCCACGTCGGCGGAAGCCGCACTCTGTGCGCGGCATCGTCGCCTTCGGTGCGCGCGCGGCGCTTCATGCTATACTGGTGCGCCGAAAGGACGCGTGGAACATGGTAAACATTCCTAGCCCCGCCTTGGCTATCGTCGGGCGGCACAATTCAGGCAAGACGACGCTCATCGAGCAGCTCATCGCCGAGCTGGTGCGACGCGGTCGCGACGTGGGCAGCGTGAAGCACCACAGCCACGTGGGCTTCGATATCGACTACCCCGGGAAGGACTCGTATCGCCATCGCGCCGCCGGCGCGCGCGAGACGGTGATCGCCGCGCCCGGGCAGATGGCGCGCATCAAGACGGTGGAGGGCGAGCTGGAATGCTCGGACATCGTGCGCAGCATGCCGGGCCACGACATCGTGGTGGTGGAGGGGTACCGCAAAAGCGGGCTGCCCACCATCGAGATCATGCGCTCGGGCAACGACGCCGATGCGCGGGTGGCCGACGTGTTCGCCGAGGGCGCGCGCTGCGGCTGGCCGTTGGGCACCGACTTCACCCAGTTCACGCGCGGCACCGTGCCCCCGGCCGACGACGAGGCGCGCGAGCAGCTGCGCCGCGCCGCCCAGCAAGCCGGAGGCGCGGCCGACGACCACTTCAAGACGCAGCATCCCGACTACGCGGACATCTCGAACAAGCTGCCGACGTGCGATACGGTGGCCGTCGTCACCGATATCGACGAAGCGCGCCGCGCGGCGGAGCTGTACCATGTGCCGGCGTTCGCGCTCGACGACATCGCGGGTCTCGCCGACTTCGTGGAGCAGCGCTTCGTGCGCCCACGCGTCACCGTGGTCATCCAGGCCGGCGGCGAGAGCCGGCGCATGGGGCAGAGCAAAGCCACCGTGCCGTTCGCGGGCCGCCCGCTGATCTGCCGGCTGGTGGAGCGCCTCGGGCCGGTGGCGGACGACCTCGTCATCACGACGAACGAGCCCGAGAAGCTGGCCTTCCTGCACGCCGAGTTCCCGCAGTACCGCATCCAGCTGGTGTGCGACGCGTTCAACGTACGCGGCGCGCTGCCGGGCCTGTACACGGCGTTGCAGGCCGCCCGCAATCCGTACGTGGCCGTGGTGGCGTGCGACATGGTGTTCGCCTCCGCGTCGCTCGTGGTGGCCGAGGCGCTGGCGATGAACGAGACGGGCGCCGACGTGGTGGTGCCGGTGAACAAGCACGGGTTCGAGCCGTTCCACGCGGTGTACCGCCGCATGGGCTGCCTGCCGGCCGTGCGCGCCGCGCTCGACCGCGGCGAGAAGCGCGCCCAGGGGTTCTTCGCGGACGTGCAGGTGTGCGAGTTCCCGCAGGAGCGCGTGCTGGAGGCCGAACCGATGGGCGGCTGCTTCATCAACGCGAACACGCCCGAGGAGCTGCGCGCCATCGAGGAGACGTTCCTCGAGAAGTAGGGGAAGACGAGACGAGGGGTTGGCATGCCGAACCTGGTAGACATAGTCGAAGTGGCCGAAGCGCTGGAATCGAAGGCCGTGTATCTGGCGAGCGATCGCTGCGTGGTGGTGCGCAACCGCCATGCGTCGTGCGCGAAGTGCGCCGACGCGTGCCCGACGGGCTCGGTGTTCGCGGCGAACAACGTGCTGGAGCTCGACGCGGAAGGATGCGTCGCGTGCGGCGCCTGCACCACGGTGTGCCCGGTCGAGGCGCTCATCCCGTTGCGCCCGCTCGACGAGGACCTCGCTTCGAGCGTGGCCGCCGGCGTGGTGGCGACCGACGGGCAGGCGGTGTTCGCGTGCGCGCGCATCGCGTCGAAGCGCCTGGCCGACCCTGCGAAGTTCGCGGAAGTTCCGTGCCTCGCGCGCATGGAAGAGAGCGTGCTGCTGGGACTCGCCGCGCGCGGCGTGCGCGACATCGTGCTGGTGGACGGCACGTGCGCCACGTGCAAGTTCCGCGCGAACGTGCCGGGCATCGACGCCACGGTGGCCTCGGCGAACGAGCTGGCGGCCGCGCAGGGCTCGGACGTCCGCGTGACGCGCGCCTCGGCGTTTCCCGACGAGGTGCTGCTGGAAGACAAGCGTACGTTGCTGGGCGAGTCGAGGCGCGGATTCTTCACGAGCGCGCGCACGCGGGCCAAGGACGCTGCGGGCAAGACGGCCGAGGTGATGGTGTTCAAGAACGACAACGCCGCGCCGTCGCTGCGCGAGCGGCTGCGCATGTCCGACTCAGGAACGCTGCCGCAGTTCAACCCGCAGCGGCGCATGCTCGTGCTCGACGCGATGGACCGCCTGGGATCTCCGGTGGTGCCCGAGATCGACACGCGGCTGTTCGGCTCGGTGTCCATCGACGCGCAAGCGTGCAGCTCGTGCACCATGTGCACGGTGTTCTGCCCCACGGGCGCGCTGCGCAAGAGCGAGCTCGTCCCCGAGGAAGGGGAGGGCAGCTTCCTCGAGTTCTCGGCGGCCGATTGCGTGCAGTGCAACCTGTGCGCCGACGCGTGCCTCAAGAACTGCCTGACGGTGAGCTCGACGGTGTCCACCGCGGAGCTGTTCGACTTCGAGCCGCGGTTGATCCATCTCCCGAACCCGCCTGCGCGACCCGGCATTTTGTCGAGCTTGAAGCGATAGGGGGGGGCGGGAATCCCGTCCGGCTGCTCCGAGATGGTTCGATGATGCGGAAGGTTATGGACAAAAACGCGAGTTTTCTCTAGTTTTCGCGAGAAATCCAGGGGTCGGGAACCTGGTCGATTGTATCGTGCCTGGTGAACGACGTGACGATTTTATTATCCTGAGAAAAAGATAAAGAAAACTCGCGATTTTGTCCACGGTTGGTTTGCTCTGCTGTTCAATCGATCTCGGCGAAGGTTCGCCCGACGCTGCGCAGCGCCGATTCACGCTGGGCGCGGCGTGCGGTCGACGCCGTGCGGGGCACTTTTGGTCCCAGGTTGTTTTCGGCCTGCCCCTCGCAGCATGGAAAAGGGCTGCGATTTGCCAACTGTACCTTTCTTTTGTACAAAAGTTACTGTATAAAGAAAGTGAACAGTTGATAGTCGGAGACGGAGCGATACCATGAACAGCGATTTCATCGTGGCGGTGCACGCGCTCGTGTACCTGAACCACAAGGCGGACATCATCTCAAGCGAGGCTTTGGCCGAGAACATCTGCACGAACGCCGCGCGTGTGCGCAAGGTGATGGCGCCCCTCAAGCGTGCAGGGTTCGTCACCACGCGCGAGGGCAACGTGGGCGGCTACCGGTTCGCCGGCGTCGCCTCCACGCTCGACCTGCGCACGGTGGCGGAGGCGCTGAGCATCCGGTTCGTGCAGTCGAGCTGGCACAGCGGCGATATGGACATGGAGTGCCTCGTGGCTTCCGGCATGGCGGGCATCATGGACGATATATTCCTCGACCTGGACGAACGCTGCCGCGAACGCCTCGCGCAGATCACGATAGCCGACATCGACCACCGCATCTTCGGCCCCGACGGGGTGGCGCCGCGCGACGGCGAGCTCGCATCCGTCGGCGCGGGAAGCTAGGAGGCGGCCATGGGTTTCTCCCTTGAAACGAGCATCCCGGCGCTCACCGTGTTCGTCCAGGGCCTGCTCAGCTTCTTCTCGCCGTGCGTGCTGCCGCTGATCCCGCTGTACGTGGGCTACCTCGCCGGCGGCGCGGCGAAGACGAACGACGACGGCACCATCGAGTACCCGCGCACGAAAGTGTTCGTGAACACGCTGTTCTTCGTCGTGGGAGTGAGCTTCGCGTTCTTCCTGCTGGGCTTCGGCTTCACGGCGCTCGGCCAGTTCTTCACGGGCAACCAGCGCGTGTTCTCGGTCGTCGCCGGCGTCATCATGGTGGCGTTCGGCCTGTACATGCTCGGCGTGTTCGGAAAGACGAAGCTCGTCGAGAAGGAGCATCGCCTGCCGTTTCGGCTGGGCCGCTTCGCCATGAACCCCCTCGTGGCGCTCGTGCTGGGCTTCACGTTCAGCTTTGCATGGACGCCGTGCGTGGGCCCGGTGCTGGCCAGCGTGCTGCTGATGGCCTCGTCGAGCGCGTCGGCCGCGGCGGGCTTCGGGCTGGTGGCCGTGTACACGATCGGCTTCATCCTGCCGTTCTTGGCGGTGGGGCTGTTCACGGGCGAGGTGCTGCGGTTCTTCCGCACGCACGGCAACGTGGTGAAGTACACGGTGAAGGTGGGCGGCGCGCTGCTCATCGTCATGGGCGTTATGACCGTGACCGGGTGGATGAACGGCGTGACCAGCTACCTGTCGTCGTTCGGCGGCGCGCCGGCTGCGCAGGAGCAGCCGGCCGACCAGGGCGCGGACGATGCGGCGAAGGGCGGCTCGGATGCCGGCGAGGGTGCCACGGGCTCCGATGCGGGCGCGAGCGATGGTTCCGGCAGCGCAGCCGCGAACGACGCCGACGCGCAACCGGCGCCTCTCGCCGACCTCAAGCTGGTCGACCAGAACGGCGAGGAGCATTCGCTGGACGAGTATCGCGGCAAGACGGTGTTCCTCAACTTCTGGGCCACCTGGTGCGGGCCGTGCCAGCGCGAGATCCCCGACATCGAGGCGCTGTACAAGGACCGCGGCGAGAACGAGGGCGATCTCGTGGTGCTGGGCGTAGCGAACCCCAAAACCGACAGCCATCCCAACAACAGCGACGTGAGCGTGGACGAGGTCAAGGCGTTCATCGACGAGCAGGGCATCACGTACCCTGTGCTCATGGATACCGAGGGCGAGATGTTCAGCGCCTACCGCATCATGTCGTTCCCTACGACGTTCATGATCGACAAGGACGGCAGCATCTTCGGTTACGTTAGCGGCATGCTCACTCCCGACGTGATGGACAGCATCGTCGAGCAGACGATGACCGGCGTGCGTAAGTAGGGCGTCGGACGCGTCGCGAAGCTTCCTCGTGCGGCCGCGAGTGTTTCACGTGAAACATATGTTCGCTGAATGATGCAGAAAGGGGATCCCTGCGGGGGTCCCCTTTCTGTTTGCGCGCCCCAGAGAGGGAGCTGCCGTGCGTTTTTAACTTTACAGCGTAAAGGAATCGCGCTATCCTGTTCTTTACGTTGTAAAGTTACGATCAAGGAGGGGCTATGGGAGGATACGACGTATCGCGTCGCTCGTTCCTGAAGGGGATCGGCGTGGCCGGGTTGTCGGCTGGCGCTCTGGGGGCGCTGGGCGCGACGGGCGCGGCGTTCGCCGACGAGGGAGCGCCCGCCGGGGCCAACGACCCGTACCGCACGCTGGCGTGCGATACGGGGCTCGTGCCCGTGAAGAAGGAGGCCTGCCCGGGCCCACGCGGGCCGATCGGCTTCGAGGGGCGCGACATCGCCGCGAGCGAGATCGCCTCGACCGAGGAATACGACATCGTGGTAGTGGGCGCGGGCATCAGCGGGCTCATGGCCAGCCTCAAAGCGGCCGAAGAGGGGGCCCGGGTCGTGTGCTTGGAGAAGATGACGAAGGGGCGCGGCTGCTTCGAGTGCTTCGGCGCCGTGGGCGCGCGCTGCCAGGAGGGCACCGCCATCGACAAGGTGGCGCTGCTGGACGAGATGTACCGCAGCGCGTACTGGCGCGTCCGTCCTGAGCCCATCCGCACGTACGTCGACCGTTCGGGCGAGGCCACGGACTTCTGGCAGGCCATGCTCGACAAGGGCGGGAACGGGTTCGTCATCTCGAAAGTGGAGCAGGCTCCGTCCATGTGCGGCATGCCGGCGACCACCCCGCTCATCGACACGGAGCTCGGGTTCTACGACAGCCCCTCGCTGCCGCCCGATGCGGGCGTGCGATCCGGCTACTCGGGCATCTACGTATGCCTCGAGATGCAGGAAGTGGCGAAGCTCTACGACAATCTCGACCTGCGTTTCAACACGCCGGGCGTGCAGCTCGTGCGCGAGGCGGGCGGGCGCGTGAGCGGCGTGATCGCCAAGGACGGCGACGCTTACGTGCGGATCAACGCCGCCAACGGCGTTATCCTGGCCACGGGCGGCTACGACGCGAACCCCGAGCTTATGGAAGCGTGGACGCGCCCTGAGGACTACGCGTCGTCTAGCTGGTGGAACCCGGGTTGGGGGACCACGGGCGACGGCCACCTCATGGGCGTCAAGGCGGGCGCGCAGATGGACTCGTGCCCGCAGCCGGTTATGAACTTCCGTTGGGGCAACCCGGATTCGTTCTACGATGCGCGCACCTGGAACGCCGTGTATTTCGCGCTCATGGTGAACGGCGAGGGAAAGCGCTTCGTGCGCGAGGATCTGCCGTTCCAGAGCGTTTCGAACGCTCAGAACGCGCAGCCCGGATACGGCGCGAACTGCTGGCAGGTGTTCGACGAGGGCATGTTCGAGGGCATGGAGGGCGCCGTTGACGAGTTCAAGGAGAAGGGCTGGCTGTTCGAGGGCTCGTCGCCCGAGGAGTTGGCGAAGGCGTGCGGCATCGATCCGCAGGGCCTCGCAGACACCATCGCGCGCTACAACGGGTTCTTCGAATCCGGCGTGGACGAGGATTTCGGACGAGACCTGGAGGGCACCATGCCGTTCACGGGGAAGCGCTTCTTCGCGCTGACGACGAACAGCTGCGTGCTTGCCACGGTGGGCGGTCTTACCATCGACGGCTCGTGCCGCGTGCTCGACAACGACGACGAGGTCATCGAAGGCCTGTATGCCGTCGGCAACGCGTCGGGCAACTTCTTCGCCGGCAACTATCCCCGTCATATCCCCGGAACGTCCATCGGACGTGCCGTCACGTTCGGCTATGTGGCAGCCGAGCATGCGGTGAAAGGAGCGTAAGCCATGTTGAACGTCAAACGACCCGTGCTCGGTGCGCTGGCGACGGTCGCACTCGTGCTATGCCTCGCCTTAGGGCTCGCGGCGTGCGCGCCCCAAGCGACCGATCCCGGCACCGACGCCGCCGGCTCCTCGGAGAAGACGACCCAAGCCGCGACGGGCGACGGCACCGGAGCCTACGTGTCGGACGAGCAGTGCCTGAGCTGCCACGGCGGCTCGTACGAGGCGCTAGCTGAAACGACTTCGTCGTACGGGCAGAGCAACCCGCACGACTCCATCCACGGCGGGTACAACGCGTGCGTGAACTGCCATGCTCGGGACAAGGAGGTATCCGACAACCAGTGCCTGCATTGCCACGACTGGCCGCACAACGCTCCGGCTGAGTAGTCCTTGCCGGGCAGGATCGAACCTCCCTCCATGCGGGCACCCCGAAGGGGCGCCCGCGTTGGTTTTGGGCGCTGGATTTCGTGTGGCGCTTGCCAGGGCAGAGGGTCCCTTCGCTATACTTGCACTGAGAGAACCGCATCGCGCGAAAGAGGACGCCCTGATGGAAAGCACGGCAAAGACACCTGTGAAGCGTTCGTTGACCAGGGATGGCATCGTCGACGCCGCCTACCGGATGATCGATCGCGACGGCATGGGCGCCTTCACGATGCGTGCGCTCGGCGCCGAGCTGGGCGTGTCCGCCATGGCGTTTTACGCGCACTTCTCCTCGCGTGAGGAGGTGCTCGTGGCGGTGCTCGCGCGTTTTATGGAGACGCTCGACACCAACCCGGTGCCGGGCGAGCGGTGGGACGACACGCTGCGACGCACGATGACCTCGATTCATCGGGAATATTGCGCGCATCCGTATATGAACGATATCGACCTGGATCCAAGGGTCTCATATGCGGGGTTGGCGGCGCATACCGAGAAGATCGTAACGCTCCATCTGGCGCAGGGCATGCCCGAGCCCGTCCTCACGAAGGCGTGGGCGATGGTGGACGCCTTCCTCACGGGTTTCAACAGCAGTGCGATTGCGATGCGCCAGCGCAGACGAGACGACGCGGCGGCGGGCAACTCGGCGCGCGATGGCGTTCCTGTGTGGCAGCGCATCGTGGATTCGGCCTATTCGGAAGAGTCGTTTGCGAACGGCGTGGAGATGATCATCATGGGCGTTCGCGGTTTGGCGGCTCCCGATCCCTGCGAGTGGCGGACGCCGGAATGAGACGTTGACTCTCATCGTCGAGCAAACGATGACCGGCGTGCGGAAGTAGGGCGTCGGACGCGTCGCGAAGCTTCCTCGTGCGGTGGCGAGTGTTTCACGTGAAACATTCGTTCGTGAAAGGGGTCCCGTCGGGATCCCTTTTCGGTGCCTGGCGGACGCCGGAATGAGACGCGCCCCGGAGGGAGCCGGGGCGCGCTTGGGGTGCGGCGCGGGGAGGGAGGGGATCGCGCCGTTGCGAGGTGAGCGGTTTACTTGGCGGCGAGCAGCTTCACCACGTGGAGCGCCTCGGTCATCGTGCGGCCGCAGGCCACGCCGTGCATCTGGTCGGGGTAGTTGCCGCTGAAGAGCGATCCCGAGCAGTCGCCGGCGCAGTACAGGCCCTCGATGGGCTCGAAGTCGGTGTTGAGCGCCTGGCAGTCGGCGTTGATGCGGACGCCGTCGATGGTGGTGAGCAGCGTGCCGCCCAGCGTGGCGCCGAAGAACGGCGGGGTGCGCAGCTCGGACAGGCGGTAGGGCTCCTTGCCGAAGTCGGCGTCCTCCTGCGCGTCGTACAGCTCGTTGTAGCGCTCGCACGTGGCGAGGAAGGTCTTCTTCGCGTCGGCGTCGAAGCCCAGCTTGTCGGCCAGTTCCTCGAGCGTGTCGGCCTTTTGCAGGCGGCCGTCGGCAAGCTCCTTCTCGAAGAACTTGTCCAGATCGTACGTGCCGTCTTCCTTCTTCGCGCCCAGCACCATCTGACGGGTCATAGCCGAGCATCCCAACGTGTGGAAGCGCTGCACGTCGTCGCCGAAGTTGCCGTCCCAGACGCTGACGTACACGCCGCCGGGCTGCTGGGCGGCCGCATGGGGAAGGTAGTCGTAGTCGGCCGACTCGAGGGCGAAACGCTCGCCGCGCAGGTTGACTTTGAGGAAGGGCTGCGTGCCGGGGTTGAACTGGCCGTTGCCCGGCCACTGGGGATTGCCGGCCTTGATGGACTCCTCGGTGTAGCCGGCGGTGGTGCCGGGGGCGACGAGGCCGCGGTCGAAGATCATCGTGGCGCTCGTGATGTCCTTCACGGCTCCGGCCCACAGCGCTGCCTTGATGCCGTCGCCCGTGTTGTTCTGGTTGTAGCCCAGCGCGGTCACCGATGCGGTGGTGATGGGGGATAGCGAGGACAGCATGGCGGGGTTCGCGGAGTAGCCGCCCGTGGTGAGCAGCACGCCCTTCTTCGCGTTGATCTGCACGTTGCCATTGTCGGTCTTGAAGATGGCGCCGGACACCCTGCCCGAGTCGTCGGTGACGAGCTTGACCAGCTCGTGCTTGTAGGAGATCTCGTAGCCGTTGTCGTTCATGACCTTCTCGAACAGCTGGTTGCGATCGGGCACGCCTTCGCGACCGCCCTCGGCGTTGCCGTAGTGGTGCTCGCCGCAGGGGGTGTAGAACTCGGTGGCGCCCATGCCGCCCGGCATCTCGAACTCGTCGGCGATGACCACGGCGCCGGCCGCGCTCATGTACTGGTCGACGTACTCGAACATGTCGTTGCTCTCGTTCATCCACATGTTGATGAGGTTGTGGTCGCACGTGCCGCTGGAGTAGCGGGCCCACTCGCCGTGCAGGCGGGCGCGATCGGTGCGGTAGCCCTGGTCGGTGAAGGGCTTGGTGTCCACGGCGTTGAACCAGTGGCGCGTGGCACCCGTTTCGGAACCCTTCTCGCACAGGATGAAGTCCATCTTCTGGTCTGACGCGTACGCACCGGCGATCATGCCGCCGTTGCCCGCGCCGACGATGAGCAGGTCGGTCTCCTTCGTCTCGGCGATGTCTCCCACCTCCGGCGCAGCGCCCAGCCAGTCCACCGTGATGGCGGCACTGCCGTCGTCCACGGCCACCGCGTTGTTGTCAGCGACGCCGGTCGATGCGCCCGCGGAACCTGCGGCGTCCTCGGCTTCGGCGGTGCCTGCAGCCTTGGGCGCGCAGCCGCTCAGGCCGAGCGCTGCCAGCGCGCCGACGCCTGCCACGCCGCCCAGAAAGCTGCGGCGCGAGATGCCCGTTGCGTTCGTTTCGATCGATTCGTTCGTTCCCATGATGATCCTCCTGTGTCGTGCGTTCGTGCGGTTCCAGGTGGAAACCGCTTCCCTCGCCGTGCATCCTACGGCGCGGCGAGGCGCTTGAAACCACCCCGTCGGGGGCGTTTCCGACGGGATCGGGGACGGCAAGCCGCTCCCCCTGCGGGGGTGATTTGCCTCGAATCGGCTGATGGAGGGGCGGCTTTGCGACGATAGCCGAGGCGGAAGGCGGCTGTTTCGCCTACAATAGGGGCAAGCGACGAGGGGAGGGAACCTTGCAGTCAATCGTGGAGCGCGCTCGCGAGCGGGGGAGCGCCGTGAGCGTCACCGTGGCGATAAGCATCATCGCGTTGGGGATTATGGGATGCGCCGGGGGTATCTTGAACGCCAGCCTGTACGCGCGCGTGGCCGAGTACTACGGCATCGCGCGTGAGATTTCGACGTTGTCGTCGGGCGTCTTCTTTCTGGCCGTGTTCCTCGTGGCCACGCGCAGGCCGTCGCTGCTCGATCGCCGGCTGCTGACGGTGGTGGCGCTCGGCTGCGCGATCACGGCGGCGTTCGTGCTCGAGTTTGCGCTGCGCCTCGCGGACGGCCCTTTGACGGTGGCGGGGTTCCTGTTCTTCAACGCGGCCTCGTCTTGGGCATCCGTTTTGCTGGTGTCGGCGCTTGCCTCGCTGCGCTCGTCGAAGGCTGCGCTCGTGGGCGTGGTGTGCGGCATGGCGCTGGGCGAGGTGGTGCGCGTGGCGCACCCTCCCGTGACGTTCGAAGTGGGCGTTGTCGAGGTCGTGGGCGCGTACGCGCTCGTCATCGTGCTGCTGTATCGCCGCAGCGCGCCGGCGCTCGACGAGGTGGCGCACGGGGCGCCGCCCGCAAGCTTGGAGCTTTCCAACCCCGAATCGTTCTTGCAGCCGGCCCATGCGCTGTTCCTCTGCGTGGGCCTGTTCAGCGTGGCGACGGGTTACGGGCTTACGCTCAACGAGGTTTCGCATGCGCCGATCGGCGTGAGCGTTTCGGCGTTCGTGCTGGTGGGCGTCGCATTGTGGATGCTGCTGTCGCGCAGCGAGAGCAAGGAGGACCTGCTGTTCTCGTTCTCGATGCTGCTCGTGGTGGCCGGTTTCATCATCGCGCCCTTCACGTTCCTGAACGACCTCCCCTCGGCGAATGCTCTCCTGCGCATCGGCGTGCGCTGCTTCGACATGCTCGTGTGGCTCGTCGTGTTGGCGGTGGGGCGTCGGAACCTGCTGGCCTTGTTGCCCACGTTCGCGCTCGTGCGCTTCATGAGCGCCGTCGGCACCAACGTGGGGGCCATCGCAGGCCATACGACGAACGATCTCGTGGGCACGAACAGCGATGCGGCCATGCTCATTGCCGAGGTGGTGCTGTTCGCGTTCGTCGCGTTTCTGTGGCTGGGCTTTCGGAGGTTCAGCTTCAGCGACACCATCCGCGGCGTCGTCGGCGTGAGCGGTGGGCCGGCGTCGGGCTCGGGCGACGAGGAGCCGCAGTCGCAGGGGCTCAGCATCGAGGAGCGGTGCACCGAGCTGGGGGAGGCGCGCGGGCTGACCGAGCGCGAGACGGAGATCTTCGCCATGCTGGCGCGCGGGCGCAACGGCCAGTTCGTCATGGATCACTACGTGGTGTCGCGCAACACGGTGAAAAGCCACGTCAAGCACATCTACGCCAAACTCGACGTGCATTCTCAGCAAGAGCTGATCGATTTGGTGGAGCGTGCAGGGGGGTAGGGACATTGGTTATGTACCGTTTTTGGTACAGGTTGAGTTAGCAGGTTTGTCGGCTGCACGGGGTCATGGTGACCCCGTGCAGATCTCCATCACTCGATAAGCGCGGTTATGTAAAGTCGAGCGAACTCGAGGCTTCCGACCTCGCTTTTCTAGCGCCGGAGCTCACGAGCGAGGCCGAGGGCCCGGTCCGGGCGCCGGCCCGCGCCGACGGGCGCTGGGGCTACCGCTTCGTGAAGCGCGCCTTCGACATCGCCTTCTCGCTCGTCGCGATCGCCGTCCTCCTGATCCCCTCGATCGTCCTGTGCGCCGCCATCCGCCTCGAGAGCCCGGGCAACCCCCTGTACTCCCAGAAGCGCGTCGGCCGCATCGGCCGGGACGGCCAGATCCGCACCTTCGACATGTACAAGTTCCGCTCCATGAGCGCCGACGCCGACGAGCGCCTGGCCGAGCTCGCCGACCTCAACGAGGCCGACGGCCCGCTCTTCAAGATCAAGGACGACCCTCGCGTCACGCGCATCGGGAAGTTCATCCGCAAGCACTCGATAGACGAGCTGCCCCAGTTCCTGAACTGCCTCATGGGCCAGCTCTCCTGCGTGGGCCCCCGCCCTCCCCTGCCCTCCGAGGTCGCCCAGTACGACGAGCGCGCCATGCGGAGGCTATCGGTGAAGCCCGGCCTCACCGGCTACTGGCAGGTGAGGGGCCGCAGCGACACGACGTTCGACGACATGGTGGACCTGGACTTCGCCTACATCGAGGAGCGCGGGGTGCTGACGGATCTGAGGGTGATCGCGAGGACGGTCGGAACCATGCTTACGGGAAAAGGAGCTTGTTGATGATCCATCTCATCCTCTTGTCCGGCGGATCGGGCACGCGCCTCTGGCCGCTGTCCAACGACGCCCGCTCCAAGCAGTTCCTCAAGGTCCTGCGCGACGAGCAAGGCAACCACGTCTCCATGGTGCAGCGCGTGTTCTCGCAGATCGGTCGCGTTCCTGCCGACCTAGACGTGACCATCGCGACCTGCGAGAGCCAGAGGGGGAGCATCGAGGCCCAGGTCGCGGGCAAGTACTCGCTCGTGCTCGAGCCTGAGCGGCGCGACACGGCCCCCGCCATCATGCTCGCCTGCGCGCACCTTGCATCCGAGCAGGGGGCGGACCCGAGCGACACGGTGGTCGTCATGCCCATCGACACCTACGCCGACCAAGCTTACTACGATCGGGTGGCCGTCCTCGACGAGGCCATCCGCTCTGGCGCGGCCGACCTCGTGCTGCTGGGCGTCGAGCCCACG
This sequence comes from Eggerthella timonensis, assembly GCF_900184265.1. Lineage (NCBI taxonomy): Bacteria > Bacillati > Actinomycetota > Coriobacteriia > Eggerthellales > Eggerthellaceae > Eggerthella > Eggerthella timonensis. Next base: position 1,392,660 of record NZ_FXXA01000002.1, read on the forward strand.
TACCCGTCCGAGAAGTACGGCTACATCGTCCCGTCCTCCCGCGAGGGGACGGCCTGGCCCGTCGGGCGCTTCAAGGAGAAGCCTTCCGGGCAGGAGGCCACCGGGCTCGTCGCGGAGGGCGCCCTGTGGAACTGCGGCGTGTTCGCCTTCGAGCTGGACTATCTCTTGGACGTACTTGGGAGGTACCTGGACGCGACGGGCTTCGAGGACGTCGCACGGCGCTACGCCGAGCTCCCCAGAACCAGCTTCGACTACGAGGTCGTGGAGAACGCCCCGTCGGTCGCGGTCGTTCCGTACTCCGGCGCCTGGAAGGACCTCGGCACCTGGAACACGCTTTCCGAGGAGATGGCCGACGAGCATGCGGGACGCGCGGTCGTCGACACGGAGACGTGCGCGAACGTCCACGTGGTCAACGAGACCGGCCTGCCCCTGGTGGTCGTCGGCATCGAGGACTCCGTAGTGGTGGCTACCCCAGACGGGATCCTAGTTTCGGGCAAGGAGGCGAGCGCGCACTTGAAGCCCCTCGTGGCGGAGGCGGCCTCGTCGCGCCCCATGTACGAGCGGAGGCGCTGGGGCGAGTACCGCGTGCTCGATTCGAGCGCGTACGCGGACGGAACCGTCTCCCTCGTCAAGGAGCTCGTGGTGGAGCCCGGCAGGCAGCTCTCCTACCAGCGCCACGCCCACCGCTCCGAGGTATGGACGGTCGCGTCGGGCAAGGGCGAGGTCGTGCTCGACGGGGAGGTTGCGGCCGTCGGCCCCGGCTCGGTCGTGTCCATCGCTCCAGGGCACATGCATGCCGCACGTGCCTTCGAGGAGATGCATGTGGTCGAGGTGCAGATGGGAGACGTACTCGAAGAAGGAGACATCGAGCGGCTCGGTTTTTGGTGGGAGGGCCGGTCGTGACGGCCTCCAAGACTCCGAAGGTGGCCCTCGTCCACGATTGGCTGGTGTCCTCCGGCGGTGGCGAGCGCGTCCTCAGGTGCTTTCACGAGATGTATCCCGAGGCCCCAGTTTACACGCTCGTCCATGATGACCGCACCGCTCCTACGTGGACGAGGGGCTGCGATATCCGGACGACGTACCTCCAGAGGATCCCAGGGGCTAGAACCCATCACAAGATTATGCTGCCGCTCATGCCCCGCGCTTGGGAGGCGCTCGACCTGACGGAGTACGACCTGGTACTGAGTTCGTGCTCCTCGTGCTGCAAGGGCGTGCTGACCCGCCCCGACGCGGTGCACGTCTGCTACTGCTTCTCTCCGATCCGCTACGTGTGGGATATGTACTACGATTATCTGAGCGGTGCAAGCGCGCTCAAGCGGCTCGCGATGCCCAGACTGATCCACAAAGCGCGCCTCTGGGATTTCGCAGCCGCTCAAAGGGTCGATCATTTCGTCGCGGACTCCGATTTCGTCGCCCAGCGTATAAGGAAGTTCTACAGGCGCGAGTCGAAGACGATCTACCCCGGAGCGCCGCTCTCCGAAAGGCCAGTGAACGACCCGTCGAGGGATTACTACCTGGTCGTGTCCCGTTTCGTCGGGTACAAGCGCGTGGACATCGCCGTCGAGGCATGCAACATGCTGGGCACGCGCCTCGTCGTGATCGGGTCGGGGGGCGAGGAGGAGAGAAGGCTGCGCGGGCTCGCCGGCCCAACGGTCGAGTTCCTCGGTCGCGTTTCGGACGAGGAGATGCAAGAGGCCTACGCGGGAGCGCGGGCCTTCCTGTTTCCAGGTGTCGAGGACTTCGGGCTGACGCCGATCGAGGCGATGTCTGCCGGGACGCCCGTGCTCGCCTACGGCAAGGGCGGCGCGCTCGAGACCGTGTCGAACGGCGAGACGGGCATATTCTTCCATGACCAGTCGGCGGCGGGCATGGCTGCCTGCATCGAGCGGTTCGAGAGGGAGGGCGTCTCGCTTTCGAGGGCGGAGATACGCGGTCGTGCATCCATGTTCTCGGAGGAACGGTTCAAAGAAGAGATGTCTTCGTTCATCAGCGAGAAGCTGGAAGAGAAGGGTTTGGAGATCTAGATGAAGAAGGCTTTGATCACGGGAATCACCGGCCAGGACGGCAGCTACCTCGCCGAGCTCCTGGTCGACAAGGGGTACGAGGTGCACGGCATCGTACGGCGCGGCTCGACGCGGACCACCGGCAGGATCGACAACCTGCTGGCCGAAGGCGCCGTCGATCTGCACGACGGGGACTTGTCGGACTCCGCTTCGATCGCCCGGGCGGTCGCCGAGGCCCGCCCCGACGAGGTATACAACCTGGCTGCGCAGTCCCACGTGGGCGTCTCATTCGAGGCCGCCGAGTACACCGCCGACGTCGACGCCCTGGGAGTGCTGAGGGTGCTCGAGGCCGTAAGGGCGGCGGGCCTGGAGGATTCCTGCCGCGTCTACCAGGCGTCCACCTCCGAGCTCTACGGCAAGGTCGAGGAGGTGCCGCAGGACGAGGAGACCCCCTTCCACCCCTACAGCCCCTACGCCGTGGCCAAGCAGTACGGCTTCTGGATGATGCGCCAGTACCGCGAGGCGTACGGCATGTTCTGCTCGAACGGCATCCTCTTCAACCACGAGTCGGAGCGGCGCGGCGAGGAGTTCGTGACGCGCAAGATCACGCGCGCCGCGGCCCGCATCGCCTGCGGGCTGCAGGACGTCCTCGAGCTCGGCAACCTCTCCAGCCTGAGGGACTGGGGCTACGCGAAGGACTACGTCGAGTGCATGTGGAGGATCCTGCAGCACGACGTCCCCGACGATTTCGTGATCGCCACGGGCGTGCAGCACTCCGTGCGCGAGTTCGCCACCTGGTCGTTCGGGCACGTCGGCATCGGGCTTCGATGGGAGGGCGAGGGCGTCGACGAGAAGGGATGCGATGCCGAGACCGGCAAGCTCGTCGTGCGCGTGAACCCCGCTTTCTACCGTCCCACCGACGTGGTGAACCTGCTGGGGAACCCGTCTAAGGCCCGCGAGGAACTCGGCTGGGATCCCCTCAAGACGAGCTGCCAGGAGCTCTGCCGCATCATGGCGGAGCGCGACTTGGAGCTCGCAAGACGAGAGGCGGAGAGGGCTTGATGCGCAAGGATTCGAAACGCCATTCTAGCGAAGAGGTCTCCTCCTCGGTTAAGTACGCTTTGAACGGCCGGTTCCTATCCCGGCAGATGACCGGGGTGGATCGATACGCCTACGAGCTGATCAGGGAGCTTGCGAGAGGGGAAGAAGCCTGGAGGTTCTGCCTGGCCGTGCCCCTCGGGGTCGATGTTCCACCTGAATTTGCCGGCATTGCAGTCGTGGTCGTCGGGAAGCTAAACGGCGCGATGTGGGAGCAGATCGATTTCGCTAGATTTGCAAAGAAGCGCAAGCTCACGCCGGTCAACCTATGCAACGCGGCTCCGGTGCTTGGTCCTGGGATCGTCTGCATCCACGACATGGCGGTGAGGGCCCATCCTTCGTTCTACAGCTTGAGGTTTCGCCTCTGGTATCGCCTCCTCTTCGCATGCAACGTCCGAAACGCGAAGGCGATAGCGACAGTGACAGATTTCTCCCGAAGAGAGATCGAGAAGTACTATCCGGCGGCCAAAGGGAGGGCGCAGATCGTCCCCGACGCGTGGCAGCACGTGGAGCGCGTGAAAGCGGACGAAGGAGCATTCTCTAAGCATCCGGCGCTTCGAAAGGGCTCCTACTATTTCGCAATGTCGTCGCTGGCACCGAACAAGAATCTCAAATGGCTCGTCGAGACGGCGCGGCTCAACCCCCAAGAAACCATCGCCGTCGCAGGCGGCATCAACCGGAAGGTGTTCGGCGAGCATTCGATTCCCGAAGCGGAGAACGTCGTGTATCTGGGCTACGTTTCCGATGGCGAGGCGAAAGCGCTCATGCAGCACTGCAAGGGGTTTCTGTTCCCGACGTTCTACGAAGGGTTCGGCATCCCTCCGATGGAGGCGCTCGCCTGCGGGGCTCAAGCTGCGGTGTCCGACAACCCCTGCATGCGTGAGGTGTATGAGCGGTCGGTGCATTGCATTAATCCTAACGTCCCTTGCTCAAGCTTGAGCGCTCTATTTGGGAAACAAACTGGAGCTTCTGATGTGGTTCTCGGCAGGTACAGCTGGGAAAAATCGGCGCGGGAGCTAATTGCACTGATCGAAAAATCTAACTTGGTTTGAGCGAAAATGCCACTTAGATCCTGTGCGAAAGAACACAAAGTCGCCGCTTCACAAGAATTGAAAAGTGTGAGATGAGTCTTTTACCTGGTGCAACGCCTATCCTATCACTCCTCGTCTGTGTGGTAGCTATTGCGGGACCTGTAAGACTTTCCTTGCTTATGCTTGTAGCCACTTCGCCGCTTACAACGGTTGCCGTGCTGTCTTTTGGAGAAAACACCATCCAACTGTATCAATTGTTGTGGATTGCGCTTGCTGGAAAAACAATATATCTTCGCATTAGAACCAAAGCAGCATTATGCAAGCCTTGGGTATGGTTTCTTCTATTTTGCCTTGCGTCAACGAGCTTTGCTCTATTTACTACAGATGCCGTAGTGATTAATCCCGATAGCCGGATTACCAACGTGCAATTCTCGATCCAGCAATTCACGCAATGGGGGTATTTGCTTCTCGCGATTACGACCGCCTGGTTCGTTGCATATGGATTGAAAAGCGGCTTGGTTGACGTTCAAGGTGTGCTGAAAGCACTCGACGCGGGTATGATTATGGTACTTGTCGTTGCGTTTTTACAGCTTGTTTTACCACCCGAATTGATCACAGAGCTTTTTAGGAACAGCTCCCATGTTGGTTATCTTGGGGCTGGGCAGAGAATATCCTCGACATTTAACGAGCCGTCGATGATGGCAGCGTTTCTGACGCCCATGGTTGCCGTTCATTGTGTGAGGCTAATGAAGACGCCTAATCCTTTTTCAATTGTTATGGTTGTGCTAGCTATGACTGTACTAGTCCTGAGTCAATCTAGTAGTGCGGTCATAGGCATTATGGCTTTAGGTGTCATTCTTATTCTTTTCGGCTTCTCGAGCTTTATACGGGACGGAATCAGACCAGCTGCGATATTGATTGCGCTTGCTGGATGCGCTGCCATAATGATCCTGGCTTCAGCAGGCGTATTTGACAAACTGGCGAATATGCTGATAGCTAAGCTTCAGGCGGAGAACACTTCGGGTGTGGAAAGAAGCTTCGGGATGAGTCTTCACTGGCAAGTGTTTCTTGATCATGCATTGACGGGCGTTGGGTGGGGCACCGCAAGAAGCACGGACTTGATTACAACATGGCTAGCTGAATTGGGAGTGATAGGTTTTACGCTTTTTGTTGTTCCGCTCGTAAAAATTTGCGCAAAACTGTGTTCCTTGAAAGACATGCGCAATGCATTCGCGATGTCGATCTTTTCATACTTGGTTGTAGCATTGGTAATATTGTTTGTTTCCGTACCAGAACCATACTATTTATCATTTTGGATAGTTTCGGGCCTCGGGTACCATTTGTCGTACGAAACGACATTGAAAGCATAGCGAAGTGACGATTCTTCATTTCCCCACTGTTGAGCATGGAACACACTCGGGAATCTGTTTAACGTGCAGTGCATAACAAAAAATGGCCGAATTTCAGGAGGCTCAGATGGCGTTTAAAAAGCAGTGCTTAGTTTCTGGAAATAACGCTCTTTTCGGTAATATTTTTATATATAAGATCCCAATATGAGCATTGCGCAAGTGTTCTATCGTGCAACGGGCATGAGGCTTAGCTAAGACTCCAGCGTATTCATAAAAGTGGAAATTCTCGACCCTTTCCATATAGAAATAGCATCGAACGTCTCGGTAGGATGGTTTACCTTGCTTGACGGTAGAGAGGCATCAAAGAGGCAAGGATGCAGTAGTGACTGCCGGATCGGTGGCAACCAAAGACGCTCCGGATTACGCTATCGTTGGCGGAATCCCTGCTAAGTTCATTTCAAGCAGAACAAAAGAGCTTGCATATATAATTCCGAAAGCTTTGCTTTTGCACTAAGAGGTAAGTATGCGCAGTTGCAGGAGCGAAGACTTATCTTGCAAAGGTTGCAGACGCAAATTGTTGTTGAGGCCTATTCAAAACCCTCTGTAACATGATGAAAGGATATTTTGCATTGAGAATCCTTGCAATTACGTGTCAGAATCATGCGAAAACAAACCGAGGAATGGACGTGATCACAGATTATCTTACTAAAACCGGAGCCGACGTAACGACATACGTGTTCCCCATTACCTTTCGCACAAAACGATACGCTGACAACCCGCAGCCAAACCACAAATACGCGAAATGCCTCTTCGTTAATTATTACGAGAGGCTAATGGGTAGGTTGATGGTGCCGCTTACACGATCGCTTCTTTCACGCGTGATAAGAAAGAGCTGTAATATCGATTTCGACGAATACGACTGGATCATCCTTGAAAGCGGTATATGCGTTGCACTCGTCGATGTTCTTCCTGAAAAGACGTTTTTTATATACAGGCAATCCGACCCAGTAGATGGGATTCTCTCAAAAAACAAGTACCTTATCGAGTGCGAAAGAAAGGTTTTACGGAGAGCCAACCTTGTCTTGACGGTAAGCGATGCTATTCAGCAAAAATATGTAAACGAAGGCTACGACAATGTGAAACTGTGGAAAAATGGTTTTCAGAGCACTCATGCCATCACATGGTTCAACCCTTACGACACACCGGGCACGAAAGCCGTCTATTTTGGCCTCTATTTCATTGACCATCATCTAATAAAGCAGATTGCCGAAAAGTTGCCCCATATCGAATTCCATATCATTGGCCCTTATAAAGACAAGGTCAAATGCAAGAATGTTGTATTTCATGGTTGGCTCAGCTTGGAGGAATATAGCGGGTATCTCCAACATTCTGACTTCGCTATTGTTCCCTATCTGCAGCATCGCAAGAATTCGATATTCCCGGTGACAAGCAAGATGTACCAGTTCCTTGATCACAGGCTGCCGATTGTAGCTTTAGCGACAGACGCAATGATTTCCTTTTCCAGAGAAACGCGAGACGTGTACCCATGCAGCACTCCGATCGATTTCGTAGAAACGATAAAGAACTTGGAGCGGTTGGGATATCCGTTTTATGACGATTTCGAACTCGATTACTTTACGATTCCTCGGCGAGAGGAAGAATTGAAAATGATCCTTTCGAGCGTAAAAGACGTTCATGAGGCATAGCTAGTACTATGTTACGCAACCCAAAAAGTGAAGAGGTACTGTAGGATGCAAACCGCAATCATCGGTTGTGGGCGCATAGCCCTCAATCACATTAAAGCCATCCAGGCAAACAGCCTTGAGCTTACAGCTCTGTGCGACATCGTTCCCGGAAAAGCTGCAAGCCTGCTTGAGCGAGCAGAATGGGACGCGCCCACTCCGGCCATATATGAGGATTACGGACAGATGATCGCCGAGCACCCGGAAATCGAGCTTGTATCGATAGCCACCGAAAGCGGCGAACATGCGCGCATTGCGCTCGACTGCATCGGTGCAGATAAAAACGTAATTATCGAAAAGCCCATCGCGCTTTCCATGTCTGAAGCCAATGAGATTATCCACCGGGCAGAAAAGCACGGCGTGAAGGTCGCGGCGTGCCACCAAAACCGCTTTAACGTGGCAATTCGGCATACCCGCACGGCGGTGGAAGAAGGACGTTTTGGTCGCATGTCTCATGGTTCCATCCATGTGAGGTGGAATCGGAACAAAGGTTATTACGATCAGGCTCCGTGGAGGGGCACATGGACTCAAGACGGCGGATGCCTTATGAACCAGTGTATCCACGGTATCGATCTTTTACGCTGGATGCTGGGTGGCGATGTCGTTTCAGTGTACGCTCAAACACGCCAGCGCTTCCATGATTATCTTGAGGCAGAAGATGTGGGTGTTGCAGTGCTAGCGTTCGCTGACGGATCTGTGGCTACCGTTGAAGGCACCACCAATGTTTACCCTGAAAACCTTGAAGAAACGTTGTGCCTGTTCGGCGAAACCGGGACAGTGAAAGTTGGCGGCACCTCCGCCAACAATATCGATGTGTGGGACTTTGTCGATAATCGTACAGAAGATACTAATCTTGCAGGATTAAAGGAACAGACTTCAAATATCTACGGCAATGGGCACACCCTGCTCTTCGCCGACATGGTTGAGGCGATTCGCAAAAACCGTGCACCCTACGTAGATGCACGTGCTGGCCGAGATGCACTTGAAGTGGTGCTCGCCATCTACAAGAGTCAAAAAACCGGCATGTCAGTAGCTCTTCCGCTCGAAGACTTCGCAAGCACCGATATGGAAGGTGAGTTTTAAAGATGCAGCCTCTGGCAGAAACAGCTCCCTTCCCCGAGATGGATGACAATACAGATTCGCAAAACACTCCCGTCAAGATTGCCATTGCCGGACTGGGATACGTTGGGCTGTCGCTTGCAGTGCTTTTGTCCAAACGCAACCATGTTGTCGCGGTGGATATTGTTGCCAGCAAGGTGCGTATGGTTAATGAGGGCAAATCCCCCCTCGTTGATATCGACATAGAGAATCGCCTGGAAAAAGGCGGCTTGGATCTTGTAGCTACCACTGATGCCTCATCTGCGTACGCTCAAGCCGACTTCGTGGTCATTGCCGCACCCACGAACTACGATGAGCTTGCGCATTCCTTCGACACTTCCTGCGTTGACCAAGTAGTTGAGCTTGCGCTAGCGCAAAACCCTAAGGCTACCGTTGTAATAAAATCCACCGTTCCGGTTGGCTATACTCAAAATCTTGCAAGCCGATATCCTGATGCGGCCATAGTGTTCTCCCCGGAGTTCCTCAGAGAAGGCAGAGCTCTTTATGACAACCTTCACCCAAGCCGCATCATCGTCGGAACCGTTGAAAACGCCAGTTTGCACAGCATTGAGAGGGCTGGGTTTTTCGCCCAACTCCTGCGGGAAGGCGCTGAGGACGCGGAGGTGCCCATGCTAATCATGGGTTCAACCGAAGCGGAGGCGGTAAAGCTTTTTGCCAACACTTATCTTGCGACGAGGGTTTCATTTTTCAACGAGCTAGACTCCTACGCCGAAGCGCACGGCCTTGATTCCAGAAGAATCATCGAAGGGGTAGTTCTCGATCCAAGAATCGGCGATCATTATTGCAACCCTTCGTTTGGTTATGGAGGTTACTGTCTTCCGAAAGATACCAAACAACTTTTAGAAGATTTTGGAGATGTTCCTCAAAACGTGATCCGAGCTGTCGTTCAGGCGAACGATACTCGTAAGGATTTTGTTGCCCAACGAGTTCTTGAACAAGGACGAGACGCAGTTGCGCCGATGAAAAACATTGTAGTGGGGGCGTATCGTCTTGTCATGAAATCTGGATCTGACAACTTTCGAGCTTCTGCCATCCAGGGGGTAATTGATCGCATTAGAAATGAGGGTGCTCGAGTGGTTATCTATGAGCCGGAACTTGCTGAAGACAGTTTCAATGGCATCCCTGTTGTGGATGATTTGGGTGTATTTAAAAATATATGCGATGTGATAATGGTCAACAGAATGGATCAAATGATTGAAGACGTATCCTGCAAGGTGTACACACGCGACTGCTTCTTTAGAGACTGAGGTTTGTTCTGTATGGATGCGTCAGGCAATATCGAATTGAAAAAGAATGCCACATCGAAATGCAAAGAGGCATGTTTGGAGGATGGCACCATTTTTCACGAACGCGCTATGGTCGATGACGGCGCTTTGGTTGGGCGGGGCAGTCGGGTTTGGGCGAATGCTCATATTGTCGCTGGGGCCGTTGTGGGCGAGAATTGCAACATCGGACAAAACGTCTATGTTGATGCAGGCGCTATCGTCGGGAATCGTTGTAAGCTCCAGAACAATGTCAACGTCTATAAGGGCGTTGTGCTGGAGGACTGCGTGTTCTGTGGACCCTCAATGACGTTCACGAATGTAAGCCTCCCACGATGCGAGTTTCCTCGGGATCCCGAAGGAAAATACTACCTTCAAACCCGCGTATGCTACGGTGCCTCGTTGGGGGCTCATTCCGTCGTCGTTTGCGGTCATCGCGTGGGACGGTTTGCCTTTGTCGGATCTGGTGCGGTCGTGTGCAAAGACGTGGTCGACCATGCGATCGTTGTCGGCAATCCGGCTCGTCAAATCGGATGGGCGTGCAGATGCGGAGAGAAGCTCATGGACGACTTGAGCTGTTCTGAATGCGGGAGGCAATACGTACACCACGCAAACTCGATCACCTGCGACGAAGAGGAGCGGCAACATGGAATTCATTGATCTGAAGACGCAATACTGCGCATATAAAGACAGTATTGATGAAGCAATGAGATCGGTTCTTGCCGAGGCGGAGTTTATCGGCGGTCGCTATGTCGAGCTTTTCGAAGAAGAGCTGGCCGGCTATGTCGGCAGGAAACACTGCGTGACATGCGGCAACGGCACTGATGCGCTGCAGCTTGCCTACATGGCCTACGGTATAGGGCAAGGCGACGCGGTGTTTTGCCCGGATATGACCTTTATCGCATCGGTGGAGCCGGCGGTAATGCTGGGCGCAACGCCAGTGTTTTGCGATATCGATCCCGTGTCCTACAATCTATCGCCAAGTGATTTGGAGCGACAGGTATGCAAGGTCGAAGCAGAAGGCGCCCTAACACCCAAGATGGTCGTCGCCGTTGACTTTTTGGGCAACCCTGCTGATATGGACGCGTTGCAGGACGTGTGCGAAAAACATGGTCTGCTTCTTATCGAGGACGCAGCCCAGGGCATCGGGGGAGAATACAAAGGCAAGCGACTGGGGGGGTTTGGGGATATTGCAACCACGTCCTTTTTCCCTTCTAAGCCACTTGGTTGCTATGGCGACGGCGGAGCGGTGCTCACTGACGACGACGGCATCGCCGAGCTTTTGTCGTCTTTGCGCGTCCATGGAAAAGGCGAAAGCAAATATGACAATGTGAGAATAGGCATCAACTCGCGTTTGGACAACTTGCAAGCAGCCGTTCTTCATGTCAAGCTTTCGCGTCTTGAGGATGAGATGAAGACAAGACAGGAGATTGCTCTGCGCTATCAAAAGGCGCTGGGGTGCGCGATTGCGTGCCCTATTGTTGCAGACGATTGCCGATCTGCCTATGCGCAGTACGTGATTCTCGCCAAAGACGAGACGGCACGTGGACGTCTTGCGCAAAGTCTTCACGCACGGGGCGTGCCGTCGCTTGTCTACTATCCGAGACCCTTGCACGAGATGAAGGCTTTGGCCGCTTCGTCTAACGGAAGCTTCCCCTGCGCCGCACAGTATGCAAGGCGAAACCTCGGACTGCCTTTTTCCCCGTTTATTAGCTTCGAGGATCAATCAAGCGTAATCGAGGCGGTTTTGGAGGCAATAGGCGGATAATGCATAACGTCAATCAAAAGAGATCCCCAGTTTGCCTCGACGCAGGCACGATACTGTATTCAATTCGGGGCGTCCTTTAGTGCCGACCCGCTTCAAAGACGCGGTGAACAAGCTTAGCGCAACCGGCTTTTTAAACATTGTTGGTTCCGGGGTTGTCAATAAGATCATCGCATTTTTGTGCGGCGTGATATTGGTTCGCATGTTGAGCAAAAATCCATCTCTGCGCGCCTCCTACGCGATCAATATTATCGACTATTTTACTTTGCTCATCGAACCAGGTGCTGTTTCTACCGCGGCGCACTATCTCAAGCCCATGCACGAGCAGAGGACTGTCGAGCGCGCACGCCTATGTACCGATGGATACCTGTCACGAAGCACCTGCGCGAAACGGTGTTCAGCTGGCCGTCGGGACCGTACGTGAGTTTTTAACGAATTTTTTTTCGACCCAAGGCATTTGGTATCTCGATCTTCCGAAGTTTACGAAATAGAAGGAGCGATTCTTTGATAACTCACGTTTTCAATTCTACGGGAACAATAGAGAAACAGTACGTATCCATCATCGATGATTGCTTTGACAAAGAACAGCACCTTTATTTTGCGCGTATGTCGCAAAGCGTAAAAGGCGACGATTCTTCGAGAATCCATTGCATGGAAGATTACTGGTCGGATCGAGAGTTTGCCTTAGCCATAGAGAGGTCTTCGAAAGTTGTGGTGCACGGTTTCTTTGACAATAGGTTATGCGCTTTCCTAGCTTTGCAAAAAAATATTCTACGTAAAACGTATATCATTTTTTGGGGAGGAGACCTTTATCCTTTTAGGGATGGTCAAACAGGTGCCAAAAACACCTTGATATCGCCAGTGAAAAAATGGGTAATTAGGAGCGCTGCTGGCGTTGGATGCCTGCTCGAAGGTGACTATGATCTGCTTCAAGAGGTTACAGGATTCGAAGGCTCGCATTATCTGGTATCGTATGGTTTCGAGACGCTTCCCAATGCAAGCAAAAACTACTCGAAGCAGCTTAATCCCCCTTTGTTCCAGCTGGGAAACAGTGCTACGAAGACGAATTGCCATATGGAAGCGATCGATCAGTTGGCAGCATACGCTGCAGCTGACTTCGAGTTGATATGCCCTCTGTCGTATGGCGATAGCGATTATCGCGATCAAGTGATAGCGTATGGGCGTAATAAGCTAGGCTCTAAACTCATTCCTCTGGTTGATTTATTTGAGACGGAAGATTATCAAGATCTTCTATCTCGCGTCGCAGTCGGATTTTTCAATAACAATAGACAGCAAGGTCTAGGAAACATCGGTCTTTTGCTAAGTATGGGATCGAAGGTTTACATTCGGAAGAACACATCAATGTGGTCGCACTATAAGGATGAATTGAACTTAAACGTATTCAGCATGGAAGATGTTGGAAGTGAGAAATTCGAAGACTTATTACGCTTCGATTCGCATGATCAAAATTCGAACAGAGAGATAATGAAGCATTCACTTTCGCGCTCAGAGATGATCGGGAAATGGGAAGCGCTCTTCGAGGCGTAGAACACGTAAATGGCTGCGGATACGCTCAAAAGCAAAACCATCTCGTCGCTTGTTTGGAAATTGTCCGAACGAGGGGGATCAAGTCTGGTCTCGCTCGTTATACAAATCGTTTTGGCTCGACTGCTTGCGCCTGAGCAGTTCGGTATGTTGGCGATCATTCTAGTATTTGTGAACTTAGGAAACGTTTTTGTACAGTCCGGCCTCAATACAGCTCTCGTGCAAGCTCGAGAGGTGTCCGGGAAAGATTATTCGACAGTATTCTGGATGTGCTGTTCTATTGCACTGATTTTTTACATTGCGCTATACATTTTTGCCCCGTCTATTGCGCTTTTCTATCATTCCGAAGAAATAACATGGCCCCTTCGAACGCTCGGACTCGTTCTGTTCGTAAATGCTTATAACTCTGTTCAGGTGGCGAAAGCAACTCGGGAGCTTGAATTTAAGAAGATTTTCTTTTCCACAATAGTTGCAGCGCTTGTATCGGGTCTTATTGGGGTGATATCTGCAATTTGCGGAGCGGGCTTGTGGGCCCTTGTTATCCAGCAGGTGATCAACCAAACAGCTAACTGCGTAGTGCTAGCTTTTCAAATAGCATGGCGACCCCGTTTCACCATTGATGTGAGACGTGCCAAAGTTTTTTTCGGATTTAGCTGGAAATTACTGGCTTCCGGGCTTCTTGGGGTTGGATACCAGAGCCTGTCGGATTTAATAATCGGAAAACAGTTTTCGACGGCTAATCTTGGCTTGGTGTCGCAAGGAAAAAAATATCCTCAAGCCATAGGGTCGATGCTGGATGGAGCCATTCAGCCAGTCATGCTATCAGTGATTTCGCGTGTGCAAGATAATGCGGACTATGTGAAGCGGCTAACTCGGAGAGCACTGAAAACCTCCTCTTTTCTAATAGTGCCATCTATGACCATGCTTGCTGTCGTTGCCGAGCCTCTTACGCGGACTCTTCTTGGCGAACAGTGGTTGGAAACGGTTCCCTTTATGCAAATGTACTGTTTCGTATACGCCTTGCTTCCGATGCATACGGCCAATCTCCAAACACTTAATGGGCTAGGGCGAAGCGACTTGTTCCTGAAACTCGAAATACTGAAAGAAGCCTGTGGCGTTACCATTCTCCTCTTTAGCGTAGTTGTTACCCAGAACGTCTATTTCGTTGTTGCCAGTTACATGGTCGTAGGAGCCATTTGCACCTTTGTGAACGCTTGGCCTAACAGACGAATCATACGTTACAGCTATGCGGAACAGGTTCGAGATATCCTGCCCGCCTTTCTTCTCACTGCAATATCGGTATTGGCCACGTTGCCGCTCGGCTTCGTCAATTTGCCGGACGTCGTAGCCATATTAGCTCGGTGTTTCGTGATGGTCTCTGTGTATCTGGGGTTTGCAAAATTATTGAAAGTAGAAGCTTTTTCATATCTGATAAGCACGGGAATGGATTTGCTCTCAGATAGGTCACGAAGCTGATCTTCAGCATGCGACGACTCCGTGTAAAACCCTCGATGACAAAATATTTAGTTGTGCTCCGTTGTTGGATGCAGTTCTTACTGTTGGTGAATTCGTGGTGTCCAAAGCCTTTCCGTATGCTTCCACCTCGCTTCTCGCAATCGCGACGATTGGGCCAACCTGTTCGGTTTGCTTTTCGGAAGAGCAAAGCAGCTCAAAACAAAGTTCAATGATTTGAAGATTGGCGCAAAGGAGTTGAGGGGATTTTGAATGATAGCATTATGGTAACTCGATCATCCATGCCGTCGTTGGAGGAATATGCGAACGAGATTGCCTCATTGTGGAATACCCATTGGCTAACCAATATGGGCGAAAAGCATGGCGAGTTTGAACAAGCGCTCAAAGACAAGCTAGAAGCAGAGAATGTCGCTCTTTTTACAAATGGGCATTCGGCTCTTGAATGCGCTATTGAAGCGATGGATCTCAAGGGGAAGATCATAACAACTCCTTTCACCTTTGCTAGTACGGTACATGCCATCGTGCGTAAGGGTTTAACTCCTGTGTTTGCCGACATAAAGAGCAGCGACTACACAATTGACCCTGAGAGCGTCGAGCAGTTAATCGATAGCTCTACTTGCGCCATTATGCCCGTGCATGTCTACGGAAACCTTTGCGAGGTTGACAAGATTCAAGAGGTTGCTCGCAAATACAATCTCAAGGTGATATACGATGCAGCGCATGCATTCGGAGTGAGCGTTGACGGCGTTTCGGTTGCGGCGTTTGGCGATGCTTCCATGTTCAGTTTCCATGCTACAAAAGTGTTCAACTCCATAGAAGGCGGTGCGGTGGTTTTTAAAGACCCCGCTCTGAAAGAACGTTTCAATCAATGGAAAAACTTTGGGATTACCGGTCCAGAATCGGTGGAATATGTTGGCGGCAATGCCAAGATGAACGAATTCTGCGCCGCTATGGGAATATGCAATCTACGCCACATCGACAAAGAGATCGAGAAGCGCAGGCTCGTGCACAATCGTTATAGCGAGCTCTTGTCGGGTTCTCCTGGGCTTGTTCTTCTGGATAAACAACCAGGTGTCAGATCCAACTATGCGTACTTCCCCGTGGTCTTCGAAGAAGCGTTCGGCGCAACGCGTGATGATGTGTTCAATGCTCTTGCAGCGCAAGGGATACATGCCCGAAAGTATTTCTATCCGCTCGTTTCTGATTATGCTTGCTACAAAGGGCGTTTCGATTCTTCGAAAACGCCTGTCGCGCAACACGTTGCTGAAAGGATCCTAACACTGCCCATGTACGCGGATCTTGAGTTGAAAGATGTCAACAGGATTTGCGAAATCGTCTTAGAAGTCGGTTGCTTTTAGTTATGAGAGAAATGTGAAACGAAAGGCTTGCCATCGTGACATTGAAACAGCTTGACAATCTAGAAGCGGTTGTCCAGCGCGACGCTATCGCGACGATATGGAAGGGCCTGTCCATTGCCTTTGAACCGCCTCTTGAAGAAACGGTAGACAGCTTCGATACGCTGATTGACAAAGTGGCGACGCATGGCAAGACCTTTGCCTACAAAAAGGATGGCCTTGTTCTCGGGGCGGTCTCTTTCTACGCAAACGACCTCGAGTCGAAGTCCGCATTCGTTACGCTTCTTGCAACAGATGAATCCGCAAGAGGCGAAGGTCTGGGCCATGCGCTTTTGAGTGTTGCGATACGAGAATCTCAAAAGTTCGGCATGTCACGAATGCGTCTCGACGTAAGAACGGAGAATGACCGTGCTAAGCGGTTCTACGAGTCGCACGGGTTTGTGGTTGTTGATCGCAATAGCGCATTCTTCACCATGAGCCTAGACTTCAACGGTTCTCTTCCCTACATGGAATCAAGAGGTGTTCGATGAATATTCTGTTAACCTCGGCCGGCAGGCGCAGCTACCTTGTTCAGTATTTCATCGACGCGCTGGACGGCCGGGGCAAAGTGATAGCGGCGAACAGTGCTGCTTGTCCGGCGTTTTATCGTGCGGACGACAGCGTCATAACCCCTTTGATATACGATTCACGCTATATCCCCTTTCTGCTCGATTACTGCCAGAACAACGCAGTCGATCTTTTGATTCCCTTGTTTGACGTAGACATCCCTGTCCTTGCCAAGAGTAAACCGTCTTTTGAGGCTATTGGCACGCAAGTGATAGCCCCTGGGATTGAAATAGCCGAAATTTGCAACGACAAGCTTTTGACCGTAAATTACCTGAAAAAGAGGGGGTTTGACGTTCCTGTCACCTTGAATAGCCTCGAAGACGCTCTTGATCATATAAAAAACGGCAATATAGCTTATCCGCTTTTTATTAAACCTAGATGGGGTATGGGGTCAATAGGAGTGCACGAAGCGAGAAACGAGGCCACGCTCAGGGCGGCTTGGATTTTGACCGAGGATGCGATCGGCCATTCGTATTTGAAATATGAGTCGCAGGAAGACAAGGATCATGGCATTTTGGTGCAAGAAAAGCTTGAAGGAGAAGAATATGGACTCGATGTTATATGCGATTTAAGTGGCACCTATGAGTCGACGATCGTGAAGAAAAAGCTTGCCATGAGATCTGGAGAAACCGATAGTGCAATCGTCGTTCGATCGGAAGCACTTGAGCAACTTGGAAAACGCCTCGCAGAAGCGTGCCCTCATCCAGGAAACATGGATGTAGATGTATTTGTTTCCGGCGATCGCTGCGTCGTTCTTGAGCTCAATGCTCGGTTTGGCGGAGGGTATCCCTTTTCTCATGCGTCGGGCGTAAACCTGCCTTTGGCCATAATTGAGTGGTCTCTCGGAAATGAAATTCCAGCGCGCTGTCTCGCCTCTCAAGGAGGAACGTTCTCTTATAAAGAAATTGGTATCGTGACGCCAGAAGTTAATAAGCGCGTATCTCGGGAGGCTAGTTATGGATAAGTATCAAGATCTTCGTACACCCTGTTTTGTTTATGATGCAAAAGAGCTACATGACAACATTAACGCGTTTCAAGAAGCGATGCATTTCGCTTGGAATGGAAAAACGGCAGTAGGTTTGTCAGTGAAAACTGCCCCCATCGTGGAAATAGCGTCTTTTGCTCGGAAGCTTGGGTGCATGGCGGAAGTGGTATCCGATGAAGAATTCCAACTTGCTCTCGATGCAGGATTCAATCCAAAAGAAATCATATTCAACGGTCCGATAAAAAGCCGCAATTGGCTTAAATATGCATTATTGCATGAGGCGGTAGTCAATCTTGATTCCGAAAGAGAAATCCAATATGCATGCGATTTCGCACGCGAGCATTCCGTTGTTCCGCGTGTCGGGTTAAGGGTGAATTTTGATCTAGAGAAAATATGTCCTGGCGAAACGATAGCTGAGGACGAAGGCTCTCGATTCGGCTTCTGTCTTGAAGATGGGTCTCTAAAGCGAGCCATCGAAAAATTGCGCGTAAGCAACGTGGAGCCAGCTGGTCTGCATGTGCATTTTTCAACTAAAACGCATTCACCTGCCGTTTACAATGCCATAGCTTCAATGCTGTGCAATATCGCGTCATTGTTTGAGTTGCGTAGCCTTGAGTATCTAGACCTAGGAGGCGGATACTACGGAGGAGGGACTAACAGGTCTGCATATGGTGAATATGTTAAAAACATCATCGCTGGATTAGATCGCTTCCCCGGTCGCGAAGAACTAACGTTGATTTGCGAACCCGGAGGATCCGTTCTTTGCACGGCTGGAGAATACGTCGGAAAAGTGATTGATGTAAAAAGTGTTAGAGGGAGAATTTTCGTAGTTACCGAGCTTAGTAAGCTAAACCTCAATAGTACTGTATTTTCTCGCAGAGCTTTCACTTGCGATTATTATCGGTTCAAATCGACGAGCCCTGTCCCGATTCAAACGATATGTGGATATACGTGCGTTGAAATGGATAGGCTTCAGGACATTGAAAATGAAGCTCTTCTTTCTCGGGGAGATATTGTAGTAGTGAAAAACGCGGGGGCGTACACGGTCTCCTTTGCGCCAGGTTTTTTTATAAAGCATTCGCCCGAGATTTATATGAGAGAAGCAGATGGCGTGTATCGCCAAATCGCTTGCGGCTCATATCATACCGATTCCGTTAACCCTCCATCTATGTAAAATATTTTTTTGGTGGGTTCGTCTCCGGGGTCCTTCCGTATGGCTACGCTTCTTATACATGTTGATATTGCGACCGAGTTTTGATGCCGAATAACTGGAGTGTTAAACGTATGATCCAGGTATGGGCCTCCGCCAATACCGGCATTCTCATGCATTTTTGAACCATACGGCGATGCCACGTGATTAAGCAAATTTCGAAAAAACGAGCGTAACTCCGTGCTCTTCTCACAACAACCAAAGAAATCTAGGCGAATGGTTGCGAAGGAGCGACTGATTTCATAATCGTGTTTATCAGGGTCGGGGTGGTGGTATGATGGGCGGGGTCACGGTGACCCCGTAGTTGATTGGTTTTGGAGTATTCGATACAGATATTGTATGTGATTGTAAAATGAAAGATAGTATGCAATATATACGAATATTTTGGTAGTAATATGCAAATTTTGGAAAGGCCCTCGCTCATGTCATCTCCCTACCAAACCCTCACCCTCCCGCTCGACAGCATCCAGTCGCACCCGGAGAACGACTTCACCATGGACGAAAGCGAGATGCAGGAGCTCGTCGCGTCCATCCGCTCCGAGGGCCTCGGGCAGCTGCCGCTCGTGCGTAAGCTGCCGGACGGCGCCTACCAGATGATCGCCGGCCACCGCCGACTCGAGGCATACAAGCGCCTTGCCCGCGAGGACGCGACCTTCCGCGCCATCCCGGTCACGCTCGTCGACGACCTCGACGACGCCCGCGCCCGCGTTCTGCTCAATGTCACCAACCTCGTGACCCGCCGCCTGTCGCAGGAGGAGCGCGGCGCGCGCTACGCGGCCATCGGCAGGGAAGTGCCGGCGCTGCGCGAGGCCGACCCGTCGCTCAAGGGCGTGCGCACGAACGACATCATCGCGCGCATCGTGACCGAGGAGACGGGGCAGTCGGTGTCGCCGGCCACGGTCAAGCGCGCCATCGCGGCCGAGAGGCGCCTGCGCGAAACGCGCGAGCAAGCGGAGCTTCTCACGGGCGACCTGAACGAGAACTGGCAGGTGGAGGCGCAGGCGGGGGCCATCGACCCGCTCACCTTGCGCGCCATCTCGGAGCTGCCGAACCAGAAACAGCTCGACCTGTTCGCCGAGTACCAGCGCCAGGAGATGACGCTCGGCCAGCTGAAGGCTCACCTCAAAGCGTCACGGCCCAAGACGACGGCCGATGCGGCTCGCGCGCTGCAGCTTGCCATCCGCAGCGCGGAGGAGGCGCGCCAGATGGATCGCGCCGGGGTGCCGTTGCCGCAGGGGCTCGTTCGCAAGCTGAAGAGCCTGGTGGACCAGCTGTAAGGTTGGGAGCGTGCGTCGGAAAGGCGGCTACAACCGCGCGTGGCCGTCCGTCCGCTCGGGATAATCGATCAGCTTGAGCGGCGCGAGGTCGGCGAGCTGGCAGGGGTCGACGTCGAGCGCGCGGCTCAGCTTCACGAGGTCCGGAATGCTCAAGGCGACGTAGCCGCATTCGATATTGCTGATGCGAGAGTGTTCCGAGCCGATCATGAGCCCCAGCTTTTTCTGCGTCAATCCTTGGTCTTTTCGGATCTGTCGGAGGTTTGTCCCAAGGTCAGACGCGTATTTTCTCACAAGGGGGTCCTTGCGTTCCATCGTCTGCTTTTTGCTGAGATTACCCATGCGTCAAGCGTAACCCGATGAATACGAAGGCGTGTATCCACGAGGGTACAAAACGCGACTTTTCTTAGAAAGCGAAAGCATCATGTTCCGTTTTGGTATAGCTGAACTTCTGCCTCGCTCTGCCATGGAACCAAAAGGGGGAAGCAGTGCGCTCGTGCAATTCGTTTAGAGCGCTCTGTGCGCAGTCGTGGTCGAATGGGATGGGCTCCTTGAGCGTCGCATCTTCTGCTGGCTGATTGTGTCCGTCCGTGCGTTACGCTGTTGCGTAACGCACCAAAGTGATTGAGGCTAAATAGGCATCTTCTCCTTTATAGGTATCTTCCTTTCGAAGATTTCCGGATACCTTCCATGGCAGGTCGTCTTGATAGACGCATTCGAAACCAATTCCCTGCGAACTCTCGTAAGGTTGCGATGTCGCATAAGTCGTATTGATGACCGTATATCTAGGAAGATCGAATGTACTTTCAATTTTTTCGATAGCTTGTTCGAGGGTCGAAGCTTGAACATAGGTGCTAAGGTTGATTTGGTCTATCTGGTCCAAAGACTCGAGGTCGGCCAGTTGCAGAGTTCTTTCTTTTTCGATGCTTTGGCAATAGAGAGAGGAGAGGGGCCTCGAGCCTTCGTGATCCAAACGGATGCTTTCAGCGCTCCAGCCATGCATTCCCGTTTCCCCCATTCTCCTCAGATAGGTTACGAGGTGCTCTTCGTTGCTCTTTTTGAGCAGAACCGCGATGTTCGGAGGATCAAGTTCTTGCTTATCAATGCCCTCCTCGAAGGCCGCTTGGGCTTTCGTTTTTTCGATTGCTGCCGAGCCGTCAAGAAAATACAAAACGGAGGGTGCTGCGCAAGCGATACAGAGCCCAATTAGGAGGGTTCCGTAAACAGCCACTCTCTTTCTTTGGCTGGCGATGGCATCGATAGTTGATCGAGTGCTGCGCTTGCTCTTCGGAAGTATTTTTACGAATGCCGAGAATCCCATGATTATGATGGCGACGCAGGCGAGATCAACGAGGTTCAAGGTGTAATACATAGCAACCACTCCCATCTTTTACGTTTGTTTTCCCATTCTTGCACAGAATGCATTCTGGGCCATGTCTCGTATTGCATACATGGCACGCCCCGGACGTGGTAGAATTATCCTATGACTATTCGGGTGCGCAGACTCGGGGCGGCGTGCGGGCTCGGGGCGGCGCGTAGGTTGGGGCGGCGTGCGGGTCACGCGGACGGCGCGTCCGCGGTGAGATGCCGCCCGCGCAAACGACGAGGGGAGGGCGGGCATGCTGAGCGATCTGGTCGTGTGCTACCTGTTCCTCGGCGGCGCCGGGGCGGGGCTCGCTCTCGTCCTCTCCGTGCTGGGCCAGCTCGTTCCGCGCGCATGCGTGTCAACGCCCCCGGGCGTGCACCTTCGTCCGAACGCCGCGTACCGCAAGCTGCTCGGCTCGGGGTTCGGCACCGCGTTCGTGCTGCTGGCGCTCGGCATCGTGTGCTTGCTGGCCGATCTCGGCAACGCTGAGCGCGTGATCCTGCTGCTCCTGCATCCCACGGCGTCGTACCTGGCAGTGGGCTCATGGGCGCTCGCAATCTGTCTCGCGCTCGCGGCGGCGCTCGCTCTCGCGTGGCTTGGCGTTGGCACCTGGAACGTCGCCCTCGTGCGCATCCTCCAGGTGGCGACTGCGCTCGTGGCGGCGGTGGTCATGGTGTACACGGGGCTTCTACTCCAGAGCCTCGGCGCGGTGCCCCTGTGGTCCACGCCGTGGCTGCCGGCGTTGTTCGCGGCCTCGTCGCTGTCGTGCGGCATCGCATGCGCGCTGGCGCTTGCCCAGTTCACGGGCGTGGCATCCGCGTTCGATGCCGTGCTCGGACGCTTGGCGGCGGTCGATGCCGTGGTCATCGTGATCGAGGCGATCGTCGTCGCGGTGTTCGTGTACGCGGCTTCGCTGGCCGGTGCGCCGCTGTCCAACGGCACCGAGCTCGCCGCCGCGCAGTCGGTGCGGGAGCTGGTGGCGGGCGCGAATGCGCAGCTGTTCTGGGGCTGCTTCGTCGCGCTCGGCCTGGCGGTGCCGCTCGTACTGGACGGCGTGCTCGCCATGCGCCGCCGCCCGCTGCCGGGCGTCGCCTTGTTCACGGCGGCGTGCGTGCTGGCCGGCGGGTTCGTCATGCGGTTCTGCGTTGTTGCGGCTGGCGCCCACCCGGTGCTCAGCTCGATGGGAGTGATGTGATATGTTTCCGTTCGAAGTGGATTCGACCACCGATGTGCCGTTGTGGGTGCAGCTGCGCCAGCGGCTCATCTACCTGATCAACTCGGGGTACTTTAAGCCGGGTGACCAGCTGCCGACCGTGCGCGGCCTGGCCTCAGAGATATCCATCAACTACAACACGGTGAACAAGGCGTACCTGAGCCTCGTCTCCGACGGCTACCTGGAATCGACGCGCGGGCGCGGCGTGTTCGTGCGCGACCTCGATGCCGAGATGGACGAGGAGTACACGAAGGACGTCGACGGCATCATGGGCGACTGCGTGGCGGCTTGCCGCGACCTGGGGCTGTCGCTCGACGACGTGCAGAAGTGCATGATCAAGAAAATCAAGCAGATCAAGAAGGACGAGGGCCTTGAGCCGCCGCTCGAGCGGGGCGACGGCACGGCGCGCATCGTTCCGGTCGACGTGGGCGGCGCGACGCGCAAGAAGCAGGCGGGAGCGTGATGAGGGTGAAGACCAGGCGAAACGAAGCTGAGACGGCACGGGGCGTCGGCGGTGCGCCCGCATCGCCCTCCGCGTCGTCGCACGCGCGCTGGCACGTCGTCCCCGAGGCCAGCACCGAGATCGTAGGCGAGCGCGCGTCGAGCACCGGCGTGCTGCTGTTCTCGGCGGTGGTGTTCCTGCTGACGTTCGGCCTCGTGCTGGGCGTGTGGCAGGCGCTTGCGGGCGTGGGCGTCGCGGCCATCGCGGTCGCGCTCGTCTGCGCGCTGCTGGCCACGGCGGCCGTGCACATCGCGCAGCAATGGGAGAAGGTGGTGGTGCTGCGTTTCGGCACGTTCAACCGCGTGTCGGGACCGGGTCTGTTCTGGACGTTTCCCGTCATCGAGCAGAACACCATGCGCGTGGACACCCGCGTGCGCGCCACTACGTTCGGCGCCGAAGAGACCCTCACGGCCGACCTCGTGCCGCTCGACGTGAACGCGGTGCTGTTCTGGCACGTGTGGGACGCGAAGGCGGCCTGCATCGAGGTGGGCGACTTCACGCGCGCCGTGGAGCTGGCGGCCCAGACGGCGCTGCGCGACGCCATCGGGCGCGCGAGCGTGGCCGAGGTGGCCATCCGCCGCGAACAGCTCGACCGCGAGCTCAAGCGCGTGCTCGAGGAGAAGGTGGCGCCCTGGGGCATCACCGTGCTGTCGGTGGAGATCCGCGACATCCTGCTGCCGAAGGAGCTGCAGGACGTCATGTCGCTGGAGGCCCAGGCCGAGCAGCGCAAGAAAGCGCGCATCATCCTCATGGAAGCCGAGCAGGACATCTGCGAGATGATGGACGACATGGGCGACACGTACGCGAAGAACGACGCCGCGCTGCGCCTGCGCGCGATGCACCTGCTGTACGAGAGCGTGCGCGAGACGGGCGGCACGGTGGTGGTGCCGAGCAGCTTCAGCGAGGGCTTCGGCGACGTGCTGGGCGACGCGGCGAAGGACGTGCTGGGGAAGGGGCCCGGAGTGGGGGCGTAGTGGCGGCCGCATGCGGCGCATACGATGATCGAGAACGGATGTTTCGCATGAAACATCCGTTCTTTTTTACGCGAGAGCATGCGAGCCGACGGGGCGCTTTATCCTCAAAATAATATAATCTAGTGTAATAAAATCATATACAGTATCTTGATTGTCATAGGATTATTTACTATAGTACTTTAATAGGATTTGGCCAATTCCATCCAGATGTCCGCAGGTTCCGCGAGGTGCCGGCGGCCATCCTGACACGACGAGCGACGCTTCGCGCCGGGGCGCGAGCGTGACGAGGAGGAACCATGTCAGGTACGAACAGGCCAAATACGACGCTGACCCGCCGCAGCTTCCTCAAAGCCGCGGGTGCCACAGCCGGCACGATGGGCATTGCGGGAGCTGCGGGAATGTTCGCGGCGGACGACTGGCTCGCACCGACCGAGGCGTACGCGGAGCCGCAAGAGCGCGTCGCCTACACCTACCACCAGGCTCACTGCCGCGGGCATTGCATGCTGAAGTGCACCGTGCGCGACGGGCGCCTGTGCCTGATCCAGCCGAACGACAAGGCCAAGGAAGGACTGCAAACCGTCTGCCTCAAAGGCCTGTCCGAAATCCAGCACGTCTACAGCGCCGAGCGCATCCAAACGCCGCTCAAGCGTGTGGGCGAGCGCGGCGCCAACGAGTTCGTCGCCATCTCCTGGGACGAGGCGATGAGCTACTTCTCCGAAAACGTGCGGAAGTGCTGGGACGCCTACGGCAAGCAGAGCGTGTTCGTTAGCATCGCCATGGAGTCTGAGGTGGCGTCCGAGCTGGGCAAGCTGCTGAGCGCGTCCATGGACACCGTCGGCGGCATCGACGTGGGCTATGCCAACGGCTTGGCTCCGATCTACGGCGGGGCCAAGCGCTCCGGCCCGCTGGGCGCGGTGAGCGCGTTCAACGGCGTGACCGACTGGATGAACTGCAAGACCCTGCTGTTCGTGGGCATGAACTTCATCGAGTCGAGCCTTACGCAAACCAAGCCCTTCTTCGACGCGAAGGATGCGGGCATGCACGCCATCGCCATCGACCCGCACTACAGCACCACGGCCACGAAGTGCGACGAGTGGATACCCATCGAGCCGGGCACCGACGCCGCGCTGTTCCTGGGCATGATCACGCAGGTGCTGGACAACGGCTGGTACGACGAGGCGTACGTGAGCGCGCACACCTCGCTGCCGTTCCTCGTGTCGCAAGCCGACGGCTCGTTGTTGCGCGACCATGCGGTCGACCCTGCGAGCGAGCCGGAAGACGACATCGCCAACCCCTTCCTGGTCTGGGACGACGAGGCGCAAGCCGCGCGTCCGGCAGCGGACGTGGAATCTCCCGCGCTCGAAGGCACGTTCACCGTCGACGGCGAAACCTACACCACGGTGCTCTCGCTGCTCAAGGAGAACCAGCAAAGCTACGACACGGCCTGGGCGTCGAAGGTCACGGGCATCCCTGCCGACGCCATCGAGTCGCTCGCGGAGCGCTACGCCACGGGCGGGCCCGCGTGCATCGCCGTGGGCTATGGAGGCAACGACAAGTACGGCAACGCGGACATCGCCGGCCATGCGGCCGGGCTGCTGGCCGCGATCACCGGCAACATCGGGCGCGCCGGCGGCGGCGTGGGCTACGCCGGCTTCGGCTACGGCAGCGCGGGGCTCGGCGCATGGCCGCTCGCCGAGGACATGAAGCCCACCACCCTCGCCGTCCCCGCCTTCGAGCTTCCCTACGTGGACAGCCCCGTCAAGTGCTTCATCGGCGTGGGCGACCAGATCCAGCAACGTTTTGCCGACCTCACCAAGCTGGAAGAATGGGTGCAGGGACTCGACTTCATCGTGTACGCCGACGTGTACCACAGCACGGGCGCGCAGTACGCCGACCTCGTGCTGCCCATCTGCTCGCGTTTCGAGAGCGACGAGGCGCTCGGCGGCATCCGCTCGAACAAAGGCCAGGTCATGCTGCGCCAGCAGGTACTCGAGCCGCTATTCGAGAGCAAGACCGACTTCGCGTTCGAACGCGAGCTGGCCCGCGCGCTCGGCATCGACGCGCCGTTGCCGAAGAGCAACGAGGAGCGTATCGCGCACATGCTGGACACGGCGAAGGACGCGAAGGTCAAGGGCATCACGCTCGAGGAGCTGCAGGCAAACCAAGGCGTGCTGCCGTACCGCGCACCGTCGGCCGTGCCGTTCTCCGACGGCAAGGTTCCCACGGCGTCGGGCCGCTTCGACGTGTACTTCCCGGATCTCGTGAAGTTCGATCAGGCGCTGCCCGCCTACGAAGCTCCCGAGGAAACCGGCGCGGACAGCAAGCTGCGCGACCGCTTCCCCTTGCAGCTGTGCCAGATGCGCACGCGCTTCCACATCCACAACCAGTTCTGCGACGCGGAATGGATTCGCCAGTACTCCACGGCCGCCTTGCACCTCAACCCTGCGGACATGGAGCAGCGCGGCTTGGTCAGCGGCGACACGGTGGAGGCGTTCAACGACCGCGGCAGCTTCGCCTGCCCCGTGGTGGGCGACGAGTCGGTTCGCCCGGGCTCGGCGCGCGTCTTCGAGGGCGAGTGGTCGAAGTTCATGAGCGCCGGCAACATCCAGAACGTCACGAATCCCGGGATATCCGATCGCGGGCGCGCCTTGCTGAACGGCCCGGTCATCCCTTACAACGACACGCTCGTCGAAGTGAAGAAAGCGTAGGTGGGCGCCATGACCAGATTCGGACTCGCCATCAACACGGGGCGTTGCATCGGGTGCCACACCTGCGCGAACGCCTGCAAGATGCAGAACAACGTGCCCATGGGCATGCTGTGGAACCGCGTGCTCACCGAGGGTTGCGACATCGTGGACGGCGCCGTCGGGCAGTACCCGAACGTGTCGCGCGCCTACCTTCCCGTAGCGTGCCAGCACTGCGAGAACCCCGCCTGCCTGCGCGTGTGCCCCACGGGCGCCACGTACAAGGACGAAAAGGGCCGGGTGGAGATCGCCTACGACAAGTGCATCGGCTGCCGCACCTGCATGGCGGCCTGCCCCTACAACGCCCGCGTGTTCAACTGGAACGAGCCGCGCCGCGACCCCGACTTCAACTACGGCGACAAGGACGTGCCCGTGCGTGGCAAGGGCGTCGTGGAGAAATGCACGCTGTGCAAGGAGCGCACCGACCGCGGCGACGAGCCCATGTGCGTGGTGTGCTGCCCCACGAAAGCGCGCGTGTTCGGCGATCTGGACGACCCGAACAGCGACGTGTCGCGCATCGTCCGGGAGCGTCGCGCCGGCGTGCTGCTGGAAGAACAGGGCACCCGCCCGCAAGTTCACTACTACGGATAGGGGAGCGCTATGGGAACCTTCGGAACCTCGATGAAATTCAAAGCCGCCTCCGTCGTGCTGGCCGTGCTGGTCGCGGTGGGCGTGGGCACGTGGATCTACCAGTTGATGAACGGACTCGGCGTGACCGGCATGAACAACGCAACGTCATGGGGCCTCTACATCACCTGCTTCATGTTCTTCGTGGGCCTGTCGGCCGGCGGGCTGATCGTGGCCTCCTCGGCGTCGGTGTTTCGCATCGCGCAGTTCAAGAAGGTGGCGGTGCCGGCCATCATCCTGTCGACGGTGTGCATCTGCTGCGCCGGCATGTTCGTGCTCATCGACCTCGGCGGCATCCAGCGCATCTGGAACGTGCTCGTGTCGCCGAACCCGATGTCGCCGCTTCTGTGGGACATCTGCGTGATCACCTGCTACCTCGTCATCAACATCCTCTACCTGTACTTCATGACCTCGAAGCGGGCCAACCCGCACGCGGTCAGCATCATCTCGCGGTTCGCGCTGCCCATCGCCATCCTCGTGCACTCGGTGACGGCGTGGATCTTCGGCCTGCAGCTGGCGCGCGAGGCCTGGCACTCGGCCATCATGGCGCCCATCTTCGTGGCCTCGGCCATGGACTCGGGCTTGGCGCTGCTGCTCATCGTGCTGCTGGCGCTGCAGGCGGCGAAGGTGTTCGAGCTCGGCCGCAAGCTCATGGCCACGCTGGCCGGCCTCTTGGCCACGTGCATCGCGGTCGACGCGTTCTTCATCGGCTGCGAGCTGTTGACGGTGGCCTACCCGCAAACCGCCGGCGGCATGGAGACGCTCGGCACGCTGTTCAGCGGCGTCACCTCGCCCTTCTTCTGGTTCGAGATCATCGCGGGGCTGCTCATCCCGTTCTGCATTCTCGTGTTCTCGGCCAACCGGCAGCGTCCGAAACTCGTGATCCTGGCCTCGGCGCTCGTGGTGGTGGGCGTGTTCTTCAAGCGCGTGTGGCTGTTGTTCACGGCGTTCATCCATCCGAACGTGTACGGCGCTCCGGGCATCTCCTCCGGATCGTCGGCCGGCGTGCACGCCGGGGCCACCGACATCTGGTCGACGATCGGCGTGTACGCACCCACCTGGGTCGAGATCGTCGTGGTCGTCGGCGTGGTGTCGCTCGGCGCGTTGGCATTCCTCGTCTTGGCGAGCAAGCTGTTGAAGCCGCCGAGCGAACCCGAAGCCGTCTCGTGCGAAACGGCCGCGCAGGCTGCCTGACCGCGCCCGACCGGTGACGCTGGGGAAGGGGCTCCTCACCCCCTTGGAGGCGGAAGCTCCTCACTTCCGCCTCCTCTCCCTGGCGCCAGCGGCAACGACGAGCGCGATCGCGCGCCGCCCGGATGTTTCACGTGAAACATCTGTGCTGAAATACCTCGTTATTCCGCACTTCTGCTCACAGGGACACCCTTAGCTACGACGCGCTCGCCTTGTGCTATCCTTCGGCCATGCGAAGCAAAAACAAGAACATGACCTGCGGGATAACGAAAAACTATCCGCAAAATAGTATAATGACACTCAAAATTATCCTATGACAATCATTGATTGTCATAGGATAATTTCGTATAGTGGGGCCAGTGGAATTTGGCCAATTCTCACGAGGAAGAGGGGGTATCCTCGTATGAGGCTTGTTGGTCGGACGGTGTGAGGACCGCGCGACCGGCACAACGGGGATATCCTGACGACATCTTTGAGGAGGAGACATGTCAGGAACGAGCAGCCCGCACGACGGGCTCACGCGCAGGAGCTTTTTGAAGGCGACGGGCGCAGCGGCGGGGGCCTTGGGTCTCGCGGGCGCCGCCGGCATGGTCACGGCCGACACCTGGCTCGCACCGACGCAGGCCCACGCCGAGACGGGGGAGCGGGTGGCGCATCTCTGCCACCAATTCCATTGCCTGACCGGGTGCAACCTGAAGTGCACGATACGCGACGAGCGCGTGGCCCTTATCGAGCCCAGCGACCTCGTCGACGAGTCCCACAGCACTATCTGCCTACGCGGCATCAACGAGGTCGCGCACATCTACTCAAGCGATCGCCTGCAAACGCCGCTCAGGCGCGTCGGCGAGCGCGGCGAGGGCAAATTCGAGCAGATCAGCTGGGACGAGGCCATCAAGGCCATCGCTGATGCCATCAACGAGTCGCACGAGAAGCACGGTCCGGACTCGGTGTTCGTGCGCAAATCCACCGAGGCTTCCATCGGCTTCGACTTCATCGGTGCGCTGCTGAAGGCCGACCAGGGCGGAGAATGGGGCCTCGACCGAGGCCAGCCGAACGGGCAGACGCCTGCGTTCGGTGCATTCAGCTACTGTCCGACGCGTTCCATCTGGGAATTCTCCGATGCCGCCACCATCATCGAAGTGGGGCACAACCCGCTCGAGAGCGGCATCGTGTGGTCTCGCGCGCTGATGGAGGCGAAAGAAGCGGGCGCATACATCGCTGTGCTCGACCCGCGCTTCAGCGGTACCGCGTCGAAGGCCGATGCCTGGCTGCCGGTGCATCCGGGCACCGACGCTGCGGTCATCCAAGGAATGATCCGCGCCATCGTCGACGAGAACTGGTACGACGAGGAGTTCGTCAAAGCCCATACGTCCCTGCCGTACCTCGTGGACAAGAAGACGGGCAAAAGCTACCGCAGCGCCGAGGAGCTGTGCCCGAATCCCACCGTGGTCACGGGGGAGGACGTCGGCAAGCCGTACGTCTGGGACGAGACGGCCAACGCCCCCGTGCTCTTTGACGAGGCGGGCGCCAATCCTGTTCTCGAGGGAAGCTGGACGGTCGACGGCAAGGAGCTCGTCACTGAATTCACGCTGATGAAGCAGTGGATCTCAGAATGCTCGCTCGAATGGGCTGCGGAAACGTCGGGCATCGCGCAGGAAGCGATCGTCGATTTGGCCGACCGCTATGCGAACAACGGCCCCGCCATCATCGACTATGGTCTGGGCGGTCCCGACAAGTACACGAACGCCGACGTTCTGGGGCACTCGATGTCCATTCTCACCGCGCTGACCGGCAATTACGGCAGGAAGGGCTCGGGCTTCGGCTTCTATGGCGGCGTGGGTGCCGACGATCCGGTGGCAACGCTGAACAATTGGGAGCTTCCCGAGGAGTACGGCTACAACGATTCGGGCATGGCCATGTACGATATGCCGTACAACGAGAACAACATCCATGTGGCGTTGACGTTCGGCGATGCGTTCACGCTTGAAGCAGCCAGCGCGAACGATACGCTCGCGTGGGTGAAGAGCCTCGACTTCTTCGCCATCATCGACATCTATCATTCGTCTGCCGTCGACTACGCCGACATCGTGCTGCCCGCGTGCACCAAGTTCGAGTGCGAGGAGGACGTCAAGCAGCTGCGTGCGAGCTACGGTCACGTCATGCTGGCGAACGGCATGATCGAGCCTTTGTTCGAGTCGAAGAGCGATCTGCAGATCGAGCGTTTGCTGGCCGCCCAATGGGGCCTTGAGAAGCTGCTCCCCGAGAGCTACGAGGAGCTGGCTCGCTTTTCGCTCGAGGGCGTGGAAGAGCTCGATCCGAACATGAAGGGCATCACCTACGATGCGCTTCTGAAGAACGGCGGCTGCATGCCGGTTGCCGGCGCGGGTCCCGATTACCGTCCCGACGGCCATGCCGATCAGGTGTACGGCACGCCTTCGGAGCGTATCGAGCTGTACTACGAGTACCTGCTCGACCAGGGCCACCAATTCCCCGTATACGAGGATGCAAACGAGGCGTTCGAGAAGAACCCCTTGAAGGAAGCGTATCCGCTGTACTTCGTGCAGGGCAAGTCGCGCTATCGCATCCACGCCTACTACAGCGCTTCCCCGTGGTTTCAGGAGGATTTCGGCCCGTACGTCAACATCTTCCCGTCCGACGCCGAGGAGCGCGGCATCCAAACCGGCGACGAGGTGAAGGTGTACAACGACCGCGGCTCGTTCGTATGCAAGGCGCACGTGAACCCCAGCTTGCAGCCGGGCGTGCTGTTCATGGCGGAGACGACGTACACGAAATACTACCCGGAAGGGTTCCTCCAGAACGTGACGAACTCGGCACGCAACGAGCGGTGCTACGAGATGTTCCACGGCCCTCAGATTCCCTATAACGACACGCTCGTCCAGATCGAAAAAGCGTAGGTGATGCGACATGACTAAGCTTGGGATAGCTATCAACAAGGGGCGCTGCATCGGTTGCCAGACGTGCGCTCACGCGTGCAAGATGCAGAACAACGTGCCCTCCGGCATGCGCTGGAACCGCGTGCTCACCGAAGGGTGCGACGTGGAAGACGGGGCATTGGGCGAGTTCCCGAACCTCAGCAGGAGCTACCTGCCCGTCGCCTGCCAGCATTGCGAGAACCCCGCCTGCCTGCGCGTGTGCCCGACGGGCGCCACGTACAAGGACGATAAGGGCCGCGTGGAGGTCGACTACGAGAAGTGCATCGGCTGCCGCATGTGCATGGCGGCGTGCCCGTACAATGCGCGCGTGTTCAACTGGAGCGACCCGAAGCGCGAGCCCGATTTCAACTACGGCGATGCGGACGTGCCCGTGCGCGGCAAGGGCGTCGTGGAGAAGTGCACCCTGTGCAAGGAGCGCACCGATCGCGGCGACGAGCCCATGTGCGTGAAATGCTGCCCGGTCAAAGCCCGCACGTTCGGAGATCTCGACGATCCTGACAGCGAGATATCGAAGCTCGTCGTCGCTCGCAAGGCCGGTGTCCTCCTCGAGGAGCAAGGCACCCGCCCGCAAGTCCATTACTTCAATTAAGGAGGAGGTGCGCATCATGGGAACCTCTACGAAAACCAAAGCTGCCATCGGCGTGCTGGGCGCGCTGACGGTGGCGGGAGTCGCCGCTTGGATCTACCAGCTGATGGGCGGTCTCGGCGTGACCGGTATGAACAACGGCACGTCGTGGGGCCTCTACATCACGTGCTTCATGTTCTTCGTGGGCCTGTCGGCCGGCGGCCTCATCGTGGCTTCGTCGGCCAGCGTGTTCCACGTGGCCGAGTACAAGAAGGTGGCGCTTCCCGCCGTCATCCTGTCGACGGTGTGCATCTGCTGCGCCGGCATGTTCGTGCTCATCGACCTCGGCGGCATCCAGCGCGTGTGGCGCATCGTCACGGGGCCGAACGTGACCTCTCCTCTGTTCTGGGATATCTGCGTCATCACGCTGTACCTCGCCATCAACGTCGTGTACCTGTACTTCATGAAGTCGAAGAAGCCCGGCGCGCAGGGCAAGGTTGCCGTCGTGTCGCGCTTCGCGCTGCCCGTCGCCATCCTCGTGCACTCCGTGACGGCGTGGATCTTCGGCCTCGAGATGGCGCGCGAAGGCTGGTACTCGGCCATCATGGCGCCGCTGTTCGTGGTGTCGGCCATGGACTCCGGCCTGGCCCTGCTGTTGCTCTCGCTCATGGGGCTCAACAAGTCCGGTCGGTTCAAAACCGACAAGAAGCTGCTGTCGAACCTGGCCGGCCTGCTGGCCACCTGCGTCGCCGTCGACGGCTTCCTCGTGGGCTGCGAAGTGCTGACCATGGCGTATCCGGGCGCCGCCGGCGCCGAGACGCTCGCCATCATGGCGACGGGCGCCACCGCCCCGTTTTTCTGGTTCGAGATCGTCGTGGGCATCCTCATCCCGTTCTGCATCCTCGTGTTCGCGAAGAACCGCGCGCGCATGGGGCTGGTGGCCGCCGCCAGCGTGTGCGTGGTGGCGGGCGTGTTCTTCAAGCGCGTGTGGCTGCTGCTCACCTCGTTCGTCGAGTTCAACGTGATGGGCGCTCCCGGCGTGGCCTCGGGCTCGACGGCCGCGGCCCACGCGACGGGGATCGACATGTGGGCCGTCGCCAGCTCGTACGCTCCCACCTGGGTGGAGATCGTCATCGCCGTCGGCGTGGTGTCCCTCGGAGCGCTCGCGTTCGTCGTGCTGACGCAGAAGCTGCTGCCCGGCCGCACATCGAATCGCGAGGGCGTCGCGGCGCCGGCGGGCGAAGCCGCGTAAAGCGCGCGGTTGGCGAGCCGCGGTCGTCGCTTGCGACCCTTGCGACCCGCGGCTCTTCGCCCTGTCCGCCCGCTGGCCCGAGTCGTGCTCTTTCCCTCCCCGCGCACGGCTCGGGACGCTTCCGTTGCGGTATGCTATACGCCACGCACCTTGGTTCACGTTGCGCGCCTCGCGCTGAAAGGAGTTTTTCGCCATGGCGAACGAGATTCCCTGGAAGACCCTGTCGGAAGCCTACGCGTTCATCGGGAACTCGCTGTTGAAGCCGATGACGATGACGTCGACGGTCGGCCTGGATCCGGCGTTCTGGGCATCGTTCCCCACGTTCGACGACGATGCCGTGGCCGAGGCCGTGGCATCGTGCGCGCGCTACGCCGAAGGCGCTGCTCAGCGCGGGGAGGCGGGCGAGGACGAGCCCCAGCGCGCCGCCGTCGAGTACACGAAGCTGTTCGTGGGCCCGCCGTCGCCTGCGGCGGCTCCGTGGGAGACGATGTACCGCGGCCAGGACGTAACCGTGGGATTCGGGCAGGCCACGTTCGAGATGCGCGAGTTGCTGCGCGCGGCGGGGCTCGAAGTGAAGAACGAGAACAACCAGTACGAGGACCACATGGGAATCGAGCTGCTGTACCTCTCGTCGCAGTGCGCCCGCATCGACGCAGGCATGGGCGATGCCCCCGAGGCCGAGGCCGTCGCCGACTTCATCGAGGGGCATCCGCTTTCCTGGGCCGAGTCGTTCCGCGCGCGCATCGCCGAGACGGCTCCGAACGGCTATTTCGCGCCCCTCGTGGGACTGGCCCAAGCCCTGCTCGGCTGGCACGCGCAGGCGCTGCGTTCGTAAGGAGAGCGCATGGATTACCTGCTCGAGATGGATTCGCCCGTCGGGCCGGTCACCGTCGCCAGCGACGGCGATGCGATCGTCGGCCTGTGGCTGGAAGGGCAGAAGCACTTCGAGGCCACGCTCGAGGCGGCTGAGGAGCGGCCCGATCTGCCGGTGCTCGTCGAGGCGCGCGCTTGGCTCGAACGTTACTTCGCGGGCGGCGACCCCGGTGCGCTTCCTCCTGTGAATCCGCGCGGCACCGCGTTCCAGCAACGGGTGTGGACGCTGCTCGCCGAGATACCGTACGGCCGGCTGACCACGTACGGCCAGTTGGCGCGCCGCCTCGAGGAGCAGACGGGGAGCCGCACCTCGGCGCGCGCCGTGGGCAGCGCCGTCGGGCGCAATCCGATCTCCATCATCCTGCCGTGCCACCGCGTGGTGGGCTCGACCGGCAGCCTCACCGGGTACGCCGGCGGTCTGCAGAAGAAGATTGCGCTCTTGGGCATCGAGGGCGTCGACGTGGAAGCGTTGAGCGTCCCGAAGAGGGGAACGGCCCTGTAGGGGTCGCAACCACGCGCGCAACGAAAAACGGCCCCTGAGGGCCGTTTTTCGTTGCGGTGCAGGCGGGGCGCGTATTCTAGAAGATCAGCGCGCCGTCCACCGTCATCGAGGTGACGTTGCCGTCCGCGTCGCAGGTGAGCAGCACGTTCGTGGTGGTCGCGTTGCCGTCGCCGTCGAGGATGGCGACGTCGTTCGCGTACTGGTAGCCGCCCTCCACGGGCGTCATGGCGGCCGTGGCCGGGTCGAAGCTCTGGAACGCGTAGTACGTGTTGTCGGCGATGAGTCCCGGCAGCGCAGCCTCGACGGCTGCCACGGCCTTGGCCTGCGGATCCTCGGTGGGCTCGGGCGTCTCGGGCTCGGCGGGCGTTTCGGGCTGCGGCGCGGGCTCGGTTGCTGCCGGAGCCTGGTCGAGCAGCCACGTGGCCTCGGTGGCGCCGTCGTTCCAGAACAGGCGCTGCGAAGCGTACTGGTCGTCGAACGTGAGCGTGCCGGACGCCGTCTCGCCCGCGGGCACCGAGATGACGCTGTTCGCGAACGTCGAGTTGACGGGAGGCATGCCGAACGACAGCAGGCATTCGGTGGAAAGTTCTTGCGCGTTCGAGTGCGCCTTCACATCGATCTGCACGTTCAGCTGGCCGTTCGCGCGGTCGATAGACTTCACGGTCACCTCGTAGTCGCGCCAGACGGCCGACTCGCCCACGGAGAGCGCCTTGAGCTTGGCCGCGTCGGTGACGGTGTAGCCGCTGCTCGACGAGCTGGCGTTCGGATCTGGCAAGTTGGGTTCTTCGGCTTTCGAGCCGCATCCGGTAAGCGCCAGCGCGAGGAACGCGCAGGCCGCGGTCGCAACGATCTTCTTGTTCAACGTGATTCCCTTCATTCGGTACGCGGCCGCGTGCAGACGGCCCGATTGCGTTTCCGTTGTATCATACCAGTTCGCTCATCGTGTGTAAGCGCCCCCTGTGTTAACCGCGCGCCGAACATTCGCTCTGGCGCAAACCGCGCGCATGTGGTTTCATAAGCGCAGATTCCGAAAGGGGCGTATGGACACCGCATTTCTACAGCAAGCGTTCTCCGATTCCCAGGTGCTCACGGTGCCGTGGAGCATCGACTACTTCTCCGTCGTCGTCGGCGTGCTGACCGGCGCCCTGTTCGCGTGCGACCGCAAGCTCGACATCATCGGCACGGTGGTGCTCGGCCTGCTCACGGGATACGGCGGCGGCATCATCCGCGACGTGCTGCTGCAGGACCACGGCGTGTACTTCACCTCGCATCCCGACCTCATCCTCATCTGCATCGCCATCTGCGCGTTCGTGTTCTACTTCCGCGGGCTGTTCCGCCATCTCGACGCCACGGTGTTCTTCGCCGACGCGTTGTCGGTGGGGCTGTTCGCGCTCGCCGGCGCCAGCAAGGCGTTCTCGCTCGAGCAGGGGTTCGTGCTGTCGGTCATCCTCGGCGCCATCACGGCGGTGGGCGGCGGCGCGGTGCGCGACATCTGCGTGGGCGAGACGCCCGGTATCTTCCAGCAGTCGAACTTCTACGCAGTGGCGGGCTTGGGCGGCTCGCTCGCGTTCGTGATCCTCGCCTATGTGGGCAGTCCGTTGCCGCTTGCGGGTGCGGCCTGCGTGTTCGTCGTCGTGTTCCTGCGGTATTGGAGCGTGTACTTCGATTGGAAGACGCGCAACGAGGCCGACCTCACGCCGCACGTGGCGCGCGGGGTGGGGAAGGTGAAGCGCATCGTGTCCGGCGTGTTCCTGCACGGCGGCGACGCCACCGTGGCGCAGAAGGAGCGCAGGCGCCGGGGTCGTTGGCGCCGCAGCCGCGAGAAGCGCGATTGAGGACGCGCGGAGCTCAGATCGTATTCCGGATCGCTGTCGCCCGAACGACGGAGTTTTCTCGCCGAAACG
Organism: Eggerthella timonensis; assembly: GCF_900184265.1. Classification (NCBI taxonomy): domain Bacteria; kingdom Bacillati; phylum Actinomycetota; class Coriobacteriia; order Eggerthellales; family Eggerthellaceae; genus Eggerthella; species Eggerthella timonensis. The sequence continues at coordinate 1,429,144 of NZ_FXXA01000002.1, forward strand.
TCGTCTTTCGGGCGACTGCGGTCGATGCGGCCGTCGCCGACGCGCTCGCATGGCGATACGCTGAAGAAACGGGCGTCTTCGTCGTTGACCGCGTGCCCATCTGGCATACTGACCGTATCAACAACGTGCCGTGCGATGCCATGCCAGGATCGACGCGGAGAAGATGCGAAGGATCGTGGAACATGGCTGATTTCATCGAGGGCAAGCGCCCCGTCATCGAGGCGCTGCGCACGGGCGTGCCCATCAAGAGCATTCTCATGGCAGACAACGTGCAGCGCGACGGCCTCATCGAGGATATCCTGCGCAAGGCGAAGCGCGTCGGCGCCACGGTCGAGATGGTGCCGCGCAAAGTGCTGGACGGCAAGTCCGACCGCGGCAGCCATCAGGGCGTCATGGCGAAGGCCGCGCCGTTTCCCTACGTGGGCATCGGCGACGTGATCGACGCGGCCGGGAAGTCGGCCGCAGAGCACGACGGCCGCGCGCTCGTGGTCATCCTCGACCATATCACCGACGCGGGCAACCTCGGCGCCGTGTCGCGCAGCGCTGAAGCGGTGGGCGCGTGCGGCATCGTGATCCCCAACAAGCGCAGCGCGCACGTGGAGGCGTCCACCTACAAGAGCTCGGCCGGCGCCATCGCGCATGTGCCCGTGGCGCAGGTGTCGAACCTTGTGCAGACGATGGGCCGCCTCAAGGACGAGGGCTTCTGGATCGCCGGCGCCACCGAGCACGCGAAGGATCTCATCTGGAACGCGAACCTCAAGGGCAAGATCGCGCTCGTGATGGGCAACGAGCAGGAGGGCATATCGCGCCTGGTCATGGAGCATTGCGACTTCCTCGTCAAGCTGCCCATCGAGGGCGAGGTGGCCTCGCTCAACGTGGCCCAGGCCTCCACCGCCTGCATGTACGAGTGGCTGCGCCAGAACCAGTAGGGCAGCGGCGGACGTACGGGTTGATGCGGACGGATCATGGCCAAGCAACGTAAGAAGCTCCTCATTGTGGACGGGTACAACGTGCTGCGCTCCGGTAGCCGCTACCGCAACGCGCCCGATGAGGACTACACCGACGACACGTTCAACGCGGCGCGCGAGATGCTCATCAACGACGTGGTGAACTACGCCGGTCGCGACTGGAAGGCCGTCATCGTGTTCGACGGCGCGAAGAACGCGTTCTCGAACGGCGAAGCCGAGAAGGTCGGCGGCGTGCGCATCGTGTTCTCGCCGGCGGGCCAGTCGGCCGACAAGGTGATCGAGAAGCTGGCCCACGACGCGCGCGAGCGCCAGGTTGAAACGCTCGTCGTCACGAGCGACGCCACCGTCCAGGACACGACGTTCGGCTTCGGCGTGGACCGCATGAGCGCGGACGGCTTCTCGCGCGAGGTGGCCATGTATTACGAGGAGGCGCGCCTCGACGACACGCCCAAGGTTGCCGAGAAGAACACGGTAGCCTCGCGCATCGACCCCGCAACCCTCGCCAAGCTCAAGGCCCTCCGCGACGGCGCGTGAGACAAAGGGACGGGGTAATTGTCTCGTTCGGTCGCCGAACGAGACAATTACCCCGTCCCTTTGTCTCACGATGGCGATTCGGTGAATGTCCGACACATCGCGCCTTTCGTGTTGGACTATCGGCAGTTCGAGCATGCCGTGTCGGTTGTTTCGCTACACCGTGTTGGTTATCATTCATGATGTAGGGTAACCAAGCGCGCACGGCGCGCGGACGGAGCGGACAGGCGGGCGGGTATGGATCGCATCATCAACGGCATCATCGCGCGACGCAAAGCCGTCGTGGGGGCCTTCCTGGCCGTCGCCGTGGTGTGCGCGGCCATGATCCCGTTCGTGGGCGTCAACTACGACATGGTGGACTACCTGCCCGACGAGGCGCAATCCACCACGGCCGTCGCCATCATGAACGATGAGTTCACCCAGGCCGTCCCCAACGCCAACGTGCTCGTCCACGACGTGAGCCTGGCCCAGGCGCTCGCGCTCAAGGACAAGATCGCCGCGGTGGACGGCGTCGAGGGCGTCATGTGGCTCGACGACGTCGTGGACGTCACCGTGCCCCTCGAGATGGCCGACGCCTCCACGGTGGAGACGTACTATCGCGACGGCGCCGCGCTGTTCCAGGTCACCGTGGCCGAGGGCTCCGAGGGCACCGCCATTCCCGCGTTGCGCGCGCTCGTCGACGAGGCGGGCCCGGGCAACGCCGTGTCGGGCGAAGCGTCCGACACGGCGCAGACCACGGCCAGCACGGCCGAGGAGGCCGGCAACGCCGCGCTCATCCTCGTGCCCATCATCCTGTTGCTGCTCGTGCTGTCCACCACGTCGTGGATCGAGCCGGTGCTGTTCATCGCCGCCATCGGTGTGTCCATCCTCATCAACATGGGCACGAACATCGTGCTGGGCGAGGTGTCGTTCATCACGTTCTCGGTGAGCCCCATCCTGCAGCTGGCCGTGTCGCTGGACTACGCCATCTTCCTGCTGCACGCGTTCGCGGCCGAGCGCCAGCGCACGCCGAACGTGGAGCAGGCCATGGCCGCGGCGATGCGCCGCTCGCTGTCCACCATCGCCGCCAGCGCGGTCACCACGCTGTTCGGTTTCGCCGCGCTCGCGTTCATGCAATTCCAGATCGGCGCGGATCTCGGCATCAACCTCGTGAAGGGCATCGTGTTCAGCTTCTTCACCGTCATGGTGTTTTTGCCGGCGGTCACGCTCACGCTGTACAAGCTCATCGACAAGACCAAACACCGGCCGCTCATGCCCTCGTTCAAGAACGTTGGAGCAGTGCTGTCGAAGGTGCGGGTGCCGGCGCTCGTCCTCGTGCTGGCCCTCGTGGTGCCCGCGTTTTTGGGCCAGGCCCACACCGTGTTCACCTATCAGAACAGCGAGCCCGACCCGAACCTGCGCTCCGGCGCCGACACGCTCATGATCCAAGACGAGTTCGGCCAGCAGAACGCCGTAGTGGTGCTCGTGCCGCGCGGCGACGTGGCGGCCGAAGCGGCTCTGTCGGACGATCTGGCAAAGCTCGACAACGTGGAGAGCGTCATCTCGTACGCCGCTTCCGTGGGCGCCGCCATCCCGCAGGGCTTCCTCGACCAAAGCGTAGTCGACCAGTTCTACTCGCCGAACTACGCGCGCATCATCGCCTACACGAGCACAGATACCGAAAGCGACGAGGCGTTCGCCACGGTGGAGGCTATCCAGCAGACGGCAGCGCGCCACTACGACACGTACTACACGGCCGGCCAGTCCGCGAACCTCTACGACATGAAGAACATCGTGGCCGTGGACAACGTGGTGGTCAGCGCCGTGGCCGTCGTCGCCATCCTCATCGTGCTGCTCGTGACGTTCCGCTCGCTGACGCTGCCGCTCGTGCTGCTGCTCACCATCGAGTCGGGCATCTGGATCAACCTGTCCATCCCGTACTTCACGGGCGAGTCGGTGAACTTCATCGGCTACCTTGTCATCAACACGGTGCAGCTGGGCGCCACCATCGACTACGGCATCCTGCTGACCACGCACTACCTGCGCCTCCGCCAGCGCGTTCCGGCCCGCACGGCCGCGCATCGCGCGCTGGGCGAGACGTTCCCGTCGCTGCTCGTGTCGGCCAGCATCCTGGCCACCGCGGGCTTCGCTTTGGGGTTCGCGTCCAGCATGTCGGCGGTGTCCAGCTTGGGCCTGCTGCTGGCTCGCGGCGCGCTGCTGTCGTTGGCGCTGGTCACATGCTTCCTGCCGGCGCTGCTCGTGCTGCTCGACCGCGTCATCCGACGCACCACCTGGCGTGCGAACTTCGCGCCCGCGAATCCCGGGGAAGCGTCCGACGCATCGCCCGTCGCAACCCCCGAGCCGCTTCCCGCCGCGGCCCCCGACCCGCTCGAGACGAATCATGAAGTCCTACCCGCGCATTCGCATGGCGCTGACCGCCTGCCTGGCCGTCGCGCTCGCAACCGTCGGCGCTCCCGCTGCGGCCCTCGCCGCTTCGCCGGACTTGGCCTCCGCGGCGACCTCGACGGCTTCCGCATCAACCGCCACCTACGAGAAGTCCGAGGTGGTGTACGCCACCCTGGCCGCGAACGGCAAGCCGGAGGCCGTGTACGTGGTGAACCGCTTCGACGTGGAGGCGGCGGGCACCGTCGTCGACCACGGCGATTACACGGCCGTGCAGAACCTCACGAACGAGACCGAGCTGGCACGGGTTGGCGACGCGACCACGTTCGAGGCCGAGGAGGGCGCGCTGTACTACCAGGGCGACGCTGCCGACACCACGCTGCCGTGGAACGTGTCGATCGCCTATGAGCTGGACGGCAAGAAGGTCGAGGCCGATCAGTTGGCCGGCGCTTCGGGCGACCTGTCCATCCACGTGACCACCGCGCGCAACGATGCCGTCGACCCCGCGTTCTACGACAGCTTCATGCTGCAGATCACGTTCACGCTTCCGGGCGCCGTGGCAACCGAGGTGGCGGGAGAGGGCGCGACCATCGCGCAGTCCGGCGAAGACACGACGGTGGCGTTCACCGTGCTGCCCGGCCAGGACGGCGACTTCGCGCTCACGGCCAAGGTGAAGGATTTCGAGATGACGGGCGCGCAGATCGCCGCGCTGCCGTACTCCTCGGTCATCGAGATGCCCGACACCGACGAGATGGTCGACGGCATGAGCACGCTGTCCGACGCGGTGAGCGCGTTGGCAGACGGCACCTCGTCGCTGGCGGCGGGCGTGGACGAGCTGACCGGCGGCGCGCAGAGCCTGTCGTCGGGCTCCGCGGCGTTCGGCCAAGGGCTCAACCAGCTGAACGGCTCGTCGAGCCAGCTGGTGAGCGCCTCGAGCCAGATCGGCAGCGCGCTTTCGGCCATCGCCGGCGGCCTGCAAGGCGCCGACCTGTCGCAGCTCGACCAGCTGGGGCAGCTGCCCGGCGGGTTGAATGCGTTGGCGGACGGGCTGGGGGAGCTGCAGGCGAGCGCGGTGCTTGTCGAGCAGGGGTACGCGAAGGCGCTTCCGGCGCTCGACGGCGCCATCGCCTCCATTCCCGAAGGCACGCTGACCGATCAGCAGATCGGGAGTTTGGCCGCAGTCGCGGGCGCGTCGGGCAATCCCGACGACGCCGCGACTTTGAATCAGTTGCTTGCGAACTACAAGGCCGCCCAAACGGTCAAGGGCACCTACACCGCGACGAAAGCGGCGTTCGACGGCGCGAGCCAGCTGCTCGGCTCCTTGCCGGACGCCCTCGCCCAGCAAGAGGCCGCCCTCCGCTCCATGGCTTCCTCGCTCGACGCCGCCGTCGGCGGCGGGCAGCTCGACCAGCTCTCCCAGCTGGCCGACGGAATCGCGCAGCTGTCCGGCCAGTACGGCCGGTTCCACGAGGGGCTGACGCAGTACGCGTCGGGTCTGTCGGCGCTTGCCGGCAACTACAGCCAGCTGTCGTCCGGCACGAGCCAGCTCGCCGGCGGCACCGGTCAGCTGGCGATCGGGGCGGGCGAGCTCAGCAGCGGCATGGACCAGCTGAACGCGTCCACATCCGCGCTGCCCGACACCATGAAAGAGCAGATATCCGAGCTCATGGCCGACTACGACTTCCCGGAGTTCGACCCCGTCTCGTTCACGTCGTCGCAGAACGCCAACGTGAAAGCGGTGCAGTTCGTCATGACCACGGCCGCCATCGAGAAACCCGAAGCGCCCCAGGAGGAGCAGCCCGAGCAGGAGCAGACCATCTGGGACCGTTTTCTCGCCCTGTTCCAGGGGTAAGCCGCTCTGGCCTCCTCAGCTCGCGTGCATCCCGACGGCTTCCAGCAGCTCGTCGCGCAGGGCGAGATGCGTGTGCGTGAACCCCGGATCGACATAGCGCAACCGTTTCCCCAAGAGCTTGGCCAGCTGATGGGCGAGGCGGTTGAACGAGCCGCTGTCCATCGCCTGTGCTCGGGAAACGGTGACCACGGTGAACCCGAGGGATGTGAGCGTGCCGCGTCGCCGCGCGTCGCTCTCCTGTCGTTCGGGATCGGCGTGGTGCAGCCTGCTGTCGTACTCCACGGCCAAGCGCGCTTCGGGCCAGCACAGGTCGCATGCGCAGTACGTCCGGTCGGCCAGCTTGCGGAAGCGGGGCGGCACGTCCACGCGGAAGTTCAGCGACGGCTGCGCCAGCCCGTAGCCGCCCAAGCTGTACGGCAGGCTCAGCAGCATGGCGAGCACCGATTCCATGGGCGATGCCGAGCGATCCAGCACGTAGCGCAAAGCTCTCAAAGCCTTCTTCCGCCCGCGTGCGTTCGGGGCTCCCTCGGCAAACGCCCGTAGCTTGGCAACCGTGGTGAGCGGCGCATCCCTTCGCGGCGCCGGTCCTTTGTCGACCAGGACGTACGTTCCGCACAGCTCGTACCCCAGCAGTATGAGCTGGGTGACCGACAGCCGATTCGCCATGTGCAGAAAGCAGAACTCCGGCGTGCTGACGAGGAACCCGTTGCCCGCGTCGATAAACGACCGCTCGGGAAGGTCGGGGTAGATGCGGGTGATGACGCTCGCGGTGTCCGTTCTGCATGAGACGTCGCCCACCAAGGCCGTTACGGGTAGAGCACATCCTGCCGGCCGTCGGTTACCCTCTGAAAGGCGGGGCACCTTTGACGATGCGAGCGCCCGGCGGGCGCGTCGCGTGGTCATTTGGCGCTCTTCGTAACCGCGCAAGAAGCCCGGACCCACCGTTCTCCAGTAGTCCAACGCCGAATCATATCCGATAAGTATATCCATTCGGTCAGCATAACATATTCTGGCAGAGATTTACGGGTATGCGAATTGTGGGGCGCGGTTTTTCATGAAGCATATCGATACCGGTGAAGAATCCCCAGTTCATGCTTTTCGGGGTAGGGAATGCGGCACTACGAAGATGATTTTGATTCGCATACCCGCAAATTTCTGCCTCGAAACGCGTCCTGCACCGCCGACGTTGGGATCGCGACCGGGGATCGCGAGTGGGAGGCAACGCGGCGCCGATGACGTTGGCCGGCGACTCTTCGGATTCCTACGCGCGCTCCTCGATGCCGTGCTGGATCATGCGCAGCAGCAGCTCCGACATCTCGGCGGGGGATTGCGGCGTGCCCTTCTTCAGCCAGTGCGACAGCATGCCGAGGGCGCCCGACACGGCGAACAGGTACATGTACTCGAGGTCGTCGGCTTCCACGATCCCGTTCTCATCCGACATCTGAAGGTCGACGAGATGCGCCAGCTCCATGATCTGCCGTTGGAAGCTGCCGTCGCTTTCGTCCAGCAACATGATGAACACGTCGGCGTTTTCTTTTGCGTATTCGAGGATCTTCACCACATTGCGCGTGCGCGGCTCGTCGTCGGCCAGCAGGCGCGCCTTGAGGTCGTTCAGCGCTTCGGCTTCGACGTGCTCCAGCAGGTCGTACTGGTTGCGGAAGTGGGCGTAGAACGTGCTGCGGTTCACGTCGGCTGCAGCGCACAGCGCCTTCACCGAGATCTTGGAGATGTGGTTCTCGCGCATGAGGTCGATGAGGGCGGTGGTGAGCGCGCGCTTCGTGTACCGCACGCGACGGTCGATCTTGTCGGGTTCCATGCGACGCCTCCTTCGATTCGATCGTCTCAGTATAGGGCATGCAAGACGCATCAGCGATCGAAGAAGCGAACGGCGATGATGGCGCTTCCGCGCAAAAAACGCGCAAATTGCGCCAAAGAGCCGTTTTGGCACGAACTTCTTGCCGGCACCCCGCCTGGTCGTCCTTGCGGAATTCCATTGTGACAAATGTCACGAAATCCCACTTCGCGGGCGTATGCAACCGCCGGTTGCGTAAAATGATAACCAGACATGCTGGTGCAACGAGCCGGGCAACCGTAGGCTGGGAATCGAGAAGGAGCGGACACCATGTCCCCAACGTCGAAGAAGGGATCGTTCATGAACGTCGAGATTGCCCAGCGCTTAGCCGCCATGCGACGCGAGCAAGGATACAGTCAAGAGGAGCTGGCCGAGCGGCTCGGGCTGTCGCGGCAGGCGGTGTCGAAATGGGAGCGCGCAGAATCGTCGCCCGACACGGGGAACCTCATCGCGCTCGCGAAGCTGTACGGCGTGTCCATCGACGACCTGCTGTGCATCGACGACGATGTGGTGGACGACGTCCTGTTCGAGGAGAAGGACAAGGACGCCACTGCCGAGGCCCAGGCGCAGGAGGCGGCCGTGCGCGCCAACGAGGCCGCCGTCCGTGCGGCGCAGGCTGCCGTGGCCGCAGCGCAGGCCCGCGCGACCGCCGAGCAGGCGCACCAGGCCCCGCCGCAACCGCAGCCGCAGCCCCAACCGGTCCAGCAACCCTTCTACGGCGCAGCTCCCACGTCCCAGCAACCCCCGCAGCCGCAGGCGCCCTACACGCCGCAAGCTCCCGAATCCTATGGCAACCAGGAGCATCGCCCGCGCAGTCCGTGGATGACGTTCCCGTATCCCGTGCTCTGCGTGATCGTCTTCCTGGCAGGCGGATTCCTGTTCGGCTGGTGGCATCCGGGCTGGTTCGTCTTCCTCACCATCCCGCTGTACTACTGGATCGCGCACATCATCGAGAACGACCCCAACTACCGCGCGAACCGCCGCTAGCGAAAGGGCCTCATCATGACGAAACTCACAAGGGCCTCGTATGTCAAAATCGTGCTCATCATCGTGTTCGGCGCGCTCATCCTGGGCGCCATCGGCTTCGGCGGCTGCTCGTCCTGGCACCTGGGTAGCGGCATCTGGGGCAAGACGAGCATGGGCTCGGCCAGCGTCGATGCGGCCGACGTCAAGAACCTGTCCATCAAATGGGGCGCCGGCGAGGTCAAGGTAGACGTGACCGGCGAAGGCGACGCCATCGAGCTCATCGAAACGTCCACGGGCGGCGCGACGAAGGCGCAGCAGATGCGCTGGTCCGTCAGCGGCGACACGCTCAACGTGGATTACGGCCAGTGGTTCTCGTGCTCCGCGCTGATGGGGCGCAAGAGCCTCGAGGTGCGCATCCCGAAGAGCTACGCCCGGCAGCTGGGCACCGTCGACATCGACGGCGCGTCGGGCGACTACGACGTGAGCGGCCTCGGCTGCGAATCGCTCAAGCTGCAGCTCGCATCGGGCGACCTGACGGGGCTCGACCTGCAGGCCGACGAGCTGCGCATCGACGTCGCGAGCGGGCACTTGGACGTCGAGGGCCGCTTCTCCGATCGCGTGAACGTGCGCACGGCTTCCGGCGAGACGCGCGTCGTCTGCGAGGAGGTGTGCCCCGCTTCCGTCGACGTCGACATCGCCAGCGGCGAGGTGGGGGTGGCCGTGCCCCGCGACAGCGGGTTCACCGCGCGCATCGACAAGGCGTCCGGCGACTTCAGCAGCACGTTCTCGCTCTCGCAAAACGGCAACGTCTACACGAGCGGCGACGGCGGCGCCAGCGTGAGCGCGCGCATCGCCAGCGGCGAGTTCCGCATCGATTCGAGCAACTGACCCAGCTTGGGCGGAAGAAGGGCGAGTCGGCTAGCAGGCCGGCTCGCCTTCGCCGTAGACGCAGCATTGCGATTTCCCGGCGCGTTTGGCGCGGTAGAGCGCCTCGTCGCTATGCCTGATGAGGTCGTCGATGGAGAAGTTCGGGTCGTCGGACGTCACGATGCCGACGCTGCCCGTGAGCGAGCGGGCGTACCCGTCGACCTTCGAGCGCTCGCTCATGCTCGCGAGCAGCGTTTCCGCCTGCTCGCGCAATTCGCCCGCATCGTGCTTGCCGAACACCGCCACCACGAACTCGTCGCCGCCCCACCTGATGGCGAGGCCTTCCGGGAACGCCGCGCGCAGCATGGTGCCCACCCTCAGAAGCGCTTCGTCGCCCATCGCGTGCCCGAAGCGATCGTTGATCTCTTTGAAGTCGTCGAGGTCGAGCGTGATGAGCGACAGCGGCTCGGTACGGTCGCGCTCCTCAAGGTATTCGTAGAAGTAGCGGCGGTTGTACAGGCCGGTCAGGTAGTCGGTGCGCGCGCTCATGACGGCACGCTCCTCGAGCTTGCGCGCCTCCGTCACGTCGCGGTAGATGCGCATCTGGCCCGTCTTGTTGTCGAACACGTCAACGATGGGGGTCTTGCTCATCTCGAGCACCTTGCGTTCGCCGCCGATCACGGCCTCGAACTCGCGATCCTCGTGGATCTCGCGTTGCTGGGCGAGATCGTCGCCGAACACGATGCGCCGCCAATCCTTGATGTGCCCGCCGATGATGCGATGCCGGTCCACTTTGAAGTACGTCTCGGTCTCGCGGTTCGCGTTGAGGATGATGCCGTCCGCGTCCTCGATAACCACCGAAAACGGCAGCGCGTTGATGAGGATGTCCAGCTCGGTGGCGATGTTGCCCAGATCGGTCACGTCGTGCGCGATGCCCACGGTGCCCATCGTGCGCCCGTCCTCGTCGAACAGGGGAGACTTGTACGTCTTGAATTGCCGCATGCCCCGCTTCGTCTTCACCTGCTCGTCGAACAGGCACGTGTGGCCGGCCTCCATCGTCTCGTCCTCGGATTCCAGGCACACGTACTCGCCGGTGGCGTACTCCTCGGGCGTGATGTCCCAGATGTAGTAGTGCCCGCGGCCTTCCACCTGCTGCTTCGTCTTCTCAACGGTGGAGCAGAACGCATCGTTCACCTTGAGGTGGGATCCGCGCGCGTCTTTGAACCAGATAAGCTCGGGCGTGGAGTCGATGGCGGTGTCGAGATAGGTGCGGGCCAGGCGCATCTCGGACGCCAGCAGGGCCTCTCGTTGCAGACGGGCGAACTCGAAGGCGAGCCGCGCTTCGTCGAGCGGCGCCGTCCAGGTCGCGTCCACGAGGGCGTAATCCTCGGCGTCCCAGGCTTCCAGCGTTTCGGCGTCGACGATGACGACGAAAGCGCTGAACGATTCCCCTCGCTGTTGCCGCCTTTGCGCGGAGAGGGCTTTGAGCGAACGGGAGGGACGCGCTGCGCCGTGCGCCTTCTCGAGCAAGGCGGCGTCGGCGATCACGATGTCGCCCGCGAGGAACGCGTCGTCGTCCCACGCGTCGTGAGCTACCAGCTCGTGCGTGAAGCGTTCGAAGGGAGCGATGCCGCGCAAGGTCGCGGCAAGCGGATCGGAGACGCCGAACAGGTTGATGTGAAGCGTTTTCCGGTACATGGGCGCCCCCTCTCCTTTTTGTTGAAGCACATTGTACTCCGCTCCGAACGATATGCTAGAGGTCAAATATTCCCGACGTCTCGATTGTCGGGAAAGCAGCGCTCGCCATGCTATAATACCAATGAATTGCTGTATTGCGACAATTCGCGAAGGGGACGGGGCGTCGCATGTTCAACGCGCTCACGATATGCTATCTCTTCCTGGGCGGAACCGGCGCCGGCGCCCTCGCCGTGCTCTGCGTGCTGGAATGCGCCCGCGTCATGCGGTGGCGCGCGCTCGCGATGCCCGAGGAGTTCTTCGCCCGGGCATGGCCCGTCTGCACGGTGACGCTGGCGGTGGGCGTCCTGTGCCTGTTCGTGGACCTCGGCCGCCCCGACCGCCTGGTTCATCTGCTGACCTCGCCCGAGCCGTCGGCGATGGCGGTCGGGTCGTTCGCGCTTGCGGCGGCGTTGGTTCTTGCGGCGACGTTCTCGGCGTTCGCGCTGTTCGACGGCGTGCGCCTGTCGCGCATGGCGGTCGTGTGCCTGGCGGCGGCGGGCATCGCCGCGGCGGGTGCGACGACGGCCTACACCGGCGTGCTGCTGGAGAGCCTCGCGTCGGTGCTGCTGTGGCGCACGCCGCTCGTGCCGACGCTGTTCGTGCTGTCGTCGGCGTCTTGCGGAATCGCGGTGGCGTTTCTGGCCGCGTCGTTCGTGGAGACGCGGCATCCGTATCGCGGGCCGCTCGTGTGGCTTTCGCGCGTCGACGGCGGGCTCGTCCTCGTGGAGGCGGGCTGCCTGGCCGCCTTCGTGCTCCTCGCGTTCACGGGCGAGGGCACGGCTGCCGGAGCGCGGGCGTTGGTCGCTGGCGAGCTGGCTCCCGTGTTCTGGGGCGTGCTCGCGGTGTGCGGCCTCGCCGTGCCGCTCGTGCTCGAGCGCTTCCTGACGCACGGGAACAGCCGCACGCAGCTGCTGTGGATCGCGGCGTTGCTGTTGGTTGGAGGGTTTGCGCTGCGCTGGTGCATCGTCGGCGCGGGCGCGTACGATGTGACGCAGGTGCCGGAAGCGCTGTACGGGCTTGCCGGGTTCGGACAAGCGGGATAGGGGATAAGGAGCGAAGCGATGGCGAAACGACGGGCAAGCGAGCGGTTCGCGAAGGATGCGCCCTACGACGTGCGCGACAAGGACGCCGAGATCAGGGCGGCCACCTCGTACGTGCCGCGCAAATCGTCGCGCAACGGCGCGATCATCTTCAACATAGCGGTGTTCATCGCCTCGTGCACCGTGGTGCTGGGCATCGCGTACGTCGCCACGGGGGCCGTGGGCATCGAGGCCGTCGTGGCCATGCTGCTGGTGGCACTGCTCGTGCTGTCGTCGACGCACATCGCGCTTTCCTGGGAGAAGGTGGTGGTGCTGCGGTTCGGCAACCTGAACCGCGTCGTGGGACCGGGTTTGTACTTCACCATCCCCATCATCGAGCACGGCACCATCCGCGTGGATCAGCGCACCATCGCCACGCCGTTCTATGCCGAGAAGACGCTCACGGCCGATCTCGTGCCCGTCACGGTGGACGCCGTGCTGTTCTGGGTGGTGTGGGATGCCGAGAAGGCGTGCACCGAGGTGGAAGACTACTACGCGACCGTGTCGTTCCTCGCCCAGACGGCCCTGCGCGAGGCGGTGGGCCGCTCCACGGTGGCCGAGGTGGCGCTGCGCCGCGACCAGCTGGACGCCGAGATCAAGGATGACATCGAGAAAGAGGCCGCCAGCTGGGGCGTCGACATCATCTCGGTGAAGGTGCGCGACATCGTGATACCCGACGAGCTGCAGGAGGTCATGTCGCTGGAGGCGCAGGCCGACCGCGAGAAGAACGCGCGCATGACCGTGGCCGGCGTGGAAGCCGAGCTCGCGGAGATGCTGGCCGAGGCTGCGCGCGTCTACGGCGACCCGGAGGCGGCGCTCAAGCTGCGCACCATGCTCATGCAGTACGACACGGTGAAGAAGTCCAAGGGCACCGTGGTCACCGTGCCCAGCGCCATGAGCGACGGATTCACGGATAGTGCTATGATGAACGGCGACCGAACTACTGAGAGATAGGCTCTATGAACCCACTCGCCTCATTCGAACTCGACTACAACAGCGGCCTGCCGGTCTGGATCCAGGTGAAGAACCGCATCGCCTACCTCATCGGATCGGGCGAGTACAAGACGGGCGACCGTCTGCCCACCGTGCGCGCGTTGGCAGTGGATCTCGACATCAGCTACAACACGGTGAACCGCGCTTACATGGACCTCGAGCGCGAGGGCTACATCTCCACGCGCAAGGGGAGGGGCACGTTCGTGGCCGAGCGCCACGCCGTAGGCGCCACCCTCGCCGCCGACAGCCCCGTCGAGCTGCTGGTGGACGACCTGATCCGCACCTGCGCCAACGCGGGCATGGCCGACGACGACATCCTGGCGCTCGTGCAAGCGAGGCTCGCCCAACGGCTCGTAGCCAACGGCCGCTAAGAGCCCGCCGTTCCGTCCCATCGCCGCCATCGCGCCCTACCTCTCGTGGCGCGGGGCCGCGCTCGCGGATCGGGGTCGACCCACGGCGACCCTCGACTGCCCCGGCGTACGAATCTCCGATCACCCCAGCCCCCCCATGTTTCACGTGAAACATTCGTTCGTTCCATCTCCTCTATCCTGCAACTAGGCTAATGGTATACATTGAATGTCGCAAGACATTGTGATAATGTGACAATCAAGGATTTGGCCAATTCTTATCAGGTGCGTATCGGGGGATATCCTGTAGGATTGCGCTTGCCGGATCGCGTGCTCGACCCGGCAAACATCTCAAGGTGATGTCCTAACTCGAAGTTTCGAGGAGGAGAAATGTCAGGTTCAGCTTACCTGGATACGGGGATAACACGCCGCAGCTTTCTCAAAACAGCAGGTGCCACAGCAGGCGCTGCTGCTCTTGGCGGAGGGGCTGCGGGGCTGTCGTCCTTGGCGGTCAGGGGCGAGGCTTTCGCGCAAGAAAGCGGCGGGGAGACCGTGGTCACTACCAGCTGCCGGTCGAATTGCTTTCAAGCTTGCATGCTGCAAGCTCATATCCGCGATGGCAAAGTGTGCTACATGTCGCGCGGCGATTATCCCGAAGACGAGTATTCGGGCTGTTGCCCCCGCGGTTTGAGCATGCACGAGCGTGCTTACAGCCGTACGCGGGTGAAGTACCCCATGCGCCGTGTGGGGGAGCGCGGAGGCGACGACTGGGAGCGCATATCTTGGGACGAAGCCATCGATGAGATCGTCGACAAGCTGGGATCCGTTCGCGAGCAGTACGGGCCGGGCGCGCTCGCCATCGACACAGGATCGGGTAACTACGGCGCGGTCCAAGGCGGCGGCGGGATCCTGGGTCTGTTCAAAAACGCTGCCGAGGCGACCAACGTCAACGTATGCTACGATCAGGCATCCGGGCATGGCACGAACCGCGTTATCGGAGGCGGCATCTGGGGGTACAGCAACGAGCTCAAAAACGTGCTCGATGCAAAACACGTGCTCGTTTGGGGATCCAATCCGGTGAACAGCCAGCCGCAGAGCTGGCGCCAACTGCGCTTTGCCAAAGAGCGAGGCGCGAAGCTGACGTGCATCGATGCGATGTACTCCACCACGGCTGCCCGCTGCGACGAGTTCGTGCCCGTTCGCCCCGGCTCTGACCTCATGATCGCGCTCGCCATCCTGAACGATATCGTCTCCCAGGATGCCATCGATGAAGCGAAGGTGAAGAAGACCACGTCGGCACCGTTCCTGCTGCGCAAGGACACCGGCCTCATCCTGCGCCGCTCCGATGTCGAGGGCGGCGAGATGGCGGACGTGCGCGATGCCGTCACGCTCAACAAGCCGGGCTCTATGGCGAACGATCCGGCATTCGTGTGGGATGAGGCAACGGGCTCGCCGGCGCTGTACACCGAGTGCGAAACCCCTGCTCTCGAGGGCTCGTACGAGGTGGACGGCATCGAGGTCGAGACGGTGTACACGGCTTTGAAAAAGCACGTTGCCGAGTATACGCTGGAGAAGGCTTCCGAGGTATCGGGTGTGCCGGTAGAGACCATCGCGGAGCTTTCGCGTATATACAAAGAGGATGGCCCCGTATTTCTCTACGCGGTGTACGGTATCGACCACTATCGCAACGGCCACCTGTTCATGCAGACTATGGCGCTCATCCACGCGTTGACCGACAACATCTCGCGTCGGGGGTCAAGCTTGGGCGGGTTCAGCTGCTTGGGTGATCAGATGCTCTTGAATTTCGCAGCCACGGCTGCCAAGTCTGGGAAAAAAGCCTACACCAACATTCCCCAGTGCGATTTGGCGAACGTCGTTTCCTCGGGAAAGCACAAAGGCAAGGAGTATCCCATCAAGGCGCTCATGTTCGCTTCGTCGAACGGGATGAGCAACTATGCGGAGCAGAACAAGTGGTTCGACGAGGTTCTTCCCAACGTCGATTTCGTGCTGACGCTGGAGACCGAGTTCACCGATACCGCTCGCTATTCCGACATCGTGTTGCCTGTAGCGTTTTGGACTGAGGTGAACGAGCTGCGCGTGAACAACTACGCAAACCCCTTCGTGTTGTACGCCCACAAGGCGATGGAGCCGCTGTACGAGGCGAAGCCCGACTCCGAGGTGATCGCTCGTATCGCAGAAGGCTTGGGGCTTGCCGACGACGTGCCTTTGCGCACGCCGGAAGAATGGATCGAGCTGCTGCTTGATGGGGCACCCATCAACAAGCGCGGTATCACGCTGGATGCATTGCAGGAACATGCGGCATTGCGCGGCGTCGGCTCGGAGGACCAGCCGTTCGTGCGCGGTGCCAACGGTGCGTTCCCCACACCGTCGGGGCGAGCCGAGCTGTACTGCGAACTGCCTCTTCCCCGTGTGGATTTCGGTCAGAACTGGCAGGAAGCTTCGAAGAAGGAGCGGTTCCCGTACTTCAACCCGCCGACGGAGAGCTGGGACGATAGCGAAGCTGCCCAGAAGTATCCATTGAGCTACATCCAGCTGCACGAACGATGGAGAACCCATACCCAATGGTTCGCCGTCGAGTCGTTGCGCGAGCTCGATCCGGAACCGCTTCTGCATCTTTCCCGGGAAGACGCGGCCGAGCGCGGCATCCAGGATGGCGACATCGCTGAGGCGTTCAACGACCGAGGTGCCGTCACCATCAAGGCGATCATCGACGATGCGTGCCCGCCGGGGGTGTGCGCCATTCCCAAGGGCTGGCAGCGCAACCAGTTCATCGAGGGATGCTACCAAGATTTGACCGGGGCCGAATCAGATCCGATGGCCGTGAACTTCGCGTACTTCGACGCTCGCGTCGACGTCCGGAAGAAGTAAGGGGGAATCATGCACTACGGAATGGCTATCGATACGCAACGTTGCATAGGCTGTCATTCATGTTCGGTGGCATGTCGTCATACGAACAACGTGCCGGAGGGCAATTGGTGGAACCGCGTCTACACGGAAGGGGGCGAATGGCAGGACACGCCGAAGGGCTCGTTTCCCGACTTGACGATGTCGTACGTCACCATCGCTTGCCAGCATTGCGAGAACCCGGCGTGCGTGACCGTTTGCCCAGTCGGCGCGACGTATAAAGATCCGGAGACCGGCGTCGTGCGCCAAGACTACGATAAGTGCATCGGGTGCCGTATTTGCATGTCGGCGTGCCCGTACCATGGCGTGCGCACGTTCAATTGGGAAGAGCCTTTGTATGTCATGGGCGGCCTCGGAGAAGGGGATGCGCCTACGCACCAGAAGAACGTCGTTGAAAAATGCACGTTCTGCTATCAGCGTGTGGCTCGCGGAGAGCAGCCTGCCTGCATTTCGGCTTGTCCGGGTCGAGCGCGAGTCAGCGGCGACTTGGATGATCCCGGCTCTGAGATTTCGAGGCTCTTGCGAGAGCGGTCGCACAAGCAGCTTCTGCCCGAACGCGGCACGAAGCCTTCAGTCTATTACTTGGTGTAAGGGGTGGAACCGATGAAATCCGTGGAAGATGTTTTACCTGCTCAGCGATTTAAAGCCATCGTAATTCCGGCTCTTGCAATTGCCGTCGTCGGCGTGTGCGCATGGGTGTACCAAATCGTCGTTGGAATGGATGCGACGGGCATGAGCGACGCGAACCCATGGGGCTTGTACCTCATGTCGTTCATGTTCACCGTCGGAATCGCAGTGGGCGCGCTTGCGGTTGCGACGGTGCCTCGCTTGTGGGGATCGTCGGCCTTCGCTGGATTGTCGAAGCTGGGAGCGTGGGTTGCGGTGTGCGCTTCCATCCTATCGATCGGCTTGGTGACGATCGACCTGGGCGGTCCTTTGCGCGTGTGGGAGCTGTTCGTCTATTCGAACTTCGCCTCGCCGCTCATGTGGGATATTTTCGTCCTGCCCGTCTTCTTGATCGTTGCGGTGCTGTATCTGGTAACCCTCGTTCGTGCAGAAGCTGGGAAAGCGAGCAGTCGCAGCGTGAAGATCGTAGCCGGTGTTGCCCTTGTTGCAGCGATCGCTCTCTGCGTGGTGGACGCGTGGATCTTCGGGTTGCTGCCGGGCCGCGCTTTGTGGAACACTGCGCTGCTCGTGCCGTGGTTTGCGGTTTCCGCTGTGGTGAGCGGGCTTGCCGTGATAATGGTGCTCGTGTTTCTTTTGAAAGGCTCCGATGCGCTTGCGCTTCCTGCGGATGCTCTCAACCGCATGGGGCGGGTGCTCGTCGTGGCTTTGCTTGCCGACCTGCTTTGCTTGCTGGGCGATGTGATGGTGGGGTCGTATGGGATCGGATTGCATGCCGATGCGATGAACGTGCTGTTTTCGGGCGCCCTCGCTCCTGTGTTCTGGATCGAAGTGGCCGCCGCCGTCATCGCGATCGTGTTGCTGCTTGCGCGGAAGGCCCCCTGCGCCATCGCCGCCGCTGCCCTCCTTGCGCTCGTTTCGGTGTTCTGCAAGCGCGTTCAGTTTATGATATCGGGTTTCTTGGATATGCAAGCACCGTATCCGGGTATCGAGACGGCTGGCTTCGTCAATACGATTCCCCTGGCAACGCCGATGTACGTTCCTTCCTTTGTCGAGCTCGGCGTGACTGTCGCGGTGCTGTCATTGGGCGTTGCGCTCGTCGTCATCGGCTTGCGCAAGCTGCCGCTTTTCGTTCGCTGATCATCGTCGAACCAAGATCATCTAGCCCCGGGCCGCGGCTCGCGCGGCGCCGGGGTGCAGGAGGAACGTATGCGCAAAATGGGTATCACGATAGTGGTGTTCGCGATAGCGATGGGCGCGGTGTTCGGAGTGGCGGCTTTGGCGTCGGACGATGTGGCTCTTCCGCGGGCTATTACGGAATCGTCCTCCTGCCCGGCAGTGGGGTGCGCGTCGGGACGATGCCATTCGTTCGACAACGTGCCCGAGCCCGACGGCGTGCACGATATGACCTGCCCTGAGGCGTCGTGCGCTTCTGTCGAGTGTCACGCATGGGAAACACTCGCCGATCGCTACCGTCAGGCCAGCGATGCGAGTTTGACCCTGTGGATAGTCGTTCCCGTGGTGATCGTTTTGGCTTTGGTGCTTGTATCCTGGAAACTGTAAGGATTGCCGCATGAAGCGAAATCTTGGTATGGACATCGTGCTCGTGGCGGTATACGCGATCGTGTCGCTTCCGTCCTTGACGGGTATAGGGTTTCACGAGTGGGCCGGAGTGGGCTTGTTCGTCCTGTTTTTGGCGCATGTGGCCGTTCATGTCGATTGGGCGACCGATGCGATAGGGCGCATGACGGCTAAAAGGTCATGGTCGTGGCGAGGAAACCTTGCGCTCGACGCTGCGATATTGTTGGCGTTTGCCGTGGTCACCATTTCGGGGTTGGGCATCTCGGGCTCGGTCCTGGCGGCGTTCGGGCTGTACGCGGACGGGTACTACTTCTGGGACCCGCTGCACGCGGTCGCCGCGAAGGCGCTGCTCGCGCTGCTGCTCGTGCACGTGGCCGCGCACTGGAGGTGGGTCGCGAGGGCGTTCCGGAAAGGGGGCTCGCATGAATGAGGCCGTCTGGCGGGTGCGCGCCGCCGCCTGGGAGCTCGCGGCGCTCTCGTTCCGCTACCCGGGCGCGGAGCTCGAGGGCGCCGTCGCGTCCGGCGAGTGGACCGAGGCCGCGCGCGAGGTCGCCTCGGCGCTCGGCCTCGCGCTGCCGGAGGGCTTCGGCGCGGGCGCGCCCGCAGGCGGCCTGCGCCCCGAGGCCACGCGCCTGCTCGTCGGCGCGCCCGAGCCGGCCTGCTCGCCCTACGAGGGCGTCTGGGCTGCGGGGGCCGACGGGGCGCGGGCGCTCCTGTTCGTGAGCCCCCGCTCCATGGAGGTCGAGCGCTTCATGAAGGCCTGCGGCCTGGGGCGGCCCGAGGGGACGAACGAGCCGCTCGACCACGTGGCCGCCGAGTGCGAGCTGCTGTCCTGGCTGGCCTCCCTGGCCTCCGGGGCCGAGGCGCCGGCGGGCGCGCCCGGGGCCGCAGGCCTCCCCGGCGGCTCAGCGCAGGCCGCCTACGCCTCCTTCCTCGAGGGCCACGCCCGAACCTGGATGCCGGCCTTCGCGCGCGCCGTCGCCGCCGAGTCCCGCCATCCCTTCTACTGCGCGGCCGCCGTGTACCTGGGCGCGCTTGTCGGGTAGGGAGCTTTCCCATACGGGCGTTTCTTGCCACTCCTATGACCTGGTAAAACATGGTATATTGCCTGGTCATAGGCGTGTGGAGAAGTGTCAGAAAACGCCCCTTTTGGCAGCGTCGCAGACCGCGCATGGCGTGCGGGCGCTCACGCATCCCACACGACGCATGCGACCTGCGGCACGCGCACGTGCGCGACGGCCCGCACCGCGCCGTCGGCGGCGTCGCGCGCGAACAGGCACACGTCGTCGCTCGCAAGGTTCGCCACCGCGAGGAACCGCCCGTCGGGAGACAGCGAGAAATGCCTCGGCCCCTTCCCGCCGGATGGAACGTCGCAACGACCGCCGACCGATCCCCGCTCGTCCACGTGGAAAACGACCAGCTGGTCGCTTCCGCGCACCGACGCGTACAGCTGCCGCCCGTCGGGCGCGAACGCGACATGGGCCGCCAGCGCATCGCCGCCCGGCGTCTGCGGAAGCGCCAGCTGCTCGACGATCCTCCACTGCAGCCCGCCTTCGCCGATGCGGAACACAGCCACGTCGCACGCCAGCTCGTTCACCAGCGCGGCTATCGGCAGCCGCGGATGGTACGCAACCATGCGCGGCCCCGAACCCGCTGGCACCTGCACGGTTTCCACGGGGTCCGGCGCGATCGCGCCGGATGCGTCCACCTGGTAGATCACGAGCGCGTCGATGCCGAGATCGACCGCTGCCAGCAGGCGCGTTCCCGGCACGAAGCTCAGCGAGTGCACGTGGGGCGCCTCCTGCCGGTCGTCGCGCAACCCCCTTCCCTCATGGCGCCGCGACGGCAGCCCTGCAACGAGCCGTCCATCCTCCAGCAGCGCGCAGCAGCCGACGGAGCCGCTCAGGTAGTTCGCGCCGTACAGGCTGCGCCCGTTCGGATCGGGCAGCACGAAGCAGGTGCCCGCATCAAAGGGCGCGGTGCATGCTCCACGGCAGGCCAGCGAGCCGTCGGCTGCGATGGCGTAGGAAGCCATGCGCCCGCATGCGTCCAGCTCATGCGCGGCGTAGAGGAAGGACCCGCGTCGCGCGAGATACGTCGGATTCGGCGCGCATCCGTCCGTGCGCACGACGCGCGCCGCGCCGCGCCCCACGTCGAAGGCGATCGTGGAGATGCCGTCGCGCCCGGATCCGTCGGTATAGCCGCCTGCGAACAGCCGCCGTGCCCCGGTGCTGGCTCCGGGGGTCACGAGCGCTCCTCGGCCAGCTCTTCGCGGTTCAGCACGCCGAAGCGCCGGTACAGCGGCAGTGTCGCGAACCGGTTCCATGCCGTGATCAACGGCCCCGTGAAAAACGCGGCGATCACCGTGAACACGCCGATGGGCCCGCCCACCAGGATGGCGATGATCGTCACGGAAATATCCTGGGTCATGCGCACCGGCGTGTACGAGAACCGCGTCCGCGCCACGATGACGGGCGCGATGGCGTCGATCGGCGCCACGCCCATGCGCGTTTTCAGGTACAGCGACACGCCGAGGGTGAACAGCAACGTGCCCACGACGAGGTGCGCGCCGGCGCTGACGAAGCCCTCGGACGGGGGGAGGAATCCCAGCAGCCACGTGAAGAGCTCGATGAGGTAGCCCACGCCCGCCATGTTGATGAGCGTGCCCAGGCCGATCTGGTACTTGTCGAACGCGAACACTGCAACGAGGATCACCAAGTTCACGAGCAGCTGGAAGGTGCCGAAATCGACGCCCGCCAGCGAGCTCAGGCCGAGGTTCATGGCGGTGAACGGGTCGACCCCCACGTTTCCGACGCGGCACACCGTGGTGCCAAGCGCGATGCACACGACGCCGATGCACGAGCACAGCAGCTTGCCTGCGAGGTTGTAGGTGTGGCGCAGGTCCATCCATTTCGCCATGAGCCGTCGCCTTTCTCGTGCGGATGATACGTCGATCGCCCAGTATGGCGCGACCCTCGCGCCTTCGCGTCGCCGCACGGCGTTTGTGCGGGGGCCGTCAAG
This sequence comes from Eggerthella timonensis, assembly GCF_900184265.1. Classification (NCBI taxonomy): domain Bacteria; kingdom Bacillati; phylum Actinomycetota; class Coriobacteriia; order Eggerthellales; family Eggerthellaceae; genus Eggerthella; species Eggerthella timonensis. The sequence continues at coordinate 1,450,869 of NZ_FXXA01000002.1, forward strand.
GCATTGGCACGCAGTCGACTACTGGGGCGTCGCATATGACACGTTGTCATATCGAACGCTCCCGTTTTGTGCGATACTGGCCCCAGCGTAAAAGCGTCCGAGCGCGAGAGGCGAAGGAGGGGATGTGTTCAGCGTACTGGCGGTGGGCTATCTGTTCCTCGGCGGCGCGGGCGCGGGGGCTATCGCGGTCGCATCGATCCTCGACCTTGCTTGGGTGAAGGCCCCGTTTGGCGCCGCGTCGCGCATCTCCATCGGCGAGGCGACGCCCCTCGAGCGCGTGGCGGCCTTCGGCATGCTCGTCGGGTTCGCGGCGCTCGCGCTCGGCGTGCTGTGCCTCCTGCTCGACCTCGGGCGCATCGACCGCGTCGTCGCGCTGCTGCTGCGGCCCTCGCCGACGTTCCTCACCGTGGGCACGTACGCGCTGGCGGCTCTCGCGGCCTGTGCAGCGTTCCTCGCGGCGGTGCGGTTCGCCTACCTGCCGGACGTCCCGCGCGGCGCGGTGCGCGCCGTCGAGGCGATAGCGGCCGTCGTGGGCGTCGTGGTGATGCTGTACACGGGCCTGCTGCTGCAGAGCATGGGCGCGGTGGCGCTGTGGGCGTCCCCGCTCGTCCCGGTGCTGTTCGCGCTGTCGTCGCTTTCCTGCGGCATCGCGGTGCTGCTGATCGCGGCGTTCTTCGTGCCGGCGGACGCGGCCGTGATGCGGCTCGTGCGCGCGCTCGCGCGCGTCGACGCCGCCGTCATCGTTCTCGAGGCCGCAGCTGCGGCGCTGCTCGTGGCGGTGGCGCTCGGCGGCGACCACCCCGCTGCGGCGGCATCGGCCGAGCGCCTCGCGAGCGGCGACCTCGCCCCGTGGTGGTGGGCGGGCTTCGCGCTGTGCGGGCTCGTCGTCCCACTCGTCGCGGAGGTGGCGTGCGCCGCCCGTCGCGGCTTCGGCCATGCGCTGCATGCGGCGCTTGCCGTGGCGGCCGTGCTCGTGCTCGTGGGCGGGTTCAGCATGCGCACCGCCCTGGCCGACGCCGGCGCCCATCGCGATCTCGCGCTCGAGGCGCCTCTGAGCGGCCCCATGTCCCAAATGGGGACAGTCCCCGTTTGGGACATTCCGAACGACTCCGGCGCGACGGCGCGCCAAGCGGACTAGAAAGAGCAGACACGTGGCCCTCTTCGAGATAAACGAGAAAAGCAGCATCCCCATCTGGTTGCAGCTGAAGAACCGGTTCATCTACCTCATCACTTCGGGGTACTACAAGCCGGGCGACCAGCTGCCCACCGTGCGCGGCCTCGCCGCGGACGTCGAGGTGAACTACAACACGGTGAGCAAGGTGTACATGAGCCTCGAGCAGGACGGCTACATCCAGTCCAAACGCCGCCAGGGCGCGTTTGTCCTCGATGTGTCCGACAAGCCGGGCGTCAGCATCTCGTCCACGGCCGAGATCGTCACGAGTGAGTATCTCAAGCGCTGCTTCGAACTGGGCATGTCGCTGGAAGACGTGGAGCAGCAGTTCGCGCTCAGCATGAGCGAAGCGAAAGCCAAGCGGGCCGCCGGCTAAAGGCCGCGCGCCCGAACGCGAAGGGAGATCGTTCTATGAAACGCGATACGCGAAAGGCGGCGTCGGTCGGCGCCGACCTGCCGAATGCGACCGCTGCGAGCGCCGTGCCCGCCTATGCCGACGCCCGCGGCATGCCCGACGGCATCCGCGCGACGACCAGCCGCAGCCGCGCGTCCCGCAACGGGGCCGTCGTGTTCGCCGTGGTGGTGTTCGCGGCGGCGTTCGGCATCGTGCTGGCGGTTGCGCAGGCGGCCTTCGGCGAGATCGGCCTCGTCGCCCTCGCGGCGGCGGTCGTGATCGCGTGGCTGACGTCCTCGTCGGTGCACATCGTGCTGGAGTGGGAGAAGGCGGTGGTGCTGCGCCTGGGCAAGTTCAACCGCGTGGCGGGCCCCGGCATCGTGTTCACCTGGCCCATCGTCGAATTCTACACGCTGCGCATCGACCAGCGCGTGGCCACCACGTACTTCGGCGCCGAGGAGACGCTCACGAGCGACCTCGTCCCCATCAACGTGGACGCCGTGCTGTTCTGGATGGTGTGGAACGCGAAGAGCGCCACCGTGGAAGTGGAGGACTACGCCTCGGCCGTGGCCTGGATCGCCCAGACGGCCATGCGCAAGGCCATCGGCTCCACCACCGTGTCCGAGGTGGCCACGCGCCGCGACCAGCTGGACGAGCTGCTCAAGGAGGCCATCGAGGAGAAGCTCAACCCCTGGGGCATCACGATCATCGATGTGGAGATCCGCGACATCGTCGTGCCGAAGGAGCTGCAGGCCGCCATGGCCATGGAGGCCGTCGCCGAGCGCAAGAAGAACGCCCGCATGGTGCTGGCCGAGGCCGAGAAGGACATCTCCGAGATGCTCAAGGACGCATCCGAGGTGTACGCCGGCGACGCCGACGCCATGAAGCTGCGCACGATGCACCTCGCCTACGAAAGCGTCGAGCAGTCGGGCGGCACCCTCGTCATCCCGAGCGCCTTCAGCGAAGGCTTCGTCGACAACGCGCCGGGGGAGGGTATCACGAGCAAGGGCTGATCCGCTGCGCCGCACGCGCGAAAACGGGGAAGAGAACGCGAAAGCGGCCTGCGAACGATCGCTTTCGAGTATGCGGCGCAAGCTATGATCGGCGCAATCAGCAAAAGAACCACCAGGTCAACCTTATATCCTAAAAATAGAATAGTCTCCTGTCATATTCTGTCATACATCGTTATTGATAATCATAGTGACGTATGGCAGAATGCGGGGCAGAAGGAATCGGCCGATTTCTGATATGAAGGGGACATCTCGGAAAACGCGCTCGTGCGCACCGACGCGCCGCGCATACGTGAGGGGACAGCCGTTCGCGGAACGCTCACCTTCATCCGGACATCCCCGAGGCATTCTGCAGCAAGAATGGAGGAGGAGACATGTCGGAAACGAAGAGCCCGCACGGCGGACTCACGCGCAGGAGCTTCCTGAAGACGACCGGCGCCGTCGCAGGCGTCGCAGCCGTCGCGGGGACGGGCGCCGCCTTGACCGAGCTCGCGCCGAAGGCGTACGCGGAAGGGGCCGTCGCCGTCGATGGCGAGCAGGTGTTCCGCACGTCCTGCCGCGGCAACTGCGGCAGCCGCTGCCCGCAGGAAGTGGTCGTGCGCGAGGGCAAGGTCGTGCGCACCACCGCAGCGCAGCTGCCGGGCGATGACAACGTGCGCCGTCGTCTGTGCGTGAAGGGCTACACCCAGCCCCAACGCCTGTACGAGCCCGACCGTTTGAAGTACCCCATGAAGCGCGCCAGCTGGAGCCCTGAGAACCCGAACGGGGAAGCGCGCGGCAACGGCGACTGGGAGCGCATCAGCTGGGACGAGGCCATCGATATCGTGTCCACGCAGATCGGCGCCATCATGGAGCAGCACGGCCCCTCGTCGGTGGCCCTGTGGACGTCCTACGGTTCCAACAACGTGCTGAACGGCACGTCCGCCGGCTTCATGTCGGTGGCCTACGGCCGCTTCATCACGTCCACCGGCATCACGGTGCTCGGAGCGAGTGCCGACTACGCCCAGCTCAAAACTCAGATGTCCGACCTCGCCGTCACGGGCAACGACTGCGCCGACATCGCCAACGCCAAAACCATCATGGCGTGGGGCGGCAACCCGGCCGAGGCCTACATCCACGACTGGCAGTTCGTGTGCCAGGCGCGCGAGAAGGGCGCCAAGCTCATCACCATCGACCCGCAGTTCACGGCATCGGCCATGCACTCGGACGTCTACGTCCCTATCCGCCCCGGCACCGACGGCGCGCTCATGCTGGGCATGGCGAACTACATCGTCGAGAACGGCCTGGTGGACGAGGACTTCATGAAGCAGAAGACCGTCTCGCCGCTGCTCATCAAGGAGGACGGCACGTACTTCCGCATGAGCGACCTGGGCGTCGAACCTACGCAGGGACCCATCAACCCCTACACGGGCCAGCCGAGCGTCATCGATCCGAACGTCGTGTGGGACGCGGCGACGGGCGGTCCCGTCATGGCCGCCAAGGCCGCCGACCCAGTGCTGCTGGGCAGCTTCGAGCACGAGGGCACCGCGGTTCAGACGGTGTACCAGAAGACGCTCGACTCCATCAAGGAATTCACGGTGGAGAAGGCCGCTGAGATCTGCGACCTGCCCGTCGAGACCGTCGAGATGCTGGCGAAGACCTACGCCACCGAGGGCCCCGTCGCCGTGCTCACGTACCAGGGCATCGGCCACCACGTGAACTCGCATCACAACTACAAGAACCTTTCGCTCATCGGCGCGCTCACCGGCAACGCGGGCAAGCCCGGCGCCATGCTGTTCCGCGCCTACGGCACGTCCATGCCCACGAACTCCGCCGAGTACATGCTGGGCAAGGTGGCGCTCAACATCTGCGGCATGTACCTGCCCCAGATCCTCGAGACGAAGCAATGGGCCGGCAAGGAGCTCGACATCCGCATGCTGTTCTGCACGAACGGCAACATGCTGTCCTGCGAGTCGGGCCGCACGAAGCTGGTCGAGGCCGTGAAGAAGGTCGACTTCGTCGTGTGCGCCGACGTCAACCTCACCGACACGGCGCGTTACGCCGACGTGCTGCTGCCCGTCACGCACGCCTACGAGACCGAGGACTTCGACGGCGGCGGCTCCACGCCGTTCCCCACGTACTACCACAAGGTGATCGACCCGCTGTACGAGTGCAAGACCGATCTCGAGATCATGCGCCTCATCGCCGACAAGCTGGGCATGAGCCAGATCTACGCCAAGTCCGACGAGGAGTTCCTGCGCGCCGTCATCGACACGCCGGCCAACATCGCGGGCGGCTGCGGCTACGACGACTTCCATAAGGACAAGCCCGTGAAGAACTACGCGTTCACGGAGAAGTCGCTGGTGGACACGTTCGCCAACACGCCGACGCAGCGCCTGCAGTACTACATCGAGAAGCCCATGCCGCGCAACAACTTCGGCCAGGAGATCGCCGACTACGAACGCCTGCCGCACTACGAGCATGCCAACGAGGCCTACTGGGAGAACCCGTTGCGCGAGAAGTACCCGCTCATGGGCTGCAGCGAGCACCCGAAGTACCACGTGCATTCGCAGTGCGCCCACACGCCGTGGCTGCGCGAGCTCGAGCCCGAGCCGCTGCTCAAGGTGAACGCTTCCGACGCCGCCGCGCGCGGCATCGAGCAGGGCGACTACGTGCGCGTGTACAACGACCACGGGTACGCCGTGCTCAAGGCGCGCGTGACCGAGGGCATCAAGCCGGGCGTCGTCTCCATCCCGCACGGGTGGCAGGCCGACCAGTTCGTCGAGGGCCACACGCAGGACCTCACGAACATCTTCATGAACGATTTCGTCTCGAACAGCGCGTTCTACGATTTCCTCTGCGAAGTCGAGAAGTACGAAGGGGGTGAGCGGTAATGGCCCATTACGGAATGGTCATCGACACGAAGCGGTGCGTAGGCTGCAATGCCTGCTCCATGGCGTGTAAGATGACGAACAACCTGCCCGATGCGAACTGGTGGAGCCGCGTGCTCACCGAGGGCGGCGACGAGATCGACACGCCGGCCGGCATCTTTCCCGACGTGTCCATGCGCTACATCCCCGTCAGCTGCCAGCATTGCGAGAACCCGGCCTGCACGAAGGTGTGCCCCGTGGGCGCCACCTACAAGGATCCTGAGACGGGCGTCGTGCGCCAGGACTACGACAAGTGCATCGGCTGCCGCATGTGCATGGCGGCGTGCCCGTACACCGGCGTGCGCTCGTTCAATTGGGACGAGCCGAAGTATTCCGTCGAGCATGCCGTCGGCGACGCGGACATCGCGCCGCACCAGAAGCACACGGTGGAGAAGTGCACGTTCTGCTACCAGCGCCTCGCGCGCGGCGAAGTGCCCGCCTGCATGGACCTGTGCCTTGCCCGCGCGCGCCACTTCGGCAACCTTGACGACCCGGAGTCGGAGGTGTCGAAGCTCATCAAGGAGCGCTCGTACGAGCAGCTGCTGGCGAGCGAAGGCACGAAGCCGTCCGTGTACTACCTCGTGTAAGGGGGAGAGATCATGACTGAGAACGTATCGGCGGCCCAGCCCGCCAAGGCTCCTGCTGCCAAGTTCGGCGGTAAGGGGCTCACCATCGCCATCGCAGTGGCCGCGATCGTCACGGTGGCGGGCCTGGCCCTGTGGGTGTTCCAGCTCACCGGCGGCATGGTGAACACCAACATGCGCAACCTCGACTCGTGGGGGCTCTACATCACGATGTTCATGTTCCTCGTAGGCCTGTCCGCCGGCGGCCTCATCATCTCGAGCGCGCCGCGCGTGTTCGGGGTGGAGGGCTTCGGCGGCATCTCGAAGATCGCCGTGTGGACGTCCATCTGCTGCACGGTGCTGGCCATCGGCTTCGTGGTGGTCGACCTCGGCCAACCGCTGCGTTTGTGGGAGCTGTTCGCCTACTCGAACCTGGGCTCGCCGCTGATGTGGGACATCATCGTGCTGGGCACGTATCTTATCCTGTCCATCGTGTATTTGTGGGCGATGCTGCGCTTCGAAGGCGGCAAGGGTTCCGCGACGGGCCTGCGCGTCGTGTCGGCCATCGCGCTCGTGTGCGCCGTGCTCGTGCACTCGGTGACGGCTTGGATCTTCGGCCTGCAGCAGGGGCGCGAGATGTGGCACACCGCGCTGCTCGGCCCCTGGTTCGTGTCGTCGGCGCTCGTGTGCGGCGTGGCCCTCGTGCTCGTCGTGGTCATCGCGCTGCGCCGCGCCGGCTATCTGCAGCTCGACCAGAAGCACGTCGTGAAGATGCTGAAGCTGCTGGGCGTGTTCGTGCTGGTGGACTTGTACTTCTTCGGCTGCGACCTCTTGACCGAAGCCTTCCCGGCCGGATCGGGCGCCGACATCGTGGCCATGCTGACCACCGGAGCGCTGGCGCCGTTCTTCTGGATCGAGGTGCTGGGCTGCGCCGCCACCGCCGTGATCGCCTTCACTCCGAAGCTGCGCACGAACCCGCTCATCGTCCTCGCCGCGGTGCTGGCCATCGTGGGCATCTTCTGCAAGCGCGTGCAGCTGCTCGTGGGCGGCTTCCAGATCCCGAACCTCGACATGCCGGCCGTCGTGTCGGGCCCGGGGCTCGCGGATGCGGGCGCGGCGCTGCAGAGCGCGGGCGGTGCGATGGTGTACTTCCCGTCGCCGCTCGAGTTCGGCGTCATGGCAGGCGTCGTCGGGTTGGGCGCGCTTCTGCTCCTGCTGGGCCTTAAGTTCCTGCCGTTGAAGCCCGCCGAGCAGTCGCACTAGATGGGAGCGTCCCATAGGGGGGCTGTCCCCCTATGGGACATTTCGGACGCGAGCCAACGCGCGGGGCGCCTTCCTCCAAGGGCGTCCCGCGCGCAGTGAAGGGGCGGTGCATGCGGTGCTGAGAAAAACGGTCATCACCCTGGTGACGTTCTTCCTCGTGGGGGCCGTGGTGTTCGGCGCCGCAGCCGCCGCGAACCCTGCCGTGGGGCTTCCCCGCGCCATCGAGCCCGATTCGGCCTGTCCGGCAGTGGGCTGCGCGTCGGGGTCGTGCCATGGTTTCGGCGACGTGCCCCAGCCTGACGGCGAGCACGAGATGGTGTGTCCCGAGGCGGGCTGCGCAAGCATGGAGTGCCATGCGTGGGACACCTTGGCGACGCGCTACTACCGGGCGTCCGACGCGAGCCTGAACCTGTGGATCCTGGCGCCGGTGGCCCTCGTCGGGCTGCTCGTCCTGATCGTGCGGAAGCTGTAGGGGGGGCGATGACCGGGTGAAACGGACGCTTCTTATCGATGCCGCAGCGCTCCTCGTGTACGCGGCTGCGGCCACGCCGGCGCTCACGGGCGTGCCCGTGCACGAATGGCTGGGCCTGGCGCTGCTGGTGCCGGTGCTCGTCCATTGCGTGCTGCATGCGGATTGGGTCGCGACCACGCTGGTGCGGCTCGGCCGCGGGGCGGGGCCGGCGCGCGTGGGGCACCTGGCGCTTGACGCGGCGCTCCTCGTCGCGTTCATGGTGGTGCTCGTGTCGGGCCTGGGCATTTCGGGCACCGTGCTGCAGGCGTTCGGCCTGTACGTGGACGGGTACTACGCGTGGGGGCCTCTGCACGCCATCGCGGCGAAGGCGTTGCTCGCCCTATTGCTCGTCCATGTGGCCGTGCATGCGGGGTCGCTGTACAATCTGCTGAAACGACGCGGCGCCCCGAAGGCGCTCGCGCACGACGACGGAGGTTTGAGCGATGAGCACCGATCCGCTTGAGGCGCGGCCCACGCTGCGCGCGTGGCTCGACGAGTACGCCGACATCGAGGCCGACTACCTGGCGCAGCTTGGCCGTTGGGGCATCCGCATCGCGCCGTGCGATGCTGACCCGGACGCCGTTCGCGCGGCGAAGGAGCGCCTGCGCGCCAAGGGCGCGCGCTTCCGCAACGGCGATGCCAGCATCGTGTGCGGCGGGCTGTCGTCGGCGTGCGTGGCCTGCACGGGCGGGCGGGGGAGCAAGACGTTCTTCCTGTCGCTCGCGTGCAACCGTTCCTGCTACTTCTGCTTCAACGCCAACCAGGCCGACTACGCCGACCACCTGCGCCTGAACGACGCATGGCGCGACGAGGTGGACGCGTTCGCCGCCGCGTGCGGCGGCGACGTCACGCACGTGGGGCTGACGGGCGGCGAGCCGCTGCTCCACGCCGACGAGGCCGTGGCGTTCTGCGCCTACGTCCACGAGCGTTTTCCCGATGCGCATATCCGGCTGTACACCGCCGGCGACTTCCTCGACGAGCCGCTGCTCGCGCGCCTGCGCGATGCGGGGCTCGCGGAGCTGCGCATGAGCATCAAGCTCGACGACGGCGAGGACGACATCGACGACGCGCTCGCGCGCCTGGCGCTCGCGACGCGCTTCATACCCGATGTGATGGTGGAGATGCCCGTGGTGCCCGGCACGGGCGAGCGCATGCGCGCCCTGGTGCACGAGCTCGACCGCCTGGGCGCGTTCGGCATCAACCTGCTGGAGTTCTGCTACCCCCTGGGCGCCTGGGACGAGTTCGGGCGCCGCGGCTTCGCGGTGAGGAACCCGCCGTTCCCCGTGCTGTACAACTACGGCTACGCCGGCGGCCTGCCCATCGCGGGCAGCGAGCTTCTGTGCCTCGAGCTGCTGGAATTCGCGCTCGACGAGGGGCTGTCGCTCGGCGTGCACTACTGCTCGCTCGAGAACAAGAACCGCGACCAGATATGCCTGCAGAACGCCGACTGCCTGCCGGGCGACGGCGTGTACGAACGCGACGAGCACGACTTCTTCCTCAAGACGATGAAAGTGTTCGACGGCGACGTGCCCCTCGTGCAGCGCGCGCTCGAAGCGTGCGGCGTCGGCGCGTTCGCGCTGGAGGACGAGGGCCGCAGCCTGGCCTTCCACCCGCGCCACGCCGCGGCCGTGCAGGGCCTTCCCGTCGTGCTGTGCCGGTCGTACAACGTGCTGGAGGAGTCCGCCGACGGCACCGTCGTGCGCGAGTTGAAGCTGGAGCCCGTATCCTGCTAGGGCGCTCAGCCTTGCCGAAACGCGCCGTTCTTGCCACGCCGTCGATCGGGCAGCACATGTTGAATAGCCTGGTCGGGGTCGTGTGAAAACCTGGCAAGAAGCGTCCGTTCTGGCTGGGCGTAAGCCCGTGCGGCCGCCTCGGTGTCGCGTTCCCCCGGCCCCCGGGCCCCCGGACCTCCGCGCTTCGTTGCAGATCGGCAGCGCCTGCCGGCGCTTCCGCGATCTGTGCTATCCTGTTCCGCTGCAAAGCAATCATTCGAACGGAACGCAGGACCATGGAATTCAGATCCCTCCACCTTGAGGACAAGGCCGCCATCGACGACGTGCTGCTGCCGCTCGGCCGCAACGACTCGGCGCTCGGGTTCGCGAACCTCTACTCGCTCACCGAGAAGTACGGCACCCAGATATGCCTCGAAGACGGCACGCTGTTCGTGCGCCAGCTCGAGCGCGTCCCGGGGGCGATCGCCTACTACCCGCCGCTCGGCACCCGCGACATCGCCCGCGACGTCCGCAGGCTCCTGGACGAAGCGCGCGCCGAAGGCCACGAGCTGCGACTGGTGGGCCTCTCGCCCGAGGAGCGGCAACGGCTCGACGCCGACCTGCCGGGCGCGTTCGACTTCTCCTCCGACCGCAATTTCGCCGACTACCTCTACCTCACCGACACGATCGCGGCGTACGAGGGCCCCGGGCTGGCGAAGAAGCGCCGCGAGACGAACAAGTTCTTCCAGCTGTACGGCAGCGAGGCGACCTTCGAGCCCATCACCCTCGACTGCATGGACGAGCTGCGCGCCTACCAGCAGCGCTGGTTCGAGACGAGCCGTCGCCGCGGCACCGACGAACATCCTCTCGAACTCGAGCATCGCAAGATCCTGCTCGACATGGACTGCTTCGAGGCGCTCGATCTCGAAGGCATCCTCCTGCGCATCGGCGGAGTCGTCGAGGGGTACGCGTACGGCAGCGTGCTGCCCGGCGGCGCGTTCGACGTCATGGTGCTCAAGGGCAATCTCGACTACCGGTTCGTGTGGCGCGCGCTGCTGCGCGAGCTGGCCCGCTTCTGCGTCGGCAAGGCGGCCTACCTCAACCTCGAAGAGGATCTCGGCCTGCCCGGCCTGCGCGAGAACAAGATGAGCTACCAGCCTTGCGCCCTCATGGAGAAGTTCCAGGGCCGCCTGCTGTAGCGCCGTCGCGAAGCGGACTGCCGCCGGACGCGCGAATTGCCGATCCGCTGTTAAACCGAGATTGACATTTCGCAGACCGGCGCCGCACGGGATCCTTCGACCCGCTTGCGCTCGCTCAGGATGACGATCCGGCCGGGCCTATGTCAATCTTGGTCTAACAGCGGAATCGCCGAGTTCCAAGCGATTTTTGCGTTTTGCGAACGCACAGGGCCTCAGCGGAGCATTGTCCGCAGCATCGGACTTCGCCGACCTGGGACGATGTCCGCCCTCTCGTGCGCGCTCTTCGCCGATAACGCTCGAAAGCGTCTGAATCGTTCGCAAAACGAAAAAATCGCTTTCCGCATCGCGATTCGCGTGCCCGGAGACGGCAACGATCCTGAAACGCGAGAACGCCCCGGACCTGCCGGGGCGTTCTCGTGCGGGGAAGGGCGGCGCGCTACTTGAGGATGCGCCGCGTGGCGAGCGCCGCGCCCGCAATGGCTGCCACGCCGGCCGACGCGAGCGCCACGCCCAGCGGCCCCTTGAGCGTGTCGTCGCCGGTTTGGGTGAGGCTCGAGGTTTTGGCGGCGCCGCTTGCCTGCTCTTCCTCGTTCGCCTGCGCGGCTCCGTCGGACTTCGGCAGGTCGCGCGGCTCGGAGTTGGCGGTCGAGGGCTCCTCGAGAGAGGTCTGCTCCTTGTCCACTACTTCCTGGGTCGGTTCGTTCGTCGCGGAGGCGCTGGGGCCGGTTGCGGTTTCGGTCTCGGGCGCCGTCGGCTTCTCGGACGGTTTCGCGGTCTCGGGCGCCGTCTCCTCGGGAGGGGTCGTGCTCGCGGGCGGCTTCGCGTCTTCGGACGGTTTCGTGTTCTCGGCGGGCGGAACGGTCGTGCCGTCTTCCTTGTCGTTCGGCTTGACGACATCGCTCGAGCCGTTCTGATCGGTGCCGTTGTCGGCGGGCGGGGTGGTGTCCTCGGGCTTTTGCGGCTCGTTCGACGGCTTGTTCTCGGGTTCGTTCGGCGGGTTTCCGTTGTCCGTCGGCGGGGTGGTGTTGTCCGGCGGCAGCGTGCCGTTGTCGGCGGGCGGGGTGGGGTCCTCGGGCTCCTGCGGCTCCTCGGCCGCCGGCGGCTCCGGCTTCCCGGCGGTTTGGCCGAGGATATCCAGATACGCCGCCTTCTCGTTTCGGTACCGGTTTTCCCAGCCCTCATGGTACTGCGGCTGCCCCTGGTAGAACTCGCCTACGTGCGCCACCACATAGTCGCACAGCACCGTGACGAACTCCTCGTCGGTCATGTCGTTCGTCAGCCCGGCGCCGGGGTAGTCGTAGCTGTTGTAATAGGTGCCGTTCACGTACCCGTCGGACCAGCCGCCCACGAACTTGTGCCATCCCGACGTGCCGAACAGGTTCGCCAGGCCCCAGCAGAGGCTCTTCACGGAATCGGAGCGGTTCGCTATGTCGATGCCGCGGCTCGCGAGGTAGTTCTCCGCGGGCGCGTAGTAGTTCTCGTACGCGTAGCTGTCCTGCAGCCCTGCGAATTCGGTGGGGTTGTAAGCGTAGGCGGTGTGCCACGAGTCGTTGAGTCGCTTGCCCACCTCGGTGAGCTCCCCGGCATCCCAGTCGTACAGATCGCCCGAGATGTCGGTGCTCGCCACCCACCCGAACATCGCATAGTTCGTGGAATCGTAGTTGTAGCACGCCATCAGGAAGCTCTTGAGCGCGTAGCGGTTGTCGAACTGGTAGTAGCCCATCGCGTGGTACCCGTCGCCCCACGAGAGCCCCTGGTCGTAGTTCTGGCCGCTCTCGAACCGGGCGAAGTACTTCATGTTGTCCGAGAGGCTCATCGGCCCGAACGACGAGCGCGAAAGCGGCGCCGCCAACGAGCGGGCGATCGACGCGCTGGAGCCGTCGGAGTAGAAGTCGGCTTTGTCGTAACCGGCCGGCTTGGCCGCGTCGCCCGAGGGGGCCGCGTCGGCGGTGCCCGAGCTTTCGTCGTCTGCGGGCGTTTCTTCCGCGAACGCCGCGCCCGGCAACAGGCCGCATGCGAGGGAGAGCGACACTCCCAAGGCGAGCGCCTTCGGCGTGGTGGATTGTCCCATGAGGACCTCCTAGTTCTGCAAGTATGCTGCGTTTCAACTTCGTTTGTAGTATGTCCGCGCCCGTGGGCGCCGGAACCTATAGTCTCGCATGCCGATTCGAGGGCCGCAGCTGAGGCTCCTCGAATTCCATATCGTCGTAACGAACAAAACAAAAGTCTCCCACGGGAAATCATGACGATACGGCTCCGTTTTTCGCCGCGAATCGAAAGAGTTTCCTTTCCATCGTCCCAGTTGAACACGCGAATCAACAAAGAATTTCCACAGTTCGTAAAAATTTTCCTTGACTCGCCTTGACTTCCGACGTATCTTAGGCAATTGCGACTTTTTCGCAGAAATGCGGGTGCACATGAAGGAGGAAAAGCCTCGTGGCTCAAGGAAAAACGACTGATCAGACCAGCCTTTATAGGGATCGGCGAAGCTTCGCTAAGATCCCGGACGTCATGGACGTCCCCAACCTCATCGCCATCCAGACGGACAGCTTTGAGTTTTTCAAGGGCGAGGGCCTGGCGCAAGCGTTCCAGGATATCAGCCCCATCGAGAACAACACCAAGGACATGTGCGTGGAGTTCGGCAAGCATGAGTTCGGCGAGCCGAAGTACACGGTGGACGAGTGCAAGGAGAAGGACGTCTCCTACCAAGCGCCGCTGTTCGTGGAAATCCGCTTTATCAACCGCGAGACCGGCGAGATCAAGGAGCAAGACGTCTTCATGGGCGACTTCCCGCTCATGACGCCGCGCGGCACGTTCATCATCAACGGCACGGAGCGCGTCGTCGTCTCCCAGCTCGTGCGCTCCCCGGGCGTTTACTTCGCCTCCGAGCGCGATAAGGCATCCGACAAGGTGCTGTTCAACGCGAAGGTCATCCCGAGCCGCGGCGCGTGGCTCGAGTTCGAAACCGACAAGCGCGACATCCTGTCCGTGCGCATCGACCGCAAGCGCAAGCAGCCGGCGACGCTGCTCGTGCGCGCCCTCGGCCTGGCCGAGACGCGCGAGGAGATCATCGAGCTCCTCGGCAACGACGAGATGGTGCTGCGCACGCTCGACCGCGACCCGGCCACCACGAAGGAAGAGTCGCTCATCGAGCTGTACAAGCGCTTCCGTCCCGGCGAGCCGCCCACCATCGACTCCGCCCGCACGCTGCTCGAGGGCCTGTTCTTCAACCCGCAGCGCTACGACCTGGCGAAGGTCGGCCGCTACAAGATCAACAAGAAGCTGGGCTTCGACCCCGACTACGAGGCCTCCACGCTCACCAACGACGACATCGTGCGCACGATGCAGTACATCGTGGCGCTCCATGCCGGCGACGAGGGCGTGCAGACCGACGACATCGACCACTTCGGCAACCGTCGCATCCGCACGGTGGGCGAGCTGATCCAGAACCAGTTCCGCATCGGCCTGTCCCGCATGGAGCGCGTCGTGCGCGAGCGCATGAGCATGCAGGAGCCTGACGAGATCACGCCGCAGAGCCTCGTGAACATCCGCCCCATCGTGGCGGCCATCAAGGAGTTCTTCGGCTCCTCGCAGCTGTCCCAGTTCATGGATCAGACGAACCCCGCCGCCGGCATCACGCACAAGCGCCGTCTGTCGGCCCTCGGCCCGGGCGGCCTGTCCCGCGAGCGCGCCGGCTTCGAGGTGCGCGACGTCCACACGTCCCACTACGGCCGCATGTGCCCCATCGAGACGCCTGAAGGCCCGAACATCGGCCTCATCGGCTCGCTGGCAACCTACGCTCGCATCAACCCCTACGGCTTCATCGAGACGCCGTATCGCCGCGTCGAGAAGGGCCTGGTCACGGATATCGTGGACTACCTCACGGCCGACGAGGAGGAGAACTACACCATCGCGCAGGCCAACGACCTGTTCGACCCCGAGACCCGCAAGTTCGGCACGTTCGACGACGAGGGCAACTTCCACGAGGCCGTCCGCGTGCTCTGCCGCACGAAGGACGCCGCCGGCGTGTTCGGCGAGCCCGACGAAGTGGCGCCCGAGCTCGTCGAGTACATGGACGTGTCCCCGCGCCAGATGGTGTCGGTGGCAACCTCGCTCATCCCGTTCCTCGAGCACGACGACGCGAACCGCGCCCTCATGGGCTCGAACATGCAGCGCCAGGCCGTGCCGCTGCTGCGCCCGAACGCGCCGCTCGTCGGCACCGGCATCGAGCACCGCATCGCGGTCGACTCCGGCGAGATCCTCGTCGCCCAGAACCCGGGCGTCGTCGATTACGTCGACGGCCAGACCATCATCGTGCTGAACAACGACGGCGAGTACGACGAGTACCTCGTGCCGAAGTTCCAGCGCTCCAACCAGTCGGGCTGCATCAACCACCGCCCCATCGTCCGCAAGGGCGACGAGGTGCAGGCGGGCGACGTGCTGGCCGACGGCCCCAGCTGCGACGGCGGCGAGCTCGCGCTCGGCCAGAACCTCATGGTGGCCTACATGCCGTGGGAAGGCTACAACTACGAGGACGCCATCATCGTGTCCGAGCGCGTGGTTGCCGAGGACCTGCTCACGTCCATCCATATCTCCGAGTACGAGATCGACGCGCGCGACACGAAGCTCGGCCCCGAGGAGATCACCCGCGAGATCCCGAACATCTCCGACGACATGATCAGCGACCTCGATGCCGACGGCATCATCCGCGTGGGCGCCGAGGTGTTCCCGGGCGACGTGCTGGTGGGCAAGGTCACGCCGAAGGGCGAGACGGAGCTCACGGCCGAGGAGCGCCTGCTGCGCGCCATCTTCGGCGAGAAGGCTCGCGAGGTGCGCGACACGTCCCTCAAGGTGCCCCACGGCTCCGGCGGCCGCGTCATCGGCATGAGCCGCTTCAGCCGCGATGCCGGCGACGAGCTGGCTCCCGGCGTCAACGAGCTCGTGCGCATCTACGTGGCCCAGAAGCGCAAGGTGCAGCAGGGCGACAAGCTGTCCGGCCGCCACGGCAACAAGGGCGTCATCTCCCGCGTGCTGCCGGTGGAGGACATGCCCTACCTCGCCGACGGCACCCCGATCGACGTCATCCTCAACCCCCTGGGCGTTCCTTCCCGAATGAACGTCGGCCAGCTGCTTGAGAACCACCTCGGCTGGGCTGCGAAGTGGGGCTGGGACGACGCGGAAGAGACCGACGCGGTGGTCGAGGGCCCGATGCACGTGGCCACGCCCGTGTTCGACGGCGCCACGGAGAAGGAGATCTCCGACGCCATCGAGAAGGCGAACCGCAACCTCATCAACAAGAACCATGCCACGTACGGCGACCTGGCGCGCGACGAGTTCGTGCCCCAGCTGTCCCGCACGGGCAAGACGTGGCTGTACGACGGCCGCACGGGCGAGAAGTTCCGCGAGCCCATCACCGTGGGCCAGAGCTACATCCTGAAGCTCGGCCACATGGTGGACGACAAGATCCACGCCCGCTCGACCGGCCCTTACAGCCTGATCACGCAGCAACCGCTCGGCGGCAAGGCGCAGTTCGGCGGTCAGCGCTTCGGCGAGATGGAAGTGTGGGCGCTCTACGCCTACGGCGCGTCGAACGTGCTGCAGGAGATCCTCACGGTGAAGTCCGACGACACCGCGGGACGCGTCAAGTCCTACGAGGCCATCGTCAAGGGCGAGAACATCCCGGCCGCCGAGGTGCCCGAGAGCTTCAAGGTGCTCGTGAAGGAAATGAAGTCGCTGTGCCTGAACGTCGAGCTGGAGGGTCACGATCATCGTACGATCGACGTGACGCAGGAGATCGACGGCCAGGAAGACGGCGATCGCGCGCTGTACGAGGCCATCGCTGCCGACGCGCGCAAAACTGAAGAAGACGACGCGGCCAATGCGCTCGACAGCATTGCCGCCGAGCTGGGAGAGCTGATGGGCGATAGCAACAACGATACGAACGACCTGATCGGTGAGGGAGAGGAGCGATAAATGACGACGGAATTCGACGTAAGCAATTTCGATGCCCTGCGCATTTCGCTCGCCAACGCCGAGGACGTGCGCAGCTGGTCGCGCGGCGAGGTGAAGAAGCCCGAGACGATCAACTACCGCACGCTCAAGCCCGAGAAGGACGGCCTGTTCTGCGAGAAGATCTTCGGCCCGACGAAGGACTGGGAGTGCGCCTGCGGCAAGTACAAGCGCGTGCGCTTCAAGGGCATCGTCTGCGAGCGCTGCGGCGTCGAGGTGACGCGCAGCAAGGTTCGCCGCGAGCGCATGGGGCACATCGAGCTGGCTGCCCCGGTCAGCCATATCTGGTACTTCAAGGGCTCGCCGTCGCGCCTGGGCTACCTTCTGGACATCGCGCCGAAGGAGCTCGAGAAGGTGCTGTACTTCGCGTCCTCCATCATCACCTCGGTGGACAAGGAGGCTCGCGAGGAAGACGCCGACGAGCTGCGTGACGAGCTGGCCGCCGACCTCGAGGAGCTGGACGCCGAGCGCGACCGCCTCGTGGAGGCCACGCGCAAGCTGTCCGTGGACTACGTCCCCGAGGACGACGACTTCGTCGACGACGTGGACGAGGACGAGCGCATGACGGCCGAGGAGGTCGACGAGGAGATCGCCGACATCTACGAGGAGTTCAACGAGCGCAAGGCGCTGCGTCAGGACGCCTTCGACGCCTTCATGAAGATCGAGCCGAAGCAGCTTGTGCCGGACGAGGCCCTCTACCGCGAGATGCGCCTCAACTACCGCGACTACTTCACGGGCGGCATGGGCGCCGAGTCCGTGCGCGACCTGCTGGACGCCATGGACCTGGCCGCGACGGCCGACGAGCTGCGCGACGTCATCGCCAACGGCAAGGGCCAGAAGCGCGCCAAGGCCATCAAGCGCCTCAAGGTGGTCGACGCGTTCCTCAAGTCCGAGAACAAGCCGACGGACATGATCCTCGACGTCATCCCGGTGATCCCGCCCGACCTGCGCCCCATGGTGCAGCTCGACGGCGGCCGCTTCGCGACGTCGGATCTCAACGACCTGTACCGTCGCGTCATCAACCGCAACAACCGTCTCAAGCGCCTGCTGGACCTCGGCGCGCCCGAGATCATCGTCAACAACGAGAAGCGCATGCTGCAGGAGGCCGTCGACAGCCTGTTCGACAACGGCCGCCGCGGCCGCCCCGTCACGGGCCCGGGCAACCGTCCGCTCAAGTCGCTGTCCGACATGCTCAAGGGCAAGCAGGGCCGCTTCCGCCAGAACCTGCTGGGCAAGCGCGTCGACTACTCCGGCCGTTCGGTCATCGTCGTCGGCCCGCAGCTCAAGCTGCACCAGTGCGGCCTGCCGTCGCAGATGGCGCTCGAGCTGTTCAAGCCGTTCGTCATGAAGCGCCTGGTCGAGCTTGAGTACGCCGCCAACATCAAGGCCGCCAAGCGCGCCGTCGATCGCGGTGCCAGCTACGTGTGGGACGTGCTGGAAGAGGTCATCACCGAGCACCCCGTGCTGCTGAACCGCGCACCTACCCTGCACCGTCTGGGCATCCAGGCCTTCGAGCCGGTGCTGGTCGAGGGCAAGGCCATCAAGCTGCATCCGCTGGTCTGCACCGCCTTCAACGCCGACTTCGACGGCGACCAGATGGCCGTGCACGTGCCGCTGGGCGCCGAGGCGCAGGCCGAGGCCCGCGTGCTCATGCTGTCCGCCAACAACATCAAGTCGCCGGCCCACGGCCGCCCGCTGACCGTGCCCACGCAGGACATGATCATCGGCCTGTACTACCTCACGGCAGCCCGCGACGGCTTCGAGGGCGAGGGCCGCTCGTTCATCGACTTCGACGACGCCATGAACGCCTACGACGCCCGAGCCGAGCTCGACCTGCAGGCCAAGATCTGGGTGCGCCTCTCCAGGGACACGCAGGTGGCCACGGCCTTCGGCGTGTTCGAAGAGCACAAGGCCGGCGAGCGCATCGAGACGACCATCGGCCGCATCACGTTCAACAACGTGCTGCCCGAGGACTACCCGTACCTCAACTACGAGATGAACAAGAAGGAGATCAGCCGCCTCGTCGAGGACGTGTGCAACCGCTACGAGCTGTCCAGCGTGCCGGCGATCCTCGACGGCCTCAAGGACGCGGGCTTCCACTACGCCACGCGCGCCGGCGTCACCGTGTCGGTGTACGACGCCACCGTGCCGCCGAACAAGGGCGAGATCCTGGCTGCCGCCGACGAGAAGGTCGCGGCCATCGACGAGGACTACGAGATGGGCCTCATGAGCCCCGACGAGCGCCACAAGCAGGTCGTCGACATCTGGAACGCCGCGAACGAAGAGGTCGGCGAGGCCATGGCCGAGAACTTCGACAAGTTCAACCCCATCTACATGATGGCGTTCTCCGGCGCCCGCGGTAACATCAAGCAGATCCGCCAGCTGGCCGGTATGCGAGGCCTCATGTCCGACCCGAAGGGCGAGATCATCGACCGCCCGATCAAGGCGAACTTCCGCGAGGGCCTGTCGGTTCTGGAGTACTTCATCTCCACGCACGGCGCCCGTAAGGGTCTGGCCGACACCGCGCTGCGTACCGCCGACTCGGGATACCTGACCCGCCGCCTCGTGGACGTGGCCCAGGACGTCATCATCCGCGAGATCGACTGCGGCACTTCCGACGGCGTGCCGTACCCGCTGCACAACGAAAAGGGCGACGTCGACGAGAACCTCATCGGCCGCTGCCTGCTCAACGACGTGGCGGGCGCCGACGGCGCCGTGCTGCTGGCTGCGGGCGAGTACATCACCCATATGGACCAGCTCAAGGCCATGGATGCCGCGGGCGTCGAGACGCTCGTCATCCGCACGGTCATGACCTGCCATGCCGAGCACGGCGTGTGCCAGAAGTGCTACGGTTGGGACCTCGCCACGTCGCGTCCGGTGAACATCGGCACGGCGGTGGGCATCATCGCCGCCCAGTCCATCGGCGAGCCGGGCACCCAGCTCACCATGCGTACGTTCCACACCGGCGGCGTCGCCGGCGAGGACATCACCCACGGTCTTCCCCGTGTCCAGGAGCTGTTCGAGGCGCGCAAGCCGAAGGGCCTTGCCGTCCTCGCGGAGATCTCCGGCACGCTGCAGATCTCGGGCGACAAGCAGTCCAAGACCATCACGATCCACGACCAGCAGGGCAACTTCCGCGAGTACGTCGTGTCGGCGCGCGCCCAGATGCTGCCCGGCGTGACGGACGGCTGCGAAGTGAAGGTGGGCCAGCAGCTCACCAAGGGCTCGGTGAACCCGCACGACCTTTTGCGCCTCACCGACCCGAACACGACGCTGCGCTACATCGTGAGCCAGGTTCAGGGCGTGTACGTGTCCCAGGGCGTGGACATCAACGACAAGCACATCGAGGTCATCGCGCGCCAGATGCTGCGCAAGGTGGCCGTCATGGACGCCGGCGAGTCCGACTACCTGCCGGGCCGCCAGGTCAACCGCTTCGAGTTCGAGGATGCCGCCAACGCGCTCATCGCTGAGGGCAAGGAGCCGCCCGTGGGCCAGCCGCTGCTGCTGGGCATCACGAAGGCGTCGCTGGCCACGGACTCGTTCCTGTCGGCCGCCTCGTTCCAGGAGACCACGAAGGTGCTCACCGACGCCGCCATTGAAGGCAAGATCGACCACCTGGCCGGCCTCAAGGAGAACGTCATCATCGGCAAGCCGATCCCGGCGGGCACGGGCCTTTCGCGCTACCGCGAAGTGGGCCTCACCTACAAGGGCCGCCCGGTTGCGCCGGTGATGGGCGAGACGCTGCCCGACTTCGCGCCGGAAGCGCTTCGCGACATCGAGGAGCTGCTGCCGCAGCCGCAGGATTGGTCGCTCGACGGCGACGGCTACCTCAACATGGGCACGAACTACGGCAGCTACTACAGCGGCCTGTCGCTGGGCCATCGCGGCCCGCAGCTGTCCGACGAGGACGCGCGCCTGTACATCTACGACGATCTGGGCGTGTCGCAGCGTTGGGCCAACAAGTTCTCCGAGGCGGGCATCGAGACGGTGGCCGACCTCGTGGGCCACACCGAGGAGGACCTGCTGCGCATCGAGGGCATCGGCGTGAAGGCCATCGAGGAGCTGAAGGAAGGTCTCGACGCCCACGAGCTGACGCACGTGATCGAGGACGACCTCGCGGCCACGAGCGACGACATGAGCCAGCTGCTCGACATGGTGTTCTCGCCTGACGACACCATCCTCATCGGCGGCGACGAGCCCCCGACCTTCAATACCGAGGGCGAGGACATGCTGGGCGAGGCCCTGCCGCCGCGCTCCTACCAGCGCAATCTGGAAGAGCTCGACGCGCTGCTGGGCTCTGTGGGATCGCTGGGCTTCGGTCTGACCAGCAAGGATGAGGAAGAAGCATCCAACGCTGACGACGACGTCGAGGAATAGCATTGACGGGGGCGCGCTTTCGGCGCGCCCCCTTTCGCTGTGCCCGCTGCGTCTCCTTCCCTCGCAAGGGCGTTTGGATTGCGGGACCTGCACGTCGTGCGGCCGTCCCAAGGGAAGGAGCCGCATGATCATCTCGAAAGGCATCATCCCATGTCGAACAAAACCTATCTCCCCTCCGGCGAGACGCCGCCTCCGTCCCAGATAGGGGCCACGCTCGAGGCGCTTGCCGCCACCATCGCCGCACGGCGCGATGCGGGGGAGGAAAGCTATACGAACCGCCTGCTCACCACCTCGCCCGACGAGGTGCTGAAGAAGGTTATGGAAGAGGCGGGCGAGACGGCGCTTGCGGCGAAGGACGTGGAATCCTGGGCTTGCTCGTCGCTCGCGGCGTCGCTCGCGGCGGGCGGCATCGACGAGGCGGAGCGGCTTGCCGTGGATCTGCCGCCCGAGTACGACGCGGCGGTCGACCATCTGCGTTACGAGGCGGCCGACATGGTGTACCACCTGCTCGTCGTGCTCGAACGCTACGGCATCGGCCTCGACGAGTTCGCCGCCGAGCTCAATGACCGCATGGTGGAGGGGGAGCGCCCGAGCGGCGCCGTCCGCTTGCACGAAGAACACGTGAAACGGGGGAAATAACATGGCTCGTTTATTCGGCACGGATGGCGTGCGCGGAGTCGCGAACAAGGAACTGACGTGCGAGACGGCCTTCAGGCTGGGCCAGGCCGCCGTGGCGTTCCAGGGAAAGACCATCCTCATCGGCAAAGACACGCGCCTGTCCGGCGACATGCTGGAAGCGGCCGTTGCGGCGGGCATCATGTCGATGGGCGGCACGGCGCTCTTGGCCGGCATCATCCCGACGCCCGCCATCGCGCTCTTGGTGCGCGAGCTCGTCTGCGACGGCGGCATCGTCATATCCGCTTCGCACAACCCGCCCGAGTACAACGGCATCAAGCTGTTCGACGGCCAGGGCTTCAAGCTGCCCGATGCGGTGGAGGACGAGATCGAGGCCTTCGTGGCCGCGGGCGGCCCGCCGGCCGAGGAGCTCCCGGGCGGCGACGAGGTGGGCGTGGCCCTGCCGGTGGAGGATGCCTGCGAGCTCTACATCGCGCACGCCGTGTCCACGGTGGCAAACGAGGGCATCGATTTCACGGGCCTCAAGGTGGCGCTCGACGTGGGCCATGGCGCTTCGTGCATGACGAGCGCCGAGGCGCTGCGCCGTCTGGGCGCCGAGGTCGTCGTGGTCAACGAGGACTTCGACGGCACCGACATCAACGTGCAGTGCGGCTCCACGCATCTTGAGCCGCTGCGCGCGCTCGTGGCCGAGACGGGCGCCGACGTCGGCATCGCGCACGACGGCGACGCCGACCGCGTCATGCTCATGGACGCCAAGGGCAACGAGATCGACGGCGACGTGGTGGAGGCCGTGTGCGCCATCGACCTGCACAAGCGCGGTCTGCTGTCCGGCGGCACCGCCGTGTCCACCGTCATGTGCAACCTCGGCCTCACCCACGCCTTGCGCGATGCGGGCATCGAGCTCGTCCAGACGAAGGTGGGCGACCGCTACGTGCTGGAGGCCATGCGCGAGGGCGGGTTCATCCTGGGCGGCGAGCAGAGCGGCCACATGATCTTCCTCGAGCACAACTCCACGGGCGACGGCCTCGTGACGGCGCTCCAGTTCCTGGCCGCGTGCCAGCGCGCGGGCTCCACGATCGAGGAAGCCGCGCGCGCGATGACGCGCTTCCCGCAGACGCTCATCAACGTGCGCGTGGGCGACAAGCATGCCGTGGACGGCAACGCGGCCGTGCAGGATGCGGTGCGCGCCGCCGAAGCCGAGCTGGGCGACTCGGGACGTGTGCTGCTGCGCCCTTCGGGCACCGAGCCGGTCGTGCGCGTCATGGTCGAGGCTGCCAGCGCCGAGGAGGCCGAACGCCACGCGCGCGCCATCGCCGACGTGGTGGAGCGCGAAGTCTAGCCTCGTTGCCATCGCCCGGCGACAACGGCCCCGGCACGCACCGCGCGTCGGGGCCGTTTCACGTGGTGGCGACGAAAGGCACGTGCGCCTTCGCACGTGTCGTTGGACTGCGCTTCCTGTTCGGCTGCGCAATCAAGACGATCTGGGAGGGAGACGGAGGGGGAGACGGAGGGACGGGGTAATTGTCTCATTTTGCCTGCAAAATGAGACAATTACCCCGTCCCTCCGTCTCCCCCAATCAGTCGGCGAGCGCCACGCGCGCGTGAGTTGGCGCCGTTTCGGTTCCTGCGGATCCGCTCGCGCCTGCCGCCTGCGCCCGCGCGTCGGCCTGCATGCGGCGGAAGTTCCAGAACGTCACCGCGAAGCAGATGAGCGCGTACACGAGCGTGATCGATGCTTTCGCGGAACCGAAGGGCGGCAACACGCCTGTCCTCGAGATCAACGAGTAAGCCATGATCAGCAGAAACGGCAGCAACATCGCGTACTCGCTTTTGAAGTAGCGAGTCAGGTCGAGCTCCTGTTTGCGCAGCGCGCGCTTGCTGACCACGAACAGCGCGATGCCCGCGTGCATGGCGACGAGGGCGACGAAGAACCATGGCTTCTCGAGGAACTGCATGACGGTCAGGCAGCCGAACGTGACGATGGCGGCCGTCAGAAACAGGGCGAGGCCGCAGACGGGATTCTTTTCGGACATCGAGCGTTCCCCTTCGGTTCGGCGGAGCATGCCTCCGCACGGCGTTTTGGCCATGATACGGGATGCGACGGCGAACGGCGCGCACGAAGCGCGATTTCAAGGGGAAAACGGAACGACCGCAAGCGGGATCAAGCGGCGACCCGCCCGCTCCACTATAGTACGCTTGCGTAGTCGAAACGAGGAGAGCGGGCGCATGTACGAGTGGCATCAGCACATACAGGTGATCGTCGACGAGATCGATGCCTGCATCAAACGGCACGACGACGAGGCGCTCGCCCTGAGCGCGCTCTCCCGCAGGCTGGGTTATTCCGAGTTCCACGTGACGAGGAAGTTCAAAGAGGTATCGGGCATGTCGTTTCGGGACTACCTGCGCCAGCGCAGGCTGGCCTTCGCGCTCAAGGAAGTGCGCGACAGCGAGCGCAGCATGCTCGACATCGCCTTCGACTACGGCTTCTCTTCGCACGAGGCGTTCACGCGGGCGTTCAAGGCGGCGTACGGCATCGTCCCCAGCGAATTCCGCAAGCGCCCCGCGCCGGTCGTGCTTCGTACGAAGATCAACCCGTTCGACCGGTACATTTTAGGATTAGGAGAGATCGGCATGGTGAAATCGAACGACGACGTCAAAACGTACTTCGTGACCATCCCCGCGCATAAGTTCCTGCACGTGAGGAACGGCGAGAGCAACGGGTACTGGGACTTCTGGCGAAAGCAGAGCCTCGTGCCCGGGCAGGATCACGAGACGGTGTGCGGCCTGCTCGACAGTATCAAGGGCAAGCTGGACGACAACGGCGGCAGCGAGGCGGACAGCAGCGGCGGGCACGTGATGGCCTACATCGGCGACCCCGGCGGAAGGCTGTGCGATTGGGGCTTCCCGCGCGTCGAGTGCTACGGCGTGCGCCTCCCCGCCTCCTACGACGGCGCGCTGCCGCCGAACCTCACGATGATGGACGTGCCGGAGGCCGAGTACCTCGTGTTCGAGCACGGCCCGTTCGACTACGAGCAGGAGAACCGCAGCGTGGAGGGCAAGATCGAGGAGGCGATGGCGACGTTCGACTTCGACGGCACCGGCTACCGCTTCGACACCGATCCGGGGCGCGTGCTGTACTTCTACCACGATCCGGAGCGCTTCTGGAAGTACGTGAGGCCGGTGAAAAAGGGCTAGGCCGCAAGCTTTCGGCGGGGGCGTCGCCTGGGAACGCGCGCCCCGCGGGCCGCGCAACGCGCGAGCTTCTTCCCGTCAACGCTTCGACGCGGTCCCTTGCGCGACGAACGCGCTCGTGGGATCGTGGACGGTGCGACACGGACGCGGCCGCGACCTGCCGCCGGTCGACCGCAGGCATCGTCGGACCGCGCTCCTGTCGCATCATTGACGAACGAACGCCCCCGGCTCTTCGGAGCCGGGGGCGTTTCTCATGCGATGCGGAATACGGTCACCTGCGTGCGAACAAGCTGAGGAAGCGCACGAACAGGCTCGGCTTCTTGCGGGGCGGCGGGGCCGTCGCGAGGCTGCGTTCGCGCTCCGGCTGCGCCTGCGGCGCCGCGACGGGCGGCTCGATGGCGTCGGCCTCGAGCGCCGGCTCGGGCTCAGGTGCGGGCTCGACGGTTACGGGCGCCGCTGCCGCCATCGGCTCAACCGGCTTTGGCTCGACTGCGGCGGCCGCCGGCTCTGCCTCCGGCTTCTCGAACAGCTCCTCGTTCACGGGCACCTCGCTGCGCGGCGCGCTGCGGCGGTTCGCCTCGCGGGCGGCTTCCTCCTCCGCCGCTTCGAGGCGGCGCTGCTGCGCGCGCTTGATGAAGAACTCCTGCGACTCGAACAGCGTGGTCGTGCCGTCCTCGGCTTCTTCGGCGAACGCTCCGAGCGGGGTATAGCTCCGATCCGGAAGCAGCTCGCGCAGCTTCGCCGTGTCGCTCATCGATACGTCCAGGTAGCCGAGGATCTCCTCGCGCAGCCGGTCGTTCAGCACGGGCCAGGCGATCTCGATGCGCTTGTCCATGTTGCGCGTCATGAGGTCGGCGCTCGACAGGTACAGCTTCATGCTGTCGCGCGGGCCGAACCCGTAGATGCGGCTGTGCTCGAGCAGCCGGCCCACGATGGACACGACGCGCACGTGGTCGGTGTAGCCCTCGAGCCCCGGCACGATGCATGAGATGCCGCGCACGAACAGCGTCACCTCGACGCCCGCCTGCGACGCCTCGACGATCTTCTCGATGACGTCCTTGTCGGTGACGGAGTTCGTCTTGAAGAACAGCCCGCACGGCTCACCGGCCTTCGCGCGCTCGATCTGGGCGTCGATGCCCGCGAGGATCATCGGCTTGATCTGCAGCGGGGCCACCCACATGATGTCGTAGTTGTCGGAGGTGTTCTCCAGGCCCATGTTGCGGAAAAACTCGGTGGCGTCGCGTCCGAACGTCTCGTCGGTGGTGATGAACGACAGGTCGGTGTAGAGCTTGGCCGTCTTCTCGTTGTAGTTGCCGGTGCCCAGCTGCGTGATGTGCTGCAAGCCGTGCTCGGTCTGGCGCGTGATGCAGCAGATCTTCGAGTGCACCTTGAAGTCGCGGAACCCGTAGATGACGTTGCATCCCGCCTGCTCGAAGCGCTGCGACCACTCGATGTTGTTGCTCTCGTCGAAGCGGGCGCGCAGCTCGAACAAGGCGGTCACCTCCTTGCCGTTCTCGGCGGCGGCGATGAGCGCCTCGGCCAGGTGCGACTGACTGGCCAGGCGGTACAGCGTGATCTTGATGGAGATGACCGCAGGGTCGTTCGCGGCCTCGCGCAAGAGCTGCACGAAGGCGTCCATGCTCTCGTACGGGTAGCTCAGCAGCACTTCCTTCTCGCACACCTGGTCGATGATGCGGCGGTTGCGGTCGAGGCAGCCCGGCCACTGCGGCGTGAACGGCGTGTTCGTCAGCTCGGCGCGCTTGCCCTCGGGCAGACGGCCGGCCAGGCCGAACGTGTAGCCCATATCGAGCGGAACCTTGGTGACGTAGGCCTGGTACGGCTTGAGGTTCAGGCGCTTGAGCAGCAGCTTCTCCAACGTGGGCGACAGCGGGCGCTCGCTTTCGAGCCGCACCGGCGCCAGGCGGGAGCGCTTCTTGAGGATGCGCTTCATGTGCTCGCGGTAATCCTCGTCGTTCTCGTCGGTGCCTTCGGTGGCGTCGAGGTCGGCGTTGCGCGTGACGCAGATGACGTTGGTGTGCTTGATGGCGTACATGGAGAATATCTCGTCGGCCACCATCTCGATGGCGTGCTCGAGCAGGATGAACTGCAGCCCGTCGCCCGGCAGGGCGATCACGCGCTCGCACTGGCGCGGCATGGGCACGAGCCCCAGCGTCACGCCCTCGGCGCCGAGGTTCTTCGCCTTCTCCTCCTTGGTCGCCTTCTCGCCGTCCTTCGCCTTGGGGGCCTTCTTCTTGGCGCCCAGCTCCTCGTTGAGGCGCAGCACCACGTACAGCGCGCCGTTCTCGAGGTGGGGGAACGGATGGCGCGAGTTGATGATCTGCGGCGACAGGAACGGCATCACGTTCTTGTGCACGTAATCGGACAGGAAGGCGCGCTGGCCGTCGTCGAGGTCCTCGGGGCGCAGGCTGCACACGCCGCGCTCGCACAGCAGCTTTCGCACGGTTTCGTAGGTGCGCTCCTGGATGGGGTACAGCTCGTGGCAGCGCGCATAGATGGCCTCGAGCTGCTCGGTCGGCGTCATGCCGGACTTCGAGTCGATGATGTGCTTCTTCACGAGCGACAGGTCGGTCAGGCTGCCCACGCGCACCATGAAGAACTCCTGCAGGTTGCTCCAGAAGATGGAGATGAAGTTCAGGCGTTCGAGCAGCGGGACCGTCTCGTCGGCGCCCTGGTCGAGCACGCGCTCGTTGAAGGTGAGCCACGACAGCTCGCGGTTCTGCATGTACGGCGCCTTGGCGGGCGCGTCTCCCTCGACGGAGGGGCTCGCGCCCTCGACTTCGTCGACCGAGGCGCGCATCTCGTCCGCGCGCGTTTCCGCGAGCGGGACCGGCGCTTGGCCGACGGGTGCCTCGGTGGTGGTGTCGGTGGCGGATTTCTTGGCGGTGTCCATGAACGTCCCCTTCCCGTAAACGCTCGCTTCCTGCATGCGTCGCTACCGCAGCATGCGGTCGATCAGGTATCCCTCGCGTACGCCGTATTTGCATACCTCGAGGCGATCGGCTCCGCATGCGTCGAACAGCTCCAGAAGAATGATGCAGCCCGGCACGAGCGTGTGCACGCGCTCGGCCGAGGCCTTGAGCGCGGTGTGCGCGAACGTGTCGGGATCGGTGCGGCACCATTCCAGTATCGCATGAATTTCCCGTTTCGTCATGGTTTTCGGACGGGCGAGGGCGCCGGTGGCTTGAGCGTGCATTTTGGCGGCCGCTCGCACGCTGCCGCCGATGCCGAACAGCGCCTCCGAGCGGTACGCGTCCGGGCGCGGCAGCGCGGCGAAGCGCTGTCGGAACGCGGCGGCGATGGCGTCCATCTCGCCGGGGGTGGGCAGGATGGCGCGCACGTGCTGGGCGAACGACGAGAGCGAGCCCTGCCCGATGCTCGCGTTGTCGAAGTCGCGGCCGTGATCGATGCGCGTGAGCTCGGTGGAGCCGCCGCCGATGTCGACGAGCGTGCCGCGCTCGACCGAACGGTCGCACGTGGCGCCGACGAAGCCCAGGTGCGCCTCGTCCTGCGCCGACAGCAGCGAGATGGGCAGCTCGGCGCCCTCCTCGATGGCCGCGACCGCTTCTTCGCAGTTCGAGGCGTTGCGGATGACGGCGGTGGCGAACACCTCCATCTTCTCGCAGTTGAAGTACCGCGCGCGCTTCGCGTGGCCGCGCAGCACGCTGATGGCGCGGTCGATGCCGTCCTGGGTGAACGTGCCGTTCACGACGTAGGCCGACAAGCCCGCCATCACCTTGTCGTTGATGAGGCTCTTGAAGTCCTTGCTCGTGTACGTGCGCTTGTGCGCGTCCTTCACGTCGTACACGACGAGGCGTATCGAGTTCGACCCGAGGTCGACCACCGCATAGTTGGGCATCGGTCCATCCATCCGCAATCAGGCGGCTCGCCTGGGGCGATCCGCAACGTGCTCCATCCCTCCATTGTAGGCGTACCCGTGTTATCCGGCCAGAAGCGAGAGGAACTGAAAGCAGGATTTTACTTTTCTCCCTCCTCGGGGCGAGGTCGTCGGCTTCAATCGGATCGTGAACCCCGCCCCGAGCCCCGAGCGAGCGGTGCCTCGGCCCGGCTCTCCGGGAACCTTGTGGTACTATGAACCTCTCGAAGGAAAGGAAGCGCCCATGCTGGAGACCGTCGATTTCTCACTCGAACCGCTTTCGAAAGACGTCTACAAGGCGCGTCGCGACGAGCTGATGGAGCGGCTCGTGGTGCTGCAGCAGCGGGCGCGCGTGCAGGGCGTGGGGCTGGTCGTGCTGTTCGAGGGGTGGAACGGCGCCGGTAAGGGCAGCCGCATCTCCGACCTCATGTACCATCTCGACGCACGTGCCACCAGCGTGTACGTCACCGAGAACCTCGACGTGAAGGCCGCGCGCTCGTTCGCGGGCGGCGCGCACGGCGTGACGGGCTTCTACCCGGTGATGCAGGAGTTCTGGAAGGGACTCGGCCAGCGCGGCACCATCTCGTTCTTCGATCGCGGCTGGTACACCGCCGCCGTCCAGCACATGCTGTACACCGAGTTCGGCAAGCTCTCGCTCAAGTCGTCCAAGCGCAAGGACCAAAAGGCCGTCGCAGCCGCCATGGCCGAGGCGCGCGACGAGCGCCACATCGACGTGCTGCGCCGCTACCTCACCTCGGCGTCCGACTTCGAGCGCCAGCTGGCCGACGACGGCTACCTTGTGGTGAAGTTCTTCGTGCACGTCACGAAGGAGGCGCAGAAGAAGCGCCTCACGCGCCTGCACGACGACCCCGCTACGCGCTGGCGCGTGGGCGAGGACAAGCTGGCCACCATCGGCAACTACGAAGAGGCGTACCGGCTCTACGACAACCTGCTGAAGGGCAGCGACTTCTCGTTTGCGCCGTGGAACCTCGTGAACGGCGAGGACAAACGCCGCGCCAACATCCAGATCGCCGAGACGCTGGTCGATGCGCTCACGGGCGCGCTCGACGCCGCGCCCGATGCGGAAGCCGCCGCGGCCGCCGCCAAGGCGCAGGCCAACTCGGCGGGCGCCCTCGATGAAGCGCCGCTGTTCGGCCGTACTCCCGAAGAGGAGGCCCGCGTGCGCGAGGAGGCCGAGCGCGCCGCCGCCGACGCCGCCGCCCGCGCCCCGCGCGTATCGCGCTTCCGCCAAGTGGACGACCCGCCGCGTCTCGAGCGCATCGACCACGCGCTCGTGCTCGATCCCGGCGAGTACAAGGTGCAGCTCAAGGCGGAACAGGAGCGCCTCAACAAGCTGGAGATGGAGATGTACCAGAAGCGCATCCCCCTCATGATCATGTACGAGGGTTGGGACGCGGCGGGCAAGGGCGGCAACATCAAGCGCGTGGCCCAGGCGCTCGACGCCCGCGCCTACACCGTTTTCCCGAGCCCGGCCCCCACGAAGCCGGAGCTTTTGCACCCGCACCTGTGGCGCTACTGGACGCGCCTGCCCAAGGCGGGCCATGTGGGCATCTACGACCGCAGCTGGTACGGCCGCGTGCTCGTGGAGCGCGTCGAGGGCTTCGCTTCGGTGTCGGAATGGACGCGGGCGTATGACGAGATCAACGAGTTCGAGCGCGACCTGGTGCGCTGGGGCGCCATCCTGCTGAAGTTCTGGGTGGACGTCAGCCCCGAGGAGCAGCTGCGCCGCTTCCACGATCGCGAGGAGGATCCCGCGAAGCAGTGGAAGATCACCGACGAGGACTGGCGCAATCGCGACAAGTACCCCCAGTACAAAGCCGCCGTCGAAGATATCTTCCGCCTCACCAGCACGCCGTTCGCCCCTTGGATCGTCCTCGAGAGCGACGACAAGCGCTACGCGCGCGTCAAGGCGCTTAAAATTATCAACGATGCCCTGGAAGCGCGCTTGCGCGAAAACTGAGATCGCGTTACTATGGGCAGCAGTACTCAAAACGACCGTGCGCATGCGCGCGCTTGAACGAAAAAAGGGGTAAACAGCCATGACTCTGTTCGGAATCACCGTGCCTATGGAGGCCATCTGGGTCATCGTCGCCATCATCGTCGTTGTCATCATCGGTTTCATCGCGAAGGGCTTCATCGACGAGATGAAGAAGTAACCGCTCCGGCGAACAGCGGTTTCCGATCGTGAAAATTGCGTTTTTGCGAACATCGCGCCCCCATCATGGGGGCGTTTGTTTATTATGATAACGGTCTGGCGACGACGGAGTTCCGTCATCCGACGATCATCCGAAAGGTGAACATGCCCGAGTATCGACAGTATCCCGATCCCGCTTCGAGCGGGCGACATGCGCAGCAGCCGCGCACGCCGAGGGGCGCCGCGCCGCAGGCGCGAGCGGGGGCGCAACCGGGCGCCTACCGTCCGGCAACCGCGCAGCATGCCGCCTACCGCCCCGCGCAGCCGAACCGTCTCCGATCGAACGGCGGCGGAGGCAACCCGTACCAACAGCATCCGAACTACCAGCAGCCCGGCTCCGGGCGCCCCAAGAAGAAGGGCGGCCCGTGGCGGGTCGTGTTCTGGATCGCGCTCGTGGTGTTCGTCGTGGCCCTGGCGGCGCTCGGCGCCATCGGCTTCAGCTATTGGCAGGGCCAGCAAACCTACCAAAGCGTCGCGGAAGAGGGCTTCACGCCCCCTGACGACATCGCGGCCACTCCGCTCGAGGAATTCACGGTGGACTGGGACGCGCTCAAGGCCATCAACCCCGACACGGTGGGCTGGATCTACATCCCCGGCACCGTGGTGAACTATCCCATCGTGCAGACTACCGACGACGTGAAGTACCTCACGCACGACTTCAAGGGCTCGGAAGGATGGATCGCCACGTTCGGCGCCATCTTCCTGTCGGCCGAGAACGCAAGCGATTTCTCCGATCCGAACAACATCATCTACGGGCACCACCTGAACGACGGTTCGATGTTCGCCTGCCTGGCCGACTTCGGCGATGCGGCGCAGTTCGACGAGCACCGCACGGTGTACATCCTCACGCCCGAGGGCAACTACCAGCTGAACACGTTCGCGCTCGTGCACGTGGCGGCCGACGATCCGTTGGCTCAGACGCAGTTCGCCGACGAGGCCGAACGCGTCGCCTACGTGCAGGACAAGATCGACCGCTCGGTGGTGGCCGCTTCCGACATTCCCGAGGCCGCCGACATCGCGCACACCTTCGCGCTGGCAACCTGCGACAACCTGCCCTCCGATGGGCGCTACGTGCTGTACTCCTACGTGGCGGCTAGCACGGTGGGCGAGGGCGGCGACGGGGTCGTGGACCCCGATGCCGCCGCAGCCGTGGATTCCGCGGAACAGGAGATCGCTTCATGAGCACCTCCATCCTGCCGGGCGAGCGCCCCGACCGCCTCGAGGAGGAATGCGCCGTGTTCGGCGTGTTCGCTCCGGGCGAGGACGTGGCGCGCATGACGTGCTTCGGCCTGCAGGCGCTGCAGCACCGCGGGCAGGAGAGCGCGGGCATCGCCGTGGGCGACGGCGAGACCGTCATGGTGGCGAAGGACCTGGGCCTCGTGACCCAGGTGTTCGACGAGGCCAGCCTGGCCGCGCTCGACGGCTTCGTGGCGGTGGGCCACGCGCGCTACTCCACGAGCGGCGGCGCCGCGTCGTGGGAGGCCGCGCAGCCGCACATCTCGGCCATCGACGACGTGCTGATCGCGCTCGCGCACAACGGCACGCTCATCAACACGAACGCGCTGCGTACGCGCCTCATCGACGAGGGCGTGCAGTTCCGCTCGGGCACCGACAGCGAGGTGGCGGCGAAGGCGATCGGGCAGGTCACGCAAGCTACGCACCACCTGCGCAACGGCATCCGCCGCGCCATGGAGGACCTGTCGGGCGCCTACGCCATGGTGCTTGCCAGTCCCGACTCGCTCTACGCCTTCCGCGATCCGAACGGCATCCGTCCGCTGTGCATTGGCGCGCTGCCCGACGGCCGCGGCTGGGTGGTGTCGAGCGAGACGTGCGGCCTCGACATCGTGGGCGCACGGTACGTGCGCGACGTCGAGCCGGGCGAGATCGTACGCTTCAACCGCGACGGCATGTACGCCGAGCAGGGCGTTCCCGCCCGCGCATCGGCGGCGTGCATCTTCGAGTACGTGTACTTCGCGCGCCCTGACAGCGTGATCGACGGGCAGAGCGTGTACCAGGCCCGCCGCGCCATGGGCCGCATCCTGGCGCAGGAGGCGCCTGTGGAGGCCGACCTCGTGCTGGGCGTGCCCGACTCCGGCGTGCCGTCGGCCATGGGCTACGCGCACGAGAGCGGCATCCCCTACGCCGACGGCATCGTGAAGAACCGCTACGTGGGGCGCACGTTCATCGAGCCCACCCAGGCCATGCGCCAGCTGGGCATCCGCTTGAAGCTGAACCCGCTGCGCTCGGTGATCGAGGGGCAGCGTCTCGTGGTCATCGACGACAGCATCGTGCGCGGCAACACCTCCAAGAAGCTCGTGGAGATGCTGCGCGATGCGGGGGCGGCGGAGGTGCACCTGCGCATCGTGAGTCCCGAGGTGATGTGGCCGTGCTTCTACGGCATCGACACCGACACGCGCGACCAGCTGATCGCCGCGAACATGAGCCTCGACGAGATGAACGCATGGATCGGCTCGGACTCGCTGGCTTTCATCTCGCTCGAGGGCCTGCGCGCATCCGTTCCCGACGCGCGGCGCCAAGGGTTCTGCGACGCGTGCTTCACCGGCGACTATCCGGTGGCCATCCCCGAGGCGGTGGCGAAGAAGAGCTTTCTCACGAAGAGGGATTTCGACGAGACGTACGGCGAAGGCGCGGCGGGTTAGACGCGTCCTCGCACGAAAGAGCATGACAGTGGGGGGATCGCCCCGACATGGACGATACGGCACAAGGAGCCAAGATGACTGAGAGAATTACCGTAAGCGCGACGCAGACCGACGACGGCCCGCACATGCCCAGCTGGATGGACGAGGATGCGGTGACCTACGCGCAGGCGGGCGTGGACACGGCCGAGGGCGCGCGCGCCGTCGAGGCCATCAAGGGCGTCGTGCACGACACGTACCGACCCGAGGTGGTGGGAGACATCGGCGGCTTCGGCGGTCTGTTCTCCATCGCGGCGGCCAAGAACATGGACGACCCGCTGCTGGTCAGCGGCACCGACGGCGTGGGCACGAAGCTCAAGGTGGCCCAGCTGGCCGGCAAGCACGACACGGTGGGCATCGACCTCGTCGCCATGTGCGCGAACGACATCCTCGCCACGGGCGCCGAGCCGCTGTTCTTCCTCGACTACGTGGCCATCGGCAAGCTTAAGGCCGAGAACGTGGCCGAGATCGTGGCGGGCATCGGCGAGGGCTGCAAGCAGGCCGGGTGCGCGCTCATCGGCGGCGAGATGGCCGAGCACCCCGGCGTCATGGACCCGGACGACTACGACCTGTCCGGCTTCTGCGTGGGCGTGGTGGATCGCACGAAGATGCTCGATCCGGCGGCCGTCCGCGAGGGCGACGTGCTGATCGGCCTCGCGTCGAGCGGCCTGCATTCCAACGGCTACTCGCTGGCGCGCAAGGTGTGCGTCGAGGGCAAGACCCACTACGAGCTGCGCATAGAGCGCGAGGAACTGGGAGGCGCGAGCCTTCAGGATGCGCTTTTGGAGCCCACGCGCATCTACGTGAAGCCGGTGCGCGCCGTGCTCGCAGCCTGCGAGGGCGCCGTGCACGCGCTCGCGCACATCACGGGCGGCGGCATCTCCGAGAACCTCGACCGCGCGCTGCCGAAGACCTGCGCCGCCGAGGTCGACTTGGGCACGTGGCCGGTGCCCGCCATCGCGTCGTTCGTGTGCGACGCGGCGCACCTCGACGAGGCCGAGGCGCTCAAGACGTTCAACATGGGCCTCGGCATGGTGCTCATCGTGGACGCCGCGCGCGCCGACGAGGTGGAGGCCGCGCTGACGGAGGCCGGCGAGGCCACGTACCGCGTGGGCCGCATCGTGGCGGGCGAGGGCGAGGTGCGCTACACGGGCGACGGCGCGCTGTACGGGTACGGCGCCGACGCGGAGGCGTAGGGCGATGACCGGACCGCTTAAGATCGGCGTGCTGCTGAGCGGCAGCGGCACGAATTTGCAGGCCATCATCGACGCGGCGGCCGACGGGCTGCCGGTGGAGATCGTGCACGTGGTGTCGTCGCGCCCCGACGCGTACGGCATCGAGCGCGCGCATCGGGCGGGCATCCCGGTGACGGTGCTCAACCGCGACGTGTACGCCGACCCGATCGAGGCCGACAAGCGCATCGTCGAGACGCTGCGCTTCGCCGATGCGGCCTACGTGGTGATGGCGGGCTACATGCGCAAGGTGACGCCGGTGCTGCTCGACGCGTTCCCCGACCGCGTGCTGAACTTGCACCCGGCGCTGCTTCCCTCGTTCAAGGGCGCGCACGCCATCCAGGACGCTTTCGACGCGGGCGTGAAGGTGACGGGCATCACCGTTCACTTCGCGAACGAGGACTACGACAAGGGTCCCATCGTGGCGCAGCGCGCCGTGGAGGTGCGCGAGGACGACGCCCTCGACGACCTCGAGGCCCGCATCCACGAGGTCGAGCACGTCCTGTACCCCGAAGTGTTGCGCCTGATAGCCGAAGGCCGCGTAACCGTAGGCGAAGACCGCAAGGTGCATATTAACTAGCTCCATAACGCGCGGAGGGATTAGCGGGTCAACCGTACTCTCCGCGCGTAAGCTCGTCGTCCATCCAGGTTGTCTTTTGCCGGCAGCCCTCAGCTCAAAGGAGTCCCTCATGAACAAGGAAGTCCTTCAAACCATCATCGCCGCCCTCCGCGAAGGCCGCACGCCCGTCCTGCGCGTCGAGGACTTCCCCTGCTTCTCGCCCGAGGCCACCGAGGGCAACAGCCACGTCGACCCGTCCTACCTCGACGTGATCGCGGCACGCCTCACGACCGACGACGTCCCCACGTTCGAGCGCGCCCTGCGCGCCATGGAGGAAGGCGACCTCGCCTGGCTTGGCTTCAAGATCGTCTACGATGCGGACGAGGCCCCGCGCAACATCGACAACGAAGTGACGAAGAAGTACGGCGACGAGGGCTCGGCCGACGGCGAGCCGCTCGTGTTCTTC
Organism: Eggerthella timonensis; assembly: GCF_900184265.1. NCBI lineage: Bacteria > Bacillati > Actinomycetota > Coriobacteriia > Eggerthellales > Eggerthellaceae > Eggerthella > Eggerthella timonensis. The sequence continues at coordinate 1,486,878 of NZ_FXXA01000002.1, forward strand.
TGCAACGACGCGAAGGAAGTCGTCGCCGCGCGCCCGTATTCGCCGCGCGATCTGTTCCAGATGAAGGACGTCACGCGCGGCCCCTCGATGCACAACGAGCAGTTCGAGGGCCTCACCTGGGCGAGCGTGCCGCTGTTCGACCAGGTGCGCGTCTGGCTGCTCGGCGCGTCCGACGCCGCGAGCGAGGTGGCGGCGCTCGCCGACCACGTGGGCTTCGCGGTGACGGTGGTCGACTACGATCCGGCGTACGTGAGCGAGGCGCGCTTCCCCCGCGCCAAGCGCATCGTGCTCGAGGGCGGCAACTTCGACGCGCTCGACGAGCTCGACGCTGCGCCCGAAGACTACGTGTGCGTGCTCACGCGCGGCCACATGTTCGATCCCGAAGGTTGCGTGTGGGCCGCGAGGCACCACGTGCACTACGTCGGCATGATGGGGTGCGCGGGCAAGAACGACCGCGTGCACGAGCTGGTGCTGGCTGCCGGCGCTGCCGAGGAGGACTGGGAGCGCGTCAAGCGGCCGATCGGCCTCAAGTTCGGGGCGAAGACGCCTGCGGAGCTGGCCATCGCCATCGTCGCCGAGCTCGTGGACGTGCGCTACCGCCAGCGCTACAGCGCCGATGCGCGCGAGCGCCACGAGCAGAGCCTCGGTCGCTAGCATGCAGATGGGAGCATACGACGCGCTGATCGTTGTCGACGTGCAGACCGCGCTCGTCGAGGCGCACCCTTCCGACGAGGAGCGCTTCATCGCCTCGGTGGCCGCGCTGATCGAGGCGTGCCGCTGCAACGGCGTGCCCGTGGTGTACGTGCTGCACGACGGGGGAGCGGGCGACGAGCTCGAGCGCGGCACGGACGGCTGGCGGGCGTATTCTGCCGTTGCGCCGCAGGGCGGCGAGCCCTGCGTCAGCAAGCGCTTCAACAGCGCGTTTCGCCGCACGGGGCTCCACGAGATGCTGCAATCCTTCGGTGCGAAGCGCATCGTCATGTGCGGCATGCAGACCGAGTTCTGCTTCGACGTGTCCGTCAAGGTGGCCTTCGAGCTGGGCTACGACGTGACCGTGCCGCGCGAGGCCGTCACCACCTTCGACGGCGAGTTCGCCTCCGGAGCCGCGCTCACCGCCTATTTCGAGGACCGCATCTGGGACGGCCGCTTCGCCCAGGTGAAAGACACGGATTCCGTCGTCGAGGAGCTCGCCGCTCGCTGACCTGCCCTTCGTGCGCTTTCGCTGGATATGCGCGCGCCTCTTAGCCCGCCTCGCGGCCAGGGTGGTACCATGCGTCGAAGGAGATTGGACTGCATGGGGCCGTTCAGTCGCAGACAAGAGGAAAGGATGTAAGGCCATATGAGCAATCCTAAGGTCAAGCGCGTGCTCGTGTCCGTCACGGACAAGAGCGGCGTTGCGGACTTCGCCCGCGCGCTCGTCGACGAGTTCGGGGCGGAAATCATCTCGACGGGCGGCACCGCCCGCGCGCTCAAGGACGCCGGCGTGCCGGTCACGCCCATCGACGACGTGACGCAGTTCCCCGAGATGATGGACGGCCGCGTGAAGACGCTGCACCCGCGCGTGCACGGCGGGCTTCTGGCCAAGCGCGACAACGAGGCCCACATGGCCCAGGCGGCCGAGCACGGCATCGAGATGATCGACATGGTGGTGGTGAACCTCTACGCCTTCGAGAAGACGGTCGAGAGCGGCGCCGACTTCGGCACCTGCATCGAGAACATCGACATCGGCGGCCCGTCCATGCTGCGCTCCGCGGCCAAGAACTTCGAGAGCGTGGCCGTGGTCACGCGCCCGGAAAGCTACGACGCCATCCTGGCCGAGATGCGCGCCAACGACGGCGCCACCCTGCGCGACACGCGCGCCAAGCTGGCGCTCGACGTGTTCGAGACCACGGCGGCCTACGACGGTGCCATCGCCGCGTGGATGGGCGCCCAGCTTGAGGGCGAGGGCGACGTGAAGTTCCCGGCCGACCGCACGGTGCGCCTCACGAAGGTGCAGGACCTGCGCTACGGCGAGAACCCGCACCAGAGCGCCGCGTTCTACCGTCGCGACGACTACGCCGACGCGCCGCACAGCCTGGCCCACGCCAAGCAGCACCAGGGCAAGGAGCTGTCCTACAACAACTACCTCGACCTCGACGCGGCCTGGACGGCCGTGCGCGAGTTCGACGAGCCGGCCTGCGTCATCGTCAAGCACCTCACGCCCTGCGGCGTGTGCCAGAACGACGACCTCGTCGAGGCCTACCAGCGCGCGCACGCGTGCGACCCGGTGAGCGCTTACGGCGGCGTCATGGCGTTCAACCGTCCTGTCACCTCCGACGTCGTGGTTGCCATCTTCGACAACAAGCAGTTCGTCGAGGCCATCATCGCTCCCGAGTTCGCGGGCGACGCGCTCGACATGTACAGCGCGAAGAAGAACGCGCGCCTCCTGTCCACGGGCGGCGTGAACCCGGCCGGCGGGGAAGTGGAGTACCGCTCCGTCGAAGGCGGCCTCTTGTGCCAGGACTCCGACGCCGTGGCCGAGGATCCCGCGACGTTCACGGTGCCGACGAAGCGCCAGCCCACCGACGAGGAGCTCGCCGAGCTTTTGTTCGCGTGGAAGGTGTGCAAGTCCATCAAGTCCAACGCCATCTCCATCACGAAGGGCCATGCGACCATCGGCGTGGGCGGCGGCCAGCCGAACCGCGTGAACTCCGCCCGCATCGCCGTCGAGCAGGCGGGCGAGGAAGCCAAGGGCGCTGTGGCGGCCTCCGACGCGTTCTTCCCGTTCCGCGACGGCCTCGACGCGCTGGCCGAAGCCGGCGTCACCGCCATCATCGAGCCGGGCGGCTCCATCCGCGACGAGGAAGTCATCGCCGCCGCCGACGAGCACGGCATCGCGCTCGTCTTCACCGGCCATCGCCACTTCCGCCACTAGGAAGGCTCCGGCGGCCCGATCGGCCGACCATCGGCACTCATCGAGCGGCCTCCTCCGGGAGGCCGCTCGTGCGTTCGGCCCTCGCGTCCCCCGCAGGATCGCACATTCGCCCGAACCGCACGCTCCAGCGCCGATATCCGTGCGTTTCGGGCGAATGTGCGTCCTCCGATGGGGATCTGCGCGTTTGTGGATGTTCTCTGACGGGATGATGGCGGGGAAAGGGCGGCGCGTATAGTGGGGGCATGAAGAAATCCGAAGCGCTCAACATCCTGGGGCTGTCAGACGGCGCGACCGACGACGCGGTCAAGCAGGCCCATCGCAAACTGGTGATCGCGCATCATCCCGACAAGTTCCCGCTCGGATCGAAGGAGCGCGAGGACGCCGAGGAGCTCACGAAGCGCATCAACGAGGCGCGCGACGTGCTGCTCAACCGCTCGTGGACGCCCGAGTTCGACCCGCGTCGCGACCCGCGGCCCTACGCGAACCCCTATGCCCACCCCTCCGGCGCCCCGGGCGCCGGCGCGAGCGACCCCTTCGCCGGCTGGCCGTTCGGCCAAGCGCCCGGCCAGGGGCAGGGCCGAACCACCTACGTGTGGACGTCGTGGGACGCGCCGCGCTCCGGTGCCTCCGGCGCGGGCGGCGGCCAGCCGTTCGATCCCTTCGATCCGTTCGCGCCCTTTCGCGCGTCGGCCGAACCGCGCAAAACCCCGCAGGAGGCCCTCGACGACGTGAAGCGCGAGCTCGGGCGCGAGAGCCTCGTCGTAGCTGGCAAGGTGGCGCTTTTGGGAGTGTCGGCGCTGGTGGGAACCGTGGCAACCGGGCTGTTCCTGTACGTGGTGATCTCCATCGTCTACGGGCTGTGGAAGCGCTTCGGCTCCTGCCTCATCGGGGTCATCGTCCCGCTCGTGCTGCTCGGCGCGCCGCTCGTGTTCATCATCGCGCCTCGGCAAGGGGCCGTCACCGCGGGGCTCGCCGTGGCGTTCCTGTTCGCCGTGCTGTTCGACGTGGTGAACGTCCGCAACCTTGCGCGCACGTACCGCGTCGCCCGCCGCGCAGCCTCCTGAGGCGGCGGCGCGATCCGAGGGGTTTTCTGCGCGTCGCCAGCGGGAGGCATCACGGCTTTAGCCGCACGTGATCCTTCGGCTTCGACCGCTTCGACGCTTCCGCTCAGGGCGACATCCTGCATGGCGGTTACCGCCTGGCACGGATCGCGCGTTATGAACGATTCTCGAAGGGCTTTTCAGGGGCACGCCAGAGAAACCCCAGGTCGAAAAATCCTTCCCCTGCGTAGAATCGTTCATAACGTGCAATCTCTGCCAGGCGGCGTCAATGTCGCGATCAACGCGGCTGCCGTGAGGGATGGCAAGCGCGTGGTGCCGTTTCCCCTTCCGCTTGCAGCGCTTCGCCTCATGCTATACTGAATCATTCCATCATGGTTCAGATAAGGGGGTCGCTGGTTGAAGAAAGCGCTGCTGCTCGTCATCGGCATCGTCGCAGTATGCTTTCTCATCGCGAACGCCGATTATCTGGCGAGCTTCCTCGCGACGCTCAAGACCGGCGCGCTCGTGCCGCTGGTCGTGGCCTGCGTGCTCATGCTGGCCCGCCACCTCGTGCAAGCGGCTTCCTACGACGCCGCCTTCGAGGCCGTCGGCCATAAAACCGGGTTCTGGCACAACGTCGTGCTCATCTTCTCGCTCGTGTTCATCAACACGTTCTGCCTGTTCTCGGGCGCGACGGGCGTGGCGTTCATCATCGACGACGCGCACCGCACGGGCGCGGACGCGGGCACGTCCACGAGCGGCGCCATCCTCTCGCAGATCGGATACTTCGCCGCCATCCTCGTGATCTCGGTCATCGGCTTCCTCACCATGCTCTTGTCCGGCTCCATGAACACGCTGTTCCTCGTCGGCGGCCTCGCGCTGGCGGCGGTGCTGGCGGCGTTGTCCAGCATGTTCGTGGTGGGCTACCGCAAGCCGCGCATCCTGTTCCGCCTGTTTTTGGGCATCGAGTCGCTCATCAACAAGGCGCTCGGCCTGTTGAAGAAGCATCTCAAGCCGGCATGGGGCCGCAAGATGGCCGGCTCGTTCATCTCGTCGGCCGGCATCCTGGCGAAGAACCCGCAGGGCACCCTGATCACCGTGGCGTACGCGTCGTTCTCCGCCATCCTCAACATGGCGTGCCTCGTGGCCATCGGCTACGCGTTCGGCTTCGAGAACGTGGCCGCGCTCGTGGCGGCGTTCGCGGTGGCGGCCATCTCGGTCATCCTCAGCCCCACGCCGCAGGGCGTGGGCGTGGTGGAGGCGGCCATCGCGGCCATCCTCACGGCGCATGGGTGCTCGCTGGCCACGGCAACGGCCATCGCGCTCGTGTACCGCGGCATCATGTTCTGGATCCCCTTCTGCATCGGCGCGCTGCTGCTGGGCCAGTCGGGCTTCTTCGCCGACAAGAAAAGCCCCACCGAGGAGCAGCGCGCGAAGGACACGGCGTGGCTGTCGGGCACCGTCGTGCTCATCGTGGGCCTCGTGAACTTGGGGCTGGCGCTCATCCCCCAGACGTTCGAGCCGTTCACCACGCTCACGGACTGGATCAACATCGGCGGTCTGCTCATCGGCCCGGTCCTCATCGGGGGCAGCGCCGTGCTCATCGTGCTGGCCGTGGGCCTCATCCTGCGCTTCCGCACGGCTTGGGCGCTCACGCTGGGCGTGCTCGTGCTGGTGGCGGGCGCCGAGTTCCTGTACGTGAACACCGTGCAGGTGGCCGTGGCGGCGCTCGTGCTGGTGGTATGGCTGTTCTGGAAGCGCGACGCGTTCGACCGGCCCATCGTCCCGCACGACGACGCCCCGCGCCTCGTGCAGGAGTTTCGCGAGAACCTCGAACGGTTCCGCGCGTGGCGCGCCGCCCGCGCGGCGGGGGAGCCCCCGCGCGCCGGCATCGGCAGCGCCCTTTCCTCGCGTCGCAAGGAATACGGCGCTCAGCCGCACGTGAAAAGGAAAACGGGTTGGGAACGGCGCGCTGAAAAAGGCGCGGAGATCATCCGCGAGGCCGGCCATGAGGGTATACTGCCTTTTGGCGACGATGCCGAACCGGTTCCTGCGGGCGGGGCCGCGGCGTTGGAAGCCGATGCTGCACCGACGAAGGAGGAGTCAAACCATGATCGTGCTCGATGAGCCCTATGTGTCCGAACCGCTGATCGCCTGGCTCGAGGAGTCGCAGCACCCCGTGCTGGACAACGGCTTCGCGCACGCGGCTGGCGCCGGCCGTTCCCTGAACCTCGTGCCGGCCGAGGAAGCCGTGTCCCGCATCGACGCAGGCGAGCGCGTGTACACGAACTCCGAGAACGCCCTGGCCTGGATCGTCGAGAACGCGCACAACGACAGCCTGTCGCGGGCCATCGGCCTGTTCAAGGACAAGGCCGCCATGCGCGCCGCGCTGGCCGGCCTCGATCCCGACCTGTTCTTCAAAACCTGCTCGGTTGACGAGCTGTTCAAGCTCGACTTCGCGCAGCTGCCCGCGCCCTTCGTGCTGAAGCCCTCGGTGGGCTTCTGCAGCATGGGCGTCTACGCCATCCAGGACCGCGAGGACTGGGAACGCGCCCTCGCCGACATCCAGAAGAACGCCTCGTCGTGGCACGAGATGTACCCCGAGAGCGTGATCGGCGCCGGGTCGTTCATCCTCGAGGGCTACCTCGAGGGCACCGAGTACGCACTCGACGCGTATTTCGATGAGACGGGCCGCGCGCATATCCTGAACGTGCTGCGCCACGACTTCGCCTCGCCCGAGGACACGTCCGACCGCATGTACGTGACGAGCGCCCCCATCGTGCGCGACACGTCCACGATGTTCACCTCCTGGCTCGACCGCGTGAACGCGCTCATCGGCGCGCGCAACTTCCCCGTGCACGTGGAGGTGCGCGTATCGGACGGGCACGTGAGCCCCATCGAGTTCAACCCGCTGCGCTTCGCGGGCCTCGGCGGCACCGACGTCAGCTGGTACGGCTACGGCTACCGCACCTACCAGGCGTTCCTCGAGGACGACGAGCCCGACTTCGACGCGGCCTTCGCCGACAAGGCCGACAAGGTGTACTCCATGTCGCTGCTGAACGCGCCGGCCGACGCCACGGGCGACGAGGCGTTCGACTACGACGCGTTCCTCGGCCGCTTCTCGCACGTGCTGGAGATGCGCCCCTTCGACGTGAAGCGCGTGGGCAACTACGGCTTCCTGTTCCTGGAGACGGACGCGTCCACCACCGACGAGCTGGACTTCCTCATGCGCTCGGATCTCAAGGAGTTCCTCCGCTAGGGCGGGGGAGCGGACGCGCGCGGGCACCCCGGTGAAGCTCAACATCCGAAACCTGCTGATCGGGCTGGTCATCGTCATCGTGCTGGCCGTGGTGCTGCTGCGCGGCGACCAGCTGGTCGAACTCGTCGAGACCATCAAGAAGGGCGCCGTCATCCCGCTCATCGCGGCGGTGTGCACTCAGCTGGGCAAGTACTTCGCGCAGAGCTTCTCGTATTCCTACTGCTTCGAGGCCGTCGACGAGCACATGAGCCCGCGCGAGACGCTGCCCCTCGTGTTCGGCACGTTCTTCGTGAACACCATCGCGCCGTCGCTCAACCTGGCCGGCACCACGCTCGTGGTGGACGACGCGCGCCGCCGCGGCATCGCGCCGGGCAGGGCCACGAGCGCGGCGCTGCTCATGCAGATCACCGTGGACTCGGGCTTCGCCACCATCATGCTCATCGGATTCGCCATCCTCGCGGCCACGGTGGGCCTGTCGCCCCTGTGGTTTTTGCTGGGCCTCTTGGTCATCGCGCTCGTCAGCGTCATGGTGCTCATCCTCGTGCTGGGCCGCAAGCGCCCGGCCCTCGTGCTGAAGGCGCTGCGCCCCATCGAGCGGCTCGTCGACCGCATCCTCGTGCGCTTCAAGAAGAAGCCCCTCGACCCGTGGGTCGAGCGCATCGTGGGGTCGTTCTCCGACGCCGCCGGCCTCATCGCGCACAACCCGAAGACCACGGCGAAGGCGTTCGGCTGCTCCATCGCGGCCAGTGCCTGCGAGCTGGCCTGCTTCAGCCTGGTGGGCGTCGCGTTCGGCGTGCATCAGCCCGAGCCGCTCATCTGCGGTTACGTGGTGGCCACGCTGTTCGCCATGATCTCCATCACGCCGCAGGGCGTGGGCGTGGTGGAAGCTGCCGTCGTAGTGGCGTTCACGTCGTTCGGCACGTCGGGCGCGGCGGGGCTGTCCATCGCGCTGGTGTACCGCGGCATCGTGTTCTGGATGCCGTTCCTCATCGGCGCCATCCTCATCCAAACCACCAAGACGTTCAAGCACGACGCGAAGCGGGCCGTGCGCGACCAGAAGGGAAAGGGCTCGCTGCAGGGCGCCACCGCCATGGCCAAGCGCCTTGACGAGGATGCGGTCCCCGTGCGGAGCGCCGTGCCCATGCGGCAGGACGCGCCCGTTTCCGCCCCGCAAGCGCAGTCCGCGGAGTCCGCATCCGAGCCGCGCAGCCCCGAACAGGACGAGTCTCCGCGCGACCGCTGATCCGTTCTCGCCGTCCGCTCGACGCGTGCGCGCGCCTGTCGTTACCTCAATGTTAAATTGACGTGGTTGCGATGATCTTCATGATCTAGAATGGCAGGATGCATAGAGGGCGTCCAGCGCCGTCATTCGGAATGATGAGGGGATTATGAAGAAGAACATCATGCGACGCGTAGGCGCGACGATCGCGCTTGCGGGCGCTTTGGCGCTTGTCGGCTGCTCGAGCGCTCCGGCGTCTTCGGAGGAGCCGACCGCGTCCGTGCTCGATCCGTCCGATCCGGTGCAGGTCGAGCTGTGGACGTACTACAACGGCACGCAGCAGCAGGCGTTCGAGGATCTCGTGAAGGACTTCAACGCCACGCGCGGCAAGGACCTCGGCATCGTGGTGACGAGCTCCAGCCAAGGCGGCGTGAACGACCTCGCCTCTGCGGTCACCGATTCGGCGCAGGGGCTCGTGGGCTCCGAGGCCATGCCCGACGCGTTCCTGTCGTATTCCGACACGGCTTCGGTCATCGACGGTTTCGGCATGGTGGCCGACCTGTCGGGCTACCTCTCCGATGACGAGAAGGCCGGCTTCGTCGACGGGTTCCTCGAAGAGGGCGACCTCAACGGCAACGGCAGCCTCAAGGTGTTTCCGGTGGGCAAGTCCACTGAGACGCTGCAGATCAACATGACCGACTTCCAGACGTTTGCCGATGCCACGGGCACCACGCTCGACGAGCTGCGCACCATCGAGGGCGTCACGAAGGTGGCGCAGCGCTACTACGAGTGGACCGACGCGCAGACGCCGGACGTCGCAGGCGACGGCCGCCCGTTCTTCGGTCGCGATGCGATGGCGAACTACCTGATCACGGGTTCGAAGCAGCTCGGCCATGAAATCTTCGACATCGAGAGGGGCACGTGCACGCTGAACTTCGACCGCGCCACGATGAAGACGCTGTGGGACAACTACTACGTTCCCATGGTGCAGGGATGGTTCTCGGCCGAGGGCAAGTTCCGCTCGGACGCGGTGAAGACGGGCGACCTCGTGTGCTACGTGGGCTCGTCGTCTTCGGTGGTCTACTTCCCGCAGACCGTCACGGTGGACGACGCCACGAGCTACCCCATCGAGCTGGGCGCGCTGCCGAACCCGTCGTTCGAGAACGGCCAGCCGTGCTCGCCGCAGCAGGGTGCCGGCTTCGTGGTGACGAAGTCCGACGAGAAGAAGGAGACCGCGTGCGTCGAGTTCCTCACGTGGTTCACCGCGAAAGAGCAGAACACCGACTTCTCGGTGAGCGCCGGCTACGTGCCGGTCACCAAGGACGCGCTGACGCTCGAGAACCTTGAGGCGGCCGCCTCGTCCATCGAGGGCGCCTCGGACAACTACCTCGTGAACCTGCCCGCAACGCTGGAGACCATCGAGGCGGGCGTGTACGCGAACCCGCCGTTCAAGGGCGGCGTCGAAGCGCGCGCCATCCTGGAACGCACGCTGTCCGACAAGGCCGTGTCCGACCGGGCCGCGGTGGTCGAGGCCGTCGCGGCGGGCGCATCGCCCGAGGAGGCGCTGGCTCCCTACCTTGACGACGCCGTGTTCGACGCGTGGCTCGGCGATCTGACGACGCAGCTCAAGGGAGCGATCGCATAAGATTGAGCGAGCGTTTCGGACAGAAACGGACGGGCAAGCGGCGAGGGGTGACCTTTCGAGTCCTCGTCGCTTTGCCCTTTTGCGTCGCGCTGGCCATCCAGGGCGTCGTGTGCTTGGCGGTGCTCGCCCGCAGCGAGATGCTCGGGCAGATGGAGACCGACGCGTACGACCTGTTCTCGGAACGCGTGGCGAGCCGAGCGAGCTACCTCGAAAACGACATGATCTTTCGCTGGTCGGACTTCGACCCCGTGGTGGACAGCGTGACCGCCGACATCGACGAGACGCTCGCGGCGTACGGCGCCGCGTCGACCGATATCGAGACCGGGTCCGACCTGGCGCTCGCCATCATCGAATCGACTTCGGACGACCTGCTCTCGTTCTCGCATCGCGCCGAGGTGGACGGCGTGTACCTCGTGCTGACGAACGGCGCAGAAGGGGAGGCCGACAACCGCTCGGCGCTGTACATCCGCGACTCGAACCCGAAAGTGGACGTCGACAACGGCTCCGACCTCATGCTGGCCGCGTGCCCCATCAGCGTGGGCCGCCAGCTGGGCGTCACGCTGGACAGCATGTGGTCGGCCACGTTCCCGCTCGCCGCCGAGGGCGACGCCCAGAGCGCGTTCTACTACGAGCCGCTGCGCGCAGCCGAGCGGTATCCCGAAGCCAATACGAGCGATCTGGGGTACTGGGGCCGCCCGGTGGATCTCGGCCGGGCAGGCACCTCGTCCATCACGTACAGCAAGCCCGTGCGCGACTCCCAGGGCGGCATCGTGGGCGTCATCGGCGTGGAGGTGCGCACCGACCGCATCGCGTCGTTCTTCCCGTATCGCGACCTCAACGAAAGCGGAAACGGCTCGTACGTCCTCGCCGTCACGAACGAGGACGGCGGCTTCTCCCGCGACGGGGGCGTCGCCCCGCTGCCCGGAACGGAGCGGACGTACGAGGCGCTCGCCACCACCGGCGCGTCGCAGAGCCTCTATCTGGAGGATTCCGCGTTCACGGCATCGCTCGACGACAGCGGCCGCATGGCGGTGGAACCGGTCGTCGCCTCGTCCGACGCGCGCGCCATCGCGGGCGCGACCGAGATCCAGCTTTACGACAGCACCTCGCCGTTCGCCGACGAGCATTGGGCGCTCGTCGGGCTCGAGCGCGAGGACGAGCTGTTCTCCGCATCGAAGTCGCTGGCCGGCAACCTCGCCACCGTGTTCATCGCGTCGCTCGTGGTGGGCCTCGTGATCGCGGTCATCACGGCCTGGGTGTCGTCTTCCCGCTTGCGCCATCTCATGTCCGAAGTGCGCGCCGCCCAACCTGAGCAGCCCATCGCGTTCACGCCGACGGGCATCGTGGAGGTGGACGAGCTGTCCGAGGCCATCGAGTCGATGGGCAACGAGGTGGCCCTGACCGCGTCGCGCCTGTCGCGCATCCTGCGCCTGTCCGATCGCGCCATCGGCGCCTTCGAGTACAGCCACGAAACCGACGCCATCACCTATACCGACGGGTTCTTCGCCACGCTCGCCGTACTCGAGCCGCCCGATCCGTCGTACTTCGACCCGCAACGCATCGCCACGGGGTCGCTGAACGCGGAGGAGTTCCAGCGCTTCATGCGGTGGTACGCTCCCTACGCCGAGGTGGAGGACGAGGGCCGCTACCTCATCTCGGGCCCGCATCGCACCTCATGGGTGCGTATCGTCGTGGTCGAAAGCCGCGAGCACAGCCGCGTGCTCGGCCTCGTGGAGGACGTGACGCACGAGATCGAGACGCGCCGTCGCATCGAGCACGAGCGCGACCACGACATTCTCACGGGGCTGTTCAACCGCCGCGCGTTCGAGCAGGAAGTGACCGATCTGCTGGCGGAGCGGCCGCCCGCGTTCGGCGCCATGCTCATGCTCGACCTCGACAACCTCAAGTTCATCAACGACATCTACGGGCACGACTGGGGCGACCTCTACATCAAGGCGGCCGGCCGCGTGGTGGACGACGCGTTCAGGGACAAGGGCTTCTACTCGCGCATCTCCGGCGACGAGTTCCTCGTGTTCGTGGACGTGTGCCCCGACCGTGCGGCTGCGGAGGCGCTGTTCGACGAGTTCAGGGCCCTGCTCGACGCCAGCTCCATCATGGCGCCCGACGGCAAAGTGCTCAAGGTGCGCGCGTCCATGGGCGCGGCGTTCTACCCCGAGGACGCCCTCGATTTCGCGCATCTGCGCGAGTACGCCGACTTTGCGATGTACCTGGCGAAAAGCAGCCGCAAGGGCGATCTGTTCGCGTTCGACCGGCAGAGCTACGAGGAGAAGTCGTTCATCGTCAACAACAAGGAGGATCTCAACCGCTTGCTTGAGGAGAACCTCGTCGAGTACCATTTCCAGCCCATCGTCGATGTGCGCGCGGGAGAGGTCGTGGCCTACGAGGCGCTCATGCGCTCGAAGCTGGACACCATCCCCACGCCCGACCAGGTGCTCGCGCTCGCGCGCTCGCAGTCGAAGCTCTACCGCGTGGAGCACCTCACGTTCTTCGGCGCGCTCGAGGCGTTCTCACAGCATCCTGAGGCGCACGGGGCCACCCTGTTCGTGAACAGCATCGCCACGCAGCGGCTGTCGGCCGACGACGAGCTCGTGCTGAGCGAGCGGTACCCCGGGCTGCTCAAGCATCTCGTCATCGAGATCACCGAGAGCGATTACAGCCGCGAGATGGCGCTGTACAAAGAAGCGCTCGCGCGGCGCTTCGGCGCACGGCTGGCCATCGACGACTTCGGCAGCGGCTACAACGGCGAGACGTCCCTGCTCGACTACCACGTGGACTTCGTGAAGATCGACATGGAGATCGTGCGCGACATCGACGTGGCGAAGGACCATCAAGACATCGCCCGCAACCTCATCGGCTACGCGCACGACCGCGGCATCCGCGTGATCGCGGAGGGCGTGGAAACCGAAGCCGAACTGCGCGCGCTGCGGGTGCTGGGCGCCGATTACGTGCAGGGCTACCTCGTCGGCAGGCCCTCTCCCGAGCCGCGCGACGTTCCCGACGAGATCAAGCGCCTCATCCGCAGCTTGAGCGACGAGGCGTAGGCCGGGACGGGCGCGCCGGTCTGTCCGGTGCCCCCGCGCGATGGGGCGGGTATACTTGACGAAAAACCAGCAGCCCGGCCGCCGCGACGCGGCGGCTTCGCGAAGGAGGCATTCATGGCGTTGACCGACACGCTGCATATCGAAACCGTTTCCGCCGACAAGCGCCGCGTCGAGGCGGTCATGCCCATCACGCCCGAGGTGTTCCAGCCTCACGGCTACCTGCACGGCGGCGCGACCATCGCGCTGTTGGAGACGGTGGCCAGCATCGGCACCGAGCAGAACACCGACTTCGACAAGGAGCGCCCGTTCGGCATCGACGTGCAGGTGCGCCATCGCAAGAGCGGCAAGGAGGGCACGCTGCGCGGCGTGGCCGAGCTCGACCGCGAGGAGGTTTCGGAGCGCACGGGGGCCGTCAAGCAGTACTGGAACGTTGCGGCGTACGACGACGCGGGCGACGTGGTGTCCGACGGCGTCATCATGACGAAGATCGTGTCGCTCGACCGCCTCGCCCAGAAAGAGCGCGAGCGCGCGCAGGGGTAATGTCCCAAACGGGGACTGTCCCCGTTTGGGACATCCATTCGGCGAGCTACGCGGCCGATCGAGGCAACACGATGGTTGCCACGGTGCCGCGCGGGTCGTTGGCGGAGAGCGCGATGGTGCCGCCGTGCGCCTCGACGATGGCGCGCGCGAGCGACAGCCCCAGGCCGTGGCCTCCTGTCTCGCGCGAGCGGGCCTTGTCGGCGCGGTAGAACCGCTCGAAGACGCGCTCGCGGTCACCCGGCTCGATGCCGCAGCCCGTGTCTGCCACTTCGATGACGCACTTCGGTCCCGACGCATGCGCGCTCACGACGATCTCGTCGCCGGGGGCGGTGTACTTGAGCGCGTTGTCCAGCACGATGGCCAGCAGCTGCCGCAGCTTGTCGCCGTCGGCCTCGACGGATTCACCGAACCCGGCGTTCACGGCGAGGCTCTTGCCCTGCAGCGAGGCGAAGTCGTCGTAGGCGGCGGCCACGTCGCACACGAGCGCGTCGACGTCGACCGTGCCGATTGCGAGCGTCGTGCGCCCGGCGTCGTCGAGCGACAGCTCCATGAGGTCGTCCACGAGCCGTGCGAGCCGCTTTGTTTCCGAGGTGATGGCGCTCACATCCTCGAACCGGTCCACGATGCGGCTTTGCGGGCTGTCGAGCAGCAGCTCGCCCGTGGTCTGTATCACGGCGAGCGGCGTGCGCAGCTCGTGCGAGGCGTTCTGCACGAATTCCGTCTGCGCGCGCCAGTTCTCCACGATGGGCTTGAGCGTGCGTCGCGACAGCAGGTAGCTGGCCGCAGCCGACACGACCACCGCGGCGGCGAGGTACAGGACGAGCGTGCGCGTGAACCCGTCGAGGATGGACAGTTCGGAATCCACGTTGACGAGCACCTGCATATACGCGATCGTGCCGTCGCTGGACAGGTCGTACGTGATGCCGCGGTACACGTGACCGCCCGCCGACACCTGGTAGATGCGGTCGAGGTCGCCGGCGTCGAACGGAACATCGTTCAGGTAGGCGGGGTAGATGGCGTAGAGGCCCACCGTGTCGAGCAGGGCTCCCTGCGCGTCGCGCACGAGCGTGATGAACTGCGGGTCGGCGTCGACGATGCCCTGCTGGATGGAGTAGGAGAGCTCGGCGGCCGCCTCGTCAGCAGCGGCGTCGTCTGCGTCGGCGTCGTCGACGGTGTTCGCACGCGGGGTCGCGGACTCGGTTCCGGTCGTCGCCTGGTCGAACGTGATCAGGTCCGCATCCGTTCCGATGGATCTCAGGTTCTCGTCGGCCGAACGGAAGATGTTCGCGCTCACCATGGAGTAGATGCCTGCGCCCAGCAGCGCGAACAGCAGCGCGAACACGAAGAACAGCAGGCCCGTCTGCTTGAACAGCTCGCGGCGGATCGGCGTGCGCTCAGTCATGATCCTCCTCGGCGAACAAGTAGCCGGCTCCGCGGATGGTCTTGATGTAGCGATCGTATCCAGAAGGCGCCAGCGCCTTGCGCAGCGCGCTCACGTACACTTCCACGACGTTCGACGACGTGTCGGACAGAAATCCCCAGATCTTGTCGAACAGGCGATCCTTCGAGATGAGGCTGCCCTCATGGCTGACGAGGTACTCGAGGACGTCGTACTGCTTGCCCTTGAGCTCCAACGGCCGCCCGTCGATGGCGGCTTGCTTGGTCTGCGTGTGCAGCACGAGGCCCTTGAACGAGATGGTGGTCACGTCGGCGCGTCCCGTAGCGCGCCGCAGGATGGCCTCGATGCGCGCGAGCAGCTCGTCCCGATCGAACGGCTTCGTGAGGTAGTCGTCGGCGCCCGAGCGCAGACCGCGCAGCTTGTCGGCCGTGGTGCCCTTCGCCGTCAGCATGAGCACGGGCGTGAGAACCCTGCGCGCTCTCAGCTCCTCGAGCACCGAGAAGCCGTCGCGCTCGGGCAGCATCACGTCGAGCACGACGAGGTCGTACACGTCCTGCGCGGCATAGAACAGGCCTTCCTCGCCATCGAAGGCCTGGTCGACGGCGTAGGCTCCCTGCAAGCTGCGGGCTATGGCGTTTGAGAGGAGACGGTCGTCCTCCACGATCAGCAGTTTCATGCGGCCATTCTAGCACGAGCAACCTTAACGGAGCCTGAAACAGGAGGGCCTCGCCGCTTCTTGCGCGGGTCGCATGCCTCGCCTGTCCTTCGTCCTTTTCGTTTCAGGAAGTTTTAAGGCGCCTTTCGCTAGACTGGCCGCCGTCAAGCAAGCGAAGCGAAGCGCGTGGTGCGCAGTGAGGAGCAGACTATGAAGTCGAAGGGATTCAAGATCATCGTGGGCGTGCTGGTTGCCGTGATCGTGGTGTTGGGCGGGCTGCTGGCGGTCAAAACCTTCGCCCCGGCCGAGATGGGGCAGCCCACCACGTCGTCCGGCAAGCCTATTCCCGAAGGCGCGATGGAGGACATCACCTTCTCGGAAGCGCCCTCGGCCTCGTCCGACGAGGCATAGCCGTCCCGCGAGCGAAAGAGAGCGCCTATCATGAAGAGTATCGTAGGAAAGTCCCTCGTTGTCGTGCTGCTGCTCGCCCTGGCAGGCGGCCTGGCCGTCTTGCTCGCGTACGGCGACGAGATCAAGAGCGCCGTCGCGGGAGAGCCGCAGGAGGCACCGCCGCTCACTGCGCCCGTGACGCGCGGGTCGGTGCGCCAGACCGTCTCGGGCGTGGGCGAGGTGAAGCCGCTCGCTACCGAGAAGCTGAAGCCGGCCGACAGCTGGCATTGGCTCGAGTCGTTCGACGCGCCGCTCAACAAGCGCATCGCGGCCGGCGAGAAGCTCGTGACGTTCGCGAACGGCGAGACATGGGTCGCCCCGTACGACCTCGTGGTCACCGACTACGCCCTGCCCGAGAAGAACAAGGGCGCCGTGACGAAAGACGACCACTTCATCGAGGTGCAGCGCATCGACAGGGTGAATATCGTGCTGCCGGTGCCCGAGACCGACCTGGCGGCGCTCGCCGAAGGGCAGGGGGTGTCGGTGAAGCTCGGCGCCGACGAGGGGCGCGCGTACGAAGGCGTCATCTCGAACATCAACGAGGTGGGCACGTACGGGGCGACCGGCTCCAAATTCGCCATCACCGTGGAGGTGCCCAACGACGGCAGCATCAAGCTGGGCATGTCCGCCAACCTGTCCATCACCGTCGACGAGGCGTCCGACGTGCTGACGGTGCCGGTGAGCGCCGTGAACGGTGCCGGCGAGAACAAGCACGTCGAGGTGTACGACGCCGAAACCGGCGAGCGGCGCATGGTGCCCGTCACGGCCGGCATCACCGACGGCGCCGTCGTCGAAGTGTCGGGCGAAGACCTGCACGAGGGCGACAACGTGGTGCTCAGCGAGGCGGGCTCTCTCGGCGGCGCTGACATGGGCGACGTGGCCATCATGTCCACGGCCCCTTCGGCCTAAACGGGAGGTCGCGAATGATTCGCTTGAAGCACGTCGCGAAGACGTACGAGCTGGGCGGCGAGGCCATCCGCGCCCTCGATCGGGTCAACCTCGCCATCGACCGCGGCGATTTCCTCGCCATCGTGGGGCCGTCCGGGTCGGGCAAGTCCACGCTCATGAACATCCTCGGGCTGCTCGACGTGCCCGACAAGGGCCGCTACCTGCTCGACGGCATCGACGTGGGCGCGCTGTCCGACCGCCGTCTGGCCGCCATCCGCAACGAGAAGATCGGCTTCGTGTTCCAGAGCTTCAACCTGCTGGGCAAGCTGACCGCCCTCGAGAACGTGAAGCTGCCGCTGAGCTACGCGGGCATGCGTGCGAAAGCGGCCGATGCCCGCGCGCGCCAGCTGCTCGCCCAGGTGGGCCTCGAGGGACGCGAGCACCATCTGCCCAACCAGCTGTCCGGCGGCCAGCAGCAGCGCGTGGCCATCGCCCGCGCGCTCGTGTGCAAGCCGGAGATCATCCTGGCCGACGAGCCCACCGGCGCGCTCGACTCGCGCACCGGCGCGGAGATCATGGAGCTGTTCGGACGCCTGCATGCGGAGGGCCAAACGGTCATCCTCATCACGCACAACCAGGACCTCGCCGACGGGGCGCAGCGCGTCGTGCGCATCGCCGACGGGCTGATACAAGAGATGGAGAGGGGGCGCCATGCGGTATAGCCAGCTGACGCGCACGGCGGTGCGCGCTGTGTTCCGCAACGGGCTGCGCACGGTTCTCACCATGCTGGGCCTCGTCATCGGCATCGCGTCGGTCATCATCCTCGTGGGCATCGGCGACGGATCGAGCCAGCAGGTGAGCGAGAAGATGAAGGCCCTCGGTGGCGACGCGCTGTCGGCGTACCTCTACGACGGCGAGCTGGGCTACGACGATCTGGCCGGCATGGCGAACCTCGAAGCCGTCGACGGCGTAGCGCCTGCGAAACCTCTGATGAAGAAGCTGTCGGCGGGGTCGACCGTGTCCAAGAAGGCGTTCATCGAGGCCACCGACGAGCACTACCTGCACGTGCGCAACCTCAAGCTCCAGGCGGGCCGCAACCTCAACGCGGTCGATCGCGAGAACCGCAGCAAGGTGATCGTGCTCGGCGCCGACGTGGCGACCGAGCTGTTCGGCTCCCCGGCCGACGCGGTGGGTCGCACGGTCAAGCTCGACGGCGACGAGTTCTCCGTCGTGGGCGTGCTGGAGAACCAGGGCCAGTCGATGGGCCTTGCCACGGGCAACGTGGTCCTCGTCCCGTTCTCCACGGCGGTGGGGATGGGGGAGGGCGCCGCCATCGAGTCGTTCTACGCGAAGGCCCGCGGCAGCGACGCCATCGACGCGGCCAAGAGCGCCCTCGGCGCTCACCTCGCGAACGAGGCGGGCATCGCGCCTGGGAAGTTCGACATCGTCTCGCAGGACGAGATGCTGCGCGCCGGCAACGAGATCGACGACACGATGACGCTGCTGCTGGCGGGCATCGCGGGCATATCGCTCGTGGTGGCGGGCATCGGCGTGATGAACGTGATGCTGGTGTCGGTGACCGAGCGCACGCGCGAGATCGGCATCAAGAAGGCCCTCGGCGCCCGTCGTTCGGACATCCTCGCGCAGTTTTTGCTGGAGGCGCTCATGATCAGCGTGGTGGGCGGTGCGATCGGCATCGCTGCCGGCCTCGCGCTCGGGCTGCTCGCCACCACGGTGGGGCTCGCGTTCGTCGCGTCGTGGGACGTGGTTGGGATCGCGGTGGCGGCCAGCACGGCCATCGGCCTCGTCTTCGGCATCTTCCCCGCCTACCGCGCCTCCGCCAAGAACCCCATCGAGGCTCTGCGCTCGGAGTAGAGCCCGCATCGGCTCGATGCGGTCTCGGCTTCATGGGAATGCTCGCTCGTGGCGGAAAGCAGCGACGAATTCGTCGCTTTCCGCCACGAGCTCAAGACCGATTGCAATACGGTAATGAATTCGGAATTTTTCTACGATATATTACCGGCTCGTGGGGTTTCCTGTCCGAAATCCGTATTTCGACCGCCTGATGGCCGGTTTTCGAGCCGGAATCGACCGGTTTCCGCACCTTCGGGAACGATTTCGGCCCCCGCCCGCTCATTACGGTAAAATATCGAAAACTTCTCTCGATTTTATTACCGTATTCCAAGAAAAGGACGCAGTACGATCTTCCAGAGGTCGTACGCAGTACGATCTTCCAGGGGTCGCTTCGAAGGTGTTAAGCCGAGCTGGGGAACGGAAGGGCGTGCCCCAGCGCATTGTCGTGCGTGACGCACGAGGGGCCTTCGAGCGACGAGGGCAACGAAAAAGGCCAGCGAATCGCTGGCCTTGTTTTTCCTGGTCGGGTTGACAGGATTTGAACCTGCGGCCTCTGCGTCCCGAACGCAGCGCTCTACCAAGCTGAGCCACAACCCGATGTGCTGCTTCAAGCAGCGACGGATATGATAGCACAACGAATTGAAAAGCAAAAGAAATTACCCCGACATTTTCTCATTCGTCGGTTTTTCCGATGCGGAGCATGATTGCATAGCCCGCCAGCCTGTCGGGCTATGCCGTGAAAGGCCTATCGGTGGAGATGCCATGGAAAGGGATTTATCACCTCATTTTCTTTTACCTTTTGTAACATTGTGCTATCATAACCGTCGCTGCGAAAGCAGTTGTTTGGTTGCTAAAGGGGATGGGGAAACATCCCTTTTTTGCATAGGCATGTTACCCTGGCAGCGCTGGGGTGGGCGAGGCTGCGAGAGGCGCGCTTCGCACGAGCAACTTGGAGGAACGTATGAAAATCCTGGGAATGGGAATGCCTGAGCTTCTCATCATTCTCGCGGTAATCCTGCTCATCTTCGGGCCGAAGAACCTCCCGAAGCTCGGTGGCGCCATCGGCAAGACCGTCAAGAATCTTCGCGAAGGCATGGGCGGCGGCGATAAGAACATCGAAGAAGCCGATGACGAGGAAGAAGTGATCGAAGAGGTCGAGGAGCCCGTCAAGAAGACGACCACGGCCAAGAAGACGACGACCGCGGCTAAGAAAAAAGCCGAGTAGATTCTCATTCGTCTGGTTCGCGGTATGTGTAGACGCTCGGCGCCCTGCACATACCGCTTTTTTCATATCAGGTATCGGTAAGCACGCTTGACGACGAGCGTGCATGTTTTTGTAATTGGACAGGTGAGCATTCATGGCAGACAGCAACTTCATCCTCACGCAAGAAGGCAAGGACAAGCTCGAGGAGGAGCTTCACTTCCTCGAAACCGAGAAGCGCGCCGAAATCGGCGAGCGCATCAAGGTGGCGCGCGAGTTCGGCGACATCTCGGAGAACTCCGAGTACGACGACGCTAAGAACGAGCAGGGCATGATGGAGGCGCGCATCGCCGAGATCAGCCGCATCCTGTCCGAGGCGACGGTGGTCAACGCCCCGAAGCGCTCGAACAGCGTGCACATCGGCTCGACCGTGACCGTCGACATGGGCGGCCGCGAGCGCGTGTTCACCATCGTGGGCGGCGCGGAGAGCGATGCCGCCGCCGGCAAGATCTCCAACGAGTCCCCGGTGGGATCGGTGCTGCTGGGCCACAAGAAGGGCGACGTGGTGGAGACCACGGGCCCGACCGGCCGCCAGATCACCATGACCATCCTGAAGCTGGAGCACTAGGCGGCGGGTGGCTGGCTCTCGCCGGCACGCTTCACCGACGCTTCAGGAGGCCGGGGCTCCGCGCCTCGGCCTTCCTTGACTTACTACGCCAACCTGTGATTTCGAGGACAACCAATGAGCGACACCATCGACACCACCGAGCAGATCATCGAAGACGACCCCATCGCGGTGCGCCGCGCCAAGCGCGAGGCGCTCATGGCGGCGGGCAAGGACCCGTACGGCCACGCGTTCGCGTACTCGCACCACCTGGCCGACCTGGTCGAGCGCTACGCCGACCTCGAGGACGGCGCGTCCACCGAGGACGAGGTGAAGGTTGCGGGCCGCGTCATGGCGAAGCGCGACCAGGGCAAGCTCGCCTTCCTCGAGCTGCGCGACTCGACGGGCGACATGCAGCTGTTCTGCCGCATCAACGCGCTGGGCGAGGAAGCGTTTGCCGAGCTCAAGGACCTCGACGTGGGCGACTGGATCGGCGTCGAGGGCACGATGATGCGCACGAAGCGCGGGCAGCTGTCCGTGTCCGTGGCATCGTTCGAGCTGCTGTCCAAGAGCCTGCGCCCCCTGCCCGAGAAGTTCCACGGCCTGGCCGACAAGGAGACGCGCTACCGCCAGCGCTACGTCGACCTCGTCATGAACCGCGAGGTGCGCGACACGTTCGAGAAGCGCTTCAAGGTGGTCTCCGCCATCCGCCGCTACATGGAGGATCACGGCTACTACGAGGTTGAGACGCCCATCCTGCATCCCATCCTCGGCGGCGCGAACGCGCGTCCCTTCGTCACGCACCACAACGCGCTCGACAAGGACTTCTACCTGCGCATCGCAACCGAGCTGCACCTCAAGCGCCTGCTGGTGGGCGGCTTCGAGAAGGTGTTCGAGATCGGGCGTCAGTTCCGCAACGAGGGCATGGACCCCTATCACAATCCCGAGTTCACCACGATGGAGTTCTACCAGGCGTTCAGCGACCTCGAGGGCATGATGGAGCTCACGCAGGGCGTCGTCCAGGCAGCCGCGCAGGCTTCCTGCGGCACGCTCCAGGTCGAGTACCAGGGCGAGAAGATCGACCTGAGCGGCTCGTGGCGCCGCGCGACCATGATCGAGCTGGCCAGCGAGGGCGCGGGCGAGGACGTGAGCTTCGCGCGCACCCGCGACGAGTTGGTTGCCATCCTCGAGCGCAACGGCGGCCATGCCGAGGACGCATGGGGCAAGGGCAAGCTCATCTGCGAGATCTTCGAGGCGGTTGCCGAGGAGAAGCTCATCCAGCCGACGTTCGTGACGGAGCATCCGATCGAGGTGTCGCCGCTGGCCAAGAAGAAGGCCGGCGACCCGAACCTCACCGAGCGCTTCGAGCTGTTCATCTGCGGCCACGAGTACGCCAACGCCTTCGGCGAGCTGAACGACCCGGTCGATCAGGCCGAGCGCTTCCGCGCGCAGGTGGAGGCGAAGGACCTCGGCGACGACGAGGCCATGGGCTACGACGACGACTACGTGCGCGCGCTCGAGTACGGCATGCCCCCGGCGGGCGGCTGCGGCATCGGCATCGACCGCCTGGTCATGCTGCTTACCGACGCCCCGTCCATCCGCGACGTGCTGCTGTTCCCCCACATGAGAGACGAGGCTCCGGCCGGCGGGCGTCCGCGCGCCGCAGCGCCGGTCGCTGCTGCGGAGGCCTCTGCGGCCGCCCCCATCGACTTCTCGAAGGTGGTCGTCGAGCCGCTGTTCGCCGACGAGGTCGATTTCGACACGTTCAGCAAATCGGACTTCCGCGCCGTGAAGGTGAAGGAGTGCGTGGCCGTTCCCAAGAGCAAGAAGCTGCTGCAGTTCACGCTCGACGACGGCACGGGCGCCGAGCGCGTCATCCTGTCCGGCATCCACGCCTACTACGAGCCGGAGGAGCTGGTGGGTCGCACGCTCATCGCCATCACCAACCTGCCGCCGCGCAAGATGATGGGCGTCGAATCGTGCGGCATGCTGCTGTCGGCCATCCACGAGGAGCCGGGCGAGGACGGCCAGCCCGAGGAGCGCCTCAACCTCCTGATGGTGGACGAGCGCATCCCTGCCGGCGCGAAGCTGTACTAGGCGACAGCGCCGCGTCCAACGAAAGCGTTTCCAGAAAATGGCCGCCCGCGCGCAAGCGTTGGGCGGCTTTCTGCATTGATCGACGAATGCCGGCTCTCGGCGATGCTTTTCTGGCGTTTGGACGGATCCAGGTGGTCTAGTGCACGCGAACGTCGGTCTGGTGGCAGTTTATGACGGATATCCGCCTTTAGGTGGGACGATTGGCGGAGCGTTCCCCGTATGCCATGGGAAAACGCCTGGTCGAGAAGTGCCTTCTCGTCGTCTAGCGACAGAAGCAGGAAAGTGATCGCGGTTTTCCGTCAGAACCCGCCACGAGGTTGCGCTTGGCTTCCATAGAGGAATGAGGCGAGAGAACGCTCACGTGAGCAGCTCGCGGCGGAGGGCGAACTGACGTGCGGAGTAATCGGTGCAGGACGGCCTGATCCTCGTTCCAAGATGCTTGGCCACCGTTCGGGCGAAGCGGTTGTACTCCTGGAAGTCGGAAACCTGCTTCCACGTAGCGGTCACTACGGTGAAGCCGAGCGTCTCCAGCGCGTTCTTGCGAGAAGCGTCTTCGGCAATGCGCTCCGCACCGGTGTGGCAGAGCGTGCTGTCGTATTCGACGGCCACGTGCTTGTCGGGCCAGAGCAGGTCGCAGCGCAGTGATGAGCGGTCGGTAGCCCAGCGACTTCGCGGAGGGATGGGGATGACGGCGTTCATGGCCGGATGGCGGATTTTGCTGCCGCCGCGCAGGTAAGGAAGCGTCAAAAGCTCGGCGAGCGTCGATTCGCGTGG
This sequence comes from Eggerthella timonensis, assembly GCF_900184265.1. Classification (NCBI taxonomy): domain Bacteria; kingdom Bacillati; phylum Actinomycetota; class Coriobacteriia; order Eggerthellales; family Eggerthellaceae; genus Eggerthella; species Eggerthella timonensis. Next base: position 1,510,479 of record NZ_FXXA01000002.1, read on the forward strand.
AGAAGCGGATCCTCTCAGGATGTGAGGCAGGAGCGATCGGGCTGTCTTTATCCCGCGAACGCCTTCGGCCTTGCGAAAGTACGCGGCAAGCTTTTCCGGCGTGGTGAGGGGGATTCGGGTCCTCACTCCGTACGGTTGGCTGTCGTCGGGTGCGAACGTGCCGCAGAATTCGTATCCGAGGTGCACTGTCCGAGAAAAGCACCACAACTGCGCCATATGGACGAGCGTCAGTTCAGGGCAGGTGACAAAAAGAGGATCATCGTGTTCGGGAAGCGTGAACCTGCGTAACGAGCCAGCAGGGAGCGTGCGCATGCTGTGAACCGCAACCGAAGCGTTGGGATGACGATCTTCGAGCGCGAGGACGTGAACGGGCGTGGACAGCATGCCGTTCCGCACAAGCCAATGATCGGTCATTTCGCGGGAAGACGGTGCGACGGTTGGCAACCCTCGCTGGCGGCATAGATCGCGCGCCGATCCGGAATCGCTCAATGCCGAACGCCAGAATTCGAGAGCGGATATGTGCGAGATGACCGTTTTCATGGCGAGAGTGTAACATGGAATAACGCCAGGTAAAGAGACGATTTTCGCGCGTTGGATCCACGTGGAATTCGCGCTGGATCGGCGTTGGGATCGTGCTAGAACGACGTTGGAGCCATGCTGGGACGGCGTTGGAAGCACGCTGGAATCGCGTGGCTTTTGTCCAGATGCCCGACGCGGATGGGCGTTTGTCAAGCCAGCGACGTGCGATGGCAGATTTTGACGGAAAACCGCCATCGTGCGACTTTGCGGCTTCGCCCCCGGATTCTTATTGCAGCATCGCCGCAGATCAGCTGAGCGTCACCAAAGGGGTCGGAAAATCCGCTCTCGAAGGACCCCGTCCAAAGGCGGTTTTCCGTAAAAACCTGCCGTCAACGGTCGCGCGGCGCGCAGCGCTCGCTCGGCGTGCAGCGCTCGCCCGGCGCGCAGCGCTCGCCCGGCGCGCAGCGCTCGCCCGAACCGTGCGCCCGTCTGCGCATAGGGAATGCGCTCGCCCGAACCGTGCGCCCTTCTGCGCTCGCGCACGTTTCGAATCTTTGTCGAAAGCGAGCACGTTTGGAGGCATCGGGCGGCAGGGCCGTGTGCGAGCGGGTGTCATGGTAGGATGAACCGGTCGCTGCGCTGACGCAGCTTGTGGAGCGAGCGTGTGCGGCTATATGCGGTATTGGCACTCTCAATACAAGAGTGCTAAGATGGCACGGAACCATACGATAGACTCTGCGAGAATAGAGGCTAGCATGTCATTTGAGAAATTCACGGACAAAGCGCGCAAGGTGCTTGTCCTGGCGCAAGACGAGGCGCGATCGCTTCATCAGCCCTACGTGGGCACCGAGCACATCCTGCTCGGCCTCATACAGGAGAAGGACGGTCTGGCCGCCCAGGCTCTCGACCGCCTCAACGTGAAGTACGACGCCGTCGTGCAGGCCATCCGCCAGGTCGTCGCCATCGACGAGGACACCGACGTGTCCGGCCACCTGTCGTTCACGCCGCGCGTGAAGCGCGTGCTGGAGAACAGCCTGCGCGAGGCCATGCAGATGGGACAATCCTACATCTCAACCGAGCATTTGCTGCTCGGCATCGTGCGCGAGGGCGACGGCACCGCGCTCGAGGTGCTCACGCGCCTCGGCGTGACCGGCGACGACGTGCGCGGCGCGCTCAACGACCTGGTGGGGCAGAGCCCCGTGTACGCCGGGCGCAACCCCTTCGATCCGAACGCCGGATCGTCGGACAGCGTGCTGAAGGAGTTCGGCACCGACCTTACGCAGAAGGCGCGCGACGGCAAGCTCGATCCGGTCATCGGCCGCGCGGGCGAGATCGAGCGCGTCATGCAGGTGCTTTCGCGCCGTCAGAAGAACAACCCGCTGCTCATCGGCGAGCCGGGCGTGGGCAAGACGGCCGTGGCCGAGGGCCTGGCCCAGCTCATCGTGTCGAACCAGGTGCCCGACATCCTGCGGGGCAAGCGCCTGTTCACGCTCGACGTGAGCGCGCTCGTGGCGGGCTCCAAGTACCGCGGCGAGTTCGAGGAGCGCCTGAAGAAGTGCATCAAGGAGGTGCAGGACGCGGGCGACATCATCCTGTTCATCGACGAGATCCACACGCTGATCGGCGCAGGCTCGGCCGAGGGCTCCATCGACGCGGCCGCCATCCTGAAGCCGCCGCTGTCCCGCGGCGAGATACAGGTGGTGGGCGCCACCACCATCGACGAGTACCGCAAGCACCTCGAGAAGGACTCCGCGCTCGAGCGCCGCTTCCAGCCCATCACCGTGGGCGAGCCGAACGAGGAGCAGGCGCTGCGCATCATGGAGGGCCTGCGCGACCGCTACGAAGCGCATCACCAGGTGCATTTCACCGACGAGGCGCTGCAGGCCGCCGTCGCGCTATCCAGCCGCTACATCCAGGACCGCTTCCTGCCCGACAAGGCCATCGACGTGCTGGACGAGGCGGGCGCGCGCATGCGCATCCGTAACATGACCCTGCCCAAGGAGCTGCGCGAGCTCGACGAGGAGCTGCGCAAGATCCGGGGCGAGAAGGACGGCGCCATCGCCGCCCAGGACTTCGAGCGCGCCGCCCAGCTGCGCGACGAGGAGTCGACGCTCAAGGCCAAGCGCGTCGAGGCCGAGAAGAAGTGGGAGGAGGACGCCCAGAAGTCCGTCCACCAGGTCACCGTCGAGGACATCGCCGACGTGGTGTCCATGACCACGGGCGTGCCCGTGTCGAACCTCACCGAGGCCGAGACCGAGAAGCTGTTGCGCATGGAAAGCGTGCTGCACGAGCGCGTCATCGGCCAGGAAGAGGCCGTCACGGCGCTGTCGAAGGCCATCCGCCGTTCGCGCTCGGGCCTCAAGGACCCGCGTCGTCCCGCCGGCTCCTTCATCTTCCTGGGCCCCTCGGGCGTGGGCAAGACGGAGCTGTCGAAGGCGCTGGCCGAGTTCCTGTTCAACTCCGAGGACGCGCTCTTGTCCTTCGACATGTCCGAGTACATGGAGAAGCACTCGGTGTCGCGCCTCGTGGGCTCGCCTCCGGGCTACGTGGGCTTCGACGAGGGCGGCCAGCTGACGAAGGCCGTGCGCCAGCGCCCCTACTCGGTCGTGCTGTTCGACGAGATCGAGAAGGCGCACCCCGACGTGTTCAACATCCTGCTCCAGATCCTGGAGGAGGGCCGCTTGACCGACGCCCAGGGCCGCACGGTGGACTTCCGCAACGCGGTCATCATCATGACCTCGAACGTGGGCGCCCGCGAAATCGCGCAGCCCACCACGCTGGGCTTCTCCACCGAGGAGCACGCGGGGCTGTCCGACAAGGAGATCAAGAGCCGCGTCATGGCCGAGATGAAGAAGCTGTTCAGGCCTGAGTTCCTGAACCGCATCGACGAGATCATCGTGTTCAAGTCCCTGAACGACGAGCAGATCGCCGAGATCGTCAAGCTCATGGTGGCCGATTTGCGCGAGCGCTTGATCGAGCAGAACATGTCCATCAACCTGACCGAGGCGGCATGCAAGCTCGTCGCCAAGGAGGGCACCGACGCCACGTTCGGCGCTCGCCCGCTGCGCCGCGCCATCCAGCGTCTGCTGGAGGATCCGCTGTCCGAGGAGATCCTGGAAGGGAAGTGGACGAGCGGCTCGGTCATCGACGTCGATGCCGTGGACGGCGAGCTCGTGTTCACCGCCGGCTCGGGCTCCATCCCGGCGCCGCGCAAGCGCGACAGCATCGCGCGCGAAGCCGAGCTCTTGCTGACGAACTACGATCTGGGCCATGCCGGCGTGAGCTCCGGCGGCTCGGTGAGCGGCGGCGCGGCCGACTAGCCCCGCCTCTGAGAGCGCCCCTGTTCCTTGGGTTCGAATCCGAAGCCCGGGGAGCAGGGGTTTCTTGTGTCCTGGGCTCACATTTGTCGTATACTAGGCACGTCGCAAGCCGACCGAAGGCGGCCATGCCGACGTGCGGCGCGGCAGGGGAGCGCGCGGCGGGAGGCGCAGCGCATCAACCGATTTCAGGAGGTTCCATGTTCGGAGACAACCTCGATCGCATCGTGAAAAGCATCGAGAAGAACTACGAGGCCGACGAGATATTCTTCACCAAGCCCGGACGGCGGTTTCCCAGCCGCATGGCCGTGAAGAGCGTCCTCAAAGACCTGCGCCGGGTGTTGTTTCCGGGCTACTTCGGCGAGGAGATGCTCACGCCGTCCACCAGCCCGGAGTACTTCATCGGGGAGACGCTCATCCAAATCGAGCGGGTGCTGCGCGAGCAGATCGTCCTCGCGCTGGCCTACACCTCCGACGACCGCGACGCCCTGGAGGCCGACCCGGCACGCTCCCTGTGCGGCGGCACGCCCGAGCACATCTGCGAGCGCGCCTCCGAGGTGTGCACGGTGTTCTTCGACGAGCTTCCCAGCATCCAGCGGGTGCTGCTCACCGACGTGCAGGCGCTGTACGACGGCGATCCGGCGGCCGGATCGAAGGAGGAGGTCATCTTCTCGTACCCCGGCCTGTACGCCATCTACGTGTACCGCATCGCGCACGTGCTCTACCAGCAGAACGTGCCCATCATCCCGCGCATCATGACCGAGCTGGCGCACAGCGGCACGGGCATCGACATCGGCGCCGGCGCCCAGATCGGCGAGTACTTCTTCATCGATCACGGCACGGGCGTGGTGATCGGCGAGACCACCATCATCGGCGATCACGTGAAGCTGTACCAGGGCGTCACGCTGGGCGCGCTTTCCACGCGCGGCGGGCAGCGGCTCGCCGGGGTGCGGCGCCATCCCACCATCGAGGACGACGTGACCATCTACTCCAACGCCTCGGTGCTCGGCGGAGAGACGGTGGTGGGCGCAGGATCGGTCATCGCCGGCTCCACGTTCGTCACCTCGTCGGTTCCCCCCAATTCTCGCGTGTCGCTGAAGGCGCAGGAGATCACCGTGCGCCAGCCGGGCGAGCGGGACTAGGCCCGTGACGTTTTCAGACGATGCAGTCGGGGGCGGCAGAAGAACAACCCACGGCGGAGAGGAAGACCCTATGACGCAGACAATCGACCCGGTGTTCTCGTCCGCGGTGCTCAGCGCGCCCGAGCTCGCGCTGAACGACCTCGACTTCGATGCGCTGTCGCAGGCGATGGGCGGGCTCAAAGGCGAGGTCGACAAGAACCCGCAGACGGCCGCCATCATATTGGCAGGCGGCACGGGCGAGCGGTTCGGCAAGGAGGGCGGCAAGCAGCTCGTGGAGATCGCGGGCAAGCCCATCCTCACGTGGTCGGCCGAGGCGTTCGATGCCGTGGGCGACATCGGGCTCATCGTCATCGTGTGCCCCGAGGACCGCTGCGACGAGTACCTCAAGCGCGCGATCGACCCGTTCCCGTTCGTCACGCCCATCGTGGTGGCGCCCTCGGGTCCCAGCCGCCAGGAGTCGGCGTTCTCGGGCCTCGAGTACGTTCCGGACGACTACGAGTACGTCATCCTGCACGACGGCGCCCGCCCGCTCATCACGCCCGACCTCATCGCGCACACCATCGCCACGCTCAAGGGCAACATCGACTGCGACGGCGCCGTGGTGGCCCATCCGGCCGTCGACACCCTCAAAGTGGTCGAGAACGGCGTGATCGTGGGAACGCCGGACCGCCGCGTGTTCTGGAACGCGCAGACGCCCCAGGTGTTCCGCGCCGGCATCTACCGCCGCGCGCACGCCTCGGCGTTGTCCGACGGCTTCATGGGCACCGACGACTCGTCGCTCATCGAGCGGCTGGGCGGCCGCGTGCTCGTGGTGGAGGGCAAGCGCGACAACATCAAGCTGACCGTGCCCGAGGACTACCTCATGCTGGCCGCGGCCGTGCGCACGATGTACATGAAGGGGGCGGAAGAGTGATGGCCGATCAGGCGTTCAGCCCCGCGTCCCTGCGCATCGGGCAGGGGTATGACGTGCATGCTTTCGCCGAAGGGCGGAAGCTTATCCTGGGGGGCGTGGACATCCCGCATTCGAAGGGGCTGCTCGGGCATTCGGATGCCGACGTGCTGGCGCATGCCATCGCCGACGCGCTGCTGGGAGGCATCCGCGGCGGCGACATCGGCAAGCTGTTCCCCGACACCGATCCCGCTTACCTGGACGCCGACTCGCTCAAGCTGCTGGCCGCCGTGGCTGACAAGGTGCGCGCCGAGGGCTACGACATCCTCGACGTGGACTCCGTCATCGCCGCGCAGGCGCCGAAGCTCTCGCCGTACCGCGAGGCCATGCGCGAGAACCTGGCTCGTGCCATGGGCGTCGCGGTGGAGAACGTGGGCGTGAAAGCCACCACCACCGAGCGCTTGGGGTTCGAGGGCCGCGAGGAGGGCATCTCCGCGACCGCCGTGTGTCTTCTGCATCGATGTAGGTAGGAGCCGCCGCTCAAGGTCGCGGCCGTCTCAGGCCGCTGTGCTAGAATTTCAGGTTGACGCGCGTCCTCAGGGGTGCGACGTTCGGACAGGCAGGATGCGAGGATACTACTATGATCAGGCTATATAATACGAAGACCCGCACGAAGGTCGATTTCGAGACGCGCGAGCGCGGCAAGGTGGGCATGTACGTGTGCGGGCCGACCGTGTACAACTACATCCACATCGGCAACGCGCGCACGTTCATGAGCTTCGACGTGATCCGCCGCTACCTCATGTGGCGCGGCTTCGACGTGACGTTCGTGCAAAACGTCACCGACGTGGACGACAAGATCATCGCCAAGGCGAACGAAGAGGGCCGCAGCGCCGCCGAGGTGGCCGCCGAGTACACCGAGGCGTTCATCGAGGACATGCGCGACGCCGGCGTGCTCGATCCCGACATCCGCCCGAAGGCCACCGAGGAGATCCCCGCGATGATCGAGCTCATCCAGGAGCTCATCGACGGCGGCCACGCCTACGACGCGGACGGCGACGTGTACTTCAACGTGCGCTCGTTCCCGGCGTACGGCGAGCTGTCGGGACGCAACGTGGACGAGATGGAGAGCGGCCACCGCGAGCTGCGTGCCGATGACAAAGCGGTGGGCGATCGCAAGCGCGACCCGCTCGACTTCGCGCTGTGGAAGGCCGCCAAGCCCGGGGAACCGGCGTGGGAATCGCCCTGGGGCATGGGCCGTCCCGGCTGGCACATCGAGTGCTCGGCCATGTCGCGCACGTACCTGGGGCTGCCTTTCGACATCCACGGCGGCGGCGCCGACCTCGTGTTCCCGCATCACGAGAACGAACGCGCGCAGAGCGAGGCCGCGTGCGGCTGCACGTTCGCGAACTACTGGATGCACGGCGGCATGCTACAGATCAACTCCGAGAAGATGAGCAAGTCGCTGGGCAATTTCAAGCTGCTGCGCGACGTGCTGAAGGCGACCGACCCGAAGGTGCTGCGCTTCCTCATGCTGCAGACGCATTACCGCTCGCCGCTCGACTTCTCCGACGAGCGCCTGGCCGAAGCGGGCGCGGCGCTGTGCCGCATCGAGAACGCGGTGAAGAACCTCGATTGGCTTTTGGGCAACGCCGAGGACATCCCCTCGCCGCTGGATTTGCGCGCGCTTATGGATCGCACGCGGCAGGCGAAGATGGGCTTCATCCTGGCCATGGACGACGACTTCAACACCTGCAAGGCGCTCGGCGAGGTGTTCGACTTCATCGCCGACGTGAACGCGCAGACGGCGGGCAAGACGCTGTCGCTGTCCGACGTGCCGCCCGTGCGCGACGCCCGCGCGCTCATCGTCGAGCTCATGGGCGTGTTCGGCATCGACGTGGAGGCCTCCGCGGATGCGTGCGCCGCGAACGGGTACCCGGCCGAGGTCGTGGCGCTTGCGGCCGATATCGCGGGCTACGAGGGTTCCGATGCCGTCGAGGCCGTGGATGCGCTGCTCGCAGCCCGCGCCGACGCGCGCGCCGCAAAGGACTGGGGCCGTGCCGACGCCGTGCGCGATGGCCTCGGCGGCTTGGGCTTCACGATCGAAGACACGCCGCAGGGAGCCCGCGTGAGCTACGGGGGATAACGGCGGCGCGTTCCGCAGGATTCGATAGAAGCGTTTCCCGAAGGGCGGTCATCGAGGCCGCCCTTCGATGTTTTCCGTATGCGCGGCGAAGCTCTCTTGGAGCGAGGCGGTTCGACTCCGAAATGTCACGGGGCACCATGCGGCGGGCCTATGTGTGGCAAAATCGGGATTCTGGCACTACTGGCGGGATGTTTCAAGGCACATTCGCGCGAAACCGCAGGTCGCGATTTTTCACGGTCCGTCATAATCGGTTCCGGACGCATTCGGATTGCCAAAAACCCGATTTTGCCACACATGCGCTACAATACGGCGCATGCAAACACGACTGACAAGAACTCCCGAGCTGCTCGCGCCGGCCGGCGGGCAGGCGCAGCTGGAGGCCGCCATCCGCTTCGGCGCGGATGCGGTGTATTTGGCGGCCGACCGTTTCGGCCTCAGACAGCGCGCAGCCAACTTCGCGCTGGACGACGTTCCCGCCGCGACGGCGCACGCGCATGCCGCGGGCGCGCGGGTGTACGTGACGCTCAACGCGCTCATGGACGCCGACGACCTCGCGGCGCTTCCCGCGTACCTCGAGGCGCTCGCCGCGGCCGAGGTCGACGCGTTCATCGTGAGCGACCTGGGCGCGCTGCGCTTGGCGCAGCGCCACGCGCCCGAGGTGGAGCTGCACGTGAGCACCCAGGCTTCGGTGTGCAACGCCGAAGCGGCGCGCGTGTGGCACGAGCTGGGCGCGAGCCGCGTGGTGCTCGCGCGGGAGATGAGCGTGGAGGACATCGCGCGTCTGCGTGCCGACGCCCCGCGCGAGCTGGATCTGGAGGCGTTCGTGCACGGGGCCATGTGCATGGCCGTGTCGGGGCGCTGCCTGATCAGCTCCGCGCTGACGGGCCGCTCGGGCAACAAGGGCCACTGCACCCAGCCGTGCCGGTGGAGCTACGCGCTCGTGGAGGAGCAACGACCCGGCGAGTTCTTCCCCGTGGAGGAGGACGTGCGCGGGACGTACGTCATGAACGCGCAGGACCTCAACATGCTGGCGCACCTCGACGACCTGGCCGCGGCCGGCGTCGACTCGTTCAAGATCGAAGGCCGCAACAAGAAGGCGTTCTACGTGGCCTCAGTGGTGCGCGCCTACCGCCAGGTGCTCGACGGCGTCCCGGCCGCCGAGGTGGCCGACGAGTTGTTGGCCGTGTCGCACCGTCCCTACGGCACCGGGTTCTACTACGGCGACGCGCAGCAGTCGCCCGCGGTCGACGGCTACACCACCGCTTGCCTGCATGCCGCCACCGTGGAATCGTGCGAGGCTTCTCCGTGGGAAGACGGCGCGTTCCGCGTGATCGCGCGCTGCTACAACCGCTTCTGCGAAGGCGACGAGCTGGAGGCGCTCTCGCCGCGCCCGCGCATCGCCCGCGTGCGCGTGCGCAACCTCGCCTGGCTGCCCTCGCCCGACGGCGACTGCCCGCAGCCCGAGCGCGTCCCGGTGGCCGTGGCGAACCGCTCGGCCGAGCGCTACGCGTTTGAAACCGGGGAGGAGCTGGCTCCCGGAGACTTCCTGCGCATGCGCGTCAACGTTGAGCGATAGGCTTGTGATCTGCGCCGAAGCGATGAAATACTGCTAAGGGGCCGTTGAGGCGCACCGCAGGGGGCGACGCTACACTGAGGGGTACCCTATTCCCTCAGAAAGCGAGGTGCATCATGCCCCAACATGCGTATCGCGCCGCATCGGCGCCGGGCGTCGTGCAGCGTGCCCGCAACACGCGCACCGGCCGCAAGCTCGAGCGCGGCGGCTACCTGACCGCCGAGACCGTCACCATGTGGATCGTGTACGCCCTTACCCTGCTCGGCAACGCCATCATAGAGGGCGGCCAGGTGGGAGGAACCACGTCGGCGGACATCGCGTACGGCGTGTTCACCTGGTTCACGCCCGCCGGCTACGTGTTCGCCATCTGGTCGCTCATCTACATCGCGATGATCGTGTGGCTCGTGGCGTACACGCGCACGGCTCCCACGCGCCCCGACCGCTTCACCATGACGTCGGTCCTGTTCATCGCCAGCTGCGCGCTCAACGTGCTGTGGCTTGCCCTGTGGCATTTCGAGCTGGTGGCCGTGTCGTTCATCGTGATCCTGGCCGAGTGGTTCGTGCTGGCGGCGCTGTATCTGAACGTGCGCCGCACGATGAAAACCGCTTCGGGGTGGGTTCCCGTGTCCATCTACACCGCATGGGTCACCGTGGCCACGTTGGCGAACCTGGCCATCCTCGTCACGCGCCTGTTCGACGGCGGCATCCCGTTTCTCAACGGCCTGTTCACCATCCTGCTGACGGCCGGCGTGCTGGCCTTCGGCTACGTGATGCGCAAGGCGTACGACGACATCGCGTTCCCGCTCGTATTCTTGTGGGCGCTCATCGGCGTAGGCGTGAACGTGTCGGGCGTTTCGGCGTTCACGGCGGCCGTCGTGTTCCTGCTGTGCGTCGTCGGGGCCATCCTGACGTTCGCGCCTATCGGCTCGATGAGGAAGCTCGTGCGCGGCTAGCCCTGCGGCGTGCTCGGGAGCGCGGCGTATGACGCTGCCGAGCGCGTCCGGCGGCGCGCTCGTGGTGAAAAGGTGCGGCTTGGCGGGGCGGTGCGCCCGGCCAGGCCGCGCTTTCGTATAATGACGGCATGACCCAGATACTCGACATATACCGCACCGCGAAGGCCGAAGGGCGCCAGCCCGTCTCGTTCGAGATATTCCCGCCGAAGGGAGATCTTTCGCTCGAAGCGGCGCACGCCATGGCCGGCCAGCTGGCCGATCTCGTGCCCGACTTCATCAGCGTGACGTACTCGGCCGGCGGCAGCGGCAACAAGCGGGCCACCGCCGACGTGGCGGCCATGATCCAATCCGACTTCGACGTGCCCACCGTGGCGCATCTGACGTGCGCGGACGCCACCGACGAGGCGCTGTCGAGCACCATCGACGACCTCAAGCGCAAGGGCATCCGAAACGTGCTGGCCCTGCGCGGCGATGCGGCCCCGCCCTGCGACGGGCCGGAAGCGGGCGCGTTGCGCTATGCGAAGGACCTCGTGGCGATCCTCGCCGAGGAGGGGTTCTGCGTGGGTGCCGCCGCCTATCCCGAGGGACACATCGCGTGTGCCGACGCGCGCGCCAACGTCGAGCATCTCAAGCAGAAGCAGGACGCGGGCGCGTCGTTCTTCGTCACGCAGCTGTTCTTCGACAACGCGTACTTCTACCGTTTCTGGGAGGACGCGCTGGCGGCCGGCATCACCGCGCCCATCGCGTGCGGCATCATGCCGTTTCTGGGGAAGGCGCAAATCCAGCGCATGGTGTTCATGTGCGGCGCGTCGCTGCCGTCTCCCATCATCAAGCTGCTCGCGCGCTACGAGCACGCGCCCGACGATCTGCGCCGCGCGGGCATCGAGTACGCGAACGACCAGCTGGTCGATTTGGCGGCGCACGGCGTGGACGGCCTGCACGTGTACACGATGAACCAGCCCGACATCGCCCGTGCGAACGTCGCGGCGCTGCGGGCGGCGTGGCGGCGGTGAGCGTGCGTCCCGACACGCTCGCGCCCGGATCCGGCCTCGCGCTCGACCGCGCCGAGGCGCTGCGCTACCTCGGCTACGCCGGTCAGGAGCTGGACGACGATCTGCGCGCGCGGTTCGAGCGCCTCGCCGACGCATGCGAGCGCACGCTGCGCCCTGCTTGCATCCACGCGACGTTCGACGTGGACGAGGCTCGCAGCTGCTGGGACGGCGACGAGCCGCGCGTAGCTTTTGCGGGAAGCCCGCTCGTGCTGGAGGGGCGCTCCATCGCCGCGCACCTGCGCGGCGCGCAGAAGGCGGCGCTCATGGCGTGCACGCTCGGTGCGGCCAGCGAGCGGGAGCTGCGCAAGCACGCCGCGCTCGGGCCGGTCGACGCGTTGCTGTACGGCGCGGCGGCGTCTGCGCTCGTGGAAGCGGCCGCGAACGCAACCGAGGCCGCCATCGTGGAAGAGGCCGCCGCTGAGGGCCTTCATGCGAACTTCCGCTTCAGCCCGGGCTACGGGGACCTGCCGCTGACGGTGCAGCCTGCGTTCCTGGCTGCGCTCGACGCGACGCGCCGCATCGGCCTTTCGGCCACCGAGGGCAACCTCCTCGTTCCCACCAAAAGCATCACGGCCGTCGTGGGGCTGTTCGACCGGCCGCTGCCGCGCACGGCCGGGCGCGACGCGTGCGCGTCGTGCCAGCTGCGCCCGTACTGCCAGCTCAGGAAGAAAGGAATCACCTGCCATGGCTGACGTTTCCGCGTTCGACCCGCTCGACGGCATCGTCGTCGCCGACGAGCACCTGGCACGCGCGCTGCGCGGCGAGGACTTCCTCGTGTTCGACGGCGGCATGGGCACCCAGCTGCAGGCGTGCGGCCTGGCGGACGCGGGGGCCGTGCCCGAGCTGCTGAACTTCTCGCATCCGCAGGCCATCGCCGCCATCCACGCCGACTACGTGGCGGCGGGGGCCGAGGTGATCACCACGAACACGTTCGGCGCGAACGCGCGCAAGCTGGAGGGCCGAGCGAGCGTGGCCGAGGTCTACCGCGCCGCCGCGGCGTGCGCGCGCGAGGCGGGGGCGCGCTACGTGGCGGGCGACATCGGGCCTTTGGGCGCGCTGCTGGAGCCGTTGGGAACCTGCACGTTCGAGGAGGCGTACGATTTGTTCGCCGAGCAGGTGGATGCCGTATGCGCCGCGGGCTGCGACCTCGTGCTCATCGAGACGATGGCCGACCTGCGCGAGGCGAAGGCGGCGCTCTTGGCCGCGCGCGAGCGCTGCGACCTGCCCGTGTTCGTCACGATGACGTTCGGCGAGGACGGGCGCACGTTCCTCGGCACGCCGCCCGAGGTGGCTGCCGCCACGCTGTCGTCCATGGGCGCGCATGCGGTGGGCCTCAACTGCTCGCTCGGTCCCGACGAGCTGCTGGGAGCCGCGCAGGCCATGGCGCGCTTCGCCCGCTGTCCCGTGCTCGTGCAGCCCAACGCCGGCTTGCCGCGCGTCGAGGACGGCCGCACGGTGTACGACGTGGATCCGGCGTCGTTCGCGCGCGCCATGGGGCGCATGCTGGAGGCGGGTGCCAGCATGGTGGGCGGATGCTGCGGCACGAGCCCCGCCTTCATCGAGCGGGTGCGCGCGCTCGTGGACGGCTTCGGTGCGCCGAAGCCGCGTCCGTACGAGCGCGCTTGCGTGCTGACGAGCGCCCAGGAGGCCGTCGTGCTGCCGGCGGGGCGCTCGCGCATCGCGGTCGTCGGCGAGCGCATCAACCCCACGGGCAAGCCGAAGCTCAAGGCCGCCCTGCGCGCCGGCGACTTCGACTACCTGGTGGGCGAGGCGGTGGCCCAGCAGGAGGCCGGCGCCGATGTGCTCGACGTGAACGTGGGGCTGCCCGAGCTGGACGGGCCGGCCGCCCTGCGCGCCGCGGTGGAGAAGCTGCAGGCCACGGTCACGCTGCCGCTCGTGGTGGACTCGAGCGATCCGGCCGCCGTCGAAGCCGCCGTGCGCGGTTACGCGGGCAAGCCGCTCGTGAACTCCGTGAACGGCAAGCGCGAGAGCCTCGACGCGGTGCTGCCCATCGTGAAGCGCTACGGCTGCGCGGTGGTGGCGCTCACGCTCGACGAGGACGGCATCCCGCCCACGGCCGAAGGGCGCTATGCCATCGCCGCGCGCATCGTGGAGGAGGCCGAGCGCCGGGGCATCCCGCGCGAGGACGTGGTGGTGGACTGCCTCGTCATGGCGGCGGCCACCAACCAGGACGAGGCGCGCGAGATCCTGTGCGCCGTCGGGCTCGTCAAGGAGCGTCTCGGCGTGCGCACGGTGCTCGGCGTGTCGAACGTCAGCTTCGGTATGCCGCAACGCGGGCTCGTGAACGCCACGTTTTTGGCGGCGGCGTTCGGCGCGGGCCTCGACCTGCCCATCCTGAACCCGCTCTCGGGCCGCTACCGCGACACGGTGGCCGCGTTCAAGGTGTTGAACGGCCAGGATGCCGGTGCGACGGCGTTCATCGACGCCTACGCCGACGCCGCCGACCCCTACGCTGCGCCTGCCTCGAGCGGGTCCGAGCGAGACAGTAACCCCGTCCCTTCGTCTCATGACGCGTCTCCGGGCGACGACGTCGTTGTCGTGCCGCCTGCGTTCGCCGACGTCGTCGACGAGGTGCGCGCGCTCGTGCGCCTCATCTTCACCGGCCGCAAGGGCCCCGTGCCCGATGCCGTCGCGCGCCTGCTGGAGAACCACGACGCGCTCGCGCTCATCGACGGCGTGTTCATCCCGGCGCTCGACGCGGTGGGCGAGCGGTTCGAGCGCGGCGCGTTCTTCCTGCCGCAGCTCATGGCCTCGGCCGAGGCGGTGAAGGCGGGCTTCGACGTGGTGAAGGCGCAGGCGGGCGATCCGGCTGCGGCGACCGACGACGCGCGCGCCATCGCGGTGGCCACGGTGAAGGGCGACATCCACGACATCGGCAAGAACATCGTCAAGATGCTGCTGGAGAACTACGGCTACCGCGTGGTGGACCTCGGCCGCGACGTGGAGCCCGCCGAGGTGGTGCGCGTGGTCAAGGAGCAGGGCATCCGCCTCGTGGGGCTGTCGGCGCTCATGACCACCACGGTGAAGGCCATGGAGGAGACCGTGCGCCTCGTGCACGAGGAGGTGCCGGACGCGGCGGTGTTCGTGGGCGGGGCCGTGCTCACGCCCGAATACGCCCGCCAGATCGGCGCCGACTTCTACGGCAAGGACGCCGCCGAGGCCGCGCGCATCGCCGAGCGCTTCTTCGCCGGGAAAACGAGCTGAACGATTCTGCCATTTCCGATGAATCCGCTGAGACTTCTTGCTATGATAACGCCAAGGTGTTTTTCGGACGAAAGGGGCCGTTATGGGAACGAAAGCTGCGGAGGCGCTCGACGTATCCTTCGACGAGCTGCCGAACTACCTGCACGCGAAGCACTCCGTGTACATGGAGATCGGCGGCGAAACGTACTACCTGACCGACGTCAACGACCGCTACTGGCGCGCGCAGGACACGGCGAAGCTCAACGAAAAGGGACACTACGTCGACGCGAGCGAGCTGGTGCCGACGGTGAGCGAGTTCTTGACGCTTCCCTTCGTCGACGGCAAGGCGATCGCCGACGTGTTCGACCAAGCGGTATTCTACGCGTCTGAAAAAGCGTAACGACAACGGGGGCGGTCGCGCAAACGACCGCCCCCGTTTTGTTCTGCCTCTTCGCCGAACGCGACCCGCGTATGCCGCTTGCTACGCGGGATCGGACGGCTCGATGGATCCTGCGGCGAACTGCGCGTCCGAGACGTCCCGCGCGACGGGGCGCGAGTAGAGGAAGCCCTGCGCGATGATGCGGTCGTCCATGCGCACGAGCATGGAGGCTTGGTCGCGCGTCTCCACGCCCTCCACTACCACCGCCACGTCGAGCTTGTCGGCGATGGACACCACGCCCTCGAGGATGGCCTTGCAGCGTTCGCCGCTCTCGCTGCTCATGAGGAAGCTGCGGTCAAGCTTCAGCACGTCGATGGGCAGGTTCTGCAGGGTTCCTAGCGACGAGTAGCCGCTGCCGAAGTCGTCGATGGCGATGCGGAACCCGAGGTCTTTCAGCCGCCGGCACAGCCGCTCGGCGCGATCGAGGTCCTCCATGACGATGTCCTCCGTCAGCTCGAGCTCCAGCAGCTCCACGGGCACGCCATACTCGTCCACGATGCCTCTCACCGTTTCGGGAAACGCGTCGTTTTGCAGGTGCCGGCGCGAGAAGTTGCAGGCGATGACGAGCGCCTGCGCACCGGTGTCGAGCTGCTCGCGGATGCGCGCGCAGACGAGGCGGAAGATGTGCAGGTCGAGGTCGATCACAAGGCCGGTGCGCTCGAACAGGGGAATGAACTCGTCGGGCGGCACGAGCCCGCGCTCGGGCGACACCCAGCGCGCGAGCGCCTCGAAGCCCACGAGGCGGTTCGTGGCGATCTCCACCTTGGGCTGGTAGAAGGCCGTGAACTCGCCGCGTTCGAGCGCGTCGTGCGCCACGGCCACGAGCGCGCGTTCGGCGACGTCGCGATCCTTCATACCGGCCGAGTACTGCGCGGCGGTGCTGCGCGAGATGTCGCCGATGCTGTCGCGGGCGTACCGGGCGCTGTCGACGAACTCGATGATGCTCTGCGCGTCGATGCGCGGCGTTTCGGCGCTGCGCTCGATGACGCATGCGCCCGCCTGCAGCAACAGGCGGTGCGACAGCCCGGTCAGCGTGCCCGTGCCGTTGAAGCGGCGGTCGAGCTCGTCGAAGCGCTCGAGCAGCGCCTCCCAGCCGTTCCAGCGCACGAGCAGCACGAACTCGTCGGCGATGACGTGCGCGTAGCGCTCGTCGGGCGCTCGCATGGCGGCCAGGGTGTCGTTGAGGTCGTGCAGCACGCGGTCGCCGATGGCGTAGCCGAACGCCGCGTTGAAGCTTTTGAAGCGCTTCACGTCGAGGTACACGATGGCGTACGTGCCGTCGGGAGCGCTCGCGATGCGCGTGCCCACCTCGGAGCGGAAGCGGGCGAGGCTCCAGCCGCCGGTCAGCGGGTCGGTGAACGAGAACTCCTCCACGCGCCGCGCCGCGCGCAGCTTCACGCGGCTCACGTACAGGGCGACGCCGAGGGCGATGCCGAACAGCGCGACGATGGCGGCGATGAACTGCACCGGGTACTGGCGCAGGAAGTCGACGGGGCTCGTGGGGTGGACGGCCAGCGAGCTCTGCGACAACCACGTGGTCATCTTGCTGTCCGCGGTGTACTGCACGCAGCGGTCGAGGATGCTGACCAGCCGGCTGTCGAGGTCGCGCCCGACTCCGATGCTCATGCTGTTGGAGAAGCTCGTGATGGTGGTCACGCTCAAACTCGCGTACTGCGACTCGGTCAGCAGGAAGTTCGCCACGTGGGTGTCGGCGTACGCGATGTCGGCGCGGCCCTGCAGCACGGCGTCCAGGCACTCTTTGGGCGTGTCGTAGTAGCTGACATCGTCGGCGGCGTGCACGGTCTGCGCCATGTTCGATGCGAGCGCGAAGCCGTGCGGCAGGGCCACGCGCGAGCCGGTCGGGTTCGCTCCCACGATGAGCGCCATCGGATCGCGCAGATAGGGACCGGTGGTGGCGAGCTGGCTGACGGCGTTGGGATCCGAGTCGCGGTCGACGGCGTAGACGATGTCGGCTTCCCCGTCCTCGACGAGCCTGATGGCCTCGTCGTGACGCTCGACGGGAAGGAACTCGAACTGCAGGCCGGTGATGCGCGTGATGTCTTCGAACAGCGACGCCACCGCGCCGGCGAACGCGCCGGTTTCGGGGTCGGTGTAGGACAGCGGCGCCCTGAACGAGTCGTAGGCGACGCGCAGGGTGGGCGCCGTTTCGAGGTAGGCGTACTCGTCTTCGGTGAACACCGGATCCTGGTCGGTGTTGATGCCGAAGTAGCGGTCGTACAGCATCGCGGAGAAATCGGGGTCGCGCAGCTTGAGGCGGCTCATCGCGTCGTCGAGCTCCTCGGCTATGTCGGTGCGCTCGGGAGGGACGGTGATGTAGAGCGGTTCGGGGGCGAACTGCGCGATCGTGCGGAAGCGCGAGTTCCTGCCGAGGTAGGTGATGGCGATGGCGTCCACGGCGCCCTCGTCGAGCGCGCCCAGCAGGTCGCTCGTGGCACTGTAGGGGACGACGTCGACGGAGAAGTCGTTCTTCTCGCTGTACCGGACGAATGCCTCGGCATCCTGGCTGTTCGCGATCACTCCCACGCGCATGCCCGAGAACGTGGAGAAATCCTCGTAGGCGTAGCGCGTGTCCTCGAGCCGCACGTTGAGCGTCGTGTATATCTCGCACAGAGACGATCCCGAGTAGAGCATGCGCTGCGCGCGCTCCTCGGTGTAGTATACGAGCGGCAGCAGGTCCACTTCGTTCGCCTCGAGGGCGGCGTAGGCCTCTTCCCAGCTCGGGTAGTTCGCGAACTCGTAGGTCCAGTCGGCGTAGCGCGCGATCTCGTTGAGGTACTCGATGTTGTAGCCGACGTAGTCGCCGTCTTCGTCGATGGACATATAGTCGCCGTCTTCGAAGTAGGCGACGGTTACGACGCGCTCGCCGTACGTGGTGAACTCGTCGGCGCAAGCTCTCGAAGGGTGGCTGGCGAACGCGGCCAGCAGCGCGACGGCGCACGCGACGGCGCAGAACCAGGCGAATGCTGGCGGTTGGGACCGCGAGGCGCTGTGTGTTTCTGCCGGTGCTATCCTTCGCTCCGATCAACGGGGTGGTATCGTCGGATGGGTTGCGGGTTGCAGCGTATTACCTTACCACACTATAGGCCGTTGCCGATAGGGCATCCCGGGGTGGCTTTTTCTCGTTTTTTAGCGTGTGACGAGGTGCGATGAGGTCATGGTTCGGCGACGGCGCATGGGTTTACGAACCTTCTTTGAGCGAGCGCATAACTTTTTCGAAAAAAGTGCTTGACCGGATTTCAGCTTCCGGTATACTAGGCTTCGCACTTTTTCGGGGCCTTAGCTCAGCTGGGAGAGCGCATGGCTGGCAGCCATGAGGTCAGGGGTTCGATCCCCCTAGGCTCCACCATCAACTACGCGGGCCAAGCAATTCATTGCTTGGCCCGCTTTCCATTTTCAGGCACGGGGGAAAGGATGTCCCGGGCTGACATCCGAGCGCATCGCATCTGGCCTCGACGCGAGCCTTCCGACCCCTTTTCGGCAACTCCTCTGATTGATCGGCAGAACCGTTCGGTTTGCCGCTTCTTGTACGACGTTGCGTGTTCGTCTCGATATGAAACCTCATCGCACGGCTCGGCGAGGCTTTTGCTTGCCTGCGCGCGGCCGTCGCTTCCCTGACGGCCGCGCGCGAAGCGCGGCTCCTACTCCAAGTCGGCGAGGTGGCGTCCTACCAAGTAGCCGAAGGTGAGGCAGCGGCCGTGGCTGATGGCGCTGATGTGGTGCGGGTACGTGCCGTTGAACATGCTGCCCGAGACGTTGCCGAGGGCGTAGAGCCCTTCGATGGGCTTGTCGGAGGGGTTCAGCACACGCGATCCCGCATCGGTGCGCAGGCCGTTCACGCTCACGAGGCAGCATCCGCTCTCCTCAACGGCGTAGAAGGGGCCTTCCTCGAGGGGAATCAGGTCGTTCGGGTTCTTGCCGAAGTCGGCGTCCTCTCCTGCGGCGCACAGCTCGTTGTAGCGTTCGACCGTGGCGGCCAGGTTGGCGCTGTCGATGCCGCACTTTTCCGCCAGCTCGTCAAGCGTGTCGGCTTCAACGAGCACGTTCTTGATGGATTCGTACATGTCCTCCGGGGTCCATGGGGCGCCGCCCTTGGCCTTCTCGAGTGCGGGCAGGATGTCGCCCGCTATGAGGACGAAGTCGTGCGCTCCTGGCTGGTACATGATGGCGTTGCTCATGTACTCGAACGAGAGGTTCTCGTTTACGAACCGCTTGCCGTTCTCGTTCACGCGCAGGAAAGCGAGCATGGCGCCGTTCGCACGGTTGCCGGTCTTCGCCCCGGCGGGATCGTTCATCAGGATGTGCGGCCAATCGTCCTCGGCGGCCCCAGCGGCGAGGCCCATGAGAAGGCCGTCGCCCGTATCGGTCGTCGTCGGGTTGATCCACGCGTACACGGCCAGGTCGCGCGGGCGGATGCGCTGGGTCAGAAGGTCCCAGTTGAACTCGTAGCCGCCGGTGGCCAGCACGACGCCCTTGCGCGCGATGAATTTCACGTAGCCGTCGGCACCCTTGGCGATGACCCCGGTCACCTTCTCGCCTTCCTGCACCAGCTGAACCGCCGGCGTGTCGTAGCGGATGTCGGTTCCGAAGCCGGCGGCCTTGTCCGCCATGGCTTCGACGAACGAGGCGATGCCCTTCTCCAGGCGCACGCCGGTGCCCCAGGTGGTGACGCCTGCGAAGCGCGTGTTGCCTCCCTTGCAGAAGAACTCGCCGCACGCGTCGCCCACCTGCTCGCGGCCCCAGTCGAGCGCTTCCCCGGAACGCTCGATCCATTTCAGCCAAACGTCGCGGTCGCAGCGGAAATGCGCGGTGTTCATCGCGTCTCCGAGGAACTCTTCAGGGTCGAGCTCGATGCCGGCTTCGGCATGGATGCTGTCGCCGATGGCGGCGATCTCCGTGCCGCGTGCGGCGAACGTCGACCCTTTCTCCAAGAGCACGGTATTCAGCCCGTTCTCGCTGGCCGAGACCGCAGCGCTCACGCCCGACATCCCCGCGCCGCAGACCACCACGTCGCATTCGACGGTTTCCACGATGCTCGCCTCGTCGATCGGGGCTTCCTCGAAGGCGACCTTGCCTCCCTGCGGTTGCGCGAACTTGAGGTCTGCGCTGTTGGGCAGCAGGGTCTCGCCCGTCTTCTGCGGAGCGTCGGCGCCTCCTTCGACAACGGGCTGTGCGTCGGGCCCGCTTTCCTTAGGAGAGCATCCGGACAGGCCTGCGACGGCTCCCATGGCTCCGAGGCAGCCGATTCCCACGAAGCTCCTTCTCGTCATCGATGCGTCTTTAGCTTTCATGTGCCTTCCTCCTCCTTCGATCCTTGTACGCGGCACCTTCCCCGGCGAGCTGTCCGCGTTTCGTGCTACGATGCGGGTGTGAAGCGGTTCCGGGGAAGGATGGGGGCATCGTAGCCTCGGGCGCGGTCCTCGCCATCCGACAAAAAGGTCAGAATAATGAAAGAAGGCATCCTCCAGAAAGTACGACGCGATCTACCTGCGGTTTCGCTGGGCGAAGGTGCGACGAGCGCCGCGGGACTCGCGCTGTTCTTCGTATGGAACCTTACCGACATCTACGCCGATCCCCTTATCGGAGCCGGCTCTGCGGCGCAGGGCTTCGCCTGGCTTCACGTCGTTTCCTCGTTGTGCAACATATGCGGGTACCTGCTTGCCGCGCTGCTGTTCTCGCGGCTCGCGCGCTTCCGTGCTCGCGCCGTCGCGTGCGCGGCGGCCGTCGCGGTGGGGATTGCGACCCTTGCGCTGTACGCGTTCTCGTCGTGGGGCCTTGTGGACGCCGGAGCCGCGCTTGCGCTGTACCGAGGGTTGACGCGGTTGTGCTCGGCATCGGTCATCGTCGCGTGGGGCATGCGCTTCAGCCGGATGGAGGCGCACGAGTTGACGATGCGCGCCCTCGCCGCGTTCGCGCTTGCGGCTTTGGGCTACCTTTTCCTCAATGCGCTGACCGGCGGGGTGCGGGCGATCCTGCTTGCCGCGTTGCTGCCGACCTCGGCGTTGCTGCTCTGCACGGCGGGGAACGGATGCGGCGAGGACGCGCCTCGAAAGGAGGGTGGAGCGCGTCCGTTCCTCTCGCTGACCTGGCGCGTGCTGATCATCCTGTTCCTCATGGGGATCATCGCGTGGACGGTCATCATCGGCGCGCAGCAGCGCCAGGCGCTCGGGTCCGATATAGGATCCTACGTGGCCGTGGTCAGCCTCGCGGTTGCCGCGGCGCTTCTGCTGCTCGCCGTGTCGTGCCGGGGCATGCTCTCCTACTCGTACATCTATAAAATCGTGCTGCCGCTGGTCATGGCGGGGGTGCTGCTCGTGGGAAGCTTCAGCCTGACGATGGGGGTGGGCTTCACGCTCGTGTCCGTGGGGTACACCTGCCTCGACCTATTCTGCTTCGTGATGGTGGCTGACGCCTGCCAGCGAACGGGCGTGAACGCCGCGATGGCTTTCGGTTGGTATCGGGCGCTCGAATGCAGCGTTCCCTTGTTCGCTTTAGGGGTGCTGGGCGTGGTGGAGGCGCTCGGGGGAACGCAAGGCGGCTCGTTCCTCGACTCGTTTGGCGTTGCATGCGCGCTTGCCATCGCGGTATCCTTCCTACTCGATGGCCGGCGGGTGTTCGAGGGCGGCCAGCGCGAGTCGTCGGTCGAATACCCGAAGATCGAGATCGTGCAGTTCGCCGCCCAATGCGAAGAGGCGATCAGGAAGTACGGCCTGACGGAACGGGAGGCCGAGGTGCTCGGGCTCATCGTGCGCGGAAGAAGCGTCCCTCATATCTCGGAACGCCTGCATATTTCGAAGACGACGACCAAAACGCACGTCGCCCACATCTACCAGAAATTCGGAGTGCGAGACCGCCAGGAGATGATCGACCTCATAGAGATGATTGAGGCTCCGAACGGCTGATCGGCCGAAAGGGTCGGACTGGGGCATCGGTTTTCCTGGTACAATGACCCGATGGAACGATTATCCGCAAAGACGAGGGCCCTCATGGACGGAGCCGGGAGAGCGGGGGCGCTTGTCGGCGACGACGGTGTTCCCATGACCACTTGGCAGATGTGGCTGCGGCGGCTGTGCCTGTTCGTCATCGTGTGGGCCGTCGTCGAGCTGCTGCTGGGCGCCGCGCTGTGGGGCGGTTACCTGTTCGGGCGCCTGGTGCTGGGCGCCGAGCCATCCGTGCTGGCCGAGCCCGTCGTGGGCGCCATGGCGATGGTTGGCGCGTGCCTCAACCTGGTCATCGGCTTGCTGGGCCTGCGCGGTGCGCGCAACCCGCGCAAGATCACCCTGTTCTTCTGGATCACGTTCATCGACGCGATGCTGACGGCTTGGGCGCTTGCCAGCAGCGTGTCCGCGGGTTCGTGCGACCTCACCTCGCTCGTGAGCGGCCTGTTCGTCATCGCGCTGGCCGTGTGCACGTGGCAGGTGCGCGGACAGACGGGGTATTTCGACGTGCACCCTTAAAGGCTGCCAAAGCCTATCGGCCGACGAAGCCGCTCGATGCAGCGAAGGTCTCCTGGATTCGGAATCCATCTTCGCTCGGAAAACACGCCATAGCCGATGTGGCGTGTTTTCCGAGCGAAGATGGGTGGGCGAGCGGCGCAGTTCAAATCCCGCGCCGCTCGCCCCTTTTCCATATTCGATAGCGGTCGGGTTACTCGGCTTCCACCGCTTCGATCTGGGCGATGATGGGGTCGAGCGCGCCGGCCACGTCGTAGTCCTCCACCTTGCCCGCATCGCACAGGCGCGCGAAGCTGGGGTCGATGGGCAGCGTGGCGTAGGCGGGGATGCCGTAGCGCTCGGCCACGGCCGCGCCCTGGGGCTCGCCGAAGATGTGGTGCTTCTTATCGCATTCGTCGCACACGAAGTAGGCCATGTTCTCCACGAGGCCCAGCAGCTCCACGTCCATGTCGTGGGCCAGGTTCACGGCCTTGCCCACGATCATGGCCACGAGCTCCTGCGGGGCGGACACGGTGACGATGCCGTCGACCGGCAGCGACTGGAACACGGTAAGCAGCACGTCGGAGGTTCCCGGAGGCATGTCGACGAACAGGTAGTCGATCTCGCCCCAGTTCGTCTCGCTGTAGAACTGGCGGATGGCGTTGGACACCACGGGGCCGCGCCAGGCGACGGGAATGTCGTCCTTCGGCAGCATGAGGTTGGTGGACATCACCTTGATGCCGCTTTGCGTCTGGCCAGGAAGGATGCCGTCGGCGTCAGCCGTCAGCGGGTTCGTGATGCCGAAGGTCTTGGGGATGGACGGGCCGGTGACATCGGCGTCGAGGATGCCCACCTTCTTGCCGCGCTTCTGCATCTCGCTGGCGAGCAGGCTGGTGACCAGCGACTTTCCCACGCCGCCCTTGCCAGACACGACGCCGATGACGTGCTTGATGTTCGAGCGGGAGTTCGCCTCGATGGTGCTGGGGCCCTGGGCGGTGCGGTCGCCGCAGCCGGACTCGCCGCAGCTGCTGCACTCGTGCGTGCATTCTTCTGCCATGGTTCCTTCTTTCTGGGTTTTCAGCGCCCGCGCGCGGCGGACGCGCCACTCGTCTTATCGGGATGATAGCATAAGCTTTATACTTGGACGGAAGGAATCGACCCGCAGGCAGGACAAGCGTGCGGAGGAGAAGGAGCGCGCATGCTGTTCGCGGATATCGACCTGCTTGACGAGGATCTCGACTATCGCACCCGACAGTGGGTGGGGGTGCGCGACGGCCGCATCGCCTATCTCGGCGACGAGGCGCCCGCGGGCGAAGAGGCCGCGGCGTACGGCGAGGTGTACGACGGCCGCGGCAAGCTGCTGGTGCCTGCATTCTACAACGCGCACGCGCACGCGCCCATGACGCTGTTGCGCGGCTACGCCGAGAACCTCCCCTTGCAGGCATGGCTCAACGACAAGGTGTTTCCCTTCGAGGATCGGATCACGCCCGAGGACTGCTACTGGGGCACGACGCTCGCGTGCGCCGAGATGGCGCGCTACGGCTGCGTGAGCTTCTCGGACATGTACTACCATATGGAGGAGGGCGCGCGCGCCGCGCTCGACGCCGGCCTGAAGATGAACCTTTCCGACTCGTTGCTGGCGTTCAACGGCGAAGGCCTGGACGAGCTGCCCGTGGACGCGCAGAATCGCCGCCTGCTGCACGATTTGCAGGGAGCGGGCGACGGGCGCATCGTGGTGGATTGCAACATCCACGCCGAGTACACGTCGAATCCGCGCGCGGTGGCCGACCTTGCCGCGTTCGCACGCGAGCAGGGGCTGCGCGTGCAGGTGCACGTGTCCGAGACGCGCGCGGAGCACGAGGAGTGCCGGCAGCGCCACGGCGGCTTGACGCCCGTGCGCTACTTCGACAGCCTGGGCCTGTTCGACGCGCCCGTGACGGCGGCGCATTGCGTGTGGGTGGACGACGAGGACATCGACGTGCTGGCGGCGCGCGGGGTGTTCGTGGCGGCGAACCCCGCGTCGAACATGAAGCTGGGCAGCGGGTTCGCGCCCGTGCCGAAGATGCTCGAGCGCGGCGTCAAGGTGTGTCTCGGCACCGACGGCATGGCGTCGAACAACAACCATGACATGATGCAGGACCTGTACCTGCTGGCGCTGCTGTACAAGGGCTCGACGAACGACCCGTCCGTGGTTACGCCGAAGCAGGCGCTGGCGGCCGCCACGCGCATGGGCGCGCTGTCGCAGGGCCGCGATGACTGCGGGTACGTGGCCATCGGGGCGAAGGCCGACCTGTGCGTGTTCGACGTGTCGGGGCCGTCGTGGGCGCCGATGACGAACCCGCTGGTGAACGTCGTGTATGCCGGCCACGGAGCCGACGTGTGCCTCACCATGTGCGACGGGCGCGTGGTGTACCGCGACGGCGCGTATCCCACGCTCGACGTGGAGCGCGCGAAGGCCGAGGTGAACGCCCGCACGCAGCGCATCGTCGGCGAGCTGTAGGGCGTCGTTTCGGCGAAGCGCCTCCGTCGTCCCCTTGCGCGGGAGCGCGTCGCTCGGTACAATGGCAGGCGAGCCGCAGGGAGCGCGAACTCCCCACGGCTCTCGGACTCGCTTCGGCGGTTCGGATTTTTAGTGTGATCCCGGTTCGTCCTCTTGGGACGACCGGGGCTTATCTTTCGGCCGCGCTTGAAGCGTCAACGTACGTGTTTCACGTGAAACATCCGTTCTGGCTCCCCCTTTGACGCACAACGGCCGCCCGAGCGCTTTTCCCGGGCGGGCCCAGGTCCCCGCCTCGTCCTGTCCGGCATGCGCCCGCCGCTTCGCCGTCGGCGCGAGGGGCCCGGTTCGCGGCGGTTTTCGACGGAAAAACGCCTTCGGACGCCTTTCCCGCCCGCCCCGGCGTCCGTCTTCTCCCAGGTCGCGGAGGCACCGCGGGAAGGGCTCGCGAGAAATACTGTCGGACGGGGCCGTCCGAGGGCGTTTTTCCGTCGAAAACCGCCGCGGGCCGCGACCTCGTCCCCCCTCCTTCTCGGAACCGGCGCTGCAGCAGGGGCCGCCCCGCTCCGCCGTTTCCGGGCCCATGCGGAAAGCGCCTGTTCGGCGCATTCGTCCCGATTGTGCGCTCGAGGCATGATCGCATAGCGCCCGTCGGCGGGCGTTGTGCGTCAAAGGGGGAGTTGAAACATTCGTTCGTTTTCGGTTTCGAGTCGAAGCATCTTCGCGTTGCGCCGATGGCACGCTGTGCCCGCGAACCGGCACGGCGCCCGCCTCTGGTACGCCCTAATCCAGCGGCCGCGCGCGCCGGCCGCGACGCTGTACGTAAAATACAGCTAGCCGCGTCGCGCGCGTTGGTCTATTCTGGGATGGCTACAATCGTAAAGAGGGAAGGGGCGGCATGCTGAGACTATCCGACGCGCGCATCGACGGGTTCATCGCCGAGGACGTGCCGTACGTCGATCTGACGTGCGCGGTGCTGGGCATCGGCGACGAGCCGGGCGAGATGGCGTACTTCACGCGCGAGGACTGCGTGCTAGCTGGCTCGAACGTGGTGCGGCGCATCATGGGCAAGCTCGGCTGCGACGTGGTGGAGGCGCGCCGCGACGGCGATCGCGTGGCGGCGGGGGAGGCGTTCTTCGTCGTGCGCGGCGCCGCGGTCGACTTGCATGCGGCGTGGAAGGTGTGCCTCAACGTGTTCGACCACCTGTCGGCCGTGGCCACGAAGACGCGGGCCATGGTTGACGCGGCGCACGCCGCGAACCCGCGCTGCGAGGTGCTGACCACGCGCAAGAGCATGCCGGGCGCCAAGGATCTGCTCACCGAGGCCGTCATGGCCGGCGGCGCGTTCCCGCATCGGCTGGGGCTGTCCGAGACGGTGCTCGTGTTCGACCATCACCTCACGTTCTTCGGCGGCTTCGACGCGTTCGTGGAGCAGCTGCCCGCCATCAAGGCCCGTTGCATCGAGAAGAAGCTGTTCGTGGAGGCAGATGCCGAGCGCGCCCGCGTGCTCGCGCGCGTCGGCGTGGACGGCATCCAGGTGGACAAGGTGCCGCCGAATGAGCTGGCGCCGCTCGTGCGAGAGCTGCGCGAGATCGACCGGCACCTCACGCTCGTCGCTGCTGGCGGCGTGAACCCGCAGAACGCGGGCGCGTACGCGGCCACCGGCGTGGACGGGCTCGCCACGACGGCCCCCTTCGCCGCCAAGCCCCTCGATATGAGCGTGCGCATGAGCCGCTTGTAGGGGGCGGCGGCTCGTTGCCGCGCGGCTTCCGCGCGGTTTTTCCGAATAGGGTGTAACCTTTTCCCGGCCGGGTGCGTCTAATGAGCAACCGACCTTGAAGGGGGCGCCTGCGTGGACGATCTGATACAACGAGCTCGAAAGGGCGACGGCGAGGCGTTCGCCGCGCTGTTCGAGCACGGCAAGCAGCCGCTGTGGCGCGCTGCGATGGCGGTGCTCGGCAACGTGGACGACGCGTCCGACGCGCTGCAGGAAACGGCGGCGAAAGCGTGGCGCGCGATGCCGCGCTTCGGCGGTCGCAGCGCCGTGGGCACGTGGTTCATGCGCATCCTGCTGCGCACATGCTACGACCTGCGCCGCACGCGCAAGCGCGAGACGCCGTGCGCGATGGGGATATTCGACATCGACGTGGACGGCTCGGACGTGTCGTGGGAACCGTCGGCGGGGCTTGCATCGGCGGGGCGCGGCGCGGGGCGCGACCCCGACCGCGACGAGGCGATGGACGTGCGCGACGCGCTCGGGCGCCTCACGGCCGACGACCGGCTCGTGCTCGTGCTGTTCTACGTGAACGATTTCCCCGTGCGCCAGATATCCCAGATTATGAACGTGTCGGAGGGCGCCGTGCGCACCCGCCTGTCGCGGGCGCGCGATCGGTTCAAGGTTGCCTATACAGACGGATCGAACGAGGAAGCCGAGGTGGCGCGATGAGTTGGAAGAGCATCGACAACGAGGACGAGC
This sequence comes from Eggerthella timonensis, assembly GCF_900184265.1. Lineage (NCBI taxonomy): Bacteria > Bacillati > Actinomycetota > Coriobacteriia > Eggerthellales > Eggerthellaceae > Eggerthella > Eggerthella timonensis. The sequence continues at coordinate 1,538,137 of NZ_FXXA01000002.1, forward strand.
TGCGGCGGGCGGTGATCGACGAGCTGGATGCGGGCCCGTTGCCGCGCGAGGCGCAGGCCAAGCTCGACGGCGTGTACGCGTCGCTCGGATCCATCCCCCAGGATCGCCCGGCTCCGGCGGAGGCGACCGCGCAGCGGGCGCAGCCGGTGAGGCGTCGCACCGTTGAGCGAGCGGCGCACGGCAAGCCTACGGGCGGGCGCGTGGTGCGGCGCGGCGCGCTGGTGGCCGCGGCCGCCGTGACCGTGGCGCTGCTGGGCGGCGCGGCGTTCGCCGCCACGACGCTGCTGCAGATGCAGCCGGGCGATGCGCCGTTCTTCGCCGGGGGCAAGAACCTGCCGATCTACGGGAGCTTGCAAGAGGGCGTGTCCAGCTTGAACGCCGAGGTGGGCGAGACCGTCGAGGTCGACGGAGTGCAGGTGACGCTCGACTCCGTGTCGTCCGACCGCAACATCGTCAACCTATTCTTTACATTGGAGAAGGAGGGCGGCTTCGATCTGACCGAGCAGTCTAGCTACGAGGGCTCGCAGGAGAACGAGTGGGCGCGCCTGCAAAGGCTGGCGCCGCGCTTCACCTGCGCGCTTTCGAGCAACGGCGAGTCGATCGGCACCGATGCGGTCTATCTGCTGGACGCCTACCAGGAGGACGGCAAGGTGAAGGTCATGCAGCGCATCGTGCCGAAAACGACGCTGCCCGACCAGGTGGACGTCGCGCTGGAGGGATGGGCGACTTGGAAGCCCTACGAGGAGGGCGACGAGCCCTTCACGTTCGACGTCGGCCTCGACCTGAGCACGGTGGCCCAGCCGCGCGAGCTGGGCGCGCAGGACCTCACGTTCGCCACGAGCGAGGGCGAAAAAACCATGGGCATCGAGCGCTTCACGGCCTCCGAGCTGGGGTGCGTGATGGTGGTGCGCAACGACAGCGATTGGACGGGGGAGCCGGGCGCCTACGGATCGTCTTACGGACCGCCTGACAACGTGCTGCCCCCGAGTATGCTGAAGATGACGGACGACCAGGGCAACGTACTGCACTTCGTGAATGCGGGGGACGGCACGGGCTACAATCCCGAAGGCTCTACCGTGGTGGAGCTGGCGGGACTGTCGCCCGACGCGACCAGCGTCACGTTCACGCCGATGACGTATACCGAGACGGCGCAAAAGGGCAACGTGCCGGGCAGCGACCAAGACGCGATCGACGCTCGTACGCAGCTCAACGACCTGAATATACAAACGATCGACGTCTCGCAGATCGGGGCCAAGCTGGAGACGAGCGAATACGGCGGCTACGAGCTGACGGGCTGGGACGTAGCCGACGGCACGGTGAGCATCTCGCTCAAGCCTTACGGATGGACTCCCGGAGGCCTTCACTCCATGTTCGAACTGATGCCCTCCGACGACGTGACGTACTTGGCGAGCGAATGGACCGATCCTGAAACGGGAGAGACGGGCACGGGCTACCATTCGGCTATTCGCTACGGAAAATACGATTACCATACAGGCGATTACGTGCAGATGGATTCGTACTATGCGGCATCGGACGAAGAACTGCGCGGGTTGACGGAATATCGCTATCACTCTGAATTCGGATACTTCGTAGAGGAAACTGACGCGTCGCAGACGCTTTCCTTCTAGCGGCAGCGAATGAAAAGCGGGCCCCTCGACGAGGGGCCCGCTTCGTTTGCGCGCGTTAGCTTCGGCTATTTGCCGAGCACTTTCTTGATGCCCTTGGCGGCCACGACGGCGCCGCCGCCGATGGCCAGCAGGCCGGGGCCGGGCAGGATGAGCATCGGCACGCCCACGAGCATGATCGCGCCGCCGACGGCAGTCTGCACGGCGCCGCCGATGCGGCTGGGCTTCTTCTTACCGGAGGCAGGGCCTCCGTCGATAATGGTGGCGTTGACGGAGGCGGCCTGCGCGGCGTCCTTCCCGTACGACGGCGCGCGGAACCCGTCGCCGTCTGCAGGCCGTCCGCTCCGCGCGGCTTCGCTTGCGCTGGCGACGGGGTTGACGTCGATGATGGGGCTGTGGTCGCTCATAGTCTCCTCGCTTATAGTGGGTGGCGGCTCGAAGCCGCGTGTTTGCTTGCGATTATACGGGCTGCACGAGGCCATGCGCCTTGGGGCGGGGCCCGGCGACAGGTTCGTCACCGTTCGGTAACGTGTTGTTCGCGGGTTCTCCAAAGACGAGCGCTGCGAAGAAGCCTTGAAATCGGCGATTCGGGCAGCAGCGCGTCAGGGAAATCGCGAATGGCGGCCGTTTTCGACGGAAATACGTCTTTCGCTGGAGGCCTTCTCGTTTGCTGCGCGCTCATTTGATCCTCTGAGCAGGGACGATGCAAAAGCGACGCGCTCGCTTTCTCCCTCGGACCGGATTCGTCCTCTCCCGATGACGGACATCCGTCGAAAACGGCCGCCATTCGCGATTTCCCTGACGCGTGACTTTGGGGCTGCGCCGCCGCGATCCTGAGCAAGCTCAGGGATCCTTCGACTCCGGCCGGCGTTGTCGCAGTGGGGCCATCAGCGGGAGGGTCGGGTCCGGGGTCGAATTCCGGCGTTGTGGACGCCGCGAGCGGCCATTTGCGATACACTATGGGTCAAGGTTTCAGGTACGCGTTTGAAGTTCGTTTCTGGTAAGGCCCGGTTGGTTCGCGCCTTGACGACAACACGACAACGGCGTGGGCCACGCAACAGGAAAGTTGGTGGTCAACATGGCAGCTCCTGCTACCGAACACGTGCGAAACATTGTGCTGGTGGGCCAAGACGGCGCCGGCAAGACATCGCTCGCCGAAGCGATGCTGCACGTCTCCGGCCGTACGCCCCGCATGGGCACGACGCACGACGGGAAATCCTACCTCGACTACGACGATGAGGAGATCCGGCGCAAATTCACCATCGGCACCTCCATCGCTCCCATTCCGTACAAGGACTACAAGATCAACCTGCTGGACACCTCCGGCCACCCCGACTTCATCGGCGACACGCTGGCCACCATGCAGGCGGCCGAGATGGCGCTGTTCGTGGTCGACGCCGTGGCGGGCCCGCAGGTCATGACCACCAAGCTGTGGCGCGAGGCCGAGGACATGCGCCTGTCGCGCGCCGTATTCATCAACCACATCGACCGCGAGAACGCCGACTTCGACACCGCCATGGCGCTGCTGCACGCGCGCTTCGGCTCGCGCCTGGGCCCCGTGACCATCCCCATCGGCGTGGACAAGGACTTCAAGGGCGTCATCGACATCATCCGCATGAAGGCGCGCTACTTCGATCCCGGCAGCGAGCAGGAGCGCATCGAGGAGATCCCGGCCGAGTACGCCGACGCCGCCCAGGCCGCGCGCGACAAGCTGTGCGATCTCGTGGCCGAGGCCGACGACGACCTCATGATGAAGTACCTCGACGGCGAAGAGCAGCTCACCCAAGACGAGCTCGAGCAGCTGCTGGACAAGGCCATCGCCCAAGAGCTGTTCATCCCCGTGTTCGTGGGCTCCACGATCATCGAGCAGGGCATCCAGGGCGTCATGGAGGACATCGCCACCTACTTCCCGCACCCCCGCCATCACGGCCGCTTCCGCCTGGCAAACGGCGAGGAGACGCTCGTCGACGAAACGGGCGAGCCTGCGGCGTTCATCTTCAAGACGGTGTCCGACCCGTTCGTCGGCCGCCTGAGCTTCCTCAAGGTCATCTCGGGCGTGCTGGAGCCGGGCATGGAGCTGATCAACGCGCGCACGGGCAAGAAGGACCGTCTCGGCCACCTCTACGTGATGATGGGCAAGGAAGCCACCGACGTGAAGAGCGCGAAGGCCGGCGACATCATCGTGGTGCCGAAGCTCACCGACACGCGCGCCGGCGACACGATGTCGAAGTCGGGCGACGTGGCCATCGACCCGCTTCCGCTGCCCATCCCGCAGTATCCGGTTGCCATCGAGGCCGCGAACAAGAAGGACGAGGACAAGCTGGGCACGTTCCTGGCGCGCGCTGCCGAGAACGACCCCACGCTCGTCATCAGCCGCAGCGAGGAGACGCACCAGACCGTGATCACGGCGATGGGCGAGGCGCAGATCGAGACGCTCATCGCGAAGCTCAAGGAGCAGACCGGCGTCGAGGCGAAGCTCATTCCCGTGCGCATCCCGTATCGCGAGACCATCCGCAAAACCGCCGAGGCGCAGGGCCGCCACAAGAAGCAGACGGGCGGCGCGGGCCAGTTCGGCGACTGCTGGCTGCGCATCGAGCCGAATCCGGGCGCGGGCTACGAGTTCGTCGACGAGATCGTGGGTGGCAAGATCCCGCGCGGCTACCTGCCGGCCATCGACAAGGGCGTGCAGGACGCCATGCGCGAGGGCTTTTTGGCGGGCTATCCCATGGAGGACATCAAGTGCGCGGTGTACGACGGTTCGTACCATGCCGTCGACTCCAACGAGATGGCGTTCAAGACCGCCGCGCGCATCGGCTTCCGCGCTGCATGCGAGAAGGCCGAGCCCATCCTGCTCGAGCCGATGGCGAACCTCGACGTGGTTGTGGGCGAGGAATACGCCGGCGCGGTGATGGGAGACATTTCCACGCGACGCGGCCGCATCGTGGGCACCGACTCGAACGACGCGGGCGAGACGGTCATCATGGTGCGCGTGCCGTACGCCGAAGTGGTCACGTACACGAAGGACCTGCGCGCCATCACGCGCGGCTCGGGGTCGTACTCGCTCGAGCTGGAAGGCTACGAGCAGGCGCCGGCCGACGTGACGAAGAAGCTGGTGGAGGCCTACCGGGCGGCGCGCGCTGCGGGGAACTAGCGCAGGCGCGACCGTCGGAGGACGGCGAGAGAGTTGGGGAGGGGGCCGCGTTCGCGCGGCCCCCTCGCGCGTCTAGGCTTCGAGGGCGGGGGACTCTTCCTCTACGGTGGCGGACTTGCGTTTCGGGCGGCCGGCGGAGGGCCGCTCCCTCAAGCGGGCCTCCACGCTGTAACGGGTCACCCAGGTGTTGTGCCCGTACTTGAACGCCTCGAGGAGCCCGTCGCGGATCATGTGGCTCACGCGCGACGGGGACACTCCCAGCGCCCGCGCCGCCTCGGCGGCCGTCATGCGCGGGATGGTGTGCAGGCCGGCGTCGACGGCGACCCACATGATTCTGCCTCCGTGACGCGGCTCGTTGTCGAACGTGGGCTCGGGAAGGGGGGTGCCCTCCATGGCCCTGAATTCGATTTCCAGCTTGAGCCAATCGGCTGCGTATTCGGCAACTTCTCGCATGTCGTGGCCTTCTGTGCCGCCTTCGAAATCGAAAGGAGATGCGAGAAGGCGCTGCTCGCTTTCGTACACTTCGAATTCGTATACGTGAACCATGGCGATCCCTTTCTCCGGGGTTATCTGAGCTTCGATTGCTTCAGTATGCCTTCGAACGTGTCGTCGATTATCTCCTGATGGCGTGGGACGGTTGTTCTCCTGCCATCGGGGTGCTTGAACGTGTCGTGCTTTGCCCCACCCATGTTGACAAAGCCGTTCCGTTTGAGAATTCTCACGACCTCTCTTCGTTTGACCATCCTATCTCCGATCCTTTAAAACGTCAATAGTATTTATAGTTTCGCTTGCATGCGAAGCGCGATGGTCCTTGTTCGACGGGCGGAGCCGAGTTGGGGTTCTCCGCCCGTCGAAGGCGGCGCGGCGGGCGATGCCGGGCCATGGCCGTTCCCTGTTCGCCGATGGCGGCATCGCCGTTGTGCCGTACCTCTATGATAACGAGCTGGTCTTACGTTTCGATGGCGTGCGTCCAGCGCGCCGTGCCTTCGAATCTTGCGCGGTTCCAACGCCGATCCAGCGCGGTTTCCACGATTCGTGCCACTGTTTCCAGCGCGCTTTCGATGCGCCTTGCACGCGCTTCCAACGTGCGTGCGGCGTCCGTTCGGCACGTACCGTTTCAACGTGCGGTTGATTCTCTCGGCTGATCGCGAAAACGAGGTTCGCACGCGTTGCGCGCGCTCCCTCGATGGGCTATCTTTGCCTGTACGCATTGGTGATGAGGGGATCGGCCGTCTCTGCGGCCCGACGAAGACGAGAGTTCCGCATGAAGACGGTTTTTCAGATACTGCTGCGCGACCTGAAGCGGCTCGCGCGCAATCCCGTGGCGATCATCGTGACGCTGGGCGTGTGCGTCATCCCGTCGCTGTACGCGTGGTACAGCATCGAGGCGAACTGGGATCCGTACGCGAACACGTCCGGCATCCGCGTCGCCGTCAGCAACGAGGACGCGGGCACGCGCGACGACGTGGTGGGCGACCTCGACGTGGGCGCCGAGGTGGTGGACGGCTTGCGCGACAACACCCAGCTGGGGTGGGAGTTCGTGTCGCAGGACGAGGCGATGGAGGGCGTGCGGTCGGGGGCGTACTACGCCGCCATCGTCATCCCGAGGTCGTTCAGCGAGGATCTGGTGAGCGCGGCGTACGGCGGCTCGGAGAAGCCGCAGCTCGAATACTACGTGAACGAGAAGAAGAACTCGGTGGCCCCGAAGGTGACCGATGCGGGCGCCGCAGCCATCGAGGAGCAGATCAACTCGATGTTCATCCAGACGGTGAGCAAGGCCGTCGTCAGCGGGGCACAGCAGGCGGGGCACGAGGCCGAGGACGGAGTTGCCGCTGCCGAGGGCAGCTTGACGAGGGGCGTGAGCGAGGCAGCGTCGGCGCTCGGCGACGCGCGCGGCCTGCTCGACGGCATGGGCGGCACCGTGGCCGCGTCGCGAGACTCTGCGGCGCGCGCCCGCGCCACGCTGTCCGACCTGCTCAACCAGCTGCCCGCCCTGTCGGCGGCGCTCGACGAGGGCGGCGGTCTCCTCATCGAAGCGCGCGACGCGGCGAACGGGTACTTCTCGTCCGCGGCCTCGTCCGTGGGGCAGGCTAGCTCGCTTGTGAGCAGCGCCGCCGTGCAGACGAACGCGGCCATCGGCCAGACGGCGGGCGACGTGACCGCGCTCCAGGGGCGCGTGGACGGCCTGCTGGCCGATGCGGAGAAGCTGGCGAAGGACAACGAAACCATGCTCGAGGCGCTCAAGGACCTGGAAAAAAGCCACCCCGAGCTGGCCGGCATCATCGAGCAGCTCGAGCAGCAGAACGCCCAGCAGCAGGAAACCATCGAGGCGCTCAAGCAGGCGAGCGCCACCGTCGCCGAGACGGCCGGCAAGGCCGTCGACGCCTCGCAGGCGGTGACTGGCGTCGTGCAGGACGAGGCGCAGGGCCTGACCCAGTCGCAGCAATCGCTGTCCACCGACGTGCTGCCGCAGCTGTCGTACGGGCTCGACGGCCTGTCGCAGGCCACCGGCACGCTGTCGGGCGCGGTGGCCGCGCTCGACGGGCTCGTGCGGCAGGCCGATGCTGCGGTGGCGCAGCTCGACGCGACGCTCGGCCAGGCCGAGCAGGCGCTCTCGTCGTCCAGCTGGTCGCTCGGCTCGGTGCAGGGCCACCTGAGCACGATGGCCACCGACCTGGCCGCCCTCAGCGACTCGGCCTCGCTCGACCAGCTGTCCACCCTGCTCGGCGTCAATCCCGACGCGGCCGCCAGCTTCATGGCCGCACCCGTGACGCTGCGCACCGAGACCGTCTTCCCCGTGGACACGTACGGTGCTGGCGTGGCCCCGTTCTACACGAACCTCGCGCTGTGGGTGGGCGGCTTCGTCCTCATCGCCATCTTCAAGCTGGAAGTGGACCGCGTCGGCGTGGGGCGCATGAGCCCGACGCAGAGCTACTTCGGCCGCTGGCTGCTGCTCGTGGCGCTCGCCGCGGTGCAGGCGGTCATCGTGTGCGTGGGCGACCTCGTGCTCGGCGTGCAATGTGTCGAGCCCGTGGCCTTCGTGGCGGCCGGCGTGTTCGCCTCGTTCGTCTACCTCAACATCATCTACGCGCTGGCCGTGGCGTTCAAGCACATCGGCAAGGCGCTGGCCGTCGTGCTGCTCATCATGCAGATACCCGGGTCGTCGGGCATGTACCCCGTGGAGATGATGTCCGGGTTCTTTCAGGTCATCCATCCGTTCCTGCCGTTCACCTACGGCATCGGGGCGCTGCGCGAGGCTATCGGCGGTATGTACGGCCAGGCGTTCTGGATCGACCTCGCGCATCTCGCGCTGTTCCTGCCCGTCGCGTTCCTCATCGGGCTCGTGGCCCGCCCGTACCTGCTGAACATCAACCTGCTGTTCGACCGCAAGCTGGCCGAGACCGACGTGATGGTCAGCGAACGCGGCGAGCTCGAGCACAAGCGCTACCGTCTGCGCACGGTGATCCGTGCGCTGTTGGACACCGACGCGTACCGCGAGACGCTCGTCAGACGCTTCGAGCGTTTCGGCAGGAACTACCGCCGCTTCATCCGCGCGGGCTTCGCGGCGTTGGCGGCGCTGTCGGTGCTCATACTCGTGCTGCTGTCCACCGTGCAGGTGGACGCCGACGGCAAGCTGCTCATGCTCGTGGTGTGGATCGCCGTGCTCGTGGCGGTTGACGGCTACCTGATAGCCATCGAGTACGTGCACGAGAACCTGGACTACCAGATGGACCTCGCCTCGATGGACGAGGAGGGCTTGCGCGACAAGGTGCGCTCGCATCTCACGTTCGGACCGGGCAAGCAGGCGGATGCCGCCGATGACGAAGGGGGCGAGCAGGCATGAGGGTCGTATGGGAAATCTTCAAGGGCGACCTCAAGAACGCGACGAAGAGCGTCGTGGGCCTCGTGGTGCTCGTGGGCCTCGTCGTGGTGCCGGCGCTGTACGCCTGGTTCAACATCCTGGGCGGATGGGACCCCTACGAGAACACCGACGGCCTCAAGGTGGCCGTGGCCAACGAGGACGAGGGCTACTCGAGCGACCTCGTTCCCGTCGACCTGAACATCGGGAACAGCGTGGTCTCGGCGCTGCGCGCGAACGACCAGTTCGACTGGGAGTTCATGAGCGAGGACGAGGCGGTGGAAGGCGTGCGCTCGGGCGCGTACTACGCCGCCATCGTGATCCCGCAGAGCTTCAGCGCCGACATGATGACGCTGTTCTCCACCGACATCAGGCATTCCGACATCGTGTACTACTCGAACCAGAAGGAGAACGCCATCGCGCCGCGCGTCACCGACAAGGGCGCGAGCGCCGTGCAGTCGAGCATCGACGAGACGTTCACCAGCACGGTTGACGAGGTGGGGCTCAAGACCATCTCCCAGCTCGTCGACTTCATGGACGGCGACTCGATGAATTCCTACGCCTCCACGCTCAAGCGCAACCTCGAGTTCGCGATGGCCGACCTCGACAGCGCCGCCTCGCAGACCACGGCGTTCTCCGCGCTCGTCTCGTCCACGTCGTCGCTTGTGCAGACCACGGGCGGCATCATGGGCGACTCGGGGAATTCGTCGGCGGCCGCGCGCGACGCGCTCGGCGAGGCGCAAGCGGGCCTTGCGGGCGTGGGCGACTCGCTGTCGGGCGCGGCATCGCTCGTCGATGCGGCGCTCGCGCAGAGCGAGGCCGGCTTCGACGCCATCGCGAAACGCATTGACCAGGGCCTCGATGCGGCCGAGGGCCAGGTGTCGGACGTGGAGGACGACATGGGGCTGGCCGCGGACGACGTGAGGAGCATGGCCGACGCGTTCGCCACCGCGCGCGACGCCGTGGCGAAGATCGATCCCGACAACCCCGTGCTCGACCAGTTCGACCGCACGATCGCGCTGCTCACCGCGCTTGCGGACGGCATCGGCGACGTGGCCGGCGATGTGGACGGCACGGCGAAGACCGCCGCCGAGCAGCGCAAGGCCGTGGAGGGCCTGCTGGACGACGCGCGCGCGAGCCTGGGCGGCGTGCGCACCGGCTACGAGGGCGATCTGGCGTATCGGGCCGAGACGCTGCGCTCGACCCTCGCGTCCGTGAGCGATTCGTCAGTGCGCGTGTCGAACGACGTGGACTACGTGCTGTCGTCGCTGGCCTCGACGTCCGGCTCGCTGTCGAGCGACCTGGCGGGCGCGCAGGGAGCGCTCGACGAGGCGACGGGCGTGCTGATGCGGGCGAGCGCGAAGCTCCAGGACGCGCTGACCCAGCTGGAGGGAGCTCTGTCGTCGGGCGACCTCGAGCAGGTGAAGGGCATCATCGGCTCGAACCCCCAGAGCATGGCGTCGTTCCTGTCCTCGCCGGTGAGCATCGACCGCCACAGCGTGTACGGCATCGCGAACTACGGCTCGTCCATGGCGGCGTTCTACACCATCCTGTCGATGTGGGTGGGCTCGATCATCCTCGTGGCGCTCATGAAGGTGGAGGTGTCCGAGCAGCGCATCGCGTCGCTGTCGCGCGCGCCGCGCCGCTGGGAGCTGTACCTCGGTCGCTTCGGCATCTTCGCGCTGCTGGCGTTTTTGCAGAGCGCGTTCGTGTGTGCGGGCGACCTGCTGTTCCTCGGCATCCAGTGTCAGCACCCGTTGCTGTTCATGCTGGCAGGATGGGCGGCGGGGCTCGTGTTCAGCTTCTTCGTGTACACGCTCGTGGTGTCGTTCGGCGACATCGGCAAGGCGGTGGCCGTGGTGCTGCTCGTCATGCAGGTGGCCGGCTCGGGAGGCACGTTCCCTATCGAGATGACCAGCAGCTTCTTCCAGGCCGTCTACCCGTACCTGCCCTTCACGCACGGCATCGCGGCCATGCACGCGTGCATCGGCGGCATCTACGGCATGGAGTATTGGGTGGAGCTCGGCACCCTGCTGCTGTTCCTGATCCCGGCGCTGCTGCTGGGCCTCGTGCTGCGCAAGCCTGTCATCAAGCTGAACACCTTCGTCATCGAGAAGCTGGAGGAGACGAAGATCATGTAGGTTCCGCCGGTCTGTCGAGCGGCTGAACGTTATGCACCCGCGGAGCTCTTGCGCCCCGCGGGTGCCCGCTGTGTCAGCAGGCGCGCAACGATGGCTGGCGCCGCTGCGCCTACCTGCGCGCGTCCTCTGCCTAGTTGTCGCGAGAAAGGCGCCTGTAGATGAGCGCGAAGGCGACGGCGGCCACGACGATCCAGGCGAGCATGCCCACGGTGGGCAGCACGGCTTCGGAGGTGAACAGCGCGCCGTCGGCCAGCAGGGTGCCCAGCTTGTCCATGCCGCCGGTGGGCAGGTAGGGGGCGATGTTCGAGAACCCATCGATGAACTGGGAGTACATGGGGGCGATTCCCACCAGCAGGATGGGCATGCTCAACAGGCCGGCTGACATCTGGTCGCGGGCGGCCAGCCCCAGCAAGAGCGAGATCAGCACGAAGGGCACCGACCCCACGACGCCGATGGCGAGGAAGGCGGGCAGCCCGGTGAGAGGCTGGCCGAGCACGAGGTAGCAGGCCGCGTCCACCACCGCGATGGCGATGAGCGCCACGAGCCCGCGCGACAGCAGGATCTGCTCAGGCCCCACGTTCGCCAGCATGAGCGTGCGCAGCGTGTGCTTCTCCTTCTCCTCCGCGATGGCGGTTATCGTGGCCATGGTCGACACCATGGTGCATGTGAACAGCAGGGCGTACGACAGCATCGTGGCGTCGAAGGCGTGCTGGGCCTCGGCGCCCTCGACGTTGCCGCCCATGACCTTGCTGAAGAAGACGATGAACCCGAGGGGAAGCAGGCAGCATACGAGCATGGTGGGGTTCTTCACCACGTCCTTGAGGTCCTTCTCGAACAGCGTGGCGGTTTTGCGCATGACGGCTTCCATTTAGAACTCCCTTCCCGTGAGCTCGAGAAACACTTCTTCCAAATCGGGTTCCACCGAGTGGATCGAGAGGCATTCGCCCGTCTGCAGCGCTTCGGCTATGAGCGCGGCGCCGGCGGCGTCCTTCGTGGTGCGCACGATGCGGCCGTCGGCAACGCGGACGAGCACCTCGTTTTTCGCGAACCGCAGGCGCAGCGCATCAGGCGTGTCGCAGGCGACGAGCGCCCCCTCGTCGAGGATGCCCACGCGGCGGCAGAGGCCCTCGGCTTCAGCCATGTCGTGCGTGGTGAGGAACACGGTGGTGCCGTGGTCGTTCAGCTCGTGCAGCATAGTGTGCACCTCGGCGCGCGCGGCGGGGTCGAGGCCGCTCGTGGGCTCGTCGAGGAACAGCAGCTCGGGCACGTGTACGATCGCCGCCAGCAGCGCGGCGCGCTGGCGCATGCCCTTCGAGCAGTTCTTGATGAGCGTCTTGTTGTCCGCGGCCAGGTTCATGCGCTCGAGCAGCGCGGGGATGTTGTTGCCCGTCACGCCGCGCACCTTCGCGTAGAAGCGCAGGTTCTCCTCGATGGTCATGCGCTCGTAGAGGGCGCTCGTGTCCGAGAGGATGCCGATGCGCTCGTAGTCGTTGTTCGTGGCGTGCTCGATGGCGCGTCCGAACAGCATGATGCGGCCGGAATCCTTGACGAGCTGGCGCGTGAGCAGCTTGATGGTGGTGGTCTTGCCGGCGCCCGAGGGGCCCAGGAAGCCGAAGCACTCGCCGCGCTCCACCTCGAAGGAGAGGTGGCTCAGCACGCGCTTCGCCTTGAAGCTGAGGGACACGTCGTCCATGGACAGCAGGGGGTTCATGTGGTTGCTCCTTTCGTTTTCGACAGGGAGCAGTTTCCCTCGACGCATGCCCCTGAGCAAGGGAAACGCGACGCCGGGAGCGCGCCGCGCGACGAGAGGAGCAGGGGAGGCGACGACAGGAGCACCGAGACTGACGTGAGACGGGGGGTGAGACAGAGGAGACAGAGGGACGGGGTTATTGTCTCATTTCGCATGCGAAATGAGACAATAACCCCGTCCCTCTGTCTCACGACCGCGCTACTCGTCGCGGGGGATGCGCGGCGCGACGATGACGAACGCGACGAGGCTCACGACGATCCACGCGAGCTGCGCGAGCGCGGGAACGATGGACGCGGGGGCGAACAGCATGCCTTCCGCCAGCGCGTAGACGAGCGCGAACCCGCCGCCGGTGGGCAGGAGGGGCAGCGCCTGGAACGTGGCTTCGGCGTACATGAAGAGCATGGGCGCGATGCCGATGAGGATGATGGGCAGGCTGGAGAAGCTGGCCGCCATCTGGTTGCGCGAGGCGAGGCCCAACGCCAGCGACAGCGCGATCAGCGGGATGCCGGCCAGCACGGTGATCGTCATGAAGGGAAGCATGCAATCGAGCGGGGCGCCCGACACCAGAAAGCAGGCCGTTCCCACGAGCGCGGTGTACAGCGTGCCGACGATGCCGTGCGCGGCGATCATCGGGGCGCGGCCGACGCCGGCCAGCGTGAGCATGCGCAGCGCGTGCTTCTCACGCGCCTCGGCCATGGGGTAGACGATCGTCGTGCCGGGTACCATGCCGGTGGTGAACAGCATGCTGAAGACGAGCAGGAACAGGCGCGCGTCGTTTTGCTCGAGCGAGCCGACGATGACGAAGCGGCAAATGAGCAGGAAAAACGCGGGGAATAGGCAGCACGCAAGCAGCCCGGGGCTTTTCGCCACGTCCATGAAGAACTTCCGCACGAGCGTCCCGAAGATGCCCGGCTGGGAGGCGGCCTGCTTCTCGTTCACCATCGGTAGCGCTCCCGCATCTGTTCGGCACGCCCCTTCGCCAGCGGGATGGACGTGTGCGCGGCGTCGCCCAGCGTGAGGTTGAAGCTGTTGCGCGTGTAGCGCTCCACCTTCGCCACTTTCTGCACGTTCACGAGGAACGATCGATGGCAGCGGAAGAACCCGGCGCGCGACAGCTCGTGCTCCAGCTCGTCCATCGTGCGCGGCGTTTGGTAGCGCTCGCCGCGCACGACGAGGTACGTGGCCTTGTTCATGCTCTCGGCGAAGTCGATGTCGCGCGGGTCGAACAGCAGCGTGGCTGTCTCGGTGTGCGCGGGGATCTTGAGCACGTGCACCTCGTCGCCCTCGTACGCGGCGCCCCCGTCCTCGTCTTCGCCGTCGTCCTGGTCCACCGCGATGAAGCGACCCTCTTCGTGCCAGCAGGCCACGCCGGGCATGAGCAACGCCTCGCGCAGCGGCTCGACCGTCGTGATGAAGCGGCAGCCCTGCTCCATCCGATCGGCGATCCAGGCGAGCGCGACGGCGCGCCCCTCGGCGTCGAGGTCGGACAGCGGGCGTTCGAGGAAGCATATCTCCGGCTCGAAGAGGCTCGCGCGCGCCAGGTTCACGAGTGCGAGTGTCGAGGGGGCGAGGCCGCCGATCTTGCGCTTCGCGACGCCGCGCAGGTTGAAGTGCGAGATGGCGTCCTCGTGATGCACCGAGCTGCGCGCGATGCTGCCGTAGAAGCGCAGGTGCGAGGACACGGAGTCGCGCTCGAAGCCGCGGTCGGTTTCCAGGACGAACGCACATCGCTGCGTGCGGTAGCGGGCGCGCACGGCCGCCAACAGGGCGGCGGACGTCTCGCGGCTGCATTCGATGTGCACGCTGCGGCCGTCGGCCACCAGCTCGTCGATGGAGGCGAATTCAGTCACCGGGCGTTACTCCGCGCGCATCGCCGGGAGGATCTCGAGCCAGCAGCCGTCGGGGTCCTCGATGAAGTAGATGCCCATGCGCTCGTTCACGAAGCACACGCAGCCCATCTCCTCGTGCAGGGCGCGCGCGGCGTCGATGTCGTCCACCTCGAAGGCCAGGTGCGTGTCGCGGCCGCCGTTGACGTAGGGCTCGGTGCGCCCGCGGTTCCATGTGAGCTCCACCTGGAAGTCGGTCTCGTCGTTGCCGATGAACACGTTCTCCCACGACCCGTCCTCGGGCCCCATGCGCCGCTGCACGACGAGGCCCAACGCGCGCTCGTAGAACGCGAGCGACGCGTCCAGATCGAGGACGTGGATGCAACGGTGGATCATCTTCGCTTTCATGGCGGCTCCTTCTCTGCGCAGCCTCGCGCGCGGGTGCGCGCGGTTCGTTCGCTGGAAGTATACCCGAGATCACGGTCGTATGACGGCCGCTCAACGGAACTCCCGAAGAGGAGGGGAGGGGGCGCTCCGTCGGTGCGAGAGTAGTCTGTGAACGCGCGTCCCGTCGAGCGCCGGCGCAACGCGCTCGATAAGAAGGCCGGCCGCGTCGTGCTGCGTGAATGTTTCACGTGAAACATTTGTTCGTGCGATTCGCGCTGCCGTTGACGCCGGGTTTGTTCGCGAAAACCGACCTGCGAGTCGCAAAAACCGGCGCTGTGAAGCTCGACGAGAGATCCGCGTACCCTTGGTATTTCGCGATTTGGGAAAACGCGCTCAGGTTTCGGGGCAATGGCGACTGGCGAGCGGTCGTGCACGCTTCGATGCCTCGAAGTCGTTTCATCGCGGCGGTTTTTGCGACCGCGAGGAGCGTTTTCGGCTTGATGCGATGGGGAAGACGCGGTTTGGGCGGGTTTTGACAAGCTCCGACGGGTTCTGCGAGTTCGCGTGAAGCGCTTGCACCTTTCCGCGAAGATGCTATACTTCCGTATGAAAAACTGACTAGTCAGTCAAAAAAGTGGGCTGACGCACGACACGAAGGACGTGATGGACATGCAGGATACGCTGGCGCGCCCGGAATCGGGCACGTTCGTGCGCGAGGACGCCGCGTTCGACGGCACGCCGTACATCAGCGCGCGCGGGTTGGGGCTCAAGACCTACGCGGGGTTCGCGTACCGCGACGTGGACGTCGATGTGCATCGCGGCGAGCTGGTGGCCGTGCGCGGGCGCAACGGAAGCGGCAAGACGGCGCTCTTGCTCACGCTGGCGGGGCGCATGAAGCAGACCGAGGGCACGCTGACCGTGGGCGGTTTCGAGCTGCCGCGCCAGCGCGCGAAAGCGGAACGTCGCGTAGGATTGGGCCTGTTCGGCGGCTTGAACGACCTGCAGGAAAGCCTGACGGCGGCGTATGCGCTCGGCGCCGAGTTCGAGCTGTACGGCCGCAAGCCGCGCCGCGAGGCGGTGACGGGCTACCTGCAGCAGTGGCAGCTCGCCGACGTGGCGAACGTGCGCGTGAAGGACCTCACGTCGCAGAAGCTCACGCAGCTCGGCATCGCGCTCGCGTTCGTGGGCGAGCCCGACGCTGTGGTGGTGGACGACGTGGAGAGCCAGTTGACGATGTCGCAGTCGGGGGCCCTCGTCGAGCTGCTGCTCGATGCGGCGCGCACGCGCAACGCGGCTATCGTCGTGGGCGTGGTGGAGCGCGACCTGGCCGCCA
Source organism: Eggerthella timonensis (assembly GCF_900184265.1). Taxonomy (NCBI): domain Bacteria; kingdom Bacillati; phylum Actinomycetota; class Coriobacteriia; order Eggerthellales; family Eggerthellaceae; genus Eggerthella; species Eggerthella timonensis. The sequence goes on from NZ_FXXA01000002.1 coordinate 1,554,209, forward strand.
TGGCCGACGCGACGGTGTACCTTTCGAAGGACGGTGAGTAGCGTATGAGCTTCAAGGGTTTGCGGTTTGCAGGGCTCGAGTGGAAGAACATCACGGCTTCGAAGGTGATGTGGGTGGTCATCGCTGCCATCGCCATCATGCCGCTCTTGTACGGCGCGCTGTATCTGGCGGCGTTCCAAGACCCGTACGCACGCCTGAACACGGTGCCCGTCGCCGTGGTGAACGAGGATGAGGGCGCGATCATCTCCGCCGAGCAGCGCAACCTCGGCGACGACGTGGTGCAGGAGCTCAAGGACACCGACGACGGCCTGCAATGGCATTTCGTGTCGGCCGACGAGGCGCAGAAGGGACTCGAAGACGGCACGTACTTCATGACGTGCACGATCCCCTCCGACTTCTCGGCGAGCGTGGCGTCGGTCGATGGCGACAGCCCGGAGAAGGCGCAGCTGAAGATCGACTACAACCAGAGCGAGAACATGCTGGCGTCCCAGATCGGCGAGACCGTGTGGAAAGAGGTGCGCACGCGCGTGAGCGACACGGTGGCCACCGAGTACTGGACGACGGTTCTCGGTCGCGTGGCCGACTCGGGCAAGGACATCCAGAAGGCGGCCGACGGCGCGGGCGATTTGGAAGACGGCCTCGTGACGGCGAAGGACGGAAGCTCCGCCATCACATCGAACCTCGGCACGCTCAAGGACGGTGCGCTGACGCTCGACACCGGCCTGGGCAGCCTCGTCGGCGGCGCGTCGTCCCTCGACGCCGGCTTGGGCACGCTGAGCAGCGGCGCATCCGTGCTGAAAGACGGCACGCAGTCGTTGGTGGCGGGCGCGAACCAGCTGCATGACGGCGCGAGCCAGGTTGCCGAAGGCGCCGACGGCGTGTCGAGCGGCGCGTCGAAGCTGCAATCCGACGGCACCAGCAAGGTGGCCGCAGGCGCCAGCGAGCTGGCGGAAGCAACGAGCGGTCTGCCCGACAGCGCTCACGAGCTGGCAAGCGGATCGCGGCAGATCACCGAAGGGCTTGCGACAGCGGTGTCGAGCATCGGCTCGACCGAGGAGCCCGGCCAGACGCTTGCATACACGTCCGGCACCGTCACGAACGGGCTTGCGACGCTTGCATCGGGGTTGGAAAACGGCAAAAGCGGCGCCGATCGGGTTAACGGCGGTCTCGTGCAGCTGCAATCGGGATTATCCACCGCGCAAGACGGGGCCCAATCGCTCGAAGGCGCGCTGGTTACGGCCATCACGGCGTTGCAGAACAGCAGCGACCCTTCCTCCCAAGCAGCGGCAGCCCAGCTTGTCAATGCGGGGGCTTTGGAGCTTGCGCAGGGCAAGGCGGTGTCGGGCGGGCTAGCCGGTGCCGTCGCAACGTTGGGGGACGCTTCGAGCCCTCAGACCCTGATCGGCGGAACGGCAGCGGTATCGAGCGGCTTGTCCGAAGCAGTCGCGAGCATCGGCGACGCCTCGACTCCTGGCAACACGCTGGCATACGGCTCCTCCTCGGTCACGAGCGGACTCGGCACGCTGGGGTCGGGTTTGGCCGCAGCGCAAGCCGGTTCCCAGCGCATCAGCGACGGTGCCGCCGAGCTCGCGGGCGCAGCTCCCGCGCTGGTAGCTTCCGTCGAACGACTCAGTTCCGGCGCCAGCGAGGTGAACGACAACATGTCCGAGCTCGTGTCCGGCTCCTCGCGGGTGGCCTCCGGCGCCTCCCAGGTGAACGACGGCGCGGCTTCGGCGGTGTCGGGGGCGGGCCAGCTCGATGCCGGCGCTTCCCAGCTCGCCGACGGCGCGCAGTCGGCCAAGAGCGGCGCGGGCCAGTTGGCCGCAGGCGCGCAGAGCGCCAAGGACGGCTCCGCGCAGATCGCCGACGGCGCCACGCAGCTTGAGGAAGGCAGCGGCACGCTCACCACGGGCCTCGCCGATGCGGTGGACGGCTCAGGCGAGCTGGCCGGCGCGCTTGCCGACGGCGCGAAGACGGCAGCCGATCAGACCTCGAACATCGACGGCAAGTCCGAGGTGATGAGCGACCCGATCGAGCTCGTGAACGAGTACTACACCACGGTGAAGAACTACGGCACCGGCTTCGCCCCGTACTTCATGGCGCTGGGCCTGTGGGTGGGCGGCCTCGTGGCGGGCTTCGTGTTCAAGCCGCTCAACAGCCGCCTCATCATGTCGGGCGCGAACCCCGTGACGGTGGCGTTCGCGAACTACCTGCCGGTGGCGTTCTTCTCGCTCATCCAGGCGACGTTGCTCATGGTGGTGCTCCAGTTCGGCTTGCAGCTGCAAATCGACAACGTGCCCGCGTTCTACGCGATGGGCTACCTCACGGCGCTCGTGTTCGCGGCCATCATGCAGGTGCTCATGGCGGCGTTCGGGTTCCCCGGCAAGTTCGTGGCCATCATCCTGCTCATGTTGCAGCTGACGGCCTGCGCCGGCACGTTCCCCATCCAGACGACGCCGGACTTCTTCCAGGCCATCAACCCGTACATGCCCATGACGTACGTGGTGCAGGGCATGCGCCAGATCATGACGGGCCTGGATTACGGCATCGTGGGCTTCGACTGCCTCGTGCTGTTCGCCATAGGCGCGGTGTGCTTCGCGCTCACGTGCCTCGTGGCGTACCGCAAGCGCACGGTGCGCATGGAGGACTTGCACCCGGTGCTGCAGCTGGGATAGCCTTCGAACTGGTACACTGAGGAATAACAGACGAACGGCCCGGCGTGTCACGCCGGGCCGCGGGGGTGATGCAATGGCGGGAACGAAGCGCACCGAGAAAGCGTGCGCGACGCGCAAGCAGCTGCTGGACGCGGCGCTGGCGGTGATCGGCGAGAAGGGGTACTCGGCGGCCACGGTCGACGAGATCGTCGAGGCGGCCGGCGTGTCGAAGGGCGTGGCGTACTATCACTTCAAAAGCAAGGCCGCCATGGCCGAGAGCATCTTGGAGGAGGGCATCGGCGACCTCATCGAAGGCTTCGAGCGCATCGCCGCGGAAGCCCCCAGCGCGCCCGTGGCGCTCACCGGCATGGTGGAGCTGTTCGCCACGCGCATTTTCGAGAACAAAGCGTTCGGACGCTTTTTCGTGTCCGAGCTGTGGCGCGAGGGGCGCGTGTGGTCGGAATCCATGCGCAGCTACGAAGGCCGTCTCCTCGACGTGCTGGAGAGCCAGCTGGCGCGCGGCCAGCAAGAGGGCATCATCCGGCCCGAGATCGACCCCGCGTTTGAGGCCGTGGCCCTCATCGGCATGGTGCTGACCACCACGCTGTACTACATCGGCGACGAAGGTTTGCTGACGAGCGCGCCGTCGCGTCAGCGAGCAGGGGCGCAGGCGATCGGCGGCAAAGAGGGCTTCATCGAGCGCATCGCCGATTTCGTCCGTCACGCCAACGCCCGTCCGGGGATTCTCGACTAGAAGCAGGGCGTGGGACTCGGGGCGCGGCCGTCAGGCGCGCTCGGGGCGCTCCCTGTCGTCCACGCCAATGATGTCGCGCAACTGCTTGCGGCTGTTGATGCCCATCTTTTCGTAGATGTGCCGCGTGTGGGCCTTGAACGTCCCCTCGGCGATGAACAGTTCGCGTTCGATGGCGGGTCCGGTCTTGCCACGGGCGATGAGCCGCAGGATCTCGTCCTCGCGCGGGCTGAGCCGATAGCGCTTCACGATCTCGTCGCAGCGCGCTTCCAGTCGTTCCTCCTCGGCGCTGCGCTCGATGAGGCCGCCCGATTCCAGCAGTGACACGCCCCATTTCGAGGTGAGCTCGCGCTCCGAGTACAGGATGAAGGTGGCAACCAGCACAAGCGCCGCCACGAGGCCGGTGACGGCGGTTTCGTGGACGCCGTTCGGAAGCAGCTGCGCAAGCGCGTTCGCCGCATCGTTTCCCCAGATGATGAACACCTGCTCGACGCTCTTGACGCTGGCGAGCGCGACGACGGCGATGCCGAGCCGTTTCGAGATGTCGTACAGCAGAAGCGACACGAGCACGGTCATCAGCGAGTAGCTCATGGAGATGAAGTAGCTGGACACGCTCGCGCCGAACAGCGATTCGGCGGGGATCAACAGGAATCCGCACACCATGAGCAGCAACGGCGAGCGGTACAACACGCCGATGCCCACGCGTTGGGACAGCAGCAGCACGAACGCGAACAGGGCCGCCATGGTGAGGGCGGTGGACAGCGACGAGTGCATGCCTGCGCCCGCGGCCAGCTGCTGCTGTCGCAGGCCGTACGCGAACGAGTAGACCGCGAACAGGGCGAACAGCTTCCACGGATACGAAAAGCGTGGGTACGTGGATTTCTGCCGCTCGGAAGCGGGCAGTGCGCGGTTCGCGTACGCCACGCTGGCGACGGCCGCGACGGGCAGCGCGACCAGCGCGATGCTGCTGCGCAGCTCGTCGAACCCCTCGCAGAAGAACACGATGACCACGGCCGTGAACGTGGATGCCGCGGTGTACAGCACGATGCGGATAAGGCTGAGCGCGCCGATGGTCTCGGCCCAAAGGAGCAGGAACACGCTGAACCCGATGCCGCCGGCCACGCCGCCCGCGACCAGCAGCCCGGTCGCGTCGAAGGGAGCGCCCTGCGCGAGCACGAGGCAGATCGATGCGCCCAGCATGCCCAGCAGCGCTGCGGGCTTCGTCCATCTTCGGCTGCAGAACGGCACCACGCGGCGGGCCGTGAGCGCGATGGCGAGCGCGAGCAGGCAGTACGCATAGTCGAACACCACATGCGGGTCGAAGGGCGCCGCGACGGCCTGGATGGGCGCGGCGAACGTCAGCGTCATCCATGCTCGCGCGCATCCGAGCGCGAAGAGGTAGGGGACGATGGTGTCGAGGTAGGCCAGCTTCGAAGGCCCGTCGGATCGCTTGAGGGTTTCCATGCCGCCATTATAGCAAGCGGATCCTCCGAGCACGAGCGCGGTTGCGTCTCCTCGGGGCCTCCTATCTTCGGGAAGCTCGACTGCTATGCGCGCATTCGCCCGAAACACACGCATCAGCTCCCTGGAGCGTGTGTTTCGGGCGAATGCGCGTGCGGGATGCCGGCAGAGAGACGGGGGGCCGCCGCCTTGGGGGGAGGGGTCAAGGCGGCGGCACGAGTGGGCTGGGTTTCGACTTACCGCTGGGCGACGTGCGCGCCTGCGACGTAGCCCGACGTGATGGCGCGCCCGATGGAGAGGCCCTCGATGTCCATGGGGTAGTCGACGCCGCCGAAGAACTGGCCGGACGCGTTGCCTACGGCGAACAGGCCGTCGATGGGCTGGAACTGCTCGTTCAGGCACTGGTGGTCGGCGTTCACCACGAGGCCGCCCAGGATGGCAGGCAGCTTGTTGGAGCCGCGGGGGACGGCGTAGTAGGGGCCGCCCTCGATGGGGACGAGATACTTCGCCGCCTTGCCGAAGTCCTCGTCGCGTCCGGCGGCGCACAGCTCGTTGTACCGGGAGATGGATTCCACGATGCGCTGTTTGTCCAGCTGCATCGCGGTCCAGTCGTTCTCCTGTGCGTAGGCGATCATGGCGTCGGCCAGCTCTTCTACCGTGTCGGCCTTGATCCACTTTTCGGGATTCACCTTGTTGTCGCCGTTGTACTGCGAGATGTCGAAGGGCGCCTCCGCCTTCCACTCCTCGAAGTAGTCCTCCCACGTGCTGGGCACGATGCTGAAGAACTTGGCGGCGGTGGAATCCTGGAACCCGGCCTCGGCCAAGTAGGGCCGCGCGAAGTTGTTCATGTAGCCCATGCGGCAGCAGCTTTCGTCCATGAAGCGGTCGCCGTGGACGTCGAGGAACAGAAACGGCATCTCGAGGCGAACGGCGGCGGGTTCGCCGTGGATCATCTTCGTGTGCGTCGTCGGCGTCATGAGCGCGCCTGCCCACATGCCGGCGCACAGCGCGCTGCCGTCGCGGAACGTGGTGAACAGCGAGAAGCCCTTCGTGTCCGGTGCGTAGTAATCGAGCATGTCCTGGTTGCTGGAGTAGTCGCCGCAGGCGAGGATGACGCCCTTGCCTGCCTTGAACAGAAGGTGCTCGTCCTTATCGTTTTTGCAGATGACGCCCGTGACGCGGCCGTTTTCCTGCTGCAGCTGCACGCAGGGCGTGTTGTAGAAGAACTCGGCGCCGGCCGCGGCGAGGCGCTCGGCAATGACGAGTGCGGCTGCGTTGTGGTTGCCTTCCACGTGGAAGTACGTGTTCGCGTGGAGGTGGATGTCGTAGCCGTTGTACGACAGTGTCGCCTCGTGCGGTTTCGACTCCACGCCGCCCTGGGCAGCCTCGTCGGCCCACCACGCGAGGGCTTCCTGAGAATTGTGCGCCCACACGTTCACGAGGTCGCGGTTCGAGCGGTAGTCGCTCTTCCAGTTGATGAAGCTCACGCAGGCCTGCACGGCGGCTTCGTCGGTTTGTGTGAGATCGATAGATGCCGCCATGTTGCCGGTCGTCTGAGCCGTGCCGATGTTCTGCACACACGCGACGCTCGCGCCGGCCTCGAGTGCGGAGTGCACGGCTGACAGCCCGGATTCGCCTGCGCCAACCACGACGACATCGTACTCGTAGGTGGCGGCGAAGTCGGTGATGGGCTCTGGCGCTTGCAGGAAGCTCGGGCCTGCTTGCGTCTGAGCGGCGGTGGCATGTGCGGAGGATGCGTGCTGCGGCGTGCATCCGGCCAGCGCGTTCGCGCCGAGCGCGCCTAACGCGGCGACGCCGCCGAGCCTGAGCGCATCGCGGCGCGTGACGTTCAAGAAATCTTTCATGGTTTCCCCTTCCGGTTGGACAGCGCCTGTCTCGGCGCCTCTTTCGACGCCCCGCACTATGGCCCGTCTGCGCGGTTGGCCGCATCGACCGATGGGGAAGAAGAGGTTTAAAGCTATAAACCTCACCATAAACCTCGACTATTTATGATAGAAATTGTAATAGTATAGATACGGTCAACATTAAGAAAGGAGATAGATATGCTGTTCTACAGTGAAGGTGCGACGTATGGTGTTTGTCCGAGCATAGGCCTCGGTTTTATCTGCTTCGACCTCGGGATGCATTCGCTGCCTCTGAAGAAACCTTCAATATAGGAAGCCTGTGCTGACGATGTCAGTGCGAAGAATTGAAGAGTCGCTTGCGAAGATACAGACGCTCGGTTCGAAGTTGGGCGTATTGTTCTTGGTGCTTTTCGTCGCGTTATGCGTTTACTTGGTCGCGCTCGTTGCTCTAGAGATTTTCAGCTATGCTTCTTCGTCGATTACGCCCGATCCGTATGTGGTATTCCAGTTTGTGTCGTCCGTCCTCATAAATGTTACGTACGCCGCGATGCTCTTGGTCATGAGAAGCGTTGCCCAAGACGTGGCTCAAGGTCGCTCTCCTTTTACTTTCGCGCATGCCAAGCAGATCAAGATCATCGCTTGGATGTTCGTCGTTGGGGTTGTTCTCAACCTCTTCATTTCACCAGACTTCATCGAGATGATACACATTGGAGATGTTGATCTAGGCGTCGTTTCCGATCAGTCAAGAAGGTATCCAACCATGCGCATCGACGTCAAATCCCTCGTCGGGGCAATCGTTTGTTTCTCGCTTTCTTCTGTTTGGAAGTACGGGGCGCTGTTGCAAGCCGATTCGGACGATTACCTTTAGGGGCTTGAATATGGGAAAGCACCTGATAGTCGAATTGGAAGCGATGCTGCTCGAGCGCGGCAAGAGCAGCAACGACCTTGCGCGCGCCACCGGCCACACGAAGGTCAACGTATCGAGGATACGGCAGGCGAAGATGCGCGGCATCAGGATGGACACGCTCATGGAAATCTGCCTCGAGCTCGATTGCCAGCCGGGCGACATCCTCAAGATCGTCACCGACGAGGAGTTCGACCGTCTGGTCGAAGAGCGCCGCAAAGTCGGGGAGGTCCGCATCAAGACGGGCTTGAAGCGGACCGCCCCCGAGCGTGTGTACGAGATCGATTTAGACCTCGGAAACGAATGAGGAGCGCCGTTCGCCGGAAGAACGCGACTTTTATCATTTAGCGATAAATATGCTGCTAGTATTCCTGCTTACTAGTCTTGAGCAAAGGGGGAAGCACGGCCCGTTTCGCACTGCTTTTGCGCATGGTCGACGAAGGCATCGTGTCCTTCTCCGTAGCGGCGGCTTTCTTGGTCGCGGTGCCTTTGTGCGCCGTTCAGGGGAGCTGGCTCGTGGAGTGGTCTTTCGGCATGTTCGTAGCCACCTGGGTCTTGGCGTTCCTGACAGCCTACCCGTTCGTATGCGCGCTGCTCAACGCCTGTTATCTGACGGCTTCGCCCGATGACGCTGCCCGGGCGGCGGCCGGCAAACGCATGGAGACCGCGACGATCGCGGCAGGGGCGTTCGGCGTGCTGTGCGCGGCCCTCCTGACGTCCCCGTCTCGTGTCGATGCGGCAGCGGCGGACGCGCTCGCCGTCGTCGGCGCCGGTATGCTCGCGTGCCTGGCCTGGCATGCGGCGACGCGCGTGCGGGCAAAGGGCGACTGTTCCGACCCTTCGGCGTCCTCGATGGCGGCGCTTTCGGCGCTCGTCGCGTCGTCCACGGCGTTCGGCCTGATCTGCACCGCCTGCTCGGCTCTCGTGTGGAAGGTTCTCGTCCTGCTCTATCCCTTCAACCTTGCTCTCATCCTCGTCAAGCATCTGAGGGCGCAGATGCATGCACGGCGCGGTGAGCAGGGGAGGCGAGCCCGCCCTCTTCGTTGACGGGAAAGATGCGTTTATTGAGCGGATGTGCGACTTCGCCCGACGCGCGTTCGCGCGTGCGGAACCGGTGCGCTACACTATCGGCGAACCCGAGCACCAAGGAGCCAACTATGTGCGGAATCGTCGGATACACTGGAAAGCGTCCCGTCAAGGACATCCTCATCGAAGGCCTGTCGCGACTTGAGTATCGCGGCTACGACTCGGCCGGTATCGCCGTCGAACAGGACGGCAAGCTGGAAGTCGTGCACTGCAAGGGGAAAGTGAGCGGCCTCGCGCGGCTCGTCGAGCCCCTTAACCTCACCGGCACCTGCGGCATCGGCCACACGCGCTGGGCCACCCACGGCCGCCCGAGCGAGGCGAACGCGCATCCCCATACCTCCTGCGACGGCCATGTCGCCGTCGTGCACAACGGCATCATCGAGAACTTCGCCGAGCTGCGCGAAGAGCTGGAAGGCCGCGGCCACGAGTTCACGAGCCAGACCGACACCGAGGTCATCGCGCACCTGGTTGAAGAGAACCTGCGCGAAAGCAACGATCTGCTGCAAGCTGTGCGCGATGCCACCGAGCGCCTGATCGGCGCGTACGCCATTGCGGCCGTCAGCGACCAAGAGCCCGGCACCCTCGTTGCGGCGCGCAAGGACTCGCCGCTCGTGGTGGGGCTCGCCGACGACGGGGCGTACGTGGCCTCCGACATCATCGCCATGATCGACGACACGCGCAACGTGGTGGTTCTGGCCGACGGCGACCTGGCGAAGCTCACGCCTACGGCCACCACGTTCTTCAACGTGCGGGGCGAGGCGTACGAGCCGGAGGTCACGCACGTGGATTGGGATCTCGACGTGGCCGAGAAGGGCGGCTACCCCGACTTCATGCTCAAGGAGATACACGAGCAGCCGCGCGTCATCCGCGACACGCTGGCGGGCCGTCTCGTGAACGGCGCGCTGGCCATCGACGAGCTGGACCTCTCGCTGGAGGAGCTCAACCTCATCGACCGCGTGTACGTCATCGCGTGCGGCACGAGCTACCACGCCGGCCTCATCGCGAAGAACCTCATCGAGGGCTGGGCGCGCATCCCCTGCGAGGTGGAGGTGGCCAGCGAGTTCCGCTACCGCAACCCCATCATCACGCCGTCCACCCTCGTGGTGGCGGTGTCGCAGTCGGGCGAGACCGCCGATACGCTGGCGGCTATCCGCGACGCGCGCGTGAAGGGCGCGAAGGTGTTCGGCATCACGAACGTCGTGGGATCGCCCGTGGCGCGCGAGAGCGACGGCGTCATCTACACGAAGGCCAACAAGGAGATCGCCGTGGCGTCCACGAAGTCGTTCTTGGGCCAGGTGGTGTCGCTCACGCTGCTCGCCATGCTGCTTGCGCAGGTCAAGGGCAAGCTCAAGACGAACCAGGTGCGCCTTTTGTTCCACGAGCTGGCCGACACGGCCGAGCAGGTGGAGCGCATACTGGCCGACGATGCCGCCATCACGCAAGCGGCGCGCGCGTGCAAGGACGCTTCGAGCGCGCTGTTCGTCGGGCGCGGCATGGGCGCCGCCATCGCGTGCGAAGGCGCGCTCAAGCTCAAGGAGATCAGCTATCTGCATGCCGAGGCCTATCCGGCCGGCGAGATGAAGCACGGTCCCATCGCGCTCATCGACGAGGGCTTCCCGGTCATCGCGGTGGCCACGAAGAGCCCCGTGTACGACAAGCTCGTGTCGAACTTGCAGGAGGCGAAGGCGCGCGGCGCCATGGTGGTGGCCATCGCCACCGAGGGCGACGAGGATATCAAACACCACGCCGACCATGTCATCTACATCCCGAAGGTGCGCGATGCCTTCTCGGCTATCACGGCCAGCGTACCGTTGCAGCTGTTCGCGCGAGCCATCGCCGTCGAGCGCGGCTGCGACGTGGACCAGCCCCGCAACCTGGCTAAGTCGGTGACCGTTGAGTAGGGAGGCGGCGGCCCAGCAGGCCGCGACCGTCAGCGCCGCCGAGGCGGCGTCGTCGGCGTTCGAGGGCGTCGAAGGCGCGGTGGGCCTCGGCGTGGACATCGTCGAGATCGCTCGCATGCGGCGCATCCTCGAGCGCACCCCGAGCTTCCGCGAAAAGGTGTTCTCCGAAGAAGAGCGCGCCTACTGCGAATCCACGGCCAACCCCGAGGTGCACTACGCCACGCGCTTCGCCGCGAAAGAGGCCGTGCTCAAGGCGCTCGGCACCGGGTTCTCGCGCGGCGTTGCCAACCACGACGTGGAAGTGCGCCGCAACGCGAAGGGCCGTCCTTTCGTGGTGCTGCATGGACGGGCGAAGGAGATCGCCGCCGAGCAGGGCGTGCGCGAGCTGCCGCTGTCGCTGTCGTACACGCATACCGACGCCGTGGCCTGCGCGCTCGCCATCACGGAGGAGTCGGTGCGTGCGCAGGAGGAACGCGTGAACCCCATGGAGGAGCTGGCGAAGCAGTTCAAGGAAGCCCGCAGCCTCCTCGACGAGATGGACAAGCCGACGGCGGGAGAGACGGGAGCGGCGGAGGCCGAGCCGCGCGCGTAGACCGGCGGCGCGGGCGGAGGCCGCCGCGCCTTCGACATGCGAATCGTGCAGGTTCAAGCAATTTTGGCGTTTTGCGAACTTCGCTCCGCGCTCAAAACCAACCAGATTTTGCGCTGCGCGCAAAGCATCAGGTCATGTGCGCATGCGAAAATCCGTGCGAGAAAACTCGCGTTTTTCGCTCAAGGCTCGTCGAAGAAACTTCGGTAGTCGTTCCAGAAGCCGTCGCCGAAGCGGCGGCGGGCTTCGTCGTCCTCCATGTATTCCAGCAGGTCGCCCGGCTGGCAATCGAAGATGCGGCAGAGCTCGTCGAGCGTCTCGATGCGAAACGCTCGAATCTTGCCGTTCTTGATACGCGACACGGTCTGCACGGTGCAGTCGAGCTCGGCCGCGAGCTCTACCGACTGCATCTTCTTCGCGGCCAGCAGCTTGTCGAGGTTGAAGATAATCGCCATAAGGATCGCCTACACCGTATCGTCTGTAAGGCGCTGTAGCAGGGCGCCATACTTGAACACGTACGATAGGAAAAACGATAGTGCCGCTCCGTATACAAGGGGCATGTTTATGCGAAGCTCGGGATTGCCCGCCTGCGAATCTTGTGCCGGGCCGATGCCGAGATGCACCTGACTGGACTGCACCATCAAGGGGTCGATTGCCAACGAGGGGATATCCAATACCACCCCAACCGCGAGAAGGATGCCGATCAGGCGGATCCTGCTCGCTTGCTTTTCCGTAAACGGGGAGGTTCCCCGTGCGATGTCGTCGAACACTTTGATAGCGACGAACAGGGTCAAACAGAACACTGCGGCAGTCAGCACATGGTACGCGACGCTCATCAGCAGAGCGACGATGTCGATTTCCCCGTCAAACGTGCCGAGCTGGTAGAAATACAGGGCGAGAAGAAGAGCTACGAATGCGCACGTGGCGACGAAGACGGCCCTGAGCGCGACAGCGATGACCTTGCTTGCTTTCGCCATGCGAGACAGGGCGACCTTTGTGAGTGTGGCGTTCTTCGAGCGCATGGGGCAGTGCTCCTCTCCGGGGCTACGTGGCTCAATGATGCTGTAAGCGATTATAGTTTCTCAGATTGCCTCTCAGCGTATAAAGTTAACCGATTCTTTTAATTTATTAAGCGAAAGGATTGAATTTCAGGAGTGAACCATCTAATTTGAATTGAAGCATACGCACGGAGAGACGAGGAGGCGCCCTATGACGCCGGAACACGACACGCAAGGCCAACCCGACGGCCGTCAGGCGACGCCCTCCCACGATGCCGACGACTTCCCGCCTCCCGATCAGTTCACCTCGTTCGTGCCGGCTTCGCGCGGCGGGCGCAAGGCGCCCGCTCACGGCGCGCCCGGCGGATTCGGCGTTCCCGACAACCAGCGCGGCCCGTCGCGGCAAAAGCCTGCGTTCACCAAGAAGGCCGCCCTCATCGCCCTCGGTGCGCTCGTGGGCGTGGTCGCGATCGTCTATCTGGCGGGAGCGTTCACGTTCACGGACCGCTTCATGCCGAACACCACCATCATGGGCAAGGACGTGTCGCTGAAAACCACCGCCGAAGTGCAGGACCTGCTCACCGACGTGGCGAAGAGCTACCAGCTGAACGTCTCGGGGCAGGGCTTCTCGCTGACCCTCACCTCGTCAGACATGGGCACGGCCATCAACAGCGAGAGCGTGACGGATGCCATGCACGCCGATGCCAGCCCTTGGGCGTGGCCGATCGAGATCTTCGCCACGCACGACGAGACCGACAAGCTGGCCACCTCGAACGGCAAGCTGGACGAATCGGTGCGCAAGGCGGTCGAAGCGTTCAACGAGCAGGCGGAAGCGCCGCGCAACGCCGGGCTCGACTACGACGGCGGCAGCTCGCGGTTCGTCGTGCGCGCCGAGACGACCGGCACCGCGCTCGATGCCGACAAGGTGGTCGAGGCGGTGAACGCGGCCGTCGCCGAGCTCGAAACGTCCGTCGCCCTCACCGAGGACGCGCTGCAGCAGCCCACGCTGTTCTCGGACGACGAACGTCTGGCGAAGTCGGCCGACGACGCGAACGCGCTGCTGAAAGCCGACTTCTCGCTCAACCTGGGCGACACGCCCGTGGCCCAGGTGGATGCCGACCAGATAGCCGATTGGATGCGCCTGCGCGACGACGCGTCGGTGGGCATCGACGAGGAGCTCGTGGCCGCTTGGGTGCAGGACATGGCATCCGCGTGCAACACCTACCAGGCTCGCCGCACGTTCACGCGCGCCGACGGCAAGGACGTCACCGTATCGGGCGGCGTGTACGGCTGGATCATCGACAAGGGCAAGCTCAAGGAGACCGTCATGAACGGCGTGAGCTCCGCGCAGACCGGCGACGTGGCCATCCCCTGCGAGCAGGAGGCAGGCGCCTACGACGGCCTGCACGGGCGCGATTGGGGCAACCGCTACATCGACGTCGACCTCGACGAGCAGCACGCGCGCTTCTACGACGACAGCGGCGCCCTCATATGGGAGTCGGACGTGGTCACGGGCACGCCGGACGGCGAGCACGACACCCCTGAGGGCGTGTACGTGGTCAACGGCAAGGAGAGCCCGTCGAAGCTGATAGGCCAGATGGAGCCCGAGACGGGCGAGCCGGAGTACAAGACGGAAGTGAAAACGTGGATGCCGTTCGTGGAGAACTACATCGGCTTCCACGACGCCGATTGGCAGTCCGCGTTCGGCGGCTCGCGCTACTCCTCGGGCTACGGCAGCCACGGCTGCGTCAACCTGCCGCCCGATAAGTCGGTGCAGCTCTACGACCTCATCGAAGTGGGCGACGTCGTGGTGAGCCACTGGTAGGATCGCCGGCCCGTCGCGCAGCCCCCGCGTCCTTCGACACGCGGGCTGCGCTCGCCATGGAGAGGCTCCTACGCGCCCACGAGCTCCGCGAGCGCGTCGGGGATGCATGCGATGACGTCCTCCGCCGTCGCGGCGATGGTCGACCAGCGGGCCGCCGCGGCCAACCCGGCACGGCCGTGCAGCTCGGTGCCCAGCACGCATGCTTCGAACGGGTCGAGCCCCTGCGCCAGCAGCGCCGCCGTCATGCCGGCCAGCACGTCACCCGTTCCCGCCTTGGCCAGCGCGGGGGTGCCGTGCGTCATGCGCACGATCCGCTCCCCGTCCGAGACGTACGTGACCGGTCCTTTCACCACCGCGATCACGCCGTATGCCAGCGACAACCCCTGCGCGAGCGCGCCCGGGTCGTCGGTGGGCAGGTCGAAGGGGCGCGCGAGGCGTGCGGCCTCGCCTGCGTGCGGCGTGACCACGGTGGGGTTCTCGTTGAGAAAGCGCCGCTTCAGCAGACGCCGCCCCTTTTCCGAGACGAGCGCGTTCAGCCCGGTGCCGTCCACGAGCACGGGCGCGTCGGCGTGCTTGAGCACGAAGTGGACGAGCTTGTCGGTGGCGCCGTCGTCCGCATCGAAGCCGCAGCCCGCGAGATAGGCGCGCGGCTTGCCGGGCGTCGAGGCCGGCAAGCTCGCCGTCAGGGCCGCGCGGGGGCGCACGACGAGGGAGGGCCGATAGCCTTGCACGAGCGGCACGGCCGACGGATGGGTGAACACCTCGGTGTAGCCGGCGCCCATGCGCTGGCTCGCGTAGGCCGCCAGGCACGCCGCGCCCGGATAGCGCTCGCTGCCCACGACGGCGCCCAGCGTGCCGCGCGTGTATTTGTTCGCGTCGTCGGCCGGCAGCGGCACGAGGGCCACCAGCTCGTCGTTGCTGTATTCCCGGACGTCCTGCATGGGCACACCGCCTTGTCTTTCGGGGAGCGCGAGGTTGCGCGTGCTCGCATTCTACCGCGTATCGCGGGCGAGCGCGACCGGGGGCGCGAAAGCGTAACGCGATGCCGGATCGGCCCGTAACCGTGCGTAAACAGATGTCGGAGCCGCGCGTTCCGCTTCTCGCGCGCGATAAAATAGCAGGAACAACACTATCGCGTCGCAACCCGCCTTTCGGCGCGTCTGCGGCGCGATCACAGCGACCAAGGAGCGCATCTCATGGATACGACCAACAAGCACGACTGGGGCCTCATCATCGCGGGCGCCCTGCTCGTCATCTGCAGCATGTTCTTCCTCTTCGCGCCGGGCCTGGCGCTCGTCACCATCACGGTGATCGCCGGCGCGGCGTTCCTCGTGTCGGGCATCTTCGACATCGTCAACTACTTCCGCTTCCGCAAGGCCATGAACCTGTCGGGCTGGGCGCTGGCCTACGCGGCGCTCGACATCGTGCTGGGCGTCCTGTTCCTCGTGAACCCGCTCGTGTCGGCCGGCGCGCTCGCGTGGTTCATCGGCGCGTTCTTCATCGTGTTCGGCGTATTCGAGGCCATCGGGGCGTTCAAGGTCCGCAACATGGGCGTGTCCATGTGGGGCTGGATGCTATTCTCGGGCATCGTCGGCGCGCTGTGCGGCCTGACGTTCTTCATCGCGCCCGCCATGCTGGGCGTCTTCCTGTCCGTGTTCATCCTGATGCGCGGCGCATCGCTCATCTTCTACGGCTGGAACACCGGTAAGGCGATGCTCGCGTAGCGAAGGCGGCGCATGGAACGTTTGCTGAAACCCTGAGCCGAGCGCGCAGCGAGGTCGCGGCTCGTGGTAGAATTCCGAGGAAAACAGGCGAAGGCCCCGAATCGTTCGGGGCCTTCTTCCCGATAGTGCGAAACGGTGGAGAACATGGCAGACGAACAGCAATCCTTGCTCGACGAGCAGGCGCTCGCGGAAGCGACCAGCGATCCGGCCGCGCGCATCGACGCGCTCAGGCGCGAGATCGAGCACCACAGCTACCTGTACTACGCCAACGACGCGCCGTCCATCTCCGACGCCGCGTTCGACTCGCTCATGCGCGAGCTGCGCGAGCTGGAAGCGGCCCATCCCGAGCTCATCGACCCGTCCAGTCCCACGCAGCGCGTCGGCGGCTACGTGGGCGAGCAGTTCGCCCCCGTGCGCCACGAGCGGCGGATGTACTCGCTCGACAACGCCATGGACCTCGAGGAGCTGGACGCGTGGATCGAGCGCGTGGTGGAGGCGTTCGGCCGCATGGTGCCCGTGGTATGCGAGCTCAAGATCGACGGCTCGTCCATCGCTTTGACCTACGAGGGCGGCCGCCTCGTGCGCGCGGCGACGCGCGGCGACGGCACCACCGGCGAAGACGTCACCGCCAACATGCGCACGGTGAAGGACGTGCCGCTTCGCCTGCGCGAGGCGGCCCTCGACGGGCTGCGGGACGCGGAGGCGCCGGTTGAGCTGCGCGGCGAGGTATACATGCCGAAGTCCAGCTTCGACGCCCTCAACGTCGCCGCCGAGGCCAATGGCAAGCAGGCGTTCGCGAACCCGCGCAACGCCGCAGCGGGGAGCCTCCGCCAGAAGGATCCCGCCATCACGGCGAACCGCGACCTGTCCACGTTCATCTACGCGGTGGCCGACGAGCGCGCCCTGGCCGTCGAGGGCCAGTGGGAGCTGTTGGCATGGCTGCGCGAGGCGGGTTTCCACGTGAACCCCGACGTCGAGCTGTGCGAGACGCGCGAGGCGGTTCACGTGTTCTGCAAGCGCGCCATCGAGCGCCGCGAGGATCTGCCCTACGAGATCGACGGCGTAGTGGTGAAGGTGAACGCGTTCGCGCAGCAGGAGTCGATGGGCTACACGGCCCGCGCTCCCCGCTGGGCCGTGGCGTTCAAGTTCCCGCCCGAGGAGAAGACGACGCTGCTGCGCGATATCACCGTGCAGGTGGGGCGCACCGGCAAGCTGACGCCCGTTGCCGAGATGGACCCCGTGTCGGTGGCCGGATCCACCGTGGCGCGCGCGACGCTGCACAACGAGGACGAGGTGCAGCGCAAAGACGTGCGCGTCGGCGACACCGTCATCGTGCGCAAGGCGGGCGACGTCATCCCCGAGGTGCTGGGCCCCGTGCTGGCGCTGCGCCCCGCCGACGCCGTCCGCTGGGAGATGCCGCGCACGTGCCCGTCGTGCGGCTCGCCCGTCATCCGCGAAGAGGGCGAGGTGGATTTCCGCTGCATCTCCATCGACTGCCCGGCGCAGGCGCTCGAGCGGCTGCTCCATTGGGCCAGCCGCGGCGCCATGGACATCGACGGCATGGGAGAGGAGATCGTGTCGCGCCTTGTGGAGAGCGGCCGCTTGACCGACGTGGCCGACTACTACACGCTGGACGAGGTGGAGCTGTCGCTCGTCGACATGGGCCGCGTGAACAAGGAAGGCGAGCCCATCCGCCTCGGGTCCACCGTGGCGAAGAAGCTCGTGGCCGCCATCGACGAGAGCCGTGCGCGCCCGTTCGCCCGCGCGCTGTTCGGCCTCGGCATACGCCACGTGGGCAAGACCATCGCCGAGCTGCTGGCGGCGGCGTACCCGTCCATCGAGGCGCTCATGGAGGCCTCGGAGGAAGACCTGGCCGCCATCGACGGCGTGGGCCCGAAGATCGCCCGCAGCGTGTACCTGTTCCTACGCACGCCCGACAACGTGGCCGTCATCGAGCGCTTGCGCAAGCGCGGCGTGGCGATGGCCGACGAGGCGGGCGACCCTGCCGAGCAGCTGCCGCAAACGCTCGAGGGCCTCACGTTCGTGCTGACGGGCTCGCTCGTGGAGAGCGGGATGACCCGCGACGAGGCGGGTGCGGCGCTCAAGGCGCGCGGCGCGAAGGTGTCGGGCAGCGTGTCGAAGAAGACGAGCTTCGTCGTGGCCGGAGAGGCCGCCGGCTCCAAGTACGACAAGGCCGTGACGCTCGGCGTCCCGGTGCTGGACGAAGCGGCTCTGCTGCGCATCTTGGCGACGGGCGAGGCTCCCGAGCCCGAAGCAGCGAGCTGACCTCCATCGTCCCCGAGCGAGCAAAGGCCGGGACACGCGAATCGCCGAATTCTAAGCAATTTTTGCGTTTTGCGGCTACTCAGGGTGCGATCCGGCCGGTTTCCCCCGAATCGGAAAAAGCTGACCTGGGACGATGCGGGAAGTTTCGCGCCCGACGGCAGCCGGAAGCCTCTCAGAGCGGCGAATCGTTCGCAAAACGAAAAAATCGCTTACTTCGAGCTGATTTGCGTGTCCGGTCGTCGCGCCCGGTTGCGTGGGTGCAGGCCGTCCGACGCCGCGCCGCGGTTCGCGTTCGCCAGGTTCTGCCCGCCGCTCACCCAGGGGAGTTACGGAAATGAAATTCGTAACACCATCAAGGGGAAACCTCTGGTATAGTGTGTTACGCAATTGGAAATCGTAACACATGAGCATGAGGTGCTGCGCCGGATCGCGAGGGAGCCGTCGCAGCGGGTGGGAGGATTCGCATGACAACACTGACGCGGCGCGACTTCGCGAAGCTGACGGGCGCGACGGCGGCGACGCTGTCGCTGGGTGGGCTGCTGGCCAGCTGCACGAGCGGCGAGGTGGACAAGCCGGCCGAAGCCACGCCGACCACCGCGGGCGAGGAAACCCCTTCGCAGGTCATCGTGTCGATGACCACCGGCTCCGAGCCGGCGGCGGGCTTCGATCCCTTCGTGTCGTGGGGCTGCGGCGAACATGTGCACGAGCCGCTCATCCAGTCCACGCTGATCACCACCGACACGGATCTCAGCTTCAAGAACGACCTCGCCACGTCGTACGAGGCGTCCGAGGACGGCATGACGTGGACGTTCACCATCCGCGACGACGCGAGGTTCACCGACGGCACGCCGCTCACGGCGCGCGACGTGGCCTTCACCATCAACGGCATCTTGAACGCCGAGGCGTCCGAGTGCGACATGTCCATGGTGAAGGAGGCCGTGGCGAAGGACGACGCCACGGTCGTCATCTCTATGGAGAAGCCGTTCAACGCGCTGCTGTACACGCTGGCCGTCGTGGGCATCGTGCCCGAGCATGCCTACGGCGACACGTACGGCGACAACCCCATCGGCTCGGGCCGCTACCTGCTTGAGCAGTGGGACAAGGGCCAGCAGGTCATCCTCAAGGCCAACCCCGATTACTACGGCGAGGCGCCGAAGATCGAGCGCGTCGTGGTCGTGTTCATGGAAGAGGACGCCTCGCTCGCCGCGGCGCAGTCCGGCCAGGTTGACGTGGCGTACACCTCCGCGACGTTCGCGGACAAGCAGCCGAGCGGCTACGACCTGCTGAACTGCGCGTCCGTCGACTCGCGCGGCATCTCGCTGCCGACCATCCCGGCGGGCGCCTCGAAAACCGACGAGAAGGGCGAGGCGGCCGCCGGCAACGACGTCACCTGCGATCTCGCCATCCGCCAGGCCATCAACTACGGCGTCGACCGCGACAAGATGATCGACAACGTGCTGAACGGCTTCGGCACCGTCGCCTACAGCGTGGGCGACGGCATGCCCTGGTCGTCGCCCGACATGAAATGCGCCACCGACGTGGAGCGGGCGAAGAAGCTGCTCGACGACGGCGGTTGGGCGGTCGGCTCGGACGGCATTCGCGAGAAGAACGGCACGCGCGCCTCGATGAACCTGTACTACTCGGCCGGCGACACCGTGCGCCAGGGCATCGCGGAGGAGTTCTCCAACCAGATGAAGGAGCTCGGCATCGAGATTGCCGTCAAGGGCGCGAGCTGGGACGATCTGTATCCGCACCAGTTCACCGATCCGGTGGTGTGGGGCTGGGGCACGAACGCCCCCACCGAGACGTACAACCTGTTCTATTCCAAGGGCACGGGCAACTACGCTTGCTACGAGAGCGCCGCTACCGATGCGTACCTCGATGAGGCGTTAGCGAAACCCCAGGTGGAGGACTCGTTCGAGCTGTGGCAGAAGGCTCAATGGGACGGCTCGTCCGGCATCGCGCCCCAGGGCGACGCGCCGTGGGTGTGGTTCGCGAACATCGACCATTTGTACTTCGCCAGGGAGAACCTCAAGGTGGCCGAGCAGAAGCCCCATCCGCACGGCCACGGCTGGTCGCTGGTGAATAACGTCGACCAGTGGTCTTGGGCGTAAGTTTTTCATTGCCGGCGCGTGAGGGGCGGGCCATGCCCAGTCGCTCAGACAGTCCTCGCTTCGCTGCGGAACTCGCTTGGTGGGCATTGCCCGCCCCTCACGCTGACAGTGGTGGACTTGTGCGTTGGCTGACTGGTCGCCGTTTGCGCTTGTTGAGGGGGATTGTTGTGGGGTATTTGGACTTGTGAGGTTATAGTAGGCGTATGCCGCGATTTGTTGTTCGGAATATCTTGAAGTTCGTCCTGCTCATGCTTGCCGTGAGCATAGTGACGTTCGTGCTGGTGAGCGTGTCTCCCATCGACCCCGTGCAGGCGAACGTGGGGCAGACGGCCTACATCAACATGAGCGAGGCCAAGCGCGCGCAGCTGGCCGAGTACTGGGGCGTGAACACGCCCCTCTGGGAGCGTTACGTCAACTGGTTCGCCGACCTCTTGCACGGCGACCTGGGTACGTCGCTGCGGTTCAACGCCCCGGTGATCGACGTCATCGCCACGCGGGCGGTGAACTCGCTGGCGCTCATGGCCACGGCCTGGGTGATCAGCGGCGTGCTGGGCTTCGCGCTGGGCATCCTCGCGGGGGCGATGCGCGGGCGGCTCGTCGACCGCATCGTGAAGGGGTACTGCTTCCTGCTGGCCTCGGTGCCCACGTTCTGGTTGGGGCTCGTGTTCCTCATCGTGTTCTCGGTGCAGCTCGGCTGGTTCCCGTTCGGCTTCTCGGTGCCCATCGGGGTGTCGGCCGCCGACGTGACGCTGGCCGACGCACTGCACCACCTCGCGTTGCCGGCGCTCACGCTGTCGGTGGTGGGCGTGGCGAACATCGCGCTGCACACGCGCGAGAAGACCATCGACGTCCTGGAGAGCGACTACGTGCGCTTCGCCCGCGCGCGCGGGCTGTCGACATGGGGCGCGCTGTGCCACCACGGGCTGCGCAACCTCGCGCTGCCGGCGCTCACGTTGCAATTCGCGTCCATCTCCGAGATTTTCGGGGGGTCGGTGCTGGTGGAGCAAGTGTTCTCGTATCCGGGGCTCGGCCAGGCGGCCGTGACGGCGGGCCTCGGGGGCGACGTGGCGCTGCTCGTGGGCATCGCGCTGTTCTCAGCGGCCTTCGTGTTCGCCGGCAATCTGATCGCCAGCACGCTGTACGGCGTGGTGGACCCCCGCATCCGAAAGGGGGAGGCCCGTGGCTAGCGTCGCCGACGAGGCTTTGACGGCCCCGAACGTCCCAAATGTACCCAAAGGTGCCTGTCCCCATTGGGGACATTCGCCGGTGCTGCATGCGCCGCGCCGTGCGCGCGTGGGCAATCGCAAGCTGACGTTGGCGGCGTTCGCGATCGCCATCGCGGCGCTTGCCGCCGTGGTGGTGGCGGGCGTCGCCGCAACCGATGCCGCCACGGTCACCGATTTCTCGCAGAAGAACCTCGCGCCCAGCCTCGCGCACCCCTTCGGCACCGACTGGATGGGGCGCGACATGCTGCTGCGCACGCTGGCGGGCCTGTCCACGAGCGTGCTCGTGGGCCTGCTGGCGGCGACGGTATCGGCGTTCATCGCGCTCGTGCTGGGCGCGGTGGCGGCGCTCGGCGGAAAGCGCGCCGACGCGGCGGTCACCTGGCTCATCGACCTCATGCTGGGCATCCCGCACATCGTCCTGCTCATCCTGATCTCGTTCGCGCTGGGGAAGGGGTTCTGGGGCGTCACCATCGGCGTGGCCGTGACGCATTGGCCCAGCCTCACCCGCGTCATCCGAGCGGAGATCCTGCAATGCAAGCAGTCCGCGTTCGTGTCGGTGGCGCGCAAGCTAGGACAGAATCCGGTGCGCATTGCGGCGAAGCACATGCTGCCCTACGTGTTGCCGCAGTTCATCGTGGGGCTCATCCTGCTGTTTCCGCACGCCATCCTGCACGAGGCCGCCGTCACCTTCCTCGGCTTCGGCCTGCCGCCCGAGCAGCCGGCCATCGGCGTCATCCTCAGCGAGTCGATGGCGTATCTGTCGGCCGGCATGTGGTGGCTCGCCGTGTTCCCGGGTCTCGCGCTCATCGCCACCGTGCTGCTGTTCGACGTGGCGGGATCGAACCTTCGCAAGCTCGTCGACCCCCACAGCTCCCAGGAATAGGAGAAGGGCCATGGACGAAGCGAGCAAGAGCAATCCTCTTCCCGAGCCGTTGGCCGCGCGCGAGCGTGCGCTGTACGAGGCAGCGGCCGAGCTGGAACGTCTCACCGACGAGCTGCTCGGCGATCCCTCCTCGCAGAAGGAGCTGCGGGAAGAGGCGTTCGCTGCGGAAGGTGCTGCTTCCCACGAGGCCCTTTCGCACGAGGATGCGCAGGAGCACCACCATCATACGCATGCGCCGGTCTCCCATCACGAGCATGGCCATCATCTGCTGCAGGTGGAGGACCTGAGCGTGGGATTCCGCATGTACGACGAGGATGCGCCGTATCTTCGCGCGAAGCAGCGCATGGTGGAAGTGATCTGCGGGCTGAGCATTTCCGTGCACGCTGGCGAGATCGTGGCCGTGGTGGGCGCATCGGGCTCCGGCAAGACGCTGCTGGCCGACGCCATCCTGGGGCTGTTCGAGCCGAACGCCAGCGTGCACGGGCGCATCTGGTTCGATGGGCGGCAGCAGGACGCGTCGACGCTTTCCCAGCTGCGCGGCCGCGGCATCTCGCTCGTGCCGCAGAGCGTGAACAATCTCGACCCGCTCATGAAGGTGGGCCGTCAGGTGGAGGGGTTCGGCCGCACGCAGGTGCCGCGCGAGGAGCGCCGTCGTCGGCGCGCGCAGCTGTTCGAGCGTTACGGCTTGCCGGAGGATACGGCGAGGAAGTACCCGCACGAGCTGTCCGGCGGCATGGCCCGTCGGGTGCTGCTGTGCTGCGCGCTCATGGACGACCCGCGCGTCATCATCGCCGATGAGCCTACGCCCGGCCTCGACCTGGAGCTGGCCGTTCGCGCGCTCGACGACTTTCGCGAGTTCGCCGACGCGGGCAACGGCGTGCTGCTCATCACGCACGACATCGAATTGGCGCTGCGCGTGGCGGATCGCGTGGCGGTGTTCCGGGACGGCACCGTGGTGGAAGAGACGGCCGTCGCGAACTTCGCGTCGCCCGACCTGCTGCAGCATCCGTTCAGCCGCGAACTGTGGCATGCGCTTCCCGAGCACGATTTCGAGGCGCCGGCAGGCGATGACGGGGAGGGGCGCGCATGCTGCGGATAGAATCGTTCGGTCGGGTGCCGGGAATCTGGCAGAAATTTGCGGGTATGCGAATGAATCGCAGAGCGAGAAATATCGCGATCAGGGATTTTGCCGTCTGCGATGTCGAAAGGGGCTTGCAGAAGGCTGCAAACATTCGCATACCCGCGAATTTCTGCCACCAAATGCACTTCGGCCAACGCGCCCCTCTCGCGTCTGCCCCGGCGGAGGAGGTTGCACTATGTTAGAGGCTCGCGGCATCACCTTCGCGCATCCCGGCATGCGCACGCCGCTCTACCGCGACTTCGACCTGGTCGTCGATGCGGGCGAGCGCGTGGCCGTCAGCGCGCCTTCCGGATTCGGCAAAACCACGCTCTGCCGACTGCTGGCCGGCTACGAGCGCCCGCAAGCGGGCGCGATCCTCGTTGACGGATCCCCGCTGCCGAAGCGCGGCGCGTGCCCCGTGCAGCTGATCCTGCAACACCCCGAGACCGCCGTCGATCCGCGCATGCGCATGGAGCAGACGCTGGCCGAAGCGGGGGAGGTGCCGCAACGTTTGCTCGATGACCTGGGTATCCAGAAGCGCTGGCTCACGCGCTTCCCGCACGAGCTGTCGGGCGGCGAGCTGCAGCGCTTTTGCATCGCCCGCGCGCTGGCGGCGCGCCCGCGCTATCTCGTGGCCGACGAGATATCCACCATGCTCGACGCCGTTACCCAGGCCCAGATCTGGCGGTTCCTCGTCGCCGAGACGCAGGACCGCGGCATCGGGATGCTGTTCGTCTCGCACTCGCCCGCGCTCACCGAGCGCATCGCCACGCGTGTGGTGCACCTCGCTCGCGTCTAGGGGCGGAGCGTCTCGATCCAGGACATTCTGCACTGAAAACATGCTCTTTTGACAATATTCGAGTTTGACTATAATCATTGAAAAGAATAATATGAGGGCAGCTTGAACCGAGCGAGGACTCTGCGCCGCGTACGCGATCTCCCCGGTCCGAGCGCCGTCGGGATGGGAGCGTCAGGGAAGGGAATCCATGAAGAAGCACATTCGCATCATGCTCGCGGCCGCGTGCGCGTTCGCCCTGGTGGGCGCGTTCGCGCTGGTCGGATGCTCGTCGAGCAACGAGCAGCAAGCGGCCGAGCCGCAGCAGCAAGCCGAGGACCAGGCCAACAAGGCCGAACAGCACGACGCCGTGGAACTGCAGCTGTTCGCCGCGAACTCGCTGTCGAAGGCCATGGACGCCGTGCAGGAGCTGTACGCGCAAGATCATGCCTGGGTGACGTTCAAGGACACGCAGTACCTGTCCTCGGGCGAGCTCAACGAACAGCTGGCCGGCGGTGCGTACGCCGACGTGCTGATCTCCGCCTCCAAGGGGAAGATGGACGACGCCGTGGAGAAGGGCTACGTCGACGAGGCCACGCGCTTCGACATGTTCAAGAACGACCTCGTGATGGTCGCAGGCGAGGATACCGAGTTGGCCAAGACGTACGGTGCCGACCAGAGCTTCACGCTCGACGACCTCGCCACGGGCGACTACTCCGTGGCCGTGGGCGACGCGTCGGTGCCGGCCGGCAATTACGCCAACCAGGCGCTTTCCACCATCGGCTGCTTCACCGATGCCGACGGCAAGACGGGCAAGGACAGCGCCGGAACCGACGGCTCCTACGAAGGCACGCCGCTCGAGGGCAAGGTCAACCTGCAGAGCTCCGTGGGCAACGTGTGCAAGCAGGCCCAGTCCGGCGCCGTTGACGTGGCGTTCGTGTACACCTCCGACGTGTACCGCTTCGGCGGCGTGAAGGTTATCGGCGTCGTGCCGGCCGACACGCATAAGAACATCGTCTACCCGGCCGCCATCTGCAAGGACTCCACGCAGGCCGAGGCCGCGAGCGAGTTCATCGAGTGGGCCACCACCGATGCGGAGGCCAAGAAGCTGTGGCAGGAGTGGGGCTTCGAACTCGTTTCCTAAAGCCCGCACGCATACGGTATAGTGATGAGGAAAGGATGGGATCGCTCGATCCCATCCTTTCCGTGCGACAAGGACGCCTCATGATCAACACGCTCATCAACCGCATCGCCCGCGCCTTTCCGCGTCCCGCGCTGCTGCTCGGCGCATGCGCGTTGGCGCTGGCGATCGCCTTCGTCCCCGGCATCGCCCGCGCAGACGCCGACGACGAAGGCGATCTCGCTGCGCCCAACGCTCCTGCCGGCGCTCCCGCAGCGCAGACGGCGCAGGAGGACACGGCATCCGACGATGCCGTGAACCTCGACGCTGACGGCACGGCGGCGTCGATCGACGGCAGCCCCTTCGCGCTCGAGAACTTCTCGCGTTCCCAGGTGGGCAGCAACGGCGACGTCGACGGCGTCTACGAGGGTTACCGCTACTTCGTCTCCGACGAGCCGGGCAGCCTCGCGGTGATCGCTTCCGACGCCTGCATCGTGGTCTACGTGCCGCACGGCGTCGCCGAGCAAAACGGGTTCGACAAGAGCTCGTCGGAGAGCCGATCGTATCTTAAAAGCCTGATCATCGCCTTGGATTCCGAAAACTCAAAAGGTGGCTCGGTGCTGGGGCGCCAGGGCAACTGGATATTCTCGAACGAGCCGGTCGTGGAGTACGGAGGCGTCGAGTACCGCTTCGACCAGGAGCTCGAACCGGGCGAGTACTACGCCTGCGTCATCGGCGCCGACGGCTCCGACGTCACCGACGCGTCCAACCCTTCCCACGTGCGGCTCACCCACGCCGATTTCGCCACGCTCTCGCCCGCCGACCGGGTAAGCGTCGTCGGCGCCCCCGAGGGCCTCGCGGCGCTCTCGTCGTTCTTGCGGAGCATCGACTACAGCCCGCTGTGGGTGACGCTCAAGACCACGCTCACCGCCATCGTGTTCATCTTCATCCTGGGATTGGCGGCCGCGTACTTCAGCCTGCGCATCCCCGTGCGTGCGCAGGACGTCGCCGATTCCATCTTCACCATCCCGATGGTGCTGCCGCCCACGGTGTGCGGCTTTCTTCTGCTGCTGGCGTTCGGCAAGAACACGGCGCTGGGACAGTGGTTCATCGACATCGGCTTCCCGCTCATCTTCAGCTGGCAGGCCACCGTGCTGGCGGCCGTGGTGGTGGCGTTCCCGCTCATGTACCGCAGCGCGCGCGGCGCGTTCGAGAACCTCGATCCGAACATGCTCGACGCGGCCCGCACGCTGGGCTGGAGCAACGCCAAGATCTTCTTCAAGCTCATGCTGCCGCTGTCGTGGTCGTCCATCGCGGCGGGCACCGTGCTGTCGTTCGCGCGCGCCCTCGGAGAGTTCGGCGCGACGCTGTTTCTGGCCGGCAACTATCTGGGCGTCACGCGCACCATCCCGATCGCCATCTACTTCGAATGGATGAACGGCAACACCGACGTGGCCTTGTTCTGGACGGCCGTCATCATGGCGTTCAGCTTCGTCGTGATCCTGTTCATCAACCTATGGAGCAGGCGCACGACGAAGTACCGCAGGAGGGTCGAAGCATGAGCCTACAGGTGGACATAAGGAAGACGTTCTCGTCGTTTTCGCTGGACGTGGCGTTCGAGGCGGGCGACGAGACGCTCGGGTTCCTGGGCGCGTCGGGCTGTGGGAAAAGCCTGACCATGCGCTGCATCGCCGGCATCGAGACGCCCGACGAGGGGCGGATCGTGGTGAACGACCGGGTGTTCTTCGACTCCGAGCGGAAGATCAACCTCACGCCGCAGGAGCGCAAGACGGCTCTGCTGTTCCAAAGCTACATGCTGTTCCCGAACCTCACGGTGGCCGAGAACGTCGCTGCGGGCATCGGCCGCGAGGTGTCGAAGGCCGACCGCTGTGCGCTCGTGGCCGCCGAGCTCAAGCGCTTCGGGCTCGACGGGTTCGACAAGCGCTATCCGGCGCAGCTGTCGGGCGGCCAGCAGCAGCGCGTGGCGCTCGCGCGCATGCTGGCGGCGCGCCCGGGCATCCTCATGCTGGACGAACCGTTCTCGGCGCTCGATGCCCACTTGAAGAGCGTGCTCGAGCAGAACCTCGTCAGCCTGTTCGACGCGTTTTCCGGCACCGTGCTGTACGTGAGCCACGACATCGACGAGGCGCTGCGCTTCTGCGACCGCATCGCCGTGGTGGAGGCCGGCTCCATCACCGAGACCGGCACTGGCGACGACCTGGTGAACCGGCCGCAGTCTCTCGCGGGCGTGAAGCTGTCGGGCTGCAAGAACGCCACGGTCGCCGTGCGTGCGGGCGAGCATCGCGTGCGCCTGCCGAAGTGGGGGATCGAGGCGACGGCGCGCCAGGAGGTGCCCGAGGACGTGAGGGCGCTCGGTGTTCGCGCGTTCTTCCTCGAGCGCGCCGACGGCCCGGGTGAGAACTGCTATCGCGTGCGCGTCGACCGCGTCAGCGATTCGCGTTTCGAGCGCACCGTGTTGCTGGGATTCCTCGATCGCGATGAGACCGAGGCGCCCACGGTGGCCCGCACCGACGACGAGATGAAATACCTGCACCAGCACCTGTTCTGGCGCGTCGACAAGCTGTCCGTGCCGTCCGAGCGACTGCCGTACGAGGGCGAGGAGCTCTGGATCCGCATCCCGCCCGACAAGGTGTATTTGGTGTCGCGGTAGGGAAAGGGCCAATGCGGGCCGCTCGGCGCTCGCGAGGCCGCGCTTGTGACATGAATGAATTGCTGCGAACCGCCTGCTTCGGCGGTTCGTTTGCTTTTCGGCCTTGCCGCTGACGAGTCTTGAGATGCGATTGCGGGCCGCCCGCTTCGTGCAGCATGCGTTCGTTACGCTAATCACGGTGTTTGTCCCCGCGCATCCTTATCCACGACTAATTTTATTGACCCGGGGGGAGGTGTAAATTACTATTTGAATGGTATTGACAGGATCGTCCGCTTCGTGCAGCAAGAGAGCTGCTTTTTTCGACGGGCGATCTTCCACAAGCATGGGAGACAACGTAGGGGCATGGGAGAAGGGCGAAGCTATGAAGTGGAAGAAGCGCGTCAATCGGTTGTTTGCGATAATCCTGACATTCGCTCTGATCGCGTCCATCAACGTCCCGGCGCTAGCTTGGGGCGAGGAGGCGGTAGAGCCGACGGCCGAAGGCGTTGCGGCGATCTTGCACTCTGATCATTCCGTTAGAGCGACGTGCGCAACGCTCAAAGAAGCTATCGATGGCGCGATGGACGGCGAAACGGTTGCGATGCTTAACAACGTCACCATTGACGCTGCTGAGATCAAAGCGTCTGATGCTGACGAGGGCGCATTCTACAACTATATTAGCGGCAAGAACATCACCTTGGACCTTGCCGGCAAAACGGTGACGCTTGACATGAGCGAGATCGCCATTGAAAACCACGACAATGATGAGCGAGGCGTCTTCAGGGTGAACGCCGATGGCGGACTGACCATCAAGGACAGCGGAACCGGAGGAACGATAACGGCACTGCCGCCGAAGGCGGGATCGTATTCGGCGCGACCCTTAATCGACAATTACGGCTACTTCGCATTTGAGGGCGGCATGATCAAGGGCGTCGAGCGCGTGTATTACCTGGTATGCACGAACGGACCAAGCGCTCGTGTTCTCATCAAAGGGGGCACGCTCGATAACCAATGGGGAACGTCGAAAGACGGCGGTGCTTGCCTCGGGGCGAATGGGAAGTCCTCAAACGCAGGATTTTCTATCGACATCACAGGTGGAACGCTCAAGGGCGGCGAGCAGACGCTGTATCTTCCCTCAGCAGGCGTTACGACTATTTCAGGGGATTCGGTTCTCGAAGGAACCGCGCGCGCGGTCGAGATTCGCGCAGGAGAGCTGAACATTGCAGGTGGTACCTTCTCGGCCACCGAATCGCGTCGAATGGACGCAGTCGCGGGAAGCGGCACGACTGGCGCTTATACCGGCGCGCTTGTCGTGGTCAACCCTCTCGATGCAAAAGAGACGGGCTACGCCGGAAATATCTCAATCAACGTCACCGGCGGCACGTTCGAGAACACCGCTGCCGTCAACGGTGATGCGCTCGTGTTCGTGAACGAGCAGGTGGGCGATGGCCGACTGTACGACCTGAACGCTTCCATCTCGGGAGGCTCTTTCGTCGGCGGGTCGAATGTGGGCAACACGGTCGGTTTTGATAAGGCGGACAAGCTCTCGATCGTCGGCGGCACGTTTGCGTCCGATCCGAGCGCCTATTGCGCTCCGGGATATCGAGCGCTCGACAACGGCGACGGCACATTCACGGTAGCCGATGCGCGGGAGGCGGCCATCGGCGACATGAAGTACGCCACGCTGGCCGGCGCGATTGCCGATGCGGGCGATGGCGACACGGTGACGTTGCTGAGGGACGTCGCCATTGACGCCGATACTTTTCCGATGGGCAACAATTTTTTCGCCTATCTGATGGACAAGTCGATCACGCTCGACCTCGCAGGCAAGCGCGTGACGCTCGATTTGAGCGCGATGTCGGGAAACAACGCCCACAAAGGGCTGTTCCAAGTGCATCCAGGGGGCGGGCTAACGATCAGGGATAGCGTGGGCGAGGGTTTGATAACCGCGATCGCCCCGAGCGATGGAAGCAGCGTACTGCGCGCTTTCGTAGACAACCACGGCACCTTCAAGCTTGAAAGCGGAACCTTGAAGGGCGTCGAAAGCGTGTACTACCTTGTGGGCACGAACGGCTCCGGCACCCATACAATCGTCTCGGGCGGCGTGCTCGACAACCAATGGGGAACCTGGGAAGATGGCGGGGTCTGCTTGGCGGCGAACGGGCAAAGCGCAAATGCCGGGTACCAGATCGACATCACGGGCGG
Source organism: Eggerthella timonensis (assembly GCF_900184265.1). Taxonomy (NCBI): domain Bacteria; kingdom Bacillati; phylum Actinomycetota; class Coriobacteriia; order Eggerthellales; family Eggerthellaceae; genus Eggerthella; species Eggerthella timonensis. Next base: position 1,584,346 of record NZ_FXXA01000002.1, read on the forward strand.
GGTGCTCAAGGGCGGCGAGCAGACGCTCTACCTGCCTTCGGCGGGCGTGACAAACGTTTCGGGCGATGCGGTTCTCGAGGGAACGGCCCGGGCGATTGAGATTCGCTCGGGAGAGCTGAATATCGAGAGCGGCACGTTCAAGGCTTCGGAACAGCGACATCCCGAAGCTGCTGCCGGAAACGGTAAAACCGGAAAATACACAGGAGCGCTCGTTGCGGTGAATCCGCTTGGCGCCAATGCGGAAGAGTATGCGGGCTCCATCAAGATCGACGTATCGGGGGGCATTTTCGAGAACACCTCTGCCGACGGTGATGCGATCCTGTTCGCCAATGAACAGGAAGCCGATCCGTCGTACGTTATGGAAGCTTCCATTTCCGGCGGTCGCTTCATCGGGGGGACGGGCGTTTATATCGTGAGCGGGGCGGACAAGTTCTTCATCACCGGCGGCACGTTCTCGACGGATGTTTCCGACCACTTCGACGGTGATAAATATTCCCAGATCGCCCTCGACGCCATCGACGACCCCGGTGCCGTGGTGCCGCGCGCGTATGCCGTCTCGTACGATCTGGCTGGCGGCACGTTGGAGGAGGGGGCGAGCAACCCCGTTTCCTACACCTACTTCGACGATGACGTCGTGCTTGCGAACCCGTCGAAGGTCGGGTACGCGTTCGCGGGTTGGACGGGCACCGGTCTCGATAATGCGGCCATGAACGTGACGATCGCCAAGAACTCCACGGGCGATCGCTCCTACGTCGCCACATGGACGCCGAACGCGAACACCGCCTATGCGGTCGAGCATTACTTCCAGAACGTCGAGGGCGACGGGTACACGCTCGACGCGGCCAAAACCCAGTCCTTTTCCGGCACGACCGATGCCGAGACGAGCGCGGTTGCTCTCGAGGTGGCCGGTTTCACGGCGAAGGCTGTCAGCCAGAAAATGATCGCCGGCGACGGTTCGACGGTCGTCGAGATCCGCTATGACCGCAACGTGCACACGTTGAGCTACGCTTACGCGGGCACGGTTCCCGACGGCGCCTCGGCGCTGCCGGACGCCCGGCAGCTTCGCTACGGGGCTCCGGTCGCGACGGCCGCTCAAGCCACCGCCCCCGGCTACACGTTCGGGGGCTGGGGCGTCGCCGAGGGCTACACCATGCCCGACGAGGACGTTGAGCTCACGGGCTCGTTCACGGCCAACGGCGATACGGCGTACAGGGTCGAGCATTATCGGCAGAGCCTCGACGGTGTCTACCAGCTGGTTGCCGCCGACGAGCTGGAGGGGATGACCGATTCCGCGGTCACGGCCGCGCCCAAGACGTTCACCGGGTTCTCGTATCGCGAGGACGCTCCGGGCTCGCTGGCTTCTGGCGCCGTCAAGGGCGATGGCAGCCTCGTGCTCAAGCTCTTCTACGACCGCAACTCCTACGAGGTATCGTACGCTTACGCGGGCGCAGTTCCCGTCGGCGCCCCTGCCGTTCCGCAGACGACTTCGGTCGCGTACGGCGCGACGGTGGAGCCCGCCGCCGTTCCGACGATGACGGGCTACACGTTCTCCGGCTGGTCGAAGGACGTCGCCTTCGAGATGCCCGCCGAGAAGGTTGTCATCACCGGTTCTTGGGCGGCGAACGCCGACGTGCGTTACACCGTGCATTATTTCCTGGACGGCACCGACACGAAGCTCGCCGACGACAAGCTGGTGGGCGAGCGCACCTTCGGCCAAACCTACGAGGAAGCCGCTCTCGACATTGCGGGGTACACGGTGAAGGGCTCGAAGGTCCAGCAGGTGACGCTCGACGCGTACGACAAGGAAGCGACGTTCTTCTATACGGCCGACGAGGCGCGCATCGTGTTCGAGGCGAACGGCGGGTCGAAGGCCGACGATCTCGTGGGCGTTACGGGCGCGCCCGTCCGCGGGTCGCTGCCTGCGCCGATGCGCGAAGGCTACGCGTTCGCCGGATGGTATGCCGACAAGGCGCTGACCGCGCCAGTGACGCAGCTTCCCGCGGTGTTCGAGGCGGGTGCCATCACGTACTATGCCAAGTGGAACGCGGTGCCGCTTCCCGATGCCGATGTGGAGATCCAGGTGGAGCTGCCGCAAGCGAGCGGGGATGGCTCGGCGTACGCGGCGGTGCCGGACGAGGCGGTGAGGGCGGCGGCCGAGCACGCGCAAAAGTCCCTTGAGTCCATCGGCAACGGCGAGGTTCCTGCGGGGATGAGCGCGCAGGACGCGCAGGCGGTGGCCGACGTGCTCGAAGCGGCAGGATCCGACGACACGGTGTCGGTCGTCATTTCGCTCAGGTTCGAGGAGAAGGGCGCGTCGGACGTCGAAGAGGGCGAGCAGCAGGCCATCGGAAGCGTCGTGAACGATAGCGAGGGCGTGGCGCTGTACTTGGATCTGGGCGTCGAGATGACCGTGAAGGTGGTGGGCGATGAGGGCGTCAAAGACCAGAGGACCGTTTCGCTCAACGAGGTGAGCACGCCGCTCCTGTTCGAAATCCATGTGGACCCAGACCTCGTCAAGGGGAAGCACGTGCGCATCGCGCATGTCCATGAGGGAGCGACCGAGATCATCTATCCGGAAAGCGTCGATCGCGAGCAGGGCATCGTGCGTTTCTATGCGAGCGCGTTTTCCACCTATGCCCTGTTGACCTCCGACACCGTCTCGGTGACGTTCGAATCGAACGGCGGTACGGCTATCGAGGCGCAGACGTTGAAGCTTGGCGAGAAGGCATCGAAGCCTGTCGACCCGAAGCGCGAGGGTTTTGCGTTCGGAGGCTGGTTCTCCGACGAGGCGCTGACGATGGCGTACGATTTCGCCGTGCCGGTCGATCGCTCGATGACGCTGTATGCCAAGTGGACGGCAATCTCCGGCGGAGGCGGCTCCGGCAGCGGAGGCGACGATGCCGTTGTCGACGATGACGGCGCGAAACCCTCTTCCAAGCCGCTGCCGCAGGCGCAGGTGCCCAAGAAGCTCGTTGCGACGGGAGACGGCGCGGGTTGGCTCGCGGCTTCGTCTATCGCGCTGGTCGTGCTGGCGGCAGCGGCGATCGTCGTGGCGGCGAAGCGCCGTCGCAGCCGCGGCTGAGCCGCCGTCCACGCGAGCGGGGAGTGGGAAGCAAGAGCCCGCTCCCCGTGCCCATACGGGGGTCAGCTTTGCGAGATCGCCTCGGCGACGAGCGCGCGCAGGAATTGCGAGCGCGTCTCGCCGGCCCGCTTCGCGGTTTCGTCGAGCGCGTCGACCTGGGATTTCGGTAGCTTGAACGTGACCGTGGCAAGATCCTCCGTCGAGATGCGGGGGCGTCCGACCACGATCTTGCCGGGGGTGCCCGGAATTTCCCCACGCTCCCAAGGCGCAGCCCATTGCTCGACGAGCTCGTCGGTTATCTCGATCCCGTCTTCGGTGCAAAGCGTTTCCATGACTGCTCCTCACTATGACAATCCAAGCTCGTTCAGCATGTTCCAGGTCGCCCTCATGGCGTGGAATATGAGCACGACGTCGTTCAACGGATCGTACACGGCAACCATCTGGAGCAAGCGTCCCTTCGCGTCGAAGCCCACGGCGGCGTATTGGGGAGGGTGCAGCTCCTCGCGTTTGCGACGCTTGATTTGGCTGTTCCACGCCGTGCGCACGTCGTCTTCCGTCACGTCGGGATGCCGCTCGCGGATGCGGTGATGGACGACGACGCGTTGCTCGGGCAGATCCATGGCGATCATCCTTTTGTGATACGAAATTATAATACGAAATGGGGAGCGATTGCAAGAAGGGCGCAGGAGGGCGGGCGAGGAGTCGGCCGCCTGACGTGCTCCCTTCCGTTTTCCGTTCCCTCTTCCAGGGTAGAAACCTTGTCTCACGCGCCGATGACGCGCATCCAACGCGGCGCGCCTCCGAATCCGATGCGCTTTCAACGCCGATCCCACGCCGATTCCATATGCCGTGCCCGTGTTTCCAGCGCGCATTGCTCCCGGATCTGATGCACGCTGTTCCATTTGCCATATTGCAGCGCATGCGAGGTAAAGGATGGCCTATACTATATTCTCGGACGAGAAGGGAGCTGGTCCTGTGAAAGACAGCCATGGTCGTACCATCGACTATTTACGCATATCGCTCACCGACCGCTGCAATTTCCGCTGCATCTACTGCATGCCCGAGGAAGGCGTGCAGTCCCTCGCGCACGAGGACATCCTGCGCATCGAGGAGATGGAGGAAGCGGTACGCGTTGCGGCGGGCATGGGCATCCGGAGCATCCGCCTGACGGGCGGCGAACCGCTCGTGCGCCTCGGCGTGGTGGACCTTGTGCGCGCTATCGCGCACACGCCCGGCATCGAGAACGTGTCGATGACCACGAACGGCGTGCTGCTGCCGAAGATGGCGGCCGACCTCAAGGAGGCGGGCCTATCGCGCGTGAACATCTCGCTCGACACGCTCGATCCCGAGCAGTTCAAGCAGATCACGCGTCGCGGCGAGCTGCAGCAGACGCTCGACGGCATCGACGCCGCCCTCGCGGCCGGGTTCAACCCGGTGAAGATCAACGCCGTCGCCGTGCGCAGCCTGAACCAGGACTACCTGGAGTTCGCGAAGCTGTCCATCGACCGCCCGCTGCACGTGCGATTCATCGAGTACATGCCCGTGGGAGAGAGCTCGGGCAGCCACGGCTGCGGCTGGGGCAAGGACGACGTCGTTCCCAGCGAGGAGCTGTTCGATCTCATCAACGAGCGCGCCCGCGCCGCAGTGATGGACGAGCTCGTGCCGGCCGGCGACGACCGCCCGCTGGGGTGGGGGCCGGCGCGTTACTTCGAGTTCCCGAACGCTCTGGGCACGGTGGGGTTCATCTCGCCGCTGTCGCGCCATTTCTGCAGCGAGTGCAACCGCCTGCGCCTGACGGCCGACGGCAAGCTGCGTCCGTGCTTGTTCTCGGATGACGAGTACGACCTGCGAGGCGCGCTGCGCTCGGGCGATGCGCAAGCTTCGCGCGCCGTGTTCGCCGAAGCGCTCGGCGCGAAGCCCGACGAGCACCACGACAAGGTGGGCACCGAGCGCGGCATGAGCCAAATCGGAGGCTGAGGCGGTCCGACGGTCTGCCGACCGTCGGAACCTGCCGACGCACCTCGTCCCTTCTCGCTGGCTTACCGCGCCAACCTGCGCCCTTCCAACCTGCAAGACCACGAACCAAGGAGACACCCATGACCGAGCAGCAGCTGACCCATATCGACGAGCACGGCGACGTGCGCATGGTGGACGTGTCGCAGAAGGCCGACACCGAGCGCATCGCCGTGGCCGAGGGCTTCATCGCCATGCATCCCGAGACGCTCGCGCTCATCGTGGAGGGGAAGGCGGCGAAGGGCGACGTGCTGGCGTGCGCCCGCGTGGCCGGCGTCATGGCGGCCAAGCAGACGAGCGCGCTCATCCCCATGTGCCACCCGCTCAACATCACGAAGGCGAAGGTGGAGTGCGCGCCGGTGGCCGAAGGCGAGCGCGCCGACGGCCTCGTCGGCATCCACGTAACCTGCACCTGCGGCGTGACGGGCAAGACCGGCATCGAGATGGAGGCGCTCACCGCCGCGAGCGTGGCATGCCTCACCGTGTACGACATGTGCAAGGCCGTCGACCGCGGCATGGAGATCACCGACGTGCGCCTGCTCAAGAAGGAAGGCGGCAAGTCCGGCCTTTGGGAGCGCGCCTAACGGCGCAGCGCTAAGAACCCGATGGGGTCGATGAACGGAACGGACGAGTCTTCGAAATCGCGCAGATTTCTCGTGATGATGAAGTCGCATCCGTTCGTTCGAGCGGTTTCTATCTGCACAGCGTCTTCGTAATCGTCGATGGGAAGCTCCAGCGCATCGACGCATGCCGAAACGGGCGTGGGGTACAGCTCGCATAGGGTGAACAGCCCGCGCAAAGCGTACCGGGCTGTTTCGTCTCCCGCCGCTTTCCGTAAGCTGTAGTATAGATCGGTCGCCTGAGACGTAGAGAACCCGGCTTCCAGCCAGTCGGTTGCGACGAGCCTCATGAGCTGTACGGCGGGCTCGTGGAATGCGCCCCGACTGTCCAACAGGTAATCGAGGATGACGCTCGTGTCGAGAAATACCCTCACTGTCGATCTCGTCGTTCTTCGCGATCGCGTTCGAGGTCGATTTCGGCATGCACGCTGCCCGCCAAGCGCTCGACGAGGGCGAGCTTGTCGCGATGCGGGTTCGTCCAAAGCCCGATGACTTTCCCGTTCTTGGTGATCTGGAAGTCTTGCACATCCACGAGGGATAGATACTTCCCGAAATTCTGTCGGAACTCCGATGCCGGAATCGTGGTCGGCGTCATGGTGCACCTCCTGTCGTGCTTACAGGTCGTGCTTATATTGTACAATAAAATGAAAAATTTTGTACAAACTCATTTCAACACTTCGAAGAAAGCGCCTACGCGTCCACCACGATGGCGGCGCTTCGATACAGTTCGGCCATGAGCTGGTGGCGGTTCGAGACGCCCATCTTCTGATAGATGCTCTTCACGTGCTTCTTCACGGTGTTCTCCGAGATGAACAGGCGCAGGCCGATCTGCTGGTTGCCCAGCCCCTCGGCGATGAGCGCGGCGATCTCCTGCTCGCGCGCCGTGAGGCCCGTGCCCGCCACCACGGGCTTACCTTCGTCGCGCTTGAGCCCGGCGGGATAGGTCACGGCCAAATACGTCGAGAGGTGCCGGTTCAGCACGGCGAGGCATTCCTCTTCCTCTTCGGTGAAGTCGCCCGACGCGCGCGTGCGGAACAGGGTGATGGAGCCGTAGATCATCCCGTTGCCCACCTGCGTGCTGCCCATGCTGTAGTGGACGTCCATGGGGATCATCCATTCGCGGTACAGCTCCGATCGGTCGCGCATCTCGTCGGTGACGAAGGTGGAGTCTCGGTACACCACCGGATCGTTGACCGAGAACAGCCAGGTCGTGTAGTCGCCGGGTTCGTACTTCTGGTAGTACGACAGCAGCTCCTCGTCGGTCATGTCCGTCGAGACGGGGTCGAAGAACACGAAGCGGCCGCTCTCGCTGCAATCGCACAGATCGAAGAATCCCTTGTCGTAGGGCACGAGGGCGTGCAAGCCGCACATCGCCCGCCGGCGCAGGTCGGCGAGATCCGTCGCCGCGTAGAACGTGAGCAGGAGGTCGTCGATCGCTCGCCATCGCTTGTCGCTCAGCTCCACCATGGGTTTCCCCGTTTCCCTTCGCGTCGGCCATCCGCTTCGATGGCAATCGTACCATATCCGCACCCCTTCGCGTCGAGGTACCCGATCGGGTACCTCGACGCGAAGGGGTACTGTTGAAAAGCCCTCCTCGCGGGTACTGACGCCGCGCGCCGCGCGTCGGTAGGATGGGGCCATCAGGTGGGAACGCCCACGACGATCAGCGAAGGAGCGCACCATGAAGATCATCACCGACAGCACGCCGAAGCAAGACGGATTCCGCATGCCCGGAGAGTTCGAGCCGCGCAAGCAGGACTTCCTCATCTGGCCCGAGCGCCAGGACACGTGGCGCAACGGCGGCAAGCCCGCGCAGGCCGTCCTCGTGGAAGTGGCGAAGGAGATCATCAAGCACGAGCCGCTCACGGTGTTCTGCTCGGCCGACCAGTACGAGAACGCGCGCACCCGCCTTCCCGAGGGCGTGCGCGTGGTGGAGATGACCATCGACGACGCGTGGGCGCAGGACAAGGGCCCCTTCTACGTGGTGAACGACAAGGGCGACATGCGCGGCGTGACCTGGGGATGGAACGCGTACGGCGGGCTCGAGGGCGGCCTGTACTTCCCGTGGAAGCGCGACCAGGAATTCGCCACGAAGCTCTTGGACCTCGAGAACTACGACGCATACGACGCCACGAAGATGGTGTTCGAGGGCGGCGCCATGCAGATCGACGGCGAAGGCACCCTCATCGTGACCGAGAACAGCGTGCTCAACCACAACCGCAACCCGCATCTCACCAAGGAAGAGGTGGAGTGGTACTTCAAGGAGTACATGGGCCTCGAGAAGGTCATCTGGTTGAAAGACGGCATGGCGTTCGACGAGACCGACGGCCATATCGACGACGTGTGCTTCTTCATCCGCCCCGGCGTGCTGGCGCTTTCGTGGACCGACGATGAGGACAACCCGCAGTACCCGAACCTCAAGGCCGCCTACGACGTGCTGTCCGAGGCGACCGACGCGAAGGGGCGGAAATTCGAGATCCACAAGATCCCGATTCCCGGCATCATCCGCATCTCCGAGGAGGAGAGCGCCGGCGTGGACCTCTGCAAGGACGCTGCGTCGCGCGAGGCCGACCTGCCGCTGGCCATCACGTACATCAACAGCTACTTCGTGAACGGCGGCCTGCTGGTCCCCCAGTACGGCGACCCGATGGACCAGGTGGCGTGCGATATGTTCGCCGAGCTCATGCCCGACCGCGAGATCATCAAGATCTACACGCGCGAGTGGTCGCTGTGCGGCGGCAACATCCACTGCATGGCGCTGCAGCAGCCCGATCCGGCCGCTATCGCCGCGAAGCTGGGCTAGGCAGATCGCGCGAACCGTTACATCCGTGTGCGGGCCGTTCTGAACGGCCCGCTTCCCTCATGAAGGAGGCATCGTGACCGTCAAGGACTACATCGACACCAACGACTTCACCAAGGAAGAGCTGCTCGACATGATCGAGCTGGCGCGCTCCATGAAGGCGATGATCAAGGAGGGCGGCCGCTACCCGCTGATCCTGAAGAACCGCACGCTCGGCATGATCTTCCAGCAGGTGTCCACCCGCACCCGCATCTCCTTCGAGACGGCCATGACCGACCTGGGCGGCCACGCGCAGTTCTTCGGCCCGGGCACCATCCAGCTCGGCGGCCACGAGACCCTCGAGGACACCGCCCGCGTCATGGGCTCGCTCGTCGACATCCTCATGGCCCGCGTGAACCGCCACCCCGACGTGGTGGGCCTGGCCGCGAACTCCGCCGCGCCGGTCATCAACGGCATGTCCGACTACAACCACCCCACCCAGGAGCTCGGCGACCTTCTGACCATGATCGAGAACATGCCCGAGGGCAAGAGGATCGAAGACTGCAAGCTCGCCTTCGTCGGCGACGCCACGCAGGTGTGCGTCTCGCTCATGTTCATCGCCTCGAAGATGGGCATGGACTTCGTGCACTTCGGCCCCAAGGGCCATCAGGTGACCGACGGCGGCCTCGTGGTGGACAAGACCGTCGACATCATGGCCATCGCCGAGGAGAACTGCAAGGTCTCCGGCGGCACGGTCACCGTCTCCGACGACGTCGAGTGCATCAAGGGCGCCGACTTCGTCTACACCGACGTGTGGTACGGCCTCTACGACGAGGAGGAGGGCGGCGAGAGCTACATGGACGTCTTCTACCCCAAGTACCAGGTGACCATGGACATGATGGACTTCGCCGGCCCGGACTCCAAGTTCCTGCACTGCCTGCCGGCCACCCGCGGCGAGGAGGTCGTCGACGAGGTCATGGACCATCCCGAGCGCAGCCTGTGCTGGGTCGAGGCCGAGAACCGCAAGCACTCCATCCGCGCGATCCTCGCCTACCTCTGCCCCAAGCTGCCGGAGGACGACGCCGCCGCCGACGCCGCCGAGGCCCGCATGAACGCGGTGCTGGCGAAGATCGGCAAGTAGCAAACGCCAAAATGTCCCAAATGGGGACTGTCCCCATTTGGGACATTCGCTCTTGAAAGGGGAGCCGCATGGCCAAGAAGAAGAAATTCCGCATGATCGACGCGATCCTCACGGTGATCTGCGTCGTGTTCGTCGCTGAAGCGGCCGCTCCCGCCGCCGCCATCGGCAACTCCCAGTTCTTCTGGTGGATCTTCCTCATCATCGCGTTCCTCATGCCGTACGGCCTTATCGTGTGCGAGCTGGGAACCACGTACGCCGACGACGAGGGCGGCATCGCCGACTGGGTGCGCCGCGCGTTCGGCGACACATGGGGCAGTCGCGTGAGCTGGTACTACTGGATCAACTTCCCGCTGTGGATGGCGTCGCTCGCCTTCCTGTTCCCCGAGACCATCGCGCTGATGACCGGTTTCGAGCTCGATCTGATCCCGACGCTCGCCATCGAGCTGGCCTTCGTGTGGATCGTCGTGTTCATGAGCTTCTCGAAGGTGTCGGACTCGGCATGGATCCTCAACCTGTCCGCCGTGCTGAAGGTGCTCATCGCGGTGTCGGTGGGCGGCCTCGGCATCTACTACGCCGTGACGAACGGCTTCGCCAGCGACATGTCGCCGTCCACGTTCCTGCCGTCGATGGACGCGAGCAGCCTCACGTACCTGTCCATCATCCTGTTCAACTTCATGGGCTTCGAGGCCATCGCCGTGTTCGCGAACGACATGGAGAACCCGAAGAAGCAGATTCCCACGGCCATCATCGCCGGCGGTATCGCCATCGCGGCCATCTACCTGTTCAGCTCGTTCGGTATCGGCGCGGCCATCCCGTCCAACGAAGTGTCGCTCGATTCCGGCATCATGGACGCGGTGGCCATCATGGCCGGCAACGGCAGCCTGCTGTTCATCGCCATCGGCGTCGTCTTCCTGGTGACGCTGTTCGGCAACATGATCAGCTGGTCGTTCGGCGTGAACTACGTGGCGGCCCATGCGGCCGACAAGAAGAACATGCCCGGCGTGTTCGCGCGGCTCAACAAGAAGGGCGTGCCCACCGGCGCGGCGCTCGTGAACGGCGTCATCGCGAGCGCGCTCGTGCTCGTGTCGCCCGTCATGTCGGCCGTGGGACTCGACGGGTTCTTCTGGATCTTCTTCTCGATGAACATCGTGTTCCTTCTGATCTGCTACATGCCGATGTTCCCCGCGTTCCTGAAGCTGCGCAAGGTGGACCCGAACCGTCCGCGCATCTTCCGGATGCCCGGGGGCACGGCGGCCGCCACGGTGGCGTGCTGGGTGCCCGTCGTGCTGCTCATCCTGTCGATGATCGCCACCATCGTGCCGCTCAACGGCTCGGAGGAAGAGCTCTCGAAGATCCCCATGCTCATCGGCGTCGTAGCGTTTGCGGTGATCGGCGAGATCGTGCGCGTGGTATCGGCGCGCAAGCGCACGGAGGAGTACCGCGGCATGGCCCTCGACGGCGACCCCGAGGAGTGGGACGCGGCGCACGGCTACCTCGATCCGGCGGTGGAAGCGGGTTTGGAGGAAGCGGCCGAGCGAGATCTGGAATTCGAGCGCGGATAGCCGCCTCGAACCTTTCTTCGCGCGGCGGGAGCGCACGGGTCCGTGCGTTTCCCGCCGCGCCGAGGACCGCGGGCGCCTACCCGTTCACCACGGTGCCGCCGTTCACGTGGATCACCTGGCCCGACACGTAGCTGGAGTCGTCGCACGCCAGGAAAACGTAGGCGGGGGCCAGCTCGTAGGGCTGTCCGGGGCGCCCCATCGGCGTGGATTCGCCGAAGTGCCTCACCTTGTCGCTGTCCGGACCGTACGAGGCGGGGTTGAGCGGCGTCCAGATGGGGCCGGGTGCCACGCCGTTCACGCGGATGCGGCGGCTCACGAGGTCGTCGTTCTCGGAAAGCGAGCGGGTGAACGCGGTGATAGCCCCCTTAGTGGCGGAATAATCCAGCAGGTTCGGCGAGCCCTGGTAGGCGGTCACCGAGGTGGTGTTCACGATGGCGCCGCCTTCGGGCAGGTGGGGGAGGGCGGCTTTCACCAGGTAGAACATGCTGAACAGGTTGGTCTGGAACGTGCGGACCAGCTGTTCCTGCTCCAGATCGAGGATGCTTTCCGCAGGCGTCTGCTCGCCCGCGTTGTTCACGAGCGCGTCGAGGCGGCCCCACTCGGCCACGATTCCCTCGACCATGCTCCGGCAAAACGCCTCGTCCCCCACGTCGCCCCTGAACGCGAGCGCACGCCGGCCGAGCTCGCGGATGCGGTTGGCCACGGCTTGCGCGTCGTCGTCGGAGGAGTAGTACGCGATGGCCACGTCGGCGCCTTCTTTGGCGAACGCGATGGCGACGGCTGCGCCGATGCCGCTGTCCCCACCGGTGACGAGGGCCGCTTTGCCCTCCAGCTTGCCCGCCGGGCGATAGCGGTCGCTTTCGAGCTGCGGCTTCGGATCGATGTTCGCGCGGACGTCGTCCATGGCATAGCCCGCTTTCGGGGCTTGGGTTTCCAGTTCTACGAGTTCGGGCATGGAAGCCTCCTTTCACGGTTCGTGTCGGCAGCGTAGCGCAGCGGCAGATGCCCGCGCCGGGGCCGCCCGAGGCGTTACCCCGTCTCCGCTGTCCGGTAACGACGACGCCGCTGGAAGCGCTTCGTCCCGTCCGAATGCGGCCTGATCGCTCTCATTTGAGGGAATGCGGGCAGGCGCTCGCTCGGTTTCGCTATACTGGTTCGCGAACCTACGAGACGGGAGGATGCTATGCTGCATGCGGTTGAAGTGAAGCCCGACGTGTACTGGGTGGGCGGCATCGACTGGAACGAGCGGAATTTCCACGGCTATACGACCGACCGGGGATCCACGTACAACGCCTACCTCATCATGGACGAGCACCCCACGCTCATCGACACCTGCAAGCCCGCCTTCGCGGGCGAGCTTCTGGAGCGGGTGCGCGAGGTGGTGGATCCCGCGCGCATCGAGTACGTGATCGCGAACCACGTGGAGCAGGACCATTCCGGCGCCCTGCCCGCCGTGTGCGAGCTCGCGCCGAATGCGCGCGTGTACGCGAGCGCTCCGTACGGGGTGAGCGGCCTCGCGGCCCATTACGGCGACCGCGGCTACGTGCCCGTGAAGACCGGCGACACGCTCTGCATCGGCAAACGTACGCTTGCGTTCACGCAGACCATGATGGTGCACTGGCCGGACAACATGGCAACCTATTCCGACGTCGACCGCGTGCTGTTCTCGAACGACGCCTTCGGCCAGCACTACGCGTCCTCGAAGCATTTCGACGACGAGGTGGGCCTGCCCGAGGTGCTCGCCCAGGCCAAGAAGTACTACGCGAACATCGTCATGCCGTATTCGCGCCACGTGGAGCGCGCGTTGGGGGCGCTCGAGGGCCTTGACATCGACATGATCGCGCCGAGCCACGGCGTGATCTGGCGCAGCCATGTCCCCGAGATCATGGAGACGTACGCGCGCTGGAGCTCGCTTCAGCCCGAGGAGTACGCCGTGGTGGTGTACGATTCCATGTGGCACACCACCGAGGCCATGGCGCACGAGATCTTGGAGGCGTTCATCGAGCGCGGCGTGCCGGCGCGGCTGTTCGACCTCAAGGCGAACCACATCTCCGACATCATGACCGAGGTTCTGTCGGCGAAGTACGTGGCCGTGGGCTCGCCCACGCTCAACAACTCCATGATGCCCACGGTAGCCGCGTTCCTCTGCTACCTCAAAGGCCTGTCGCCGAAAGCGGGCTGGCAGGGGCGCGTGGGCATCCCGTTCGGCTCGTACGGCTGGGGGACGAACGGCCCCGACGAGGTGGCGGACGTGCTCGCGAACTGCGGTTTCGACCTGTCGTTGGGCACGCTTTCGCACCAGTGGATCGAGGATGCGCCCAGCTTGAAGGAGCTGCAGGAGGCTGTCGCCGGCGCGATCGGCCGATAGGGTTTCCGGACGAGGAAGAGCAAAGGGAAAGGGACGCCTGTGGACAAGGGTTGGGAGAAGGTGCTGCTCATCGCGAATCCTGCCGCCCAGAACGGCAACGGGGGCCCGGCGGCCGAGCGAGCGGCGAAGCTGCTGCGCGCCACGCTGGGCGAGGACGCCGTGGTGCTCGCGCGCACGGCCGGGCCGCGTCATGCGAGCGAGATGGCCGAGCGCGCCGAAGGCTGCTCGACCGTGATCGCGCTCGGCGGCGACGGTGTCATCCACGAAGCGGCGAACGGCATCATGCGCCGTCCTGCCGGCGAGCGCCCGGCCTTCGGCGTGATCCCGGTGGGATCGGGCAACGACTACGCGCGCACGCTCGGCATATCGGAGAACGTGGACGAGGCGTGCGCGCAGCTTCTGGCGGCCCGCGCGCTGCCCGTGGACGTGGGTCGCGTGAACGGCCACTGGTTCGTGGAGACGCTCTCGTTCGGCCTGGACGCGGCCATCGCCATCGACACGATGGACCGTCGCAAGCGCACGGGCCGCACCGGCACGGCGCTGTACATGGAAGCCGGCGTGAACCAGTTGCTGCGCCATCTCGACGTGCGACGGTATCGCGCATCGTTCGACGGGGGAGAGCCGGAGGAGTCCTTGTCCGTCATGTTCGCCGTGCAGGTGGGCCCCTACTACGGCAGCGGCTTCAAGATCTGCCCCGATGCGCGCATCGACGACGGCCTGCTGGACGTGTGCATCGCCCATCCGCCGGTCGGCGTGGCCCGGGCCCTCTACATCTTCCTGCGCGCGAAGGCGGGAACCCACACCCGCTTCAAGCAGATCGAGATGCGCCGGTGCCGTACGCTGCGCCTCGAGTTCGACGAGCCGCCGCCCGCGCAGATGGACGGCGAGCTGATCGAGGGCCGCTCCTTCGAGGTTTCGGTCGATCCTCAGGCTCTCGACGTCCTCGTGCCGCAAGCTCTCGACGCGAAATGAGGCGGCTGCCGGCATCCTTTCCGAGGATGCCGCGGTTGACGATGCGAGGCGGCTCGAGGCAAAGGAGGGCAAGCTTGGTCCGGCAGCCTGCAAGCGTCGCGCCCATCGGGTAAGATGACCGAAAGCATCATGGACAAAAACGCCTCCAATCTGTAGGTTTCTGGCGAAAATCAAGTGCCACGGCATTTATGGTTTGTGAAACCCCTGGTGGAGGAGGTGGTTTTTTCCTTATTCTGCATTCAGGATAAGGAAAACTCGGATTTTTGTCCAAGGCGTCCCGAGGCGATCTGCTCGGGCGATTTTAACGAAGCGGGCCCGCATGCCGTTCCAGCATGCGGGCCCGACGCTTTTCCTGGCGGTCGTCGCCTTCGGCTACTTCACCACGCGGACGCGACGGACGCCGTCGATGGCGGCCAGGCGGTCGATGGCGTCGTCGGGATGGCCCGGGGTGCCGGCATCGAGGTCGAGCATCGTGTAGGCGTTGTCGCCGCGCGACTTGTTGGCCATGTTCTCGATGTTCACGCCGGCGTCGCCGAACACGTTCGTGATGCGGGCGATGGCGTTCGGCACGTTGGCGTGCAGCACGGCCACGCGGCGCAGACCGTCGGGCACGGGGCCCATGTCGCAGGCGGGATAGTTCACGGAGTTCGCGATGTTGCCGTTCTCCAGGTAGTCCATGAGCTCGCGCACGGCCATCATGGCGCAGTTGTCCTCGGCCTCGGCGGTGGAAGCGCCCAGGTGGGGCAGCACGATGGAGCCTTCCATCCGCATGACGGCGGGGTTCGCGAAATCGGTGATGTAGGCGTGCACCTTGCCGGAAGCCAGCGCGGCGGCCATCGCCTCGTCGTTCACGAGCGTGTCGCGCGAGAAGTTAAGGAACACGGCCCCATCCTTCATGAGCGAGCAGGCGCGCTCGTCGACCATGCCGATCGTGCCTTCCATGGCCGGCACGTGGATGGTCATGTAGTCGCAGGTGCGGAGGATGTCGTCGAGGTTCGTCACGTGGTGGACGGCGCTCGAGATGCGCCACGCGGCGCCTACCGACACGTACGGATCGTAGCCGTACACGTCCATGCCCAGCTCGACGGCGATGTTGGCCACTTCGGCGCCGATGGCGCCCAAGCCGATGACGCCCAGCTTCTTGCCTTTGACCTCGCGCCCGGCGAACGCCTTCTTCGCCTTCTCGGCCGCTTTCGCGATATTCGGGTCGTCGGCGTTGTCGCGGCACCAGGCGATGCCGCCGGCGATGTCGCGGCTGCCCAGCATGAGGGCGCACACCACGAGCTCCTTCACGGCGTTCGCGTTCGCGCCGGGGGTGTTGAACACCACGATGCCCTCCTCGGCGCAGCGGTCGAGCGGGATGTTGTTCACGCCGGCGCCGGCACGGGCGATGGCCAGCAGGCTTTCCGGGAACACGGTGTCGTGCAGGGCGGCGCTGCGTACCAAAACGCCCTCGGCCTGGTCGAGGGCGTCGACGAGCTCGTATTCGTCGGTGAAGAGGTCGGTGCCGTACGCCGAGATGTTGTTGAGGCAGTGGATGTTGCGCATGAGGTCTCCTTCGAGGATGGCGGGCGGCTCCGTCGGTGCGCGGCTCGTCGCCGGTTCTTGCTACATCCTCTTATAGTGCTCAGGTCGCAACCTGTTGTCAACTACCGTTCAGCGGGTGCGCACTTTATCTCGGTAAAGCGCGCACCCGGCTCGCGCCTCATGCAGGCAAGGCTAGTTCTGCGTGGAAAGGAAGGTGGGCAGCGTCATCTGCTCGATCTGGTCCTGCAGCTCTTCCAGCTCGTCGACGTGCTCGTCCTCGTCGCGCAAGATCTCGGTCAACAGGTCGCGCGTGGCGTAGTCGAGCACCTGCCCGGCCAGTACGATGGCTTCGTTGTACATCTTGACCGCTTCGAGCTCCAGCTCGTGGTCGTTGTTCACCTGTTGGGGGATCTCGCCGCCGATGTGCATCTCGTTGAGGTGCGACACGATGGGCGTGCCTTCGAGGAACAGGATGCGCTCGATGAGGCGCTCGGCATGCTTCATCTCGGTGATGGCGCGCTTCTTGAAGCTCTCGCTCAGGCGGCCGTACCCCCAGTCCTCGGCCATTTCGGCGTGGACGAAGTATTGGTTGATCGAGGTCAGCTCGCTCGCGAGCAGGTCGTTCAGCGCATTGACGAGTTCTTGGTTACCCTTCATGGCAGTGCTCCTTCCAAAGGCACGATACTAGGGAGGATCAGCCCTTCGGGGATCCTCGACGCCTCATTGTAGGGATGAAGATGAGGGGCGACGTCCGGTTACGCGAAGCGTCGCCGTCCCGTCGCCGTCCCGTCAAGATCGCGAGGGCGAGGGGTGGAACGGTGGCATCGGGGTGTCCTTCGACTGCGCAGGCTCGCGACGCCTCCACCCAGGACGGCGGCATCTTGCGTATCCTGGATGGTTACCGTGCATCTCGCGAGCCGCGGCCGTTTTCGGCGGCGGAAGGCACGTTTCAAGCGGAGATTCCGAGGTGTGTGATTTTGCCGGAGCAAGCATCCGTTCCTCATCGAAGCGGGGTATGCCTGGTCGATCGTATTCGGGTTCGCGTTCCTTGCCCGGTATGCCCAAGAAAAAGTCACACGCCTCGCGATTCTGCCATTTTGAGGCCGGTCGGCGCCGAATCGCTCCATTCTGTTCCAAAAAGGGGCTGTCTCAGAGGGGCGGTTCGGCAACGGGATCCGCGGCATCGCGGTACGCTCGAGGAGATGCCGTCGCGCCGTCGATCGCTGCAAACCTGCCCGTCGCAAGCTCCCGTCGCCGTGCCGTTTTTTGAAGACCGTGCGGAAGGCGACCGGGGGATTTGACTCGTGTGCTAGAATTAACGGCTGGCAAAAGCACCAACGGAAGGGACGTATATGTCAGGGCACTCAAAGTGGGCTACCACGAAACATCGCAAGGCGGCGCAGGACGCGAAGCGCTCGGCCTTGTTTTCCAAGCTGTCGCGCAACATCACGGTGGCTGCGAAAGAGGGCGGCGACCCGAATCCCGACAACAACGCATCGCTTGCGGCCGCTATCGAGAAGGCCAAGGGCTACTCCCTGCCGAAGGATAAGATCAAAGTCGCCATCGACAAGGCATTCGGCACCGGCAAGGATGCCGCGAACTACGAGACCGTCGTGTACGAGGGCTACGGCCCGGCCGGCGTCGCCGTGCTGTGCGAGGCGCTGACCGACAACCGCAACCGCACCGCCGCCGACGTGCGCGCGGCGTTCAGCCATGCGGGAGGCAACCTGGGCACGTCCGGCTCCGTCTCGTTCCAGTTCGAGCGCAAGGGCCAGATCATGGTTCCCAAGGAAGTCGAGACCGGCGACAAGAAGAACCCGGTGAAGCCGAACGGCGCCGCGGCCGACGAGGAAGAGTTCATGCTCGCCGTCGCCGAGGCGGGCGGCGACGACTACGAGGACGCTGAGGACGAGTGGATCGTCTACACGAGCCCCTCCGACCTCATGGCCGTGAAGAAGGCGCTCGAGGAAGCCGACGTCGCCACGAAGGGCGCCGAGATGACCATGGTGCCCACCACTCCGGCGACGGTGAGCGTCTCCGACGCGAAGAAGGTCATGCGCCTCATCGATCGCCTCGAAGAGCTCGAAGACCTCCAGAATGTCTACCACGTGATGGACATCACCGACGAGATCGCCGAAGCCCTGGACGAGTAGCGGGTTCGGAACAGCCCCGGAACGCAAAACCGCCGCAAGCCTCCTGCTTGCGGCGGTTTTTCGCGTTCGGGAAGCGGTCGTCCCGCATGAAGCATTCTGGATCGGTTCTTTTTCTTGATGCGGGGGCCTACGCGGTCGACGCGGCCCAAGGCATCGCTCGGCCTTAGACGTTTTGGGCGCGACGCTTTCGTGTATAATGGTGCGTTACTCGCTTGTTACATTGACCGCGCCTTTCCGCGCGACGGGGGATACAGGAAGAACGAACATGCTGGAAGCGCTCGCGCGTCTTTTCTCGTACATCGTGCAGCCGTGCTACGACCTGACGGGAAACTGGTGGATGGCTATTTTGCTGTTCACCGTCATCATCAAGATCGTTCTGATGCCGCTGTCGCTGTGGTGCCAGTGGAACAGCATCGTCATGGTCGAGGTCATGCCTGAGCTCAACCGCATCAAGGTGAAGTACTTCGGCGACGCTGAGGCTATCGGCGAGAAGCAGACCGAGCTGAACAAAAAGCATCATTACCATCCGCTTCTCTCGCTCATCCCGCTTGCGGCGCAGATCCTCGTCCTGTTCGGGTTGGTGGAGGTGATCCACGGCATCACCGACCACGGCGCTCCGGGAACCGAGTTCTTGGGCATGGTGCCCATCGAAGACGGAGGGCTTTCGTGGATCATGCCGCTGTTGGCGGGTCTGTCGGCCGTGGCGATGGGCTTCGCGCAGAACCGCATCAACCCCTTGCAGCGCGAGCAGTCCAAGATGGAGAAGAACACCACCAACGGCCTTTCCATCGTCTTGTCCCTCGTCCTGGGCGTGTACGTGGCCGCCGGCATGGCTTTCTACTGGATATGCTCGAATCTGATGGCCATCGTCGTGCAGGCGCTGTGCAACCTGATCATCCGACCTGAGAAGTATATCGACTATGCCGAACTCGCTGCAAGTCGTGTGGAGCTGGACGAACTCAACGCTTTCACGGCGCGCAAAATGCCTTGGTACAAGCGCGATCCGTTGGCGAAGCGCGAGAAGGAGGACTACAGGCGCTTCGTGAGCGTGGTCGGCAAGCATATCGTTTTCTATTCTGAGCGTAGCGGCTTCTACAAGTACTTCCAAGGCGCTATCGAATGGTTGTTGGCCAACTCCGACGTGAGCATCCATTACGTTACCAGCGATCCCAACGATCAGGTGTTCGGGTTGCATGAGGCTAACCCCCGCATCGTACCGTACTATATCGGCGACAAACGCCTGATCACGCTCATGATGAAGCTCGATTGCGACGTGGCCGTGATGACATTGGACGATCTGGAGAACTTCTACATCAAGCGCTCGTACATTCGCAAGGACATTGAGTACGT
Source organism: Eggerthella timonensis (assembly GCF_900184265.1). Classification (NCBI taxonomy): domain Bacteria; kingdom Bacillati; phylum Actinomycetota; class Coriobacteriia; order Eggerthellales; family Eggerthellaceae; genus Eggerthella; species Eggerthella timonensis. Next base: position 1,603,913 of record NZ_FXXA01000002.1, read on the forward strand.
ATACGCGTTCCATCATATGACGTCCACGCATCTGGTGTGCACGAAGGAGGCCTTCGACCATTACGATACTGTTCTGTGCGTCGGCCCACATCAGAAGGCGGAGCTTGAACGGGTTGAGGAGATGCGGGGGCTTCCCAAGCGCAACCTCGTAGAATGCGGCTATGATCTGCTTGATCGACAGATCGAGGCCTACGAGTCGCGCAAGGCTGAGAAAGCCGGCGACCCTGCAAGGTCGAAGCGCCCCGCCGTCCTCATCGCTCCCTCGTGGCAGGAGGACTGTCTGCTCGATCTGTGTGCCGACGAAGTCATCGAGCCTTTGCTGGGACGTGGATACAGCGTGATCGTGCGCCCGCACCCCGAGTACACCAAGCGTTACCGCGCGCGGTGGGAGTCGCTGCAGCAACGCTATGCCTCGTGGTCGCGCGACGACCTTTACTTCGAACAGGATTTCAGTACGTCCGATTCCATCTACGATGCCGACGTGCTGGTCACCGACTGGTCTTCGATCGCGTGCGAATATTCGTTCACCACCATGAAGCCGTGCGTGTTTGTGGACACTCCCATGAAGACGACCAACTCTGATTGGCAGGAGCTGGGGATCGAGCCCACCGATATAGCCATTCGCAACCAGATCGGCGCGTCGTTAGCCGTGGAGGAGCTGTCTCGATTGGGCGATGTCGTGGAGGATATGATCTCTCGTCCCGAAACGTGGCGAAACCGCATCGAGGAGGTGCGCTCACGCATGATCTACCACAGTGGTCACGGTGCAGAGGCTGCCGGAGCGTATCTGCTCGATCGCATGTTGGCAAAGCAGGGTGGTAGGGCTGACGAGGCCGGCATCGACTTCCAGACAGACCGGGTTGGCGAAGCTGATTGGGTCTTCGAGGAGGTGTGTCATGGTGAATAGCAGTCTGCCGCGCTTTACCGCGCGTGTCGGTCTTGCGGCGTCCGACATTGCGTTCCCTCTAATGATTGCCGGTGCTTTGACGCTCGGTTTCGCCCCGCCGGCCTATGCCTACGTCGATCCTTCCGTCATGACCTACACCATTCAGGCTCTTGCGGGCGTCGCGGTGGCGCTTTCGGCTGTACTCGGTGTCGTTTGGCGCCGGGTGCGCAAGCACTTGCTGCGGATCCTGCGCATCGACGAGAACGAGGGAAAACAGGTTGAAAGCGCGGTGCACGCGCTCGATCCTCTTGCGTTCGATTACCGAGACCGCCTCGATAGGGCGGAATCGGAAGCGCGCAGGATGAAGGCCAAGCAAGCGTCGAACAAGCCTGAGACGCTGTGCTGGCGTGCGCGCTTCCTGTTCTCGCTGGTGGCTTCGCTGATGCTGGTCTACACTTTCGCGGTGGTGGCTCCGCTGGAAATCGTCGCCAGCAGCGTTAACAGCCTGCTTTTCACGGTGACGGACGTCTGGGTTCCCTTCGCCGTCGTCGGGCTCGCGGGCACTGTCGTGCTAGCCTTAGCGTTGTCGCTGTTGCGGGGAAGGGCGTTCAACGTGTGCTTCGCGGTTGTGGCGGCCGTGGGCGTGGCCGGCTTTGTGCAGGCCCTGTTCCTGAACGGATCGCTTCCCGCAGCCGACGGCACGCAGGTGGTTTGGGACGACTACACCACGGCCACCGTGGTGAGCGCCGTCGTGTGGATCGTCCTCATCGGGTCGGCGGTGTTCCTGTCGCTGAGGAAGTCGCTGGCGTTCAAGGGCACGGCCGCCGCGCTGTGCCTGGTGGGCGTCGTCGCGCAATCGGTGAGCCTGGGAGTCCTGCTCACCGCGCCGGCGCCCGACGGCCTACCCCCTGTCGCGGCGAGGCACTCCGTCACCACCGACGGCGTCTCGGAGGTTTCGTCGAACGGCAACATAATCATGTTCGTACTGGATACGTACGACACGCTGTTTTTGGAGGAGGGCCTGGAGGAAGAGCCCGGCTGCCTCGACGAGTTCACCGGGTTCACCTGGTTCGACAACTCCACAGGCTCGATGATCCCCACGCGCTACGCCATGGCCTCGATTCTGACGGGGCGCGCTCTCGACGAGGACGACAAGGGCTTCTCCACGTCGTTGATCATCGACTGGTACGAGCAGCATGGCCTGATCGACGACATCAACGCGCAGGGATACGAGACGTGCTTGTATGCCACCGACATCAACGATGCCATCGGCTCCCTGTCCGATCGGGTGGAGAACATCAAGCTTCGCGAGAACCGGCTGGACTATCCGTCGGCGGTTGCGATGCTGGTGAAGTGTTCGCTGTACCGCGATCTGCCTTGGGCGCTGAAGCCGCCGTTCTGGTTCTACACCGACGAGGTGAACAGCGCCGCGCTGGGAAGCGGTGCCGAGAGCGCCGTGAACGCGCTGTGGACCATGGACGACGCGCGCTACTACGCTACTCTCAAAGAGCAGGGACTGAGCGCCGCCGACCTCGATGGGAAGGGGAGCTTCCGCGTCATACACCTGGCAGGTCCCCATCCGCCGTACACGTTGAACCGCAATGCCGAGACGGTGGAGGGCGGAACCGGCGCCATCGAGCAAGGGCTCGGCTCCCTCCATATCGTGAGCGAGTACCTTGAGGAGCTTAAGCGGCTGGGCTTGTACGACGAAGCCACCATCGTGGTGACCGCTGACCATGGCGAGTGGTACATCGCTGAAGACATAGTGCGTCCGACAAGCCCCATCATGCTGGTGAAGCCTTCGACGCAGCCGTACGGCTCGGACGAGCCCGTGAAGCGCTCTTCGGTGCCTACGGGGCACGTCGATCTCGCGGCTACGCTGCTCGAAGCCGCCGGGGGCGATGCCTCCGCATACGGCGGGATGAGCGTGTTTGACGTGCCCGACGCTCCGCGCATCCGCTACTACAACGCCTCGTCGGTGGTGGGTCCCGAGCACGTGTACACGTCCATCATTCAGTGGGAGATCGAGGGCGATGCGATGAACTGGGACGATTGGCGCGAAACCGGTGTGAAATGGCCCATCGGCTGATCGCGCCGCGCCGCTTCCGCCGTCGGCCTCTGACGAGGCTGTGAAAAAGCGCGTCTTCCGAGGGCTGACTCCGAGGCTTTGTGCTAGGATGTGAACGAACAAACGTTTGCAACCGAAACGCGGCCGCTGCAACACGCCCCGCGCGACGACGAGAAGGAACCGATGACGCGCACCGAACGAACCATCCTAGGCATCGATCCCGGCCTGGCCAACACGGGCTGGGGCATCGTCGAGCAGCGCGGGCCGCGCCTCGCGTGCACGGCGTACGGCTGCGTGTCCACGGCGAAGGACCTGCCGCTGGCCCAGCGCCTGCGGAAGATCCACGAGCAGATGGCCGCGGTGATCGCGCGGTTCGAACCGGCGTGCGTGGGCATCGAGACGGTGTGGTTCGGCGTGAACGTGCAGAGCGCGTTCGCCACGGGGCAGGCGCGCGGCGCGGCGCTCGTGGCCTGCGCCGAGCGCGACCTCGAGGTGCTCGAGTTCTCGCCCAGCCAGATCAAGCTGGCGGTGGTGGGCATGGGCTCGGCCGAGAAGGACCAGGTGCAGTACATGGTGCGCCAGCTGCTGGCGCTCGAGGACGTCCCGCGGCCCGACCACGCCGCCGACGCGCTGGCGGCCGCCATCTGCTACACCACCCACGAGGGCTTTGCGCGCCGCACGGGCGCGGCGTGCGCTGCCTACGACGTTCCCGATCGCGGCATTCTCGCGTGCGGTGCTTCCGCTGGAAAGGATAGGCTATGATCGCGTTTCTCAAAGGGGTGTTGGCGGCCAAGACGGCCACGACCGCCTTCATCGAGGTGAACGGCGTGGGCTACGCCGTGGGCATGTCCCAGGCCAGCCTGTCGAAGCTGCCCGAGGCGGGCGCGGCGGTGGAGGTGCACACGTTCCTCCAGGTGCGCGACGACGGACTGTCGTTGTTCGGCTTCCTCACGCTGGAAGAGAAAGCGCTGTTCGAGCGGCTCATCGGCGTGGGCGGCGTGGGGCCGAAGGTGGCGCTCGCCGCGCTGTCGGCGTTCTCGCCCGCGGGCCTCGTGGCCGCCGTGCAGGCGCAGGACGTGGCCGCGGTGCAGCGCATTCCCGGCGTGGGCAAGAAGACGGCCTCGCGCATCATCCTCGAGCTGAAGGGCTCGTTCGACGAGGGCCTGGCGGGCCTGTTCGACGAGGCGGTGCCCGCAGTCGCGTCGGCGGCGAACCTCGCGGGCACGCGGGAGGCGCTGCTGTCGATGGGCTTCACGTCCGAGGAGGCGGACGTCGCGCTCAAGGGCGCTCCCGAAGGCGCGGCCGAAAGCGTGCTGCTACAATATGCGCTGAAGCGATTAGGGACGAACTAGGCGAAGCCGGGCGGCGCCGCGCGCGCCGTCGGGACGGATAGGCGGCTATGGCTGACAACGGCATTGAAATAGAAGGGCTCGTGTTCGAAGCGGGCGCGGGGCGAAGCGACGACTCGCTCGTCGGCGCTCGCACGCGCGCCGTGACGCCTGCGCTCACCGAGGACGACCTCGCGCTCGACCGCAGCCTGCGCCCCAAGCGCCTGGGCGACTACCTGGGCCAGACGAAGATCAAGGAGTCGCTCGCCATTCTCATCGGGGCCGCGCAGGCGCGCGGCGACGTGGTGGACCACATCCTGTTCTCGGGGCCTCCGGGCCTCGGCAAGACCACGCTCGCGGCCGTCGTGGCCAACGAGCTGGGCGCGAACATCAAGACGACGAGCGGCCCCGCCATCGAGCGCACGGGCGATCTCGCGGCCATCCTCACGAACCTCGAAGAGGGCGACGTGCTGTTCATCGACGAGATCCATCGCTTGAACCGCATGGTGGAGGAGGTGCTCTACCCCGCGCTCGAGGACTTCGCCCTCGACATCGTGGTGGGGAAGGGACCGGCGGCGCGTTCCATCCGCCTCGACCTGCCGCGCTTCACGCTCGTCGGCGCCACGACGCGCACCGGGCTGTTGACGGGCCCCTTGCGCGACCGCTTCGGCATCGCGTTCCGCTTGCAGTACTACTCGCCCGAGGAGCTGGCCTCCATCGTGCGCCGCTCGGCGTCCATCCTGGACGTCGCCATCGAGGAAGACGGCGCGCTCGAGATCGCACGCCGCAGCCGCGGCACGCCGCGCTTGGCGAATCGGCTGCTCAAGCGCGTGCGCGACTGGGCGCAGGTGCGCGGCGACGGCGTCATCGACGAGGACGTGGCCGCGCAGGCGCTCAGCTTCTTCGAGGTGGACGCGCTCGGTCTGGACGCGGTGGACAATCGCATCCTCGAGCTCTTGGCCGTGCAGTTCGGCGGGCGTCCCGTGGGTCTGACCACGCTCGCGTCGGCGCTGTCGGAAGACACCGATACGCTCGAGGACGTGTACGAGCCCTACCTCATGCAGCAGGGCCTGCTCGTGCGCACGCCGAAGGGCCGCATCTGCACCGAGCGGGCCTACGACCACTTGGGAATCAAGGTCCCGTCATCCTCGTAATCTCACGTGCCCGGGCTTGCCCGGGCCTTTGAAAGGAGCTCGCATGCTCGAACAGGATTATCTCATGCGCATCTTGCTGCAGTTCGCGGAAGCCATCCGTCGCAGCTGGTCGCGGGCGGTGGAGGATCGCGACCCGCGCGACGCCGCCAACATGTTGGAGCGCGCCGTGGGCGACGCCACCGATATCGACGGCGCCACGCTGTTGTCGCTGTCGCCGGAGTCCATCGCGAGCGTCATGCAGGTGTCGGGGGTCGATCCGCGCGTGTCCGAGTACATCGCGCGCAGCTTGCTGCTGGCTTCGGGCTACCTGGGCGAGGCCGGCGAGCACGAGCTGGCCGCCCTGCGCGCCGAGCAGGCGCGCGCACTGGCCGTCGCCTACGACCTCGACCTGCCCGATACGCCCGAAGAGCTGGCGCTGCTGCTGGACGAGGCCGACGCGGAGCTTGCGCAGGAGGCCGATTCCACCATGGACGTGCTGGGCTACGGCACCGAGCCCATCGTCCCGTCGGCTGTGATAGAAGCGCCTCTCGACTCCGACCGATAAGCGCGGTCGATAACCCTCATGCAACGGATCGGTAAAATAAGGACGAAAAAGAGAATCCCGAGCTTTTTCGGTGTCGCATAGCGTATAGTAAGCATGTGCCCTCGAGGTGAGGGCGAGTGTTGCGGCCATGCAGCACACAGTGTTACCTCCTCGGGGACGAGGAGAGGAAAGAGGATTTAAAATGGCGGAAGGTACTGTTAAGTGGTTCAACCCGGAAAAGGGCTACGGCTTCATCTCTCAGAAGGATGGCGAAGATCTCTTCGTGCATTTCTCCGAGATCAAGATGGACGGCTTCAAGACGCTTGACGAAGGTGCTGCGGTGCAGTTCGACGTCACGACCGGTCAGAATGGCAAGCTTCAGGCAAGCAACGTGACGAAGGCATAAGCAGACTAACTATAGAATGCTGAAATGGCCCCGCAAACGCGGGGCCATTTTTTTGTGCTTGGGATGTCGCGTTCGAGCTGCGCGCATTCGCCCGAAACACACGTTACAACCTGCTGGAGCGTGTGCTTCGGGCGTGCGCGCAGCTTCGGAACGGCGGCTGGCCGTACCTAGCAGATGAACATGGCGTCGCCGAAGGAGAGCATGCGGTAGCGCTCCTCGATGGCATGGCGGTAGGCGGCCATGATGTGCTCGCGCGTGGAGAACGCGGACACGAGCATCATGAGCGTGGAGCGGGGCACGTGGAAGTTCGTGATGAGGGCGTCCACCACGTGGAATTGCGAGCCGGGCAAGAGGTAGAGCGACGTCGTCTCGCGATCACGCGGCGTGACTGCTCCCGTCCCGTCGTCCCAGGCGCTTTCCAGGCTTCGCACGCTCGTCGTGCCTACGGCGACGACGCGCCCGCCGCGCTCGCGCGTCTCGGCGATAGCCTCCACCGTGCGCTCGGGCACCGTGTAGTACTCGGTGTGGATGGCGTGCTGCGTCGGGTCGTCCTCGTCCACGATGCGGAACGTGTCGAGGCCCACTTCGAGCTCGACGGTCTCCCAGCGCACGCCCTGCTCGCGCAGACGCTCGATGAGCGCGGGAGTGAAGTGCAGGCCCGCGGTGGGCGCGGCGGCCGAGCTCTCGCGGCGGGAGTACACCGTCTGGTACAGCTCCTCGTCGCCGGCGTAGTCCTTGATGTAGGGCGGCAGCGGCGTGTGGCCCACGGCATGCAGCGCCTCGTCGAGGGAGGGCAGCGGCGTGGTCAGGCGCGCGAGGCGCTCGCCTTTCTGGGCGTCGGGCAGCCAGTCGACGATCTCGGCCGACAGCGCCACCTCGCCTACGGCGTCGACGAAGTCGACGACGGCGCCCGTGCCCGGCTTCAGGCGCTTGCCGGGACGCACGAGCACTTCCCACAACGCGCTTCGGTTCTCCGTCGGCGTGCCGTGCTGGCGCAGCAGGAACACCTCGGCCGCTCCGCCCGTGCCGCGCTTCGCGCCCAGCAGGCGGGCGGGCATGACGCGCGTCTCGTTCGCCACGAGCAGGTCGTTCGGGGTTAGGTAGTCGACGATGTCGCGGAAGACGCGATCCTCGACCTCGCCGGTGACTCGGTTCATCACGAGCAGGCGGCAGCCGTCCCGCTCGGCGGCTGGCTCCTGCGCGATGAGCTCAGGGGGCAGGTCGTAATCGAAATCAGAGGTTTTCATGCGTGCTTCCTTCGTGCTTTGTGAGATCGGCGGTGCGAACTGCCTATTATAGGCCTTGTTGCCCGCCGATGGGCGCTTATCCGTCCCACTTCATCTCGTACCAGCATTCCAGGGACAATCCCGGCACGCGCTTGAACTCGTCCACGTTGTTCGTTACGAGGACGGCGTTGTTTGCGAGCGCGGTTGCGGCGATGAAGAGATCGTTGTGGCCGATCTTCTTCCCGCTCCGCTCAAGAAGCGCGCGAATCCGGCCGTATTCGCGCGCGCAATCGGAGTCGAACGGCAGCACGTCGAAGGGGAGCGTGAATTCGTCGACGAGCCAACGCGCCCTCTCCGGTCGAGAGCTTTTCTCCACGCCGACGAGCAGCTCGCCTTCCACGATGGCTGGAATTTTGAACAGGCGCGGGTCGCTGTTTCGCATAAGATCGTAGGCGTAAGGCAACCGTCCTCGCAAGAAGTCGATGCAGATGCAGCTATCGAGCAGGTACATCGCTACGCCAGCTCCAGAGCGGGAATGGGATCGAGATCGAAAGGCTCGTCTGGCGGCTCGACCAGCACGCCGTCCTCGCAAGCGCTGTACAGGTTGAAGAACCCGTGCGGCCAACGGTTGTTCTCAGCGTGGTCCTTGAGCACGCCCGCCACGAACTTCGAGAGCGTCTTCCCCTCGCGCGAGGCGTCCTGGCGCAAGCCTTCCATCATGGGATCGTCCAAATACAGGGAAAGCTGGGGCATCGTCGCTCCTTCCGTCGAACAGGCTATCACTATACTTGGAAGTATACTTGGTTCGACGGTAGAATGCAAGCACGCCTACCCCTCGTCGCGCTCCTGGTCGCGCAGCGCCTTCAGCACGGCGCGCTTGCGGGCCTGCTTGGCGTCGTAGGCGGCGCGCTCGGCCTTCCGGGCGATCCGCTCGGCTTCGGCGGCGGCACGCTCGGCGGCATGGAGGGCGGCTTCCGCCTTACGGGCCGCCGCTCGCTCGGCCTTGCGCTCGGCTCGCTCGGCGGCGGCCTCGGCGTCCGAGAAGCGGCAGCCGCAGTAGTTCTGGCGGTACATTCTTAAGCTCCGGCTGCGGTGCGTGGCCTCGTCGTAGAACGGGCGGTAATCCTCGAACAGCGGCAGCACGCCTGCGGCGGAGGCTGCGCGCTCCAGCTCCTCGCGGATGACGTCGGTGTATTGGTAGGGGCTCACCGAAAGCGTGGTGCCCACCGCGTCGAATCCCTGCTCGGCGGCGAGCGCGGCGGCCTCTTCGAAGCGCAGGCGGTAGCACGCGCGGCAGCGCGCCTCGCGGCGGACGGGGTCGTGCGCCGCCTCGCCGACGCGTCCCGCGCATGCCTCCCAGGCGTCCGGGTCGTAAGCGCCCTCCACCACGGGCACCTGCTCGCCTGCGGCCCAAGCGCGCAGCGTGGTCAGACGGCGCGCGTACTCGTCGGCAGGCGCGATGTTCGAATTGAGATAGGCGATGGTCAGGTCGTGCCCGGCCGCGCGCAGCAGGCGCACGGGTTCGAGCGAGCACGGTCCGCAGCAGGCATGAAGCAGTAATTTCATCGGGTTTCCACGCTCCTTCGCAACGTGACGTATACTACCATGCTTGCAAGCGTATTCATCGAATCAAAGGATCGACGCCATGGCATCTCGCACTTACCGCGCAATCTTCTTCGACTTGGACGGCACGCTCTTGCCCATGGAGCTCGACGAGTTCCTGGGCGCCTACTTCGAAGCCATCGCGAACTTCGTCGCCGCGCACGGGCTGGACGCGGCGACGTTCTCGGCCGGGCTCAAGGCGGGGATCAAGGCCATGGCCGTCCACGACGACGGCCGTACGAACGCCGATGCATATTGGGAGGCGTTCTTCAGCCACGCCGATCGCGATGCCGCAGACTGGGACGAGCTGCTCGCCGGCTTCTACGAGCGCGACTTCGGAGCGATCGGCGCAGGCGTCGTCCCCAACCCGGCCGCGGCGCGCGCCATCGAGACGCTGGCGGCGAAGGGGTACCCGCTCGTGCTGGCAACCATGCCCATGTTCCCGCGCCGCGCCGTGGAATGGCGTCTGTCGTGGGCGGACATCGACGCCTCCCGCTTCGGGCGTATCACGTCGTTCGAGAATTCCACGTCGGTGAAGCCGAAGCTGGCCTACTATGCCGAGAACGTGGCGGCGTGCGGCCTCGCCGGCGAAGACGTGCTCATGGTGGGCAACAACACGGTGGAGGACCTGGCCATCCAGGGGCTCGGCGCCGATGCGTTCCTCGTGACCGACCACCTCCTCGACCCGGACGAAGGCTTCGATCTGGCCTCCGTCGAGCACGGCACCATGGAGGAGTTCGCCGCCTGGGCCGATGCGCTGCCCGCGTGCGCCGACCCCGTGCAGGCCATCGACGCGGATGTCGTCGACGCCGCGGCCCGCGCGGCAGCGCTGTCCCGCGCAAAGGAGGCCTAGCATGGCGCTGTTCGACTGCGAACTCCAGGCGACGAGCGGCCACGCCCGCGCGCTGTCCTACGAAACGGCGCACGGGTCGTTCCAGACGCCGATGTTCATGCCGGTGGGCACGAGCGCAAGCGTGAAGGGCGTCACCGTGGGCCAGCTGAACGACCTCGGCAGCCAGGTGGTGCTGGCCAACACGTACCACCTGTCGCTGCGCCCCGGGGCCGACGTGGTGGCCGAGGCGGGAGGGGTGCACCGTTTCATGAACTACGACGGCCCTATGCTCACCGATTCGGGCGGGTTCCAGGTGTTCAGCCTGGCCGACACGCTCAAGCTGGACGACGAGGGCCTCACGTTCCGCTCCATCTACGACGGCACGAAGGTGCGCTGGACGCCCGAGAGCAACATGGAGATCCAGGAGCAGCTGGGCGCCGACATCGCCATGCAGCTCGACCAATGCACGCCCTACCCGGCCGAAAAGGCCTTCGTGGCGAAGGCCGTGGACCTGTCGGCCAACTGGGCGCGTCGCTGCCTGGCCGCGCACACCCGGCCCGACCAGACGCTGTTCGGCATCGTGCAGGGCGGCATGGAGCTGGACCTGCGGCTGGAATCCGTCCGCCGCTTGCGCGAGATCGAGGACGAGAGCCTGGCGCGCGGCGGGCGCCGTTTCGGCGGTTTCGGCATCGGGGGCTATTCGGTGGGCGAGGACCACGAGGTGATGTTCGAAACGCTGGGCCCCGTCGCCCGCGCGTGCCCGGAGGACCGCCCGCGCTACCTCATGGGCGTGGGCAACCCCACGACGCTCGTGCGCGCGGTGCGCGAGGGCGTGGACATGTTCGACTGCGTGCTGCCCACCCGTACGGCCCGCATGGGCACGGCGTTCTCGTCGGAAGGACGCATGAACATGCGCAACGCGAAGTTCACGCGCGATTTCGGCCCGCTCGACCCCGCGTGCACGTGCCCGACGTGCCGAAACCACAGCCGCGCCTACATCCGCCACCTCGTGAAGCAGAACGAGATGCTCGGCGGCATCCTCCTGTCCGTCCACAACCTGCACTACCTCATCGACCTCATGCGCCGTGCCCGCGAAGCGGTGGTGGCGGGAGCGTACGAGGAGTTTTACGAAGCGTGGATGGCCAGCTCTGCGGCGAAGGATTACTAAAGAAGCGCGCGGGCGGGCATCATCCCTGACCAACGTCGTAACCTAACCGTAGGGATTAGCCCTGATCTTTTCGGCACCCTTCCTTTCGCATTCTCCTGCGTTGTGGCACAATGGGACAGTTACCGTGCGCCGGGCCGCGAGCCCGCGCATGACGCACGCGAGAGAAGCTCAACGAGGGAGAACGTCACATGGCGGCAACGCAGAGGACGAAGAAGAAACCCGCCCGGCCCACCGACCGGCGCAACATCTGGCTGCTCATCATCACGACCCTGCTGGTGCTGGGTTCCGTCTTCATGTTCACGCCGCCCCAGGAGAAGATCAACCAGGGCCTCGACATCCAGGGCGGCCTGTCGGTCGTGCTCACGGCGAAGGGCGCCGACGGGGCTGCCGTGTCGAACGACGACATGGAGAAGAGCCGCGCCATCATCGAGAGCCGCGTGAACGCGCTGGGCGCCTCGGAGGCCGTGGTGCAGGTGCAGGGCACCGACCAGATCCTCGTGCAGATCCCCGGCCTCACCAACACCGAGGACGCGCTCAACACCATCGGCAAGACCGGCAAGCTCGAATTCGCGCGCCTCGACTCGTTCACCGACGAGGACGTGAAGACGAAGATCGAGAACGGCGAGTACGCCGGCGAGGGGACCGTGTCCGACGATTTGGGCGTGCTCACGCTGCCGTCGGGCGAGACGCAGCACCTCACGGTGGAAGACGGCACGTACACGCCCATCGTCACCGGCGCGAACATTTCGAAGGTCGACATCGGCAAGGCGTCCGAGACGTCCACCGACTACGCCGTGAACATCACGCTCGACTCGGCCGGCGCGCAGGCGTTCGCCGACGCCACGAAGGAGCTTGCGCCCACGAAGGGCAAGATCGTCATCATCCTGGACAACGAGGTGCAGTCGGCTCCCGCCGTCCAGTCCGAGATCCCCGACGGCAACGTGCAGATCACCGGAGGCTATTCGCTCGACGAGGCCAAGGCGCTGCAGACCGTGCTCGAGAGCGGTTCGTTGCCCGTGAGCTTCGAGTACGCCCAGAGCCAGACCGTCGGTCCGACGCTCGGCCAGGACGCGCTGGCTTCCGGCGTGCTGGTGGCGCTCATCGGCCTTGCGGTGGTCATGCTGTACCTGCTGTTCTTCTATCGCGGCCTCGGCGCCATCACCGCGGCCGCGATGATCGTGTTCGCGGTGCTGTACCTGGGCATCCTGGCCACGCTGTCGTCGTTCGGGTTGTTCAGCTTGTCGCTCGCCGGCATCGCCGGCATCGTGCTGACCATCGGCATGGCAGCCGACTCGTCCATCCTCACCATGGAGCGCTTCCGCGAGGAGATTCGCATGGGGCGCAGCGTCCGCGCCGCGTCCGTGACGGGCGTAAGGCACGCCATCGTGACGTCGGTGGACGCCGACCTCGTGACGCTCGTGTCGGCGTTGTCGCTGTTCTTCCTGGCCAGCGCCTCGGTCAAGGGCTTCGGCCTGACGCTGGCGCTGGGCATCGTGTGCGACATCGCCATGATGCTGCTGTTCAAGGCGCCGCTCATCCGCGTGCTGGCGCCCAAGGTCATCGCGCGGCACCCGGGCTTCTGGGGCATCAAGGACAGCTTGGCCGCGTCCGAGGACTACGCGGCGCTCGCCGCCGCCGAAGGCACGAGCGTGGCTGCGGCCGAGGCCGGCGAGGCCATCAACCCGGCCGAGTCCGAGGAGGCCGCCGAGCGCCGCGAGGGCGCTGCCGGCGAGGCGGCCGCGAAGGCGGCGCGCAAGCCGCGCGGCAAGTTCATCAAGCACGACATCAACTTCCTCGGCTACCGCCGCGTGTTCCTCGGCGTGGCCGCCGTGCTCGTGTGCGTGTCGCTGGCCATCGTGGGCGTCAAGGGCCTGAACTTCGGCATCGAGTTCGTGGGCGGCACGTCGGTGTCGTTCCACGGCACGGGCGACGTGACCACCGAGCAGATGCGCACCGCGTTCGACCAGGCGGGCGAGCCCGATGCGGTCGTGCAGACGACGAACGCCGACGGCGACGAGGGTTTCCTCGTGCGCACCACCACCACGAGCGCCGAAGAGGCCACGCAGCGCGCCAACCAGGTGGCCGACGCGCTCGGTCTCGATACCGACAGCTTCGAGGTGACCACCATCGGGCCCGACTGGGGCGCCAGCGTCATCCAATCGTCGCTCATCGCGTTCCTCGTGTCCATCGTGCTCATCATCATCTACATCGCCATCCGCTTCGAATACAAGATGGGCGTCACCGCCATCGTGGCGCTGCTGCACGACCTCGTGCTGGTCATGGGCGTGTACGCGCTCGTCGGCCGCGAGGTGAACCCGAACACCATCGCCGCGCTGCTCACCATTTTGGGCTACTCGCTGTACGATACGGTGGTCGTGTTCCACCGCATCAACGACAACATGCAGTCCGACGACATCAAGTGCACGTTCATGACGATGGCGAACCACTCCATCAACCAGGTGCTCGTGCGCACCATCAACACGACGCTCACCTCGCTCATCCCCGTGCTCGCCATGCTGCTGTTCGGCGGCGAAACGCTCAAGGACTTCGCGTTCGCCATGGTCATCGGCCTCGTGTGCGGCTCGTACTCGTCCATCGCGGTGGCGTCGCCCTTGTACGCGATGTGGAAGACGCGCGAGCCGCGCTACCAGAAGCTCGTGAAGAAGTTCGGGCCTGAGGTGGGCCGCTTCGAGTTCGGCAACCCGAACGCGATGGCGACGGCGCTCGCGGGCAAGAAGGCCGTGAAGGCGTCGGTTGCCCCGAAAGCCGCTGCAACGGCGAAGGCGGCGTCCCCGGCGGCCAGCGCCGCGACGGAGAGCCAGCACGAGGAGCCGCACGGCGCGACCGCCGCGAAGAGCGCGCCGAAGCCCCCGAAGGGCAAGCGCAAGAAGCGCCCCGACAAGAAGTAACGCCAACGGCCCCGGGCATCCGGGGCCGTTGCTTTTTATCGCTCGAACAACTCGAACAGTTCCTCGCGGCTGTGCACCCCGAGCTTCTTGTACACGTGGCGGATATGGGACTTCGCCGTGCCGTTGGCAATGGTCATCTCGGTCGCGATCTCGCTGGCGGTTTTCTGCCTCAGCAGCAGCTCGAGCACCTCGTGCTCGCGGTTGCCGAGGTTGCAGCGCGCGGACACCTGCGCCAGGCGCGCAGCCTGCTCGTCGCTCAGACCGTTCTTCTCGTGCGGCCGGTCGGGGTCGAACAGGGCGATCAGCTGCTTGGGCATGAACCCGTTGCGGATGCAGAGGAACATGGCCATAAGCACCGCGAGCACCGACGTCAGCACGACGGTGTCGTGCGCGAGCGCCGGGCCGAGCATTGCCCCCGCCGCGACGGCCCTGCCGACGATGCACCCGCCGAAGTAGCCCAACATGAGCAACGAGAACGCCCGGTAGGCGTGCGCGTCGGTCTTTTCGGTGATGGCGCACAGGAGCACGACCGCATAGGCGAGGAACAGCAGGATGCCGATGAGGGCGAGGTCGAACGTGACCACAGGGTTGAGATCCAGAAACGAGGCCGACAGCGTGGCGGTCACGATGATGGGGACGGCGACGTTGAGCAGCGACAGGGCGGTGAGCCGCTTGAAGGAGAGCATGAGCACGCTGACCAGCAAGAAGGGGATAAGGATGACGATGGCCGAGAACGCAAGGGAGAAGTGCTCGAGGCCGGCGAAAGACAGCGACACCATGAAAGCGTAGCTGAACAGGAACGTGCCGACGATGATGTGGGCGGGCGTGTGCCCCTCGGAGGCCAACGAAGCCTGATCGAGACGGGATCCTCGCAGCAGGCGCATGCGCTTCGTCAGCGCGTAGGCGCTCATGCCCAGCAACGCCGCGAGGCTGCATGCCACCCGCGGCGTGTCCATGCCCACGATGAACCACAGCATGATCGAACCGACCAGCGCCGAGAACACGACGTTCCAAATGACGGCGGCCGCGCTGTGGTGCGCGTACACCCACAGCCAGCATACGGCCACGACGGAAAGGTAGATGCCGAACAAGCCGCCCCCGACCAGGGCGATCAGCAGAGGAGAGAGGTACGACAGGGCGGGAAAGAGCGCGAGCGCGAGGATGCTGGCCAGCACGCAGGCGCTTGAAACCCAGATGACGGCGGGTTGTGCGAACGCGGGTCGATCGCGCTTGGAGAAGATGAGCAGCACGATCGAGGTGAGCGCGCCGAACAGGCATGCCACGTCGGAGAACGACAACGTCTCGGGCGAGGTGTGGGCGAGCGCGGGGGTATAGTGCGTGTACGATACGAGTGCGATAGTGCACGACGTCCCGACGAACAGCCCGTCCGCCGCGATGTTCTCCCGCGTGCTCACCAAGGCGCTTCGCAGCTTCGCGATGGCGCTCGAACGTCGCTCGCTCCCCATATGCACTCCCCTCCAGAAGCTTTCTTCACGACGATATCCCATCGTGCGCGATTCAGCTAGGGATAAAGCGTTAACCCGTGCGGGGGTTAACGAGGGTTAGCGGCCGCGGTCAGCGAAATGCCCCGCTCGCCGCAGGATTACCGATTCCCTAACCCGGAGTCCGACGCATAGCATCGTCATCGGGCCGAGCGCTGCAAGAGGCAGGGCGGCCCCAAGGAGCGCAAGCGAGGAAAGGGGACATCATGCACGACCATGCAAACCTGCACGACCAGGGAATATCACGTCGAGGATTCCTGACCGGAGCGGCGATGGTGGGCGCGGGCGCAGCGCTCGGGCTTGCCGGCTGCAGCGGCGCTTCGGAAGGCGAGACCAAGGTGCCTGCCGAAGAGGCGAAGCCGACGCCCGATTCCGGGGCGCCGACGTCCGCAGCAACCAGCCAGCCCGCGTTCCTCACGCCGCCGGATCCCATTCCGGACAGCGAGATCGTCGAAACCGTCGAATGTGACATCGTCATCTGCGGCGCGGGCATCTGCGGCTTGCCCGCGGCCATGCTGGCGGCCGAGAACGGCGCGAACGTGCACGTCGTCGAGAAGGGCAGCACGTACGGCCTGTTCCGCCTGTGCACCGCCGGCTTCAACTCCGACGTGCAGACCAAGCTGGGGCTGACCACCGACCGCAAGGAGTTCATCACGTCGACCTGGGCCATCACCAACGGCGTGCAGGGCAGGATGTCGTCGTACGGTCTGTGGTTCGACAACTCCGGCCCCTACGTCAACTGGCTCGAGAAGATATTCAACGACAAGGGCTACCAGCTCATTCCTGCCGCATCGCTCGACTACAAGATCACGAACGACGGCGTGGACATGCCGGGCGCGAGCCCGCTGTGGCAGGCGTTCGCCCAGATGATCTTCTTCGCGCAGGAGGACGGCGGCTTCTTCGCCACGGGCGACCCCGTCGACTGGACGGGCGTCATGGAAGCCTATGCAACCGAGAAGGGCGCCACGTTCCACTACAATTCCCCCGCCGTGCAGCTCGTGCGCGACGACGGCGGACGGTGCACGGGCGTCATCGCCAAGAACGAGTCCGGCGAGTACGTGAAGTACAACGCCTCGAAGGGCGTGCTGCTGACCACGGGCGACATGGCTGCCGATCGCGAGATGATGGCGCATTACAACGTGTCGCTGAGCAAGATCGTCCGCTACAACATCAACACCAACGACACGGGCGATGGGCAGAAGATGGGCATCTGGATCGGCGCCGATATGGACGAGTTCGCTTGCGGCGATCTGTGGCCGTTCGCGGCCGTCATGATGGACGGCACGCTGCCCACCACGTTCGACGGCACGCACTTCTACGCCGGCGTCGCCAACCTGCCGGTGCTCATGGTGGACGGCGCGGGCCGTCGCCTCATGGCCGAGAACCTGCCGTTCCAGTCGCCTTCCATCCCGAAGCTCACCTGCACGCCCGACGGCTGCGCTTGGAGCATCTGGGACAGCGCCTGGAAGGAGAAGTTCCCCGAGGGCGGCTACATGGTGGAGGATTACACGGCGTCCAACACCCAGGAAGAGGTGGACAAGAACGTGGAGAACGGCATCACGTTCAAGTTCGACACCATCGAGGAGCTGTGCGAGCACTGCGGTTTCGACAAGGACATCTTCATGGCCACGTTCGAACGCTACAACGAGCTGTGCGAGGCCGGCGAGGATCTCGACTTCTACAAGGACCCGCTGTGGATGAACGCCATCGACACGCCGCCGTTCTACGCCTCCAAGCACTGCTCGTCGATGACTTCGACGCGCGGCGGTCTGAAGAACGATGAGCGCTGCCGCGTTCTCGACAAGGAAGGGCGGCCCATACCCGGCCTGTACGCCGCGGGCAACACGGCCGGCTCGTTTTACGGCAACGTGTACCCGCCCAACGTCATGGGCTCCGGCATCGGCCACGGCCAGTGCTTCGCCTGGCTGGCCGTCAAGGACATCCTCGGGTTGGACTACATCCATGCGAACATCTAGGAAAGCCGAGGTGCCTGACGTGAAGAGGAAGAACCTGTCGATGGCGGTGTGCACGGTGCTGGCGACGGTCGCGTTGGCGGCGACGTTGGGGGGATGCGCGCCCTCGCAGCCCTCGGGCGATGCGGGCAACGGCGGCGCCGATGCGGCATCGTATCCGGTTGGCTCGCTCAAGGCCGTTCATATCGCCGGACAGCTCGACGATGCGGACGAGTATCCCAACAAGCTGTGCCTGAGCTGCCACGACCGTACCACCATCAACGCGGCGAACGAGGACTTCGGCGGCATCGAGGGATTCAATCCCCACAAGGCGCATCTCGAGGCCGGCGACTGCACCTCCTGCCACTCGGTTGACGGCACGTCGACCCTCTCCTGCAACGAGTGCCACGACGCGCCGCTGCCCGAGGGCTGGCAGAGCGCCGAGCGCGGCTCCGGCCCGCTCCACAGCCTGACGAAGTAACATCTCCTCGCTGAGCGGGCGCCGCCTCCCTCCCCAGGCGCCCGATGCGAAGAACGGCCCCCGACGAACACGCCGGGGGCCGTTGCTTTCGCGCGCCGCCGGGAGGGGGAGGCGGCGCGCGAGGATGGGCGGTGCGGGGCTACTTGCCGGCGACAGCGCGTCCCACCACGTAGCCCTGCGTGTGGCAGCGGCCGAGGGAGAGGCCGGGCACCGTCATGGGGTAGTCGGGGCTGCCGAAGAAGTTGCCGACGCAGTTGCCGATAGAGTACAGGCCCTCGATGGGCGCCCCGTCCTTGTCGAGCACCTGCATGTCGGCTATCGAGCCCGGCCGGCTGGAAGGCCTCGAGCGTCCGCGCGCGTCGCACGGCGTTTTCAGCGTCCTTCGGCCGAGGCCGCCAGCTTGCGCGGTTTCGACCAGCTCGCCTCCAGGTCCTTCGCGGTGACCAGCGAGCGGAGCAGGCGTTCTCGCACGCCGGGATTCGGCTCGCGCTCGCTCCTCGCGCGCACGTGCAGCGCCCGTCTGAGCTGGCGGGCTATCCGGTCGAGCTTTCCCGGGTTCATGACCTGCTCGCGCGTGGCCGTGATCGTGGTTATGCCGAGGCCGGTCACCTCGTTTCGCCGCTGCGCGTCTTCGGCGATGCGCTCGGGGCCCGTGTGCTCCAGATCGCTGTCGTATTCGACGGCGATCTTCGCCTGGGGCCAATAGAGGTCGCAGAGGTAGTAGCTTTTCCCGTCGGCGGCCCGCTCGTGCCGCGGGGCATCGATGCGGAAATTCAGGTACGGAAGCGGAAGCCCGTAACCGCCCAGGCGGAGGGGGAGGCACAGGACGATGGCGAGCGCCGTCTCCATGGGGGAGCCGGACGCGTTGCCGACGTAGCGCAACGCTTGGCGGGCGGTTGCGACTCCGCGCATTCCCGTGCAGGTGCGCAGGTAGGCATCGATGGCCCGAGCGGTGGTCGGGGGAAGGGGCCGTCCGTAGCTCGCCGTGCCGTCCGGTTGCAGCGTGTACAGGGCGCATAGCTCGAATCCCAGCTTCACGAGGTGGGGAAAGGGGAGGCGGGTTGCCATGTGCAGGAAGCACAATTCGGGCGAGCACAGAAGCAAGCCGTCGTCGACGCGCACAAAGGAGCCGCTTGGCAGCGCATTCGCGTTCACGTGGCATGCGAGATGCTTGAGGGCGTTGGCCGAGCGCTTGTCGGGCACGATCGCGTGCAGCGGATCGGAGGCGAACGCGAGCCGCTCTTCTCGAAGCGCTCGGATTTCGCACGCTCGCGGCTTGAACCGCTCGCATCCGCGCGCTTCGGCACTGCCGAAGGCCAGCGCTTCGCCGTAGACGACGCCCAGGCGATCCATCGCGAGCATGCTGGCAACACGCTCGACGTCAAGCGCGCCGGCAGGACGATGCCGCTTGGCGATCGAGGGCCCAGCGAGCGCCGCATCGAACCTTCCCGAGCGCCAACATTCCGCCGCCGTGGTGTGCGAAAGGAACAACGTCATCGAAAGGCCCCTTCCCCCGAATCTGCAGCCGGGTAAGCGCCCGCTGAAAGGACTCCATTGTACTATGATCGAACAGGTCATGGACAAAAACGCGAGTATTCGCTAGATTTTGCGGGCATTTCGATGGGTGGAAAAACGGGCAGTTGCATCGTGCCTGGTAGATGGCTTGTGCATTCGGTTAGTTTCAAATGAGGATAGAGAAAACTCCGCTTTTTGTCCACCTCTGCCGCGTCTGCGGGGGAATAGGGAAGGGCTCGCGCGCGGGTGCTTGCGAGAGCAAGCTCTACAGCAGTGCGGCGGTGAACATGGTGCGTCGGAGGAGCTTGCGGGCGGGTGGGCGATCGCACGAGTCCTCCTTTCCCAAACGCAAGAGAACGCGAGCCCAAGTCGGGGCTCGCGTTCTCGCAAGGACGGGTCGGCGCCGTGCGAAGGAGGACGCGGCGGCGCTGGCGGGAGGGCGAAACCGCTGGCATCGCCCTCCCGGCGGGCTACATGATGAGCATGGCTGCGGTCAGCACCACCACGAGCACGATGCCGGTGACCACGATCACCTTCATCACCCACTTGAGCATCGTTGCGTACTGCACCTTCGCCAGCGCGAGGCCGGCCAGCACGGCGCCGTTCAGCGGCGTGATGATGGCCACCAGGCCGTGGGCGGCCACGTAGATCATGACCATGACCTCGGCCGAGAAGCCCAAACCGCTGGTCAGCGGGCCCATGATGGGCATCGCCAGCGTGGCCATGCCGGAGCTCGAGGGGATGGCGAACGACAGCACGAAGTAGAACAGGAACGTGGCGGGCGCGAAGATGAAGGCGGGCACGCCCGACAGCGCGTTCGCGGCGTTCGTGAGGATGAACGTGTCGAGCTGCGTCTCGCCCATGATGACGGCGACGGAGCGCGCCAGCGCGATGACGAGCGCGACGCTCACCATCTCGGCGCAGCCGCCGAGGAACGTCTTCACGATGTCTTTGCCCGCGAAGCGCGCGAAGATGCCGATGACGATGGCCATGAGCAAAAACCACGCCGTGGCCTCGTTGAAGTACCACATGCCCAGCGGCACGCCGGTCAGAAACGCGCTCCAGGCGCCCGCCGGGTCGTCGACCGATCCGCCGGCCATGAAGAAGTCGATGCCGAAGTTCTGCCACGGCACGAAGCCGACGATCATGACGACGAACGTGAGCGCGAACAGCACGAGCACGACCTTCTGCTTGCCGGAGAGGACGGCCGAGAACGCCGGGTTCTCCGCATCCTCCTCCATCTGGCCGTACTCCTTCTCGGACTCCTCCTGCTCCTGCAGCGACAGGAACGTGGAGCCCTTGTCGGCCTTGACCTTCTTGGCGTATCGCATGACGAAGAAGATGGAGATGGCCTCGGCGATGACGAACAGCACGAGGCCGAAGCCGATGATGACGCCCTGGTCGACGGCGATGCCCATGTCGGTGAGGGCGGCGGTGGCCACGCCGACGGAGAACGGGTTCACCGTGGAGCCGATGCAGCCCGCGCCCGCGCCCAGCAGCACGACGAGCGCGCCGGTGAGCGTGTCGAAGCCCGCGGCGTACATGGTGGCGGCCAGCAGGATGTAGAACGGTACCGTCTCCTCCATCATGCCGTACGTGGAGCCGCAGATGCCGAACAGCAGCATGAGGATGGGGATGAGCACCAGCTCGTGGCCCTTGAGCGCGCGCACGAGCGTGGCGACGCCGGTGTCGAGCGCCCCGGTCTTGTTCACCATGGCCAAGAAGCCGCCCAGCACGAGCACGAACACGCACACCTGCATGGCGCTCGAGAAGCCGAGCACCGGGGAGGTCAGGACGTCGGCGAACGACGCTCCCGTGACCTCGCTCGTGAACAGCGACATGACCACGGTGACGAGCGCCACGCCGATGAGGCACGCCACGAGGATGATGAAGGAGTCCGGCGCGCCTTTCTTCTTCTTGCGGCGCTTCTTGCCGCCGGGCTCGGGCGCCCCGGCCCTGTCGGCGGTCGCGGTTTCGGCGGCTTCCGTCGCCAGCTTCTCGTTCTCGCTCATCGCTCGTTCTCCTTGTCGTCGCGCGCGCGGGCTTCCAGCCAGCGCAAGGCCATCGTTGCGGTCATCGCCGCGCCTTCGACGAACACGCTCTCGTCGAACACCACGCGGGAGTTGTGCACGGGGTAGCGCACCCCTTCGTCCTCTGAGCCGGTTCCCATGACGAAGTAGGTGGTGGGCACGACCTGCGAGATGACGCTCATGTCGTCGGAGCCCGAGATGGGCTTGTCGAGGATGGTGACGGGGCGGCCGGTGAGATCCTCCACGTAGCCGATCAGCTCGCTCGTGAGCGCAGGGTCGTTGTGCACGCTCGGCACGCCGCGGAGGAACCGCACGTCGACGCTCCCGCCGAAGCCTTCCGCGATGCCGCGGCACATCTCCTCCATGCGCTGTTTCAGGTGCGCGCGGGTGCCTTCGTCGATGGTGCGCAGGGTGCCCAGCAGGTGCACATCGTCGGGGACGATGTTGGCCGCCGTGCCGCCGTTGACGGCGCCGAACGTGATGACCGCCTGGTCGTTCGGGTCGAGCTCGCGCGCGATGAGGTTCTGCGCGCCGAAGAAGATGTGGCAGGCGATGTTGAACGGGTCCACCAGCTGGTGCGGGCGCGAGCCGTGTCCGCCTTTGCCGTGCACGACGATGTCGATGTCGTCGATGGACGAGAAGCCGGTGCCCGGTCGCGTGGCGATCTCGCCCAGGCGGTAGTCGAACGGCATGAGGTGGATGGCCGTGGCGGCGTCGACGTGCGGGTTCTCCAGCACGCCCGCGTTGATCATGGCCTCGTTGCCGCAGATCTCGTCGGGCGCGCAGCCCTCCTCATCGGGCTGGAACATGAGCTTCACGCAGCCGGGCAGCTCGGCCTCGCGGCCTTTCAGGATGCGGGCGGCGCCCAGCAGCATGGCGGTATGCGTGTCGTGCCCGCAGGCATGCATGTAGTCGGTCTGGGAGGCGAAGGGCAGCCCCGTCTCCTCGCGCAAAGGCAGCGCGTCCATGTCGGCGCGCAGCATGAAGCAGCGGCCTGCCGACGGGTCGCCGATGGTGGCCACGAGGCCGCCCGGCACGATCTCTTCCGGTTCGAGACCGATTTCCCGCAGACGCTCGGCCACGTAGGCCGTCGTTTGAGGGAGGTCGAACCCGATCTCGGGATGCTCGTGCAGCCAGCGTCGGTCGGCGACGATGTCGTCCTCCAGCGCTCTCGCTTCTTCCAGGATGGTGGTCATGCAGGATGCCTCCTTCGCTTGGTCGATCGGAATTCCCTTGGGCGTACGAAAAGGAGAATCCCGACCGGTGCGCCTGCGCCCGCTTCGGGGGCGCCTTACGAGCGGTACAATACGGAGGCGAGGCGGGGGTGATCGTCACCCTGCTGGCGTTACGCGAGGGCGAACGGTATATTTTCTACGGTGAACGGTAGTGAAACGGGGATGAAATGCACCATGCGGAACAGGCCGCCGAAGGGCGGGAAGCGGGCGCCGAGCCGTTCGATCCCGCCGCGACGCACGAGAAGCTGATCGACGCGCGCAGCCTCGTGGCCGTCTGCGCCCTGTCGCTGTCCACGTTCGTGCAGAACGGCTACGTCTACCCGCCCTTCGGCGACGCCGTGCCATGGGGGCTCGCGCTGTGCGGCCTTCTGTACGGCGCGGCGTTCGGCCTGTGGGCGCTCGCGGCCCGTCGCCTGAGCGCGCCGCTGCCGGTGAGGCCTGCGACCGCAGGCGCGCTGGCGGCTCTCGTCGCGGGCTGCGCGCTGTGGGTGGCGGGCTCTCAAAGCGGCTACGCGGGCGGGCTCGCGCTCGCAGGGGCCGCGCTGCTGTCGTGCGGGCGCACGTGGGCCGTCATCGTGGCGGGGCTGTCGCTCACGCGCCTGCGCCCGCGCGGGGTGCTCGTCACCATGGCCGGAGGCGTGTGCCTCTCCTACGCCGTCTACCTCGCGCTCGACCCGTTGCTGGCCTCCTTCGCCCCGATCGCGTCGGTCGTCTACGCGCTTTTGCCGGCGGCGGCCCTCGTCTCGGTGGCCGGGTCGGTGGCGCGGCTGCGCGACGCGCTGCCGGACGGGGTGGTGCCCAGCGAGCTGGCGCTGACGAACCCGGGCTCGTTCCCCGGACCGTTCAACCGCCTGTTCGTGTGCATCTTCCTGTTCGAGGTGGCGTTCGGCCTGTCCATCACGTTCGATGCGGGCCCGACGGACTGGTGGCAAAGCGCTGTGTGCGGAGCAGCGCTGCTGGCGTTGGCCGTCTGGTGCGCCCGCACGCAGCGCGCATCGCGCGAGGACGCGCTGTTCCACGTATCGGGGCTGCTCGTGGTGTTCGGCTTCTTCGTGTCGGCGGCGCAGACGGCGCTGCTCGGGGCGGCGGCCCTCGGCGCGCTCACGGTGGGGGCCCAGATGTTCAGCGTGCTCACCTGGGCGACGCTCGCCATCATCGCGGCGCGCAATCCTTCGGGCGGCATCACGGCGCTCGGCCAGGGCTTCTGCGCGTCGAACCTGGGCGCCACGCTGGGCGTGGTGCTGGCCGGGATGCCGGTTGCGACCGACGCGCAGAGCGCCGATGTGCGCTTGCTGCTGCTCGCGCTCGTGGCGGCCGCGTTCGTGGGCTACGTGTGGATCGGCCTCAAGGACTTCAGCTTCTCGGCGGCCATCCGCGGCGTGAAGCCGGTGGAGGAGGTGGAGGCGCCCGCCGCACCCGAGGCGGCCATCGACACGCGCTGCGCGCACCTGGCATCCGTCCATGGGCTCACCGAGCGCGAAGGGGAGGTGTTCGCGCTGCTGGCGCGCGGACGCAACGGCGCGTTCATCCAGGAGGAGTGCCGCGTGACGCGCAACACCGCCAAGACCCACATCCGCCGCATCTACCAGAAGCTCGGCGTGCACACGCAGCAGGAGCTCATCGACCTCGTTGAAAGCGGACGCGACTTCATCGTCTAACGCTTGTCTGTCGTTGCCGCCGCGCGCCCGCGCGCCGGGCGGCGCTTGTGGTACCCTAACGCCAACGATCATGATGAAGGTAAGGAGATCCGCGATGCGCGAAGGAAGCGCCCCGAATTTTTGCCCGCCAACCGAGGAGGGCATCACCCTCGTGTTCGAGGACGAGGCTGGCGAGCGGACGGAACTCGAATTCCTCGGCCTCATCCTGCACAACGACCGCAGCTACGGGTTCTTCTTCCCCATAACAGAGGACGAGCCCGTGGGCTCGTCCGGCGAGGTCGTGCTGCTTGAGGTGACCGAGCTCGACGAAGACGGCCAGCCTGCGGCCTTCGAGTTCGTCGACGATGAAGCGGTGGCGGCCGAGGTCTACGAGGACTTCCGCACCGCTACGAAGGACCTGTACGATTTCTCCTCGTAATCGCCCAGGCTCCGTCCGCGCGCTAGCGGCCGAGCGGGTCCCAGCCCGTCGGGGGCTTGACCCGCTCGGATTGCGCGATGGCCGCCACGTACATGATCTCGTGGTTGATCGCCTGCTCCAGGCGGCACACCTCTTCCTCGGTCTCAGCGTATTCGAAAATGCGCGCCGCCGCGCGTCTGATCGTGTCCATCAACTCTTCGTACTCGGTTCCGCTCATGTGCGACCTCCGGCAATCTTGCCCTCAAGCAATGACCCTCTCGATAAACTCATAGTACAAACCTCTTGTTTTATTGACGGTCTGTAAACTATAGTTTACGACTTTTCATCCCGCCGGGACTAGCCTTTAACCGGCATGGAGAACACTTCACTAAAAACTCAGCTCGGAACCACTATCGCGAGGCTCCGCACGGAATTCGGCGTCTCGCAAGCTTCCTTTGCCCTTATGGTAGGCGTCAGCCGCAAATACCTCATCGATATCGAAAGCGGGAAAGCGAACCCTACGGTCGACATGCTCGAGCGCATCGCGGGCGGCTTGGATACCACCGTGGGACGGCTGTTCGAGGGTCTGTGAGCGCCCGCCTCTACAGCTCGACGGGATTCCAGCTGCCGTCGATATCGCACAGCCACGCTTCGGGATCGCGCACCGTGAAGAACGTGAGCGTGTCGTCGTTCGGCCCCTCGTAGCTCTCTCCGAGCCCGGTCATGTGCTCGTACCCCGCGCGGCGCACCTCGTCGTTCGCCCGATCCTCGAGAACCGCCTTACCCCGCATGATAACCCAGCCGCTGCCCGGTTTCCAGGCGGTCAATTCAAACTTAGGGTTGATTTCGAGCTCGCGGTACACGTCCTTCGTGGTGGCGGTGCAGAACCAGATCCGGCCGTCCTGCACGGCGGCGAAGCTGAAGGGGCGCACGTGCGGCTGGTCGCCCTCGCAGGTGGCCAGGTACCAGGCCGGGACGCTCGTCAGATAGTCGACGATGGTGTTCGTTCCGTTCATGGGCAATCCTTTCGGTTGGAGCAGGGCGTTTTCGAGATGGCCCTACCAGGGAATGAAGTTGGTGGCGATGACGCAGGCCAGCATGGCGACGATCGTGAGGGCACCGTTGCGATCGAGCGCGGTGTACGCCAGGGGGTGCAGGCGCGTGCGGCCGACGCCGCCGTGGTAGCAGCGGGCCTCCATGGCCGACGACAGCGTTTCCGCGTGGCGGAACGCGCTGGTGAACAGCGGCACCATGAGCGAGGCGAGCATGCGCAGCCGCCCTTTGGAGAACGTGGCGCCGCGGCTGATCTGCGCGCGGTACACGGTTTGCAGCTCGAAGGTGAACTGGGGCAGGAAGCGCAGGGCGATGCCCATCATCATGGACAGCTCGTGCGCCGGCACGCCGATGCGGCGGAAGGGGTGCAGCAGGTACTCGAACGCGTCGGTGATGTCGAGCGTGGCGGTGGTGAGGGTGAGCAGGCTCATGCCCAGCAGCAACAGCAGCAGGCGGCAGGCGATGAAGGCCGCCTGCTGCAGGCCCGCCTCGCTGATGCGGATGATCCACCACTCGAACAGCACGGTGCCGCCCTGCACGAAGAACACGTTGAGCAGGGCGGTGACCACCACGATGAACGCGAGCGGCGCGATGGACTTGAATGCCGAGCGGAGCGGGATGCCCGCCAGCTTGAAGAAGCCGAACACGAAGGCGGCGCACACCGCCAGCCCGAGATACGACTGCGCGACGAACACCACCGCCATGAGCGCGAGCGCCAGCAGCAGCTTCGCGCGCGCGTCCATGCGATGCAGCGGGCTCGTGCCCGGCCAGTAGCGTCCGATGACCGCGATGTCAGGCATGCGGGACCTCCGAGGCTCCTGCGGCTTCGCGATAGCCGCGCGCGAGCTCGTCCGCCAGCCCTTCGAGGTCGTACAGCTTGGCCGGCAACTCCACGCCCGCTTCGCGCAGCTCGTCGGCCAGCTTCTGGGGGGCCGGCACGTCCAGGCCGATGTCGCGCAGCTCGTCTCCGCGCGCGAACACCTCGGACGGCGAGCCGAACGCGAACTGCCGGCCCTCGTTGAGCACGAGCACGCGGTCGGACAGGCGGGCGAGGTCGTCCATGCTGTGCGACACCATGACCACGGTGAGGCCGCGCTCGTGCAGCTGGGCGATGAGGTCGAGGAACTCCTCGCGCGCCACCGGATCGAGGCCGGCCACCGGCTCGTCCAGCACGAGCACGCGCGGCTCCATGGCCAGCACGCCCGCGAACGCGACGCGGCGCTGCTGGCCTCCCGACAGCTCGAAGGGGCTCTTGTCGCCCAGCTCGGCGATGTCGAGGTGCACGCTTTCGAGCGCGGACGCCACGCGCCGCTCCACCTCGTCGGCGGAAAGCCCGAGGTTGCGGGGGCCGAACGCCACGTCCTCGCGCACGGTGGCGGCGAACAGCTGGTACTCGGGATACTGGAACACGAGCCCCACCTTGCCGCGGCAGCCCTGCGCCGCGCGCTTGTCCGACAGATCCTGTCCGTCCAGCAGCACGCGCCCTCGCGTGGGGCTCACCAGCCCGTTCATATGCTGGATGAGGGTGCTCTTGCCGCTGCCGGTGTGCCCGGCGATGCCGAGGAACTCGCCGTCGTTCAGCTCGAACGTGATGTCTCGCAGCGCCCAGACGGCGTCGGGATCGCCTCCCCAGACCGGTTTGCCGTGCTCGAGCGAGGGGGCGTCCTCGATCACGCCCGCCGCGCGGCGGCGCTTCACGCGCGACTTTCGCTTCTCTTGGCGAGCGGGGTCGGCGTACGAGTAGCTTACGCCTTCGAAAGCAATCGGCACAGCTCCTCCTTCAACGTGGTCGTCTCGATGTGCATGCCCACGGGCACGCCCCGCCGCTCGAGCTCGAGCGAAAGCTCGGCAGCGAAGGGCAGGTCCAGGTTGAGGCGTTCCAGCAGCTCGGCCTGCACGAGCACGTCCTGCGGCGCGCCGTCGCAGGCGACGCGGCCCTCTTCCAGCACGATGACGCGGTCGGCCTGCGCGGCCTCCTCCATGAAGTGCGTGATCATGATGACGGTCATCCCGCGGTCGTGCAGTTCGCGGCAGACGCGCATGAGGCCCTTGCGGCCGCGCGGGTCGAGCATGGCCGTGGCCTCGTCCAGGATGAGGATCGAGGGCTCCATGGCCAGCACCCCGGCGATTGCGACGCGCTGCTTCTGCCCGCCCGACAGCGCCGCGGTCTCCCGCTTGTCGAAACCCTGCAGCCCCACGTCCGCCAGCGCGTCGGCCACGCGCTGGCGCAGGTCGGCCGTGGGCACGCCCAGGTTCTCGGGGCCGAACGCCACGTCGTTCTCGATGAGGCTGGCCACCAGCTGGTCGTCGGGGTTCTGGAACACCATGCCCGCATGGCTGCGGATGAAGTAGGTGGACCGCTCGTCGCGCGTGTCGTGGTCGAGCACGGTGACGCTGCCCTCGTCGGGCACGAGCAGCGCATTGACGTGCTTGGCCAGCGTCGACTTGCCCGAGCCGTTTCCGCCGAGGACGCACACGAACTCGCCCGGGGCGATGCGCGCGTCCACGCCGTCGAGCACGAAGCGCTCGCCGTCGTACGTGAAGCCTGTTCCCTTGAACTCGATCATGCGGCTAGCGTCCCTTCACCTGCTTCTTCTTGGGCGTGATCAAATTGGAGATGCTCTTGTACACGATGAGCGTGAGCACCGCGTTGATGCCTGCCTTGATGAGGTTGAACGGCGTCAAGATGGGCAGGATCATGGCCACGACGGCGTCGAGCGGCACGCCCAGCCACATCGGCGTGATGACGAGGTTGCCCAGGATGGCCATGACGGTGGCGGCGATGGCGCTCAGCACGAGGCCGACGACGCCGCTTTTGAACGTGCGCGAGCGACGGTACACGAGCGCCGCGGGCAGGATGAAGCCCGTGACCACGAGGATGTTCATGACGGCTCCCGAGAAGTCGGCCATGAGGATGCCGTGGATGACGGCGCCCACGATGCCCACCGCGAGGCCGGCCGCCGGTCCGAAGGCGAAGCCGCACACCATGGCGGGCATGGCGGAGGCGTCGTACTTGAGCCAGGCGACGCCGGGCAGCAGCGGGAACTCCACGAAGGACAGCAGCACGCCGATCGCGCACATGAGGGCCATCGTCACGAGTTGGCGGGTGTCCCACTTGTTGGTGTTGGTGAATTCGTACGTATCTTGGGCGTTGGTGCCCGGTGCGTTGCCGGTCATGGCAACCCCTTTCTCTTGCAGGCCGTGACGTTCGGGTCACGTTTCCCGGCCTAAAGAGAAAACGAGCCCGTATGAATTCTTTCCATACAGGCTTCTTGGGGTCCGGGCCGACGCACGCGGGGCGTGGACGACGCGGATCTCTGCCTCTTCCATCCGGACTATACCGTTGGTTCCGGAATCGCACCGGAATCAGCCTGCAGGCGCGATCCCTATCGGGGACGCTCGCAGGGTCGCGGACTCCCGGCTCGCCCGGCTTGCAGCCGACGGCCGGATTACCGCCAGTGAGGAATTGCACCTCGCCCTGAAACAGAATCCATGCGCCGTATTGTAGCCGCCCTGTTGCCGCATGGCAACCATGGGGCTGTCGAACGGCGGACAATGCGCAGGTTTTGTGGGTTGGGCGGTGCTGCGTTGCGGGCGCTTCGAGGCGGATCGTATTCGCGAGCCGCTGGTCGCCGCCGTCGATGCGCGTGCTCGACGGTGCCCCGTTGCCGTATAATCGCAATAATGACAGAAGGCATGCAGGAAGGGGATCGCTATGGCAAGCAAGGTCGTCAACGAGCCGCGTATCAAGAACCCGCTCATCAAGGCCATTCGCGAGCTGTTGGAGCATCGCGCGCTGTGGCTGTACCTGCTTACCGACGAGGCGGCGCGCGCGGGCGCCGATCCGGCCGCGTTCGCGCCGGCGGCGGTGAAGCGCTGCGGGCTGTTCCAAGGTGCCGAGCTGGTTGCGAAGGGAGGCGGCACGAACAGCCTGAAGAGCCTCAAGAAGGGCCTGTTCGGCAAGCCGGCGCAGATGGTGTTCGAGATGGACGTCAAGGACGTCTCCGACGATCGCTTCGAGCTGGAGTTTCACTACTGCCCGCTCGTGAAGGCGTGGCAGAAGCAGGGCTGCTCCGACGAGGAGATATCCAACCTTTGCGATTGGGCCATGTGCGGCGACCGCGGCATCGGCGAAGCTTACGGCTGCGACCTCGACCTGCCCAAGACCATCGCTCGCGGCGACGACGTCTGCCACCTTATCTACCACCGCTAAAGGGAGACGTCGCCCGCGTCGGCGAACCGGAGCCCTCTCGGCGGGCGGCGGCGTGCAGCCGCGTCGGCGAACCGGAAGCTCCCTTCGACGGGCGGCTGCGTGCAGCGGGCGATCCGTAGGGGTCGCGTAGGCGGCGGCGCACGGCGTCAGCCCTGCGCGGAGAGGGGCTCGTCCTCCGAAGCCGCCTCAGGAGCGGGACGGGGAACGAAGCGGAACTCGAAGACGGCGTCGAGCGCCAGCTCGAACTTCGCAATGGTCTCCAGGGTCATGTTCGGCTGCATGTTCAGCAGGTTGGACACATGCGACTTCGAGATGCCCATGCGTCGCGCGAGCTCGGTTTTGGTGAGCCCCTTTTCCTGCATGAGATCGTAGACCATGACGCTGATGTCGAGCGCATGGTCGTACGCCCGCGTGCCGGGGGTGTGGAAGTCCCGCATGAAGGCGCGGTCGTCTCGTTCTTCAATTGCCATCGTTTTTCTCCTGTTCCAGCAGCTCGACAACGAGACGCTGCTGCCGGGTTGCGCTTGCGATGATGCTGGTCGGAATGCTGCCCGTTCCGCTATGCCCTTGGAACGGTCGAAGCATCACGATCGTTTCTACCACGTGAATGTGGGCTATGACCCGAGCGGGTCCAAAAAAGTTCTTGATTTCGTATAGTTCCGATGATATGCGTCGGACTTGTCTTGTTGCCGTAGCCCATCCGAGGCCGTTTTGCGTTATCTTCAGCACCGTCGAAATAAGCCGCTTTGCTTTCTCTTTGGATCGAGGATCGTCCAGCCAGTCGTCCAGAAACGAATTCTTTCCGCTTCCGTCCGACAGCACGTAATAGAACACCCCGTTCTCCAACCGGCGCCTTATGAGCCTCCTTCCGGATTCTCCCTGGTGTTCATTTTTAAGTGAACTCATAGTATCACGCCCTTTTCTCGAAGGCAAGCGGTGTTGTTGCACTATAATGCAATATGTATGATACCCTGTATTGCACGATAGTGCAATAATGGAAGGCGGACGTGATGGCTCGAGAAGACGGCGTGATCGATTGGAAGGCGTACGGGGTGCTGCTGAAGGCGGCGCGCTTGGCGAACGGGTTCACGCGGGGCAGCGCGCTCGCCGAGGCGGTGGAGGAGAAGACGGGGATGCGGATGTCGGAGCGCGCCGTCTATACACTCGAGGACGCGAGCCGCTCTCCCTCGGCCGACGTGTTCTTCGCCTTGCAGCAGGTGCTTCCCGAACTGCGCGATCCCGAGTACATGCGGCCGGCGTTCAAGAAAAGCGGCATCGAAGTGATGCTCGTCAGCTTTTGAATGCTGGCGCCGGGGGTAACCGTTTGTGGACGGGGAGCGTTGATTTTCCTGATCGGGCGAACTACGGGGTAGAATAGCGGAATTATGTTCGAACTACTCAACACCATCGACGCATTCGTATGGGGCCCCGCGATGATCGCGCTTCTGCTGGGCTCGCATCTGTTCTTCACCTTCAAGACGGGGTTCATCCAGCGCAAGCTGCCGCAAGCCATCAAGTTGTCGCTGACGAGCGACCCCGAGGGCAAGGGCGACATCAGCCACTTCGGCGCGCTGGCCACGGCGCTGGCCGCCACTATCGGCACCGGCTCTATCGTGGGCGTGGCCACGGCAATCCTCGCGGGCGGCCCGGGCGCGGTGTTCTGGATGTGGATCACCGGCGTGTTCGGCATCGCCACGAAGTACGCCGAGGTGTACGCGGCCGTGAAGTACCGCGTGCGCGACCACAACGGCGCCATGCTCGGCGGCGCCATGTACATCTGGGAGCGCGCGTTCAGGCGCAACGCCGAGGGCAAGCGCGATCCGAGCCCCGGAGGGCACACTCCCTGGTGGGCGAAGCTCGGCGCCGTGGCGTTCGCCGCGTTCGCCGCCATCGCGGCCATCGGAACCGGCTCGGCCGTGCAGGCGTCGGCCATGTCCGGCATCATCACCTCGAACGTCGACGTGCCCGCGTGGGTCGTCGGCGTGATCATCGTGGTGCTCGTGTCCGTGGTCATCTTCGGCGGCGTGCAGTCCATCTCGAAGGTGTGCGAGAAGCTCGTCCCCGTCATGGCCGTGGCCTATGCGCTCGGCTGCTTCGTCATCCTCGCGTTCAACTGGACGCTCGTGGGCGACGCGCTGGGGCTCATCCTGGAATGCGCGTTCACCTCGAAAGCCGCCTTCGGCGGCGCGGTGGGCTCGGGCATCATGATGGCGCTGCAGTTCGGCTGCGCGCGCGGCCTGTTCTCCAACGAGTCGGGCCTGGGCTCGGCTCCCATCGTTGCCTCGGCGGCCTCCACGCGCAATCCGGCGCAGCAGGCGCTCGTGGCGATGACCGGCACGTTCTGGTCCACCGTGGTCATCTGCGCGCTCACGGGCATCGTGCTCGTGTCCACGATGCTGGCGAACCCCGACATCGCGTCGTCCATCATGGCGAACCCCACCGTCTACTCCGGCGCGATGCTGGCCAGCGAGGCGTTCGCGAAGATCCCCTACATCGGCACGCCCATCCTCGTGCTCGGCATGGTGGCGTTCTCGTACACCACCATTTTGGGCTGGTCGTACTACGGCAACCGTTGCATCACGTACCTGTTCGGCCGCTACGCCATCCGTCCGTACCAGGTGATCTACGTGGCCGTGGCGTTCCTCGGCGCCATAGGTGTGGGCGACATCGTGTGGACGATCTCGGACATCGGCAACGCGCTCATGGCCATACCCAACATCATCGTCGTGCTGCTGCTCTCCGGCATGATCGCGCGCGAGACGCGCCATTACGTGTACGACGGCAATCTCGACGAGGCCGACGACGCGCCCATCCCGCAGCTGGAGAGCAAGTAGCGCCGCGACGCCCGGCGCTGCGCACGCCCGCTTTGCGCGGGGGCGGTTGCTGCGGGAGTCGGTTGCCCGCGAGGGTCGGTATCGGCCCTGCACGGGAATCGCGAAATTCTAAGCAATTATGACGTTTTGCGTACCCTGAAGGCCGAAATGGCTGAGGCGGGCAAAACTGACCTGGGGCGATGCTCGCCCCTTTTCCGCGGCCGGGAGCCGAAGGGCCGAAATCGTTCGCAAAACGAAAAAATTGCTTGCTTCGGGCGGATTTCCGTGCCCTACGGCGCAACCGACGGCGTGCCCGGCTCCAAGCGTGCTCGAAGCCGGGCACTCGAAGCTCTACGACGTCGCGGGCCGCGCCCGCTTCGCGCGCAGGTGCGTCGCCGCGCGCAGCGCAACGTAGACCAGCATGACCGCCGTGTACGCGGCGATGCTAAACGCCGCTTTCTGCCCGCTCGACGAGACGGTGGGTGCCAGCACCAGCACGAGGTGCGCGTACGTCAGCCCGAAGAACGCGTAAGCGGTTTTCTGCAGGCGCTTCCACGCGTCGGAGTTCATGCGGGTTTTCACCGCGTTGAACGACGTGACGGTGAGCGCCGCCAGCAACACGATGAGCAGGCTCGACACGACGAACGACGCGACCATGCCCGCCGACATCCCGGCAAACCCCGACAGGATGTCGGCCAAGTACGTGCCCAGGTAGTTCGCCACGTGCCCGATGGTCAGGATGGCGGCGATGATGGACAGCTCGCCGCGGATGGGCATGAGCATCTGGCGCGCCCTCGACCCTTCGGGCAGCGCTCCGATGTACATGACGAGCGCGAACAGGGCGAACCCGAGCAGGCAGCGCGTGAGGTACGGGTACACCGCGGCGGCGAACTCGCGCGAGACCCCGAACAGCACCCCCGACAGGAACAGCACGTCGACGGCAACGGCTACGATGTAGAACGACACGGCGTAGCGCTTGATCTGCTTGCGCAGCGCGCAGGCGAACAGCACGCTGATGACGATCGCCAGCAACACTTCCATGGGAACCTCCTTTCCAGCCTCTCGGCCGTTAGCGAACCACCCAGCCGGCGGGGACGTCGGCATCGCTGTGGCATTGCGCGCACTGCATGACCGACGCGGTGTGCGACTTATGGCATGTGCCGCACGCCAGTTCCTCGTGGTAGTTGCTGTGCGGGTTGTATTCCCGTTGCGCGGTGATCTGAGCCAGGCTGTCCTGCCCGATGCTGTGGCACGATCCGTTCATGCAAAACGCGTTGTCGAACTGCCGCTGCTCGAGCGGCAGCGCGTAGCCGCCCGCCACCCACGTCACGCCCTCGGCCAGCTGCTCGCTGAGCGTGGGCACGTGGCAGTCGAGGCAGCTGACGTCCGCCACGCGATGCGAGGCGGCCAGCAGCGTGGCATCGTCGGCGTAGTAGTCCTCGACGTACGGGTCCATGGGCGTGTGGCAGATGGCGTTGCAGAAGCTGGGCTGCTCGTGCCATACCCAGAACCCCGCGCCGGCTGCCACGACGACGACAGCCGCCACTCCGAGCGCGATGAGCCCCTTGGTTCTCTTCCGATCGTTCATGATTCCCTCCTTGACGCCCCGCCTGCGCGGCATACGCAACGTGGGCGGGGCGGTTTCCGTTGATTGGCTACTGGCTGACGAGGCGTCCCTTGCCGGTTGCCTCGACCTCGCACAGGCCGCACCTGAACGGCGGGAACCCGGTGATCGGGTCGAAGTCGCGCGTGGTCAGGAGGTTCACGTTCGCCTGGTGCCACCCGTGGAAGATGTCCACCATGCCGGCGTGCACGAGGTTCGTCACCTCTGCCTTCATCTCGATCTCGTTTTGGAAGTTGAACACCCGCACCACGTCGCCGTCGCCGATGTTGCGGTCGCGCGCGTTCTGAGGATGCAGGCGCACGACGGGCTCGGGCATGAACTGGTTGAGCCAGGGGATCTCGCGCAGTTTGGAGTGCGTGTAGTAGGGCAGGCGCGAGCCGGCGTTCAGAACGAGCGGGTAGCGCTTGTCTTCTTCGGTCGGCGTATAGGGCGAATGCACCGGTTCCTCGTACACGGGAAGCCCCTCGTAGCCGAAGCCCTTGAGGATCTCGGAGTCGAATTCCAGCTTGCCGGACGGCGTGTTGAAGCCGGGTTGCCCGTCCTTGCGCAGCTTGCCTGCGGCGTGCTTGCCCTCCTCGTTCGGCGAGCCGGGGATCTCCAACCCTTCGGGATTCGCGCGCAGGTCGTCGAGCGTGACGTCGAGGCCCGCCGTCTGCAGGATGTTGTCGAGGGCCGCTTCCACGTCGCCGCCGAAGCACTGCTCCTCGAAGCCCAGCTTGCATCCCAGATCGAGCATGATCTTCCAGTCCTCGCGCGCTTGCCCGGCGGGCTCGACGCACGGTTCGCGGAAGAACAGCTTGCGGCCGTAAGCGGCGAAGGGGGCCATGCGCTCGTGGCACATGGCGGCGGGCAGCAGGATGTCCACGTAGTCGTGGGTCCAGGGACGCTCGTAGTAGTCCACGGCGGCCACGAACTCCAGCTTGCCGAGGGCTTCCTGGTAGCGGTCCGATTCAGGCCAGATCATCACGTTGCTTGCCACGAGGATGGCGGCCTTGATCTTCCCCTCATCGATGTACTCGGGCAGCCGCGCCGTCTGGAAGTGCTTGGTGAACGACACCCAGGCGGGGAAGTCGTCCTTGTCCACGCGCTTATCGGCGAAGTTCTGCTCGGTGTAGACGTCCTCGGCGCGGAACTTGGCAGTGGAGGCGCTCACGTCGAGCGGCAGGCCGCCCGAGGCGAACATGACGCCGCCCTTCTTCTCGATCATGCCCATGAGGGCGGGGATCATGAACACGGCGCGCAGCGCATGGCCCACGTTGGAGGAGTGGGCGAGCCCCGCCGAGCTGGTGACCAGCGTGCTGGGCGCGTTGTCGGCCAGCAGGTGCACGGCCTCTTCCAGCTTGGCCGCTGGCACCCACGTTATTTCCTCGACCTTCTCGGGCGGGTACTGGGCGGCCAGGTCGGCGAGTCCTTCGTAGCCGTGCGTCCATTCGTCGACGAACTGCTTGTCCACGAGGTTGTCGCGGATGAGGATGTTGATGAATCCGAGGGCGAGCGCGCCGTCGGAACCGGGCCTCAGCTGGAGGTGCACGTCGGCGAGGCCCATGACCGTGGGCGTGATGCGCGGGTCGACGATGACGAACTTGCAGCCGCGCTCCTTCTGATCCATGAACTTCGCGTGACGGTTCGGCTGCGACCAAGCCGCATTGAGGCTCCAGATCATGCAGCTGCCCGTGGCGTCAGTAGGGTCGGATCCGGACGAGCTCTGCCCGCGGCCGTACACGAGCTGGGAGGTGATGTTCGTGGCCGTCGAGCACAGCGAGCTTTCGAGGCCGTACGTTGAGCTGCCGAACAGCGTGGCCACGCGCTGGATGGGCGGGCGCGGCTCCTTCGGGTCGCCGCAGTAGAACATCACGGCGTCGGGGCCGTCCTCCTCTTTGACGCGGTTGAATTCGCTCACGATTGCGTCGTAGGCTTCGTCCCAGGTGATGGGCTCCCACTGCGACTGCCCCGTGCCTTTGGGGTTCGTGCGGCGCAGCGGCGTTTGCAAGCGCTTGGGGTCGTAGAGCTCCTGGATGCTGGCGAGGCCCTTCGCGCACAGCGGCGTGGTGGGATGGGGCGTGCGCGATTCGACGCGCACGATCTTGCCGTCCTGCACGTAGGCGGTCATGCCGCACTTGGGCACCTGGTTGCACATGTCGCAGTACGTGTAGCGCTTCTCGACGGGGGCGTCGGGGTCCACCGTGCCCTCGGCGTGCGCGATGTCGAAGCTGAACGCGCTGGCAAGCGCTCCTCCGGCGGCCAGGGCGGACGCGCCCTTCACGAACGAACGGCGGCTGATTTCATGCTGCATCGCGGTTTCGTCAATCGTAGTCATGGGTGCACCCTCCTCCTTACTCGCTCTTCGTTTCGTCGGCTTTGGCCTGAGCTTTCGTCTTGTCCTTCGACTTCTTCACCCCGACGCCCACGCCCACGCCGACCGCGGCCACCGCGACGACGCCCACCGTTGCCGCGACGGGGTCGATGCCGGGCGCGGCTTTCGAGCTTTCGGCGTAGGCGCCGCTCGTGGCGGTGGGCAGCAGGCTCTCGTCCATGCCGTTCATGGGCACGTAATAGAACGACGTCTCATCAACGCGCACGGCATCGCCCTGGGCGATGCGCTTGCTCACGTCGCTTTCGGGGTCGTCGAGATCGCCGAAGAAGCGCGCGTGAGCCGGGCAGTTGAGCACGCAGGCGACGGGCAGCCCCTCTTCCGCGCGCTCGTGGCAGAAGATGCACTTCTCGACGACGCGCGAGCGTTGGACGCCGTACGCCTCGTAAGGCGCCTGAGCGTACTCGTCGAAGTAGTTGCCCTTTCCCTCGTTAAGCACGCGTGCGCCATACGGGCATGCCGACATGCAGTAGCCGCAGGTGATGCACGCGTCGTAATCCACGATCACCACGCCGTCGTCGAGCTTCTGGCTGGCGCCGGTTGGGCAGACCGATACGCATTCGGGGTTTTCGCAGTGCATGCAAGCGTGAGGAAGATAGGCGCGCCCCGCTTCGCCCGCAGCTTCGCCCCACTCCACCGTGTCGAGCTTCACCCAGGATACGCCCGGGCCCTGGTTGTTCTGCAACTGGCATGCCACGACGCATGCCCCGCATCCCGCGCAGCGCTTGAGGTCGATGAGCATTCCCCATTTCGTCATACCTGACTCCTCTCCTCGATGTCCCCGTGCCCCCGCCTCGAAGCGGCGCGGGCATTGCGAATACTCTGGCAAATCGCTGGGAAAAGGGGTATCGGAAGCGGAGGGTGAGCGTGCGAAACCGCATCGGTTGCGTTATATGATCTTTCGTTTGCGCAGGTGGCGACACGTTGTTCGGGTGCGTGCGCATGGGGTAGAATGGAGCGCGGAAGATCGTAGGGGATACGAGGGGGCTTCCATGGGGAATCGCACTGCTCTGAAGGACGCGTGGTCTAATACCGTCACGCGGGCCAACGTGACGCTTGCCGTGGGGTTCGGCTGCGCGGTGTCTATCTCGCCCACGCTGCTCACGGCTGCGACGCCGGACAACATGATGAACGCGCTCGTGAACAAGCCGCCGCATGGCGCCTGCATGCCCTCGCTCGTGGCGGCCGTGCTTGCGTGCCTGGTGATAGTGCTCGGCGGGCAGCGCCTGTTCGCGGCGCTCGAACGCACGGTCAAGCCGCTCTCGCTTGGCGTGGCCATGGCGCTTATGGGTGCGGTGCTCGTGCTGCCGCTTGCAACCCGGAACTCCGTGACGGTGACCGGGGACGTGGTCATCTCGGTAGCGGGAGCGCTCACCGTGCTGCTCTACCTGTTCTGGATGCAGCTGTTCGGCAGGCTGTCGGCGCAGAGCATGTTTCTCACGCTGTTCCTGTCGCAAGTGCTGACCTGCGCCATCAACGCCATCGTCTCGATCGCGAACATCTATACGGTCATAGCGACGTCCGTCGCGTTGCCGATCGTGTCGACGATCTGCTTGCGAGCGGGCCAGCGCGAGCATGCGGACGACCGATCGCCGGGTGAAGTTCGATCTCCCGTTTTGAGGGAGGGGCGCGGCACATCGACGTGGATGCTCGTTAAGTTGGCGGCTATCGTGTTCGCGTGGGGCGTGATCGACCATCTCTTCCGGAGCGAGTTCGATGCGTTCATGCGCACGCAGATGACGAGCACGCCCTTCGCGGTTGCCTACCATGCTGCGGCGTTCGTCGTCGTGGCGGCGGCCGTGGCGTTCGCCTACGCGCTGCTGGCGTACCGCGAGCGTTTTCAGTTCGGGCATCTGTACCGCATGATCTTCCTGATGGGCCTTGCCAGCATCCTGCTGCTGCCCATCGTGCTGGCCGGGCAGGCTGCCATCGTGGGCTACACGTGCAGCGTCATCATGTACCAGCTCGTGTTCCTGCTCATATGGGTCATTGCCGCGTCGGTGTTCCGCGATCGTTCGTCGTACGCGCCCGGGTTCTTCGGACTCGTGTACGGGTTCTGGTCGCTCGGATCCCTCGGCGGCGCGCTGTTCAGCTCGGTGTTCGTGCAGCATCTCACCATGGACAACGTGCATCTCATCGTGTTCGTGGCAGTGCTCGCGGTGGCGGTGGGCTACGCGGTCGTGTTCACCGAGGCCGATGCGAATGCGCTCGTGCAGATCGTGCCGTTCAAGCACAAGGCGCCTTTCAAGGCGAAGTGTCAAACGGTTGCGCGGGAATACCAGCTCTCGCCGCGGGAGACGGAGATCGCGATGCTCATCGCGCAGGGCCGCGACTCGGCGCACATCGAGAAGAAGCTGTTCCTGTCGCGCAGCACCGTGCAGACGCATCGCATGCACCTTTACCAGAAGCTCGGCATCCACAACCGCCAGGAGCTGCTCGACATCGTCGAGGCCGCCGACGCGGGGTAATGTCCCAAACAGGAACCGTCCCCGTTTGGGACATCCCGCGCCGCTTCCTACCCTTCGCGGCCTTCGGGCTCGAAGCGGTAGCCGATGCCCCAGACAGTCTGGATGACGCGCGGGTCGGACGGGTCGTCTTCCACCTTCTCGCGAAGCTTCTTGATGAACACGGTGATGCTCGACGTCTCGCCGACGAACTCCTTGCCCCAGGCCGCCTCCACGAGCTGCTCCTTCGACAGCACGAGGCCGGGGCTCGAGGCCAGCGCGAAGAATATCTTGAACTCCTTGGGCGTGAGCGACAGGCGCTCGCCGTCCTTCGTGACGCGGAACTGCCCGCGATCGAGCACGAAGCGCCCCGCGCGCAGGATGTCGCCGCGCGGCGCGACGGGCGCGGCCGCCATGCTCGCGCGGCGCAGGTGGGCCTCGATGTGCATGAGCAGCTCGCGCGGATCGAACGGCTTCACCATGTAATCGTCGCCGCCGGCCTGGAAGCCCACGCCCTTGTCCACGATGTCGCCCTTCGCGGAGAGGAAGATGACGGGGCAGGTGATGCCGCGCTCGCGCATGAGGCGGCAGGTGGTGAAGCCGTCCATCCGGGGCATCATCACGTCCATGATGACGAGGTCGGGCGCCTCCCGCTCGGCGGCGACGAGGCCCTCCGCGCCGTCTTCGGCGTAGGCGAACGCGTAGCCCGCGTCGGCAGCCATGCTGCCCACGAGGCGCGCGATGCTGTTCTCGTCATCGATCAGCAGGATCTTCTTCATCGTATTCCTCCGTTTCCACGGCAACGTAGGGGATGCGCACGGTGAACGTGCTGCCGAGCTTGCGGGCCGACGCCACCGACACGCTGCCCCCGTGCAGCTCGGTCAGCTCCTTCACCACGGCCAGGCCGAGGCCCGTGCCGCGGTAGCGGCGGTTGGGCGACTGGCCGGCCTGGCGGTAGCGTTCGAAGATGCCCTCCTGGTCGGCTTCGTCGATGCCCATGCCGTCGTCGGCGACGGACACGACGATGCAGGCGCCGTTGAACGTGGCGCGCACGTCCACGCGACCGCCGACGTGGGTATACTTGATGGCGTTGTCCACGAGGTTCTCGACGATGCGCCGCAGCTTCTCCCAGTCGGCCATCGACACGGGCACGTCGGCGTCGGTCTTCGCGGTCAGGGCGATGCCCTTGTTCTTCGCCACGGGCTCGAGCGACTTCCTGATGAACCCCAGCAGGTCCACGAAGTCGACCGGCTCCACCACCAGCTCGTTCTTGTGCGCCTCGGCTTTCGAGATGGTCAGGATGTTGTTCACCATGTTGAGCAGCAGCGTGGCGTTCGCCTCGATCTCCTCCACGGCGCTGCGCGTCTTGGCGTCGAGCGAGTCGATCCCGCGCAGGATGCGCGCGAACGCGAGGATGGACGTGAGCGGCGTGCGCAGCTCATGGCTCATGATGGCGAAGAACTCGTTTTTGTAGGCGGTCTCCTCGCTGAGGCGGTCGAGCGCCTTCTTGAGCTCGACCTTCTGGTACAGCAGCAGGTCGTTGAGCGCCGAGAGCTTGTCGGTTTGGCTGCGCACCTCGCTTTCGAGGTCGGTGTAGAGCCGTTCCAGCTGGCGGGCCATCTTGTCGAAATCGTCGGCGAACTCGGTGATCTCGTCGGGGCCGCACACGGTGCGCGCCTCAAGCTGGTAGGAGAAGTCGCCCGCGCCGATCTGCTTCGCGGCGCGCCCGAGCGCGTCGAGCGGGTGCAGCACGAGTTTGCTCACGGCGAAGTAGATGCCCACGCAGGCCAGCACGAGCACGAGCAGCACCATGAACACCTGCTGCAGCACGCTCGTGCGCATGCCGTCGGCGTAGATGTCCATGGGCTCGGTGATGGACACGGCACCGCCGATGTCGCCCACCTGCATGCCCTCCTTCTCGTAGCCGAACTGGTCGAGCTCGCCTGCGGGCTCGCCGTGGCATTCGAGGCACGTCTCGGTCACGTACAGCGGCTCGGCGTAGCGGAATACGCGCCGCCCCTCGGCGTCGTAGCCCACGTCGTAGTACGCCTCGAGGGCCGCATCGGCGCCGAAGGCCTCGAACGCCCGCTGCTCGAACTCGTCGGGCGCGTTCGCCGCCTGGCGCGGGGTGGGGCTCGTGTACTGGATCTTGTAGTCGGTGTTCATGGTGAACAGCGTGCTCACCGACTTGGCGGTGACCACGCACACGAGAGCCTTCGTGCGGAAGGCGCCGTCCTCGGTGCGGTTGATGGTGTTCTGGTTGATGTCGATGAAGTCCCACATCGCGTGCATCTCGTCGGCCAGCACCTCGGCTTTCTCGCGCGCCTCGTTCTCGGCCTGCCGCTGTTGGAGCTGGACGTTCCACAGCGCGTCGACGGCCATGAGGGCCACGATGAAGGCGCCGATGAACACCGCGAACTTGAAGCGGATACCTCGTTTGAACGTCATGGCGATTCCCCCTGAGACGTGCATCGACGGCGGGCCCCCTTGCCCGTCGTCCGGTACGCGCGACCGTGCTACCCTCGTAATTATCCGACAAACGCGGGCGCGCGCGGCGGAAAGTCGCGGATGGTAATACTTTTTTAATTTCTGGTAGGACTTTCTTAACGGAAAGTTCTTCCGCAGGATATTGAACCGATGCGCCCGCCTGGGGAAAATGGGGTCAGCGGAGGAACGGGGGAGCGAAGTTCCGCCGCTGTTCGGGAATCAAGACGAGGAGAGGAGCGCGAGATGAGGAAATCCGCGGATCAGGCATTGCCGTCGCTGTCGCGACGGACGTTCGTCGCGGCCGCCGCCACGACGGGCGCCGCCGCAGCGTTGGGGCTTTCCGGATGCAGCCCGAAGGCCGACACGGAGGCCGGCGCCGGCACCGATGCCGAGGGCGCGGCGCCGGACCCTTACGCCGACGCGCAGGTGTTCTATTCCACCTGTCCGCCCGAGTGCCAGCACCACAACCTGAAAGGCTACGTGGTGGACGGCAAGCTGGTGAAGGTGGAGTCGTCCGAGCTGAACGACTGCGCGGCCTGCGCGCGCGGCATCAGCCGCTCGCAGATGGTGAACGACCCCGACCGCCTGACCATGCCGCTTCTGCTGGACGGCGAGAAGGGCAGCGGCCAGTTCAAGGAGATCAGCTGGGACGAGGCTTATCAGCTCATCGAGCAGAAGTTCAACGATGCCATCGCCTCCGACGGCAACAAGTCCATCTGCTACGTCACCGGCTCCGGCAACTTCGGCGCCATGCACGGCCCGGTGGCCAACGCGTTCTTCGGGCACCTGGGCGGCGCGTCGACCACGGTGGGCTCGCTGTGCTGCGCGGGCACCACGGCGGCCATCGTGCCCATATACGGCAAGCGCTTCCTCGACTGCCGCAACCAGATCGAGAACAGCACCTACGTCGTGGTATGGGGCAACAACCCCGCCATCTCGAAGCAGGGCTATTTCCAGCGCTTCGAGCACGTGGTGGAGAACGGCGGCAAGCTCGTGGTGATCGACCCCGTCTACACGGAGTCGGCCGCCAAAGCCACCGACTGGCTGCAGCCCTGGCCCGGCACCGACGCGGCGCTCGGCCTGGCCATGCTCAAGGTCATCGTGGACGAGCGGCTCTACGACGAGGAGTTCCTGCTCGCGCACACGTGCGCGCCGTGCCTCGTGGACCGCGCGACGGGCGAGCCCGTGCTGAAGAACGCCGACGACCCCGCGTCGTTCGTCGTGTTCGACAAGAAGAGCGGCGAGGTGGTGCCGCACGACCAGAGCGGCATCGAGGCAGCGCTCACGCTGGACGGCACCGACGCGGCCGACGCCTACCAAACCGAGTTCGAACTGATCGTCGCCGAGACGTCCGCATGGAACCTCGCGGCGGCTGAGGAGGAGTGCGGCGTCCCGGCGGCCGACATCGAGCGCATCGCCAAGGAGTACGCGAGCGCCGAGCACGCGATGATCGTGCAGAACATGGGCGGCTTCATGCGCACCGAGAACGGCACGTACGCCACGGCCGTGGGCGCGTACCTGGCGGCGTTCTGCGGCCAGGTGGGGCACGTCGGCGACGGCGTGAGCGACGCGGGCGGCATGAACGAAGTGGCCACGGGCAATCCGATCGAGGTGCCGAAGGCCACCGAGGACGTGGCGGCCATCCCGCGCTTCACGTTCGGCGAGGCCGTCCTGAACGAGGATCCCGTGAAGGTGAACGTGCTGTGGTCGATGACCGGCAGCCCGATGACGCAGTGGCCCAATACGGGCATGGTGAAGAAGGCGCTCGAGAAGATCCCGTTCGTGGTCACGGTCGACCAGTACCTCACGCCGACGGCGTTGTACTCCGACCTCGTGCTGCCGTGCACCGGCATCTTCGAGACCGAAGGCGTGCTGGCCAACGCGCGCAGCCACTGGATCCAGCTCATGGAGAAGGCGGTGGACGGGCCGGG
The DNA here is from genome assembly GCF_900184265.1 of Eggerthella timonensis. Classification (NCBI taxonomy): domain Bacteria; kingdom Bacillati; phylum Actinomycetota; class Coriobacteriia; order Eggerthellales; family Eggerthellaceae; genus Eggerthella; species Eggerthella timonensis. Next base: position 1,647,721 of record NZ_FXXA01000002.1, read on the forward strand.
CGAGTCGAAGAGCGATCTCGAGATCTTCGCTGAGCTTGCCCGCCGCTTCGGCTTCGGCGACGCGTTCGACGTGCCCATGAAGGACCTCATCTCCAACGTGCTCGCGCCCACGGGCGTCACCTACGACGAGCTCGTGGAGAAGAAGGCCGTCGACGTAGTGGGCAAGGACTACATCCCCTACAAGGACGGCGTATTCTTCACCGCGTCGAAGAAAGCCGAGTTCTGGGTGGGCGCCTGGAAGAAGGAAGGCTTCAACCCCATCTGCAGCTACGCCCGAGCCGAGGAAGACGCGCGCAACGGCGATGAGCTGGCGGCGAAGTACCCGCTGTTCAGCGTGCAGCGCAAGACGTACCGCAGCGTGCACTCCACGTTCAACAACCTGGAGTGGATGGACGAGGTGTGCGATCAGCAGCCGGTCGTGCTGCTGAACGTGGCGGACGCCGAGGCGCGCGGCATCGCCGACGGGGATGCGGTGGTCGTGTTCAACGATCGCGGCGAGCATCGCGGCGTGGCCGAGGTGAACGACCGCATCAAGGCCGGCGTGGTGGGCTTGCAGAACGGCTGGTGGGAGCAGCAGGGCGGCTCGTCGAGCTACGTCACCAACGACAAGTGGAAGACGCTCGGTGGAACCCACTGCTGCAACCAGACCCTCGTCGACGTGAAGAAGGAGGCGTAAACCATGGCGCTCGGATTCTGGATGAACAACAAGAACTGCTACGGGTGCAAGACGTGTTCCATCGCCTGCAAGAGCGAGAAGCAGCTTGGCCAGGGCGTGCTGCTGCGCCATGTCACGGAGATCAAGCAGGACGACCCGCGGGCGCTGGCGTTTTTGTCCATGTCGTGCAACCACTGCGACGAGCCCGCATGCGTGGCGAACTGCCCCGTGCAGGCGTACACGAAGTTGGAGAACGGCATCGTGCAGCAGAACCACGACCTGTGCATCGGCTGCAAGACGTGCATCGAGGCCTGCCCGTACCATGCGCCATGCTACGACGAGCAGGAAAGCAAGACGCACAAGTGCGATATGTGCGTGGGCCGACAGGAGCGCGGCGAGCTGCCGGCGTGCGTCGCGGCGTGCCCCGGCATGAACCTCGCGGTGGGCGAGATGGCCGACCTCGAGAAGGCGCACCAGGCCGACATCGTGTCGGACGACGCGGTGGAGACGAAGCCGAACTTCGTGATCACCGTCGATCCGGCGCTTTCCGCCGAACCCGACGACACCGCCGTGGAGGCGCGCGCCGCCGAGCTGGCCGCGTCCAAAACCGCGAAGAAGGCGTAAACCCTTACGGCTCCGCGCGCCCCTCCCTCCCGGCGCGCAGGGTTTCTGCGAACGGCCCCGCACTGGCGGGGCCGTTTTGCCTGTTCGGCGGCATCCTCCGGATCGTACGATGCCCTCTGAACCCAAGATGGTTCGCTTCGACGATGGCGCACTCCGTCTCCGTTTCCCTACCATGCTTTTCGCGCGGGGGAGCCGGCCGGACGTTCGGCCGCCGCGCGGACGAGAACAGGAGAGGAAGGAGACCGATGCACGCACAACGCAAGATCGCGCTGGTCGCCGTGTGCGCCTTGTTGGGGACGGTCGGCATCGCCGGCTGCGCTCCCCAAACGAACGAGGCGCTTGCGACGGGCGACCAGCAAGCCCCGCAAGCGGAGGGACGCGAGTACACCGACGAGCAGCAGTCGATCATCGACGGCGAAGAGGGCACGGTATACGACGGCATCTCGCTCGACGCCTACCCGGGCAAGGATTACCTCGATGGCATGCACGACATGTGGGACGCCAACGTGGACCAGTGGGCGCCCGAGCTGCGCACGCTGCCCAGCGGCCAGATCGTGCAGCGAACCCCGAGCGAGCTCGCCGAGCGCGCCCGCCAGGGCAAGACGCCGTACAACATCTACCGGCTGAACAACGACAACCGTGGCTGTAACAGCTGCCACGCCGACCTCGACGCGACGCTGCAGCACCTCGCGCAGACCATGCACCCCTCGCCGAACAGCCCGGCGCTCGACGCCGAGATGACGGTGGACCAGTGCCTGTTCTGCCACACGTACTCGCCGGGCTACATCCCCACGCAGTACGAGTTCGGCACGCTCATCCACAACATCCATTACGGCTTGGAAGCCGACGGCCAGTTCGAGGACGAGTACAAAGGAAACTGCTACTCCTGCCACGACGCTACCAATGACGGCGAGGGCATGGCGCTGTGGGATCAGACCAAGTTCGAGCGGCTGCGCGGCGTGACGAAGGTCGAGAACGTCGAAGGCGATTTCTCCATCGACCAGGAAACTACGGTGGCGCAGGAGGACATGTTCAACATGGACGCATGGAACCGCCTGTACGACCGCATGCGCTCCGGTGCCGAGTACGCCGACACCCCCATGCCGCAGAGCCTGTTCGACAGCTGGCCCATCACGGTGGACGGCGAGGTGAACAGCCCCTACACCGCGCTCCTGCCTGATCTTGTGAAAGAGGCCGAGGCTGCCGGCGTCACGGTGACGAAGGTATCGAAGGAAGTGTGCAACTGGAACGGCACCGGCGCCGGATCGGTGAGCAACGTGGAAATCACCGGCATACCCGTGAGCTGGCTCATCGAGCGCGCGGGCGGTTACACCGACAACGCCGACATCAACGGCGTGCGCGTCATGCGCGCCGACGGCTCGTCCAAGCGCGCCATGCCGCTCGACAAGGTGAACGACGGCGAGGCGTTCCTCGTGTACAAGATCAACGGCGAGCAGTTGACGGCGGCCAACGGTTTCCCGTGCACGAACTGGTGCGAGGGCGTCGACCCCGAGGTGAACTCCAAGCAGATGAACGAGTACAAGGTGGCCACCGATGCACCCGATTTCGACGACCACGTGTACGAGTTCGAGCATCATGACGGCAATCCGAACGGCTGGATCGACGCCGAAGGGAACTGGACGAACAAGCCCAACGCCACCGTGCTGGGCGTGCCCGAGGGCCTCGTCATCCAGAACGGCCAGCCCTACACGTTCCACGGCTACGTGGACGCCTACGACGAGAAGGTCGCCAGCGTCGAGTTCTCGATGGACTTCGGCAAAACCTGGACGAAGTACGACTTGGGCGATACCGACGTCAACAAGCTCGTCTGGTTCGACTTCACCTGGACGCCTCAGGAGGAGAGCGCCTACTGCCTGCAGCTGCGCGCCACTACGGAAAGCGGCCTCGTCAGCCCGCAGATCCAGACGGTCATGGTGAACGCGAAGGACGAGATGCCCGCCGTCGACGAGACGGTCGTCATCGACACCCCGTCGCTCGTCGCGCGCAAGACGGCGGCTGCCGAAGCGGCCGATGGAAAGGAGTAGGAGCGCTCATGAACAAGCCAGCTCAAAAACTCATGGCCGGCGTTGCGGGCGCGGTGCTGCTCGCATCCGGCACCGGCGCGGCCCTTGCCGCCCAGCAGCCCGCGTCGGCAGACGGAGGCTCCCAGCCCTCAGGCGCCACCCATACGGTGGCAGACTACGATATCCGCGCCCAGTGGCTAGGCGAGGAATCCGACTACGTGCGCGTCGCGGACGTGCAGGGGTCGTTCACGTTCAACCAGGAGGGCGTCACGCCTAACGACGAGCTGTTCAACGTGTTCGGAACCGCCATACTGTCGATGTGCTCCAAGCCTGCGCCCGAGCTCGCCGCCGAGCAGGACGGCGTGGCCACCTACTTCGTGAACGTGGGCGGGCATGTGAAGGAGAGCTTCGCGGTGGACCTGTCCGAACTCGACGACGAGGAGCAGGAGGCGCTCATGGGCTGCTCATGCGCCACGGGGTCGCCCTTCGGACAGGCGGCCGTCGTCGGCGTGCCGCTGGCATCGGTGGTGGGCATGGCCGACCTCGAGGACGGCGTGAACACCGTGACGGCCTACGGCGCGGACGGTTACGGCGAGCCGCTGCCGCTGCAGTACGCGCTCGACAAGAACGCGCTGCTCGTGTATCGGGTGAACGGCGAGGAGCTCAAGGCGTCGGAGGGCTCGAGCGTGCAGCTGTGGTGTCCTGAGACGGTGGCGCGCTACTTCACGCGCAACATCGCCAGCATCGAGCTCACGCGCGAGGACGCGGTGCCCGAGGTGGCCTCGGTCGATCCCATGTACCGCAACAAGATCGAGATCAAGAACTCCGCCGACGGCTGCGTATTCGAGGCGGGCGACGAGATCACGTTCGAGGGCGTGGCCGACGACTGCGGAAGCCCCATCGCTGCCATCGAGTTCTCCTTCGACGGCGGGCGCACCTGGACGGCGTGCAAGACGGACGGAGCCACGGCCGACAAGTGGGTGAACTGGCAGTTCACCGCTTCGTTCGAGGAGAAGGGCGACTATGAGATGACCGTGCGCGCCCGCACGGCCGACGACCTGGTGTCGCCGCTGTCCGCCAGCCTCTCCTTCGCGGTGCGCTAGCTTCGGGCGTTGCGCCGCACCCTCCCGTGGACGGAGCCGGCATCTTCCGGCTCCGTCCAACGCGCGTTCCCGCCGATGCGCTATACTGCGTGCAGAAACGCAGGGGAGACGCGAAGGGGGAGCGCTGCGGCATGGAGCATCGGCGGGGGATCGTGAACGCATGCGGGGCGGCTTCGGCTGCGGGATTGTCGCTTATCCTTCTGTGGTGCACGCTCATGGGGCACACCCCCGGCTTCCTGCTGTCCTCGCTCGGCTTGGCCGAATGGGCGAACGCCCGCACGTTTTGGCTGGCGGGCATCCTCGTCGCCGCTGCGGTGCTGGCGGCGATCCCGCGCTGGGCGGCCGCGCACGATCGCAGCCTCGCCTTCGCGATGCCGGCAATGGCAGCGGTGGGAACGGGTTGCTTTGCGCTCTCGTTCCACCAGGACTTCTTCAGTCCCACCATCCTGGCCACGTGCGGGCTCGCTGTTGCGGGGCTCGGCTACTTCTGGTTCGCGTCGCGCTTCGTCATCCTGCTGGCCACAACGCAGGGGTTCGCGTGCGCGGTGTGGTGCATCGTGGCGGCATTCCCGTTGCGCCAGCTCATGAGCCTGGCGTTGGACAGCTTCATCGATCCTGCCCAGCAGGTGGTCGTGGCCATCGCGCTGCCGTGCTTGGCGGCGGCGTGCTTCGAGGCGGCCCGTGCGGCGAGCGCGAGAAGCGGCGCGGGCCGCGCGACGGGCCCGGAGTCCGCGGCGGAGCCGTCTCCGGTCGGAAGCGCGGCCGTCGGCACCGAGCCGAGCGTGCGGCAGCGCCAGGCAGCGGACGATATGGTGGCCGTGCTCGTCATCGTGGGCGTGCTGCTGGCGATGGTGCGCATCTTCGGCCCCTCGGGCGTGTGGGGCGACTCGAACACTACCTACTTCGACGCGCTCGGGCGCATTCCCGCCATCGCGCTGCTCACCGTCTGCCTGGCGGCGTTCGCATGGCTCGCCCTGCTGCTCATGGCGAAGCAGCCTGCGTCGGTGCGCTTCCAGCCGCCCATCCTCGTGGTCATCGCGGGGCTGTTCGTCGTGGTGGTGCGCGCGCAGCTGGGCGATGCGCCGAATGCGCTGCTCGACAGCATCGTTCAGTTGAACGACCCCTTCGCTCATCTGCTGTTCTGGGCGGCCGTCGCGGCTGGATGCACGTTGCTCCCGCTGTCCGAGAACCGCATCGTCGGCATTGCGGGGCTCGCGTACGCTGCGGCCTCGGTGGGTTGGATGCTGTTTTTGCGCGGCAGCGCAGTGGTGGAGACGGCCGTCATCCTCGTGGTGGTGGCGCTCGTGATGAACCGCTCGTGGCTCGCATCGCTCGCGCACGGTCGGGGCAAGGGCGCGCAGCCTGCGAACGACGCGTCCGACGCCGAGGCGGCGCTCGACGCGGCCGGTCGCCTGACCCAGTCGATCGTCGATCGGTGCCAGGAGGTGGCCGCGGCCTACGCGCTGTCGCCGCGCGAGACCGAGGTGTTCACGTTGCTAGCCCAGGGGCGCACCTGCTCGGTCGTGCAAGACGAGCTCGTGCTGGCCGAGAGCACGGTGAAAACCCACATGTCGCATATCTACGCGAAACTCGGCGTGAGTGGGCGCCAGGAGATGATGGACCTTCTGTTCGACGAGACGAGGGACGGCATCGACGCCTAGGGCGCGCATCGGCGCCGCTCGCGGAGGATTTTGCGCTTGTTGACGAACCGTAAGGTTCCGCGTCGCTATAATCCGAATACTTTAGCGTGCGAAAGTGCCCCTGCCGAAACGGCTTTTGTCGCGTGTCGACGGCGTTCGGAACCTGCTTCGGGACCGGCTCTTTTCTCGCAACGGGGTGTACAGGCAAAGACGAGAGAGGGGACGTGCATGGACATCGTCCAGATGATCAGCGACATCGACGCCTTCGTATGGGGTCCGCCGATGATCGTGCTGCTGCTGGGATCGCATCTGTTTCTGACGTTTCGGACAGGGTTCATCCAGCGCAAGCTGCCGACGGCCATCAAGCTGTCGGTGACGAAGGATCCGGATGCGCCGGGCGATATCAGCCAGTTCGGCGCGCTGACCACGGCGCTGTCGGCCACCATCGGCACCGGCAACATCGTGGGCGTGGGCACCGCAATCCTCGCCGGTGGCCCGGGCGCGGTGCTGTGGATGTGGCTCACCGGCGTGTTCGGCATGGCTACGAAGTACTCCGAGACGTTCGCCGCCGTGAAGTACCGCGTGAAGGACCATAACGGCAACATGCTGGGCGGCGCGATGTACGCATGGAGACGCGCGTTCGAGAAGGACGGCAAGACGCCGTGGTGGGGCTTGCTGGGGGCCGGAGCGTTCGCCCTGTTCGCCGCCGTCGCCTCGTTCGGCATCGGCTCGGCCGTGCAGTCCAGCGCTATGACCGGGATCATCACGTCCAACGCCCCCGGCGTGCCCACCTGGGGCATCGGCCTGGCCATCGTCATCATGGTGTCCATCGTCATCTTCGGCGGCATCAAGATCATCTCGAAGGTGTGCGAGAAGCTCGTGCCGTTCATGGCCATCGCCTATGCGTGGGGCTGCATCGTGATCATCGGTATGAACTGGGAGTACGTGTGGCCCGCCATCAGCCTCATCTTCGAGTGCGCCTTCACGCCGAAGGCGGCGTTCGGCGGCGCGGTGGGCTCGGGGCTGATGATGGCGCTGCAGTTCGGCTGCGCGCGCGGTCTGTTCTCGAACGAGTCGGGTCTGGGCTCGGCGCCTATCGTGGCCTCGGCGGCCTCCACGCGCAACCCGGCGCGCCAGGCCCTCGTGTCCATGACCGGCACCTTCTGGGACACCGTCGTCATCTGCGCGCTCACGGGCATCGTGCTCGTGTCCACGATGATCGCGAACCCGGGCATCATGGAGAGCGGCCAGATTTCGGCCGGCGCCGACCTGACGAGCGCGGCCTTCGCGTCCATCCCCTACATCGGCACGCCCATCCTGGTCATCGGCATGATCCTGTTCGCCTACACCACCATCCTCGGCTGGTCGTACTACGGCAACCGCTGCGTCACCTACCTGTTCGGCAAGCGCGCCATCCGCCCCTACCAGGTGCTGTACGTGGTGGTGGCGTTCCTGGGGGCCATCGGCATCGGCGACTTGGTGTGGACCATCTCCGACATCACGAACGCGCTCATGGCCATCCCGAACATCATCGTGGTGCTGCTGCTTTCGGGCCTCATCGCGCGCGAGACGAAGCATTACGTGTGGGACAAGAACTTGGACGAGACGGACGATACGCCCATTCCCGTGCTTGAATCGAAGTAGCGCTCGCGCGCGCATAGCGCGGCGATGAAGGAGCGGCGAGGGCCCCGGCATCGAAAGGTGCCGGGGCCCTTTTGCGTCCAGAGGGGCGGGGCGGGCTGCAACCTGGTTGCGTCGCGCGCAGGAGGTGGGACGGCGTTGCGCCGCAAGCTCCCTCCGATGGCGAGAAACCACCGAATTCGGATGTCTTGTGCCGGGTCGCGGGCGCGCCAGGAGGTTTCGTCCCGTATAACGCCTGGTCGCGGTAAAGCCCTCTCCCGTCGGAAGCGGTTCGCCTCGTCCGGGGCGAACCGAAAAGTCCGAATTCGGTGATTTCTCGCCATTTCGTCAGTGAAACGATGCGCGAAGGGCGCCCGCAAGGCGGCGCCCGAAGGGGGTGGCGCCGTCCCGGAGACCGTGCGCCGAACGGAGGCGCTTGCGCGTCGTGAAGCTCGGCGGCCCGGCTGAGGGCGCGTCGTTGGCGATCTGCCGGCGCTTCGTCGTATAATGGTCGGCATGAAGAAACTGATGATCATAGGCGGCGGCGCGGCAGGGCTTGCCGCCGCGGTGGCCGCGGCCGACGCGCTGCGGGCGCGCGGTGTCCGCGTAGGTGCGGATGCGGGCGCAGACGGCGTCGACGTGGCGGTATGCGAGGCCGACGAACGGGTGGGACGTTCCATCCTGGCCACGGGCAACGGGCGATGCAACTTCTCGAACGCGCTGGTGGACGCCGGGGCGTACCGCAACGCGGCGTTCGTGGGCGCGGCGCTGGACGAGCTGCGGCGCGCGGACGGCCTGCGCGGCGGCGACGGGGCCGACCCGGTGCACGCGTTCTTCGCTGACCTCGGGCTCGTGTGGCGCGAGGAGGGCGAGGGCCGCCTGTACCCCCTGGCAAACAAGGCGACGAGCGTGCTCGAGGTGCTGCGCGCGGCCGCGTCCGACGCGGGCGTGCGCGAGGAGTGCGGATGCGAGGCGGTGCGCCTCGACGCGCCCGCGCGCCCGGGCGAGCGGTTCCACGTGCGTTTCGCCGACGGCGCGGTGCGCCACGCCGAGGCGGTGATCGTGGCGGCCGGCGGACGAACGGCTCGCGCGCTCGTTCCCGAGGGCTTCGCGATGGAGAAGTCCCGTGCGGTGTTGGGCCCCCTGCGCACCGACACGCGTCTCGTGAAGGCCCTCAACAACATCCGCGTGCGCTGCGCGGTGTCGCTCGTCGGGCCCGACGGCACGGAGAAGGCGTGCGAGCTCGGCGAGGTGCTGTTTCGCGACTACGGCGTGTCGGGCATCGCGGTGTTCAACCTGTCGCGGTTCGTCGATCCGGGCGACGCGCTGCTCGTCGACCTGCTTCCGCAGCTCGACGAGCCCTCGCTCGAAGAGCTGCTGCGCGACCGCATCGTGCGCCTGCGCGAGCGCGGCGGCGCGGGCACGGGAGACGACGTGCTGCGCGGCATGATGCTTCCCGCAGTGGGCCGGGCCGTATTGAAAGCGGCCGGTCTCCATGCCGAGAAGCCGCTCGCGGCGCACGACGTCGCGGCGCTCGCCCGCGCGCTCAAGGGGCTCGCCCTCGAGGTGTCGGGCATCGGCGATGCGCGGCAGTGCCAGGTCGTGCGCGGGGGTTTCGACGTGGAGGCGTTCGATCCGCGCACGTGCGCGGCGCGGGCGGTGCCGGGTTTGCACGTGGTGGGCGAGGCGCTCGACGTGGACGCGCCCTGCGGGGGCTACAACCTGCACTGGGCGTGGGCGAGCGGCATGCTGGCGGGTCGCGCCGCCGCGGAGAGCCTGATGGAAGGAGCGCGCCGTGCTTGAGGTGTCGAACGTAAAGCTGCCGCTCGACGCGGGCCTGCCGGGAGCAGAAGCGGAGGCGCTCGTGCGCGCGGCCGCCGCCGCGGCGCTCGGCGTCGCGGTGCGCGACGTGCGCGCGGTGCGGGTGCTCAAGCGCAGCGTGGACGCGCGCAAGAAGCGCGACGTGCACTTCGTGGCGACGCTCGGCGTGGAGCTGGCCGACGCTGCCGAGGAGGAGCGTGCGCTCGCGAGGGCGACCGCGAGGGCGGGCGCGGGGATGCATATGCGCCGCCACGAGCCGTACGAGCCGTTGCGCGTGCCGTTGTGCGCCGCCGCGCTCGAGGCCGGCGGCGAGCCGCGCCCGCTCGTGGTGGGCGCGGGGCCGGCCGGCCTGTTCTGCGCGCTCTACCTGGCGCGCGCCGGGCTGCGCCCGATCGTGCTCGAGCGGGGCGGCGACGTGGACGAGCGCCTGGCGACGGTGGCCGCGTTCGAGGCGGGCGGCGATCTCGACCCGCAGACGAACATCCAGTTCGGAGAAGGCGGGGCCGGCACGTTCTCCGACGGCAAGCTCACGACGAACATCAAGAACCCGCTCGCTCGCCACGTGCTGCGCTGGTTCGTGGACGCGGGCGCGCCCGAGGAGATCCTCTGGCAGGCGAAGCCGCACATCGGCACCGACCTGCTCGTGGACGTCGTGCGCACGCTGCGCCTCCAGATCGAGGAAACAGGCGGCGAGGTGCGCTTCCATGCGCAGCTCGAGGACCTGCGCTTCGAGGGCGGCGTGCTTGCGGGGGTTGACGTGCGCGACGGGCGCACGGGTGCGGTCGAGCGCTTCGACGCGCGTCGCGCGGTGCTCGCTTGCGGGCACTCGGCGCGCGACACGTTCGCGGCAGCGTACGAGGCGGGCGTGTCGATGGAGCAGAAGCCGTTCTCGGTGGGCGTGCGCATCGAGCATGCCCAAAAGGCGGTGAACCGCGCGCAGTACGGCGACGCCGCCGCGCACCCGGCGCTCGGCGCGGCCGACTACAAGCTGGCCGTGCACCTGCCGGGCGGCCGGAGCGCGTACACGTTCTGCATGTGCCCCGGCGGCGAGGTGGTGTGCGCCGCCAGCGAGGAGGGCGGCGTCGTGGTGAACGGCATGAGCCGCTTTGCGCGCGACGGGGAGAACGCGAATGCGGCGCTGCTCGTGGGCGTGGGCCCCGCGGACTTCGGGAGCGACCACCCGCTGGCGGGCGTCGAGCTGCAGCGACGCATGGAGCGGGCGGCCTTCGAGGCAGCGCGCTCCGCGGGCGGCGCGGCGTACCAGGCGCCGGCACAGACGGTGGGAGACTTCCTGGCCGGACGCGCGAGTGTGGCGGGCGCATCGGTGCGCCCGACGTACGCGCGCGGCGTGGCCTGGTGCGATCTGCGCTCCTGCCTGCCCGGCTTCGTGGCCGACGCCCTCGCCGAGGCGCTTCCTTTGCTCGATCGCCGGCTGCACGGGTTCGCGGACGCCGACGCGGTGATGACCGGCGTCGAGACGCGCAGCTCGAGCCCCGTGCGCATCGTGCGCGACGAGGCGCTGCAAGCGCAGGTGGCAGGCGCGCCGGCAGACGCGCCCGAAAGCGGCCTCTACCCCTGCGGCGAGGGGGCGGGCTACGCCGGCGGCATCATGAGCGCCGCCTGCGACGGCTTGCGCGTGGCCCGCGCTCTCGCGGACGCGTTCTAGGACGGCTGCTAGATTCACGTTGGATCCGCGTTGGAATCAGCGGCGGCTTTCGTGGAAACCGCGTTGGAAACGCGTTGGATCCGTGCCAGATCCATCGGAGGGTTTCGCTGGATCTGCGCCATCGAAATGTGAGACGCGCTCTCTATACTTATGCAGTGGGGCGCAACGTGGATCGGCTGCGTCGAGGATGCTATAGTAAGGGAGGTCGCTATGGGATCGAAAACGCGTTCGGATCGAGAGGAGCTGTCGATGGATGTGAAAGAAGCCGCGAAGAAGGCGGCGGCTTACACGGCAGACATGGAGACTCTCACGAAGCCGGATGAAAAAGCCTTGTTTCTCAGCGGGTCGGGATTTGCTATCGAATCAACGCGCTTCGATGATTCGCAGAATTGCTGGGAGATAGGCGTCGGGTTCATCCGCGAGATCGACCGACGGAGCAATGCGAGCAGTAGGGTTTTTGGCAGCCAAGAGTCCCTTCGCGACTTGCGCACGTACAAAACGGTGAAGATCTCGGATGACAGCGGTGAAGTCGTTTCGTACGAATAGCAAACGTCATGAAAGGGATCATCGACGCGAACCTGCTGCTCGTGCTCGTGGTGGGTTTGAACGATCCTCGGCTGTTGGGACGGAAGAAGAACGTCACAGAATACTGCGAGGAAGATTTCGAGGTTCTTTGCAGTGTCTTGGACGGTTTCGATCGCTTGCTGGTCACGCCGAACATCGTAACCGAGTGCTCGAATCTGATCTGCGGCAGGGATGGGCACGGGGCGAATTCTGCCGAAGCGGACATCCTCGTCAAACTGCTCGATGAAGGGTTCGTCTACCGGCTTGACGAGCGATATGTCGAGAGCATCGTGGCGGCGAACCGAAACGAGTACCGCTATCTGGGGGTGGGCGATTGCTCGCTTCTCCACCTCGTCGATGCGCGGCATGCCGTGGTGACGGCGGACGGTGCTTTGGCCCGTGCGGCGCAGGCCGTAAACTACGCTTCGGTCAACTTCAACTATGCTCGCACTGACGCGCTTCTGTCTTGATCTAGAACTCGATGCCGCGGCGGGCGACGACGCCCTCCTCGTAGTAGTGCTTGACCTCGCGCATCTCGGTGACGAGGTCGGCCACGGCCATGAGCGTGCCGCTGGCGCCGCGCCCCGTGACCACCAGCTCCACGGTCGCAGGCCGCTCGAGCGCCAGGTCCACGAGCGCGTCCGGCTCGAAGTATCCCAGGCTGTCGGCCACGTTCGCCTCGTCGAGCACCACGACGTCGAACGCGCCGCCCAGCACCGCCTCGCGCGCGGCGGCGAGCCCGCGCCGCGCGGCCCGGGCGTCGGCTTCGGGGTCGGGGGCGCTCAACTCGCCGCCCGTGCCGAACTGCTCCGCCACGATGCGGTCGCCGAACAGGCGAAACGCGTCGAGCTCGCCGGTGGGGCCGTACTTCATGAATTGGCAGAAGTACACGCGCAGGCCTGCGGCCGCCGCGCGCATCGCCAGCCCGACCGCGGCCGTGGTCTTGCCTTTGCCGTCGCCCGTGTACACCTGCACGTATCCTTGCTCCATCGTCATGCTCCCAGTTCCCGCGCCCAATCGAAGTCTTCCGGCGGCGCGGTGGGCAGCTCGCCCTCAGCCGCGCCGTCCGCGTGCCCGTCCCACTGGCAGGCGTCCATGTCCACGTGCGTGTCGTCGGCGAACGCCACTCCCTCGGCTTCCAGCATCTCGCGCTGGATCTCGGGTCCGCCGAACGCGAACCCCTTGCACAGGCCGCCGTCCTTGAATACCACGCGGTGGCATGGGATGTTGTTGACCTCGGCGCCGGGGTCGGGGTTCGCGTGGAGCGCGTAGCCCACGTACCGCGCCGAGCGCGGCGCGCCGATCAGCCGTCCCACCTGCCCGTACGATGCCACCTTCCCGCGCGGGATGCGCCGCACCACCTCGAACACCCTGTTGGAGAAATCGCCCATGCTCTCTTCGCTCCTCGCATTCGCTCAACGTTTCGCCCCAGTATACGGCAACCGCGCCCGGGCGTGAGCGAGCTGCACGGGGCCGTCGGGGCGTATCTGGCGCGCGGTTGACGCGATTGCGCGGATTGCGGCTTCCCTTTTCCCACCGTTCCTCTTATGATTGAGGCACCGGCTGTTCCTCGAGAACCGCCCCCGCTTCTTTCGCACGGGAGGTAGTAGATGGGTCCGATCAACAACCGTCGTCAGGATACTCCGGACGGCACCGAGCCTTTGGGCGCTCAACCGTACGCGTTCGAGCAGGTGGAGGGCCTTCCGCTTCCGGGGCCGACCGATCTCGTCGACGCCGAGGCGCTCGCCGACATGCGGGCGTTCAACGACCTCAAGGCGAAGCGCAAGAAGCAGCGCAAGCGCAAGATCATCATCGGCGTCGCATCGACCGTGGCGGTGCTCGCCGTCGCGGGCGGCGCGTTCGCATGGTACACGGCCGACCAGGCGGCCAAGGCGTTGCAGAACATGGCCCCGCAGACCGGCTTCGTGGAGCAGGGCACCTTCGTCGAGACGGTGTCGGCCTCCGGCAACCTGCAACCCGTCGCGTCGGTGAGCGCCACGCCCGAGGTGGACGGCATCGTGGGCGAGGTGCTCGTGGCCGAAGGCGATGCGGTGGAAGAGGGCCAGACGCTGTTCACCGTGGTCAACGACGAATTGGACAAAGCGGTGAACCAGGCGGCCCAGGGGATCGAGGAGGCCAGGAACGGCGTGGCCCAAGCCCAGAACGCCGTGAACGACGCCTACCACGCCAAGTCCGCCGGCCAGCAGGCGGCCGCGAACGCGCAAGCCGCCGCGGCGGCCGCCAAGGAGGCCGGGGGAGCGGCGGCCGAGTCGTTCGCCGGCGAGCAGGCGTCCTTCGACGAGTCCAGCGCGGATTCCGCCATCAGGTCGGCCGAACTCGCCTTGAGCAACGCGAACCTCGCGCTGCAGAACGCGCAGAGCGCTTACGACGAGGCCGTCGCGCGCGCCGCCAAGCGCACGGTGACCGCCTCCATCGCCGGCAGCGTCGTCGCGGTGAACATCGAGCCCGGCAAGGCGCTCGGGGCCACGGCGAGCGTCGCGACCTCGCCCGTGCAGATCGCCGACCTGTCGCAGATGACCGTCTCCATCAACGTGAACGAGATCGACATCCTCAAGATCAGCGCCGACCAGACCGCCGAAGTCACGTTCACCGCCGCCCCCGACCTCACGCTGCCCGCCACCGTGGTGAGCATCGCCACCACGTCGGCCGGCTCCGGCGACGCGTCGGGCGGCGCCATGTACGGCGGCATGGGCGGCGCCGTCACGTATGCGGTGAAACTGCTCATCGCCGAGCCCGACCCGCGCCTCAAGCCCGGCATGACCGCCAAGGCCACCATCACCACGACCACCATCGACAACGCGCTCATGGTGCCCATCTCGGCCGTGCAGTCCGACGGCGTGGGCGGCAGCTTCGTGATGGTGCTCACCGACCCCGAGACGCAGGAGATGGACATGCGCGAGGTGGAGGTCGTCGCGTCGGACGGTCTCACGTCTGTCGTGAAGGGCCAGGTGAAGGCCGGCGAAGAGGTGGTCGTGAGCGGAGGCGCGGGCGGCGCGCCGGGCGACATGGGCATGGAGGCCGGCGGCATGGCCGCGGCCGACTCCGCCGGCAGCGTCATGGTGGGGTAGCGTCATGGCCAACGTGGTTGAAGCCGTCGACCTGCACCGCATCTACGAGAGCGCTTCGGGCTACACGCACGCCCTGCGCGGCGTGTCGCTGACGGTGGCGCAGGGCGAGTTCCTCGCCATCATGGGCCCGTCGGGTTCGGGCAAGTCCACGCTCATGAACCTGCTGGGCTGTCTCGACACGCCCACGCGCGGGCGTTACCTCCTCGAGGGCGTCGACGTGGCCGACTACCGCGACGACGAGCTCGCCGAGATACGCGCCACGCGCCTCGGCTTCGTGTTCCAGTCGTTCAACCTGCTGCCGCGCGCCACCGTGCTGCGCAACGTGGTGCTGCCGCTCATCTACACGGCCTGCCCGCGCAAGGAGCGCGAGCTGCGCGCCCATGCGGCGCTGCGCAGCGTGTCGCTCGACGAGCGGCTGTACGACCACCGCAGCAACGAGCTGTCGGGAGGCCAGATGCAGCGCGTCGCCATCGCGCGCGCTCTCGTGAACGATCCGGCGCTCATCCTGGCCGACGAGCCCACCGGCAACCTCGACACCGCCACGGGCGACATGGTGCTGAACACGTTCAAGCGTCTGCGGGATGCGGGCAAGACCATCGTGCTCATCACGCACGAGCCCGACGTAGCCGCCCATGCCGACCGCGTGGTGCACATTCGCGACGGGCGGTTGTACGAAGGGGAGCGCGCATGAGGATCGGGGACCTGTTCTACGAAACCTGGCACGCGCTGTCCGCGAACAAGGGCCGCTCGCTGCTCACCATCCTCGGCATCGTCATCGGCATCGCGGCCGTCATCGCCATGACCTCGCTCATCGCGGGCGTGCAGAACATGCTCATGGGCGAGATGGGGCTTTCCCAGGCGCGCCAGGTGTCCATCAGCGCCTACTCGCCGCAGGGCATCACGTTCGACGACCTGGACAAGCTCGCGCAGGGCATGCCGGAGTACGAGGTCATCACCGGCGCGTCGTACGCGTCGGCCGAGGTGGCGACGGCCGACGGGCAGAAGAACTACGCGAGCATCATCGGCGCCCGCCCCGAGTACTTCACGGCGAACGGGACGAAGCTCAAGGAGGGCCGCTTCTTCACCGAGAGCGAAGAGCAGAACGCCGCGCGGCTCGTGGTGATGGGCGGCGGCGAGATGGCCGTGCAGATGCTCGGCGTTCCCGACACCGAGGCGGTGGGCAAGACGGTGCGCCTCGGCAACGACGACTACACGGTGATCGGCGTGCTGGAGACATCGACGTTCATGGGCGGGGGCGGGACGTTCTACGCGCCCTACACCACGGTGGAGACGCGCATCGGCAATACCGGGGGCATCCAGCAGATCGTCGGCTTGGCGCGCGAGGGCACCGACATGGATCGTCTCGTCGAGACGACTCAAACCTTCGTGGCGCAATACTTCAACCTGGAGCCCGAAAACGTGTACGTGTCGTCGCTCGATGCCGTCATCAAGCAGATGGAGACGATGATGACGTCGTTTTCGCTGCTCATGGGGTCGGTAGCGTCGATCTCGCTGTTCGTGGGCGGCATCGGCATTATGAACATGATGCTGACGAACGTCACCGAGCGCATACGCGAGATAGGCCTGCGCAAGTCGCTCGGCGCGCGCCGTCGCGACATAACGAAGCAGTTCTTGCTCGAGGCCATCATGCTGTGCGTGGCCGGCGGCGCGTTCGGCATCGTGTTCGGCTTCTTGGCGGCGTGGGGCTTGGGCCAGGTGATCGGGGCGGTGCAGGCGGGCATGACCGTCACGCCGGTGCTCGCGCCGGGCGTGGTGTTCGGCGCCGTGGCCGTGTGCGTGCTCATCGGCGTCGTGTTCGGCTACTACCCGGCCCGCCGTGCCGCCAAGCTCGACCCGGTGGAGTCGCTGCGCTACCAATGAGACGAAGGGACGGGGTAAACGTCTCGTTTCCCCGGCCGCTTGCGGCGGCTGCGGCCGGCGTCCGACGGAAACGCCCTTGTCCGCGTCGTTCGCCGACCCAAGAGGTGGTAGAATGCTTCGAGCATGAAGAAGACGTCTCGGATCGTGGGAAGCCGGGTGAGAATCCCGCACGGTACCGCCACTGTGTTTCGGCCTTGCCGATCAGCCAGAATACCGACCGAGAAGCGTGTGCGCGCAAGCGGCGAGTTACCGCGAGCGCGACCCGTTGGGCCCGAGCGCCCTCGGCTTGCCTGCGTAGCGAATACGGGCTGCGCGGCTCCTCGATTCGCGAGGGCCGCGCAGCCTTTTGTTTTTGCTGTCTCTCTTCTGCGCAAGGACCGATGAAAGGAGAAGGAAGACGGTGAAGGAACAAACGATCGCACGAACGGGGGTCATGCGGCGGGCGTGGGCCCTGCTGCTGGCCGCCGCGCTCTGCCTGGGCCTCATGCCCAGCGCGGCCTGGGCTGCAGAAGAGGAAGACGGGGGGACGGCGCCGGAAAGCGCCGAGGCGAGCGTCGTCACCCTCACCGTCACTGCGGGCAGCAAGACCGACTACGATACGGGTGCGGTGACGTACCCCACCTGGGTCAACAAACAGTACGCGCTCGACGAGGTGCTCAAGACGGCCCAGGCCGCCGGCGGCACCGGGCATGCGAAGGCGGACCTCACGATGGAGGACCTGCTGGATACCGCCGTGGCGAAGGGCGACCTGAAGGGCTACGACGCCTCTCCGTCTTCGTACGGTGGACAGTACCTCAACGCGATCACCTCGAAGGATGGGACGGTGCTGGCCGGATGGAACAGCCCCGATTCCTCGGCGAGTCTGTATTGGTCGCTGTTCGATAACGGAGGATACGCGAGCACGTCGTTCGACCAGATCAAGCTTGTCGGCGGGAGCGCCTACCAATTCTGCTGGGCCTCCTATTCAAGCGCCGCAGCTCCTTCCGACTGGGCTGCATACTACGCGAAGAATCCCGCTGACCAGGCGAAAAAGGACGATGGCTCGACGATTTCCGAAGTGGCGACCCTCACCGTCACCGCGGGCAGCAAGACCGACTACGATACGGGTGCGGTGACGTACCCCACCTGGGTCAACAAACAGTACGCGCTCGACGAGGTGCTCAAGACGGCCCAGGCCGCCGGCGGCACCGGGCATGCGAAGGCGGACCTCACGATGGAGGACCTGCTGGACACCGCCGTGGCGAAGGGCGACCTGAAGGGCTACGACGCATCGGCGTCCCAGCACGGGAAGTACCTCAACGCGATCGCTTCGAAGGATGGGTCGAAGCTGGCCGGTTTGAACAGCCCCGATTTCTCGCTCAGCCAGTTCTGGTCCGTGTTCGCCGAGGGCGTTTCGGCCTCTGTTTCGTTCGATCAGGTGAAGATCGAGACGGGGAGGTCCTACCAGCTGTGCTGGGACACCTTCTCCTCCGCAGTTGCTCCTTCGGACTGGTCTGCATACTATGTCGCAAATCCTGTTACGAAGGCTGAAGCCGGCGGCGATCCGGCCGATCCCGGCGACAAGGTCGATCCGCCTGCCGACACCAACGTCGCACACGGCGTCAATATGTCCGACATGGCCTTCTTGATGAACAACATCGCCTCATCCTACCAAGGAACGACCGACGTATGGCAGGTCATGGATCTTGCTGCTATGGGCCGTTTGACAAAGGCCGAGGCACAGGCTTTCGTTCCTGTGGCGCTCGAAGGCATGAAGAACCCGGCGCCCGACTCCGTTGCGACGGCGCTCCAGCGCAACATCATCGCGTTGAGTGCAGCAGGCGCCGACGCGGCCGCCGTGCCCGATGGCGATGGCACGTACCATGCCGTGGAAGCCATGGCGCAGAAGGTGACAGCCGCGTCACCGGTGAACGTTCAGGCGTTCACCCTGCTGGCGTATTCGAGCGGCGATTATGCGGCACCTGAAGACGCGAAGATATCCGAAGAGGCGCTTGTTCGCTCGCTGTGCGCGAACCAGCTTTCCGACGGCGGCTTCTCGTACGGGGGCTCGAAGACGGATGCGGACATGACCGCTATAGTGATCACGGCGCTTTCGCCGTACGCTTCGAAGGACGCCACCGTCCAGAACGTCGTGAACAAGGCGCTCAACGCCTTGAAGGCCATACAGCTCGGCGACGGCGGCTTCGGAGGAAGCGGCATCGGCGTCGAGGCGGGCACGAACACCAACTCTACGGCGATGGCGGTAATCGCCCTGTGCGCGGCGGGCATCGACCCTGCTGCGTCGTGGGCGACCGCTTCGGGGGCTACGCCGATGAGCGCGTTGCTCTCTCAGGCGACGGAGGACCTGACAGCCTTCGTCTACGCAGGGAAAGTCAACGACTTCGCCACCGAGCAGGGGTTCCGGGCACTCGTTGCGTACCAGGGCCTCAAGAACACCGGGGCGGCGTACAACATCTACACGCAAGCGAAGCTCGGGCAGGCCGCGTTGCCCGCCCCTGAGCGGGAAGAAGGCGACGTCGAGCCTGCAGGAGCTCCGGCAGCCGACAAGAAGGCGCTCGCCAAGACCGGCGACGGCTCTCTGCCGTACGCGGCCGGTGCCGCGGCGCTCGCGCTCGGCGCGCTTGCGGCGGGCGTCGCCGCCACGCGGCGGATGCGCGCTTCCGACGAGCTTTCGGCGCGTCGTTAGGATCATGGCGGCATGAACGAAGACACGAACGAAAAGATCGACGGCTCGGGCGTCGAAGCGCCTGACAGCCGCATCGCCCCCTCCGCGCCTCGCGGCGAGGAGGGGGCCTCGGAGGACGAGGCGTCGGCGGCGTCCAAGCCCGCACGTCGCCGGCCCCGCAAGGCGCTCCTCGCCGTGGGCGTCAGCGCCGCCGCGATCGCCCTGTGCGCGCTTGCGGCGAGCGCCGGTTTCGCCACCGGATGGCTCGGCGATCCTGCGCCGTCCGATCCGGTGCCGATGCCCCGCGTCGTCGCCGATGCGCCTGCCGACGACGGCGCCTCGGCGAAGAGCGACGAGAGCGCCCGCGAGGAAGCCGCCGAAGAGGCTTCGGAGGGTGCAGGCGGGCAAACGGCCGCCGGCGATGGCGAGAACGCGGCGGATGCCGACGGCTCTGCCGCTTCGGCATCCGGCGACTCCGCGCCCGATGCCGGCTCGCCCTCATCGGGAAGCACCGCTCCCGCCCCGACGCCCGCTCCCGAGCCGGCGCCCGCGCCCGAACCAGCGCCGCCGGCTCCCAGCACCGTCACCGTGTCAGTGTACATCGACAGCTCCCGCGCCGCGTCCAACGGCTATCCCTCGTCTTTGGGCGGCGGCACGGTCACGCTCAACCAGGGCGCTTCCGTTTACGACGCCTTGTGCGCCACCGGCGTGTCGGTGGGCGGATCGAGCGGATACGTCAGCTCTATCGGCGGGCTCGCGGAATTCTCCTGCGGACCCGGCAGCGGCTGGCTGTATTTCGTCAACGGATCTTCGCCCGGATACGGGTGCGGTTCGTATATCCTAAGCGGTGGCGAAAGTATCACGTGGGTGTACACCCTCGACATGGGCAACGACCTGTAAGCGTACGGGTTGAGGAAAGTGGGGCGTCGTGTTCAACAATCGGAAGGTGGCCATCGTCATGGCCGCGCTGGCGATCTTCTTCGCCGTGCTCGTGGTGGTCTCGATCTTCCTGACGGTGCACGCCTAGGGGCGTGCCTCGCATGAAGCGTACGGCGTTCGACCTGTTCCATCCCGTCGTGGCGTTCGGCTACTTCGCCGTCATGATCGTGCTCTGCATGACGGCGATGCAGCCGGTCTATCTGGCCATCTCCTTTGCCAGCGCGCTTGCATACGGCGCGGTACTGCGCGGCTGGCGCGCGACGGGCCGAACGCTCGCGTGGCAGCTCCCCCTCGTGGCGATCGTCGCGCTGGCGAACCTGGCGTTCTCGGCGGTCGGATCCACCGAGCTGTTCCGCATCGGCTTGCGAGCGTTCTACCTGGAAAGCCTCGTGTACGGCGCGTGCATGGGCATCATGCTGGCCAGCGTGCTCGCGCTGTTCTCCAACGCTTCCGAGGTGCTCGCTTCGGACAAGATCATGGTGCTGTTCGGCGGCATCGCGCCCACGATAGGCCTCATGCTGTCGATGACGGCGCGCCTCGTGCCGCAGTTCGTGCGGCGCGGCGACGGCATCGCCGACGTGGAGCGCGCGTGCACGGCGGCGCGCCCCGCCGAGGAACCTGCGGGGAGGCTCGCCGCTATGCGCGGCTACCTGCGGCGAACCTCGGTGCTCATGGGCTGGAGCATGGAGGACTCGCTCGAGACGGCCGGCGCCATGAAGGCGCGCGGCTGGGGGGCCGTCGCACGGCGCACCACCTACGCGCGCTACCGGTTCCGGCGCTTCGACGTCGCGGCGCTCGCCTGCGGGGGCGCGCTCGCGCTGCTGGCCGCGGCCGCCGCCTGGGCGGCATGCGCGCAGTTCCGTTTCTATCCGACGATCGGCGGGTTCGCGCCCTGGTGGAACTATCTGCCGTACGCGCTGTTCGCGTTCCTGCCGCTCGCGATCACCGCGAAGGAGTATGTGCGATGGCGAGCGTGAGGGCTATCGAAGCGCGCGGCTTCTCGTTTTGCTACCCCGAATCGACGGCGGGCATCGGGCCGCTCGACTGGTCGGTGGAGCAGGGCGCGTTCCAGCTGCTGGTGGGAGCCACGGGCAGCGGCAAAACCACGCTGCTCAGAAGCTGCAAGCCGGCCATCGCGCCGGCGGGGGAGCGCGCGGGGGATCTGCGCGTGTTCGGACGCGGCGTGGACGAGCTCGATGCGCGCGAGTCCGCCGCGACGGTGGGGTACGTGGCGCAGAGCCCCGAGAACCAGATCGTCTGCGACAGCGTGTGGCACGAGCTGGCGTTCGGGCTGGAGAACCTCGGCGTGGAGCAGGACGAGATGCGCCGCCGCGTGGCCGAGGTGGCGCACTTCTTCGGCATCGAGCCGTGGTTCCGCCGCTCCGTCGCCGAGCTGTCGGGCGGTCAGAAGCAGATGACCACGTTGGCCGGCACGCTGGCGATGCAGCCGCGCCTGCTGTTGCTCGACGAGCCCACCGCCCAGCTCGACCCCGTGGCCGAGAAGAACTTCCTGCACGCCCTGTTCCGCGTGAACCGCGAGCTAGGCATCACCGTCGTCGTGGCGACCCACGCCCCCGAGGCGATGGCCGCGTACGCGACGGACCTGGTGGAGCTGCGGGACGGTCGGACGCGCCCGCTGCTTGTGCCGAGCGGGCGCTTCGCCGATCAGGACGTCCTCCGCTCGGCGCAAGCAGGAGGGCTCGCGCCGAGCGGCGATGCCGCCCGCGAGGCTTCGCCCGCTCTCTCCCTTCGCGACGTCCACGTGCGCTACGCCCGGGATTCCTCCTGGGTGCTTCGCGGCTTCGACCTCGACGTCGCCGCAGGTCACGTGCATGCGATCGTGGGTGGCAACGGATGCGGGAAGTCGACGCTTTTGCGCGCCGTCGCGGGCGTGCTGAAGCCCGAGCGGGGGCGCGTGGCCAACAAGCTGTCCGCTCGCCAGGCGCTGTTGCCGCAGGATCCGAAGGCCCTGTTCGTGTGCGATACGGTGGCCGACGAGCTGCGCGAATGGCAGGCGAGGTGCGCCTACGACGATGCCGCCGTCGAGGTCGCGCTCGCGCGCTTCGGTCTGGACGCGCGCGCCGCCAACCATCCCTACGACCTGTCGGGCGGCCAGCAGCAGCTGCTCGCGTTCGCGAAGCTGCTGCTCACCGATCCTGACCTGCTGCTGCTCGACGAGCCGACGAAGGGGCTCGACGCGCCGTCGAAGCTGCTGGTCGCCCGCACCCTGCGCGATCTCGCGCAGGCCGGGGCGACCGTCGTCCTCGCCACGCACGACCTGACGTTCGCCGCGCTCGTCGCCGACGCCGCCACCATGCTGTTCGACGGCGAGGCCGTGTGCACCGAGCCGGCCGCCGCGTTCTTCGCGGGCAACCTGTTCTACCGCCCGCTCGACGACGCGTTCGCCCGCCTCTGGCGCGAGGGGGTCGCATGACGCCCCGGTTGCCGAGCAGGGCGGCGCGCGTTCTCTCGCTGCTCGAGGTGCCGGCGCTCGTCGCGGTGCCCCTCGTGCTGGGCGCGTGCGCGTACTTCCAGGTGGAGCAAGGCGCGCTGCTCACCGTGGTCGTGGCGCTGGCGGCCGTCGCCGTGTTCTTCGCCAGTTTCGAAGCCTCGCGTCCGGCGCTGCGTCAGATCATGCCCACGGTGGTGCTCGCCGCGCTCGCTGCAGCGGGGCGCGTGCTGTTCGCCCCCGTTCCCGACTTCAAGCCGGTGTCGGCCATCTGCATCCTCGCGGGAGCCGTCTTCGGGCGACGCAGCGGGTTTCTGGTGGGCGCGCTCGCGGCGCTCGTGTCGAACTTCTTCTTCGGTCAGGGGCCCTGGACGCCGTGGCAGATGTACGCCTGGGGCCTTGTCGGCTACCTGGCCGGCGTGCTGGCCGACCGTGGATGGCTCGACCGGACGGCCGTGCTCTACGCGTACGGCTTCCTGTCCGCCTTGGCGTACGGCCTGCTGTTGAACGGCTGGTACGTCATCGGCTTCGTGCAGCCGTTCTCCTGGCCGGCCGCCCTCGTCGCCTTTGGCGCCGCGCTGCCGTTCGACGCGATCCACGGCGCGGCCACGGTCGTCTTCCTCGCGGCGCTTTACGTTCCCTGGAGACGGAAGCTCGAGCGCATCAAGAGGAAGTACGCGCTGGTCTGACGCATGCCGTCGGGCGCGGCGGGGGAGGAGCGGGCGCCGACGTGCTACAATGCCTCCCGATCATCGAAGAAGGGATGCGCCCATGTTGCCACGTTCAAGCACGAAGCACGAGGCCGCCGCCGCCCTGAAGCGCGGCGAGGCGGTCATCTTCCCCACGGAAACGGTGTACGGATTAGGCGTGTCCGTCGAGGCGGCGGCGAGCCCCGACGTGCTCTACGATCTGAAAGAGCGCGACCGCGGCAAGCCCATCTCCTGGCTCGTGGCCAGCGCGGGCGACCTCGACCGCTACGGCGCGCGCGTTCCCGACCTGGCGCGACGCCTCGCGCGCGCGTTCTGGCCCGGCCCCCTCACGCTCATCGTGGAGGCCGGCGACGCCGTGCCCGCGGCCTTCCGTTCCCAGACGGGCACCATCGGTCTGCGCATGCCCGACAACGAAGCTGCCCTCGAGCTCATCGAAGCGGCGGGCTGCCCGCTTGCCACCACGTCGGCGAACATCTCGGGCCTGCAAGCGCCGGGCGCCTTCGACGCGCTCGACCCCGATCTCGTCGTGCGCGTGGGCGCGATCGTGCCCGACGACGCCGACGACGACAAAAGCGGCGTCGCCTCGACGGTGATCGACTGCACCGGCGCAACCCCCCGCATCCTGCGGGAAGGCGCCGTCACCGAAGCGGACGTGCGGGCGCTCGGGTAGCCCCCGAGCGCGCCCCGCGTTGCGGCAGGCCGCCTTCGAGCACGCCCCGCGTTGCGGCAGCCCCCCCGAGCACGCCCCGCGTTGCGGCAGCCCCCCGAGCGCGCCTCCGCGTTCCGGCAGGCCGCCCGCGCCCCGTTTCGCGTTGCGGCGTTCGTGGCAGAAACGGGGAGAAATTCGTCGCTCGGTCGGTCCCGGGCGACGGCCCGACCGGCAATCCGGTTGCGAGCTTTCGCGTTTTCCCAGGTCGGCCTTCGCGCGAGGCGATCCTGGCGGGGAAGCACCCTCTGCTGCGCGCGCCATACGACGAATTTCTCGCCGTTTCTGCCACGAACTCGATCCCGCCGCGTACGTCAGGCCATCCCTGACTCTTCACGTAACGTTTCGGTTCGAGCGCGTGGCGTGCGGGTATAATGGGATAAAACTCCTGGGGAGGGGATCATATGGATACAACGGTTGCAGTCGCGCCGATCGGCTTTTTGTCCCATGACGGAACATCCACCATCAAAGGCCTCGTGTGGGAACCGGCCCGCGTGCGCGGAAGCCGCCGCACTGCGCCGCGCGGCGTCGTGCAGATCGTCCACGGCATGGCGGAGCACGTGGGGCGCTACGACGAGTTCGCGCGCTTCCTCGTGGAGCGCGGCTATGTGGTGTGCGCCGCCGACCACGTCGGCCACGGCAAGAGCGCGGCCGGCCCCGACGAGCTGGGCTGCCTGCCGCCGGACGGCAAGGAGATCCTCATCGAGGACGTCCACGAGCTGCGAAAGACCGTCACCGCCCGCTACGCTCGCCAGACGCCCTACATCATGTTCGGACACTCCATGGGCAGCTTCGTCACGCGCGCCTACCTGGCCCGCTACGGCGAGGACGTGGCGGCGGCCGTCATCTGCGGCACGGGCCAGCAGCCCTTCGTCGTGTCGAAGGCCGGCAACGCGTTGGCGCGGTTCCTCGCGAAGACGAAGGGCCCCGACTACCGCAGCCCGCTTCTGGACGGCATGGGCGTGGGCGCGTTCGCCAAGCAGATCGAGAACCCGCGCACGCCGCACGACTGGATATGCACCGACCCAGCCGTCGTGGACGCCTACATCGCCGACGAGCTGTGCGGCGCCATGTTCTCCGTCGGCGGCTACGCCACGCTCACCGACCTTACGGCCGAGGTGGTGACGGCGTCCTGCGCGGCGAAGGTGCCGAAGAGCCTGCCCGTGCTGCTCATCGCCGGCGCGGAGGACCCGGTGGGCGCGTGCGGCAAGGGCGTGCGTGCGGCGGCCGAGCAGCTGCGCCGCGCCGGCGTGCAGGATGTGGAGGTGAAGCTGTACGAGGGCATGCGCCACGAAATCCTCAACGAACCGGGGCGGGCTCGGGTTTATACTGAGACGGTCGATTGGATTGAGGAGCATGCATGCCAAAGTACGTCGTAGCGCTCGACCAGGGAACCACCTCGTCGCGCGCCATGCTCGTCGACGCGCGCGGGTGCGTCGTCGATGCGGTGCAGAACCCGTTCCCCCAGCTCTATCCGCAGCCCGGATGGGTCGAGCACGATCCGCGCGACATCCTGTCGTCGCAGCTGGGCGCGCTCACCGAGCTTCTGGTGGCGCATAACCTCGGCGCCGAGGACATCGACAGCATCGGCATCACGAACCAGCGCGAGACCACCGTGGTGTGGAACCGCGAAACGGGCGAGCCCGTGACGAACGCCATCGTGTGGCAATGCCGTCGCACGGCGCCCATCATCGACGAGCTGACGGCCGATCCTCGGGTGGCGCGGGCTATCGTCGACAAGACGGGGCTCGTTCCCGACGCCTACTTCTCCGCCAGCAAGATCAAGTGGATCCTCGACCACGTGGAGGGCGCCCGCGCCGACGCCGAGGCCGGAAAGCTGGCCTTCGGCACCATCGACACGTGGCTCATCTGGGCGCTCACGCAGGGGCGCGTGCACGCCACCGACGTGACGAACGCCAGCCGCACCATGCTGTACAACATCCACGAGCTCGCATGGGACCCGTGGCTGCTCGACCTGTTCGGCATTCCCGCGTCCATGCTTCCCGACGTGCGCCCCTCGTCGGGAGAGTTCGGCCGCACCGCGCGCACCGGCATCGTGCCGGACGTGCCCATCTGCGGCGTGGCGGGCGACCAGCAGGCGGCCCTGTTCGGACAGTGCTGCTTCGAACCGGGGCAGGCGAAGAACACGTACGGAACCGGCTGCTTCCTGCTCATGCACACGGGCGGCGAGGCGTGCCGCTCTACGCACAACCTCGTCACCACCATCGCCGCGTCGGGCCCCGGCGCGGGCCCCGAGTACGCGCTCGAGGGCAGCGTGTTCATGGCCGGCGCGCTCATGCAGTGGCTGCGCGACGACTTGGGCATCATCGACGACGTGGCCGAGACGTCGGCCATCGCCCGCAGCGTGAACAGCACCGACGGCGTCTACGTGGTGCCGGCGTTCACCGGCCTCGGCGCACCCTACTGGGACGCCGATGCGCGCGGCGCCATCTACGGGCTCACGCGCGGAACCGGTCGCGCGCATATCGTGCGCGCGGCGCTCGAGTCGCTTGCCTACCAGGTGCGCGACCTCGCGGTGGCCATGGAGGCCGATGCCGGCGTGCCGCTCAGCGTGCTCAACGTGGACGGCGGCGCGTCCGCGAACGATTTTCTCATGCAGTTCCAAAGCGACATCTTGCGCACGCCGCTGCGCCGACCCCAGAATGCCGAGACAACTGCGCTCGGCGCCGCGTTCCTCGCGGGCCTGGCAACCGGGTTCTGGAACGACGCGGCGAGCCTCTGCGCCCTGCGCTCGTCGGACGCGATCTACGAGCCCGGGATGGAAGACGAGCGCCATGCCGCCCTGCTGGACGGCTGGGCCCGCGCCGTCGAACGCACGATGGCGTCCTGAGCGAGTCGGCGCCTTTCCGACGCATTGTCGAAAGGCGCGAATCCGCGAAACAACCCCGTTTGGGTCAGGCCTTTTTTCGAAACGACCCCGAAAGCGCTATGGTTGCGCGCGCCCTTCCGCGCGATCCTCGATCCAGTCGCCCGCAGCGCGGCGCGACAGGAAACAGAGGACGGAATAGGAAGGGGAGATTCCCATGGAATCGAAGACGTTTTCTCGACGGAGCTTCTTGAAAGGCGCGGGGGTTGCCGGCATCGGCGCGGCGGGCTTCGGGCTTGCGGGCCTTTCCGGCTGCGCGGCTCCTGCGCAACAGGCGAGCGCGGGCGGCGAGGGTTTCACGTTCGCCGACACCGTGGCGTGGAACGCCGAGTACGACGTGGTGGTCGTGGGCTTCGGCGGCGCGGGCGGCGTGAGCGCGGTCTATGCGGCCGATGCGGGCGCCCGCGTGCTGGTGTGCGACAAGGCGCCGCTCGGCGAGGAGGGCGGCAACACCCGCTTCGCCGCGCAGATGTGCGTGTCGGGCACCGACCCGGACGCCACGTACCGTTACTACGAGCAGCTAGCCTGGCACTTCGACTACGACGAGGGGATGCTGCGCACCTACACCGACGGCATCTGCCAGATGGAGGACCTGCTCAAGCACCTGGGGGCCGATAAGCCCTTCGTTCGCCCGAACGGCTCCATCGTCACGCCCGAGTACCCCGAGTACGAGGGCGGCGAGGCCATCGTCGAGTGGTTCGCCACCGAGGGCATGTACAACAGCTCGCTGTGGCAGCTGATACGCAAGAACGTGGTCGACCGCGCCGACGCCATCGACGTGTGGCTGGAGTCCCCGGCGACGCGACTCGTCCAGGATCCCCGGTCACGAACCATCGTGGGCGTCGAGATCGACCGGAAGGGCGAGAAGACGCTCGTGCGCGCGAAGAGGGGCGTGGTGCTCTCCTGCGGCGGCTTCGAGAACAACCGCGAGATGATCCAGGACTACCTGGGAGCCGCCCGCCTCACGCCGCTCGGCACGCTGCACAACAACGGCGACGGCATCCTCATGGGCATCGAGGTGGGCGCCGACCTGTGGCACATGGAGGCCTACGAGTCGCTCGGCATCCTGAGCGGCAACGCCTGGGCGGTCGAGGAGGGCAACCGCGCCCTGCTCGAAACGGCCAAGCTCAGCCCGACGTCGCCCCTCATCTCGCTCGACAGCGAGGCGTACGGAAAGGGCAGCGTCGTTTTGGTAGGCGACGACGGCAGCCGCTTCGTCGACGAGAACGGCAAGCACCGCCACGGCCATGTGTACTCATGCGGCGTGTGGAGGATGCCCGTCGCCAACTACACGCCTCATCTGGTGTTCGATTCCGTCCAGTACCAGGAGCTCAAGGACGGCGGCTACCTCACCGAAGAGCGCGAGGCGATCCTCAAGAAGGCCGATACCCCCGAGGCCCTCGCCGAGATCATCGGAGCCGACCCCGAGGTCCTCGCACGCACGCTCGCGGACTTCGACAAGTTCGCCGCCGAAGGCAGGGACTACCAGTTCAACCGCGCCCCCGAGAGCATGCGGCCCTTCGACGGCGGCACCTTGTACGCGGCCGAGTTCCGCCCCCTCGTGCTCAACACCCAGGGCGGCCCGCGCCGCAACAAGAACGCCGAAGTGATCAGCACGCAGGGCGACCCCATCCCGCACCTGTACAGCGCCGGCGAGCTTGGCGGCATCACGCCCTTCCAGTACAACTCGGGCGGGAACCTCGCCGAGTGCATGGTGTTCGGCAAGATCGCCGGCACCAACGCTGCCGCCGAGAAGGACGAGCTGCCCGCCTACGAGCCGCTCGCGGCCGTCGAGCCCGCCATCTCTTACGAGCCGGGCGCGGCAAGCGACGTCAAGCCCGAGGAAGGCGCCGACGTGCAGTTGGCAGCCGGCGAGTACCTCGGCGTCGGCTCGGGCGGCATGGGCGGCGACATTACGGTGAAGGTTGCCTACGCCGACGGCACTATCGCCTCCGTCGAGGTCGTCTCCGAAAGCGAGACGCCCGAGATCGGCGGCAAGGCCCTCGAGACCCTTACCGCCGAGGCCGTGGCGAAGAACACTGCCGACGTCGACGCCGTCTCCGGCGCCACGCTCACCAGCACGGCGTTCATGGCCGCCGTGAAGGACGCCATCTCCCAAGCGTAGCGCGGCGAACCCCTCCCTCACCGCAGCGCGCGCACCCTCCTGCGAAGCCGTCCGAGCCCCACGGCCCGGGCGGCTTCGCGCGTCACAGCGACTCGATGAGGGTGAGCAGCTCTTGCTTGCTGTGGATCCCCAGCTTGCCGTAGGCGTTGCGTGTGTGGCCCTTCACCGTGTTCTCGGAGATGACGAGCGAGGAGGCGATGTACCCCCGCGAGCGCCCCTTTGCCACGAGCTGCACGATCTCCACTTCGCGCTTCGTCAGGCCGTGCCGCTCGCCCAGCGCGAGGCACCTTGCTTCTATCTCGGAATAGTCGATGCGCGCCTCGCCCCTTTCGTCCTCCCTGACGAACGACGAGAGCGCGTCGTAGGCGGTGAACTTGTTGAACACGAACACCAAGCTCGCCACCAGGAAGAACGCCAGAACGATCAAGGCGTTCGACGGCAGGTCGCTCGTGCCAACCACCGAGGAGGCGAGGAACCTTCCTGCGCCGATCCCGAGGTCGCTCAGCCCCCAGCCCGCCATGAACACCGCGAGGGGCGGGAACTCGCGGCGATTCTCGAGGTCGATGAGCAGCATCCACAGAAGCGCGGTGACCACGGCGTGCGGCACGTTGATGATAAGCAGGCCCACCGTGCTCCGGCTCGATGTGAACGACAGCACTGCAAACGCCAGCAGGCAGCACAGAAGCACGACCTCGAACAGCTGGCTCAGCCGCACCTCGGGGCCGCGCTGCAGCAACAGCGCCAGCAACGCCGCCAGGATGCCGATGAGGATGAGGCAGTGCAGCCAGCTGTAGCCCGCCAGCAAAGGCGTGCCGAAGAACCCGGCCACCACGCAGAAAGCCGTCACCTCCAGGGCCAGCGCGACGAGGAAGCCCGGGCTCGTGCGGCGCAGGTTGCGCGCGGCGGCCGGCGTCCCGTCTTCCAGCGCGCGGACGCGAGCGTGCGACGCCTTGCGCGCGGCGGGCTCGAACAACAGGGGCACGCTGCAGACGAGCGGGTACACGGCCGCATCGGGCAGCAGGAACAGCGCGATCCTCACCACGTAGGCGATGGCGAGCGAAACGGCGACGCATACGACGGTACGTTGAAAGCTCAGGCCTACGTACAGCTCGCCGCAGCGCAGGTAGTACCACGTCATGCTGAGCGCGGCAACGGCACCTATGACGAGGTCGGTGCCCGGAAAGGGCCCGAGCACCACCACGCCGAGCGGCACCAGGCAGAAAAAAGCCGCCAGCGCGAAGGCAGCAGGAGCTGGGACGGGCTTGCCGGACGCGCGCTTCCCGAGCGCGGCAAGGGCCGCCACCAACAGGAGGCACGCCGCGCCCTCGCCCATATACAGGTAAGCGGCTGGCGTGGCGCAGAAATGGTTCCATACCTTGACCATCGCGTACTGCCACGTGGCGGTCAGGGCTATCGGCAGGTAGAGCGGGACCGGGTTCGCGCGCACTAAGCCGGGCAAGGACGCCCGACCCGTCGCGCCGCGTGCATTCTCCGTCGATCGTCCCTGCATCCCCATGCATTTCCCTCCTTGAAACGGATGCGACCATTATCCCACAACGCGCGATGCTCTATACTGATCGAGACGAAGAAGAAGGGAAGGGCACCACATGAAGATCAGCATTGCAAGCGACCACGCGGGATTCGAGCAGAAGCAGGCGCTCGCAGATTACCTGGCCTCGAAGGGCCACGACGTGATCGACCGAGGCCCCGACTGCGACGAGCGCGTCGACTACCCGGATTACGCCGCCCTCGTCGCGCACGACGTGGTGAACGGCTTGGCCGAGCGCGGCGTGCTCGTATGCGGCACGGGCATCGGCATGGCCGTGGCCGCCAACAAGATCGACGGCATCCGCGCCGCCAACGTCACGAGCCCGCTGTTCGCCGCTCTCGCGCGTGAGCACAATGACGCGAACGTCGTCGCCGTGTCGGGCCGCTTCGTCGACGAGCCCACGAACCGCGAGATCCTCGAGGCCTTCGTCAGCACCGCGTTCGGCGGCGGTCGCCATGCAGGTCGCGTCGAGAAGATCGCCGCTCTCGAGAACGAATAGCCGGGAGGGGCCGCGCGCCCGCTATCCTGTGCTAGCATGATCACTTCGCCTCGCCCTCATCGAAAGGAACCGCCCATGGCCCTCCAGTACGTACCCCAGACCGATCCGGCCGTCGCCGACGCGATGCGCCAGGAGCTCGCCCGCGAACGCGACTCCATCGAGCTCATCGCCTCGGAGAACTTCACGTCGCCCGCCGTCATGGAGGCCGTGGGCAGCGTGCTCACGAACAAGTACGCCGAGGGCTACCCTCGCAAACGCTACTACGGCGGTTGCGAGAAGGTCGACCTTGTGGAGGATCTCGCGCGCGATCGCGTCTGCGCGCTGTTCGGCGCGAACTTCGCGAACGTGCAGCCCCACTGCGGCGCGAACGCGAACTTCGGCGCGTACGCCGCGCTGCTCGAGCTGGGAGACACGGTGCTGGGGATGAGCCTCGACCAGGGCGGCCACCTCACGCACGGCTCGCCGGTGAACTTCTCGGGCCGTTTCTACAACTTCGCCGCCTACGGCCTCGACCCCGAGACCGAGACCATCGACTACGACGAGGTCGAGCGCATCGCCAAGGACATCCGCCCGAAGCTTCTCGTGGGCGGCGCGAGCGCCTACCCGCGCGTCATCGACTTCGAGCGCATGGCCGCCATCGCGCACGAGGTGGGCGCGTACTTCATGGTGGACATGGCCCACATCGCCGGCCTCGTGGCCACGGGCGCGCATCCGAGCCCCGTGCCGCACGCCGACGTCGTCACGTCCACGAGCCACAAGACGCTGCGCGGCCCGCGCGGCGGGTTCATCCTGTCCAACGACGAGGAGATCGCCAAGAAGATCGACAAGGCCGTGTTCCCCGGCGCGCAGGGCGGCCCGCTCATGCACGTCATCGCCGGCAAGGCCATCGCGTTCGGCGAGGCCTCCCGTCCCGCTTACGCCGAGTACATCGAGCACGTCGTGGAGAACGCCCGCACGCTCGGCCAGGGCATGATGGACGGCGGCCTGCGCCTCGTGTCCGGCGGCACCGACAACCACCTGTGCCTCGTCGACCTCACGGCCGCCGACGTCACGGGCAAGGACGCCGAGAAGCTGCTCGAGAGCGTGGGGCTCACGGTGAACAAGAACTCCATCCCTAACGAGCCGCGCAGCCCGTTCGTCACGAGCGGCATCCGCGTGGGCTCCGCCGCCGCCACCACGCGCGGCTTCACGGCCGACGACTTCTACGAGGTAGGCCAGCTTATCGCCGCCGCGGTGTTCAACGCCGACGACGAAGCGAAGCTCGCCGACGTGCGCGCCAAGGCCGATGCCCTGCTTGCCGCCCATCCGCTCTATCCCGAGCTCGACTACTGATTGAGGAGCGCATTCCCATGACGAACCACTACGACCGCGTCACCGTCGTCGACCATCCGATGGTCCAGCACAAGCTGTCCAAGCTGCGCAACAAGAACACGTCGTCGAAGGATTTCCGCGCGCTCGTGCGCGAGCTGGCCATGTTCGAGGGCTACGAGGCAACGCGCGACCTGGCGCTCGAGGACGTCGAGGTGGAAACGCCCATCTGCAAGACCACGTGCAAGCAGGTGGCGGGCAAGAAGATGGTCATCGTCCCCATCCTGCGCGCCGGTCTCGGCATGGTGGAGGGCCTGCAGGAGCTCATGCCCTCCACGTTCGTCGGCCATCTCGGCATGTACCGCGACCCCGATACGCACGAGCCGCACGAGTACTACGCGAAGCTGCCCGACAGCATCGCCCAGCGCAGCGTGCTCGTGGTGGACCCGATGCTGGCCACGGGCGGCTCGGCCACGGCGGCCATCCACTACCTGCGCCAGCAGGGCGTGAAGAACATCAAGCTCGTCGTGCTCGTCGCGGCGCCCGTCGGCATCGAGGCCGTGCTCGCGGCCGATCCCGACGTGCAGATCTACACCTGCGCCATCGACGAGTGCCTGAACGACCATGCCTACATCGTCCCCGGCCTCGGCGACGCCGGCGACCGCATCTTCGGCACGAAGTAGGAAGCGCGCCGCGCCGAGCGGACCGAGAGACGGGATACCCCATGGAAACGACAACCGAGCCTTTGCTTGACAAGCGCCCCAGCTGGGACGAGTACTTCATGACGCTGGCGAACGAGGTGGCCACCCGCACCACCTGCATGCGCCGCGCCGTGGGGGCGGTCATCGTGAAGGACCGTCGCATCCTGGCGACCGGCTACAACGGGGTGCCCACGGGGATGCGCCACTGCGCCGAGACCGGTTGCCTGCGTCAGCAGCTCGGCGTGCCCAGCGGGCAGCGCCACGAGATCTGCCGCGGCCTGCACGCCGAGCAGAACGCCATCATCCAGGCGGCGCGCTACGGCATCAACATCACGGGCGCGTCCATCTACATCAACACGCAGCCGTGCGTCGTGTGCGCCAAGATGCTCATCAACGCCGGCATCGAGGAGATCGTCTACCAGAACCCGTATCCCGACGAGCTGGCCATGTCCATGCTCGAGGAAGCGGGCATGAAGCTGCGCGTGTTCGACTGCTAGGCGGGGCGGGTGAGACAGGGTGAGACAGAGGGACGGGGTAATTGTCTCATTTTGTCTGAAACGAGACAATTACCCCGTCCCTCTGTCTCACCCCTTGCCTCGCGCCAACTCCCAGCCTCAGCCCCGCCCCGCCCGCCTTTTATACGGTTTCGCTCGCCGTTCGCGCGGGCTTTATGCAGTTTTTTGGCCGGTTTATTCGTCCACTCACCCAAATTTTGTAAGTTTTTGTAACCCTGCCGTTGGACAAACGTGAAGTTCCGTTATCATACGAGTCGGCTTGGTAGGATGCGTACTTGTGCGCTCGACGGTCAAGAAGAAAGTGGGACATGGCAGTAGCTATCGTACTGGGGGCGCTTGCAGGCGTCGCGGGGTTCGCCCCGCTGTTCGCCGGTTTGCGTATGACGAGACGAGTGACCGATACCAGCAACCTGGGGCACGCCGGTGCCCTTCTTCTAGGTGTGCTGCTTTCCGTCGCTGTGCTCTTCGTAACCGCCATCGCGTGCGCGCTTCTTGCGCGTGAGTTCGTCCTGCCGTTCGTTCTTGCCGAAGTCGTGGCCCTTTCCGTCGCGGCTATCGGGTTCGGCGTCAGCAATCTTGTGCGGAAGTAAGATGGAAAGGTAAAGACACGTGAATCCTCTTGAATCCCTAGCGGAACAGGTACCCCACCTGCAGCATTCTTTCGATTCCGCCTTCGTGTTCGGGTCGGGATCGTTCGGCATGACGCAGTACGTGCTGTGGATGCTCATCTGCTTCCTCATCACGCTCGTCGTCGTTCTTGCGGCAAGCAAGCGCCTCACGATCATCCCCACGAACAAGTTCACCAACATGGTGGAATACGGCTACGAGTTCGTGAAGAAGGACATGGGCGAAAGCGCCATCGGCCACGGCTACAAGAAGCACCTGCCGTTCTTGGCCACGCTGTTCTTCTTCATCCTGATCAGCAACTTCGTGGGCCTCATCCCGGGCTGCAAGACCCCCACCGGGTCCATCAGCATCACCTGGGCGCTCGCGGCAATCTCGTTCATCTACTTCATCTTCTGGGGCATCAAGGCCAAGGGCCTCGGCGGCTACCTCAAGTCGTTCGCGCCGGCCGGCCTGCCCATCGTGATGGTGCCCATCGTGTGGTTCCTCGAGCTGTTCTCCACGCTTCTGCGCGTGCTCACGCTGGCCGTTCGACTCTACGGCAACATGTTCGCCGGCCACATGGTTCTCGGCATTTTCGCACTGCTCACCAGCGTCTTCATCGGCTCTGCCATCCAGGGTGCGGGCGTGGGCGTCGGCAGCATCTCCGTCGCGTGGATGCTGTTCTTGTTCGCGATGTACGCGCTGGAAGTGCTCGTGGCGTTCTTGCAGGCCTACGTGTTCACCATCCTCAGCGCGGTGTACATCGGCCTGGCCACGTCCGACCACTAGGCCGCGAACGAGGCTCCTCGCGCCCCTGCGCGGGAAACGTTAGGTGTTTAGCCGGCTATTCCACGGCTGGTTGACATAGAAGGTGTCCATGGTTCTCGGGAAAAGCCCGAGAACGGTAAAAGGAGGAAACTGTGGAAATTACACTCGCTCTTGCGGCTTTGAAGCTCGTGGGCTACGGCCTGTCGACCATCGGCCCTGGCCTGGGCATCGGCATCGCCTGCTACGGCTGCTGCGTTGCGACCGCTCGCCAGCCCGAACTGCAGGGTCGTCTGTTCACGAACTTCATCATCGGTGCCGCTCTCGCCGAGGCTCTGGGCCTCATCGGCTTCGTGCTTACCTTCATCGTGTAACCAAGCCTCATTCGGATACCGTGCCGTATAAGGCTTACAAGGAGGTAACGTACGTGAAAGCTAAAGCGAAAGAAACATCGGCCCGCATCGGGCTTGCCGCGCTTGCCGGCGCCGGCATGACGTTTGCTTTCCCTGCGCTCGCGTTCGCGGCTGAAGAAGAGTCATCGGGCGGCCTGAGCGCCATCCTGCCCGACATGGCGGAGTTCATCCCCATGCTCGTGATCTTCATCCTGCTTTGGATCGTTCTGGCCAAGTTCGGTTGGCCGAAGTTCGAGGCCATGCTGGAGAAGCGCGAGATGACCATCAAGGATTCTCTTGAGAAGTCCGAGCAGGCTCGCGTCGAAAGCGAGCGCGTGCTTGAGGAATACAAACGCCAGTTGGAAGATGCCAAGGCCCAGGCCGCCCAGATCGTCGCCGACGCGAAGAAGACGGGCGAGGCCGTGAAGGCCGACATCACCGACAAGGCGCAGTCCGAGGCCACCGCGATGATCGACAAGGCGCACAACGCCATCGAAGCGGAGAAGAAGGCTGCCATCTCCGAGCTCCAGGGCTCGGTTGCCGACCTGTCCGTCGCCGTTGCGTCCCGCCTGATCGGCGAGGATCTGGGCGACGCCGAACACCGCAAGATCATCGAGCGCTACGTGAACGAGGCGGGCAGTTTCAATGCCAACTAACCGCCAAATTCTCAAAGAGAAGGTCGCGACGTATGCGTCCGTTCTTCTGGACGGCGCATACGAAGCAGGCGGTCAGGACGCCGTGCTCGAGGTCCGCGACCAGGCCGAGCGCATCATGCGCATCGCACGTTCGAACATGGATCTCTCCGACGCCTTGGAGGACAGCTCCTATACGCCCGAGCAGAGGGGTCAGCTGGTGCGCAACCTGTTCGCATCATGCAACCCCGTCCTCATCGACGTTCTGGCCGTCATGGCCGAGCGCGGGGACTTCGCGTTGCTGTCGCGCGTATGGGCCAGCTATGGAGAACAGCTCGAACAGAAGCTGAACGTCACCGTCGTCGACGTCACGACCGTCGTCGACCTGGACGATCATCTGCGCGAGGTCATTACGAAGAAAGCTGAGGCCGATCTGGGGACGAAGGTCGTGTTGCGCGAGCACATCGACAAGTCCCTGCTCGGCGGCATATTGATGAGTGCCAACGGCAAGCGAATCGACGCCAGCGTCCTGTCGCAGTTGGAAAGCGCTCGCAACGTGCTCAAACTATCAACAGATGGAGGTGAATGCTAGTGACTGAAATCACCGCACAGTCTATTGACGATGCACTGCGCAAGCAGCTCGATGCGCTCAATACGAGCGTCGAATCTCGCGAAGTCGGAACCGTCATCCAGGTCGGCGACGGCATCGCGCGCGTCGACGGCCTCAAAGACGCCATGGCGGGCGAGCTCCTCGAGTTCGTGGGTTCCAACGGCCAGACCGTCTACGGTATGGCCCAGAACCTCGAAGAGGACGAAGTCGGCGCCGTGCTGCTTGGTGACGTCACCGCAATCAAGGAAAACGACCAGGTGAAGACCACCGGTCGTATCGTGGAGATCCCTTCGGGCAAAGAGATGCTCGGCCGCGTGGTGAACCCGCTCGGCATGCCGATCGACGGCAAGGGCCCCATCAAGGCCGACGGCATGCGCCCGGTGGAGTTCAAGGCCCCCGGCGTCATCCAGCGCCAGCCCGTCGAGGAGCCGATGCAGACCGGCATCCTGGCCATCGACTCGATGATCCCCATCGGCCGCGGCCAGCGCGAGCTGATCATCGGCGACCGCCAGACCGGCAAGACGTCCATCGCGGTTGATGCCATCATCAACCAAAAGGGCAAAGACATGATCTGCATCTACGTCGCCATCGGCCAGAAGGCATCCACGGTTGCCGGCCTGGTGGAGACGCTGGAGAAGCACGGCGCGATGGAGTACACGATCATCGTGAACGCCTCCGCGTCCGACTCCGCCCCGCTGCAGTACATCGCCCCGATGGCGGGTGCCGCGATCGGCGAGTACTTCATGTACAACGGCGAGGACGGCCAGCCGGCCACGGCCGAGAACCCGGGCCGCCACGTGCTGTGCATCTACGACGACCTGTCCAAGCAGGCCGTGGCGTACCGCCAGATGTCGCTGACGCTGCGCCGCCCGCCGGGACGCGAGGCGTACCCGGGCGACATCTTCTACCTGCACTCCCGCTTGCTGGAGCGCGCGGTCAAGATGTCCGACGAGTACGGCGCGGGCTCGCTCACGGCGCTGCCCATGATCGAGACGCAGGCCGGCGACGTGTCCGCCTACATCCCGACCAACGTCATTTCCATCACGGACGGTCAGATCTTCCTGTCCACCGACCTGTTCTTCCAGGGCCAGCGCCCTGCGGTCAACGTCGGCATCTCGGTGTCGCGCGTCGGCGGCTCCGCGCAGGTGAAGGCTATGAAGCAGGTTGCCGGCACGCTGCGCCTCGACCTCGCGTCCTATCGCGAGCTGCAGGCGTTCACGCAGTTCGGCAGCGACCTGGACAAGGCCACGCAGGATCAGCTGAACCGCGGCGCCCACATGACCGAGCTCTTGAAGCAGGGTCGTTACGTGCCGATGCCCGTCATGGACCAGGCCATCTCCATCTACGCTGGTGCGCATGGCTACCTTGACGACATCCCCGTGTCCGACGTCGTCCGCTTCCGCGGCGAGCTGCTCGACTTCATCCACGCTTCCAAGCCGGAGGTCGTCGAGGCGCTCGAGAAGGCGCAGAAGTTTACCGATACCATCGAAACCGACCTGAACGCTGCGATCGAAGCTTTCAAGCTGCAGTTCTCGCCCTCGGCTTCCTAAGGCAGGTAGACTATGCCCAACCTTCACGACATAGAACGGCGTATCAGCTCCGTCTCTTCGACGAAGCAGATCACGCGCACCATGGAAATGGTGTCGGCTGCGAAGATCCGCCGCGCTGGAGAGCGCGTGGCGGCCGCAACGCCGTACGCCGACTCCATGGTCGAAATGTTGGCCAACGTTGCCAAGCGTGTAGGTGGCTCCGAAAACGCGCTGTTGCGCAAGCATGACGAAGTGAAGAACGTGCTCTTCGTCGTGGTTGTGTCCGACCGCGGCCTCGCCGGCGGTTTCAACAGCAACGTGCTGCGGCACGTCGAGCGTCTCATGAAGGAAAAGCAGGCTGCGGGCGCCACCACCCAGGTGGTCGCCTGCGGCAAGAAGGCCGTCGGGTACTTCACCTACCGCAAGGTGGAGCCGGTGCTCGCTTACTCGGACCTTTCTGCCGATCCGACGGTGGAGGAGGCCGCGTCCGTTGCGGCCTACGCCATCGATGGCTACGAGAACGGCACGATCGACGAGGTGGTTGTGATCTACAACCATGCGAAGAACGCTGCCGAGCAGGTGCTTCGCGAGGAGCTCGTGCTGCCCGTCGACACGGCTGCGCTCGAGGCTGAGCTCGCCGGCGCCGGCGTGGCGGAGACGCAAGGCGATCCGAAGCTTGAGGGCGACGTGATCTTCGAGCCGAGCGCCGACGCCGTGCTCGACCGCTTGCTGCCGGCCTACGTGCGTACGACGCTGTACCATGCGCTCATCGACTCGGCAGCCGCCGAGCAGGGCGCGCGCCGTAACGCCATGATGTCGGCTACGGACAACGCTACCGAAATGGTCGAAACGTTGACTAGATTGTATAACCGCGTACGCCAGGGCGCTATCACGACGGAGATTTCCGAGATCGTCGGTGGCGCAGCGGCTTTGGAGGATTAAATGGCTGAACAAATGCTTACGAAGGAGGAGATCGAGGCCAGCAAGGGCGCAACCGGTCGCATCGTGCGTATCGTCGGTCCTGTTGTTGACGTCGAGTTTCCCCCTGATCAGCTGCCGGCGATTTACAATGCGCTGACAGTTGATGCGAAGACCCTGGCGGGCGACTTGCACCTCGTGCTCGAGGTCGAGACGCACCTGCCGGGCAACCTTGTGCGCTCGGTGTCCATGAGCTCGACCGACGGCCTCGTCCGCGGTCTCGAGGTCGTCGACACGGGCCACCCGATCATGATGCCCGTGGGTCCCGAGACCCTGGGCCGCATCTGGAACGTCATCGGCGAGCCCGTCGACGAGAAGCCGATGCCCGAGGTGAAGGGCTACATGCCCATCCACCGACCGGCTCCGGACTACGACGAGCTGTCCACGACGACCGAGATCTTCGAGACCGGCATCAAGGCCATCGACCTCGTCGAGCCCTTCGTCAAGGGCGGCAAGACGGGTCTGTTCGGCGGCGCCGGCGTCGGCAAGACCGTTATCATCCAGGAGCTCATCAACAACCTGGCCCAGGAGCACGGCGGCACGTCGGTGTTCACGGGCGTGGGCGAGCGTACCCGCGAGGGCACCGACCTCTACCTTGAGATGAGCGACTCGGGCGTTATCAACAAGACCTGCCTCGTGTACGGTCAGATGAACGAGCCTCCGGGAGCGCGTCTGCGCGTCGGCCTGGCGGGCCTCACCGAGGCGGAGTACTTCCGCGATCAGGGCCAGGACGTGCTCTTGTTCGTGGACAACATCTTCCGCTTCACGCAGGCCGGCTCCGAGGTGTCCGCTCTGCTCGGCCGTATGCCGTCCGCCGTGGGTTACCAGCCGACGCTGGCCACCGAGATGGGCGACCTGCAGGAGCGCATCACGTCGACGACCACCGGCTCCATCACGTCGGTGCAGGCCGTGTACGTGCCCGCCGACGACTTGACCGACCCCGCGCCGGCCACGACGTTCACGCACCTCGACGCGAAGACGGTTCTGTCCCGTTCGATCTCCGAGCTGGGCATCTACCCGGCCGTCGACCCGCTGGAGTCCACCTCCCGCGCGCTCGATCCGCAGATCGTCGGCGACGAGCACTATCGCGTGGCCGTGGGCATCCAGGAGCTGCTGCAGAACTACAAGGACCTGCAGGACATCATCGCCATCCTCGGCATGGACGAGCTTTCCGAGGACCAGAAGAAGATCGTGAACCGTGCCCGCAAGGCGCAGCAGTTCTTCGGCCAGTGCTTCCACGTGGCCGAGCAGTTCACGGGCCTGCCGGGCAAGTACGTCAAGCTTGAGGACACCATCCGCTCCTTCGCCGCCATTCTCGACGGCGAGTGCGACGAGATCCCCGAGCAGTGCTTCCGCATGAAGGGCTCCATCGAGGACGTCTACGCTGCGTATGAAGAGATGAAGAAGGCTTCATAATGGCTGGGTTCATGTGCGACATCGTGACGCCGGTGGCGAAGCTCGTCTCGCAAGAGGTTGAGCTCGTCGTCGTGCCCGGCGTCGAAGGCGAGATGGGCTTCTTGAAGGGCCATGCGCCGCTCGTGTCCGTGCTTGCCGATGGCGAGGCGCGCGTGAAGGCGACCGCCGCCGGAGATGTGGCGCGCTACGCCCTGCAGGGCGGCTACGTCGAGGTGACGGACAACAAGGTCATCATCCTGGCCGACCGCGCTCTGCCGGCGTCCGAGATCGATGTCGATCAGGTGCGCGAGCAGCTGGCCGCCATCGAGGAGAAGCTGGCCGGGATTTCCGACGAGGAGGCCCGCAAGACGACGCTCGCTGCCGACAAGGCGTGGTACGAGGTTCAGCTGCACGTGGCGAAAGCCGCGTAACGCGCAACGAGCTCGACGAGATGCGGCTTGCAGCCGCCGGCAACGCGACGGCCGCAACGCCGCTGATGAAAAAGCCCCGGTGATCCACCGGGGCTTTTCGCGTTCGGAGCGGGTCGGGCGTGCTACTCGCGGCGCGCTTTGCGGCGGAGGACGGTTACCGCCAGCGTGCCGGCTGCGGCGGCAGCGAGCGCGACCAAGGCCGTCAGCGCGCCGCCGAGCACGTCGCCGGTGGCGACGGTGGGGGAGCCGACGCTCGCGGGCGTGCCCGGCGTCCCGGGCGTGCCGGGCGTCTGCGGGGTGCCCGGCGTGGTGGGCGGCCCGGGCGTCGGCGGCGTCGGCGGCTCGTCGGCCTCGTTCGTCAGCGCGATGGTGAGCGTCGTGCCGTCTTCCGACAGCGTGCTCTCGGTGCTGACCAGTTCGAAGCCTTCGGGCACCGTCTCGTCAGCCGCGAACGCGAGGTTGCGCATTCCCACATCGATGGGCAGGTCTGTCTGCCAACCGCCCTCGGCGGTGAGGGTCACCGTGCCTGAGTCGTAGCGCTGCTGGCCGTCCTTGTCGGTGCCGGTCACGCGCACGTCGAGGCTTTCAGGCAACAGCGTCGCGGTACCGGTCCAAGCCTTCTTCACCACGATGTGCGCCACGCCGCCGGTGTACGTGTTCGTGATGGTGCTCACGTCGTCCTCGGTGGCGACGGACGAGGCGTATCCGGGAGGCACGGCAACCTCCTCAGCGGTGTAGGTCGTGTCGTCGTCGGGCAGGTCGGTCCAGGTGTGGCGCCACCCGTCGGCCTCGGTCAACGTGACCGGATCGCCCCAAGCGCGGCCATTCTGGTACAGCTGCACGTCCACGCTGCCGGGCAGCGGGGTGTCGGAGTCGTTCACCCACGTCTTCTCGACCGAGAACGAGGTGGTGGGCACGACGATGCGGTTGGTGATGGTGGCGCTGCCTCCTGGGAACCCGATCGCGCCGTCGATGGAGGGCGCGTCGGAGTCGTACTTCGGCAGGGCGTCGGGCTCGTACACCGTGTACGCCGATCCGTCGTCGGGCAGGTCGGTCCAGG
This sequence comes from Eggerthella timonensis, assembly GCF_900184265.1. Lineage (NCBI taxonomy): Bacteria > Bacillati > Actinomycetota > Coriobacteriia > Eggerthellales > Eggerthellaceae > Eggerthella > Eggerthella timonensis. The sequence continues at coordinate 1,689,859 of NZ_FXXA01000002.1, forward strand.
TGTGCGACCAGGCGCCGCTCGCGTCGACGATGACGTGCGGGCCGTAGGGCGCGCCGTCCTTGAGCAGCTGGAAGCTGACGCTGGACGGGCGGGAGCCGCGGCTGTTGTCGTTGTCCTCCCACGCCTTGGTGGCGGTCAGGCTGGTCACCTTCTGGTTCTGCAGCGAGAACGTGAGCACGGTGCCGTCGTCGGACAGCGCGGTGCTCGTGCCGATCTGCCGGTAGCCGTCGGGCAGCACTTCGGACAGCTCGAACGAGAGGTTGCGCATCCCCACGTCGATGGGCAGGTCGGCGCTCCAGCCGTTGTCGGGGGAGAGCGTCACCGTTCCTGAGTCGTATTTCTGCTCGCCGTCGGCGTTCATGCCGGTCACGCGCACATCGAGGCTTGCGGGCGCCTGCCCGCCGAGCCAGTCCTTCTTAACCAGCACGTGTGCCACGCCGCCCGTGTACGTGTTCGTGATGGTGGCGCCGTTCTCGTCGGTCATGGTGGTGGAGGTGTACAGCGGCACCGTGGTCGCCTCGTCGACCGTGTAGGTCATCCCCTGGGAGGGCAGGTCGGGCCAGGTGTGGCGCCAGCCGCCGGCCTCGGTGAGGGTGACGGCGCTGCCGTAGGGCTCGCCGTTCTGGTACAGCTGCACGTCCACGCTGCCGGGCAGCGGGGTGTCGGAGTCGTTCACCCACTCCTTCGCGACGGTGAACGAGGTGGTGGGTATCAGGGCGTTCGTGATCACGGCCTCGCCGTTCTCGAAGCCCACGGCGCTGCCGGCGGACGACGCGTCCGAGGTGTAGCCGGGCAGGTCGGTGGTCTCGTACACGGTGTAGACGCTGCCGTCGTCGGGCAAGCCGTTCCACGCATGCGACCAGTTCGTGTCGGGGCTCACGGTGACCGGGTCGCCGAAGGGCGCGCCGTCCTTGAGCAGCTGCATCTGCACGCTTGCCGGGCGCTGTCCCGACGCGTCGCCCCCGTCGACCCAGGCCTTCGTCGCCTTGAGATCCATGAGCTTCTCGTTCGTGAGGGTGAACGTGAGGGTCTTGCCATCCTCGGACAGGCTGCTCGTCGAATCGACCTGTCGATAGCCCTCGGGCACGACTTCGGACACGTCGAAGGTCAGGGTGCGCATGCCGACGGCGATGGGCAGCTCGGCGCGCCAGCCGCCCTCGGCGGTGAGGGTCACCGCGCCCGAGTCGTACTGCTGCTGGCCGGCAGCGTTCGTACCGGTCACGCGCACGTCGATGCTGGCCGGCGTCTGCGCGCCCGTCCACTCCTTCTGCACGACGATGCTGGCCACGCCGCCTGTGTAGGTGTTCGTGATGATCGCCGTATTCCCGGTGTTCCCGATGTTCGCTTCGTAATCGGGCGGCACGTCGGTTTCGAGCGCGTGGTAGAACGCCGGATTGCCCCCTGCGTCGGTCGTGGGCAGGCCGAACCAGGTGTGCTGCCAGCCGCCGGTGCCGCTGAGGGGAACGGGGTCGCCGTAGGGCGCGTTGTTTTGGTACAGCTGCACGTCGATGTCCTCGGGCGTGCTTCCGAGCGGCGCGCCCGCCCATCGCTTCATCGCGGTGAACGACGTGGTGGGAGGCAGGGCGTTCGTGACGGTGGCCGCGCCGTCGGCGAATCCGGCCGCATTTTCGGGGGAGTCGGCCGAGGAGGCGTATTCGCCCAGATCGGAGGACTCGTACACCTTGAACGCGGCATAGGAGCCGTCGTCGACGAGGTCTTTCCATGTGTATGACCAGGCGCTCTCCTCGCTGAGCGTCACCGGGTCCCCGAAGGGCCTACCGTCCTTGAGCAGCTGCATCTCCACGGTGGTCGGGCGGATGCCTTTGCTGTTGCCATCGTCGTCCCATGCCTTCGTCACGGTGAGATCGACGACCTTTTGGTTCGTGATGGTGAACGAGAGCGCGGACGTGCCGTCGCCGTTCGGCGTGAGCTTGTTCGCGTTGCCGATCTGCCGGTAGCCGTCGGGAAGCTTCTCTTCAACAGAGAACCACAGCGCCTGCTGGTCCGCGGTGAGGCCGTCGACGGAGGCCTTCCAACCGTTGCCGTCGTTCAGCACGAGGTCCTTGCGGTACTGCTCGGCATCCGTCGCGTCGCGCCCGACGATGGAGATGGGAAGCTCGGCGGGAGGTTGCGTGCCGTTCCACTGCTTTTCGACTGCGATGGAGGTCACGTTTCCGGTGAAGGCGTTCGTCAGCTCGATGGACCAGCCTTCGTCGTTATCCCCGATGATTGCCTCGGAGGGTTGGTAGCCCTCGGGAACGTTGACCTCGCGAACGGTATAGGCCTTGTTCGGATCGAGGTCGGTCCAGGCGTAGAATCCTCCGTCGGTGCTGCCGGGGGCAGGCGCGGTGAGGGTCTGCGTGTCGATGACCGCGCCGTCGGCCAAGAGCTCTACGTCGACGGAGGAGGGCAGCGGATCGGCGTGGTTCGCGCCGTGGTCCCATGTCTTGTGCACGGCGAGCCTCGTGGGCACGTCCATGAGCTTGAACTGGAAGCTCCTCAGCGCAATGGGGGTGTCGTGGTAGGCCCAGATGTCGAGCGCTGTCTGATCGCCTGCGCGGTTCTGGTAGGCCATTGCGCCCTGCGACGACGTGTCCACGCCCGTCACGCTGTGATCCTGCGTGTCGGCCACGGCCCAGTTGGCCATGCTCCACGGCGGGGTGACGTCGCCGGCGTTCGACGAGCTGTTGTTGTAGTACACGGTGGAATCGACGGGCATCCCATCGGCTTCCAGGCGATGGATCTTCACGCCGTCGTAGTTGTTCTCCACGTCGAGCAGCGGGAAGTGCGCTTCGCCGCCCTTCAGCTTGACGGCGACGTTGTTCAGGTCGTACGTGCCGGCGGGCACCTTGACGCCGTTCGCGTCGAGTCCGTCCCAGGCGATGGTGTTCGTTCCGTTCTTCACGAGCGAGTTCGACAGCGTCACCGTGTTGCCGTTGCCGAAATTCAGCGTGATCTCATAGGACGTGGCTGCCACGTCGCCCACGTCGAACGAGAACGTGCCGCCCTCGCCCACGAAGCCCTCGTTCGCCTTGAGCTCGGGCGCGGCGGGGGTGGGGGTGGGGTTGCCGTCGAACGTGAAGTTGCTGATGGCGTTCTCGCCGTCGGGCGTGGCGATGTCGAGCGCGGCCAGCACCTCGGGGTCGGCGGGGTTGTTGAAGAACAGCTTGTAGGTGCGGTCGAGCTCGTTGGTTGGCGCGTTGTTGAGGATGACGCCGTGCTCGGCCAGGTCGGACAGCGCATTGTTCTGCGAGCGCACCGAGTGGTACAGCGAATGCGTTGATGCGCGGTCGTCGAGCGAGCCGTCGAGCAGCCCGCGGTTGTTGGCGAAGAACACGAAGCCGAACGGGTCCATGCCGTTGAAGTCGATCTCGTAATGGTAGTTGTCGTCGGTGACCGCGAACATATGGGATTTGAGGATGCTCGCGCGATCGAAGTTGTTGCCCATGTTGAGGAACAGCTTCTTCGTGAACACGCGACCGTTCTGCACGCCGTCGCCGTTCGACACGGTGATGTCCCATGCCGCGACGCTGCCGCCGGCCTGCGCGGCCGACGTGAAAGCCCGGTCGTCGGTGACCGGGTAGGGCTGCGGATTGCGGTTGGACAGCGCCTGCGAGTAGAATTTGAACAGGTAGACGCCGCTCTTCTGCGCGGTGAACGTGAGGGGCGCGTAGCCGTTGCCGTCAGGGCCGGATGCGCCGCCCGCCTCGCGCGCGACGCTGCCGATGTAGCCGGGGGCTCCGTTGTCGGCGGTGGCGTCGGCGCTTACGTCGTAGGTGGTGACGCGCGCGTCGCGTGCGCCCTGGAAGTAAGGGTAGGCGTGCGCGTTTCCGGTGCCGGGATCGGCTTGCTGCTGCTGCACCCAGGCGGGGTCGCAGACCACGATATCGCACTGGTTGAGCGCGGCCAGCTCGGCATCGGAGAGGCTCGTGCCCATCTTCTCGTTGGTGAACCGGGCGACGGCGTCTTTGATGCTCGTGCCGAACGAGACGGTTTCCCCTTCCTTTACGTACGCGTACAGCTCGGTCAACCGGCTCTCGCCGGCGGTCGAGGCGTTGTAGCGTTCGGTGTAGGGACGGTAGCCGCCGTGCGCGACCAGCTCTTTCGATCCCTCCGCATGAGCGGTGAGCGGAGCCGGCAGCACGAGGGCCAAGGCCGACAGCGCGACGGCGAGCGCGACGAACAATCGCCGGGCGCGCGCGGCCGGATAGGGACGGGTGGTCGTGTTCATGTGGTGTCCTTGCATACGCGCGGTTAGATGCCGTGCAGTATAATTCGCCCCCTCATCAAGTCGCTTTCCTGCAAACGGCGCGTTGGGAGGGCGTTGCCAATGCGTGGAAAGACGAGCCGTCGGCCCCCGGGTCGCGCCTGCGGAGGAACGCCGTCGAACGAGAGGGGGCTGACCGCTTCCTCGATGCGCGCAGGACCCGCTTACGCCTGCGAGGCGTACTGCGAGATACGGTTCTTGCCCTTGCCCTTCGATGCGTAGAGCGCTTCGTCGGCCTTGGCGAACGCCTCGTCGTAAGAGGAGGCTCCCTCCACGGCGTAGACTCCGATGCTCACCGAAGCTCCGGCTTCGGCAGCGGTGGATGCCGTCAGCTCGAGCACCTGCGCTCTGATTGCATCGAGCCTGTTCAGAACCATGCTCAGCGGCATATCCTTGAAGAGGATGGCGAACTCGTCGCCCCCGACGCGGCCGACCACGTCCGTCGGCCGGCAGGAGCGGCGCATGAGCGATCCGATGCGCTCGAGCAGCTCGTCGCCCTTGATGTGGCCGCAGTGGTCGTTGACGCTCTTGAAGTCGTCGACGTCGACGAGCGCGCAGACGCATCGTCTCGCGAGCGACGGGTCTGCCAGCGCTTCGTCTACGAGCTGCTTGGTCGTCATGTGGTTGGACACGCCGGTCAGCTGGTCGTTCTCCGCGCGGGTTTTGAGGTCGCGTTCGTGTTGGATGTCCTCCATGAGACCGATGAAGTGCCATGCTCCATCGAAGTCCTCCATCCTGTACAGGTTCGCCCGGTACCATCGGTAGCCGTCGCCGCGGTAGTTCGCGCGATACTCCAACATGGCGGTCCGCCGCTTCTCGGGGGCGTCGAACAGGGCGCGCACGGCGTCGAGGCTGCCGGGGTGGATGACCCCGTCGCGCGCGAGGTCGAGGTTTTCCAGGTAACGAGGGATGCTTTGCGCCTTGAAGCCGTCGCCGGCGTCCGTGTACAGAAGCGCTTCGTCGGTTTCGGAGTTGTAGTCGAAGCTGATCGCGTGGGTCAGCTCGCTGAGGATGCGGTAGCGTTCGTTCTGCCAATCGCGCGCATGCTGGGCGCGCAGCTCTTCGGTGACGTCGGCGATGGCTACGAACAGCTGATCCTCGCCCGACCGCGTGCGGAACTTCGTGCCGCGCAGACGCAGGGCGAGCGGCGTGCCGTCCTTGCGCTGCAGCACGATGTCGAGGTTGGCCGCTGCGCGCGGGGACTCGTTCGGAGCCGACGGCGCATCGTCCTCGAATGCGAGCGGGTCCGCATCGAACAACGGCTCGTTGCCTCGTTGCTTCTCGAACTCATCGCGGGTGTAGCCGAACATGGTGCAGACGGGGTCGCTCACGTAGCGCGGGATCGCCTTGCCGTCGCGCAGGGCGAACATCCCGATGCCCACGGGCAGGCGCGACACGATGTCGCCCAGATTGCGCGAAACCGCCTCGTCCTCGGTGCGCATGCGCTCGGTCACGTCTTGGTTGCAGCAGAGGATGCCGTCTTCGCCCATGCGCAGAAACGTGCTCTGGCACCAGCGCGCCCCCGTTCCCATCGCGACCCGGTACGTGACGATGGCGCTCGATGCGCTTCCTTCGGACAGGCTCCTCGCAGCGTCGATCACGCTCTCGCGATCGCGTGGGCGGGGGACGTAACGCTCCCATATGCGGTGTACCTCTTCGAGGGTCATCTGCAGGTTCGCATGGTCCTCCCGGGTCGTCGAGCTCAGCCGGCGCACGTAGCTGCCGTGCATGTTGAGCTCGTGCACCTCGTCGAACGCGGTGCGCAGCACTTCGGCGTACCGGTTGCGGTCGCGCTCGTAGCGCCGCTCGTGGAGATCGGTCACGTCGTTGAACGCTGCTTGGATGATGACGCAATCGCCGCTTTCGACGAGCACCGCCGTGCCGCGAATCCACCCCGGCGCTCCGTCGCCGCGCACGATGCGATGATGGAACTCGCACGACGACCGCTCGCCGGAGAGCAGCTTCTCGATGCACCGTTCGGCCTGCGCCCGCTCGCCGATGGGAATGTGGGCGAGCGCTTCGCCGCCCCTGCGCGCGAGGAGATCGGGGAAGTCCTCGTAGCCGAGGATGGCAGAAGCGGCCCTGTTGACGAACAAGGTCTTCCCGCTGCCGTGCGCGCAACAGTGCATGACGCCGCAGGGCAGGGCGTCGTACAGGCGGGTCGATTGTTCGTCTACGCAGTACCGGCAGGCATGGTCGGGCATGCTTCTGGGCCTTTCGTGTGCGGGAGGTCGAGGAAGTGGCATATTGTAAACCAAGTTGATCGCTCAGGAATAAACAGCCGGTGAGCGGTATCGTCGCGACGCTCGTGCCGCGGCGAGAGGTCGGCAGCGTCGGCAAGCGGACGCAAGCATGTCTCTCGTGGCTTTCTACCGGTACCGGTAGAAAAAGCGTTGACTTTCAACCGGTACCGGTATATCTTTCTAACGGTACCGGTTGAACTAGCGCGGGCAGAGAAAGGACGCACGTTATGGATAGAAGTTTCGAGTTGTTGGAAAAGCTCTCGGTGGTGCAATGGCTGCTGCAACGCCAGCGCCATCGCCTCCGCGCGGATGCGGGCCCCGTGGTGGACCCTTCTTGCGGGCAGGGGCGCATTCTCGCGATGCTCAAGCTGAAGGACGGCATCAGCACGAAGGACCTGTCGCACGTGCTGGGCATTCGCGTCTCGTCGCTCAACGAGATGCTGGCGAAGCTGGAGAAGGGCGGCTACGTGGAACGCCATCCCTCCGAGGAGGACAAGCGCGTCATGCTCGTCATGTTGACGCAGAAGGGACGCGATGCCGACCAGGTTGAAACCGCGCCTTCGAGGGTGTTCTCCTGCCTCACCGACGAGGAGCAGGAGCAGATGGGCGCCTACCTCGATCGGCTGATCGACGCGCTCGAGGAGTCGATGGGCGAGGACGGCCGCGATTCGCTCGATCGGGCGCGCCGGCACCGCGACGAGATGCTGTCCTTCGTGCGCGGTGGCTCCGACGGCCCCGCGGGGCGCGGGAGCCGTCCCGACTTCCCGTTCGGGTTCGGCGGCCCCTGCGGCCCGCTCGAGCGCGACCGTCGCGGTCGTCGCGGTTTCGGCGACGAAGGCGGGCGGGCGTGACGGCCGTCGCCGAGGCGGCGCTCGCGAGCTCGGTGCAGCTGGCGTGCGCGGGCACGTGCCGCCAGCTGCAGGAAGCGCGACGGATCAACCCCGCGTTTCGCTTCGCGCGCCGCGAGGACATCGGCCTGATCGCCGACATGCGGTGCGCCCAGTCGCTCGAATACTGGGGCGTGGACCCTTCCTTCGACGCCGGTGCGTTCCGGCAGGCCACGGAGGCGTACCTCGAGCGGAACCTCGGCACGCGCATCCTGTTCGGCATCATCGAGGATCGCGCCGAGGCGGCGTCGGTGTCGGGCCTCGAGATGAACGACCGGCTGCCCACGCTCGGTTCGGCGGGCGGGGCGTGCGGCGCGGGCGAGCGCAGCGCCACCATCGTGAGCTGCTACACCCCTGCCGCGCATCGGGGCAGGGGCTACATGGGCCAGATGCTCGATATCTGGATGTCGCTGGCCACGTTGCTCAACGTGGACGCGTTGTACCTCGAAAGCCACAATCCCTCGATGCAGCGCATGGCGGAGCGCGACGGATACCGCCTCGTGTCGAACAAGTACAAGCTCTCGTTGGAAGGCGGTGCCGCATATGGCGAAACGATCGGAACCTCGGCGCGAATCGGACTCGATGAGCGACGCGAAACTGCTGCTGCGCATCGCCGCGGGTGAAGTGGACGTGCACGAGCTGGCGTCGGGCCGTGACGACGATCGGAAGGGCGAGAAGCAGCGCCGTGTCCGCAGCAAGCTGTTCGGCCGCTGCTAGCGCAGCCCGTCGCGGCCTGCCCGTTTGAGCGCGGACGTGTTTCGACTGGTTGCATTCACGTCAACTGGAGCCGCCACCGCGTCTTCCCGATGGGTCGCGTCGCTTCTATATATAAGTGGAAACATCATGGACAAAAAGCCGAGTATTCTATAGATTTTCGTGAAGACTCGCCGGGTTGAATCATCCCGGCTTCCGTTTTCCCTGATGAGAAGTCCGCATTTTCTTCTATATTTATCTGAGGATAAAGAATACTCGGCTTTTTGTCCATCGGAGCGGGCAGAACGGCTCTCGCATCGGGTATTGCGAATCGCGAGGGCTCCGTCCTTTTCCGGAGCGCGTCCCGATCGCGAAGACGCTCGCCTCGGCCTGCTCGCGGACGATTGGCCGCAGGAGGCGAAGCGTCCTGACGCGCAGGGCGGACGACGGGGCCGCCGCCGCGGGCGCCGCCGTCGCGAGCCCGACGATGGGGCCGCCGCCGCGGGAGGCGCCGTCGCGAGCCCGACGGCGTGGCCGCTCGGCAGGGGTGACGATCTTGCAAAAACCATCGTTTGTTCGATCATCGAAAGCGCCGATGCTGCTAGAATGTCATCGACACAACGACGCGCATCCATGACTGACAAGAGGCACAAGATATGGCATTCGTCCACCTGCACAACCATACCGAATATTCCCTGCTCGACGGGCACACCCACATCTACGACATGGTGAAACGAGCCGCCGACCTCGACATGCCCGCCGTGGCCATCTCGGATCACGGCGTGATGTCCGGCGTGCCGCAGCTGTGCGAGATGTGCGACAAGGTCGAGGAGGAGACGGGCAAGCGCGTCAAGCCCATCTACGGCTGCGAGGTGTACTTCACCGTCGACGAGGAGCTGCGCAAGGACACGAAGCCCAAGCTTTACCACCTCCTCTTGCTGGCCAAGACGAACGAGGGCTACCACAACCTCGTGAAGCTCGTCAGCGAATCGCATGTCGACAACTTCTACTACAAGCCGCGCACCACGTTCAGCATGCTCCAGAAGTACGGCAAGGGCATCATCGGCTCGTCGGCGTGCATCGCCGGCATCATCCCGAAGCTGCTCGACAACCGCCAGGTGGACGAGGCGGTGGAGTGGGCCAAGAAGTTCGCCAGTTGCTTCGAGCCGGGCGACTTCTACATCGAGCTGCAGAACCAGGGCATCCGCACCGACGCCGGGTTCACGCAGACCGAGCTCAACCACATGCTGACGGACGTGGCCAAGGCCGCCGGCCTCAAGACTATCGCCACGAACGACTTCCACTACCTCACGCGCGAGGACGCGCGCGCCCAGGACTACATGCTGTGCATCGGCACGGGCGCGGCGTTCAACGACGCCAACCGCATGCGCTTCGAGAACGACCAGTTCTACATGAAGACCGAGGAGGAGATGCGCGAGGCGCTCAAGGACTTCCCCGAGGCCTGCGACACCACGGTCGAAGTGGCCGAGAAGGTGAACGTGGTGCTCGAGCGCGACTCCATCCTTCCGCGCTTCCCGCTGCCCGAGGGCGAGACCGAGGAGAGCTATTTCCGTAGGCGCGTCCAGGAAGGCCTGGTCAAGCACTACGGCGATCCGGTTCCGCAGGAGGCGCAGGAGCGCGCCGACTACGAGATGGGCATCATCATCCAGCAGGGCTTCCCGGCGTACTTCCTCATCGTGCAGGAGTACATCGAGTGGGCGCGCAGCCAGGGCATCGGCGTCGGCCCGGGCCGTGGCTCGGCCGCAGGCGCCATCGTGGCGTATGCCATGGACATCACCGCCCTCGACCCGCTGTCGAACGGCCTGCTGTTCGAGCGATTCCTGTCGCCCGAGCGCGTGGAGATGCCCGATATCGACGTCGACTTCGAGCAGGGCCGCCGAGAAGAAGTGATCAACCACATCAAGGACGTGTACGGCGAGGACCACGTATCCCAGGTCATCACGTTCGGCACCCTGCAGGCCAAGAACGCCGTGCGCGACGCCGCGCGCGTGCTGGACTACCCGTACAGCACCGGCGACAAGATCACGAAGATGATCGGCGACGAGCTGGGCATCACCATCGACAAGGCCTTGGCCACGAACCCCGACCTCAAGAAGGCGTACGAGACCGAAGAGGACGTGAAGGCCGTCATCGACGCGGCGCTGTCCATCGAAGGCCACGTGCGCGGCGAGGGCGTGCACGCATGCGCCACCATCATCTGCCGCGACCCCATGAGCGACCACGTGCCCATGAAGCGCGACACCAAGGGCGGCGGCATCATCACCCAGTACGACGGCCACTACACGCCCGAGCTGGGCCTGCTGAAAATGGACTTCCTCGGCCTGCGCACGCTCGACGTGCTCACCATCGCATGCCGCAACATCGAGCAGCGCTTCGGCACGAAGGTGATCCCCGAGGACATCCCCATCGACGACGAGGGCGCCTTCAAGCTCATGCAGTCCGGCAACATGGACGGCTTGTTCCAGGTGGAGGGCGCGCTGTACGTCAGCCTGTTCGCGCGGCTCCCCCCGACGCGCTTCTCCGACGTCGTGGCCTCGATCGCCCTCAACCGCCCGGGCCCGTTGGAGTCGGGCATGGTAGACGACTACGTGAAGGTGGCCCAGGGCAAGACGCCCGTCCACTACTACGACGACCGCCTGCGCCCGCTTCTGGAAGAGACCTACGGCACCATGGTCTACCAAGAGCAGATCATGCAGATCTCCATGGAGATGAGCGGCTTCTCGGCGGGCAAGGCCGACAAGCTGCGCAAGGCCATGGGCAAGAAGAAGCTCGACATCATGCGCCAGCTCCAGGCCGACTGGAACGACGGCGCGGTGGAGAACGGCTACTCGCTCGAGATCGCGAAGCAGATCTGGGAAGACGCCGAGAAGTTCGCGAAGTACGCGTTCAACAAATCGCACTCGGCCGCATACGCCATCCTGGTTATGCGGACGGCGTATTTGAAGGCGCACTACCCGAACGACTTCATGGCCGCCGTGCTGTCGTCCTACATGGGCAACACCGACCGCCTGATCCGCTACATCGCCAGCTGCAACCACTCGGGCATCCCCGTGCTGCCGCCGGACATCAACTCGTCCAACGCCGAGTTCACGCCCACCGACGAGGGCGTGCGCTTCGGCCTCGTGGGCGTGCGCGGCGTCGGCGCGAACGTGGCCGAGGCCATCATCGAGGAGCGCGAGGCGAACGGCCCGTTCACGTCGCTGCACGACTTCGTGAACCGCCTCGATGCGAAATGCTACAACCGCAAGACGCTCGAAGCGCTCATCAAGGGCGGGGCGTTCGACTCGACGGGCTACACGCGCAAGCAGCTCATGTACTTCGTCGACGAGACGCCGCTGCTTGAAAGCGCGTCGAAGCGCCAGAAGGACCGCGAGCGCGGCCAGGTGTCGATGTTCGACCTGTTCGGAGACGATCCGGATTCCGGCTTCGAGGAGGAGATCCCGGAGCCGGACGGCGTGGAGTGGCCGAAGCGCCAGCTGCTGTCGTTCGAGAAGGAGATCATGAAGATCTACGTCTCGGACCATCCGCTGCGTCCGTACGAGGGCACCATCGCGCGTATGACGAAGTTCCAGCTGGGCGACTTGGCCGAACGCACGAAGGAGATCAAGTCCGCGGTGTTCGTGGGCATGATCTCGAACGTGGTGACGAAGCTGACGAAGCGCGGCACGAAGATGGCCACGTTCACCCTCGAGGACACGACGGGGCACGTGGAGTGCATCTGCTTCAAGTACGACGAGAACGCCGAGGCCATTCAGGAAGACGCCATCGTCAAGGTGAAGGGCAAGTTCGAGGCCAACGACCGCGGCAATCAGATCATGGCGTTCGAGGTGGAGGTCATCGAGCTCAGCGAGGCGGATGCCCGTCCGTCGCACCTCGAGCTGCGCGTGGCGATGTCCGAGTTCGACCAGTCGAAGTCGCTGCGTCTCAACCGCATCTTGAAGTCGTATCCGGGACGCGACGGCGTGGTGCTGTTCGTGCAGCAGAACGACGGCCACAAGTACCGTGCCGAGCTGCCCATCTCGGTTGATTCCCGCAGCCCCGTGATGCGCTCGGAGATCCAGGACCTCTTCGGCTCCCAGGTGTGGAGGGCTTCGTAGGGGCGGGACATCCTTTTGCGATCGAGCGGGCCTTCGGGCCCGCTTTTTTTGGTCGCGGTGCCCACGGCGCGTGCGGCCACGCGCCGACGCGCTCCGTGGGCGGACTGCGCAGGATGTTCAGCGCTATCCGTTGCAAAACCGGGTTTTTGGCAGCCACGCCCGGTCATCTCGGAGATTGAGCGAGGCGTGACCTGCGGTTTCCCGTGCGAAGGCCGTGCTGGAACGTTCTCGATGGCAACCGGAGCGGGAAAATCCTGCCAAAAACCCTGTTTTGCAACGGATAGCGTCGAGGTTTTCTGCACGTCTCGATGCAGACGCGTTTCCGTTCGAGCATCTTCGGCGTTTTGCGACTCGCGAAGCGCTTTTCCCCAGCGCGGGATGGCGCGTCGGATGCGTGTGCCGTATGCTGGCGCGATCCGTGCTTCTCGGATGTGTCTCGCACGGAAAACGTGCTTCAGCGCCCTACGCGCGCTTCAGAGCGAGGATGGGCGCGCGGTTCCTTTCGCGTTGAGAAGGCCGGGGCCTATTCAACAATTTGGCAAGAGGATACCCGACCCCGCTTCGCAGCGGGGTCGGGTTCGTTTATCATGTCGCCTATGAATACGGAAACCATCACACCCTCCACCGCGCGAGAGCGCGAAGCGACAGCGGCCAACGCTGCCGAAAAACCCGTGCGCGATCACACGCTGGCGCTGACGCTGTCGTACAACGGCGCGCCGTTCAGCGGGTTCGCCCGCCAGCCGGGTCAGACCACCGTGCAAGGCGACCTCGAGGACGCGTTGCGCCTGCTGTTCCGGCGCGACGTAGAGACGACGTGCGCCGGCCGCACCGATGCGGGGGTGCACGCCCTCGGCCAGGTGGTCAGCTTCGACGTGAACGATCTCGACATCGCCGGTCGCTCGTTGCCGAGCTTGCGCCGCTCGCTCAATGCGCTCACGCACGATGCCATCACCGTGCGCGAGGTCGAGCCGAAGAAGCTGGGCTTCTCGGCGCGCTTCGACGCGCAGGCGCGCGAGTACCATTACCATCTGTGCGTGGACTCCACGAGCCCCATCTTCATGAAGGACTTCTCGTGGTTCGTTCCCGGCGGCCTCGACCTCACGGCCATGGAAGCCGGCGCGCAGCATTTGCTGGGCGAGCACGACTTCAAGAGCTTCTGCATGGCGGCATCGGCCGAGGGCAAGCCGACGCATCGCAACGTGCGCGAGATATCGTTCCATCCCGAGACGGTGATGGGCGAGAACCTCATGTCCATCAAGGTGGTGGGCAACGCGTTTCTGCACTCCATGGTGCGAACCATCGTGGGCACGCTCGTGATGGTGGGCAAGGGCCAGCGCGACGCCGATTGGGTGGGCGAGGTTCTGGAAGCCTGCGATCGTCGGGTTGCGGGAGAAAACGCCCCAGCTCAGGGGCTCGTATTCTGGCGAGTCATCTACTGACGTGCTACAATAGGCGCTCGGTAACCTGAAGGCGGCGTATCATGTTTGGGAAATCAACGGAGAAGCGCGTGGCGCGCGAAGCGGACAAGATCATATCGCTCAAAGAGGATATGGACGCGCTTTCGTGGACGCGCGTGCTTGAAATAGGCAAGCTCTTGCAGGAGGGCGTCGAGGAGGCCGATCGGGTCGCGCTTGCGTGCGAGCTTGTGTCTATCGCCCAATCGAACCGCTCGCTGTACACGCGCTTGGGCATCGACCCGGCGCCGGCGCCGTCGCACGTCATGGCCTCGGGCATCGAGGTGCTGGAAGGCGGCCTGGCCGAAGCGGCCATCGAGGAGCGTGAAGAGCGGTTGGAGGAGCGCGTGCTGCCTCCCGTCGTGATGCCTCCTGCGATCGAGCCGGAGTCCGTCGTGGACGAGCCGAGCGAGACGGACTTCCAGGCTGCCGAGGTGCAGATGGAGCGCGATCTCGTGGCGAAGAACGACCCCGACGAAGAGGACTTCGTCGAAGCGGCGCACGCTGCGGCGCTGGCGACCGAGTCCGAGCCCGAACCGGAGCCTGAGCCCGAGCCGGAAGCGCGGGTGCCGGAGAAGCCGCTGACGATAGAGGAGCTGATCGCCGCTGCCGCCCAGTTGGAAGAGGCGGTGGACGAGCTCGAGGCGGCTGCCGCAGAGATCGAACAGCCCGAGGCGTCGGACGAGCCTGCGCAGTCCGGAGACCCCACCGAGCCCCTGCCGCCCCTCGAGGCGGTTCCCGAGCCCGAGCCCGAGCCGCAAACCGAGCCGCAACCTGAATCTCAGCCCGAGCCCGAGCCGCAACCCGAATCCCAGCTCGAGCCTCAACCTGAGCCGCAACCTGAACCCCAGTCCGAGCCCGAGCCGCAGCCGAAGCTCGCCAAGAAGCGCCGCTTCGCGCGCTTCCGCAACCTGTACGAGAGCCGCGACGGCGGGCTGTGCGTCTTCGAGGACGAGCACGGCCACCTCGTCGCCGTCGATTCGTCGAAGCTCGCCTGACGAAGTGGCAAAAAAAAGACTGTCCCCTTCTATGCTAAAAAAGAGCCCCCGACCGGGGGCTCTTCGCTATGCTGCGGGTTTTTCGGGAACGGTGCGGTCGACGAAGTAGATGCGGTACCACATGAGGAACATGTAGACGATCCAGATCTTGCGGGTGTTGTCGGCGGCGCCGCTCTTGTGGTCGTCCAGCAGCTTCACCAGCTCGTCCTCGTTGAAGAACCGCTTCGCCTCGGGGCCGGTGAACCAACCCTTGATCTCGTCGTAGTAGCGATCCTGGCGCAGCCAGCCCACCACGGGCACGGGGAAGCCCAGCTTTTCCTTCTGCGCCCAGTCCTTCGGGATGGCGCGCTCGGCGGCCTCGCGCAAGGCGATCTTCGTCTGCTCGCCGTCGGCCTTGAGCGGGGTGGGGACGGTGCGCGAGACGTTGAACACCTCCTTGTCGAGGAACGGCACGCGGCTTTCCAGCGAATGGGCCATCGACATCTTGTCGGTCTTCAACAGGATGTCGCCCACGAGCCAGAAGAACAGGTCGGCGTACTGCATGCGCGTCGTCTCGTCGAGGCCGGCTACCTCGGCGTACACGGGTGCGGTCAGCTCTTGCGGGGTGCACGCCTGCACGGGGCGCTTCAACAGCCGCGCGCGCTCGTCGGGCGAGAACGCCACGCCGTTCGCGTTCGTGTAATACCAGTCCTCCACCGTCTCCGAGGCGCGTTCCAGGTAGTTCGCGCCGCGCACGCCCAGACCGCGCGCCATCTTCGACGCGCCGCGCAGCAGGCCCTTCGGCGCCCAGGACAGCTTCGCGTTGGCGAAGGGCGTCTGGTAGATGCGGTAGCCGCCGAAGAACTCGTCGGCGCCCTCGCCGGACAGCACGGCCTTCACCTTCTTGGCGGCCTCCTGGTCGACGAAGTACAGCGCCACGGCGCTCGGGTCGGCGGACGGCTCGTCCATGTGCCACTGCACGCGCGGCAGGCTCGCCCAGTACTCCTCTTCGCCGATGTGCTTCGAGTTGTTCTCGATGTGCAGCTCGTCGGCCAGCTCGCGCGCCCAGGTGATCTCGTCGCGCTCGCCCTCGTACTCGGCGAAGCCCACGGTGAACGTCTTGATGTCGGGATTCTCCTTCGCCAGGCACGCGGCCATGTAGCTGGAGTCGATGCCCGAGGACAAGAACGAGCCCACCTCCACGTCGGCCACGTTGTGGTAGCGCACGCTCTCGCGCATGGCGGCGTCGATGGCCTCCACGGTGTCCTCGCGGCTGCGGCTCTCGTCGAAGTCGTAGGTGGGGCGCCAGTACCGCTCGGTCTCGATGCTGCCGTCGGCGCGGACGGTCATGCAGTGCGCGGGCTCCAGCTTGTAGATGCCCTTGAAGAACGTCTCGGGCAGCGCCGAGAACTGGAAGCACAGGTACTGCTCGAGAGCCTCCTCGTTGAGCTCGCGCTCGTAGGCGGGGTGCTCGAGGATGCACTTGATCTCGGAGGCGAAGATGAACTGCGGGCCGGCCTCGCCGTTCTGCACGGTGTAGTAGAACGGCTTGATGCCGAAGAAGTCGCGCGCGCAGAACAGCTCGCGGTTCTGCTTGTCCCAGATGGCGAACGCGAACATGCCGCGCACCTTGTCGAGCAGCAGCTTGCCCCACGCCAGATACGACACGAGCAGCGTCTCGGTGTCGGACTCGGTCTTGAACGTCCAGCCTTCGGCGGCCAGCTCGGCGCGCAGGTCGCGGTAGTTGTAGATCTCGCCGTTGAACACGATGGCGTAGTCGCCGACGGTGAACGATCCGGGCGCGGATCCCTCGACGGCGGGGGAGGTGACGGCGGAGTCATGCGCGCCTGTGGCGCGCACCATGGGCTGGTTGCCGTTTGCCAGGTCGATGAGCGACAGGCGGCGATGCCCCAACGCCACGCCGTCGGCGAGGTACTGGCCTTCGCCGTCGGGGCCGCGGTGCGCCATGATGTCGCACATCGCCTTCAAAGCGGGCAGATCGGCTTCGGTCGCCCCGGTGAATCCGCAGATACCGCACATGGATGGTTCTCCTTCTCGTTTGGTCTGCGCACCATGATAGCCTAATCGGCGCATAAGCCCCAAGCGCCGCGCCCGCCCCCTCGCCAAAACCGCAGATTTGGAGGGTGCGGGCTAACGGCCTTCGAGAATTGAGGAGCAGAGCCGCTTGAGTTCGGGAACGTCTTGCACGATGGTCGTCCACGCCCAGGTTGTGTCGATAGTGCCATAACCGTGCACGATCATGTGACGCATGCCGACGATGTCGCTCCATGGGATATCGTCGTACGTCGCAAGAGCCTGTTCGCTCAGATGGTTGGCGAGCTCTCCGATTTGAATGAGGGGGAAGAGCAGCATTTCCCTCAGATCCGCCTGTTTGATGAAAACCGTGCGATCGACGCGATGGCGCTCGATCCTATCCTCGATCGAATTGCAGTTCGATACGATGCCTTCGAGAATGGAGGCATCTCGAGTGCTAAGAGCGCTCATAGAGAACTACTTGGTCACGAACAGCGTGGCGCGCAAAAGAACCCTCGAGCGAGCGTGCCGACACCACGTCGATGTCAACATCGAGCGCTTCCGAGAGCTCTCGACGGAATCGGGCGGCATCGAGCAACGAGAACGTGCCATCCGTTTCGATGAGGATGTCGACGTCGCTGTCCTCGCGGTTTTCTCCTCGCGCGTACGAGCCGAACAGCGCGGCGCTTCTGATGGGGTAGCGTTGTGCCGTTTCCTGTACGGCGCGACTGATCGATTGTACGTTCGTCATACTGCACCTCCTCGAGAAAAGACCTCCGCTCGATCTGCATTGTATCATGTCGAGACGGAGGTCTTCGGTTTGAGGGAGAGCTGTATACGCGCCCCTACTGCTCGGCCGTCGCGGCGTCGTAGACGCGCTCGCCGCGAAGGTAGGTTTGGAGCACCTTCGTGTTCTTGATGTCGAGCGGTTTCGCCTCGAGGACGTTCTGATCCACCACGATGAAGTCGGCCGCCTTGCCCTCCTCGAGGCTGCCCGTCTCGCCGTCGAGGGACAGCGCCCAGGCGGCGTCGGCGGTGAAGCTGCGGATCATCCGCTTGATGTCCACGCGCTCCTCGGGCCACAGCAGGTAGGCGGGGTCGTCCATGTCGGTGATGTCGGGCACGTCGTAGGGCTTGCCGTCCACGAGGTTGCGCGTCACGCCGAACTGCATCGCGTAGAAGGGGTTGGGGTTCGAGGTCACCGGGAAGTCGGAGGCGGAGACGAGCGTCACGCCCGCGTCCACGAACGACTTCATCGGGTACATCTTCTCGGCGCGCTCTCCCAGTGCCGGGCTTTCCTTCGATTCCCAGTACTGCGGCTCCTTGAAGTGCCAGTAGGGGTCGGCCACGGCCGTCACCTCCAGCTCGGCGAAGCGCGGGACGTCGTCCTCCTTCACGAGCTGCAGGTGGGTGATGGCGTTGCGCTCGTCGTCGTTCGGCACGTTCTGCTCGGCGTACTCGATGGCGTCGAGCCCCATCGTCACGGCCTCGTCGCCGATGGCGTGGATGTGCGCGAGCATCCCCGCGCGGTTGATGGCCGCGGCGGCCTGGTTGAGGGGGTTCTGCTCCCAGCCGGTCTCGCCGTAGTTGGACGGGTTGTTCGCGTAGGGCTCGGATAGCAGGGCCGACTCGTTGTCCATCACGCCGTCGACGAATATCTTGCCGGCGATAACTTTGAGCGCGTCGCTGTCGTACTTTTTCTTGAGCTCGCTGAGCGTGGCCAGGTCCTCGTCGGTCTGCCAGCTGGTGACGATGCCCGCGCCGCGCACGCGCATGGTGAGCTCGTCGCGGTCCGCGAGCGCCTGGTAGCCCTCGTAGGGCACGGGGAAGAAACCGTTGCCGGGCGGCGTGAAGATGGACGTGTAGCCCAACGCGTTGAGGCCCCGCAGAAACGTCGCCAGCCCGTCGGCCACGTTCTCTTGGTTGACGGGATAGTTCGAGGTCATCGACATGGCGGAGTCGGCCAGCGTGCCCCATAGGCTGCCGTCCGCGTTCTTGTAGATCTCGCCACCGGGCGTGGAGGGCGTGTCGGGCGTGATGCCGAGGTACTCGAATGCCTTCGAGTTCAGCCACGCGCCGTGTCCGTCGAACGAGTACACGAGCAGCGGCTTGTCGGGGCTGATCTCGTCGAGGCGCTCCTTTTTGGGCCCGCGTTCCAGCTCTTCGCCGGGGTAGAGGCTGGCCATGTAGCCGAAGCCGAGATACGTGTCCTTCTCGGGGTGGGCGTCGACGTATTCCTTGATGGCGGCCAACTCGTCGTCGGCGGTGGGGAGGCCGATGAGGCTGAAGTCGAAGAAGTCGGGCGATCCCGAATGGATGTGGCCCTCTATGAGGCCCGGCAGCACGAATCTACCCTGGAGGTCCACCACGTTCTGGGCGGTGTCCTTGTAACGCTGCCCGTCGGACGACGATCCGACGAAGGCGATCTTCCCGTCGCGGACAGCCAGCGCTTCGGCCATGCGATCCTGACCGTCGACCGTGTAGATGACGGCGTTCTCGTAGTAGGCGTTCACGGGTTCGTCCTCGTTCGAAGCGGCAGTCGGCGCGGAGGCGTCCGTGCCCGCGCTCGAGCAGCCGAACAGGCCGAGCCCGGCAGTGGCGGCGAGCACGGCGCTTCCCGCCAGGAACGTGCGGCGGGACAGGTAAGCAGGATGGTTCATGGTGGGATCCTCTCGTTTCGACGGCACGGCGGCATCCATGATGCGATCAGTATTCAAGCCAGCAGCGAGCGCGCCCTGATTGCTTGCGAACGGTTCCCGGCGCGCATCCTGCCCGTAACGAAGCGCGCGACCGCGAGCCTTTATGAGCGCGCTTCTGCGAAAACGTGGTCCGTGCGCGGCGGTTTCTCGGTATAATGTGCCATTGGATCGCGGCGCAAGTGCACAACGTGGATGGCGCCCGCATCCGGCCCCTCGCGGACGCGCTTCGCGGGCAGGGCGTTCGGGGATTACCAGTTCTACGTCAACGGAGGAATCGAATGGCTTCAACACACGCGCACACGCGCTCGGCGTGGTCGGGCAAGTGGGCGTTCATCCTTGCCGCGGCGGCTTCGGCCGTGGGCTTGGGGAACATGTGGCGCTTTCCCTACCTCGCCGCCAAGTACGGCGGCGGCACGTTTTTGATCACCTACCTGGTGCTCGTGTTCACCTTCGGCGTCTCGCTGCTGCTGCTGGAAACGGCGCTCGGCCGCAAGACGGGGCAGTCGGCCATCGGCGCGTTCAAGCAGTTCGGCAAGAAGTACGCTTTCATCGGCGTCCTCGCGTCCACCGTGCCCTTCATCATCACGCCGTACTACTGCATCATCGGCGGCTGGGTGACGAAGTACGCGGCGGCCTACCTGATCAACGGGCCCGAGGCGCTGGCCGACGGAGGAGACTTCTTCACGGGCTTCATCACCAGCAACACCGAGAGCTTCCTGTGGATGCTCCTGTTCATGGCCATCGTGTTCATCGTGGTGTCGCTGGGCGTGAAGGGCGGCATCGAGAAGGCGAACCTCGTCATGATGCCGGCGCTCATCGTGATGGCGGTGGGTATCGCGCTGTACACGCTCACCATGCCGGGCGCCATCGACGGCGCGCTGTACTACCTCATGCCCGACTTCAGCAAGTTCTCGCCGGAGCTGGTCATCGGCGCGCTCGGGCAGATGTTCTACAGCCTGTCGCTGGCCATGGGCATCATGATCACGTACGGCTCCTACCTTGATAAGAAGTCGAGCCTCACGCAGAGCGTGGCGCGCATCGGCGGCTTCGACATCGGCGTGTCGTTCCTTGCCGGCCTCATGATCGTGCCGGCCGCGTTCGTGGCCATGGGTTCGGGCGAGGCCGTGGCGGCGAACTCCGGCCCGTCGCTCATGTTCGTCATCCTGCCCGGCGTGTTCGCCGACATGGGCGGGGCTGCTACCGTGGTGGGCTTCCTGTTCTTCCTGCTCGTGTTGTTCGCCGCGCTGACCAGCGCCATCTCGCTCACCGAGACGTGCACGTCCATCATCCAGGACGGTGCGGGCTGGTCGCGCAAGAAAGCGCTGTGCGCGGTCATCGGCGTGGTCGCGGTGGCCGGCATCATCGTGAACCTGGGCTACAACGGCCTGTCGTTCATCGAGCCGCTCGGCGCGGGCACGTCGCTGCTCGACTTCTTCGACTTCATATCGAACTCGGTGATCATGCCCATCGTGGCACTTTTGACCTGCGTGTTCGTCGGGTGGATCATCAAGCCGAAGGCTATCGTGGACGAGGTTAAGATCTCGAGCGACTTCAAGATGGAGAAGGTTTGGACCGTCATCATCAAGTACATCGCGCCGGTGCTCGTGGTGGTCATCCTCGTGGCGTTCGTCGCCCAGACGTTCGGCCTCGTGAGCTTCTAACGCCGTCGTTCCGACTGCTCGGCATGTGCTGACGGAGCGCCCTTCGGGGCGCTCCGCTTGGTTTCGGGGGCCTTACGGGCAGGGCACGCTCCAGCAAGGGCGAGACAGGGTCCCCGCGCGCCGTCGGAGGCGCTCGCTATGATGTGCTGGCGCCTTCGGGCGTGCGGCCCTGCGGGGCCGATTTTCGATCCGCTGCGACGAAGGAGGACTTCATGGCAGAAGAAGAACGCACGCATCAGCACGCGTCCGGCGAGCGTTACAGCGCGGGTGAGAACTACGGTTCCGGGGAGAAGTACGGCTCGGGCGAGAAGTACGGTTCGGGAGCGCAGGACGGCTCCGGCGAGCGCTACGGTTCCGGCGAGCGCTACGGCTCCGGGGAATCGTACGGTTCGGGAGAGCGCTACGGCTCCGGCGAGCGCTACGGCGAGGGCGCCGGTTCGGGCGAGGCCCGAAGCGCCGCGCAGGCGCCTGCTTCGAACGGCCGGACCGGCGACGATCTTCCGGTGAACCCGCGCCACGGCGGCGGCTCGTCGGTGGGCGGGCGGTAGCCTCCGCCATGCAATCGACGCCCGCGTGCAACGTGGCCGACGTGGCGGCTGCGGCCCGTCCGCATGGTTTCACGCTCTCCCAACTGGTGGAGCGCGCCATGCAGAAGGCGGGCCGCAGCTCCGTCGAGCGCCTGTACGTCGGTTCGAACTTCTGCAGCCAATACTTCCTGCGCCAACCGAAGCGCGTATGGCGCGAGTCGTTCGCGCTCTGCCGCCGGGAGGGCATCCCGGCGACGCTCGTCTTGCCCGTGTTCTCGCAAAAGGACGTGGAGGCCGGGTGCGAGCGCATCGATCGGCTCGTGCACGCCTACGGCGACCTGATCGACGAGATCACGGTGAACGACGTGGGCATGCTGGCGCGCTGCGTGCATCGCTACGGCTGCCCCGTCAACGTCGGCCGCCTGTTCTCCAAGGCGCCGCGCGATCCACGGTACGCCGAGCTGCTGGACGTGCGCTATGTCGTCGACATCCCGCCGCTGATCACCGAGGTGTTCCGTCGCGGCGAGGTGCGCGGCGTCGAGGTCGATCCCACGCATGCGGCGCTCGACCTGGCGCCGCTGACCGCGCTCATGCCCCAGGTGCAGGTGGGCGTGCATGTGCCGTACTGCTACCTGACCACCGGTGCCGTCTGCGAGCTGGCGAGCCTGCGCCGGCCCCTCTGCGAGAAGTTCCGCCCGAACGCGCCGTGCTCGCTCGAATGCGCGCGCTGCGCCGTCGGCTACGCTCTGCCGTCCGGCGTGCGCCTGCTGAAGCAGGGGCGCACCGTGTACTTCGCCAACCCTGCATGCCTCATCAGCGAAGGAGAGGATTTCCGCATGATCGTGTCGCCCATCGACGTATTGGTGCAGCGATGAACCCGCTCGTCCCCGTGAACGACCGCACGTACCTGAAACGCTACGCTCAGGCGGGTGGCGAGGAATTCTACCTGGGATTCCACGACGACGCGTGGCATGAGCGCTTCGGAGCGTCCGCCGACCTCAACCGCATGACCGGGTTCGGCCGCGTGTCCAACCCCTACTCGTTCGAGGAGGTGCTCGACATCGTGGGCGAGGTGCGCGCGCTCGGCAAGCAGGCGTACGTCACGTTCAACGCCAACGCGTACAGCCGCGAGCAGCTCGACTTCCTGTTCGGGTACTTCGAGCGCTTGCAGGATGCGGGCGCGACCGGCGTGATCGTATCGGTTCCCGAAGCCGTGGAGCCGGCCGCCGATTGCGGCTTGCGGGTGGTGGCGTCCACGATGTGCGGCGTGTACAACGCCGCCATCGCGCGCGTGTACCGGCGCCTCGGCTGCACGCGGGTCATCGTGCCGCGCGACGTGGGCCTCGACGAGATCGAGGCCATGGTGCGCGAGGCTCCCGAGGTGGAGTACGAGGCGTTCCTCATGCGCAACGGCTGCATCTTCGCCGACGGGTCGTGCCTCGGGCGGCATTTCGAAGGGCGCAACGCTCTGTGCTGGGACGTGCGCCATGCGCGTCGAGAGAACCTCGTGGCGCCGTACGGCGGGGAAAGGCTCGATCGCGAGCTGAGCGAGAACGCGCTTGCTTACGAGCGCTTCCACCGCACGGCGTGCGGGTTGTGCGCCATCTGGCGGCTTGAGCGCGCGGGGGTGGCCGCCGCGAAGATCGTCGGCCGCTCCGACGATTCGTCGTTCATCCTGCGCGACATCGAGGCCATTGTGCGCAACACGGCCATCGCCCGCACGTGCGCGAGCGAGCGGGAGTACCTCGAGCGCATGGAGATCCCTCCCGAACGCGCCGATTCGTGTGCCGAGGGCCTCAGCTGCTATTATCCCGAAGTGCGGTTTTCTTGCGGGAAGCTTGCAACCTCGTACTCGTAGGATTGGAACCGCGTAAGCGGGTTGCGTCGCTGGTCCTCGATGGCGAACACGATGACGGCGCGCTCCGTTTCGTCTACGTGGTAATAGATGCCGTACTGCTCGCAATAGAGGACGCGGCAGGTGAACGGCGGTTTCGCGGCATCGTAAGCCGGATCGTACACCTGCCCCAATTCCGGGGTTATCGCGAGCGGATCGAGGTCGTTGTCGACGTGCGCGAAGACGCGTTCCGTCGGAAGGGCGGCGTAAGCGTAGAATGCTTCGTCGGTCAGCCTCACTTCGAAAGCGATGGCAGGGTCTTCGTCATCGGCCATGGCGGGTTTCCCTGAGCGCGCGAGCGTCGGCGCGAGCATCCTCGAGCGTGCGAACGCGGCCGGCCAGCTCGTCCTCGCGACCGCGCATGATGGCGCGGAACACGCGCGCCTCCCGATCATACACGGCTTGGTGGACGGACATCTCCTCGTCGAACGCATCTGCGTCCATGACCACGAGCGTCGCGGTGCCGTTCTTCGTCAGGTAGATAGGACGTTTCGTCTGCTGGCATTCCTGCGTGATGGCCGCCATGTTGCGTTGCGCTATGATGGACGAAGCGCTCCCGTGCATGCGGACGGGACGGACGTGCCTGCATGCCGACGGATGGAGTAGGGGGACTCCCATGTTCAACGAGATATGCATATACGAAGCGAAGTTGACCAAGGTGGACGAAATCGAAGAGCTCATGAAGGAAGTGGCGGCGTTCTACCTGGAGCAGGACGGCGTCATCGACGTTCGCTACATCAAACGCACCCATAGGCAGAAAGATTTCGCCTCCGTCAAAGAGGGCGCGCTGCCCGTTCGCCTTACCAGGAACGTCGGCAAGGTGACCTATGTGCTGCATTGGGTGCTGGAAAGCGAGGAGGCCCATGCGCGGGTTTCGAAGCTCGGCCTCGAGAAGTTCTACAAACGTTGGAACCGGTGCCTGACCACCATGCCGAAGATTCTACTTGGAGAGGATGTCGTCTAGCGTTTCGTTACGTGGGGTTCATGCCGCGCGCTCGTCCTGCTATCCGTAGTTTGCTATCATGGGGCGATACGTTTGCATCGCTTGAGAAGGAAGTTCCATGTCGCTTTCCATCGGTATCGTCGGTTTGCCGAACGTCGGCAAGTCCACGCTGTTCACGGCCCTCACGAACAAGGGCGGCCTCGCAGCCAACTACCCGTTCGCCACCATCGAGCCCAACGTGGGCGTCGTGCCCGTGCCCGATGCGCGGCTCGACCGCCTGGCCGAGATCGACCATCCGGCGCGCATCGTGCCGGCCACCGTCGAGTTCGTGGACATCGCAGGCCTCGTCGCGGGCGCTAGCCAGGGTGAGGGCCTGGGCAACCAGTTCCTCGCGAACATCCGCGAGACCGACGCCATCTGCGAGGTCGTGCGCTTCTTCGGCGACCCCGACGTGGTTCACGTCTCCGGCAAGGTGGATCCGCAAAGCGACGTGGAGACCATCAAGACCGAACTCATCCTCGCGGACATGGGCACGCTGGAGAAGGCGCTGCCGCGTCTCGAGAAGGAAGCCAAGCGCGACAAGGCGGGCGCGGCGAAGGTGGCCGCGGCCAAGAAAGTGTACGATGGCCTGAACGAGGGGCATCGAGCCCGCACGCTCGACCTCACCGACGACGAGCGCGCGGCGCTGTACGACCTGCATCTGCTCACGATGAAGCCGATGCTGTACCTGGCAAACGTCGACGAAGACCAGCTCACGGCCGATTTGCCCGAGATCGACGGCTGCGCGCCGGTGCCCATCTGCGCGAAGGTGGAGGCCGACGTGGCCGAGCTCGCCGAGATCGACCCGGCCGAGGCGAAGGAGTATCTCGAGGCCATGGGCCTTGCGGAGAGCGGCCTGGCCCGTCTCGTGCGCGAGGCGTACCATCTGCTGGGACTCCAGTCGTACTTCACGAGCGGCGAGACCGAGACGCGCGCCTGGACCGTGCCCATCGGCGCGAAGGCACCGCAGGCGGCCGGCGTCATCCACTCGGACTTCGAGCGCGGCTTCATCAAGGCCGAGACGGCGTCCTTCGCCGATTACTCCGAGCTGAACGGCGAGAAGGGCTGCCGCGACGCCGGTCGCTTGCGCCAGGAAGGCAAGGAGTACGTCGTCCAAGACGGTGACGTCATGCACTTCAAGTTCAACGTATGATAGTTCTCAGGTAGCTCCGAGAGTCGTATAATTTCTTTTTGAGCAGGGGTTATGCGGCTCTTTTTCTCTTTTCGACTATCGCGTCCAAAGCCCGGTTTCGACCCAATTTCCCGTATGCTTGATGTGAAAATGTTGTACTGGATTCGTCGCCCTTCCCGACGAGCCGAACCCCAACGGCGGGGAAAGACCTGCATAGGGTATTTCGGATCACCCCAATGTCCTACGAAACCGATATCCAGGTAGGTCGTATGGTCGTATAATGGCCAGTATGTAGAACAGTCAAGGGAAGATAATCATCGCCCCAGGCATCAACCTCTGGGAACAGGAGTATGAAACCGCTCAGGCGCTCGCCATGGCAGGGCTGACCGTGGAGTTCATCCGTCGCAGCGAAGAGAGCAGAAGAACTTCTGCCGATGCGATGATCAACGGGTTTGTTTGGGAAATGAAAGCTCCCAAGGCTGACAACGCGCGGGCCATCGACCGGAATCTGCGCAGGGCGCTTCATCAGTCGCCTAACATCATTTTTGATTCTCATAGGATGAGGAAACTGCCAGATGTAGTGATTGAGCGCGAGCTGCGTAAGCATGCCCGGGAAATGCGAAGCATCAAACATCTGTGGTTTGTCAATCGTCGTCGAGAGATCATTGACATCAAGTGAAAACACTGTACTATGAATTGTAGCAAAGCGCCCGAAAGGTATGTATTTTACCTCCTCCGGCGCTTTCTTCGTTTTGCGTCTGGTTTCGCCACTGTCGCGATGCCGGGGCCGCTTATGCCGGGAGAGCAAGGAGCGCGTCGTCCAGGGTGACGACGTCATGCACTTCGAGATCAACAGGTGAAAGCTAGAAATCGATCAGGTCGCGCACTTCGACTTCGAGGGCGTCCGCTATCCTGATGAGTTGCTCCAGACTGACCTTCATCTTCCCGTTCTCCAGCCGATAAACGTAAGAGTTCGAGGAAGGCTGGCCGATCATGCCCGCAAGCTCCCTTTGCGTGAGGTTCTTGTCCTCTCGCACTCTTCGGATCGTCGCGCCCAGAAGCGCGTACCTTTTGTCCAATTGTCCGGCCATGTTCCAAGGGTATGCGCTAGACTATTCTTCCTGAATACACATGGGTATTCATTTGCCATGCGTTTCCGACCCGTTCGGCAAAGGAAGGAGCCTGCGTCATGCCCATCGTCTGCCGCCTCGAGCGCGCGATGCAGGAGCGCGGAATCGGGACCATGGAGCTTGCGGGAAAGGTGGGCATCACGCCCGCGAACCTCTCCCGCATCAAGAAGGGGAGGGTGTCGGCGATGCGTTTCGACACGCTCGATTCCCTCTGCGAGATTCTGGATTGCCAGCCCGGGGACATCCTGGAACACGTGCTCGAGCCGGGTCGGTAGCGAGTTGGGAGGTTCGCATGGTGCCGTGGAAGTCGCATAGCCCCCTTTGAACAGGGGGCTATGCGACTCTTGGGCGTTTAGTGCATGCCGGGGTACACGGCTCCGGTGGCGGGCGCGGGCGCGTCGGCGTCGTCGGACGGGATCACGCCGAACTCGGCCAGCAGCCCGTAGAGGTCGGTGCCCTTGAGCTTCTCGATCCCCTCGTGCAGGGCGAGCTTCTCGAGGGGGTTCATGTCCATGTCGGTGACGGGCTTGCCGTCCCTGATGAGCGTGGTGGCGTTCAGCAGGTCGCGGATGTCGAACGCGCTGCCCCACACCTCGGGCACGCCGCGGTCGACGTTGCACAGCGTGTAGACGGCCTCCATGCCGGTGCGCATGGAATACTCGGTGGTGAAGATGGTGTCGCGCGGCGTTTCGGCGAACTGCCCGATAAACGCGAAGTTCACCGCGCCTTCGGGCACGACGTCGGGGCGGTCGCCGGCGGCGCGCGGCATGAAGAACGCCGTGATGTAGGGCATCATGCACGGAACCGTGTTGGCGCTGTTCTCGGCGAGATCCTCGATCTGCGATTCGGGAACGCCCAGGTGGTACAGCCATTCCATGCAGATCTCCTTGCCGGTGCATTCGCGCAGGGTCTTTTTCACGTAGTTGCCGGGCACGTCGGTGAACAGGCCGTACAACCAGCCGCACAGCTCGTTGCCAGGTTGGGCGCGGAACTGGGGTTGCCTGTTGAACGTCCAGCTCAAAAGCCAATTCGAGTCTTTAATGGTCACGATGCCGCCGGTCACGACGCCGCCTGAGAACGGATCGCGGCGGCAGATCCTCTCGATGTAGGGGACGATCTTCTCGTCGAGGGTTGTGACGGTGGCGCTCATCCAATTGGACTTCTCCGGATCGCCGATGAACTTTTCCGGGCGTCCGAACGACGGGTCCTGTCGGGCGATGCGCCGCCACAGGTCGAACCCGGTTCCCTGTTCGAGCACGGTGTTGAACTGCGCCGGCTCGTCTTGCGATCCGAAGGACGAGTTGGCGACGCAGCTGCCGTTGGTGATGAACAGGAGGTCGTTCTCGGAGAGGTGGAAGGCTTTGGGCGCTCCCTCGCATATCGTCTGCACCTCGGTGGCCACTTTGCGCTCCTCGGTATTGGAGAACGTGACGTCGACGACCTCGGTGTTCAAGTGGAACTGCACGCCTTGGCCCTTCAGGTAGTTCACCGTGGGCAAGATGAGGGATTCGAACTGGTTGTACTGGGTGAAGCGCAGCGCGCTGAAGTCGGGCAAGCCGCCGACGTGGTGCACGAAACGCTGGATGTAGCGCTTCATCTCGAGCGCGCTGTGCCAGTTCTCGAACCCGAACATGGTGCGCCAGTACAGCCAAAAGTTGGAATCGAGCACGTCGTCGGAGAAGTAGTCGGTGATGGCTTTGTCGTCGAGCTGCTCCTCGGGCGTGAAGAATAGGTTCATGATCTCCATGCACGCCTTGTCGGACAAGCCGAACTTGTTGTCGAGGCCGGCGTCTTCGCCTTGGTTGACCGTCGCGCGGCACAGGGAGTAGTTGGGATCGCGCTTGTTCAGCTGATAGTAGTAATCGAGGATGCTCATGTTCTCGTCCTCGATGGAGGGGATGGATCGGAACAGGTCCCACATCACTTCGAAGTGGTTGTCCATCTCGCGCCCGCCGCGCATGGTGAAGCCGATCTGAGGATACTCCCATCCGTCGCAGGCACCGCCCGGTACGGCGTCGCGCTCGAATATATGCACGCGCGAGCCGTCCATCTGGGCGTCTCGTATCAGGTAGCATGCGGCCGTCAAGCCCGCCAATCCGGTACCGACGATGTAGGCCGATTTATCCTCGATGCCTTCCGGTTTTGCCGGGCGGGCGAACGCTTCGTAGTTTCCGCTGGAATAGTACACGGGTTCTCCAATCTCTCAAGGTGAGGGTACGGCCCCATTGTGATGCGGGGCGTCTGCGGGCGAGAGGGCCGTACCGAGCTGATGGAGTATCGTATGGAAGGGGTCATGTAGGGCGACCCTGTTCCAGAACGTCGTTCGCTTTTCCTTGACGTGCTCTTGAATCGGGGATTGCGCTGCAGAATTCCGAAGCGATAGGGTAAACTAATTATGGTTTGTGAAAATACGCACGTGATTGTCTTTCGGGGAGGATTCGGGATGGCTTACAAGGGGATTAGAACGACAACTTGCGTGCTTGCCACCAGGCTTTGCGCTTCGCTATTCATCGCAGCGATGGTGGTGTTGGCAATGAGTACCTTTGCTTACGCTGCGGATGGGGGCGGAGCCGCCGGATCGGCGGGCGAGGACGTTTCAGCTGCCGATGATAATGATGCATCCGTGCTTGCGGATGAGGAGGAACCATCCACTTACACGGTGACCTTCGGTGAAACGGGGTCGATAAAGGTTGCGAAGGGTGGCACCGTTTCTGCAGGGGATATCCCGAATCCCGGCAAAACGGAGTGGGATTACTTTGGAATGATGGCTGAGGCGGACTTCTTGGGATGGCAGTGGTCCACTTCTTCGGATCCGTCGGCCCGCCACGCCTACGTGTGGCGCGTTGGCCTCTACAATAGCCCGAAAGACGATCCGAGCATATCGGACAGGGTAGAAAGCCTCTTTTCCTCTTCGACCATTATCAACCGTGATGTAAGGCTTCTGCCGGTATACGCCATCCCTCTCTATCGAGTTGACGTTTCGATCCAAGACAGCACGGGTTCAAGCAGTTCGTATCCGCCGACGAATCTCGGCATTCCGGCAGGAAGGGGATATTCGGTTTCCGATAGCCCCACGTTTCAAACGTATGCGGAGCAGTATCTCGGGGGCACCGAGGACCGGGTCTTCGAGGGCTACTACCGTTTAGGGGAAGATCTGAACCTTGCTGGATCTTATGATGTAAACGAGCCCGTTACTGCCGATGAGAACATATGCGCCGTGTTCAAAGGCTCGAACGCCGATGTCGAGATCCCCGTTGCGGGCGATGTGGGAGTCAAGGCGCAGGGCATTTTGAACGGGTCGAATATTCCCGATGGGGCAACGGTCGCTTTGAGCGCAGCCGAGCTCACCTCGGGCACGGCCTACGATGAGCTTGTCGCGGCAATGGGGTCGGGAACGTTCGCCGGCGTGTTCGAGGTCAATCTGTCTGCCGACGGCATTGCCCTTCACGAGGGCTTCGGCAGCTTTATGCTGTCCTTTCCGGTCGGCGAAGAGGCTAACGGACATTGGGTGACCGTGTGGCACCGGCTCAACGACGGACACCTCCTTTCGAACCGCGTAATCGCCAAAGACGGCATGGTCACTATCACGGTGACGAGCCTGTCCGCGTTCGCGCTTGAAGTGGGGGAGCTGGCCGAGGGTCCCGCCCCGATCGGCCCTGCGGATACAACGCCCGTTGCTTCGGTTAAGCCGGTACCTTCGGCTGCTCCGCTCGCTTCCACCGGTGATCCGCTTTCAGTTTCCGGGGTCGTTATGCTGGGGTTGGCGGTTGTTGCTTGCGCCGGAATCGCCGTCTTCGCTGCGCGCAGCTGCGCCGGACGGCGGGGGTGAGCTCGATCGGTCGATTTCGCCGACAACTTGAGGTCATGACGCATTGAACAGCCAGCCTTCGGGCTGGTTGTCATTTTTTAGCGTAGTTCGGCCATGTAGGTTTTTCACTTCGCTAGGATGAGAAATGTTGATACAGAACCCTGTGCTAAACTGGGAAAACAAGTGGTATCTGCAAGCTTGGTCAGAAGGGGGTTGGCGCTCATGGACGACTTTATCGAGGCGTTGACGAGCGACGGTAGGAGCCCGGAGTTGCCCGAGGAGGACGACTATTTCGGCAAGCTCGTCGGCAGCTGGAAGCTCGACTACGTCGACCGCAACCTGTCGTGCTCGGTCGAGGGCGAGTGGATCTTTGAGCGGGTGCTCGAGGGCATGGGCATCCAAGACGTGATCATCCTGCCTTCGCGCAGGACGAGAAC
The DNA here is from genome assembly GCF_900184265.1 of Eggerthella timonensis. Lineage (NCBI taxonomy): Bacteria > Bacillati > Actinomycetota > Coriobacteriia > Eggerthellales > Eggerthellaceae > Eggerthella > Eggerthella timonensis. Next base: position 1,720,802 of record NZ_FXXA01000002.1, read on the forward strand.
CGAGCTCGCGCATCCGCTGACCGAGTACGGCACGTCGCTGCGCGTCTACAACCCCGGCACGCACGCGTGGGACGTTGCCTACGGCTACGCGGGAAAGATGTTCCGGCTCGAAGCAAGGAGGCAGGACGATATGATCGTCCTGACGGACGTCGACGATGGGCGGCGAAAGTGGGTGTTCGTCACCATCGAAGACGATCGCTTCCACTGGCAGAACGTGACCGTGCAGGACGATGGCTCGTGGCATGTGGACGCTGATATCTACGCCGAGCGCGTTGAGACGATATGATCGGGGAACGGAGAATCGCGATGAACGAGATAGGGAAGCTGGGCTTCGGGTTCATGAGGCTGCCGACGGTGGAGCGCGACGGCGGCAAGGAGATCGACGTCGAGCAGGTCAAGGAGATGGTCGACCTGTTCATGGATGCGGGCTTCACCTACTTCGACACGGCGCGCGGCTACCATAACGGCCAGTCCGAAGCGGCTCTGCGCGAGGCGCTCGTCGAGCGCTACCCGCGCGAGTCGTTCCAGGTGGCCACGAAGCTGCCGGCGTGGCTTGCGGAGAACGCCGACCATGCGCGCGCCATGTTCGACAAGTCGCTGCGCGAGACCGGCGCAGGCTACTTCGACAACTTCCTCCTGCACAACCTGGGCGAGGAGCGCACGCGCCTGTTCGACGACTTCGGCCTGTGGGATTTCCTGCGCGAGAAAAAGGAAGCCGGGCTCATCCGCAACCTGGGTTTCTCCATCCACGACAAGGCGGCGGTGCTCGAGGAGGTGCTCCGGGCCCACCCCGAGGTGGACTTCGTGCAGCTGCAGATCAACTACGCCGACTGGGAGAGCGAGACCATCGAGTCGCGCGCGTGCTACGAGGTGGCGCGCGCCCACGGTCTTCCCATCGTGGTGATGGAGCCCATCAAGGGCGGCTCGCTCGTGCGTCTGCCGCAGGATGCGGCGGACGTGCTGCGCGCCGTGAACCCAGACGAGTCGCTGCCGTCGTGGGCGCTGCGATTCGCCGCGTCGCTGCCGGGGGTGCTCACCGTGCTGTCGGGCATGTCCACGCCCGACCAAGTGCGCGAGAACGTGGCCGTCATGAACGGCTTCGAGCCGCTGAGCCGGGTGGAGGACGAGGCGCTCGCGCGGGTGCGCGCCATCCTCGACGGCGTGGACACCGTGCCGTGCACCGACTGCCGCTACTGCCTGAAGAACTGCCCGCAAGGCGTGCGCATTCCCGCGGCCCTCGCGTCGCTCAACATCCTGGAGCTGTACCATGACGAGCACCGCGCGCAGGAGAACTACGATTGGAACGCGTCGAGCGGCCCTGCGTCGACGTGCGTCGGCTGCGGCGCGTGCGAGAGCGTGTGCCCGCAGCATATCGAGATCGTGAAGGAGCTCGGGCGCGCCGCCGAACTGTTCGAGAAGAAGCCCGCATGACGGCGACGGGTCCCGGGCAGGACGTGGGCGTCGAGGCGCTCGACGCGTTTTTCGCGCGCACGCCGCGCTTGGCCGTGGCGTTCTCGGGCGGGTGCGACTCGTCGTTTCTGCTGGCCGCCGCGCTGCGCGCCGGATGCGACGTGAAGGCGTACGGCGTGCGGACGGCGTTCCAGCCCGCCTTCGAGATCGACGACGCGCGCCGGCTAACGCGCGAGCTGGGCGCGGAGCTCGAGCTGATCGACGCCGACGTGCTGGCGCAGGACGGGATATGCGCGAACGGCCCCGACCGGTGCTACCGATGCAAGACGTTCATCTTCTCAACCATCCTCGCCCATATGGCGCAGGACGGCTTCGAGGTGCTCGCCGACGGCACGAACGTCACGGACGACCCGGCGAACCGCCCCGGTTTCAAGGCGCTCGCCGAGCTGGGCGTGGTGTCGCCGTTGCGTCGCGCGGGCATGACGAAGGACGACGTGCGGGCGGCTTCGCGCGAGCTGGCGCTGTTCACGGCCGACAAGCCCAGCTTCTCGTGCGTGGCCGTGCACGTGGGGGAGGGCCGGCCGATCACGGCCGAGGCGCTCGCCGAGACGGCCGCGCGCCTCGGCATCGAGGACGGGAAGCGCCCATGAGCATGGGACGGCCTGCCGGGCGCTTCGTCCTCGAGACCGAGCGGCTGGTTCTGCGCGAGATGGACCAAGGCGACTTCGCCGCCCTCTGCGCCATCCTCCAGGACGACGAGGCCATGTACGCCTACGAGGGCGCGCTGCCGGACGACGAGGCGCAGGCGTGGCTCGACCGCCAGATGGAGCGCTACGCGCGCGACGGCTTCGGGCTGTGGGCGGTCGTGCTCAAGGAGACCGGCGCCATGATCGGCCAATGCGGGTTGACCTACCAGGATGCCGACGGCGTGCGCGTCGTGGAGGTGGGCTACCTGTTCCAGCGGGCGTTCTGGCATCGCGGCTTCGCCTGTGAGGCGGCGCGGGCCTGCCGCGACCACGCGTTCGACACCGTGGGCGTCGAACGCGTGTACTCGATCATCCGCGACACGAACCTTCCCTCGCAGCGGGTGGCGCGCCGTCTCGGCATGGAGCCGGAGGGTTCCATCGTCAAGCGCTACCGAGGCGTGGACATGCCGCACCTCGTGTTCGCCGTCGCGCGCGCCGAGCGCGACGGCGCTACTCGAAACGGCTGACGAAGCCCTCGACGGCTTCGAGGCATTCTCGCGGGTGCGTGACGTTCGCGATGTGCGGCGCGCGGTGCGCCGCAGGGAGCCCACGTTGATCGGACACGCGAATTCGCCCGAAGTAAGCAATTTTTTCGTTTTGCGAACATTGCGCGGCCCGGCGACAACAGCTCTTCGCAGGGCGAATGCAAAACCGCAGGTCGGAAGCGCTCGATTTCCGAAGCGGTCGGTGCTGCGTCCTTTTGAGTCCTCGATAGGTTCGCAAAACGAAAAAAATGCTTACGGCGAACAGGTCTCGCGTGTCGGGCCGGCTCGGCAAAGCGGCGTATACTGTCGAGCAAGGCCGTATCGCGATCGCGAAGGAGTTGCCATGTCCGCTTACGTTTTCACGCATGCCACCGTTCTCGACGGCACCGAGCGCATGGAGCCGCAGCCCAACATGACCGTCGTCGTGGACGGAGGCCGCATCGTCCGCGTGGGCCCCGCGGCTGCCACGGTGGGGCCGATGGGCGCGCGCGAGATCGACCTTGCCGGCGCGTACCTCGTCCCCGGCCTGGTGAACCTGCACGTGCATCTGTGCGGTTCGGGCAAGCCGACGAGCGCAGGGGCGGCCGGCGACCTCATCGACAAGGTGGTGGGCAACCCGCTGGGGATGTGGTACCTGCGCCGCACGCTCAAGGCGCATGCGCAGCAACAGCTGGCCAGCGGCGTGACCACCGTGCGCTCGGTGGGCGACCCCGGGTTCGCCGACGTGGACGTGCGCGACGCCATCGACGCGGGGAAGTACCCCGGCCCGCGCCTGGTCACGTCCGGCGTGGGCGTCACGGTGCCGGGCGGCCATGGCGCGGGGCTGTTCGCCCACGTTGCGTCCACGCCCGAAGAGGCGCGCGCCATCGTGCGCGATTGCTTCGCGCGCAAGTGCGACTTGGTGAAGCTGTTCATCACGGGCGGCGTGTTCGACGCGGAGGTGGAAGGCGAGCCGGGCGTGCTGCGCATGGCGCCCGACATCGCGCAAGCTGCCTGCGACGAAGCGCGCAAGCTGGGCCTGCGCACCGCCGCGCACATCGAGAGCGCCGAGGGCGTGCGCGTGGGCCTCGAGGCCGGCGTGGACACCATCGAGCACGGCGCCGCGCTGGACGACGAGCTGGTGGCCCTGTTCAAGCGCAACGGCGCTGGTCGCCCTTCGTCGCTGACATGCACCGTCTCGCCGGCGCTGCCGTTCGTGGAGCTCGATCCCGAGAAGACGCACTCCACCGAGGTGCAGAAGGTGAACGGCCGCATCGTCTACGAGGGCATCGTGCAGGCCGCGAAGCAGGCGTTGGCGGCGGGTATCCCCGTGGGGATCGGCACCGACTCGTCGTGCCCCTACATCACGCAGTACGACATGTGGCGCGAAGTGGTGTACTTCGAGCGCATCGTGGGCGCCTCGCGCCAGCTGGCGCTGCACACCGCGACGCTCGGCAACGCGCGCATCCTCGGGCTGGGCGACGAGACGGGCTCCGTCGAGGAGGGGAAGGCCGCCGACCTCATCGTGCTCGACGAGAACCCGCTCGACAACCTCGAGGCGCTGCGCGACGTGCGCATGGTCATGGCTCGCGGCGTGCTCGACGAGCATCCTCGCGTCAAACACCTGGGCGAGCTCGATGCCGAGCTGGACGGGTTTTTGCCGAGAGCGTGAAGTATTGACGCGTGTTGATGGGGGCGCACGCCGACGCATCCCGGCGAGATTCTGCGCGAGGAGTTCATGCCCGACTACGGGTTGTCGGTCGCGACGCTCGCGAAGCGTTTGGGCGTGTCTCGGCAGTCGGTGAACGAGGTCGTGCGCGAGCGGCGTGCGGTGAGCACGGAAACGGCGATGCGATTGGGCCGTCTATTCGGCACGTCGGCCGAGTACTGGCTCAACTTGCAGCGCAACGTCGACCTCTGGGAGTCGCTCGACCTGTACCGTGAAGAGCTCGATGCCATCGAGGCCCTGAGCGCCTAGCGCGAAGAGGGTGGACTGAAGGGCGGGCAGCTTCCCCCGCGGTCGATGAGCGTGGCGAGGAGCGTTCGGAATCCCCGCCGCTGCTCGGTGAGCTCGGCATCGAGCAGCAGGGCATGGGCTGTTTCGAGCGTGGACGTGCCGGCGAAGGGCGAGCGGCTCAACGTCATGCCGCATTCGATGACGGCCGCTGCGAACGTCCAGTCGTCGCTCGGTTGGGCGGCGTCGCCCGTGCCGTCCACCTCAAACGCCTGCTCGACGTGCTGCGTGGAACCTGCGGGACGATAGCGTATCGAACCGGCGAGCCATGCGCCATCAACCGCCCCGGCGGGGACGATCTCGTACGCGACGGTGAACGCGTGGCCCGCTCCCACCTCGCCCGCGTCCACGCCGTCGTCGAGGAAGTCCTCGTTCGCGAGCGCACGGTTCTCGTAGCCGATCAGCCGGTAGCCGGCCACCTGAGCCGGGTCGAACTCCACCTGCACCTTCACGTCGTCGGCGAGCGGCACGAGGTTCGCGCGCAGGTTCTCGCCGAACACCCTTCGGGCCTCCTCGATGCAGTCGATGTAGTGGTATGCGCCGTTGCCGTGGTCGGCGAGCGTCTCCATCTTGGAATCCTGGTAGTTGCCCGAGCCGAAGCCCAGCACCGAGAGGTACACGCCGGTTTCCCGTTTGCGCTCCACGTAGTCGTGCAGCTCGGCTTCGGAGGATATCCCCACGTTGAGGTCGCCGTCCGAGGCCATGACGATGCGGTTGACGCCCCCTTCGATGAACGAGCGTTCGGCCAGGAGGTACGCTTGTTCCAGGCCCGCTTCGCCGTTCGTCGCGCCCGATGCCGTCAAGCCGTCGATGGCTCGCAGGATGCGCTGCTTGTCGGCGCCGAACGCGCCTTCCAGCACGGTGCGCTCGCCGCTCGCGTACGTCACGACGGATACCCGGTCACGTTCGCCTAACCCTTCCACGAGCGTGGCGAACGTGTCTTTGAGCAGGGGAAGCTTGTTCGGCTCGTCCATCGAGCCCGACGTGTCGACGAGGAACACGAGGTTCGATCCTTCGGAGGGCGCACGGTCGGCGGCCTCGGTGGCGAACCCCATGACGAGCAGCTTCGCCTCGTCGTTCCAGGGACGGTCGCCCACCTGCGCCGACACGCCGAAGAGGTCGTCGCCGTCGGGGGCCGGGTAGGCGTAGTCGAAGTAGTTGAGCAGCTCCTCGGTACGCACGGTTTCGGCGGGGATGTCGAGGGAGTCGCATCCGTCGGCCACCATGCGGCGCAGGTTGCAGTACGACGCGGTGTCGACGTCGGCGGAAAGCGTGGAGCGCGGGTTGCGCGCCGTGGAGACGAAGCCGGGCTCCGCCGACGCGCGGCGGTCCTCTTCGCGCCCGAGCTGGAGCGAGGGCAAGGGAGCGGGGCGGGAAGCGGCGGCTTCCGACGAGCTGGAGCCGAGAGCCTGGTTGGCGTTTGCGCTGTCGGGCAGGTCGTTGGCGGCGCAGCCGGCGAGCAGCGCGACGGCGGCCAGGGCGGTGGCCAGGATGCCGGCGACGAGCGCGCGGCGGGCGGCGAAGGCGGTCATGGCGAGCTCCGTTCGGTCACAGGTCGATGCGGTCGGCCAAGTAGGCGGTGCCGTCGTCATCGTAGCGGACGACGTAGGGATGGGCGGGGTCGTCGGACTCGAACACCGTGCAGGGCGCCGTCGTCTGCTCGAGGGGGTTCGCGGCGACGGCCTGCTCGATCTCGGCCCCTACGGAGGATTCGTCGGCCGTCAAGGGACCGTCGTCGCCGATCGCCACGCGAAGCTGCTCGCCCGACGAGAGCGTGACGAACGGGTAGCGCGCGTCGCCGTCGGGCACGGCGGCGGACTCGCTTTGCGCCCGGTCGGCCGACAGGGGGCTCGCCAGGTTGTCCGCGCTGCGTGCCGCGCTGTTGCCGAGCGGCTCGTCGATGCCGTCGAAGAATGCGTTGAGGGAGAGCGCGCCGACGCCTGCGAGCAGCGCGAAGCAGGCGGCGACGGCGACGGCGATTCTCGGCGTCGGGCGGCGCCTTGACGCGCGGTGCCGGTTCGCAGTCTGCAGCGAAGCCAGCATGCGCCGTTCCGCTTCCTCGGACGGGCCCATGCGGTCGAAAGCGCTCGCCAGCTGCGATTCGAACGATTCGGCGCGACAGTCATGCATGGCGTTCGCCTCCCAGCATCGTTTTCAACAGCGAGCGCGCCTCGCTCAGGTGGCTGCGAACGGTCGAGGCCGGCACGCCGGTCATGGCAGCGATCTCGGCCGTGCGGTACCCCTCGTAATAGAACAGGTAGACGCAGGTCTTGTACTTCTCGGGCAGGGCGAGCACCGCGTCGATCGTCTCGTCGCGGTGCGGCGATCGCTCGTCTGCGTAGTCGTCGACGAGCTCCGTCTGCCGCATGCGGTGCGCGCTTTTGAGAACGTCGCGGCAATGGTTCTGGGCGCATACGATCAGCCACGCTTTCTCGTGCTCCTCGTCGTTGAAGGAGCGCGGGCGGTCGATGAGCTTCATGAACACGCTCTGCGTCGCGTCCTCGGCGTCGGCGGCGCAGCCGAGAAACGAGTAGCACAGCCGGTACACCGTCTTGGCGTGGCGATTGAACAGTGCTGCTATGTCGAGGTCGTTTCTCAGATTCGTTCCCTTTCTGATCCGAACACGATCAAGCAGCGCGTTTTGTCGCGAGATGAATGAAAAACATTGTACCGGATGGGGAAGGGCTCGGATTCTGCCGCCGTCGATCTCGCGTGCGTCGGGTGCGAAACGCACGCGAATCTAGCGGCAATCCCACGCGAACCTAGCGCGAAACGCACGCGAATCACACGCGGTTCCAACGTGCAATGCGCTTGAATCTGACGCGAACCTAGCGCCGATCTGGCGCGATCCTGACGCGAATCCAGCGTGGATCAAATGCGAAAAACATATTTTGATCTGGGAAAACTTTTGCTTCACAGGAAGCGTCCGACGAATTAGAATCATGCTGTCATCGGTGTCCGTTTCCGGCGGGTGATGCCTTCGAAAGGAGGTGAAGCCCTATGGATAGTTTCAATCTGATCGCAGGACTTTGTTCCATCGCGTCATGCGCAATGGCCGTTTGCGACTGGTTGCAGCGAAAGCGGAAGGCGTCGAAGCAACAGAAAGGACGGCGGGAGTCGTAGTCCCTAACCGTCCCTGAAACGAACCGGCGTCACCCGTCCGGAGCTCACAATCCCACGGGCATCGCTGACAACCCGCATTATACACGCTTCCCGTCGGCGCGCAAGACGGGTTCGCGGGAGGATGCGGTATCATGGGAAGCACGAAACACGGCCGAGAATCGGCGGGGAGGAAGCAGCAGTGACGGATCTATCGCAGGCGCGCCAGGCGCTCAAGCAGCACTTCGGCTACGAGTCGTTCCGACCGGGCCAGGAAGGCGTGGTGGAGGCGGTGCTGGCAGGTCGCGACGCGCTGGCGGTCATGCCCACGGGCGCGGGCAAGTCGGTGTGCTACCAGGTGCCAGGCGTGGTTATGGACGGCCTTGCGATCGTGGTCAGCCCGCTTGTGTCGCTCATGGGCGACCAGGTGCGCGCCCTGCTCGACGCGGGCATTCGCGGCGCCTACCTCAACTCCACGCTCACGCCCGGCCAGCAGTCCACGGTGCTGCGCCGCGCGCTCGAGGGCCGCTACGACATCATGTACGTCGCGCCCGAGCGCCTGTCCGACCCGCGGTTCGTCGAGTTCGCGCAAGCGGCGCGCATCCCGCTCGTCGCCGTGGACGAGGCGCACTGCGTGTCGCAATGGGGCCAGGACTTCCGGCCGTCGTACCTGACCGTCGGCGACTTCATCGCGCAGCTTCCCGTGCGGCCCGTCGTGGCGGCGTTCACGGCCACGGCCACCGCGCGCGTCCGCGCCGACATCGTGCGCCTGCTCGACCTGCGCGATCCCTACGAAGTGGTCACCGGGTTCGATCGCCCGAACCTGTACTTCGGCGTGGAACGCCTCGATCCGAAGCGCAAGATCGCCCGCATCGCATCCTACGCGCTCGAGCACGCCGGCGACAGCGGCATCGTGTACTGCTCCACGCGCAAGGACACCGACAAGGTGCACGCCGCGCTGGTCGAGGCCGGCATTCGCGCCGCGCGCTACCACGCGGGCATGCCGGCGCCCGAGCGCGCCGAGAGCCAGCGCGCGTTCATCGCCGACGATGCGCCCGTCATGGTGGCAACCAACGCGTTCGGCATGGGCATCGACAAATCGAACGTTCGCTACGTGATCCACCACAACATGCCCGGCAGCATCGAGGCGTACTACCAGGAAGCCGGCCGCGCCGGCCGCGACGGCGAGCCTTCCACCTGCCTTCTGTACTGGAGCGACGGCGACGTGTCCACGTGCCGCTTCTTCATCGAGCAGGAGTCGGGCAACGAGGAGCTCTCGCCCGAAGAAGCCGACGCCGTGCGCGCATCGCGCCGTCGTTTGCTGGCGGCCATGACCGGCTACTGCCACACCACCGGCTGTTTGCGCCGCTACATCCTCGACTATTTCGGCGAGGAGGCGGGCGCGCCGGGCGCAACCGGCTCCGAGACGTCCGACGCGGGGTGCGCCAACTGCTCGAACTGCGCGGGCGAGTTCGAGGCGATGGACGTCACCGACACCGCGCTCGCGGCGATGCGCTGCGTGCAGGAGCTGCGCGGGCGCTTCGGCAAGGGCATGGTGGTGGACGTGCTGCGCGGCTCGCAGAACGCGAAGCTGCTCGACATGCACCTCGACGAGGCCGCCTGCTACAACACGGTGAACGTGCCCGCCGCGCAGGTGAAGGAAGTGATCGAGCTGTTGGCGGCGGACGGCTACCTGCTCATCACCGAGGGGTCGTATCCGGTGGTGGGGCTGGGGCCGCGTGCGCGCGAGGCTGCCGAAGAGGGGTTCAGCCTGTCGATGAAACGCGTACGGCGATTGCCCGAGCGCGCCCGCGGCTCGGCGGGCGGCGGCCACGTGTTCGGCTCGTCGGGCGCGCCGACAGGCGATGCCGACCCCGAGCTGTTCGAGCGTCTGCGCACGCTGCGCAAGCGCTTGGCCGACGAAGCGGGCAAGCCTCCCTACATCGTGTTCTCGGATGCGGCCCTGCGCGACATGTGCGCGAAGAAGCCGGCGACCGACGAGGAGTTCCTCGAGGTCAGCGGCGTGGGCGCCACGAAGCTCGCCCGCTACGGAGAGGAATTCCTGTCCGAGATCGCCTCGTACGAGAAGGAGCTCGCAGCGAGGGGGTAAGGCGTGCCTGCGCCGGGGGGGGGGCGGAAAGGCCCCCCTACTTCCCCTTGACTGCTTTCGCGATGTCCTCGGCCGACGAGCCCAGGCCGTCGCTCAACGAAGAGGGGACGGTCACCACGGTGCCGCCCGACTTCTTGATGCTCTCGTACAGCAGGTGCATGGTCCTGATCTTGAGCGCCGCGTCGTTGTTCTCGTACACGTCGCTCGCGTTCGCGATCATCTCGGAGATGTCCTCCTCGGCGCTGGCCAGCACGAGGCGCGCGTTCTTCTCGCGCTCGGCCTGGGCTTCCAGCGACATGACCTCCTGCAGCTCGGCGGGGATCACGATGTCGCGCACCTTCACCGACGGGATGGCGATGCCCCACGGCTCCGTCTCCTCCTCGATGACCGCCTTCAGCTCCTTGTCCAGCTGCTCGCGCGACAGCGCCACCTCGGCCACGCTCATGCGGCCGATGGCGTCGCGCATGGCGGTCTGCGCGATGTAGAGGACGGCCTGGCTGTAGTTCTCCACCTCGATGCACGCCGCCTTCGCATCCCATACCATCCAGAACAGCACGGCGTCGATGTCCACCGGCACGAGGTCGGACGTGAGCGTCTTCTCGGCGCCGAACGGGGTGGACACCGTGCGCATGTCGACGTGGCACGCCGCCTGCTCGATGACGGGGATGGTGAAGATGAGCCCCGGGCCCGCCACGCGGTTGAACGCGCCGAAGCGGCAGATGACCACGCGTTCCCACTCCATGGCGATGTGGACGGTCATGGCCAGCCCCACGGCCACGAGCGCGGCGACGGCCAGCACCCACGGGTTCATCAGCCCGAGTCCGAACCACGCCACCAGCAAAAGGGCGGCGAACACCGCCGCTGCCAGCACGATGGAGAACAGCACGGCGCCGTTCTTCGTGGCCTTGGAGGGGAGGTACGGCGCGGAGGCCGACTCGACGAGCGCCGATTCCCCCAGCGTGCGCCCCTGGCTCGTTTGCTTGCCCGATTTCGTGTTCATAGCGTCCTCCATGCAGGTAGATGAAACGAGCGCGACGCTCTACGCGTCGGCTCGGAATCCGTCGAGCGCTTTCGCGAAGCGCTTTTCCACGTCGTCGACGGTCATGCCCAGCTCGAGGCATTGGCGGATGCCCTCGACGAGGATGGCGTCCCCCGACGTCGCTTCGTCGTCAGCGCCCTCGCTCTTGCTGACGAATGCGCCGCGCCCGCGTTTCGAGCTGATGTAGCCGTCGTGCTCGAGGCTGGTGTACACCTTGTTGACCGTGTGGTAGTTGACGTTGATGTCGGCGGCGAGGGCGCGCACCGTGGGAAGGCGGTCGCCGTTCTTGTAGTGGCCGGAGTCGATGAGGTACATGAGCCGATTGCGCACCTGCACCCAAATAGGGATGCCGCTCGCATCGTCCACCTCGATCAGGGCCACGCTCTCACCTCGTTCATCCTCGTCCATGGTTCACCAACCCGATCATGCCGTGCATGGTCTATACGAATTGTACGTTGACTACGCAGTATCGGAGGAAAAAACCACCGACCAGCACAAAAGGCACGGCAACCGCCACGAGCGACGAAGCGCCGGTTGCCGCGAAGGCGACGTCCAGCGCGAACGGCAGCACGAGGCCGACGCCGACGAACCCGATCCAGAACACCCACGCATCCGGCCCCAGCAAGAGCGCCTCCACCGCCGCACCCTGACCCTGCGCGCCCGCCGCGAGCGCTAGGTAGGCGACCAGCACCGCCGCCTCGCACGCGATGAGCGCGGCGTCGGCGCGCGAGAACGCCCGCATGAGGCGCCCCTTCGCGGCGGCTTCGGGCCACGCTCCGGCCAGCGCGCAGGCCGCGCCCACCGACAGCGACGAGCAGGTGAACAGCACGGGCAGAAGCGGGCTGCCCCACAGCGGGACGAAACCGATCTGCGCGAGCAGTACGCCGGTGTACAACATCGTAGCCGTGCCGCATGCCGCCGCAGCCAGCTCGAGCGCCCTGATGAGCGGAAGCGGCGTGCGCGCGCTGCCGAACAGCGCGACGGCCCCCAACGCCACGGTGCAGGCGACGGTGGCGCTCAGCACGTACGAGCCGAACGTCAGCACCGACGCGGTGGGGTAGACGAGCACGTACAGGAACCGCTCGGGGTGCGCGAGGTCGAGCAGCAAGCACAGGGTGCCCAGCACCAGCGCGCCGCCGGCGAAGAGGTACCCGCGCACGAAGAACGGCCTCGACAGCTCCTGCGTCCAGGCGAGCCGCCCGCGCTCGGGGCGCTTTGACCAGCGACCGAACAACAGGTCGGCGAGCGCCAGCACCGTGACGGCACCGGCTCCGCCCCCTCCGAGGAACAGGTACCAGATGATGGAATCGCTGAACAAGGACGCCCGCCTTACGCTTCGGGGGACGACGCGCGCTCGGCCCGTCGGTCCCGGTTCTTCTTCGCGGTCAAGCCAGCGCCAGCCGCCAGCGCCGCCGCGGCGACGGCGGCGCCCGCCACCACGGCGGGGTTGCCCTCGCCGGTGCGGTCGGCAGGCGCGCCGGCCTCGGTCGAGGATCGATGGAACCGCGTCCTGACCGTCTCCTCCACGTCGAGCGCATGCGGGCCGACGGCATAGAGCATGCCCGTCCCCTCGATGCGCGCCGCACCGGTCTCCTCGACGAAAGCGCTCAGCGCGGCGGTCGGGTCGTCGAGATCGCCGAACGCGCGCACGCCCACGGGGCAGGCGGCCACGCACGCGGGCTCCAGCCCCGCGTCCACGCGGTCCGCGCACAGGGTGCACTTCTCCGCGACGCCCAAGCGCTCCGTCGGGGCGTTCTCGTAGGGTGCGGGCGTCGCGGCGCCGAAATGCCATCCGCCCTGCGCGTTGACGGTGCGCGCGCCGTACGGGCAGGCCGTCAGGCACACGCCGCACCCGATGCAGCGGTCGTACGCCACGGACACGATGCCGTCGGCGCGCTTTCCGCTGGCGCCCGTGGGGCACACGCTCACGCACAGGGGGTCGTCGCAATGAAGGCAGCCGTGGGGCAGCGCGACCCGGTCGCCGTCCGGCCAGCGCCCCCATTCCAGCGTGTCGACCCAGGTCCAAGCCACGCCGGGACGCAAGGCGTTGTGCTGCTGGCACGCCACGACGCAGGTTTGGCAGCCGGTGCAGTGCGCCATGTCCAGGACCATTCCGAATCTCGTCACGCTCGCCCCTCCTTCGCATCCCCTTCGGAGGCATCATAGCAGGAGTTGCCCGTCGGTTCCAACGGCAGCGCACGGCGCGAGCCGAAGGCTGCGGAGCGACTCGCTCCGTGCCCCCTGCCGCGCTCAGTCGCCCAAGCCCCTCAGCTCTTCCACGAGCTCGCGATCTTCGTGCAGGTGAACGACCAGCAGCTTCGCCAAACCGCGGTAGAAGCCGGTCTGCGCGGTCTTCTCCATAGTGTCGGAGAACGAGGGGACCCAGGTCAGCAGATGTTCGTCGAGGAACGCGGCCTGGACGTCCAGCAGACGGCGCAGCTCCGCGTCGTCGCCCTCGTCGCATGCCTTCGCGGCGCGCTCCGCCATCGCCTGCATGAACTCCAGCTCGAGGGCGATGTGATCCTCGCCCAGCCGTGCGGCGTCGGATGCCCGGAGCCCTTCGGAGCGGTAGAGCGCGCGCACTTCGTCGCGCGCCCGATCCATCACGAGGTGCTCCTCGGACGTGTGCACCGACTCGTTGGGATAGGGGGCGGTGCGGGTCGAGCGCCGGCGCACGACGAACAGCCGCGCGAAGTCCACGGCCAGCTCGGTGCGCGCATGCTCGTCGGCGGTGGCGAGGTACGAGCCCATCGCCCGGTTCGCCTCGTCGAGCGCGGCCGACCCCGTGTCGTCGGGGAAGGGCAGCGCGCGCAAGCCTTCCAGCAAGGCCTCGTCTATCTCGCGGTTGAACAGCCGCGCCAGCAGCCCGTAGGGCGCGCAGCGGCCGGCAAGCGCAAGGGATACCTGTTCGTCCATGGCGGTTCCTTCCTCCGTCTCGGTGGCGGGAACCTGCTCGCACGCGTGATTGCAGTCCCGCGCCGAGCAGGTTCCCGCCACCCGGGTTGCTCCGGGCCCCGCGCAGGGGAGGGAGGGATGCGCGGGGCCCGGAAAGCGGGTGGTCAGGCTAGATCTTCTCGATCTCGCAGAGGGCGTCCTTGAAGGTGGGGAAGCCGGAGATCGGGTCGAACACGCGGTCGATGAGGAGGCACGAGTTCGCCTGCTCCCAACCGTGGAGGATCTCGACGTTGCCCGGGTGCATCATGTTGGTGACGTGCACCTTGAACTGTACCTCTCCCAGCTGGTTGAAGATGCGCACCATGTCGCCTTCTTCGAGGCCGCGGGCCTCGGCGTCCTCGTGACTCATGTTCACGATGGGCTCGGGCATGAACTGGTTGAGCCAGGGCGTGTGGCGGTACTTGCTGTGCACGTACCAGGGCACGCGGTTGCCGGTGGTCAGGATCAGCGGGTACTTCGCCGCGAGGTCGGGCGTGGACACGGGGCTGACGTGCGGCTCCTCGTATTTCGCCAGGCCCTCGAAGCCGAGCTTTTCCAGCAGGCCGCTCTTGAACTCCATCTTGCCCGACGGCGTTCCGAAGCCTTTCTGCTCGTACTGCTTGGGCGACCATTCGCCCGCAGACGGCAGGGGGTAGATGCCGGGCAGGGCGTTCTGCACGTCGTCGACCGTCGCGCCCGATCCGCCGGCATCGAGGTAGGCCTGCATGCACGCCTTGAGGTCGCCGTGGAAGCACTCTTCCTCGAAGCCGAGCGCGCAGCCGATGTCGAGCAGGATCTGCCAGTCCTCGCGTGCTTCTCCGGCCGGTTCCATGGCGGCCTGGCTGCCGATGAGGCCGGTCGGCTGCGACTGGAACGGCGCGATGCGTTCCCAGCACACGGCCGTGGGCAGCACCATGTCCATGTAATCGTGGGTCCACGGGTTCAGGTGGATGTCGATGGCCACGGCGAAGTCGAGCGTGGACACGGCTTCTTGGATCTGCGTGGTCTGCGCGAAGTTCATGAGGTTGGTGCCCAAGAACACGCCGGCGTGGATGAGACCGTCGTTGATGTACTCGAGCAGTCCGTTGTTCTGGTAGTACGTCGAGGTCGCCGACCACACCGGCCACCGCTCGACGCCGGCGCGCTGGTCGAGCAGCTCCTTCGCCACGTCCTTGAGCTGGAAGGACGAGTCGTCGGTTCCGGTGATGCCCGGGGCGATCTTGTTGCAGCCCTCGCGGTCCCAGTAGCCCATGAGGCCGAGCAGCTGGTGGATGGCGCGGGTGCTCTGCACGCCGTTGGAGTGATGCGTGGTGGAGTGGGGGCTCACCCACATGGTGCCCTGGCCGCCCTCGGCCCACATGCGCGCGGCGGCGCGGATGTCGTCGGCCTTCACCCAGGTGATCTCCTCGGCCTTCTCGGGCGTGAACTCCTTCACGTACTCCTTGTACTCCTCGAAGCCCTCCGTCCAGTTCTCGACGAAGTCGTGGTCGTAGAGGTCCTCCTCGATGATGACGTTGCCCATGGCCAGCGCCAGCGCGCCGTCGGAACCGGGGCGCGGCTGCAGGTAGATGTCGGCCAGCTGCACGGCGGTGGGCGTCAGGCGCGTGTCGATGACGATGTACTTGCAGCCCGCCTTCTTGGCGTCGAGCATGCCTTTATACGCAGTGGGCTGGGGATACATCGACCAGGCGATGTTGGAGCCCCATTGGAGGTGCACCTTGGTGTCGGCGTTCGGCAGCGAGCCGGTGCGGCCGCCGAAGTCCAGGATGCCCGCCAGCATCTCGGCGAACGCGCACTGCGCGCCGCCCCACGACACGTTCGGCGTGCCGAACAGCGCGGCCACGCGGCAGAACACAGGCAGGTGCTCCTTCGGGTCGCCCGAATGGAACGTCACCGAGGGCGCGCCGTAGGCTTCCTTGGCCTTGTTGAACTCGGCCGCGATGGTGGAGAGCGCCTCGTCCCAGCCGATGCGCTCCCACTGGGGATCCTCGCCGAGGCCCTTCTTCGGATTCGTGCGCTTCAGGGGGTACAGCAGGCGGTTCGGGTCGTAGACGTTCTGCAGGCTGGTGAGTCCCTTGAGGCACGGCTTGGGCTTGGAGTGCTGGTCGTTGCCCTCCACGCGCACGAGCTTGCCGTCCTTGACCGTGCCTTTGAGACCGCAGAACACGGACTGGTTGCACATGGGGCAGGACGTGTACACGTAGGTTTCGCCCGCTTCCTCGGCGGCGAAGGCCTGATCGGGAGCGACGGTTTCCAGACCGCCCGCAGCGAGCGCGGCGGCTCCGAGGGCGGCGGCGCCGACGAAGGCGCGGCGCGAGAGGTTGATCGTGCTGTTCGGCGTGGTCATGTTACTCGCCTTCCCTTCCCTCGGTGCTGCCTGCTGCGTGCTTCTTGCCGCGGACGTTGCCCGCCGCGAACCCGGCTCCGGCCGCCACGGCGGCTACCGCCACCGCGCCGACTCCGATCACCGCGGCGTTCGGGCCTTGGAACTCGCCCTGGGGACCGGCTGGATCCGCCTCGCTCGCTACGATGCTGGGCACGTTCGAGATGTTCGTCATGAGCGTCTCGCGCAGGCTGAAATCGCGGTCGCCCTTTACATAATACAGCGACGTGCCGCGCAGGTTCTCGGCGTTGCTCTCTTTGATGTACGTGCTGATCTCGCTCGAGGGGTCGTCCACGTCGCCGAAGATGCGAGCGGCCATCGGGCAGGCTTCCACGCAGTGGGGCAGCCCGCCCTCGTCGACGCGTCCGGCGCAGAAGATGCACTTCTCGGCCACGTCCGCGTGCGGGGTGCCGTAGCTCTCGTAGGGCGCGGCTTCGGCGGATCCGAAGTACCACTCGTCCTTGAAGCTGATGGTGCGCGCCTCGTAGGGGCACACCATCACGCAGGCCCCGCAGGCAAGGCACGCGTCGTAGTTGACCGTGACGATGCCGTCGGCGCGCTGCGAGCTGGCGGCGGTGGGGCAGGCGTGCACGCACGGGGCGTCGTCGCAGTGCATGCAGGCGTGGGGCAGGGCGAAGCGGTCGCCGTCGGGCCATTCCCCCTGCTCGATCGTGTCGACCGTGCTCCAATGCACGCCCGGCCTCTGGTTGTTGTTCATCTGGCACGTCACCACGCAGGTCTGGCATCCCGTGCACCGTGTCAAATCGATCACCATGCCGTACTTCGTCATGGCGTCCCCCTTTCTCGTTGAACCTTGCTCTCGTCCGTAGCTGGCGGCATCCGGCAACCCGGACGACCGCATCGGCGCCCTCGTCGGCACCGTGGAACCCCGATCCTCCCTTCGCGCTCCCCTGCCGTCTCGGCGGCCCCTTTGTTCTATCGTTATATTATTCTATAATACTAGAATAATCAAGTGGGTAAGTAGAACAACGGGAGGGTGGGACGCAAGAGCATGCGGAGGGCTCCGGTGGCGCATGCGTTCGCGAGCGACCTTGCTCTTGGAAGCTCGCATGTTCGGGTCCCGTCTTGGGCGCGGGGCGTCGTCGGGGAGCGATACGTCCCGCGTCGCGCCGACTGCATGCCGCGCGCATCGCGAGCCGGCACGGAACGCGCCCCTTCGCCCGCAAGCGCGATCCGCGCGGAGGGAAGGGGCCGCACGCCGGCGCGAAGTCGCAGCACGTACAAATGTTTCACGTGAAACATCCGCCCGCACTCCACGCTCGGCGCGTAATCGAACGAGCTACGGCATCCCGCGCGCGTCTCCGATGCGCGGTTTTCACCCACATGTTGCGAATCCGGGCTCCCCGCGGCCCCGTGTCTTTCCGATCGGGAGCGTTTTCCCAGGTCGCCCTTCGCCGCGTCGCCTCGTGCCGCTCCCGGTGCCGCAAATACCGCAACATGTGGGTGAATACTGCACGAAAGCGGAGCGGGCGGGCAGGCTCGACAGAGGGTTATGCGCCGAACAGGGGAGTCAGGACGAATGTTTTACGTGGAGCATCGCAGCCCCTAATTCGTCGTCTTTGGGCGCAGGACGCCGTCGGAAGCCGGGACGCTTCGCGCCTGCTCCCGCTTTGCCGCCTGCCCGTTGAGCATGCCCCTCATCATCTCGTTACGTGCGCGACATGCAATCGCCACGCGTGCCGCGCGGGCGCACGCTATGATCGCTTCAACGACAACTAGAAGGAGCGATTCGCCATGATCAAGGTCATCAAGCACGAGAACATGGGCCGCAGCGACCGCGGTTGGCTGCACAGCCTGTTTCATTTCTCGTTCGCCGAGTACTACAATCCCGACAACATCAAGTTCGGAGCGCTGCGCGTGGTCAACGACGACCGGTTCGATCCGCACGGCGGATTCGACACGCATCCGCACGACAACATGGAGATCATCAGCTACGTCGTGGACGGCCAGCTCACCCATCGCGACAGCCTGGGCAACGGCAGCAGGCTCGAACGCGGCGACGTGCAGTACATGAGCGCCGGAAGCGGCATCATGCACAGCGAGTTCAACGACACGAGCGAGCCGCTGCGCTTTCTGCAGATATGGATCCTGCCCGACGAGAAGAACGTGGAGCCGAACTACGGCGACCACCGCTTCGACTGGGAGGATCGCGTGGGGAAGTGGATGCCCATCGCCTCGGGCGAGGAGGGCTTCGCACCCATCCGCATCCATCAGGACATGAGGGTGCTCGTCAGCGCCATCGGCGCGGACGAGATGCTGTACTACGACCTCGATCCGGCGCGCCAGGCCTACCTCATCCAGATCGAAGGCGAAGGCATGGTGAACGGCAACGAGCTGGCCGAGGGCGACGCGGCCGAGATCACCGCCACGCGCGAGATCACGGTCCGCGCGAAGACGCCGTCGCACTATATCTTGTTCGACATGGCCGCCGACGAGGCGTGATCGCCCCCATGCGGAAGGCCCGCAGCGGATGCTGCGGGCCTTCATCGCGCTTTCGCGCAGGGAGGGAGGGCGCTTAGAGGGTCGGAGCTGCGGGAGCTTCGGGCGCCGTGGGGGCATCGGGGGCCTCCGGAGCTTCCGGGACGGACGACGAGTTCGGCGTGCCGTCGCCGCCGCTGTTGACGCTCGCGCCGCCGCCGGAGAACGTGAGCGTCACGTTGCCGCTCATCGTATGGGCGCTCACGTGGCGCGACGCCGTGGAGCTGCCGGCCGGGGAGTGCACGTCGCCGCTCACCGACGAGGCCTCGATGGCGTACTCGCTGTCCGATCCGGCGAACGAGACGCTCACGTTGCCGCTTACGGCGTCGAACTTCGCGTCGGTGGCGGACACCTCCGTCGCCAGAACGTCGCCGCTGCCCATGTGCGCATCGAGGGCGAGGGTGCTCACGCCCCGCAACAGCTGGCCGCCGCTCGCGGTGTCGAGCTTCACGATCTCGGACGCTTCGATGTCGGAGAGTTGCACGTTGCCGCTCATCGTGGTGGCGCTCAGGTACGAGCACCGAACGTCCGTCGCCTGCACGTTGCCGCTGGCCGCGCTCGTCACGACGTCATTCGCGACGAGGCGGGCGAGCCCGATGTCGCCGCTCGCGGTCTTCGCCGTGACGGAGCTCAGGTCCTCCAGGCCGGCGATATCCACGTTGCCTCCCATGAGGTCGATGTCGAGCGTGCCGGTGTAGCTGCGCGGCACCTTCACGACGGTGGTGTGATCCTCGAACGATCCTATCATCATGATGCCGATGTACGATTCGCGCGAGCCCTCGATGGCGATGGTGCCGCCGCTGTCCGCCACGTCGAAGCGCTTCCGTTCGTTCGTCCAGTACGTCACCTCGATGGCGTCGCCGTCGGTCGCCTCGAAGCGCACGTTCTCGCCCGCGTCGCGCAAGACGATGGCGGTGTGGGGGCTTTCCGCCTCGGGATCGAACGTCTTCGTGGTGGACGTCCAGTTGCGGGCTTCGGTCGACAGGTTCTCAGGGTTGAACCCGGCTGCCGCGAACGCGCCGAAGGAGATGGCGCAGCCTCCGACGACGAGGGCCGTTGCGACGATGAGCAATGTCTTCTTACCTTTAGACATGGGCTGCTCCTTCCGGTGCGATCGGGCTGGCGTCGTTGCGCTGCAGCTTGATGAACAGCCCCTTCACCCAGCGGGCGAACGAGTGCGTGAGGTTGATGAGGCCCTTGCTTGCGGCGAGGACGCCGAACCAGGAGAACAGCCCCATGCCCGCGCAGGCCAAGCCGCAGCCGAAGATCCAGATGCCCGAGAGGGGGAATCCGATGGCCGCGCACCAGGCGAGGCCGAACACGCCGACGGGCGCGCACACCAGCAGCGCGACCACCACGGCCCACAGCGCTACGACGACGGCCCAAATGGCCATATAGATGGAGAACACCGCGACGACGAACGCCAGCGCCAGCGTCACCCAGATGGGGGAGAGGATTGCCAGCAGCACGATGTTGAGCGTGCGGCTGCCGGTGTTCGCCTTCGCGATGGCCTTCGGGATGGCCGGCGTTTCGGCGATGATCTGCGCCGCGATGGCGTCCACTGGGCCGAGCGCTGCCACGGCCTCCTGCTCGCCCATGCCGTCCTCCACGCGATCGTCGATCATCTCGGCGTAGAACGCGATCGATTGCTCCACCTCGTACGACGGCAGCTTGCCGAGCGCGCGCCGCAGCGCATCCAAGAACTCGGTCTTGTTCATCGGTTGGCACCTCGTTTCACATACTCGTAGACGTCCAAAACGTCGTCCCATTCCTTCAAAAACTCGTCGAGGTAGGTGACCCCGGCGGGCGTGATGCGATAGTACTTGCGCAGACGTCCGTTGTGCTCAACGGCGTACACCGTCAGCAATCCTGCTGTTTCCAATCGTTTGAGCAGGGGATACAACGTCGATTCCGTAAGATGCAGGCTCGACGGCACGTCTTTGACGATCTGGTATCCGTACGAGTCTTGGCGGTTGATCGATGCGAGCACGCAGACATCGAGAAACCCTCGCTTCAATTGTGCATCCATCGCATACCTCCTTTCGCCTTATACTATATGACACATAGTATAAGGCGTCAACGGGTATTTGGAGAATTATCGGGAGAGGCGGGCGGGGGAGGGGCTGCCGATCCGCGCAGAGCGCCGTAGGGTGCAGAGGGCTGTGCGTCGGGTGCAGGAGCGCGACATCCTTCGGCTCGCTTCGCACGTTCGGGAGACGGCGGGCGTGTGCTCGCCCAGGATGGCGTCTCGGCTGCGCGTCTGCGCCCAAGAGGGGGTCGACCCTCGACGTTTTGGGCGCAAATCGGCAGTCATGACAAAAACAAGGGTTCCGGAACCCCTGTTGCAACGGCGATGCGAAACGCCACCTGGCCTTTTCTTGTCTCAAACGGGTTTTTCGGAGAGGAATCCGCCCCCGAGATTGTCACAGCTTTCGATTCGCGCCCAGCTTCCGCCGCGCGCCCCTACGCCGCCGCGTGCCGCCGCCGCGTCGCGCGGCGGCACTCCCTGGCGGGATGTCTTGTCCGCAGGCTGCGCGTCGAACCGGGAAGGGCCAGGATGTTTCACGTGAAACATCCGTTCGAGCACCGTGCTCCGCCCGGCTGCGCTCCGGCGCGGGGGCGCAGCCTTCCGCGGGCGGCGACGGCTAGTCGAGGGGCTGCTCGTCGATGCGGTCGAGGAGCTCCTGCTTGGTGTGGACGTCGAGCTTCGCGTACACGTTCTTGACGTAGGTCTTCACCGTGTTCTCGGACAGGAACAGCTTCTCGCCGATGGCGGTCTTGCTGCGCCCGCGCGCGAGCAGGGCCACCACCTCGTGCTCGCGCTCCGTGAGGAAGTAGCGCCGCTTCAGCTGCTCGAGCTGGCGCGTCAGCGTGTCGCCGGCGGCGTCGGTGTCCGCAGCCGCGCCGCCGCCGGCAAGCGCCGCCTGCGCATGGGCGGCTATGCTGCTCGCGATGCCCCCTCCGCGCGTGCGGAAATCGGCGAACAGGGGGCGCGTGCGCGGGATGGAGTCGCCCAAAAGCAGCGCCATGCTCACCGCCAGCAGAAGGACGATGACGGTGGTGATGCCGACGGCTGCCGCCGAGTGGGGCTCGACGACCCAGATGAGCGCGCGTCCCAGCTCGCGCGGCAGGATGTGCGCGACCCATCCCAGCCCGAGGATGGCGTACGGCGCCCAGCTGCTGTGGCGCGCGATGTCGTAGCAGCTGTACCACAAAAGCCCGAGCGAGAACGTGTTCGCCGCCGCGATGAGCATGGCGCCGAAGGGCGCCAGGGGCTCGCTCATGGAGGCGAGCGTCAGCACGCCGGCCACCACGAGCGTGACGGCGACGTTCCACAGTGATGAGAACTTGAGCGTGCGCCCCGCCACGAGCGCCCAGCCGATCACGCCGAGCGAGAGCGCGACCGCCCCGACTTGGTGGAGGGCCTGGAAGAGGAGGGGAAGCTCGATGGAGGCTCCCGAGGGGAAGCCGCGCGCGATGCCGAGGGCCAGGTTGAACAGCGCGACGCCGGCGAGCAGCCGCACGAAGGTGGAACGCGGTTCCCGATCGTACACCGGCTCGGGCGGGCGCGCGGCATCCTCGCGGACGCCCGGCGCCTCGCGGTCTGCGCGCGCGTCGAGCAGCGCCTGCGCGCGCTTGAACGCGATGCAGGACAACGTGGGCATGAGGATGGCTGCGAGGAGCGCCACGTTTTCGGGGACGATGCCGAGGAACAGCCCCAGAAACGAGCTGGCCGCAAGCGACAGGAACGCGTACAGCAGCGCCTCTGCGGGGCGCAGGCGAACGTAGAAGCACATCCACATGCCGCCGCCCCAGATGATGCCGAACCCGGCCAGCGCGCACGCCGACGCGACGAGCGTCTGGCTGGGGTACACGCTCTCCAGCAGGAACAGCGCGCTCGCCGCCGTCATGGCGGCGGCCGAGACGAGGCTCAGGGCGTTCTGCGCCTTGGGCGAGAACCCGCGGCGCGCGATGATGGCGAGCATGACCAGGATGAGCACGGCGCGCAGCAGGTTGGCCGCGATGGTGATGATCCCCGAGTCGGTTGAGGTGTAGCGATCGTACAGGTCGGCTTGGATCCAGATGCGCACGGCCACGAGGCCCAGGAAGTTGATCGAGAAGAGCGGCAGGTGCCGCGCGAGGAACGCGGAGAACCCCCGTGCATCCGATCGTCCGTCAACCGCGTTTCCCATGCAACCCGCTCCCTATCGTATCTCTGCTCCGACGGGTCACAGTATAGCGGAAGCGGGCGATGGAAGCGGGCGGCGGGATCGGGCTGCGCGGGCGCCGTCGCCTCGGGAACGGAAAACGCGGGCTGCGCGGGCGTCGTCGCCTCGGGGACGGCTGCTCCTCGGAAAAACGGCGACGGCGGCCCGCTGGCCGCCGTCGCTCGGGAGGGAGGGCTTGCTGTTAGCGGCCGAGGAACTCCAGCACGCTTTCCGCGGCGCGGTGGCCGAAGACGTTGATGTCGCAGATGGCGTTGCCGCCAAGGCGGTTGCCGCCGTGGATGCCGCCCGTCACCTCGCCGGCCGCGAACAGGCCGGGGATGGGGTCTCCGCTCGCGTCCAGCACGCGCGCCTCGGTGTCGATGCGCAGGCCGCCCATCGTGTGGTGGATGCCCGGCGCCACCTTGATGGCGTAGAACGGCGCCTCGTCGATGGGGTAGCGGCTCTTCCAACGGCCGAACGGGTCGTCGACGTCGTCGGCTATCGCGCCGTTGTACGCTTCCATCGTGGCCGCGAAGTTGGCCGCGTCGACGCCCATGAGCTCGCACAGGCCCTCGAGCGTGTCGGAGGAGAGGGCGAGGTCCTTCTCCTCGAACTTCTCCTTGATGCTCTTGTTCTCGTCGTAGACCTTGCGGTCGAACACGGCGAACGCCCAACCGCCGGGCTGCGCCCATTCGGCGGCCGACACCACGTCGCGCGTGAGCAGCTCGTCGGTGAAGCGGTTGCCGTCGGCGTTCACGAGGATGGCGCCGTCGCCGCGGATGCCCTCGCTCAAGAGGATCGACGTGCTCTGCTCGACGGTGGGGTGCACCTGGATCTGCTCGATGTCCACGATGTCGCCGCCTGCGGCCTGGCCGAGCAGGATGCCGTCGCCCTGCGCGCCGGGCTGGTTCGTGGTCACGGCCTCGCGCAGCTCGGGACGGTACTGCGCCAGCATCTCGTGGTTCGCGCCGAACCCGCCCGCGGCGATGACGATGGCGGGAGCGTGGTAGTCGACGAGGTGGCCGCTGCGGTCGTCGAGCGCCCGCACGCCGGCGATGTTCCCGTCGTCGCCGATGAGGATCTCCTGCACGCCCATGTGGGTGACGGCGTCGACGCCGCGCTGGGCGCACTGCTCGCACATATGCTTGACCAGGTACTTGCCCACGGCGCTTCCGTCTTCGGGGCGATGGATGCGCGGCACCGACGCGCCGCCGGACGTGGAGATCTTCGTGAGGTTCATGCCGCGCTCGGCGAGGCGCTCGATGGCGGCGTTGGAGTTCTCGCACATGTAGCGGATGAGATCCATGTTGCCCAGATCGTGGCCTCCCTTGAACGTGTCGGACGCGAACAGGTCCACGCTGTCCTCGATGCCCTCCTCCTTCTGCAGCTTGGTGCAGCAGGCGTTCATGCCGCCCTCGGCGAAGCAGGTGTTGCCGCCCGCCACGGCCATCTTCTCCAGAAGGATGACGCGCGCGCCGCCGTCGTGCGCGCTCATGGCAGCCGTCATGCCCGCGCCGCCGGCCCCGACGACGATCACGTCGTACGACCCGCCGTCGCGCGCCTCGCTCGCGCTCGCCTGGCTCGGCGCGCATCCGGAGAGCCCCGCCATCGACATGGCCGCGAGCACGCCCGAGCCGATCGCCCCGCGCAGGAAGTCTCGTCGTCCGATGGCCCTGCCGCCCATCGCGGTGGTCTGGATGTTCTGATCGCCCTTCGTCATGATTGGTTCCCTTCCCTCGTTTCGGTGCGGTTTCTATGCCCCGGACGATATACCGCGCGGCGGGGGGCAGGGCAGCCGACGAACGGGTGGGTTCTACACCCGAAGCGGGTGATTCTGCGGATCAGGGGCCGAAAGACGCCCTTCCCTTCGAGAAAAATCGTGCGGCGCGGGCGTGCGGGGCTGCGGGGGCCGCAAGGTTTGCTATTATGGACGGCGTTATGTTTTCACCTGTTCCACCTTCGGTTTCCGGGCGCGCTGCGCCGGGGCCGAGGCGTGAAAACGAGAGAAGGAAAGAGCAGGCCCTATGACCCAGCATCTCACCGAGCGCGACGTCCGCGGCATCGCGGAATACGCGCGCATCGGGTTGTCGGGCGACGAGGTGGCGCAGATGACCGCCGACCTCAACGCCATCATCGACAGCCTGAAGCCCATCACCGAATACGACCTCGAAGGAGTGGAGCCCACGTTCCACCCCATCGGCGGCCTTTCCAACGTCATGCGCGAGGACGTCGAAGCGCCCTCCTTCACGCAGGATACGGCGCTCGAGAACGCGCCGAAGCAACAGGACGGCAGCTTCCTCATCCCGTCGATCCTCGGAGAGGGGGGCGATCGCTGATGGCTTCCTCCGCACCCGCGTTCGCCGCGATGAGCGTGCGCGAGGTCCGCGCCGGCCTCGCCGCCAAGGACTTCTCGGCCCGCGAGATCGCCGAGAGCTCGCTTGCGCGCGTGCGCGCGCTCGACGGCGCCACGCACGCGTTCCTCGAGACCACCGAGCAGCTGGCGCTCGAGCAGGCGGCCGCCCTCGATGCCGCCGTGGCCGTCGGCACGCTGGACGCGTGCGGGCCTCTGGCCGGCGTGCCCGTGGCGTTCAAGGACAACATGAACCTGAAGGGCACGCACACCACGTGCTCGTCGACCATGCTCGCCAACTACGTGTCGCCCTACACGGCCACGTGCGTCGAGCGCACGATCAACGCCGGCGGCATCCCGCTCGGCAAACTCAACATGGACGAGTTCGCGTTCGGCTCCTCCACGGAGACGAGCGCCTTCGGCCCCACCCGCAACCCGTGGGACCTCGCCCGCGTGCCCGGCGGCTCGTCGGGCGGCAGCGCGGCGGCCGTGGGCGCGGGCCTGGCCACCATCACGCTGGGCAGCGACACGGGCGGCTCCATCCGCCAGCCCGGCAGCTTCTGCGGCACCGTGGCCGTCAAGCCCACTTACGGCGTGGTCAGCCGCTACGGCGTGGTGGCCTTCGGCAGCTCGCTTGACCAGGTGGGCCCGTTCACGCGCTCGGTGGAGGACGCGGCGTATGCGCTGGGCGCCATCGCCGGCCGCGACGCGCTCGACTGCACGAGCCAGGCCGTGGACGTCGACTTCACGGCGAACCTGGCCGAGGGCGTGCGCGGCATGCGCATCGGCGTGGTGCCCGCGTTCATGGAGGCCCGCGGTCTCACCGACGAGGTGAAGGCCAAGGTGGAGGAGGCCGTCGAGCACCTGCGCGCGCTCGGCGCCGACATCGTCGAGGTGGAGCTGCCGAACGCGCAAGCCGCGATGAGCGCCTACTACGTGCTGGGCCCCTGCGAGGCGTTCAGCAACCTCGCGCGCTTCGACTCGGTGCGCTACGGCTACTGCGATCCCGGCCACAAGGACCTCGGCGGCCAGTACGAGGCCAGCCGCGCCAAGGGCTTCGGCCCCGAGGCGCGCCGCCGCATCATGCTGGGCAGCTACCTTCTGTCCGCAGGCGTGTACGATACCTATTACTATCCGGCGCAGCAGGTGCGCACGCTCATCACGCAGGACTATGCGCGCGCCTACGAGCAGGTGGACTGCATCGTCGCGCCTGTGTCGCCGCGCACAGCGTTCACGTTCGGCGAGGTGAGCGATCCCACCGACATGTACCTGTCGGACATGTTCACCATCTCCATCAACATCGCGGGCAACGGCGGCATGAGCCTGCCGGTGGGCCTGGGCGCGCAGACGCAGCTGCCCGTGGGCGTGCAGCTGATCTCGCCGCAGTTCAAGGACGAGAACATGCTGCGCGTGGCCGCCGCGCTGGAAACCGTGTACGGCCCGGCCCCCGTGGCCCCGGCCTTCGCCCCCGGGCGACCCCTCCCGGAAGGCTCGACGGCGAACATCCCCGACGCCGCCGACGCGGTCTCCGGCGTCGACCTGCCCGGCCTGCTCGACGACGGAAAGGCGGGTGAGTAGCCATGAGGAAGCTCGAAGAGGTGCTGCAGGACTGGGAGGCCGTCATCGGCCTGGAAATCCATGCCGAGCTCACGACGCTCGACACCAAGATGTTCTGCGGCTGCAAGCTGGAGTTCGGCGCCGAGCCGAACACGCACACGTGCCCCGTGTGCCTCGGCATGCCCGGCGCGCTGCCCGTGCCGAACCGCGCGGCCATCGAGTCCATCGTGCTGGCGGGCCTGGCCACGAACTGCGACATCGAGAAGCACTCGATGTTCTACCGCAAGACCTACATGTACCCCGACATGTCGAAGAACTACCAGACCACGCAGGGCCCCGTCGCCTTCTGCATGCGCGGCCACCTCGACCTCGACGTGGACGGCGCGGCCGCGAAGGAGCGCGTCGACCTGGACGGGCTCGACGTGGGCGAGAGCCGCGGCAACGTGACGCGCACGGCGGACGGCTACACCGCCCACGTGGGCATCACGCGCATCCACATGGAGGAGGACGCGGGCAAGATGGTGCACATTGGCGGCGGCGAGGGCCGCATCGCCGGGGCCACGCACTCGCTCGTGGACTACAACCGCGCCGGCACGCCGCTCACCGAGCTCGTGACCGAGCCCGACCTGCGCACGCCCGAGGAGGCGCGCCTGTTCATGCAGAAGCTGCGCCAGATCTACCTGGCGCTCGGCATCTCCGACTGCTCGATGGAGGAGGGCAGCATGCGCTGCGACGGCAACGTGTCGCTGCGCCGCCGCGGCGCCAAGGAGTTCGGCGTCAAGACCGAGCTCAAGAACATGAACAGCTTCAAGAACCTCCACGACGGCCTGGCCTACGAGATCTGCCGCCAGGCGGAAGTGCTCGAGGAGGGCGGCCAGATCTTCCAGGAGACGCGGCACTGGGACCCGTCGGCCAAGCGCACCATCGTGATGCGCGTGAAGGAGACGGCCGACGACTACCGCCTGTTCCCCGACCCGGACCTCGCGCCCTACGACCTCGACGACGCGTGGATCGACTCAGTGCGCGCCAAGCTCCCGGAGCTGCCCGACCAGAAGGCGCGCCGCTTCGAGGACGCGTTCGGCCTGAGCGCTTACGATGCGCGCCACCTCGTGGAGCATCGCGAGACGTCCGACTTCTTCGAGGCGTGCATGGAGCTTGCCGGGCCGGACGCGGCCAAGCTGGCCAAGCCGGTGGCGAACCTCGTCATCAACGACGTGACCGCCTATCTGAACGCCGCAGACGGCGTGAAGCTCGCCGACACGGCGCTTTCGCCCGCCCGCGCGCTCGAGCTCGTGCGCTTGCAGGCCGAGGACGCGATCTCGTCCAAGCAGGCCAAAGAGGTGTTCGCGGCCGTGCTCGACGAGGACAAGGACCCGGCGGCCATCGTGGAGGAGCGCGGCATGAAGCAGGTGTCGGACAAGGGCGCCATCGAGGCCGTGATCGACGCGGTGCTTGCCGCGAACCCCGACAAGGTGGCGCAGTACCAGGGCGGCAAGACCGGTCTGATCGGGTTCTTCGTGGGCCAGTGCATGAAGGAGATGCGCGGCCAGGGCAACCCCAAGCTCATCAACGAGCTGTTGGCGAAGAAGCTCGGCTAAGCGTGCGCGCCGCCGCCTCGGGAAGGGCGGCGGCGTGCCTCGTTCTAGGAAAGGGGAGGAACACCTATGGACTTCAACGAACTGCTCGTCGGGATCACCGGCGAGGTGAGCGGGTTTCTGTACACGTACATCCTGCTCATCCTGCTCGTCTTCGTGGGCGTGTACTTCACGATCCGCACGAAAGGCGTGCAGATCCGCTTCATCAAGGACATGTTCACGCAGCTGACGGAGAAGAAGCACGTCCAAGGCGAGCGCTCCATCTCGTCGTTCCAGGCGCTCATGGTGTCCACGGCCTCGCGCGTGGGCACCGGCAACATCGCCGGCGTGGCCACGGCCATCGCCACGGGCGGCCCGGGCGCCGTGTTCTGGATGTGGCTCATGGCCATCGTGGGCGCGGCCTCGGCGTTCGTCGAGTCGACCCTCGCGCAGATCTGGAAGGTGCGCGGCAAGGAAGGCGAGTTCCGCGGCGGCCCGGCCTACTACATCGAGAAGGCCCTCGGCAAGCGCTGGCTCGGCATCCTGTTCGCCGTGCTGCTCATCCTGTGCTTCGCGTTCGGCTTCAACGGCCTGCAGGCCTTCAACGCCACCTCGGCGCTCGAGTACTACATCCCCGACTACGCCACGAACGGCACGGCCATCGCCTGCGGCATCGTGCTGGCGGTGATGACCGCGTTCGTCATCTTCGGCGGAGCGAAGCGCATCAGCGTGATCACCTCCATCATCGTGCCCATCATGGCCATCGGCTACATCGCCATCGCGGTGTGGACCACCCTCGCCAACATCACCGAGCTGCCGGGCGTGTTCGCCATGGTGTTCGCCTCGGCGTTCGACGTCCAGGCCATCTTCGGCGGGTTCGCGGGCTCGGTGGTCATGCTCGGCATCAAGCGCGGCCTGTACTCCAACGAGGCCGGCATGGGCTCGGCGCCGAACGCGGCCGCCACGGCGTCGGTGTCGCATCCCTGCAAGCAGGGTCTCGTGCAGAGCCTGTCCGTGTACATCGACACGCTGCTCATCTGCACGTGCTCGGCCATGATGGTGCTCGTGTTCTACGCGCAGGATCCGGAAGCCGCCGCCGCGCTCAACGGCATGCCGCTCGTGCAGATGGCCGTGAACAACTCCGTGGGCGAGTTCGGCATCCACTTCATCACGTTCGCCATCTTCGCCTTCGCGTTCTCCAGCCTCATCGGCAACTACTTCTACGCCGAGAACAACCTGCGCTTCATCAAGGGCGACAGCAAGGCGCTGCTGTTCGTGTTCCGCCTGGTGTGCCTGGGCGTCGTGTTCTACGGAGCGGTGAACAGCTTCGACCTGGCGTGGAACCTCGCGGACATCTTCATGGGCTTCATGGCCCTCGTGAACCTCATCGCCCTGCTCTTCCTGGGCAAGTGGGCGCTCGCCGCGCTCGACGACTACACCCGTCAGCGCAAGGAGGGCGTCGACCCGGTGTTCGTGGCCGACCGTATCCCCGGGATGCCGAAGACCGAATGCTGGCATGTGTCCGAGGTGCACGATTACGGCAAGCCGCCGGTCCAGGAGTACCTGGACGACGCGCTCGACCCCGAGTACGTCGGGCTGAACTGACGCGCGCTGCTCGACGGGCGTGGTAGGATAGACGAAAAGGCGGGCGCGCGGGCGGATGCGCGCCATGGGAAAGGAATCGGCATGGCTGACGACGACCGTCGCGCGGGCGACTGGCTGAAGCGCGACTTGCGCAAGAACGCGAACGACCTGATCGAAGAGCCGAACCAGAAGGTTTGGTACAAGCAGACGTTCTGGATCGTCTTCTTCCTCGTCGTGTTCTGGCCGGTGGGCATCGTGCTGTGCTGGAGGAGCGACTGGCACATCGTGGCGAAGATCCTCTGCTCGGTGGCGGTGGCGTTCATGGTGTACTTCTCGGTGACCATGTACCAGGCCACGCAGGCGCTCATGGCGGCGGGCGTGGCGTAGCCCGCCCCGTTTCGAACGATCGCGTCTCCTGCGCCCCGTTTTGCGGGGCGCAGGCTCGTTCTGTGCGATTTTTCGCCATTCGCCGCGCGTGGCCGCGGCGAATGCTCCTTGTGCGGTATCATTCGCGTCGAAAAACGTGATCTATTCGGTACGAGTTGCACAAGGACATTGCTATGACGAACTTCGCGAACGGTCGCACGACCGTCCTGGCGGGCCACGGCTTCGCCGAAACCGGCCCCTACCTGCTGATCAACGACGTGGAACGGGGCACCCAGCACCGTTTCGCCGTGCTCGGGAACACGTTCTCGCTGCGCCGGCTGCCGGCCCGGCGCTGCGTGGGGCGCTTCGACCTCGCGTCCTACACGAAGGAGGTCTGCCCGCTGGGCGTGGAGCTGCTTCCCGACGCGAAGGACACGATGTGCCCGGCGTGCCAGGAGGCCACCGGCTTCAACCCCTCGTTCTACTACGCCGATTTCATCTCGGCCCAGCAGCGCGCCTACAATCTCACGCCCCACTTTACCTATCTGGCGTACTTCTCGCCGAAGCACGTGAAGGCGGGCATCTCGTCTGAGACGCGCGGCATCGAGCGCCTGCTGGAGCAGGGGGCACGCGCGGCCCGCATCGTGGGACGCTTCGAAAACGCCGACGACGCGCGCGAGCTGGAAGCGGCGCTGTGCGCGCAGCCCGGCATCATGGAGACCATGCGCGCGTCGAAGAAGGTCGACCTGCTCGTGAACGAGCGTTTCGACTTCGCCGAGGCGAAGGACGTGCTCGATGCTGCGGTGAAGCGGCTCGGCCTCGAGGGCGCGGAGCCGGCCGAGGACCTGTCGCCGCATTACTTCGGCGGGCCGTCGCCCGACTGCCACGACCTGCAGGTGCCCGAGGGCCACGACGACGAGTGCGGCGGCCGTTGCGTCGGCATGGTGGGCGGCGCGCTCGTGTTCGAGCAGGAGGGCACGAACTACGTCGTGTCCGTCAAGGAATGGGAGTCCCACGAGGTCGAGCTGCTCCAAGACGAAGTGGTGTGCACCTACGATTTCGCCCCCCAGCAGTTCTCGCTGTTCTAGGGTGGGACGGGAGAGGGCCTGCGCCCTCGTTCCGACAATGGCACGCGTGTGCGGTGTTGGCCGAAATGCCGCAGATCAGGCTTCTCTCGACTTTCTTGCCTTTTCTGCGGCAGACGGCATCGCCGGCTTCGGATTCGTTGCTTTTCAGCAGCAGCGGCGCGGATGGACGACTCGATATGCTGCAAAATCGGGTTTTTGGCAGCAAGGAGCAGAAACGCTCTCGGTGGAAATCCTGCGACCTGGCGTTTTCCGGCTTCTCACATGCTTGAAGGCTTTCAATGGCGCTGAAACCGCGGAAATTGCTGCCAAAAACCCGATTTTGCAGCAGATAGCTCAACTCAAGCGGACATCCGTCGCTCGATGCGGGCGGCGTTTTCAGCGTACGAGGACTAGATAGGATACAGCGTCTTCTTCCGCGGCTAAACATTCTTGCCCCGAGATGCGGCGAGGCTGCCCCCGCGCCCCTTTCATGACGTACAATGTGGCCGTTCTCCAAAACATCGTGCGAACAGCTTGCTTTACTACTCTACTGTGATAAAGTACCAACAGCGAACAAAGAACCGCCCGGCAATGCGGGCGCGACGAGACGAACGCGGACGCCGGCGACAGGACGCGCGGCGTTGCGGCGATACGACGAAGGAAGAAGACCATGGATTACGTGACACCGGCAGGGTTCAGGGACGTGCTCGCCGACGAGGCGTGCACGCGCGAGCGCATCGCCCGCGACGTGCAGGCGTGCTTCGCCGCGCGCGGCTACCTGCCCATCGAGACGCCCACGCTCGAGGTCATGGACGTCATGCGCGCGGGAGGCCGCATGCCCGGCTCGCCCTTCAAGTTCTTCGATGCGAGCGGCGACCTCTTGGCCATGCGTCCCGACGTGACGCTGCAGGTGGCGCGCATGTGCGCGACGCGGCTCGCGGGCCAGCCGGGGCCGCTGCGCTTCCGCTACATGCAGCGCGTGTTCCGCGAGGCCGAGGGCCGCATGCAGGCCCAGGCGCGCGAGATGACGCAGATCGGCGTGGAGTGCATCGGCGAGGCCGGGCCGCAGGCCGACGCGGAAGTGGTGGAGCTCATGGCGGAGGCGCTCGAGCTGGCGGGCGCGCGCGGCTGCAAGCTGGCGCTGGCCACGGTGGGCGTGCTGCGCGCGCTGCTCGCGGCGAGCGGGGCGTCGGCGCAGTGGACCGAGCAGGTACTGGCCGCGTTCCACGCGTCGAACTTCGTCGAGGTCGACCGGCTCACGGGCGAGGGGACGGCCGTGCCGCCCGTGTTCGCCGCGGCCATCCGCGCGCTGCCGCGCATCCGCGGCGGGCGCGAGGCGGTGGGGCAGGTGCGCGCGCTCGTGGCGCCGCTCGGCTGCGAGGACGGCCTCGACGACTTCGAGCGCACCTGCGACCTGCTCGCCGAGGCGGGCCTGGCCGATCGCATACTCGTGGACTTCTCGGTGATGAGCTCGTTCGACTACTACACGGGCATCGTGTTCGAGGCCTACGCGCCCGAGCTGGGCACCCCGCTCGGCAGCGGCGGCCGCTACGACAACATGATCGGGTCGTACGGCGAGAGCCGTCCGGCCGCCGGCTTCGCGTTCTCGCTCGAGCAGGCCATGGCCGCCGCTGCTTCGGCTCCGCCGGCCTCCCGGCCGACGGAAGCAGCCGACGCTGCGGCTTCCCTCGGCACCCGATCTCGCGGCGATGCCGACGGACCTGCGGCGTTCGACGCCGAACGCCCGCTGCGCATCGCGGTGCCGAAGGGCTCGCTCAACGCCGACACGGTGGCCGCGCTCGGCGCGGCGGGCCTCGACGTGACGGGGCTCGACGACCCAGGCCGCCAGCTCATCATCCGCAACCCGGGCGTCGAGTACGTCATCGTGCGTCCCACCGACGCGCCCGCGTTCGTGTCGCTCGGCGCCGCCGACTGCGGCATCTGCGGGAAGGACTCGCTCTTGGAGGCTGCCTCCGACGTCGTGGAACTGGTCGACCTCGGGTACGGCGCGTGCCGCTTCGTGGTGGCCGAGCCCGCCGGCGCCGCCAACGCGGCCGACGAGCACTACCGCCGCCTGGGCTCGCTGCGCATCGCCACGAAGTACCCCAACATCACGCGGGCCCACTACGCGAAGACGGGCACGCAGGTCGAGATCGTGAAACTGCACGGCAACATCGAGCTGGCGCCGCTCACGGGCATGGCCGAGCGCATCGTCGACATCACGGCGACCGGCACCACCCTGCGCGAGAACGACCTCGTGGTGGTCGACGAGGTCCTTTCGTCGACCGCGCGCTTCTTCTCGAACACCTGCGCGTTCCGCACGGACGCGCGTATCGTACAATTAGCGGACGCGCTGCAGCAAAACGCGGAGGCCTCCGCGCAGCGTTCCGGCGAGGAAAAGGAGTAGCCCATGCGCCGCATCATCCTGCAACCCGGCGAGCAGTTCACCAACGCCCACCTCAAGCGCACCGGCGCGTTCAACGCCGCCGCGCTGACGGCGGCGACCTCCATCATCGAGGGCGTGCGCGAGCGCGGCGACGAGGCCCTGCGCGCCTACACCGAGCAGTTCGACGGGGTGCGCGTGGAGAACTTCCGCGTCAGCCAGGCCGCCATCGCCGAGGCCATCGTGAACGTGGACGACAAGACGGCGAAGGCCCTGCGCCAGGCCGCCGTGCAGATCCGCGACTTCCACGAGCGCCAGAAGCAGCAGAGCTGGTTCACCGTGCGCGAGGACGGCGCGCTCGTGGGCTCGAAGGTGGAGCCGCTGGAGTCCGTGGGCATCTACGTGCCGGGCGGGCGTGCGCTGTACCCGTCGTCGGTGCTGATGAACGCCATTCCCGCTGCCGTGGCCGGCGTGGGGCGCATCGTATGCGTGACGCCGCCGACGGCCGACGGCTCGCTCGATCCGGCCATCCTGGAGGCGTGTCGCATCTCCGGCGTCACCGAGATCTACGCGGTGGGCGGGGCGCAGGCCATCGCCGCGCTCGCGTACGGCACCGAGTCCATCGCGCCCGTGGCCAAGATCACCGGCCCCGGCAACGCCTACGTGGCGGCGGCGAAGAAGGTGGTGTCGGGCGACGTCGGCATCGACATGATCGCCGGCCCGTCCGAGGTGTGCGTCGTGGCCGATTCCACGGCCGATCCGGCGCTCGTGGCCATCGACCTCATGGCGCAGGCCGAGCACGACCCGCTGGCCGCCTGCTACCTGGTCACCTTCGACGCGGCCTATGCCGACGAGGTGGAGCGCATGGTGGAGCGCCATCTGAAATCGTCCACGCGCGCCGAGATCACGGCCGCCTCGCTCGCCGACCAGGGCCTCGTCGTGGTGTGCGACAGCATGCCCCAGGCGATCGAGACCGTGAACGTCATCGCCCCCGAGCACCTCGAGCTGCACGTCGACCACGCCTTCGACCTCTTGGGCGCCATCCGCAACGCGGGCGCCATCTTCCTGGGAGCCTGGACCCCCGAAGCCGTGGGCGACTACGCGGCCGGCCCGAACCACACGCTGCCCACGGGCGGCACGGCGCGCTACGCCTCGCCTTTGTCGGTGGACGAGTTCGTGAAGAAGTCGAGCGTCATCCAGTACTCGTCGCAGGCGCTCGCCCGCGACGCCGACATGGTGATGACCATCGCGCGGCACGAGGGCCTGTGGGCGCACGCCATGAGCGTGGAGATGCGCAAGAACCTGCTGGATACGGGCAACGTGTATGGGATAGAGGGCGGCGACGGCGCGGGCCGCGCGGCCGGAGGCGGGATCGCCGATGCGTAGCGTGTGCGCGGCCGCGCCGCAGCTTGCAGGCGTGGTGCCCTACGATCCGAAGTACCTGCCCGCCACCGCCATCCTGTCGGCGAACGAGAACCCGCACGACGTGGACGACGAGATCCGCCGCGACATCATGCGCGAGGTGAAGCGTCTGCCCCTCAACCGCTATCCCGACCCGCTGGCCAACGACCTGCGCGACATGATCGCCGAGGCGAACGGCCTCGACCGCGACCAGGTGCTCGTGGGCAACGGCGGCGACGAGCTGCTGTTCAACCTCGCGTTGGCGTGGGGCGGCCCGGGGCGCACGTTCCTCAACCTGCCGCCCACGTTCTCGGTGTACGATGCCAACGCCCGCCTCACGGGCACCAACGTGGTGGACGTGCCGCGCCGCGCCGACTTCTCCATCGACGAGGAGGCCGTGCTGGCGCGGGTCGCCGAAGGCGGCGTCGACTACCTCGTGGTGACGAGCCCGAACAACCCCACGGGCCAGCTGGCCGGCGAGGAGTTCATGCTCCGGCTGCTCGACGCCACCGACGCGCTCGTCATGGTGGACGAGGCCTACTTCGAATTCTCGCGCCAGACGATGCGCCCCTATCTGGCGCAGCACAAGAACCTCGTCATCCTGCGCACGTTCTCGAAGGCGTTCAGCCTGGCCGGCGTGCGCATGGGCTACATCCTGGGCGACGCCGAGGTCGTCCGCGAGTTCGCCAAGGTGCGCCAGCCGTACTCGGTGGACGCCATCTCGCAGGCCGTGGCACGGGTGGTGTACGCGAACCGCGCGAAGTTCGAGCGCGGCATCCTCGCGGTGATCGAGGAACGCGCCCGCCTGATCGAGGGGCTGAAAACGATCCCCGGCGTGAAGCCGTTCCCATCAGATGCCAACTACGTGCTGTTCCGCGCGGAGAACGCGGCGATCGTGTGGGAGGCGCTGTACGAGCGCGGCGTGCTCGTGCGCGACTTCTCGAGCGCGCCGCACTTGGAGAACTGCCTGCGCGTGACCGTGGGCGCCCCCGAGGAGAACGACGCGTTCCTGCGCGCCCTGCGCGACGCGGTGATGGGAAAGTGCGACGTGCGCCAACCCCTCGTGCGCTGAGGACGCGCACGTGGTCGCCATCCTTGCCCGGCGCGCATTCGGGCGTCTGTCCCCGTCGAACCCCTGAAAGAAAGGCCAGCCATGAACCAAAGAACCGCCGAAGTCGAGCGCACGACGAACGAGACGGACATCCGCATCGCCGTGAACCTCGACGGCACGGGCGCGACGGACGTCGAGACGGGCGTGCCGTTCTTCGATCATATGCTGACGGCGTTCGGACGGCACAGCCTGATCGACCTGACCGTGCGCGCGAAGGGCGACATCGAGGTGGACGCGCACCACACCGTGGAGGATACGGGCATCGTGCTGGGCCAGGCCGTCGCCTGCGCGCTCGGCGACAAGCGCGGCATCGCGCGGTTCGGCTCGCTCGCGCTGCCCATGGACGAGGCCCTCGTGCTGGCGGCCGTGGACATCTCCGGCCGCGGCCAGCTGCACTGGGCCGTGGACGTGCCCCTCGTCATGCTGGGCTCGTTCGACGCGTCGCTCGCCAAGGAGTTCTTCATCGCCTTCGCCGCGAACTCAGGGATCACGCTGCACGTGCGCAGCCTGGCGGGCGAGAACGCGCATCACCTGGTGGAGGCGTCGTTCAAGGCCGCCGCGCGCGCGTTGCGCCAGGCCGTCGAGCGCGACCCACGCATCGGCGACGCGCTTCCCTCCACGAAGGGCGCGCTGTGACGGCCCCGCGCATTGCGGTCGTCGACTACCGCAAAGGCAACTTGAAGAGCGTCGAGCGCGGCATCGCCGCGGCGGGCGGCAGCGCGTTCGTCGCGTCCGACCCTGCGGCCATCGCCCGCGCCGACGCCGTCGTGCTGCCGGGCGTGGGCGCGTTCGCCGACGCGGCCGCCACGATGGAGGAGCTCGGGCAGGTCGACGTCGTCCGCGAGCGCATCGCCGCCGGCGTGCCGTTCCTCGGCATCTGCTTGGGGATGCACCTCATGTTCGAGGAGGGCGTCGAAGGTGCCCCGTGCGAGGACGACGAGGCCTCAACGCACAACGCCCGCGGCCTGGCCGTGCTGCCCGGCGTGGTGGCGAAAATGCCGAAGGTCGATCAAAAAGGCCTCTCCTACAAGGTGCCCCACGTCGGCTGGAACACGGTGCAGCTGCAAAGAGGCAGCGAGGGGCTTGGCGGCCTTCACCAAGCGAGTTCCGCAGCGCAGCGAGGACTGTCTGAGCGACTGGAGGCTGTCGAGCCCCTCGCGGACGGACAGAAAAGCTCGCCGTTGTTCGACGGCATACCGTCGGGCACCTACTTCTACTTCACGCACGGCTTCGTGGCGCCGTCGGGCCCGTTCGTCGTCGGGGAGACGACGCACAGCGTGACGTTCCCGAGCGCCGTCCAGTACGGCGACGTCGCGTTCGGCGTGCAGTTCCATCCCGAGAAGAGCTCGGACGCCGGCGCGCGTCTGCTGCGCAATTTCGTGTCCATCGTGAAAGGGGCGTGAACGCCGTGTACCTGCTTCCGGCCATCGACATCCTGGGCGGCAAGGCCGTCCGCCTCGCCAAGGGCGATTACGACCGCGTGACCGTGTACCACGACGACCCCGCCGCCCAGGCGCAGCTGTTCGAGGAGCAGGGCGCGACGTGGCTGCACGTGGTGGACCTCGACGGCGCGCGGTCGGGGACCCCCGAGAATATCGCCATCATCGAGCGCATCATGAAGAAGACCCTGCTCAAGGTGGAGGTGGGCGGGGGCGTGCGCTCGCTCGACACCATCGCGCGCCTGGCCGACGCGGGCGTGTCGCGCGTGGTGCTGGGCACGTCGCTCGTGGCCGATCCCGCCTTCGCCGAGGCCGCCATCGCGAAGTACGGGAGGCTCTTGTGCGCGGGCATCGACGCGAAGGGCGGCGAGGTGGCCGTGGCCGGCTGGCGCGAAGGAGCAGGCGTGGCGGCCGAGGAGCTGGCGCGCGACGTGGCGGCGCTCGGCTTTAGGCATCTCGTGTACACCGACATCGCGCGCGACGGCATGCAAACCGGCGTCGAGGCGGCGGCGTACGTGCGCATGGCCGAGGCGTTCGGCCATCCGGTGATCGCGTCGGGCGGCGTGGCCGGCGTGGACGACCTCGTGCGCCTGGGCGAGGTGGCCGGCAGCATCGAGGGGGTCATCGCAGGGCGCGCCGTGTACGAGGGCGCGCTGTCGGTGGCCGACGGCGTGCGCGCCTGCGCCGAGGCCACGCGCCGCGCCGAGGCCGCCGCCATCGCGTCCGATCCGTGCGGGATGGGAGGTGCGCGATGCTAGCGAAGCGCGTGATCCCCTGCATGGACGTGAAGGACGGGCGCGTGGTGAAGGGCGTCAACTTCGTGAACCTGCGCGATGCCGGCGACCCCATCGAGCTCGCGCAGCGCTACGACGAGGAGCGCGCCGACGAGGTGATCTTCCTCGACATCACGGCCACGAGCGACGACCGCGCCACCACCATCGACCTCGCCAGCCGCGCGAGCGAGCGCCTCCACCTGCCGTACTGCGTGGGCGGGGGTTTCCGCAGCGTGGCCGACATCCGCGCGATGATCGCGGCCGGTGCCGACAAGGTGTCGGTGAACTCGGCCGCGGTGGCGGACCCATCGCTCATCACGAGCGCCGCCGCGGCGTTCGGCTCGCAGGCCATCCTCTGCGCCATCGACGCGAAGCACGTCGCGGGCGCGGGAGACAAGTGGGAGGTCTACGTGCACGGAGGGCGCAAGGCTACGGGCATCGACGCCGTGGAGTGGGCGCAAGAGGCGGCGCGGCGCGGGGCTGGGGAGATCCTGCTCACCAGCATGGACCGCGACGGCAGCCGCGACGGCTTCGACTGCGCGCTCACCCGCGCCGTGGCGCGCGCCGTGGACATCCCGGTCATCGCTTCGGGCGGGGTGGGGAAGCTCGAGCACTTCGCCCAGGGCGTCATCGAGGGCGAGGCCGACGCCGTGCTGGCCGCCAGCGTCTTCCATTTCGGCGAGCTCACCGTGCGCCAAGTGAAGGAGCACATGCGCGCCCAAGGCATCCCGGTGAGGCTGTGACGTCTTCGCACGCTGTTTTATCCGTAAAATAGGAACATTTGTTCTTGACTAGAGAACGCTGGAAAGCTATACTGCATAGCAGGTTGGTAGGTGCCTAACCGCAATTCCCGGGACAGCCTCATAACTACTCGCGTGCGAAAGAGGAGGCCGTCCATGCTTGCCAACAGCGATGGATATCTGAACGCCCTGAATCACATCAAAAGAGAAATAGCCGACGCGCAGAACCGTGCGGTACAAAGCGCTAATGCAGAGGTGATCCAGCTGTATTGGCGCGTCGGCCGCTTGATAGACGAGCGATCCCTATGGGGAAACAAGTACCTCGAAACCCTTTCCCGCGATATACGCCTTGCGTTTCCGGGCATTAAAGGCTTTTCCGTGAGAAGCATGAAGTACATGGTCAAATTCGCGCGCGAGGTGGATCGCCAATTGTGCGACAGCTGTTGCACAATTCCATGGGGCCATATCACCCATCTTCTCGATAAGACGGAACCGGGTGCGGAGCGCAAATGGTACGTTCAGGCCACCATAGAGAACGGGTGGAGCCGTGCGGTTCTTTTGCACCAGATAGAGACCAGACTCTACCAGCGACAAGCGCTCTCCGGTAAAGTGAGCAATTTCGAGCGGACGCTTCCATCGCCCGAAAGCGAGCTGGCGCAGCAGACGCTCAAAGATCCGTACATTTTCGATTTCATCACGACGCGCCAAGGTGCAGTCGAACACGAGGTGGAAGATCGCATGATGGAGAACCTCACCAAGCTCTTGCTCGAGCTTGGCACAGGGTTCGCCTTCGTCGGAAGACAATACCACCTTTCAGTGGGCGAGCAGGATTTCTATATCGACTTGCTTTTTTATAACATTCGGCTGCGAAGTTACGTGGTCGTAGAGTTGAAGAGTGCCGCATTCAAGCCCGAGTTCGCGGGTAAACTGAACTTCTACCTTTCGGCGGTAGACGACCTGCTGCGCACCGAACATGACAACCACAGCATCGGGTTGCTTTTGTGCAAGACGAAGGATAACGTGGTAGCCGAATACGCGTTGCGCGACATCGGCAAGCCGATGGGCGTCAGCGAATACCGGCTCGCCGAAGTGCTGCCGGAGGGCTTCGCCGATCTGCTGCCTTCGCCGGAGGATATCGAGAAACGAATATGAAATGCAATCGTGCAACAGCTGCTGCACGATTCGAGCGACCAAGGAGCGCTGCATGGACATGCCCGAACTGACCTACAACGCCGACGGGTTGATCCCGTGCATCGTGCAGGATGCGGACACCCTCGAGGTGCTCATGATGGCGTGGATGAGCGAGGAATCGCTCGCGCTGACGCTCGAGCGCGGCGAGACGGTGTTTTGGAGCCGCAGCCGTCAGGAGCTGTGGCATAAGGGCGCCACGTCGGGCAACGTGCAGCGGCTCGTGGAGCTGCGCTACGACTGCGATGCCGACACGCTGCTCGCGCTCGTGCACCCGGCAGGGCCGGCCTGCCACACGGGGGAGCGCACCTGCTTCTTCCGCACCGTCCCTCGTTAAACGCGCAGTAGCCGAGCGGCGCATCGTAGCACGAAACGAGGGATTTACCCGTGCAATGCCGAGCGATCTCCTCAGAGGGGTTGTGAGGCCGTTGAGCGTGTCCCATAATAACTGCCGATAGGTTGGCGCGTTTGCGAAGGGAGCGCGAGTGGCCGCGAGAACGGCAGCATGCGATGGAGACGCGAGGAGCGGGGCCGAATCGGCAGAGCGCCCCTCCGAGCCCGTGCGCATCGACTCCCTCACGGGGCTGTTGACCAAAGAGGCGTTCTTCGCCGAGGCCGCCGCCTACCTGCGCGGCCCGGACGGCGCCCGCGCGAGCATCGTCTGCTTCGACGTCGACCATTTCAAGCTACTCAACGATCTGCACGGACTCGATCGCGGCGATGAGTTGCTGGCCTTTCTGGGCGCCGCGCTCAAGGAGCGCTTCTCGCCCGACGGCTCGTATCCGCTCGCTCATCTCGCCGCCGACACGTTCGCCCTGTGCTCCTCCGGCATCGACCCTGCCTGCGTCGAGCGCGCGCTCATTGACATTGCCGCGACTTGCCCGCTCGGCATCGACGCCATCGTGCGCGCCGGCGTCTACGACATCGAGGACCCCGACGCCCCCGTCAGCCTCATGTGCGACCGCGCGGTCATCGCGCTGCGCACGGTGAAGGGCAGCTATTTCGACCGCGTCGCGCAGTACGATCCCGACATGCGCGCGTCGCTCATCCGCGAGCGCGAGGTGATCGCCGGCATCGAGTCCGCGCTGCGCGAGGACCGCATCGAGCTGTTCCTGCAACCGAAGTGCAACATGCGCACCGGCAAGATCGTCGGCGCCGAGGCGCTTGCGCGCTGGCGGCATCCCGATCGCGGCATCGTCGCCCCCGGCGAGTTCATCCCCCTGCTCGAGCGCAACGGCCTTGTGCGCTCGCTCGATCTGCGGGTGTGGGAGAAGTCGGCCGCCTGGGTCAGGAGCCTCATCGACCGGGGAGTGCGCCCCGTTCCCGTTTCGGTGAACGTGTCGAGAGCCGATATCTACCTGATGGACGTGTCTGCCGAGCTCCATGCGCTCGTTCAGCGCTACGGCATCGATCCCTCGCTCATCGAAGTCGAGATCACCGAAAGCGCCTACTCGGAGCGGCCCGACCGCATCGTCGCCGCGTTCGACGCGTTGGCGGAGCGCGGGTTCACCGTGCTCATGGACGACTTCGGCAGCGGTTACTCGTCGCTCAACATGCTCAAGGACATCAACGTCGACGTGTTGAAGATCGACATGCGCTTCCTCGACCGCGACGACCGGCGCAGCAAGGACATCATGGAGTCGGTCATCCGCATGGCGCGCTGGCTCGATCTGCCCGTCATCGCCGAGGGCGTGGAGACGCGCGAGCAGGTGAACTTCCTGTTGGACGTGGGCTGCTCGTACGCCCAGGGCTACTACTACGCGCGCCCCATGGAGGTGTCCGCGTTCGAGGGGCTGCTGACCGACGGATCGAGCGTCGAGCACGAGCAGCGCGTGCTGCAGGAGGCGCGCCGACCCGTCCTCGATTTCAAGGACCTGCTGCACGAGAACATCATCAGCGACCGCATGCTGTCGAGCATCATCGGCTCGGTCGCCCTGTACTCCTACGCCGACGAGGATCTGCGCCTTCTGCGCGGCAACGAAGCCTACCATCGGCTGATCACGGCGTTCGACGCCGACGTGCGGGGCGCCGAAGAGGGCGGCAGCGTGCTTCCGTTCGTGATGGAAGAGGATCGCCCCGCGCTCGTCGCCGCAGCCGAGGAGGCGGTGCGCTCATGTCCCGACGACGGCGTGGAGGTCATCGTGCGTCGCGCCGGCACGCGCGGATGCCGCTGGCACAAGCTGCGCCTGTTCCATCTCGGCACGACGAACGGCGTGGCCACCGTGTACGCCAGCATCGCCGACGTGACGGCGCACATGCGGGATATGGAGGCGCTCCGCATGAGCGAGCGGCGCTTCGAGATCGCCATGGAAGCCACGAGCATCGTGGTGTTCGAGCTGGACATCCCCACGCGAACGGCGCGCTATTCGGAGTTCGTGCAGCAGGCGTTCGGCCTGGCCGAAACCGTGGCGAACGCTCCGGAGGGCTTTATCGAGCAGGGGACGGTGGCCGACGAGTCGGTGGAGGACTTCCGTGGCATCTACCGCGCCCTGTACGCGGGCGCCCCGCGTGCCTCCGCGGTGATCCGCGCCAACATGGCGGACGGCTCGGACGTATGGAACCGCGTGACGCTGATGGCCGTTCCGAAC
The DNA here is from genome assembly GCF_900184265.1 of Eggerthella timonensis. Lineage (NCBI taxonomy): Bacteria > Bacillati > Actinomycetota > Coriobacteriia > Eggerthellales > Eggerthellaceae > Eggerthella > Eggerthella timonensis. The sequence continues at coordinate 1,763,829 of NZ_FXXA01000002.1, forward strand.
GGCGCGAAGGCTCCCGACAAGGCCGTGGGTCTCGTGGAGAACGTCACGCGCGAGAAGCAAATGGAACGCTCGCTCGAGCATATCGGGAGGAACCCGCAGCTGGCGCACGGGCAGGAACGCGCCGTCCGCACCGATTCGTAGACCTTCCTCCATCGCATTTCCACGAACCCGCGCGCTTTGCGCTTGAACGAACCGAACACATGCGGTACCATGATGATCAGTTCTTTTATCTCTCAGCACACATCCAACACATCCGCATCTCATCACGGAATCCATGCGCGCAGTCGCGCGCGTTTCACCTGTAATAGCCATTGTATAAGGAGGACCTGGGTGAAGTTTTTTCTGGACACCGCCGATCTCAACGAAATAGAAGAGGCGGCCAGCTGGGGCGTGCTCGCCGGCGTCACCACGAACCCGACGCTGTACGCGCGCACCGGCGGCAAGCTCGACGATTTCCACAACCACATCAAGCGCATCTGCGAGATCGTCGACGGTCCCGTCTCCGCCGAAAGCGTCGCCATGACGCGCGACGAGATCATCCGCGACGGCCGCGAGCTGGCCGCGCTCGCCGACAACGTGGTCGTGAAGATCCCCACCATGGTGGAGGGTCTCGCCGCCACCAAGGCGCTCTCCGAAGAGGGCATCCCCGTGAACATGACGCTGTGCTTCAGCGTGCCGCAGGCCATCATGGCCGCGCGCGCCGGCGCCCGCTACATCAGCCCCTTCGTCGGCCGTTTCGACGACATCGCCGAAGACGGCATCGCGCAGCTGGCCGACGTGGTGGCCGCCGTGAACAACTACGACTTCGGCCACGACGTGGAAATCATCGCCGCGTCGGTGCGCAGCGCAAACCACGTGACGCAGGCCGCCCTCATGGGCGCCGACATCGCCACGGTGCCGTTCGCCGCGCTCAAGAAGTGCGTGCAGCATCCGTTGACGGATCGCGGCCTCGATGCGTTCATGAAGGACTGGGAGAAAGTTCAGCAAGCATGAGCGAAAACGAAGCAACCTCCACGGCCCCCGCGGCCGCTCCTGCCAAGCGCCGTTCGACGAGCGTGAACGCCAAATCGGCAAGCAAGGCGGAAGGCGCTGCGACGCCAGGCCGCAACTCGTCGGCAACGCGCACGCCGCGCAAGTCGGTGAAGGCGGGCGGAACGCAGCAACAGCAGCAGGGCTCGGGTTCGAACAACCGCCGCCAGAACGCCTCGAACGCGGGCAAGCCGAACGGCGGCAACAACAACCGCCAGAAGCAGGGCGGCGGCCAGAACCGCCAGAACAACAACCAGAACCAGCGCCGCCAACGCCGCCAGCACGACAACAACCGCGGCAACCGCGAAGTGCAGCCCAGCGTGTCGCGCGAGGAGCTGGCGAAGCTCAAGGTGGCCGAGCTGCGCGAGAAGGCCGCCGAGTTCAACCTCGACGTCACGGGCCTCAAGAAGGCCGAGCTCGTCGAAGCCGTGTTCGGCGCCAGCGTGAAGGCCGAGGGCTTCATCGAGGTGTCGGGCATCCTCGACATCCTCGCCGACGGCTACGGCTTTTTGCGCACGCAGGGCTACCTGCCCAGCGAGACGGACTGCTACGTTGGTCTGTCCACCATCCGCCGCAACGGCCTGCGCAGAGGCGATCTCGTGGCCGGCCAGACGCGCCCGGCGCGCGAGAACGAGAAGTACGCGGCCATCCAGAAGGTGACGGCCGTCAACGGCACCCCGGTCGAAGAGCTGGGAAGCCGCGTCCGCTTCGGCGATCTCACCCCGGTCTACCCGGACGAGTGCCTCACCATGGAGCACGGCAAGAACACCGTCACCGCGCGCGTCATCGATCTCGTGTCGCCCATCGGCAAAGGCCAGCGCGGCCTCATCGTCAGCCCCCCGAAGGCCGGCAAAACCACCATCCTCAAGGACATCGCGGCCGCCATCAGCGCGAACAACCCCGAAGTGCACCTCATGTGCCTGCTCGTGGACGAGCGTCCCGAAGAGGTCACCGACATGGAGCGCTCCATCAAGGGCGAAGTCATCTCCTCGACGTTCGACATGCCCACCGAGAACCACATCGCCGTGTCCGAGCTGGTCATCGAGCGCGCGAAGCGCCTCGTGGAATGCGGCAAGGACGTCGTCGTGCTGCTCGACTCGCTCACGCGCCTCGCGCGCGCCTACAACCTGGCGCAGCCGGCCTCGGGCCGCATCCTGTCGGGCGGCGTCGATTCCACGGCGCTCTACCCGCCGAAGCGCTTCCTGGGCGCCGCCCGCAACATCGAGCACGGCGGCAGCCTCACCATCCTGGCCTCGGCGCTCGTGGACACGGGATCGAAGATGGACGAGGTCATCTTCGAGGAGTTCAAGGGCACCGGCAACATGGAACTCAAGCTCGATCGCAACCTGGCCGACCGCCGCATCTTCCCGGCCATCGACCCGGTGGCTTCGGGCACGCGCAAGGAGGATCTGCTGCTCGAGCCGCAGGAGGCGCCGCTCATCTGGGCCGTGCGCCGCATCCTGGCGAACACGAACAGCACCGAGCGCGCCATGGACATGCTCATCAAGTCGCTCAAGCAGACCGAGACGAACCAGGAGTTCCTCGTGCGCACGGCGAAGAAGGCCCAGCATACCAAGGCGGACGGATCGCTCGAGTTCTAAGGCCCGGCATCCGTCATCCGGGCGTCAACGTGCATGCCGCCCGCGGTCTTATAATGGAAACCACCAGGGAACCGCATCCGTTGGATGCGGTTCCGTGCCGCATACGGTAGTATGAGCAGACGCATGAACCTAGGAGGGACCATGTCTCAAGATAACAACTGGCAGCAGCAGGTATGGCAGCAGCCGGCCGCCCCGCAGCAACCGGCCCCGCAGGGCGCCCCGTACGGCTACGCCGTGCAGCAGCCTCCGAAGAAAAGCCGCGGCTGGATCGTGGCCCTCGTGGCCGTCGTGCTCGTGTTCGCGCTGCTGGCGCTGGGCATGTGGTCGTGCACGTCCGTCATGTCCTCGTCGTTCGGCTCCTTCGGCGCCGGCTCCGCGGTCGACGACGTCGACTACCTCACGGGCGACGCGGTGGGCGTCATCGACATCGACGGCACCATCCAATACGACGGCTCCACCTCGAGCCCCGAGGGCCTCAAGGCCCAGCTCGACCGCGCCGAGAAGAACAACCACATCAAGGCCGTCGTGCTGCGCGTGAACTCCGGCGGCGGCACCGCCACTGCGGGCGAGGAGATGTCCGATTACGTGCGCGAGTTCTCCGAACGCTCCGGCAAGCCCGTCGTGGTGTCGAGCGCGTCCATGAACGCGAGCGCCGCCTACGAGATATCCTCGCAGGCCGACTACATCTACACGGCCAAGACCACGGCCATCGGCGCCATCGGCACGGCCATGCAGGTCACCGACCTGTCGGGCCTTATGGAGAAGCTGGGCATCTCGGTGGACAACGTCACGAGCGCCGACAGCAAGGACTCCAGCTACGGCACGCGCCCGCTCACCGACGAGGAGCGCGCCTATTACCAGGATCAGGTCGACCAGATCAACGAGACGTTCATCCAGACCGTGGCCGAGGGCCGCGACATGCCCGTCGAGGACGTGCGCGCGCTGGCGACGGGCCTCACCTTCACCGGCATGACGGCGGTCGAGAACGGCTTGGCCGACGAGATCGGCACGAAGGACGACGCCGTGTCCAAGGCGGCCGAGCTCGCAGGCGTCTCGCAGTACGCCACGGTCACCCTCAAGGATTCTTCGAGCAGCCTTTCGAGCCTGCTCGATCTCATGTCCGAAAGCAACGTCTCCACCGACGATATCGCCCGAGCGCTGAAGGAGCTGGACACCGATGGCAGCATCGCCCACTAGCAACGAACGAATCTCCTGGCCCAAGCGCGCCGTGGTCACGGCGGGCATGCCCTACGGCAACAAGCCGCTTCACTTCGGCCACATCGCCGGCGTGTTCGTGCCCGCCGACGCCTTCGCGCGCTTCCTGCGCGACCGCATCGGCGCCGCCAACGTTCGCTTCATCAGCGGCACGGACTGCTTCGGCTCACCCATCAACGAGGGCTACCGCAAGCTCGTGGAGGCGGGGGAGTTCGACGGCTCCATCGCCGACTACGTCGAACGCAACCACGAGGCGCAGAAGCGCACGCTCGAGGCCTACGGCATCAGCCTGTCCATCTACGAGGGGTCGGGGATGGGCCACTCGGGCGACGTGCACCAGCTGATCACCGAGAAGTTCATCGAGAAGCTGCACGAGAACGGGCACTTGCAGCGCCGCGCCACGCTGCAGTTCTACGACACGGAGGCCGACACGTTCCTCAACGGCCGTCAGGTGGTCGGCCGCTGCCCCGTGCAGGGCTGCAAGTCCGAGCACGCCTACGCCGACGAGTGCGACCTCGGGCACAGCTACGCGCCCGAGGACCTCATCGCGCCGAAGTCGTCGCTGACGGGCACCACGCCCGAGATGCGTCCCGTGGAGAACTGGTACTTCGACCTGCCCGCGTTCGCCGACTTCCTGCGCGGCCACGTGGCGGCGCTCGAGGCCGATCCCGAGGTGCGCGCCATCGTGCCGCAGACCATCAAGGAATTCCTCGCCCCGCCCGTCGTCTACATCAAGAACGACGCGCGCGAGGCCTACGAGGCCGTGGCGGCCGAGCTGCCGAAGCACGAGCTGCGCGAGGCCGAGAAGGGCAAGCAGAGCTTCGAGATCGAATTCGCCACGATCGACGACCGCGACGCGGCGCGCGAGGTGCTAGGGCGGGCGGGCATCCGCTTCCGCACGGGCAAGGCGCTCGTGCCGTTCCGCATCACCGGCAACATCGAGTGGGGCGTGAAGGCGCCGGTCATCGACGGTCTCGAGGGCCTCACGGTGTGGTGCTGGCCCGAGAGCCTGTGGGCTCCCATGTCGTTCACGATGGCGGTCAACGACAAGATGGGGCTGCCGCGCGGCAGCTGGCGCGATTACTGGTGCTCGGAAGATGCCGAGGTGTACCAGTTCATCGGACAGGACAACCTGTACTTCTACGGCGTGGCCCAGCCGGCGCTCATCGAGGCGCTGCGCCCCGGCGACATCCTCGCCCCGGGCGTCACCGACCACCCCATCCGCCAGACGACGCTCGTGGCGAACCACCACATCCTGTTCGGCGACAAGAAGGCCTCATCGTCGGGCTCGGTGAAGCCGCCCACGGCCGACGAGCTTTTGGACTACTACACCGTCGAGCAGCTGCGCGCGCACTTCCTGGCGCTCGGCCTCGACCAGAAGTCGGTGGGCTTCAAGCCCAAGCCGTTCCTCGCCACCCCCGAGGAGCTCGAGGACACGCGCGTGGCCGACCCGGTGCTCAAGGAGGGCGCGCTGCTGACGAACGTGTTCAACCGCCTGGCGCGCAGCTGCTTCTACGAGGCGCAGAAGAACTTCGAGGGCTACCTGCCGCTGGGCGAGGTATCCGAGGACGTGGTGGCGAAGGCGCACGAGGTGCTGCGCGCCTACGACGACACGATGCACCGCGTGGAGCTGCACACCATCATGTCGATCATGGACGAGTTCATCCGCTGGGCGAACAAGCGCTGGTCGGACGGCATCAGAGAGGCCGAGAACACGGGCGACGACGAGCTGCGCCGCCAGGTGCTCGTGGACTCGTTCTTCCTGCTGCGCATGGCCACGCTGCTCATGCACCCCGTGGTGCCGGCGGGCGCCGAGAAGATCTGCGACTACCTCAGCTTCGAGTTCGACGACTTCTTCAGCTGGAACTACGACTTCGAGGGCATGGAGGAGCTGTGCAGCGCCGGCGAGATCACCGAGGCGCGCCACCGCATCCGTGAGCTGCCGCCCCGCTTCGACTTCTTCGCCAAGCATCCGAGCCAGTACAAGTAGCGAAACCGAGAGCGCCCCGCCCGCCGGGGCGCTCGTCGTGAGACGAAGGGACGGGGTTATCGTCTCGTCCCGCAGAACGAGGCGCTTGCCTCCACGTTTTACGGCGGGACGAGACGATAACCCCGTCCCTTCGTCTCGTGGCCGCAGCGTCTTTCGACCGATGCTTGCATGCGCGAGCAAGGAAAACGCCCGCCCGCGGGATGCGGGCGGGCGTCTCGATCGGTGCGGAACGCGGGGCGCTCTAGACCACTTCGAACTCGAGCGTCGCCGCGAGCGGGGACACCACGTCGTCGGCGGTCTTCGCGCGCACGGTCATGCGGTAGTCGCCCTTCTCCTCGAACGACGTGGTGAACTGCCAGTTCACCCACTTGTCGGCCGTTGCGCCGTCGGTGTCGCACGTCGTCCAGGTGGCTCCGTTGTCGAAGGAGAACTCGATGGCGGCGATGGGGCTGCCCAGATCGTCAGCCACGCCCTCGAACGTGATCTCGTCGCCGGCCTTGAACACGCAGTCGTCGGCGTAGTTCATGATGTTGATCTTGTTGCGGTAGCAGGGATCCACCTGCTGCACGTCGGGCTCGGCGTCCTCCTGCGTCAGCTCGATGTTCACGATGTCGCGCGTGAAGTAGCGCGCCACCGTCTCGGGCATCCATAGCTGCAGGCTCGACCCGGTGGCCGCTTCCAGCTCCTGGCCGTTCACCTGGTACACCAGAAGCGCGTTCTTCTCGAGGGCGTAGCGCAGCGGCAGCGGCTGGCCGAAGCCGTCCGCGCCGTAGGCGGTGACGGTGTTCACGCCGTCCTCGAGATCGGCCATCTCCACGACGGCCGACAGCGGCACGCCCATGACGGCCGCCTGGCCGAAGGGGGAGCCGGTGGCGCACGAGCACGCCATCATCGTCTCCTGGCTGGCATCGTCGGCCATGTCGCGCACGTCGATGGTGAAGTTCTTCTTGATGTTGCCGCCCACGTTCACGTAGAAGTTGGCGACGCCGCCCTCCGTGTCGACGAACTCGGTGGCGGGCTTCGAGCACATGCTGGTCAGGGCCGCGCCGAACACGTTGAACAGTTCGTCGTTGGGAGTGACGCCCTCCTGGTTGAAGGAGAACGAGCCCTGCGCGTCGTGCACGGCCACGAAGGACCCGTCGTCCTCGTTGAACCACTGGGCCGTCACCACGTTGTCGCCCACGGTGTGCGTCGTGGCGATCGGGTCCGCGTCGGCGGTCTGCGGCAGCCCGGCTGCGGTGCCGAGGGCCCCCGCCGCTCCGAACATGAGCAGCGCACCACCGGCCACGCCGCCCGCGATCTTCTTGGGGTTGTAAGCCATAGCGTCCTCCTACTCGCTCTTCTCGTCAGCAGCCGCTTCGACCTTCGGGGGGACGAGCGACGCGGTCTGCAGCACGGTCGTCTCCTCGGGGCTGGGCAGCTTGTCCTTTGCGTTGAACATCACGGTCTGCGTTTCGAAGCTCACCATGCCGCTCTCGGTGGTGGCGCGGACGGTCAGGCAGTACGCGCCTTCCAGCTCGGGCGTGTAGGAGTACGTCCACCACACCATCTTGTTGCGGTCGGTGTCGGCCAGGTCGTACTTCGTCCAGGTCTCGCCGCGATCCATCGAGAACTCGACGCTCGTGATCTTCTCGTCGTAGCCGTCCACGTAGCCCGAGAACTCGTAGGGTTGGCCGTTCTGCACGAGCAGGCCGTCGGGCACGCCGAGGATGGTGGCGTTGGGCTTGTTCATGGGAACGTCGTCCTCGTTCTGCCATCCGTTCGGGTTGCCGGCCCACTTGTCGGTGTAGTCGATGTCCTCGTCGGTGACGTGGTAGGTGTCGACCTGCTTGGAGTTGATCTGCGCATCGACGCCCTCGACCCAGTTCGTGCACGGGTAGCCGCGCGTCGCGTCGAGGTACTCGCCGCCGATCTTGTACACCAGCAGCGCCTCGTCGGAGTCCACCTTGCCCACGGGGAAGGCGCGCTTGGAGCTGCCGTCGGCGCGCAGCGCCTTGACGCCCGTGGTGCCGTCCTTGTAGCCGCCCGCCTTCTCGACGAGCCAGCTCACGGGAATGCCGGTGATCTCGGTGTTCGTGACGCCGCCGCCGCCGACCGGGTTCCAGTTGCACACCATCTTCGAGGTCTTCGTCACCACGGCGCCATCGGCTTCCGCTTCCTTGATGAGCTCGGGCAGCGTGGCCGTGTACTCCGCGTTCACGTTGCCGTCCACCGTGATGGTCCATTCGTCGAACAGGCTCTGCGGCATCTCGAGGTCGAGGCCGTTCACGCCCGCGCCGTGGCGCATGTTGTCGTAGTAGGCGTGCATCCAGTCGTACGAGAACACGCCGCTTTGATCCTGCGTCCTCTCCTGGTCGATGGCGAAGGCGCCCTGCACGTTCTCAACGTCGTTGATGCCCCACAGGCGGTCGTACTTCGTGGTGTCCCACAGCTCCATGCCGCCGCCGTTCTCGGTGGCGTTGTGGCACGACATGCAATCGCCGTCGTACTGCTCGGTGAACTCGCCCTTCGTGCGCGATCCGAAGTGGATGCCGTGCATGAGCGTGCCGAACTCGTACTGCTTGGAGATGTAGCCGGGCGCGTAGGAGTGGCAGAACAGGCACTGCTGCAGCGTGGTCTTGTTGTCCAGCTCGTCGTTCCATGCCACCGGGTGCTCGTAAGGCAGGTTCTTCAGCAGCGCGTTCATGTCGGCGTGGCACGATTCGCAGCCGCGGTTGTCGGCATCGAGCCAGTAGGTGTTGTACGAGTTCGAGCCGGCCTGGATCTGCCAGGCGTCGGGGTCGACCTCGTACTCGGTGGGCGTGCGCTGCACCATCTGGCCGTTCGGCAGCGTCCTCACTTCGGGCGCGTACTCGGTTGCCACCTGGTCCCAGCGGTCCCATAGCCCGTCGAGGTACTCCTTGCCGGGATAGTAGTCTTCGTTGATGTCCTCGTTCGTGGTGCCTTCGGCGCCGTCGATGATGGCTTGCTGCTCGGGCGTGAGATTCTGCTCCTGCGGGGCGGCGGCGCCGTCCCCGGACGGGGCGGCGGTGCTCGCGTTCTCCGACTGCTGCGGCGCGCATCCGGCCGCCAGGCCGAGCGTGCAGGCCGCGCAGGTTGCCACGATGATGGCCTTCTTGTTGAACCTCATGCATCCCCCTTTCCTTGTCTTGGATCCTATCGTCCGATGCGCCTGCAGCCGCTTTTTCCGGTCGTGCCTCCTCCCTTCGCGTTCCCTTCCGTATCGTGCTGACGGCGTATCGACGGACCGTTTCATCGTAGGGTGCCCGCCCTCGCGCGCGCCATCACCCAAGTATCCGATTCGCTTCGTATTCGACGATGCGCGCATCGGACACTTTGGGCGATGCCCGTGTGGGACGGGGTGATTCGCCTGGCGGGCTGCGCTCTGCCGATATTTGAGGGTGCGGGTGCGCGAAGGGCGTGCGATAATGGGGGACGGTCGCCGCATGGGCGATCGGACGTTGGGGGAAGCATGGGAAATCTCTGATCATGGGCAACCGCGGTCTGCAAATCAATCCGGTGGGCGTGCTCGCTTCGTGCGGGCTGGGGCTCAACCTGGTGTGGTGCACGTTGATGGGCCACACGCTGGGGTTCATGTCGTCCACGGCCGGCATGGACGTGTGGGTGAACCCGCGCCTGTTCTTTCTTGCGGGCATCCTTGTGTGCACGGTGGCGTTCACGGCGGCGCCGCGCGCGCTCAAGCGCGCCGACGGCATGCTGCGCTTCGTGCTGCCGCTGCTGTCGGCGTTCGGCACGGCGTGCTTCGGCATGTCGTTCCATCAGACGATATTCGATCCCGGCGCGCTGGCCGTGGGCGGTTTGTTCGTAGCGGGCGTGGGCTACTTCTGGCTGGCGGCGCGCTACATCCTGCTGCTCGCGCGCACGCAAGGTTACGTGTGCGCCGTCGGCAGCATCGCGGGCGGGCTGATCGTCAAGCTGCCCATCCTGCTCGTGCTCGGCGCGTTCGCGAGCCCCGCCGTGCAGGTGATCGTCGCCATCGTCATGCCGGTTGCCACGGCGCTTCTGTTCGAAACGGCCTGCGCCCTGGCGCGCGACCGCGCGGTTCGAGCTGCGGACGGCGCGGAGGCGGCCGTTGCAGCGGAGGGGGTGCGGCTGCGCACGGTGTTCGGCGTGCCGGCCGTCCCGCGCACGCGCGAGCACACGTCGGCGGCCGAGCGCCGTACCATGCTCGTGCTGCTTGCCATCGCGGCGGTGGTGCTGGCGGTCATCCGCTCGGTCAGCTACCTCGGCATGTGGGGCGACACGAACGCGAGCATCTCCACGGCGCTGCCGTGGCTCACCGCCTTGGTCGTCCCGGCGGCCTGCGTCGTGGTGTTCGCCTATGCGGCGCTCGCGCGCCTGGCCGACGCGGCGTTGCCGATCCGCTTCCAGCCCGCGCTGCTGCTCATCCTCGTGGGCCTGTTCGTGGTGGCCATCCAGGCGAACCCCACGGGCGCCTCGCTCGGCTTCCTCACCGTGGTCATCCAAATCGACGAGCTGTTCGCGCACCTCTTGTTCTGGACCGTGGTGGTGACGGCGCTCGACGTGCTCGACGTGCCGTCGTACCGCGTGATGGGGGTGGCCGGCGTCGTGTACGCGGGGGCGTCCATCGCCTGGGTGCTGCTGCTGGGGCGCGCGGCCATCGTGGACACGCTGCTCGTCATGCTGGCGACGTACGCTTTCGTGGTCATCGCGCTGTGCGCGGTATGGTTCGTGCCGAACCGGAAGGGCTCCTCCGACGAGGACGCGGCTCCGCTTGCGCAGACCGTGTCCGACACGTGCTTCGAGCTGGCGGGGCGCTACGGGCTGTCCCCGCGCGAGACCGAGGTGTTCGTGCTCTTGGCCCAGGGTCGCACGCGGGCCTTCATCCAGGACGAGCTCGTGCTGTCGGGCAGCACCGTCAAGACCCACGTCTCCCACATCTACGCCAAGATGGGCGTGCACGACCGCCAGGAGATGATGGACCTCATCTGGAGCTGACACGGGGCGGTGCCGATGAGACGTTGCCCCCGTCCCTTTGTCTCATCGGGCGCGCCTCTCGCTCACGGCGTCACGTCGAAAACGTGCGCGGCCGGCACGGGAGACGCGGTGCCGTCCTCGTTGACGGCGCGGACGAGCGCCTTGTGGCGTCCCGGCGCGCGGGGCGCGAACTCGAAGCGCCACCAGACCCAGCGCTCGAACGTGGCGCCCTCGGTGGGGCAGACGCTCCAGGTTTCTCCCTCGTCGAAGGAGAGCTCCACGGCCGCGATGGCCTTGTCGAAGTCGCTCGCCCAGCCTTCGAGGATCAGCGGTTGGCCGACGCGCGCCGCGTACGGGGCCTTCACCGCCACGTTGGGCCTGTTCGTGAAATCGTGCCCGTCGTTCTCGAACGCGGGGATGGAGGGCGGTTCGTCCTCTTCGGTGAACCGTATGTCCACAATGTCGCGCACGAAGAGCTTGGCGGGCAGCCCCGGCACCCATAGCTGGTTGCGTGCGCGCATGACGTCGAAGACGTCCTCGCCGTTGACGCGAGACGCCACGACGGCGCCGCGGTCGATGAGCGGTTGGAGAGGCAGCGACGTGCGGTACCCGTCGGCGGCGGTGAACGTTACGGTGTTGCAGCGCATGGGTTCCTCCTCGAAAAGACGGCGGTTGCAAGACGCAGCCGAGCCCGACGGCGCGGTGCTCGGCTGCGTGCGTGGAAGCGCGAAGGCTACCGGGCTTGGGCCTTGTCGGCGATGGACGCCAGGGCTACGCCCTCCACCTCGGCGTTCGCGATCGCTCCGCCGCCGGGTACGTTGGAAGCGCACGAACACGCCATGTCGTAGGCTTCGGTGCCCTTTTCGTCGGCAAGCTCGGACAGCGTGGCGCTGTACGCCTGGTCGACGTCGCCTCCCACGCTGATGGGCTCATCGTCGCGCGGCTCGCCGTATTCCGGCATGCTCGTGCACAGCACGGCGGCTGCCTTCGAGAACACGTTCGAGATGTCGGCGGTGCTGGAAAGCACCGCTTGATCGAAGGTGAAGGCTCCTTGGACGTTCGACTCCCGCACGATGCCGCCGGGCGCGGTGGCATCGGAGGGCTGCACGTCCCCGGCCAAGGGGGCCTGCACGGTGCCGTCCGCCAGCGCCGGTGCGTATCCGGCAGCCGCCGACGTGGTCAGCGCCACGGCGCCCGCGATGGCCGTCAGGGTTTTCGCGTTCATTCGGGTCATGATGGCTCTCCTCGCTATTGGATGTGGAACACGGTGTTGACGTCTTGCGGGATCACGCGGCCGGTTTCGGTGACGATGCGCATGCGCAGATCGTAGCTGCCGGGCTCGAGGCCGTCGATGCGGTAGGTCCAATAGATCCAGCGGTCGATCATGGAGGAGGAGGTGTCGCACGTCTGCCAGGTCTTGCCCTGATCGAGCGAGAAGGAAACCTCGGTGACCTGCTCGTTGAAACCGTCGGCATAGCCCTCGAACGTGACCGACGACGTGCCGGTGAAGATCTGGCCGTCCTGGACGTTGAGGAACGCGCCCACCGGCTTGTTGAAGTACGTGTCGTCCTCGCCGGGCAAAAGCGTGCCGGGCACGTCGTTCTTCCATTTCTTCACCTCGGCGCCGTCGACGAACTCGAGGCTGGTGATGTAGCGGCGGCTCGAGGAGGCACCGGTGCCCTCGGTGAACATCGTGCAGGGGTAGCCCAGCTCGCTCGGCAGGTTCTCGCCGTTCATCTTGAAGGCGAGGATGGCCTTCTTCTCGATGAGCCAATCCACCTTGAACGTGGATTTGCCCTCTTCGCACACGAGCGTCACCGCGTCGGCCTCGACCCCGGCCATCTCGACGATGTCCTCGAACGGGATGCCGGTGATCTCGGCGTTCGCGATGAACGCGTCGCCCACGCCGTTGGCCGAGCAGTTCATCTTCATGATGCGCGTCTCCAGCTGGTCTTGCGGGATGTCGACGAGCTTGAGGTCGAGCGGCTTCTCGACCTGGCCGCTCACGGCCACGACGCGCTCCTGGAGCACCGAGTCGTCGCTGCTCGAGTGCAGCGCGATGCCGTTCGGGTCGGTTGAGGCGGAAAGCTGGTAGAACGCCAGGTCGTTGTCCGTGAGCACGTTCTGGTCGAACGAGAACGCGCCGTTCACGTCGGCCACGGCGGTGAAGCCCTGCATCTGGTCGTACTTGACCTCGTCCCACAGGGGCATGTCGCCGGAGACGGGATCGATGTAGTGGCACGACAGGCAGTTGCCGTTCTTGTCGGTGAAGTTGTCGCTGTTGAGATGGGAGTTGTGGATGACGTTGCCCATCTCCAAGCCGGAGCGCCCGAACAGCGGCTTCTGCTGGCCGTCGTGGCAGGCGATGCACGTGGTCACGTTGATGGGGTCGTCGCCGTAGCTGTTCAGCCCGTTGTGCGAGATGGGGCACCATTCGATCGCGTTCTCAAGCGAGTGGCACGACGTGCAGCCGCGCTCCTCGGCCTTGATGATGCCCATGTTGTAGCCGCGCGCGTCGTTGGGCACGGGCTGCACCTGCGTGCCGTCCTCGAGCGTGGTGACCGTCGCCTTGTACAGCTCCTTGGAGTCCTCGTCTCGTTTCGTGCGGTTTGCCACGTAGTCCTCGAGCTTCGAAGGATCGTCGAACGTGTCGCGCCCGGCCTGCAGGTCGTACGATTTCGTGACGCCCGCTTCCGCAGCTTGGTCGGCCGCTGCGGGCTCGGGTGCCGCCTGAGGCTGGCAGGCGCACAGGCCCAGCGCGGATGCGGCCGCAACGCAGCAGGCGAGCGTGATGGCGAGCTTGCACGGCGACCCTCCTCGCGCTGCTTCCCGTCGCTTATCGACTGTCATAGTTCCCCTTTCTCTCGTCCTTGAGGTCGATCCGGACGGTGCACGCCGGATGATCGTTCGATCCTACGCCGCCCGCCTGCGCCCCGCCATCACCCGTACGTCCGATTTTCCGACGCTCATCCAACGGGCTCGGCATCGGCCAGTTTGGGTGATGTTTTGGCCGATGCCAATCGTTTGACCTGCGAATATGAGGAAGGTTGAGGCATGGCCGATGCGTCGCGGAGCGCGATGTGCCATAATGTCAACGGCGAAAGGGGAACGCTCGATGACCATCCGGGGTTTGCATGTCCATATGTCCGCAGCGCTCGCAGCCGTCGGTTTCGGCCTGACGCTGGCGTGGTGCATGCTCACAAGCCACACGCTCGGGTTCACCTCCTCGACGGAGGGCATCGGCGCGCTCGTCAACCCCCGCATGTTCTACCTGCTGGGCATCCTGCTGCTCGCACTCGCGTTCATCGCCTTCCCGCGCGCGCTCAAGCGAGCCGACAACGCGTTGCGCTACGTGCTGCCGCTGCTGTCGGCGTTCGGCACGGCATGCTTCGGGCTCGCGTACCATCAGGCGTTCTTCGCCCCTGCGGCGCTGGCCGTGGGCGGCCTGTTCGTGGTGGGCATCGGCTTCTTCTGGTTCCTGGCGCGCTACATCCTGCTACTCGCGCGCACGCAGGGCTTCGTCTGCGTGGTGTGGTCCATCGCGGCCGGCATCATCATCAAGCTGCCCATCGTCCCTGCGTTCAGCCTGCTCATCAGCCCCGAGTGGCAAGTGCTCGTGGCCATCACGCTCCCGGTCGTCTCGGCGCTCGTGTTCGAGGCGGCCTGCGCGATGGCTCGCAGGGAGGCCCGGCTCGACGGCGGCGCGGCGGAGGGGGAGGCGCCGTCGGGGCGCACGGTGTACGGAATACCGGCGAAGCCGCGCACGGCGGCGCCCGCGTCCAAGGCGTTCAAGCGCAACCTGTACATCCTCCTGGCGGTGTCGGCCATCCTGCTCGCCGTCATCCGCTCGGTCACCTACCTGGGGCTGTGGGGGGACGCGGCCAACGGGGGCGTGTCCCCCACGTGGTTCGCGGGCTTCGTCGCCTCGGCGCTCGTCATCGTGGCGTTCGCCTACGGAACGCTCATCAAGTTGGCCGACTTCACGCTGACCATGCGCTTCCAGCCGGCGATGCTGCTCATCTTGGCCGGCCTGTTCGTGGTCGCGTTGCAGGCCAGTCCTGACAGCGAAACGCTCCCGTTCCTCACCGACGTCATCCAGGTTGACGAGCTGTGCGCTCACCTGCTGTTCTGGACGGTCATCGTCACGGCGCTCGATGCGCTCGACATGCCGTCGTACCGCGTTATCGGCATTTCCGAGGCGGTGTTCGCCGGCGCCTCCATCGCGTGGCTGCTCCTGCTCAGCTCGTCGGAGATCATCAGCAACATTTACGTGCTGCTGGCCACCTACGTCATCGTGATCGGGGCGATGTACGCCACGTGGCTGGGCGGCAAGCGCCGCCCGGACGAGCGGGAGGCGCCCCTTGCCGCCGAGGCCGTCGCCGTGAAGGCCGAAGCGGAAGCTGCGGCGCCGCAGCCGCATGCGCCCTCGTCGGCGCTCGCGGCCGAACCCGCACCAGCGAGCGCGCTCGAGCCTGCATTCCGGCCCGAGGCGGCGCAGCCGTTGGCCGACACCGTGTCCGACACGTGCCTCGAGCTGGCGGGGCGCTACGGGCTGTCCCCGCGCGAGACCGAGGTGTTCGTGCTCTTGGCCCAGGGCCGCACGCGGGCCTTCATCCAGGACGAGCTCGTGCTGTCGGGCAGCACCGTCAAGACCCACGTCTCCCACATCTACGCCAAGATGGGCGTGCACGACCGCCAGGAGATGATGGACCTCATCTGGAGCTGACGCGCGGGGGAGAGGCTCGTGGTATGATACCTACCCAGTTTGTTCCCGGACGCGAAAGGCCTTTCACATGCACGTAGACATCTACACCGACGGTGCGGCGCGGGGAAACCCGGGGCCGGGGGGCTACGGCACGGTGCTGCGCTTCACCGATTCGAAGGGCGTCGTCCACGAGAAGGAGCTGTCGCAGGGCTACGAGCGCACTACGAACAACCGCATGGAGCTCATGGCCGTGGTGGCGGGCCTCGAAGTGCTCAAGCGCCCGTGCTCCATCACGCTGTACTCCGACTCCCAGTACGTGGTGAACGCGTTCAACCAGCACTGGGTGGACGGTTGGCTCAAGCGCGGCTGGAAGAACGCGCAGAAGCAGCCCGTGAAGAACGACGATCTGTGGAAGCGCCTGCTCGCGGCAAAGAAGCCCCACGACGTGGAGTTCGTGTGGGTGAAGGGGCACGCGGGGCATCCCGAGAACGAGCGGTGCGACGAGCTTGCCACGACCGCGGCCGACGGGACGGGGCGCATTCGCGACGAGGGGTTCAACGGTTAGTTGAGGGTTGCGATCGCACTCGCACGGCCCCTGGGGTTCGTATGATGTTCCTGTTTGATTTCCAACCTGTTTCGTAGGCGAACCGCACGATCTGGTACACTGGTTCGCAGTGTATACAAGCATCTAAGCGCAGGTGGAGGTTCCCACATGCAACAGCAAGCAACGTGCGCCCGCAAGGGCGTGTTCGCGGGAGTGGTGGCTGCGGCTCTTGCAGCGACCCTCATGATTCCCTCGTTGGCGTACGCCGATCCGTCGGCAAGCGAGAAGCAGGCCGAAGCCCAGGCCGCGCTCGCATCGCTCAACAGCATGCAGAGCACGCTCGACCAGGCCGCCGTCGTCTACGACGAGGCGTTGGCCGCACAGCGGGAGGCCGAAGCCAAGCGCGACGAGGCGCAGGCCCGCATCGACGAGGCCAACGGCCAGATCGCCGATCTGCAGGAGCGCTTGGGCTCTCGCGCGCGCAGCATGTACCGCACGGGCGGCAGCTCGTTCCTCGATTTGCTGTTGGGCGCCACCACGTTCCAGGAGTTCTCGACGGGTTGGGACATGCTCAACACCCTGAACGAGAACGACGCCGACCTCGTGCAGCAGACGAAGGACCTGCGTGCCGAGGTGCAGGAGCAGGAAGCCACCTACGCCGAGCAGCAGCGCGTCGCCACCGAGAAGGCCGATGAGGCCCTGCGTTCCAAGGAAGAGGCGGCCTCTACGATGTCCGCCATGCAGGCCACCTACGACGGGTTGAGCGCCGAGGCCGCCGAACTGCTCGAGCAGGAACGCGCCGCCCAGACCGCCGCCGAGGAAGCCCAGGCGCAGGCTGTGGTAGACGAAGCCGTGAAGCAGGCGCAGCAGTCTCAGCAGGGCAACACGGGCGGCGGCAATGAAGGCGGCGGCAATGCGCCTTCCCCCTCGCCTGCACCCAGCCCTTCGCCTGCCCCTGACTACAACGAGCCCATCGCGAGCTCCGTCGTCGGACGTGCGTACAGCCAGATCGGCAAGGCGTACGGCTACGACGATCCCAGCTACGGTGCCGGTCCTACCTCGTACGACTGCTCCGGCTTCGTCTCGTTTTGCCTGAGCGGCAGCTACTCGCGCATGGGCAGTACGCTCACGTTCTTGAGCTGGCCGCGCGTGCAAGGCGAACCCCAGCCGGGCGACGTTGCGGTGAACGCCGAGCACTGCGGTATCTACGTCGGCGGCGGCCAGATGATCCACGCGGCCACGTACGGCGTCGGTGTCGTGCAGGGCCCGGTGCAGAGCGGGATGGTGTTCGTCCGCCCGTAGCGCGAACTTCATAGCGATATCGGAGAGGCGGCCCATGGGCCGCCTCTCTTCATGGATGAGATTGAACGACGCAATGCGCCGACCTCGACGCCCACGCGGTCGCAGCTTCGCCTCCGGTCCGCTTCCGCCCGTCGTGCATCCTGGAAGGGGCGGGATGGCAGGTTTTCATCGAATTCGGAGCTTTGGGCTCCGTCCCAAAGCTCGGCTGCGCGCTCCTTCCCGGAAAAAGACCAGGTGGCGGGAAGACCCATCTCACCGACGGGTTCGCAGACCCCGCCCTTGGCGCACCGAACCTCCGAATTCGGTGAAAACCTGCCATTCTCGGAGGCGTCCGCTGCACGGAGGGGCGCACGCGATGGATCCTGCTGGGAGCATGCGTTGCGGAGAGGAGATCGAGCGACGGGAAGCTCGCCGCGCCGCTGGAACGCGCTTACCGAACGCTGCTCTTGATGAGCGAGCGCAGCTCGTCGATGCCGGTGCCCTTCTCCGATGAGCACACGACGAGCGGCACGTCGGCCCCTAGCTTCAGCTGCTTCTTCAGGGCGGCCTTCTGCTTCATCTGCTGCTGCCGGCTGAGCTTGTCGGCTTTCGTCAGCACCACGGCGAACGGCAGCTCGGCTTCCTGCAAAAAGCCGATCATGTTCACGTCGAGGTCGGACGCCTCATGGCGGATGTCTACGAGCGACACCACGAGCGCAAGGTCGCGATCTTGGTTGAAGTAGCCCTCGATCAGCTCCGACCAGCGGCTCTTGTCCGACTTCGACACCTTCGCGTAGCCGTAGCCCGGCAGGTCGACGAAGCGCACGCCGTCGCACGAGAAGAAGTTGATGGTGGCCGTCTTGCCCGGCGTCTGCGACACCTTCGCCAGCCCTTTGCGGTTGAACAGCTTGTTCAGCAGCGACGATTTGCCCACGTTCGAGCGCCCTGCAAACGCGATCTCGGGCATGGTCGAAGGCGTGAGCTGCGACGATACGCCGAACGATCGCTCGAATGTCACGTTGTTGATGTTCATGGGCCGCTCCTTGCCGCTCTTGCATTCACGATGCCCCTCATGGTACCCGAACCCCGTCGGCGATGCGGGCCAGACCTGGCAACCCCCTCGCATTCCCCATGGGGCGCTCGCTCAGCACCTGAACGCTTCCTCGAAGGCGGGGCCGATGGATGCGAAGTCGGGCAGCGCGGGTTCGTCCGAGAACAGGTCGAGCAGCAGATCCCGCTGGGCGTGCGCGAGGTCGAGGTCGTCGAACCAGGGAAGCTCGGCGCGCCGTCCGCGACGGCGCGCCACGGCAGGGTTCGCGTACAACAGGAACAGCAACACGTCGGCGAGGCCTGCACGGTCGGAGGCGTTCGCCGTAGGGTCCGGCGCGCCTCGCTCGAAGAAATCGGCCAGCCCGAAATCGACGAGCGACACGGCGCCCTCGTCGTCGATCAGCAGGTTCGCCGGCCGCACGTCGCCGTGCGTCACGCCGCAGCGCTCCAAGTGCGCGAGCATGTCGACGACCTGACGGCCGACGGAGGCGATCTCAGCATGGTCGAACGGTCTTCGCTGCCGGAACAGCACGCGGTCGAGGGAGGTGCCGGGCATGAGGCTTTGCGCCATGAAACAGCGCCCGCGGTCGCGCGGGTCGTCGCGCTCGCACACGATGCCGAGCCAGCGGGGGACGGCGGGGTGCGCGCACAGCGACAGCGCCTTCGCCTCTCTCCAGAGGGCGTCGCGGTCGAGGGATCCCCGCTCGGGCTTGATCAGCTTGAGGGCCGCGATGCGGGGCTCGTCGCTGGAGCGCGAGGCTCGAAAGCACGTGCCGAACCGGCCTTGTCCCAGCACGGCATCGAGATGCCACGCCCCGAACGTGCTGCCGACGAGCCTGCGGTCGCCGGCAGCGGTGGCGAAGCGCGCTAGCCGCGCGGCGTGCCGCATTCGAGGCAGAACTTCGCGCTGGGAGGCAGCGTCGCGCCGCACTGCCCGCAGAACCCGCCGCCCAGCTTCTCGCCGCATTCGAGGCAAAACTTGGAACCCGCCGGCACTTGCGCGTTGCACTTCGGGCAGGAAAGCGATCCGGCGGCCGAGGCGGCGCGCGGCGCGTGCGCTTGCGCTTGGGGTGCGGCCTGCGCCTGGCCGGGGAAGGGCTGCGCGTTCTGCTGGGGGTAGCCGTGGCCGTAGCGCTTGCGGTCCGAGCTGCTGAACGAGCCCATGAAGCCGCCGAGCTTGCCCATGAATCCTTGCTGTTGATAGTAGCCGCTGCCTTGGTTGGTGCGGTGCTTTTTGCGACCGCTCATGGAGAAGAGCCCCATCGGGTGGTCCTTTCAATCGGCTGGATAGCTGAGCCTCAGCATACCCGAAAGCCCCGTGCACCCGAACGCCGCCGCCCGACTCCCGGAAAAATCCAAGGGGCGAGGCGAGACGGCGGCTGCGCTTCGGTTTCGCAACCGGAGCGTTGCGTGTCCGAAACGCATGCGAACCGGCTCCGGAGCGTCGCTACACTGGATACGTTCGTCGCCGCGAGGCGTCGGGCGCGGGCGGTTCGGCGAACGAGGAAAGGCGGCGACATGGGCGAGGCGAACAAGCGCAAAGGGACCGTGGCGAGCATGCTGCCCGTGCTGCTGGCGTGCTCCTTCACGGCCTCGTTCGGGCAGAGCATGATGAACGTCGCCCTCCCCGAGCTGGCGGAGCGCTTCGGCGTGACGCTGTCGATCGCGAACTGGGTGATCGTGGGGTACATGGTGGTCGCCGCGACGGCCATCATGCTGTCGTCGTTCATGCTGAGGCGCCTCGGGCTGCGTCGCGTGTTCTTCGTCGGCGCGGGAGCGCTCGCGCTCGGAAGCGCGTTCGCGCTGCTCTCGCAGGATTTCCCCATGCTGTTCGCCAGCCGCCTCGTGCAGGCGGTGGGCACGGGCCTGTTCTTCCCATCGGTGACGAGCGTCATCATGACGAACTCGCCGGTCGCGGTGCGCGGCACGCGCCTCGCGTTGAACAGCGGCGTCATCGCCGTAGGGCTTGCCGTCAGCCCGACGGCCTCGGGATTCGCGCTCACGCAGTTCGGCTGGCGCGCCATGTTCGTCGTGTCGCTCGCCATGTCCGTCGCGCTTCTGGCGGTCGGCTTCTTCCGCGTTCACGGCGGCCCTTCGACGAAGCGCGTTCCCATCGATGCGCTCAGCGTGATGCTCGGGCCGCTCGGGTTGGCCGCGTTCCTGTACGGCTTGGGCGAGGTCACGCGCGATCTCGCTCCCTCTCTCGCGGCGCTCGCGGTCGGCGCGGTGCTGCTCGCCCTGTTCGCCTGGCGGCAGTTCGCGCTGGAGAGCCCGCTGCTCGACCTGCACCCCCTCGGCCACCCGCGGTTCGCCGTGGGCATCCTGCTCGTCATGGTGGGCATGCTCACGTCGTTTTCCATGAGCATCCTGCTGCCGCTGTACTACGAGGGGGCGCTGGGGTACACGGCGTTCTTCGCGGGCTTGCTGCTGCTCGGTCCCGTGCTGGTCAACGCGGCGTTCACGTTTCTGGGCGGCCGGGTGTTCGACAGGCGCGGCGCGTGGCCGCTCGTACCAGCGGGCCTCGTGCTCGTGCTCGTCGGGCAGGCGGCGGCGTTCTTCTCGGCCGAGAGCATGATCGCCATCCTGATCATCCTGTCGTCTGCGGCCGTGTACGCGGGCGCCGGGCTCGTGGTGGCGCCGTCCAAGACCGCGGCGCTCGGCACGCTGCCGCCCGCGACGTACTCCGCCGGCGCGTCCATCAACTCCACGGCCGTGCAAATCGCCTCGGCCATCGGCTCGTCGCTGTTCGTCGGCGTGCTGTCGGCCGACGTGCTCAGGGACACGGCGGCGGGCGCGGCGAAGGCGCAGGCATACGCCTCGGCGTTCGAGCACACGCTCTCGATCGCCATCGTCATAGCCGTGGCGGGCCTGCTCGTCGCGTTCTTCTACGCGCGCGCCATGCGCAAACCGGCGTCTGGCCGGCGCTGACAACTTCCGGTTGTCGGGGAGACCGTGAAAAGCATCCCGTAGTTGGTTGAGGTAACCGCGGTTTCGGTGCATGATGGGGAAGAAGGCGATCGAGAGGAGAGCCCCATGAGCTTCCGAGACAATCTCCAACATCTGCGCGCAGCGCGCGATTTGAGCCAGGCGCAGCTTGCGACGCTGCTCGGCGTGAGCCGCCAGTCGGTAGCCAAGTGGGAGGCCGAGAAGAGCTACCCCGAGATGGACAAGCTCATCAAGCTGTGCGACCTGTTCGAATGCTCGCTCGACGACCTCGTGCGCGGCGACTTAACCGGCTGCGCGACGGCTGCCGAGGAGCCGACGGTCGCGCTGAAGGCGTCGACATCCGTGGGTGGCGCGCTCATTATGCCGGGGACCGCCGAAGGGGAGTCCGTGCTCGAAGCGGTGGGCGTCGAGGGCGAGGCACCCGAGGGCGAAGTCGCTGATGCATGCGGCTACGACGAGCACATGCGCCGCCGCGCATGGGACGTCGCCGCCGGTGTGGCGGTGATCGTCATGAGCTTCGGGGTGGCGATGTTCGTGACGGGCGGCGGTTACAACAGCACGACGGTTTTGGCGAACATCGTCGTCCACCTCGTAGGGATCGCGCTCGGCCTGTGCCTTTTCGTTCCGGCGTATCGCAGCCATGCGGCATTTCGCAAAGAGCACCCGGTGGTCGAGGACTGCTACACGCCGGAGGAGAAGGCGGAAGCGCGCCGTCGGAAGCTGTTCGGTGTCGGCGGCGGTGTCGCGCTGCTCGTCTTGGGCATGTTCATGCCCGGCATGCTCCAATCGATTCAGATGTTCTCGTTCGTGCCGTTGGGGCTGTTCGCCTGCTTCGCCGCCGCCATCGCCCTGCTCGTCCACGCCGTTCTCATGGATCGCCGCGTCGACGTGTCCTTCTACAACGGCGCTCCCGATCTCACGATCCGATCCCTCCTTCGAGGGCGTCGTACTGACGCCTGATCTCGTCGCGCAGCTCGTCTTCGGATGGCAAGCAGGGCAGGCATTCCGGCACGAAGATCTGCCGCTCGCCTTCCGGGAGGGTGTACTTTACCACGGCGTCTTTCTTGTTCGCGCACATCACGAGCCCCACGGGCGGGTTGTCGCCCTCGTTCATGAGCTCGCGCGTGTAATAATGGACGTACATCTGCATCTGTCCGAGATCCTGATGCGTGAGCGTGCCGGTTTTGAGGTCGATAAGCACGAAGCATCGCGTAACGTAGTTGTAGAACACGAGGTCGATGTAGAAGTGGTCGCCGTCGATCGTGATGCGCTTCTGCCGACCGACAAAGGCGAAGCCGCGACCGAGTTCCAGCATGAAGTCCTGCAGATGGTCGATAAGCGCTTGCTCAAGGTCGCTCTCGAGCCATGTTTCATCCTGCCTGAGGCCGAGGAATTCCAGCACGTACGGGTCGCGGATGAGGTCTTCGGGGCGCGTGGGGGCGATTTCGCCTTCTGGCTGGGCGGCGAGCGTGGGCTTGCCGAGAAGGCGCTCGTAGTGAAAGCTTCCGATCTGTCGCTTGAGTTGTCGTACGCTCCAGCCCTCTTTGATGCATTCTTCCAGATAGAAAGCACGAGCGTCCTTTTGGGTGACGCGCATGAGTTCGCAATAGTGGCTCCAGCTCAATTGGCTAGACAGTGTCTGGCCAATTGGAAACGTCAGGTAGAACTGCCGCATGTTCTTGAGGTTTGCAACGGTGAACCCCTTTCCGAAATCGGCGGTCATGCGTTTCGACAGCTGCTGGATGAGCTTCGTGCCGTACTCTGCGCGTTCCATGCCTTTCTGCTTAGCGACGATGCTCTCGCCGATACGCCAGTACGCCTGCACCATGGCGAAGTTTGCTGCGGAGTACGCGCGCTTCCGGGCGCTTTCCATGATCTCGTGGATGTGCGTGTAGAACGCGGCGTCGACGAGCGTGCTTGAGCCATCGGACGTTGCGTTTCGTGAATCGTGCATGTCCATGATCGTCCTTTCGTTCGGTGTCGGTAACGTAAGCCGGGGCGACGAACGAGAGGAGCCGTCCGGAGCGCCGCCTTCCCATGCAAGCCTGCGGCATCTCCGATACGCTGGGTAGAGTGTACCGCGATTCGGCGAGAGCGAATCTGTTACATGCATAGTGCATGCAACAAACATGCTTTGTTCTAAAACGCCTGATCTCGTCGCGCAGCCGAATGTGGGCGCGAATCGGCAGCTGTGACAATGTGGACGGTGTTTGCGGACGGCGACAGACGAAAGTGATTCGTCCCACCTGGGGTTTCTCGTTCTTCAGAGGCAGTGTTGCCCGCTCAAAGGGTCGCCGGATTGTCATGGGTACCGATTCGCGCCCATATTCGGGCGCACTCGCGCGTCGTCGTCGGCAAATTCGCCGCAACCGCGCGCGAACGGCCTTTTGCGCTTTTCGCTTGCAAACGCTCGGCGGCGTGGTATACTTCTGCAGTTTCTAAATACGCATGCTTGCGCGACCCGATCCGCTAGTGGCCAACCGAAAAAGGCTGCGGATGCAAGGGGATGACCGCAAGCAGAGGACTAACGAATGGAGAGAATCATGACGAAAGTCAGCATTACCTCGCTGCTCGATGCGGGCAGCCACTTCGGCCATCAGACGCGCCGCTGGAACCCCAAAATGAAGCCGTACATTTTCGGCAGCCGCGGGGACATCTACATCATCGACCTCAAGCAGACGCTCGTGGGCCTCGACCAGGCGTACACGTTCGTTTCCGAGCTGGCCAAGAAGGGCGGCACCGTGCTGTTCGTGGGCACGAAGAAGCAGGCCCAGGAGGCCGTCGCCGACGCTGCGAACCGCTGCGGCATGCCCTATGTGAACGCTCGCTGGCTCGGCGGCATGCTGACCAACTTCGTGACCATCCGCTCCCGCGTGAACCGCATGGAGGAGCTGGAGGCCATGGAGGCCGACGGCCGCATGGCCGTGCTGCCCAAGAAGGAGCAGATCCTGCTGCACAAGGAGCTGTCCAAGCTGCAGACGAACCTCAACGGCATCCGCAACATGAAGCGCACGCCCGACGCCGTGTTCGTGATCGACACGAACCGCGAGGCCATCGCCATCCACGAGTCCCGTCGTCTCGACATCCCCGTGGTGGGCACGCTCGACACGAACTGCGATCCGGACGACGTCGATTTCGGCATCCCCGCCAACGACGACGCCATCCGCTCGGTCCGCCTGCTGGCCGACTTCATTGCCGACGCCGTCATCGCCGGCGTGGGCGTGCCGGTGACCGCCGCCGACATGGCTGCGCCCGCCGAGGCTGCCGAAGCCGTCGCCGAGGTCGCCGTCGAAGCCGCTGCCGTCGAGGCTGTTGCAGAGGCCGCCGTCGAGGCTGCCGCGCCTGCCGCCGAGTAAGCTGCTTCGCGCATCTACCGCACTGAACGCGCCGCCCCGCTCTCCAGCGCGGCGGCGCTCGACACCCCGCCGCGCCCCGAGGCCGCGGCATCGTGAGAGAAAGGAACAACGTGGCTGCTGTTACCGCTTCCATGGTCAAGGAACTCCGTGAGATGACCGGCGCTGGCATGATGGAGTGCAAGAAGGCGCTCGTCGAGGCCGACGGCAACATCGACCAGGCCGTCGACGTGCTGCGCACGCGCGGTCTCGCCGCCGTCGCCAAGAAGGCCGGCCGCGCCACCAACGAGGGCACCGTCATGGCCATCGTCTCCGACGACGCCACGTCCGGCGCCGTCGTCGAGCTGAACTGCGAGACCGACTTCGTGGGCATGAACGACAAGTTCAAGGCCTACGCCGAGAAGATCGCCCAGGCCGCCCTGGCTTCCAAGCCGGCCGACCTCGAGGCCCTCAAGGCCGCCGACGCCGCAGGCGAGACGGTCGAGGCCGTGGTGACCGACGCTATCCACACGCTGGGCGAGAACATCCAGCTCGCCCGCTTCGCGGTGGTGGAGGGCGGCGCCGTGTCGTCCTACATCCACGGCGGCGGCAAGATCGGCGTGCTCGTGCAGTTCGACGTCGAGGGCATCGACCCCGCGTCCGACGGCTTCAAGCAGTTCGGCCGCGACGTGGCCATGCAGGTCGCCGCTGCGGCTCCGGTCGCCGCGACGCGCGAGTCGGTCGACCCGGCCATCGTCGAGCACGAGAAGGCCATCTACATGGCGCAGGCCGCCGAGTCCGGCAAGCCCGAGGCCATCCAGGAGAAGATGGCCACCGGCCGCCTGGAGAAGTTCTTCAAGGAGAGCACGCTGACCGAGCAGCCCTTCGTGAAGAACCCGGACCAGTCCGTCAGCGAGTACGCGGCTGAGGTCGCCAAGAACCTCGGCGGCGAGATCAAGATCGTCGACTTCAAGCGCTTCGTGCTTGGCGAGGAAGCGTAAGCTTCGCTCGCATACCGCGCACCCAAGGCCCGGGGCTTCGGCTCCGGGCCTTTTTGCGTCCGCAACGGAGATCGTCGCCCGATTCGCACGGTTCCCGCTCGAAAACCGTACGAATCGGGCGACGATGATGTGCGTGCCGCTCGCCCTCCATCAGCCGTTCTGCTTTCGTTGTGATGAGGGTGGGCGGGCAGCCCCCCTGTTCCTATAATGGTGGAACGACGAATCAGGCGCACCCGCTGCGGTGCGTGTCTATAGACGAGAAAACGCCCGAGCCCATCGCATCGGGCTCGGAGGATGCTTCCATGGCTGAAGAGATCATCATCGTACAGGGCAACAACACGCTGGCCGGCGACGTCGCCGTGGCGGGCGCGAAGAACTCGGCGCTCAAGCTGATCGCCGCCGCCCTGCTGGGGCAGGGCGAAACCGTCATCCGCAACGTCCCGCTCATCTCGGACATCAGCATCATGTCCGACGTGCTGCGCTGCCTCGGCGCGCGCGTGGAGCGCGACGGCCATACGCTGACGGTGGACACCTCCGCCGTCGACAAGCACGAGACCCCCTACGAGCTGGTGTCGAAGATGCGCGCGAGCATCTCGGTGCTCGGCCCGCTCGTCGGCCGCTTCGGTCGGGCCCGCGTTGCCATGCCCGGCGGCTGCCAGATCGGGGCGCGCAAGATCGATATGCACCTCGTGGGCCTCGAGGCCATCGGCGTGGAGTTCTCCATCGACCACGGCTTCCTCGAGGCCACCACGCCGAACGGTTTGCACGGTTCGCACGTCGTGCTCGACTTCCCCAGCGTAGGCGCGACGGAGAACCTGCTCATGGCCGCCGTGGCGGCCGAGGGCTCCACGGTCATCGAGAACGCTGCGCGCGAGCCCGAGATCGTGGACCTCGCGAACATGCTCGCGTCCATGGGCGCGCGCGTGACGGGCGCCGGCTCGGACATCATCGAGGTGGAGGGCGTGCCGCTCGCCTCGATGCACCCCTGCGAGCATACCACCGTGGGCGACCGCATCGAGGCCGGCACCTTCCTGGCCGGCGGCGCGCTGACGGGCGGCCCCGTGACCGTGCACGGCATCGATCCGTCGTACTTGCGCGTGGCGCTCATGAAGCTCCGCGCCATGGGCTGCGACGTGGAGACGGGCGAGGATTGGATCACCGTGCGTCGCACGCGCCCGCTTCAGCCCATCGACCTGCAGACGCTGCCGCATCCCGGCTTCCCCACCGATTTGCAGGCTCAGTTCATGCTGCTGGCCGCGTTCGCCGAAGGCATGTCCGTCATCACGGAGAACGTGTTCGAGAACCGCTTCATGTTCGCGAGCGAGCTCATGCGCATGGGCGCCGACATCGCCATCGAAGACCACCATGCCCTCGTGCGCGGCGTCGAGGGGCTGCAGGGCGCCGACGTGTCTTCCACCGACCTGCGGGCCGGAGCCGCCCTCGTGCTGGCCGGCATCGTGGGGGAGGGCGAGACCCGCGTGCACAACATCGGCCACATCGACCGCGGCTACGAAGACTACGTGGGCAAGCTGCGCGGCCTCGGCGCCGACGTGGTGCGCGCGGACGCCGAGCAAGCCCGGTCGTCGCACTAGCGAGCGCCCATGGTCAACAAACGCAAGCAGGGCTTCACGCAGGCCCGCTCGAAACTCACGTCCCACCGCATGAAGTCGGCGACGGTCGGCACCCACGTGCCGCGCCGCTCGTCGCGCCATATGAACGGCGAATCGGTGGGATTCTCCAGCCCCCGCAAGCAGAAGCGCGCGGCGCGCGGCATCGTGGACACCATCCTGCCCGCCACCGCGTCGGGGGAGAGCTCTTCGCAGTACGCTCGGCGCGTCAGCCGGCGCGAGTTCACCCAGGAGATCCAGCGCAAGGCGCGCGTGCGCCGCATCCTCGCGATCGCGGTGTGCCTCGTCGTTGCGGTGGGCATCGCCGTCGCCGTGGGCGTGGCCACGTTCTTCGGGTCGCTCGACGCGAAGCTCGCGCTCAAGAACTCCGATGCCTCGTCGGCGCTCGTCGCGCCGAAGGCCGACGCGAAGGCGTTCTACACGGTGGTTGCCGCCGACCTGGATGCGCCCGGATCGGCGAACGGGATCGACGGCCCCGACGCCGTGGCGCTCGTGCGCGTCGACGAGGCCGCCCGCACCGTGACGGTCGTGTCGATCCCGCCCACGCTGCAGGTGTCGCTCAAGGACGGCAAGACGCACCCGCTGCGCGAGGCTCAGACGCAGGAAGGCGACGCCTCGCTCGTGTCGGCCGTGGCCGATTTCGCGGGCGTGGACGTGGCCCACTACGTGAAGACCGACGCGGAATCCATCGTGCGCCTCGTGGACGCCCTCGGCGGCATCGAGGTGAACGTGACCGAGGAGGTTGACGATCCGAACGCCGGCGACGCCTTCCTGCAGCCCGGAACGCAGACGCTCGACGGCGCTCAGGCGCTCACCTTGCTGCGCGCCAGCAACTTCGCGAACGGCCTCGAGGCGCAGGCCGCGAATCAACGCGCATTTCTCACGGCGTTGTCGCTGCGCCTGTTGGGCGACGGGTCGCTCGGCTTCCTCACCATGCTCGACAGCGTGGGCGGTTCCTTCCAAACCGACCTGTCGGCGACGGCGGCGCTCTCCATCGCCGACGCGATGCGCGGTATGGACGCCTCCGCGGTGTACGGCGCGCTCGTGCCCGGCTACGAGACTACGCGCGACGGCGTGACCACGTACGCGGCATCGTCCGATTCCTGGAAGAGCATGATGGAGCTCGTGGCGGCCGGGTCCGAGCCCGTGGTGGAGCAGGCGGCGCCCCAGGTCGATCCGGGCAGTTTCACCATCACCGTGCGCAACGGCTCGGGCGTGACGGGCGGGGCGAGCCAGATCGCCGACGCGCTGAAAGACCGCGGCTTCGATGTGACCGAAACGGGTAACACCGACACGTACGCCTACGACGAGACGCTCGTGGTGTATAACGACGACGCCTACGAGGCGGCCGCGGAAACCGTGGTGTCGTCGCTCGGCATGGGGCGCACGGTGGCGGGCGCCGGTTTTTACACGTTCGACACCGACGTGTTGGTGGTTCTCGGCAAGGATTGGAAGCCCACGTCGTAGACTGTGGTAGAATCGGCAACCGAGACGGAAGTTTACAGTTCGAAAAGGAGCTTTTCATGGTAGATAAGAACGATGTGGCGGCAGTGCTCGAGCTCATTCGCCCCAGCCTGCAGGCCGACGGCGGCGACGTGCGCCTCGTGGACGTGAGCGAGGACGGCGTGGTGTCCGTGGAGCTGCAGGGTGCCTGCAAGGGCTGCCCGATGTCCCAGATGACGCTGGCCAACGGCGTGGAGCGCATCCTCAAGGAGCGCGTCCCCGGCGTGACGAAGGTCGTCCCGGCAGACCTGTAAGCCAGACCTGATTCAGACGAGAGCGGGGAAGGAGGCGGATATGGCGCAGTGTTGGGAGCGTCGCGGATGCGACGAGGAGATGATGTCGCGCTGCCCGCACAACATCCCGGGCGAGCCGTGCCCCGCCGAATGCCGTTTCGCCGCATGCACGCGCTCGACGCACGTGGTGTGCCAGGATTTCAACAAGCTGCTGAATCCCGAGCGCGATTACGACGCGGCCGTCAAGGAGGTGTGCCGCTTCTGCGAGCACTTCCTGGAACATGGTCCTGACGTTGCCGAACGCACCGGCGAGGTCACGCGTCAGGGCAACCCGAACCGGTTTTTGCTCTAGCCGAGCGGATCCGGTCAAAGCGCGCGGCCGTGCGGGGCCGGGCGCGCCAATCGCATCACCAACGCGGCCGTGCAGGGCATCTGCGCGGCCGCGCGCTACCCATGCACGACACGAGATCACCGACGAAAGGGAGACGATGGCAGAGCAGGCGAGGGGTACGCTGAAGGTTAAGACCGGGTTCGCGGAGATGATGAAGGGCGGCGTCATCATGGACGTCGTGAACCCCGAGCAGGCGAAGATCGCCGAAGATGCGGGAGCGGTGGCCGTCATGGCCCTCGAGCGCGTCCCGGCCGACATCCGCGCTCACGGCGGCGTGGCTCGCATGAGCGACCCCACCATGATCGAGGGCATCGTGGAAGCCGTGTCCATCCCCGTCATGGCGAAGTGCCGCATCGGGCACTTCGTGGAAGCCCAGGTGCTGCAGAGCCTCGGCGTCGACTTCATCGACGAGAGCGAGGTGCTCACGCCGGCCGACGACGAGTACCATGTGAACAAGTGGGACTTCGACGTGCCGTTCGTGTGCGGCGCCCGCAACCTGGGCGAGGCCCTGCGCCGCATCGCTGAGGGCGCGGCCATGATCCGCACGAAGGGCGAGCCGGGCACGGGCAACGTGGTGGAAGCCGTGCGCCACATGCGCACCGTGACCACCGATATCGCCCGCATCAAGGGCCTGCGCGACGAGCAGCTGTTCACTGCCGCAAAGGACCTGCAGGCTCCCTACGAGCTGGTGAAGTGGGTGGCCGAGCACGGATGCCTGCCCGTGGTGAACTTCTCGGCCGGCGGCATCGCCACGCCCGCCGACGCGGCGCTCATGATGCAGCTGGGCTGCGACGGCGTGTTCGTGGGCAGCGGCATCTTCAAGTCGGGCGATCCGGCGAAGCGCGCCCGCGCCATCGTGGAGGCCACGACGAACTACGACGATCCCGACACCATCGCGCGCGTCTCGCGCAACCTGGGCGAGGCCATGGTGGGCATCGAGATATCGGACATCCCCGACAACGAGCTCATGGCCGGCCGAGGCTGGTAAGGCTCGCATGACGACGAAGCGCATCGGCGTCCTGGCGTTGCAGGGCGCCTTTCGGGAGCATCGGAGGATGCTCGACGGGTTGGGGGCCGACACGCGCCTCGTGCGCTGGCCGGACGAGCTCGACGGCCTCGACGGCCTCGTGATGCCGGGGGGCGAGTCCACGGCCATTGCGAAGCTGCTGGCCATCCACGGCTTGTACGAACCGCTGCGCGCCGCGCATGCGGACGGCATGGCCGTATTCGGCACGTGCGCCGGAGCCATCCTCATGGCGCGCGACATCGAGGGCGCGCGCCCCGACCAAGAGCCGCTCGCCCTCATGGACGTGCGCATCCGCCGCAACGCCTACGGACGGCAGATCGACTCGTTCGAGACGACGGTGCCGTGGACGGGAATCGAGGGCGGGCCGGTGAAGGGCGTGTTCATCCGCGCGCCGCGCTTCGCCGATCGGGGGCCGGGCGTGGAGGTGCTCAGCACGGCCGAGGACGGCGAGCCCCTGGCCGTGCGCGAGGGCCGGGCGCTCGCCGTGGCGTTCCATCCGGAGCTCACCGACGACGACCGCGTGCACGCCTATTTCCTCGAGCACGTCGCGGGATCGTGAGGGTCCGGACGCGTTGACGGGGCGTTTCCAATCGCAGATGCCGGTCTGGGAAGTTCTGCTACAATGAGGTCAACGGCAGGCGGACGGCGAAGCGAGAGGAGCGTGAACCGATGGGCAAGGGCGTGACCTGTCCCGCATGCGGAGCGGTCGGTTTGGACGTGTGTCGCTACGAGTCCATGATGGTGGTGCGCGCCGATCTCGCGCTGTTCACGCTGCGCTGCCCGCACTGCGATGCGACCGTATCCAGCATGCAGCCCATCCCGCCGCAGCTGCTCGAGGAGGTGCGGTTCGCCGCCCTTGAAGTGGGCGCCGGCATGGGTCTCGAATAACGGTTCCGTCGGCTCGGTCCGGCGGAACCGTTTTCTGTGCGGCTCGAACTACAACGAGAGGCCCGCGCCGCGCGCGGGCGATGAAGGAACGACATGCTCAACGACATCTACCAATCCATCGATCCCGTCCTCTTCGCCTTCGGGCCGTTCACCGTACGCTGGTACGGCGTCGCCTATGTGTTGGGCTTCGTCTTCGCCGGTCTCGTCATCTGGCGCGTCGCGCGTCGCTGGCGCGTGCGCGTGGATGTGGACTCGCTGCTCACCATCATGTTCTGCGTCATCATCGGCGTCATCGTGGGCGGGCGCCTCGGCTACGTCCTGTTCTACGGCGAAGGCTACTACTTCCAGCACCCCGAGCTGATCCTCGCGTTCAACCAGGGGGGCATGAGCTTCCACGGCGGCCTGATCGGCGCCCTGCTGTCGGGCATCGTGGCGGCGAGGCTCACCCACATCCCGTACCTCACGCTGGCCGACCTCGGTTGCATCGGCGCGCCGCTCGGCCTTCTGTTCGGCCGTTGCGCGAACTTCATCAACGGCGAGCTGTGGGGCGCGCCCACCGACGCGGCCTGGGGCGTGGTGTTCGGCGGCGCGGCCGGCACGATGCCTCGTCATCCGTCCCAGCTCTACGAGGCGTTCCTCGAGGGCATCGTCATCTTCGCCGTGCTGTACCTGCTGTCGCGCCGCATGCCGCCGCGCCCGCGCGGCACGTTCCTCGGCCTGTTCCTCATCATGTACGGATGCTTCCGCTTCCTCGTCGAGTTCGTGCGCGAGCCCGACGTGCAGCTGGGCTACCTGTGGGGAGGTTGGCTCACGATGGGGCAGCTGCTGTCGGTCCCGCTGATCCTCGTGGGCGTCGGCGTGTTCGTTTATGCGCTTGTCGTGAAAAAGCCCCAACAGGGTCTTCCCGAAATGCAACAATCTGAGTAACATTTAACGCGAACCGAGCGACGGTTTCGCCGCCATCCGGCGACGCATACGCGCTTGGTTACGGTTCGGCGGCAACCGGGCGTTCGGTAACGGTTTGCTGGCCTGACGAAGCTAAACTGGCAACAGAACAGATTGATTGCAGGTTATACCAGACGACGAAGGGGGACCCACCATGGATCTCAAGTTCTACAAGTGCATGCATTGCGGCAACATCGCCATCAAGCCGTTCGACGCGGGCGTTCCGCTGGTGTGCTGCGGCGAGCAGATGACCGAGCTCACCGCCAATACGACCGACGCCGCGGTCGAGAAGCACGTGCCCGTCGTGCGCGTCGACGGCGCGAACGTGCATGTCGAGGTGGGCAGCACGCTGCACCCCATGACCCCTGAGCACTACATCACGTTCATCTGCCTCGTCACGAAGAACGGCTACCAGATCGTCGAGCTCACGCCGGAGGACGCCCCCGTGGCCGACTTCGCCATCGCCGAGGGCGACGAGGCCCTCAAGGTGTACGAGTACTGCAACATCCACGGCCTCTGGGTCGCCGAGGTGTAAGCAGCTCCGCTCGCCGGTCTGCGAAGCGCCCGTCCCGGTCGTCGGGGCGGGCGCTTTTTCGTCTCGCGGCCGGGCGGTTCGTCCGCTCCGCTGCCGGTCTGCGATGCGCCCGTCCCGCCAAGCGGGGCGGGCGCTTCTCGTTCGGAGGGGAGTGCCGCGCGGCGAGCGCTCGGCGGCGCCGTCGGCCACGCGCCGGCTAGGATGTTTCACGTGAAATATCCGTTCTTGTTCCTCGTTGCTTCCGAGCCGCCCCCTGTCAGTACAGGACGGGGTTCTCCTCGAGCAGCAGGCGCTGCACCTCGCCGCGGTCCGCGATCTCGAGGTGCGTTCTCGTTTTGCTGGCGATGCCCTGTTCCTTGAGCGATTTCAGCAGCTTGTTGCATGTGGCGTAGTGGATCTCCAGCAATCCGGATATCTCGTCGACGATGAGGTTGCAGGGGATGCGGTACACGCCGTCGGCGTCGGGCGCATTCGCTTCGCACAGCTTCTCGAGCCATAGCAGCATGCGACGGCTCGTGGATTGTTGGTTTGCGGCATCGATGCGGTGCCCCAGCTGCGCCATCGTCATGTGCAGCGCGTGCATCACGTCGTCGTAGAACGCGTCGTCGGCGTGCATAAGGGCGCGCACCTGGGCGCGCGTGAAGCTGATGAGCACGGTGTTGCGCACCGCCCTGAACGTGAGGCGGCTCGATCCGAGCGACAGATAGCCCGGCAGCCCTGCGACGGCTGCGTCCCCGGCGCCGCGTACGTAGAAATAGCTCAGCTTGCGCCCGTCGTCGCGGCTGAGCCCTACCTCCATCGCTCCGGTCTGCACGTAGAACAGGTAGGGGTCTTCGGGCGTCTCGCAGGTGGCGTCGTGCTCCTCTTCGCGGAACAGTTTGAGCACGGTGCCCTGATCCAGGTATCGATCGAAATCCATCTTGCGGTGCAGCGACGACGTGAGCAGGATCGACGTCTCATCGTTGTGCCCCTCTTGGCCCCTCAGCCTCATGGGTCCCCCTTTGCTTGGTGCGGCTCGGCCCCCTTTGTCGAGCGCGTTTCTTTCAGCTGGTAGTGTGCCACAATCGCAGCCGAATCGAAAGGCGCTCACGTGTCCGTATGTGAT
This sequence comes from Eggerthella timonensis, assembly GCF_900184265.1. NCBI lineage: Bacteria > Bacillati > Actinomycetota > Coriobacteriia > Eggerthellales > Eggerthellaceae > Eggerthella > Eggerthella timonensis. Next base: position 1,797,737 of record NZ_FXXA01000002.1, read on the forward strand.
CTTGTCGAATACTCGTTTCAGAACATTCTCGTCGAGAAATAACTTCCCGCGCGCACGCGCGAGTCGCTTCCGCGCGAAAAAGACGTCACGAGCCGATATCCTGCGCCTACAGTCGAACGGCGTCTTCCCTTAGAGTTGCCATGGGGGACGAGCGCACGGGATTCGCTCGTCGAAGAACGAGAAAGAAGGAGGGATCGCATGAAGACGAAAGGAAAGCTGGCGACATCGGCGCTGTGCCTGGTGGCCGCCGTCGGGCTCATGGCGGCATGCGCGCCGCAGGGCTCCGAGTCCACGCAGGGGGCCGACAAGCCCGCCCCCATCACGGCCGACGATCTGGGCCGCATCGGCAACGACATCGGCTATGCCGACGACGGGGGCACGTACCTCGAGAACTACGCCGAATACGCCGAGAAGCTGAAGTACGCCGACAAGGTGGCCAAGAACGCCGAGGACAACCAGCCGGCGCAGTACGCCGACCAGTTCGGGTTCACCACGCAACCCGTGCCGGCCGACCCGAAGGGCTGGAACGTCACGTACCTCGACGCCGACAACCGCGGCTGCCTGTCGTGCCACGAGAGCATCGAGGACGTGGTGATGAGCCTGCCCACGAAGCACAACGTGTACGCCATGGGCTATACCACGCAGCTGACGGTGGCGAACTGCCTGGGCTGCCACCGCAACGCCGGGTTCGGCAACATCCAGCTCGTGGAGACGCTGCACGGCATCCACAACGGCAACGCCAAGTTCTCGGGCATGAACGGCAGCTGCGACTCGTGCCACTACATCGACGAAAACAGCGAGTTCAACCTGTGGGACTACGCCAAGTACGACCTGTACAAGGGCATCACGGACGTGAAGGCCGACGATGCGAAGCTCGGCTTGAGCTACGACCAGGACACCGTGTCCGACAACGACCAGCTGTTCTTCGAGTCGCTGAACAACGAGCCGTCCGAGTGGCGCACCGACACCGACCCGGCGGTGGCCGACGCATGGATGCTGACCATCGGCGGCGACGTGGAGAACCCCCTCGAGATGACGGTCACCGAGCTCAAGGAGAAGTTCGGCACCAAGAGCTTCGTGCAGAAGCAGGGGTGCATCGAGAACGCCACGGCCAACGCGTGGATCTACCAGGCCGAGCTGACCGGCGTGTCCATGAAGGACGTCATCGACTACGTGAAGCCGGCCGGCGGCACCACCAACATCGAGGTGACGTCCGAGGACGGCTACAACATGGTGGCACCCTCGTTCGAGTCGATCAACGTGGAGGACTGCCTGCTGGTCACCGAGATCAACGGCCAGCCGCTGCCCGCGAGCCAGGGCTACCCGGTGACGCTCGCCGTGCCGCGCAACTCCGCCGCCTCCTACATCAAGGCCATCATGACCATCGACTTCGTCAACGATCCCGAGTTCGAGGACGAGGAGGGCGTGGACACGCCGCTCGACCCGCACACCGGCCTGATGCAGGGCAAGCCGAACAGCGCCATCCTCAACTACCCCGACGGCGTGGTGCTCGACGGCCAGGCCGGCAAGGAGCTGACCATCGAAGGCTTCGCCGACGCCTACGACGAGCCCATCGCGAAGGTGGAGTATTCGCTCGACCACGGCAAGACCTGGACGACGCTCGAGACGCCCGTCAACGACCCGACGCGCTGGACGTACTGGCGCATGACGTACACGCCGGCCGAGGCGGGGTCGTACCTTCTGAAGGTGCGCACCACCTCGACGCAGCCCGACGGCTCCGAGCGCGTGTCATCGCGCGACACCAACTTCCTGTTCAACGTCAAGTAGATCGGAGATGAGCATGCAAGATTACAAGAAAGGCCTGATGGCCGGCACGATGATCGCCTCCTTGACGTTGAGCGGGGCGGGCACGGCCTTCGCGGCCGACGGCGCGCCGGCATCCGACCAGGGCGCTTCCCCTGCGTCGACCGTCGAGGCGCCCGTCGGCACCGCCGTCGCCTCGCCGCTGGTCAGCGCATCGGCCGCGGCGGGAACGTTCTCGTACGACCAGACCGAGCTCACGCTGAACAGCGCCATCAAGGACGTGTTCCAGCGGGCGACGTCGGCGCTATGCGGCGCCACCGACGATCTCGTCGTCACGAACCCGCTCGAATGGAAGCTCGCGGTGACCGGCGAGGTGGACAACGCGTTCACCGCCCCGGTGGACGTGCTGGCGTCCGAGAGCAGCGTCAAGCAGGTGATGACGTGCACCTGCGGCGGGAACCCGGCCGACGGCAAGGCCATCATCACCGCCGACGTGAAGGGCATCCCCGTCTCGCACCTGCTCGACCGCGCCGAAGCGCGCGACGGCGTGAACACGGTGACGTTCGTGTCGAGCGACGGCACCGAGCTGGCCATGCCCATCAGCTACGTGGTGGGCCGTCACGGCGTGCTGTCCTACGAGATCAACGACGAGGACCTGTCGGCCTCGGTGGGCGGCAACAACCAGCTGTGGATGACGCGCACGCCGGCCAACTACTTCGTGCGCGACGTGGTGGAGGTGCGCGTGACGCGCGAGGAGGAGCCGCCCGCGAACCCGGGCGAGGACATGACGTACCCCAACAGCCCCAACGTGGGCGTGTTGGCGGCATCCGTCTCGTAAGGCGAAGGGGGATTCTATGATCGCGCCGCAGGAGCTGGCCGTAGGCCAGACCGTCACGTTCGAAGGATACGCCGACGACTACGGCACGCGCATCGTCGCGCTACAGTTCTCGCTCGACGGGGGCCGCACGTGGTGCACGCACGACGTGTCCGACGCGTCGGCCGACCTCTGGGTGCATTGGACGTACGCGTTCACGCCGGAGCGCGCCGGCAGCTACCGGCTGCGCGTGCGGTCGATGAACGAGGAGGGCCGCACTAGCCCCGCTTCGGCGGTGGCCGACTTCCTCGTCGCGTAAGCGCGCGCGTGCGGGTGCGCGTTCGAAAGGCGCAGGCGGGCCCCGAAGGATGCTTCGGGGCCCGTTGCCGTTTCGGGGTGCCTCCTGCGGGCGGCTCGGCGCGCGCCGCCGTTCGGGGCGGCGCGACGGTCGCGAGCATTTTGCGGATCGCGCCGGGTGCGTCGCTTTCGCTCGGCTGGGCGATACTGCGCGCTGAACGGGTCGGGTGGACAAAAAGCCGACTTTTCTTTATCTTGAATAAAGAATAATCGCGCGAGCGAAGTCCTCACCTGCGGTTATGAAAACCCGAAATTCCCGCGTCTCGGATTCCCGCTCGAAATCTAGAGAAAACTGCCCTTTTTGTCCATGATGCGTCAGGTCAGGTATCGAAGAGGCGAACCTGCGGACGTGCCTTCGGGCCGAAGCCGTCTACGGCACGTTACGGTTGTGTGCAGACTCGCCGGATTGGGCGCGCTGCGGCATGGGCGCGCTGCGGTTCACGGTATCATGCGATCATGGAACAGGCGCGATCGAGGAGGAGCATGGCCAGACGCACGAAGATCGTTTGCACGCTGGGACCCGCCGTCGACGACGAGGCCTCCCTGCGCGAGCTGCTGTCCGCCGGCATGGACGTGGCGCGCTTCAACTTCTCGCATGGGTCGCACGACGAGCATCGCGCGCGCATGGACATGCTGAAGCGCGTGCGCCGCGACCTCGGCTCGCCGTGCGCCATCCTGCTGGATACCCGCGGCCCCGAGATCCGCACGGGCTCGCTTGAGGGAGGAGGTCCCGTCGAGCTGCATGCGGGCGACGCGCTCGTGCTCACCGAGGGCGCGGTGGAAGGAACCGCGCAGCTGGTCGCTCAAACCTGCGCGGGGCTGGCGAAGGTCGTCGAGCCCGGCGCGGCCATCTTGCTCGACGACGGGCTCATCGAGCTCGCGGTGGACGCCGTCGAGGGTTCCGACATCCGCTGCACCGTGCGTAACAGCGGTCTTCTGGGCGAGCGCAAGTCTATCAACCTGCCCGACACGAGCGTGCCGCTGCCGGTGATGACCGACCAGGATCGCGCAGACCTCGTCTTCGGCATCGAGCAGGACGTCGACTTCGTGGCGGCATCGTTCGTGCGCAACGCAGAGGGCGTGCGCGAGCTGCGGCGCTTCCTCGACGAGCACGGCGGCGCGGACGTGGGCCTCATCGCGAAGATCGAGTGCGCCGAGGCGGTGGAGAACTACGAGGCCATCATCGAGGCGGCCGACGGCGTGATGGTTGCGCGCGGCGATTTGGGCGTGGAAGTGCCGGCGCACAAGGTGCCGCACATCCAGAAGGAGATCATCCGCGCGTCGAACCGCGCGTCGAAGCCGGTGATCACGGCCACGCAGATGCTCGATTCGATGATACGCAACCCGCGTCCCACGCGTGCGGAGGTGGGGGACGTGGCCAACGCCATCTACGACGGCACCGACGCGGTCATGCTGTCGGGCGAGACGGCCAGCGGCCGCTGGCCGGTGGAGGCCGTGCGCATGATGGCGCGCATCGCCGAATCGAGCGAGCCTTACCTGTTCGACGAACGCGCGCCCGACCGCACGCGCGACCGTGCGCGGGTGGCGCTGGCCGTGGGGCTGGCCGCCGTGCAGACGGCCGAGAACGTGGGGGCCTCCTGCATCGTGGCGCCCACGATGTCGGGACGCACGGCGCGCCTCGTGTCGAACCTGCGGCCGCGCGTGCCCATTTACGTGGTCACGCCGTTTCCGCGCGTCATGCGCCAGCAGCAGCTCAACTGGGGCGTGACGCCCATGCTCGGCGACGTGCAGGGCGACATGCGCCACGTCATCGAGCAGGCTCACGACGCCGTGCTGGCCAGCGGGCTGGCGCAGCCGGGCCAGCTGGCGGTGTTCACGGCGGGCGACCCGTCCACGAGCCCAACCATCGGCGAGCCGGGTTCCGGCGCGGTGGCCGCCACGAACGTGATGTACGTCGTGCAGATACGCACGCGATAGCGATAACCGAACTACGGACAAGGAGTTGATCATGGGTTTCTTCGATAACGCTCAGGAAGTGCTCGATCGCGGCGTGTCGGCGGCGAAGGGCGCCGTCTCGGGCGTGGCCGTGGAGCAGCAGGCGTTCGTGAAAGGGTTCGTGCGCCTGTGCAGCGACGGCGCGGGCCAGGGCTGGCACGAGAGCAACGGCGGAAACGCGTCGTATCGGCTTACGCCGGAGGACGTGGCGTCAAGCCGCTCGTTCTTCTACGACAACCCCAGCTCGTGGGTGCCGCTGGGCTTGCAGGCCGCCAACCTGGGCGGCGAGTTCTTCCTGGTGACGGCTGCGGGCGCGCACATGCGCAACGTGGCGCTCGATCCGGACACGGGCGCGGGCATCGCGGAGATCAACGCGGCGGGCGATGCATGGCGCATCGTGTGGGGCTTCAAGAACGGCGGCGTCCCCACGAGCGAGTTCCCCAGCCATGTTGCCATCCAGTCGGTGCGCAAGGAGGTCACCGGCGGCACAGGCCGCGTGCTGTACCATGCGCATCCCGCGCACGTGGTGGCGCTGACGAACGTGCTGCCGCTCGACGCGCGCACGTTCACGCGCGCTTTGTGGAAGATGCTGATGGAGTGCATGATCGCGTTCCCGAAGGGCATCGGCGTGGTGCCGTGGATGGTGCCGGGCGGCCCCGAGATCGCCGATGCCACGGCCGATGCGATGCGCACCTACGACGCGTGCGTGTGGGCGCATCACGGCCTGTTCTGCGCCGGCTCCGACTTCGACGCCGCCTTCGGGCTGGCGCACACCATCGACAAAGCGGCGACCATCTACGCTCAGGCTCGCGCGATGAACGGCGGTAGCGACCGATTCGCCAGCGCCATCCCCGACGAGGGCCTGCGCGGTATCGCCGCCGCCTACAACCTCCCGGTAAACGAGGCGTTCCTCGGCTAGGGGAGGGGATTTCCTGAGAAAACGCGTGCGTTCGAAGGATGGCTGTGCTATAGTGCAAAGGCTTGTCTTCGCCTTGGTCGGAAACCAAGGCCTGTAAAGGAGAACCATAATGAAACAGGGTATTCATCCGGAGTACGTGGAGTGCACGGTCAAGTGCAGCTGCGGCAACACGTTCACGACGCGTTCCACGAAGCCTGAGCTGAAGATCGACATCTGCAACGTGTGCCATCCGTTCTACACCGGCCAGCAGCGCTTCGTCGACACCGGCGGACGCGTCCAGCGCTTCGCCGACAAGTTCGGCGCCGCGAAGGAGACCGTGGCCGAGCGCGAGGCCGCCAAGAAGGCAGCGCGTGCCGCCGCCATCGCCGAGGCCGAGGCCAAGAAGAAGGCCGAGCGCGACGCGAAGGCTGCCGAGAAGGCCAAGCGCGCCGAGGAGTTCGCCAAGAAGTCCGAGGCCGAGGCCAAGAAGGCCGCTGAGGTCGAGGCTGCCGCCGAGACCGCTCCCGAGGCCACGGCCGAGGAAGCCGCTGCCGTCGACGCCCTCGTCGAGGAGGCTCCGGCCGCCGAATAGCGCATCCGCGCCGCTTCTGCAGCAAGCAAGACGAACGCCCGGTCGATGCCGGGCGTTCGTGCGTTCGGGGCCTTATGGCGTCCGGTCGGCGCGGTACGGCGCGCCCGCGCCCCATGCGATTCCCCGCGTTGGCAAGCTACCCTTCCTCGATGAACTCCTCGCCGCGCAGCAGCTCCACCTCGAGGAGGTCGCCTTCCTCCCACCCCGCTTCGCCGAGGGGCGAGACGCGCTGGGCGTTCGACGTCATGCAGACGGCCAGCTCCCCGGCCTTGAAGTCGAGGAAGTGCGCCACGTAGCCCTCGCCGCCGCGCGTCACGCGTACGCGGGCGATGTTCGCCATCTTGGGGATGCTCGTCTTCGCGGCGTCCGTCCGCGCCTGCACGACGGGGCGGCGGTGCGGCGGAATTCCCAGGATGCGCGCCGTGATCGCCTGCAGGCACCATTCGGAGCCGAAGTAGGCGGCCATGGTGGGGCCGGGGAGGTCGACGACCGGCTTGCCGTCCACCACGGCCATCATGAGCGGTCGCCCCGGCACGGCGGCGATGTAGTGGTGCACCACCTGTCCGCGCCGCTCGATCAGCTTCGCGTTGAAGTCCTCCTCGCCGAGGGCCGAGCCTCCGTTGACCACCACGACGTCGGCGGTGGCCAGCGCCGCCTCGAAGGCGCGCTCGAGTTCGGCGGGGTCGTCGTGCACGAGGGGGAATACCACGGGTTCGGCACCGTACTCGATGAGGAGGTGCTTGCACATGAGGCTGTTCGTGTCCACGTTCTGCCCGCGCCGCGGCTTGATGCCGGCGGGCACGAGCTCGCTGCCCGTGGGGATGAACGCCACGCGCGGCCTGACGCGCACGGGCACCATCGTGGCGCCGCCCATGGCGAGTGCGGCCAGGTCGGTGGGGCGGATGACGCTGCCGGCGCTCATGAGCGGCTCGCCCGCGCGCAACGTTGAGCCGGAGGGCCGCACGCCCGAGCCGGGCTCGACCGTCACGTCGTCGTCGAGCTTCACCGAACCGTCCTCCTGAACGGCCGCCTTCTCGATCATCACCACGGCATCGAACGCATCGAGGAAGTCGTCGCCGGTGTCGGCGCGCACGTAGTCCGCGCCGGGCTTCCAGCAGCTCGCGTCGGGCAGGCCGTTCGCGAACGCCGCAGACTTCACCGCGATGCCGTCGAACGCCGAAGCGCGCACCACCGGCAGTGTGTTCGCGGACGCGAGGTCCTCGGCGAGCACGCGCCCGACTGCGCCGTCGAGCGCGACGTGCTCGACGCGCCGCACCGGCTCCCATGCGGCGAAGAAGTCGGTCAGCGCCTCTTCCCGCGAGGGGAAGCCGTCCATGATCTTCTCTCCCATACGCATCTCCTTGTTCGGTTTTCCACGATGATAGCGGGAAAGCCCGGCGCGCGCCGGGCTTTCCCGCAGGGGTGCGAACGGGTCGCGGGACGAGACGCTAGGCCCTGGGCTGTGCGTTCGCGGCGATCTCGTCGAACTCGGATTCACTCAGGTCGTACCCGTAGAACGTCTTGAAGTAGCCGGCCACCGTCCCATACAGGTCGTTGTCGTACTGCTCGGGGTACAGCAGGCGCGGCAGCCACTGCATGCCCAGCACCTGGTTCACCGTCGGAGGGCTGTTCAGCCAGTTCCACGGCGTGTCGGGCACCTCGTAGTACGAGCCGGACTTGACGGCGTCGATGTCGGCGAAGGCGGCATCGGAGCCCACCGTGTCGTAGATGCTGTTCTCCGCGAACAGGATGACCTGCGGGTTCCACAGCGCCAGCTGCTCCATGCTGATCTCCACGCCGGCGCCGCTGCCGGACACCTCGCCCAGCTCGGCCACGTTGTTGGCCACGAGGTCGACCACTTGGCCCTGGTAGGAGTCCTTCGCGATGGTGTTCGTGCCCTTGTCGCCCAGCAGGTAGGCCACGTTCGCGCGCTCGGACTCGGGGATCTTGCCCATCACCGACACCGTCTCGTCGTAGGCGGCCTTGCAGTAGTCGGACAGCTCCTTGCCGCGATCTTCCATGCCCAAAAGCTCGCCCAGCATCTCGTAGGCCGCGCCGTAGTCTTCCATCTTCGTCTCGATGACCACCACGGGGATGCCCAGCTGCTCCTGCAGCGTGTCGAGGTCCTCCTTGATGCCGTCCTTGAGCTCGCCGGTGTCGATGAGGATCTGCGCGCCGGAGGCGGCGACCGCCTCCTTGTTGAGGTCGCCCTTCGCGCCGAAGGCGGCTCCCGTCACGGGCAGGTTGGCGTAGTCGGAGCCCAGGTACTTCGCCTGATCGGCGGTGAGCTCCTGCGAGACGGTCGCCATCTTCTCCGGCGCCATCGTCAGCAGGATCTGCGTGGCGGTGTGGCCAGCCGGGGCGATGCGGTCGATCTGCGCGGGCACTTCAACGGTGCGCCCGGCCGAATCGGTGAACGTGCGCATCTCGTTCTGCGTCGCCCGATCGGTCTGCGCCGCTCCGTCCGTGCTTGCGGGCGCGTCCTGCGACGGGGCCTGCGAGCATCCGTTCAACGCGAACGCCAGCCCCAGGCACAGCATGCCCGCGACCAGCAGGCGCCGCGCCCGCTGCGTGTTCTTTGCGGTAATCCCTCCCATAGATTCTTCCTTTCTCAACCTCTGTCGCCTTGCTTCTAACGCTCTATCTCGCGTACGGGCACGCACACGCGCACCTTGTCGCCGTATAGGGAATTGACCTCCACGTCCACGTCGTAGATGGTGCTGACCAGCTCCTTGGTGATGACGTCTTTGGGGTCGCCGAACGCGTGCACGCGGCCCTCGTTGATGACAAGCGTCTGGTCTGCGTACAAAAACGCCTGGTCGGGTTGGTGCGTCGATTGGATGATGCTCAGGCCCTCGCGGGCGAGCTGGCGCACGGTGGACAGCACGCGCACCGTGTTGCCGTAGTCGAGCGCGCTCGTGGGCTCGTCCATGATGATGGTGCGCGCGTTCTGCGCGATGGCGCGCGCGATGAGCACGAGCTGCCGCTCGCCGCCCGATATCTGCGTGTAGGGGCGATGCCCCAGATGAGCGATGCCCACGCGCTCGAGCGCGTCCCAGGCGCGGTCGACGTGCATGCGCTTGGGCGAGGAGAACAGCCCGATGCCGCCGCCGGCGCTCATGAGCACCACGTCGAGCACGTCGTAGGCGTAGGTGGACGAATGCGACTGGGGGATGTAGGCGATCTCGCTCGCGCGCTCGCGGATGGATATCGTGCGCAGGTCCTTCCCGTTCACGTGGATGCTTCCCGTCCAACCGTTGTCGAGGCACAGGATGCAGCGGAACAGCGTCGATTTGCCCACGCCGTTGGGCCCCAGCACGTTCACGAGCGTGTTGTCGGGGATATGGAAGCTCAGGTCGCGCAGCACATGGTGGCTGCCGTACGAGAAATCGAGGCGTTCGACGTCGATGCTCATAGCCCCTGCTTCCTCCTCGTGATGAGGTACAGGAAGAACGGCGCACCCACGAACGCGGTCAGGATGCCGATGGGTATCTCGGAGGTTGCCACGAGGCGTGCCACGTCGTCGACGACGAGCAGGAAGCTGGCGCCCATGAGCATGCTGGCAGGCAGCAGCTTGCGGTAGTCGCAGCCGATGATCATGCGCGCGAAGTGGGGGATGACGAGGCCCACCCAGCCGATCATGCCCGAGATGGACACGCTGGCGGCGGTGACGAGCGTGGCGGCCACGATGACGATGAGCCGCACGCGGCGCGCGTTCACGCCCATGGTGGAGGCCTCGTCGTCGCCCATGGTGAGCACGTTGATGCGCCAGCGCAGGGCGAACAGCGCCGCGAGGCCGATCGCGATGGGGCCCAGAGAAAAGGCCATGTCGCTCCATTTCGCGCCGGTGAGGCTGCCCATGAGCCAGTACGTGATGGCGGCCAGCTGGTCGGTGGGGTCGGCGATGAGCTTCGTGAACGACACGCCCGCCTGGAACAGCGAGCTGACCATGACGCCCGCCAGCACCACGATGAGCAGGTGGTTGCCCTTCGCACGGGTGCCGATGGCCAGCACCAGCAGCACGGCGGCGATGGAGCAGGCGAACGCGAAGACGGAGATGCTGAGCGAGCCGAGCCCCAGCAGGATGGCCACCGCGGCGCCGAACGCGGCGCCCTGCGAGGCGCCGAGGATGTCGGGGGAGACGAGCGGATTCTGGAACGTGCCCTGGTAGGCGGCGCCGGCGGCCGCCAGGCTGCAGCCCACCATGAGCGCGAGCGCGATGCGCGGCAGGCGCACCTGGAAGAACAGCGTCTCCTGCTGAGACGTCCAGAACGGGTCGATGGGGAAGGCGAGGTTGGCCAGCATGCCGACGGCTTCGATGGGGGTGATGGGGTAGCGCCCGAGCATGAGCGAGGCGAGCGTGCTCGCTACGACGAGCGCGCCGAGCGCGATCAGGATGAGCGTGCCGCGCCGCGCGTTGCGGCGGGACGCGCATCGGGCCGCAACCTCGCCGTCACGCGCCCGAGGGGGTACCCCCTCGGCGCTGCTGATGCTTCTGGCATCAGCAGCGCTTCGCATCCCCTCGTCTAAAGTGTCTTCAATAGCTTCTATCGCTCTCGTCCCCTATGATTCGCAATTGAGAATAATACTGAGAGCAATATATACTAAAGTACAATTATTATCAATTGAATATAATCAAGATTGCACCGAGCAACCGCTTCGCACGGATGCTTCATGTGAAACATCCGTGCGGGAATGCGTCCGAGGGCGCGGAGGCTAGGACCGCTCGCGTTCGACGAGGGTCATCTGCAGCGCCTCGCCGAAGAACTGGCCGGCGCCGTTCTGCACGGCGAAGCGCGCCTTCTCCGGATCGGCCACCACGCTGCCGGCCAGCGCGTCGGCACCCTGCTCGAACAGGCACGGCGCCATGATCACGCTGGGGCCCACGAGCACGGTGGTCGCGTCCTTCGCGAGCTCCAGCAGGCGCGGCGCGGTCTTGTTGATAAGGGTGACGCCGGTGACGAAGGCGAAGTCGGTGCCGGGCAGCACGTACTCGCACGCGGGGTCGGGCGTGTCGAGCTCGTGCGTGCAGTTCCGTTCGAGCACCGTGAGGTCGGCGTAGGCGGCGATGCGGTCGACGTGGGGGAAGTGGCCGATCACCGTCACGCGTTTGCCAGCGGAGCGCTCGATGCGCGGACGGTACCGCTCGAATGCGTCCATCGTGCGGACGGTGCCGTCAGGAAGCTCGACAGGCTCGTCGTACACGGCGCCGAGCGGGTCGAGCAGCTCGGCGCGCGCGTAGTAGGCGTTGAGCGCCGCCACGCCGAGCGTGGCTTCCTCGAAGCACCATGACTTCGCGAGTTCGGCCATCGCGCGCAGCGGGACGCCGCGCAGATCCTGCTTGCAGGTGCGCAAGCCACCGCCCTTGCAGGTGAAGCTCACGCCCATGCCGCAGTCGGCCTCGACGTAGGACCAGTGCGTTCCCAGGCAGTAGTCGCGCACGACGAGGTCGTCGGGAACGCTCTCGATCAATCGGTCGTACAGCTTCCACGGTGCGGCGTCCTCGGCATCGGCTTTTCGCATAGCGCATCCTTTCTGTATTATTCGTGATGATATATAATACACCGATGAGAAGAAATGCGGAAGGAGAAGGCCCGTGCTGTTCTTGTTGACGGGAGACGTTCAGACAGGCAAGACGCGCTGGCTCGCCGCATTGGCGGACGAGCTTGCGAGCGGAGGCGTGGACGTCGCGGGCGTGCTGGCGCCCGGCGTGTGGCGCGAGCGCGGCCGGGCGGGCGAAAGGCGCTTCGAGAAGCTCGGTATCGACAACGTGCTGCTGCCCACGGGCGAGCGCATCGCGTTCGCGCGCCGCCGCGACCTCGCGCTGGCGGAGGGATCGTTCGACCCGACGAGCCAGAGCGCCGCCGCCCAGCTGGCCTGGGAGATATCGGACGACGCCATCGCGCGCGTCAACGCCCACTTCGACGCCCTCGCCCACGGGGCGGCGGCCCCAGTAGATCACGTGCGCCCCGCGGTTTCGGCGGCTCCCGCGGATCATGCGTGTCCCGAGAGTTCGACGGCCCTCTCAAGCCCCGCGCTCCCCGTGGTCCCTGCATGTTCGGCGGCCCCCGCGCGCCTCTCAAGCCCCGCGTGCCCTGTGCTCCCGAACGAAGTGTTTCACGTGAAACATTCGTTCGCGCAAACAAATGTTTCACGTGAAACATCGGGCGCGGTTGAGGCGTGCGAGACGCGTTCCGGGCTGCTCGTGGTGGACGAGCTGGGACGGCTCGAGCTCATGCACGACGGCGGCCTCGTCTCGGCCACGGCGCTGCTGGCGCAGGGGCCCCGAACGGGCTTCCGCCATGCGATCGCCGTGGTGCGCGGCTGGCTGCTCCCGCGCGCCGAGGAGCGCTTCGCCGCAGCCTGGGGCGGTGCGCAGGCGATAGCGCCCGACGACGCGTCCCGCGCCCTCGTCCGCGCCGCGTGCGGACTTGCCGACCAATCGCATTGAGGCCTTGCGTTCCTTAATGAGAATGATTATCATTATTGGAAACGTAAACGAGAGCAGGGGAAAGGCGTCATCATGATCGATCAGACTGCGTTCTTCAGTTTGAGCTACGGGCTCTACATCATCGGCGCGACGGACGGCGAGCGTAAAGCCGCCTGCGTCGCCAACACGTTTCAGCAGGTCACATCATCGCCGTTGCAGGTGAGCGTGGCGCTGAACAAGGAGAACGCCACCACCGACGTCATCCTGGACTCCGGCCGCTTCACCGTGTCGTGCCTGGCGCAGGAGGCGACGATGGAGCTCATCGGCACGTTCGGCTTCCATTGCAGCACCGATACCGACAAGTTCGCAGCCTGCGAAACGGGGCTCGACGCGGCGGGCGTGCCCTATGTGGCCGAGCAGTGCGTCGCGCGCTTCTCCGTGCGCGTCACCCAGGCGGTGAACCTCGGCACGCACATCCTCTACATCGGCGAGGTGGAGGAGGCTGAGAAGGTGTGCGCGGGCGATCCGATGACGTACGCCTACTACCACCAGGTGAAAGGCGGGAAGACGCCGCCGAAGGCCTCGAGCTACCTGCCTGACGCGCCCGACGCGGCGCCGGCTGCCCCGGCGGTCGCGGCTGCGGGCGACGAGGAGGCTCCGAAGCCGAAGTACGCGTGGCGCTGCAAGGTGTGCGGCCACATCGAGTATGGCGACGAGCTGCCCGAGGACTTCGCATGCCCGGTGTGCAGCGTAGGTCCCGACATGTTCGAGCGCATCGAGCTGTAGGCGCCGAGTACGGCATGGGAAGGGATAGCCCCTTTCCATGCCAAAAGGGAGGCGCGCTGCTTCGGTCCTCTACTTGTTCCAGGCGATGAAGGCCCAGGTGACCGTCCGGGGCACGCGCAGACGCAGGGGCTTCTCCGGAAGCCCCTTCTTGTCGGGCATGCCCGCGCGCTCGTTCTCGACGAGGTTCTCCTCGAGCCACGTGCGCAGCCGGACGATGGCCGCGGCGCGCTCCTCGGCGCCGATGAACGCCGCGGTGGCGTCGTCTACCATGCGGGAGAACACGCCGAACGCGTCGTCGAGGGAGTCGAAGGTGTCGGTGCGCTCGCTGTCGATGTAGGCGACCTCAGGGCGCAGCCCCTCGTTCGCGAGGATGTTGAACGCATAGAGATGGTCGCGGCCGAGCACGCTGGAGAGGCCGATGGCGTTGAGGATGCGCTCATCGGTGCGCGGCGACGAGCCCGTGGCCAGCGTGACGCACGCGCGGCGGCGCGCCACGTCGGTGAGGCGCAGCAGCGCGTCGCGCAGGTCGGCCGTGGCCACCGAGCGCGAGGCCAGCGCCACGTCCACCATGCCCGGGCGCACGCCGTGGGCCGGCCAGTCGTCCGACCAGCTCATGCGCTTGGGGAACACGGTGCGAACGCCCTCGGCATCGAGCGTGGCCTGCATCTGGTCGAGCATGCCCTGCGAGAAGTCGGCCGCCACCACCTTGATGCCGCGCTTGCCCAGCGGCACCGACAGCGCGCCCGTGCCGCAGCCCATGTCGAACACCGTCTCGCCCTCGCGGATGCCAGCGAGCTCGAGGAACCGCTCGACGTAGGGGTTCGGCGCGTCCTTCGTCGTGAAGGTGGCCGCGCGCTTGTCCCAGTAGCTCGCGTCGTCGAACCGTCGTCGCGCCTGTTGGAGCTGCTTCCACTCGGCGTTCCAGTCGCGGGTGGTGAGCTGGGGGACGAAGGGTTGGGACGTGTTGTTTTCGGGCATGGCGCGCCTCTCGCTTCGCTGGTCGGGGGCTTCGGGTACTATACTAGCGAAAGTGAACGCCTCTGTGCGCGCGAACCGCCGAATTTATCTCGAAGCGAGGAGCATTCATCCCATGCAAGTTGAACTTCTGTACCACACGCCCGACCCCGAGCGCGCCATCGCCACGGCCGCGCGCCTGTGCTACGCGCCCGTCGGCGCGGCCGAGCTCATGGAGACCATGCCGGAGGAGCGCGTGAAAAGCGTGCTGTCCACCATCATGAGCGCAGGCCACACGTCCACGCTCGAGCATGCCAGCTACACGTTCGCGGTGGACGGCGTCTCGCGCGCGCTGACGCATCAGCTGGTGCGTCACCGCATCGCCAGCTTCAACCAGCAGAGCCAGCGCTACGTGAAGTTCACGGACGGCCTGGCCACGGTGAAGCCCGACAGCGTGAGGGCGAGCGAGGAGACGAACGCGGTGTTCGACGAGGCCATCGAGGCAGCCATCGCCGCCTACGAGAAGCTGCTGGCGGCTGGCATCCCCGCCGAGGACGCGCGCTACCTGCTGCCGAACGCCGCCGAGACGAAGATCGTCATCACGATGAACGTGCGCGAGCTGTTGCACTTCTTCTCGCTGCGCTGCTGCAACCGCGCGCAGTGGGAGATCCGCGCCATGGCGCATCGCATGCTGGAGCTGGCCAAGCCCACGGCTCCGTTCATCTTCATGGACGCGGGCGCGCCCTGCATTCGCGGCAACTGTCCCGAGGGCAAGATGACCTGCGGGAATCCGTACCCGCGCGTGAAGAGGGACTAGCATGGGCGAGCAGAAGAGCGACCTGTCGCGCGCGTTCTCCGAAGACGGCGCGCTCAAGACGCACGTCGGCGGCCAGGCGCTCATCGAGGGCATCATGATGCGCGGCAAGTACAACTGGTCGGTGGCCGTGCGCGAGCCGGGCGGCGACATCTACGTGGAAGAGCACGACCTGGCCTCGGGCCGCAACAAGAACGGCTGGATGCACTGGCCGCTCGTGCGCGGCTGCCGGGCGCTCGTCGAGTCGCTCGTGCTGGGGTACAAGGCCCTCGAGATCGCGGCGCTGCACGCGTTCGCGGAGGAGGGGGAGGGCTCGTCCGGCGAGTCCGCGGAGGGGGACGGCGCCGCCGTTGAGGAGCGCTCGATCGGCTCGCTCGCTGAAGAAGGCGACTTCTCCTGGAAGGACGACTTCGGGCGACCCGATACGATGATCGACGCCCTCGGGGCGCAGCGTTCCCTCGAGGTGGTCTCCGAACCCGAGCCCGAGCCCGCCAAAAAATCCTTCATGGACGAAGAGGTGGAGTTCGGCAAGAAGGAGATGGCCGTTTCGATGGTGCTCGGCCTCGTGCTGGGCGTGGTGCTGTTCATCGTGGCGCCGGCGTTCATCACGAACCTCATCGTGGGCGAGTACGACCAGAACACCGTGCTGTGGAACATCGTGGACGGCCTTTTGCGCGTGGCCGTGTTCGTGTTCTACCTGTGGCTCATCGGGCGCATGGGCGAGATCAAGCGCATGTTCGGCTACCACGGCGCCGAGCACAAGACCATCCACTGCTACGAGCACGGCCTGCCGCTCACGGCCGCCAACGCGCGCAGCTTCCCGCGCTTGCACGTGCGTTGCGGCACGGCGTTCCTCATCATGGTCATGGTCATCGCCATCTTCGTGTACACCATCACGCCCATCAACGGGCTCATCGAGATGTGGGGCGTGCCCGACGGCGCGCCGAAGCTCGCGCTCGTCATCCTCGTGCGCATCCTGCTCATGCCCGTCATCGCGGGCATCTCCTACGAGATCACCGTGAGGTGGGCGGGCAGCCACCCCGACAACCCGCTCGTGAAGGTGGTGCTGTGGCCGGGCATGCAGATGCAGTACCTCACCACGAACGAGCCCGACGACGGCCAGATCGAGTGCGCCATCGCCGCCATGCAGAAGGTGCTCGAGCGCGAGCAGGCCGAGGAGGCGAAGGCCGCATCCTCCGAGGCCGCAGCTTCGCCCGTCGCCGCCGACTTGGAGCCTTCCGCGCCGTCGGCTTCGTAACCCTCGCGCGCAAGGGGCGCATCGTCGCGCATCACGCGATGACGAAGCGCCCCTTGCCCAAACGCTTCGCTTCGTACATGGCCTTGTCCGCGCAATCGTAGAGATCGAGGTAGCTCTCGTCCCCCTCAGTCGCCCGATGCGCCCCGATGCTCACCGTGAAGGGGCGCCCTTGGGCCAGCGACTCGAGCCGCACGCGCTCCCCGAGCTCGGCGCAGCGCGTTTCGAGGGCCTCCTTGCTGATGGGGCCGCCGAGGCACACGGCGAACTCGTCGCCTCCGAAGCGGCTGACGGCATCGCTTTCCCGAAACGAAGCCTCGAGCGCGCGGGCCAGAAGGCACAGGGCCTCGTCGCCCGCCTTGTGGCCGTACGTGTCGTTCACGTTCTTGAAATCGTCGATGTCGATGACGGCGAACCCGCCGATCTCCTTGCGCGCAGCGAGGTCGGCCGCCGTCTCGCGAAGCGCCCCCACCGTGAGCAGGCCGGTGAGGTCGTCCTGCTCGGCGACCGCTTTGAGGCGCTCCTTCTCCGCCCTGATGATGGCGAGCGCTTTCGACCGGTTGCGCGCGTACGCCACGGTGAGCACGACGATCAGGAGGGTGAACAGCACGCCGCAGGCGATGATCGTCTTCGCATTGGCCTCCACGAACCGGCTGAGCGTCATCTCGCGGTCCTGCAGGATCTCGCCGTAGATGGCGTCGTTGACGGTCCCGGCCGGCATCTCGCGGATGGCCTCGTTGAATGCGCGCAGCAGCGCGGAATCGCAGTCGGGAGCGATCGCGAAGCAGAAGTCGCTGGGGATGTCGGCGTTTACCAGGGATGTCACGTTGCGCAAGCCTTTTGCGTTGATCAGGTACGAGGTCGTGAACCCTTCGGCGTAGGTGTAGTCGGCATCCCCTGAGCTCACCGCTTCGATGCAGTCCTCGAGCGTCTCGCAGATCAGCGTTCCCTCTTTGATGCTCATGCTTCCTGCGGCCCCTCTCGACACGGCGAGGCGCTGGTCGTCGAGGTTCGAGGCATCGCTGCTTTCGCGCACCACGAGACACTGGTACGACGACAGGTACGGGGTGCTGAGCGAGAGGCCGTACTGCCGGGCGAAATCGAAATCGTGGATGATACCGGCGATTGCATCGAGGTCGTACTGCTCGACCGCGTCGTTCCAGTTGTCGGGGTTGGGGATGGGGACGCACTCGATCTCGAGCCCCGTGTACGAGGCGATGAACTCGAGCGTCGCTTTCGACGCCCCGACGGGCTCGCCGGTGGACTCGTCGATGTCTTGGATGGGCGCGGCGCCGGCGAGGTAGCCTACGCGCACGGGCTCGCTGCGTCCGACGAAGGCCTGCAGGTCCTTCGACAGCGTCTGAGAGCCCCTCGCGCCGCTGAAGTACTTGTCGTACAGCTCGATGCTCAGCGAGGGCTCGGACTTCTCGATCTGGGTGATCGCCTCGTTCAGAGAGGAGACGACGTCCTGCTCGCCTTTGGCCACGGCGAAATAGAACGGGTTGGCCCCGAGCGTCGCCACGACGTGCATGCCCTCGACGGGGCCGATGTCCGATCCGACGAGCGCGTCGGCGCGTCCGGACAGCACGGCTTCGACCTGCTCGTTCGAGTCCTCGCACTCGACGCGCTCGAAACCGATGCCGTTCATGTCGCAGAACGTCTGGGCCGTCTGGGTGCTTTTCGGCGAAGAGCCTACGAAAGCGACGCGCAAGGTCTCCCGCGCGTAGACGTTGACGTCGGTGAGGTCTTCGTTGGCGTCCGACGCCAGCAGCGCCGTGTGGGCCGTGCCGTAGGACTTGATGGCGAAGTCGTAGCGTTGCGCGTACGCATCGCTGTAGTTCATAGCGCCCATGATGTCCACTTCGCCGGATTCCAGCATGCCGAGGAGCGTGACGAGCTGCTCGTTGAGGTCGCCCTCCACTCGCACGAACTCGTACTTCCAGTCCGTGAACTGCGCGATCCTTTCGAGGTACTCGTAGGTGTAGCCGGAATAGGCGCCGTTTTCGTCCATTTCGGTCAAACCGGTCTGGTCGGGCCATGCGACGCGAATCGTGCGCCGATCGTCTGCGGGGGCGCTGCCTTCGTCGTCGGCGTACGCCTGTCCGGCGACGGCGCATACGAGCGCGACGGCGGCCACGAGGGCGAACGTCGATGCGACGAGCCGTGAGTACACCTGCTTCATGATGCCTCCTTTGGACGGATCGAGGCTGCGCTGCGCGAAGGTAGCCCGTTCGCAACCCAACGAGTATACACCAACGGGGGGGTGCGCTAAAGACGAACCGATGGCCCGAATGTGCTTGCCCCCCCCCTCGCTGTTATACTCATGCGGAACCTGTTATCGATTTCGACTCAGAGAGGTGAGCCGATGGAATCAGCCCTGTCCGCACGAGGACTGCGGAAATCGTTCAAGCTTTCCGCCAAGCAACGCAAGCTCGAGCGCACCGATGCGCCCGTGAAGGTCGCGGTGGACGGATTGTCGTTCGACGTGCACCGCGGCGAGATCTACGGGCTGCTCGGCCCGAACGGCGCCGGGAAGACCACGACGCTGCGCATGCTGGCCGCGCTCGTGAAGCCCGACGAGGGCGACGCGTTCGTGGAAGGCGCCTCCGTCGTGTCCGACCCCGCTCGCGTGCGCAGCCTCATCGGCTTCTTGACGAGCGAGCTCAAGCTGGAGGACGTGTTCTCGCCCGACTACCTGTTCGACTTCTTCTCGGAGCTGCACCATGTCGATGCTCCCGTGCGCGACGAGCGCAAGCGCGCGCTGTTCGAGCGGTTCGGCATCGACCGCTTCGCCCAGACGAAGGTGGCCGACCTGTCCACCGGCATGAAGCAGAAGGCGTCGCTGGCCATCTCGCTCGTGCACGACCCGCGGGTCATCATCTTCGACGAGCCCACGAACGGCCTCGACGTGCTCACGGCCAAGACGGTGACCGACTTCCTGTTGGAACTGGCCGCCGAGGGCAGGACGGTGCTCCTGTCCACCCATATCTTCAGCCTCGTAGAGAAGGTATGCGATCGCGTGGGCATCGTCATCGACGGGCGCATGGTGGCCTCGGGCACGCTGCCGGAGGTGGCGGGGGAGCGTTCGCTCGAGGACGCGTTCTTCGACTTGTACGCGGAAACGGCAGGTGAGGCCTCATGAAAAGCAGCGCCTTCGTCATCGCGCGCAAGGAGTTGGCGCGCTTCTTCAGCAACAAGGCCTCGGCGTTCGTGTCCATCGCGCTGCCTGGCCTGCTGATCTTCTTCATGTGGACGTTCATGGGCGACGCCATGGGCGGCATGTTCAATCCCGACGACAGCAAGCGGCCCGTGGTGGCCGTGGTGAACGAGCCGGCCAGCGTCGAGGCGCTCGCCTCCGCCGCGGGCATCGATGTGGTGCCCGAAACCGCGCTGCCCGACGCCGACGAGATGCGCGAGCGCATCGAGCAGGGCGATGTGAAGGCGTTCGCCGCGTTCCCCGACGGGTTCGACGCCGATGTGGCGGCGTACGATCCCGCATCGGGCGCTCCGGCGCCGCAGGTGGAGATCTTCTACAACTCCGCCGACCCCGATTCCAGCCGGGCGCATTCGTCGTTCGCCGCGATGCTGGACGCCTACGAATCGTCGCTGTCGAACCGCTTCGACGTCAACGCGGGCGAGGGAGGCTACGACGTGGCCAAGGAGCGCGACGTCGCGGGCAGCATCGTGGTGTCCATCGTGCCGCTTTTGCTGCTCATCCTCGTGTTCACGAGCGTCATGTCCATCGCCGCAGAATCGGTGGCGGGCGAGAAGGAGCGCGGCACGATGGCGACGCTGTTGGCAACGCCTATCAACCGGCGCGACATCGCGCTGGGCAAGGTGCTGGCCATCACCGCTATCGGCCTGCTCATCGCTGTGTCGAGCGCGCTCGGCATCTTCGCGGGGCTGCCCAGCATCATGCAGGGGGCCGTGGACGTGAACGTGTACGGCCCGACGGACTACCTGCTGCTGGCGCTCGTCATCCTGTCGACGACGCTGCTCGTCGTCATGCTGATCACCATCGTGTCCACCCTGGCCAAGTCGGTGAAAGAGGCCACGATGTACCTGACTCCGCTCATGATCGCGGTCATGCTCGTTGGCATCCTCGGCATGTTCGGCGACGCGAAGGCGGACATCGGGTACTACTTCATCCCCCTGTACAACGCGGTGCAGTGCATGATCGGCATCTTCTCGTTCGATTTCCAACCGATCAACGTGGTCGCTTGCGTGGTCAGCAACCTCGTGTACACCGCCGCGGGCGTGGCGGTGCTGCAGCGCATGTTCGACAGCGAGCGCCTCATGTTCGCCCGCTAGCTCCGGGCGGGATGAGACAGAGGGACGGGGTAATTGTCTCATTTTGCGGGCAAAATGAGACAATTACCCCGTCCCTCTGTCTCATCCCCGTCCCCTGCCTCGGCCGGTTTCGCGCTGAGCGCGACCGATTTCGCTATCGTCAAAGTCTCGTAACCTCCCTGTCATCTGGGAAGATGCCGTGCATGCTAGACTGATCGGTGCATTCCTACATCGACCAGTTGACCGCGGCGCCCCTCGTAGATCGCGGCCGAGAACCATACGGGAGGCGTCAAGCGTGGCTCAAGCGATCACAGTAACGGATATTCGGAAGAACTTCGGCGCGGTCGAGGCGCTCAAAGGCGTGTCGCTCGACGTTGCCGAGGGCGAGAAGGTCGTCGTCATCGGGCCGTCCGGTTCGGGCAAGAGCGTGCTCATCCGCTGCATCAACGGCTTGGAGGTGCCCGACTCGGGTTCCGTGGTGGTCGAGGGCATGAACCTGTCCGACCGCAAGGTGAACTCCCGCGCGCTCGCCCGCGACGTGGCCATGGTGTTTCAGAGCTACAACCTCTACCCCCACAAGACCGTGCTGGAGAACGTGACGCTCGCTCCCATCAAGGTGCTGAAGGTGCCGCGCGACCAGGCCGAGCGGGACGGGCGCGCCTACCTCGAGCGCGTGGGGCTCGTCGACAAGATGGACAAGTACCCCGACCAGCTCTCCGGCGGCCAGCAGCAGCGCGTGGCCATCGCCCGCGCCCTCAACATGCACCCCAAGATCATGCTGCTCGACGAGCCCACGAGCGCGCTCGACCCCGAGATGGTGCAGGAGGTGCTCGACGTCATCAAGTCGCTGGCCGAGACGAACATGACCATCGTAATGGTCACCCACGAGATGGGCCTGGCGCGCGAGGCGGCCGATAAAGTGGTGTTCATGGAGAACGGCCTCGTGGTGGACCAGGGCACGCCGCACTACCTGTTCGACGAAACCGACAACGCTCGCGTCAAGAGCTTCCTGTCGAAGATCTTGTAGGCGCGCCATGATCACGAGAAGGACATTCATCCGCACGTCGGCGCTGGCCGCGGCGACGCTCGCGCTCGGAGGGACGGCGGGCGCCCTCGTCGGCTGCGCCGCCGACCCGAACGTGTTGCGCGTGGGCACGAAGATCGACGTGCCCGGCTTCGGCTTCCAGAACCCCGAGACGGGCAACATCGAGGGCATGGAAGTGGACATCGCGCGCGAGTTGGCGAAGCGCATCAAGGGCAGCCCCGACGCGCTCAAGGTGACCGGCGTGAACGTCACCACGCGCGGCGCGATGCTCGACAACGGCACGCTCGATGCGACGCTGGCCACCTTCACCATCACCGAGGCGCGCAAGAAGAGCTACAACTTCTCGCGCCCGTACTACACCGACCACATCGGGGTGCTCGTGAAGAAGTCGTCGGGGATCGTCGATCTGGCGGGCCTGGACGGCAAGACCGTGGGCGTGGCGCTGTCGGCCACGACGCGCGACAAGCTGACCGCCGCCGGCGACGAGATCGGCATCCACATGAACTTCGCCGAGTACTCGACGTATCCCGAGATCAAGATCGCGCTGGTCACCGGCCGCGTCGACGCGTTCTCGGTGGACCGTTCCATCCTCAACGGCTACGTGGACGACTCCACCATGCTGCTGGACGCGCAGTTCGCGCCCCAGGAGTACGGCGTGGCCACGAAGAAGTCGAACACCGAGCTTGCCGACCAGGTGGACGCCGCCATCGCCGGCATGGCCGATGACGGCACGCTCGCCGCGCTCCAGCAGCGGTGGGGGCTGTCCACCGAGAAGCCCGGCGAGGGCGAGGGAGGCGCGTCCCATGCTTGATATCTTCGCGCCCTACAAATGGGAGGCGCTGTTCGAGCGCTGGCCCGACATCCTGGCCGCGTTCGGCACCACGGTGGGCATCTCGGTGCTGGCGCTGGTCATCGCGCTGGCGCTGGGCATCGTGTTCGGCGTGCTGTCGGTATCGCGCATCCCCGTGCTGCGCGGCATCACCCGCGTGTACGTCGAGGTTGTGCAGAACGTGCCGTTGCTGCTGCAGGTGTTCGTGTTCTACGCCATCTTCCCCTTGCTCGGCCTGTCGCTGGCCGCGTTCTGGATCGGGGTCCTGGCCATCGGCATCTACCACGGCGGCTACATCTCCGAGGTGGTGCGCTCCGGCATCGGCTCCATCCACCGCGGGCAGTTCGAGGCGGCGAAGAGCCAGGGCTTCTCGTACTGGCAGTCGATGTTCGTGATCATATTGCCCCAGGCCATCCGCATCATCATGCCGCCATTGGCCGTGCAGGCCGCGAACCTCGTGAAGAACACGTCGGTGCTCGCGCTCATCGCGGGCGGCGAGCTCATGTACTTCTCGAACTCGTTCGCGGGGGCGACGAGCTACTACGGCCCGGTGTACGTGGTTGCGGCGCTGCTGTACTTCGTCATCTGCTTCCCGCTGTCGCGCCTGGCGCTGTACCTCGAGCGCCGCACGCGCTCTCATAGGCACCTGGCCACCGGCGACGCCACCGAGGCGCTGTCCGAGGACACGATGGAGGTCACGCCGGGCACGCACGACATCACGGGCCGGGCGGCGGCGGACACGATGGCCGGCGGCGTGCAGACCATGTACGGCACGGTGGACATCGCGCCGGCGCGCGTGGCGCCCTCGCCGCGCCACCCGCTGCACGCGCTCGCCGAGGACGCGCTCGAGCCGGGCGTGGCGCCGGAGGATCCGTACGACCAGACCTTCACCGGTAACCAGGCTGCCGAGATCGCCGACGAGATCGGGCGCGAGATCGCGCAGGAGATCGCCGAGCAGTGCGGCGACGACGAGGCGTGCGCCGCTCGCATCATGCGCACGAAGTCGGGGCGCGTGAAGGCGCACCGTCGCCTCGAGCGCCGGGTCGCCGCGCGCCGCGGCGTCGAGGGTGCGCGCGGGTCGGGGGCGGCGATGCCCACGACGCCCGACGCCGCCGCCGAGGGCGCGCGCGACGGGCGGGCGCGCCATCGCTCGCCCGAGGCCGACGACGCGCTCGCCTCGCGGGCCGAGACGGTGACGAGCGACCGTATCACGAGCGACGTGCGACGTCGCGTTGACGAAAGCGCGCAGGCCCAGGCCGCGCGCGACCGGGTCCGCGACCGCGCGGAGCTGGGAGAGGAGGCTTTCTTGGATAACGACTACCTGCCGGGCGAGCTGGAGCAGCCCGATGAGCGCATCGCCCAGGTGCGCGCGCCGCACGACGAAGCCGATTTCGACGCCGAGGCCGAGGACGCCGCGGAGCGCGAAAGCCGCCGCGAGCGCCGCGAGGAGCATCGCGCAAAACGTCGAGAGCGACGCGAGGCGCGCGAGCGGGCCGACGAGACCGGCGGTCCTCAGACCGTGCAGCCCGACGACGTGCGCCTCGACGAGGAGGCGGACGAAGCGCTCGAGGACGCCGAGGAGGCGGCCGAGATCGACGAGCGCTCCATGGACGTGGAGCGCAGCGAGCTCGCCGCGGGCGAAGAGGCCGCCACGACCGACGACGGGCGGAAGGATCGCTGATGAGCGACATCGCCGCCCTGTTCACGTGGGTCAACATGCGCTTCCTGTTGCAGGGGCTCGGCATGACGCTGCTCATTTCCGCCCTGGCCATCCTCTGCTCGGTGGTGCTCGGCACGGTCATCTCGGTCATGCGCACGTCGAACGTCCGCGTGCTGCGGGGCATCGCCACGGTGTACATCGAGATATTCAAGAACACGCCGCTCCTGCTGTGGATCATGTTCACGTTCTTCGTGGCCCAGCTACCGCCCATCGGGGCAGCCGTGCTGGCGTTCACGCTGTTCACGAGCGCGAGCGTGGCCGAGATCGTGCGCGGAGGCCTGGCCAGCGTGCCGCACGGCCAGTACGAGGCCGCCAAGTCGCAGGGGTTCTCCGCGGTGCAGACCTACGCGGTGATCATCCTGCCGCAGGCGCTGCGCAACATGGTGCCCGCGCTGCTGTCGCAGTTCGTAACCACCATCAAGGACACGAGCTACCTCTGGGGCGCCATGGCGCTGCAGGAGCTCATGGGTCGCGGCATGATCCTCATGAACAGCTACAACTCCACTGTGCAGATCTTCGCCATCTTCGGCATCATGGCGCTCATCTACTTCATCGTGTGCTTCACGCTGTCGCAGATCGTGCGCGCCTACCAGCGCAGGCTGAAGGAAGCCCGCACGGCGTAGAAGGGGATGCGGGCGCGTTTCCCTGTTATCTCCGAATGCCGCGCGAAGTCGAAGGGCGCCGTACGGCTTTATCCGGCTGGAGCCCCGTCTGACGGAGGCTCGCCGACCGGGCCCGTGTTGGGACCCTGTCCGCCGGAGGCTCGCCGATCGGACCGGTGTCGGAGCCTCGCCCGCCGGAGGCTCGCCGATCAGCCCCGCGTCAGCCCCGTCCGCTGGGGCCTCGCCGACCGGAGTTCCTCCATGTGACAGTGAAGAAGGGCCGATCTGCGGCAAAATCGGGTTTTTGGCAGTGCGGAAACGCGTTTCTCGCGGAGGCGGTGAGGCGACCAGGCATTTTGCCGACGGCTTGATGGTCGGGTGCTTTCTCTCGGCGTTCAAAACGGGAAAACGCTGCCAAAAATCCGATTTTGCCGCAGATCGTCCCCTGAAAAGCGCGCGAAAGAGAACCTGGGTCGCGCGGCGAGCCGCTCAGTTCCGCGGCGCGCCGCTTGCTGGGTCGTCGACGCTACTGCACGTAGGCGAGGTAGGGAAGGTAGTCCTGCGCGCTTTCGGGCACGGCGAGCGTGATCGTCTGGCCGTAGGCTTCGACGGAAATGTAGCCAGGGTCGTCGTAGGTGGTGATGGTGCCGTTCACGCCGGCGGCGCTGCCGTCGATGGTGCCGGTGGGCGTGGCGGAGGAAGGCAGCGAGGCGGCTTGCCACTCGTCGATGTTGAGCTGCTCGATGGCTTGATCCACCTGGCTCTCGCTGAGGCCCGTTGCGGCGACGATGCTCGCCTTGTTGTCCTCGAGGGCGCTCTTGGCCTTGTCCTTGAGGCCGGCGGCGTCGATGGCGGCGTTCGCGGCGGCCGCTTTCGCGTCGTTCGCGAGGTCGCTCGCGGGGCCCGCGTCGGCGCCCGAAAGGGCGAACACGCCCACGATGCCGACGATGATGAGGGCGATCAGCCCGAGGAACACGCCCAGAACTCGTTTCATGGCATACCTCCCGTTTGTCGGCCCGACGGGCCGTGCGTTCGGCGGGACGCCGCCGCTGCTTCGTTCGTGGTGCGGCGAGATTTCAGCGGTGCGGCGATTCGGCGGCTCATCCCTTGTCTTCAAGGGTACCCGACATACGGCCGCTTCACAAAACGCCCCCAGCATCTTCAACGCACGGTGACGAAATCCCCATCCGATTTCCGGAAGTCGCGGCGTGCCGTCGCGCCGCTGCGGCGTGACGTGGAGCCTGCGTGGGATCCGCATGCGCCTCGCGCACTATGACGTTGTCGATGCCATTATCGCGGCGCGCGCCGAAGAGAACCTCACCCAGCGTGAGCTGGCGCAGCGGTGCGGCATGAAGCAAAGCGCGTTCGCGCGCCTGGAATCCGGCAACGCCAACCCCACGATCGAAACGCTTCAGCGCGTGGCCGAAGGCCTCGGCAAGAAGCTCAGGATCAGCTTCGTCTAGCGCGGCTCCTCGGGCGCGGATCGCCTTGTGCGGCTTTCCGACGGCCTCGTCGCGTGCGGCGCTCTTGTTTTTCGCCAGCTTGGCAATTTTTCGCCCTCCCCGCGAGAAATCGTGTATGCTAACACCTGCTGCGCCCGGACGGCGCGGCGAACGCGCGCCTGCAAGCGCGCCCATCCCCGCACACGTTAATAAATAGGTGGGGCAACCGTGTGAATGAAAGGCTGCGGGAGGCGGCCGGAACAGGACAGGAGGGAACCGCGTGAAGCTGGTGGTAACCGAGAAGAACGACGCGGCTCAGAAGATCGCCGATTTGCTCGGCGTCAAGAAACCCAAGGCGGACAAGGTGTACTCGACGCCGGTGTACCGTTTCGACGTCGACGGGGAGGAATGGGTGACCATCGGCCTGCGCGGCCACATCCTCGAGCCCGACTTCGCGCCGACGATGGTGTACAAGAAGCGCGGCGGATGGCAGGGCGTCACCGAGGAGGGCGAGACGCTCCCGGCCGAGCTGCCCGCGACGCTGCCGAAGCCCCCGTTCAAAAAGAAGAAGCCCTTCACCGAGGACGGCGTGGAGCTTAAGTCCTGGAAGATGGACGCGCTGCCGTACCTCGTGTACGCCCCCATCAACAAGCTGCCGAAGGAGAAGGAGATCATTCGCTCGCTGAAGAACCTCGCGAAGAAGGCCGACTCGGTCATCATCGCGACCGACTTCGACCGCGAGGGCGAGCTCATCGGAAGCGACGCGCTCAGCTGCATCCAGGAAGTGAATCCCACGGCCCCCGTGTCGCGCGCCCGCTACTCGGCGTTCACGAAAGAGGAGATCACTCACGCGTTCGACAACCTCGTCGAGCTCGACACGAACCTCGCCTCCGCCGGCGCCTCGCGCCAGGACATCGACCTCATCTGGGGCGCGGTGCTCACGCGCTACCTGACGCTCGTGAAGTTCGCCGGCTACGGCAACGTGCGCTCGTCGGGCCGCGTGCAGACGCCCACGCTCGCCCTCATCGTGGCGCGCGAGCGCGAGCGCCTCGCGTTCATCCCGGAAGACTACTGGGTGATCCGCGGCGCGTTCGGCACCGATCCCGACGCTTTCGAAGCCCCGCACGCCACGG
The DNA here is from genome assembly GCF_900184265.1 of Eggerthella timonensis. Classification (NCBI taxonomy): domain Bacteria; kingdom Bacillati; phylum Actinomycetota; class Coriobacteriia; order Eggerthellales; family Eggerthellaceae; genus Eggerthella; species Eggerthella timonensis. The sequence continues at coordinate 1,825,418 of NZ_FXXA01000002.1, forward strand.
CCCGCTTCAAGGCCGAGGCCGAGGCGAACGCGGTCATGGCGCACGTGGAGGGCGTGACGAGCGCGACCGTGTCGTCGGTGGAGAAGAAGAAGCGCACGGTGCAGCCGCCCGCGCCGTTCAACACCACGTCGCTCATGGCGGCGGCATCGGCCGAGGGCCTGAGCCCCGCGCGCACCATGCGCATCGCCGAGAGCCTGTACATGGACGGCTACATCTCCTACCCCCGTGTGGACAACACCGTGTACCCGAGCTCGCTCGATCTCGCCGACACGGTGAAGGCCATCTCCGGCAACCCCGCCTACGCGCCGTACTGCAAGGAGCTGCTGGCGAAGGGCAAGCTCACGGCCACGCGCGGCAAGAAGGAGACGACGGACCACCCGCCCATCTACCCGACGGCCAAGGCCACGCCCGACGACCTGGCGCCCGCCGACTACAAGCTGTACAACCTCATCGCGCGCCGCTTCCTGGCGACGCTGTCCGAGGCGGCCGTCATCGAGGGCACGAAGGTTACCCTCGACGTGAACGCCGAGCCGTTCGTGGCGAAGGGCGACGTGCTGGTGAAGCAGGGCTACCGCGCCATCTACCCCTACGGCCTCAAGAAGGACGAGCAGCTGCCCGCGCTGTCCGAAGGCGATACGATCGCGTTCGGCGGCGCCACCTGCACGAAGAAGCAGACCGAGCCGCCCGCGCGCTACAGCCAGGGCAAGCTCATCCAGGAGATGGAAAAGCTGGGCCTCGGCACGAAGTCCACGCGCCACTCCATCATCGAGCGCCTCTACGCGGTGAAGTACTGCATGAACGACCCCATCGAGCCCAGCCAGCTGGGCATGGCCGTGTGCGACGCCCTCGACAAGTTCGCGCCGCACATCACGCACCCCGAGATGACGGCCGAGCTCGAGGAGGAGATGGACAACATCGCCGAGGGCCGCACGACGAAAACGCAGGTGGTGGACACGAGCCGCAACCTCCTGTCCGAGCAGCTGGCAAGCCTGCTGCCGCATTCCGAGGAGGTCAAGGAAGCCCTGGCCGACGCCGTGGCCGCCGACGCCTACGTGGGGCCGTGCCCGAAGTGCGGCAAGGATCTGCAGCTGCGCGCGTCGCAGAAGACCCGCAGCATGTTCATCGGCTGCTCCGGCTGGCCCGACTGCGACGTGACCTATCCGCTGCCGAAGGGCAAGGTGGAGGCCGTTCCCGAGCCGTGCCCCACCTGCGGCATGCCGCAGGTGAAGGTGACCGCGTTCCGATCCAAGCCGCGCACCATCTGCATCGACCCGCATTGCGCCACGAACCAGGAGCCCGACGTGGTGGTGGGCGAGTGCCCGGCCTGCAAGGAGAAGGGCATCCAGGCGAAGCTGATCGCGCAGAAGAACCCGCGCACGCTCAAGCGCTTCATCCGCTGCGAGAACTACGACGACTGCGGCACGGGCTACCCGCTGCCCCAGTACGGCGCGCTCACGGCCACCGAGGAGGTGTGCGAGCATTGCGGCGCGCCCATGGTGATCGTCACCACCGCGCGCGGCCCGTGGAAGCTGTGCCCCAACTTCGACTGCCCCGGCAAGGAGCAGAAGGAGGACGCGAAGGACGCCAAGGGCGCGAAGGGGGCCGTCGCGAAGAAGCCGGCGGCGAAGAAGGCGCCTGCCAAGAAAGCCCCGGCGAAGAAGGCTGCGGCGAAGAAGTAGCGAACCGTCTTGGATGCGGTGAACTGGTTGACGATGCCGGCAGGGAAAGACCCGCCGGCATCGTTCGTTTTCGCGCGGGGGATCGGCGGGCGGGAGGTCGGCAGACCGGAGTGCTCTCGAGCGTTTGCGGGGCTAATGCTCGAGAGGCATGAGCAGCTGGTACGCCTCTATGCCGAGCGGCTCGGCGATCTTTTGCAGGTTCAACGTGGACACGTTGATGCGGCGCTGCTCGATGCCCCCGATATAGGTGCGGTGAAGGCCCGTCTTGTTCGCAAGCTGTTCTTGCGAGAGACCGGCCTTCTTTCGGTAGTGCCGTAGATTGGTCGAAAGCGTCAGCAGGATATCCATTAACCTTCATCTCAGATAGCGGCGGATGCCCGTAGTTCCTGACGACAAGTTTCAAATAACTCATAATATAAATCGACAGAATATATATAGCTTTACATTGCCGAAGATGCCGTTATAATCAGCATAATGACTATGATATATAGCATTTTGCAGAGAGAGGCGTGAAGAACATATGCGGCATGGCAACCAAATTCGCAACTCCGGAAGAGCCGTCTGCGCTTTCGCATGCGCATGCTTGCTTGCGCTGGGCGCGTCCGTCGGGGCCGTAGCTGAGGCGTCCTGCGCGTTCGCGGCCGAGGGCGTCGAGACGGCTTCAAGCGGGGATGAGCCTGCGGTCGTGCCGTCCTCTCAAGCGGCCGCGAGCGTGCCGCTCTCCCAAGACCCCAAGCCCGCCGTCGGCGAGATGCGCGCCGACGGCCTCGTGTTCCGCGTGCAGCCCGACGGCGCGTCCGCCGCGCTCGTCGGCTGGTACGGCGAGGCGCTCCCCGCCGACGTCGTGATCCCCGCGCGCGTGTCGAGCGGCGGCGACCCCTACGAGGTGCGGGCGATCGGCCTAGCCGACGACGAGGGGCGCTGCGGGCCCCTGCTTAAAGGCTCCGAGATCGAGTCGCTCTCGATCCCCGCGACCGTCTCCGAGATCGCCGACGGCGCTCTCGCCGGCTGCGATTCCCTGTCCCGCATCGCCGTCTCTCACGAGAACGAAGCCTACTCCTCCTTCGACGGCATGCTGTTCTCGAAGGACCTCTCAAGCCTCCTGCTCGTTCCCGAGGGCAAGGAGGGCGCTGCCCGCATCCCCGACCAGACGGCGACTGTCCCTGCCTCGGCATTTTCCCGGTGCCAGAGGCTCCAAGCCGTCCAGGCCGGGGAGGGCTGCGCCGCGTGCTCCTCGCGGAACGGTATCCTGTATTCCAAGGACATGAAGGCGCTCGTCGCGTGCCCGCCCGGCGCGGGCGGGGCCGTCGTCGTCCCGGAGGGCGTCGAGTCCGTCGCCCCCGGCGCGTTCGCGGGCTGCTCCGTGGACTCGATCGCGGTTCTCGGCGAAGTGAATTCCATCGCCCCCGACGCGTTCGACGAGGCCGCGAAGTCGGCCGTCGTCGCGCTGCCGGAAGGCTCCGACCGCGGGGTCTGGGAGGCCGCGGGCTTCTCGCGGTTCGCCGAGCCGGCGAGCCCCGGCGACACGGCCGAGCCCGAACCTGCCGGCCCCGACGCGCCAGAAGGCGAGGATCCCGGCTCCCCGCGGGCCGGGCTCTCCTTCGAGGTGCTTGGCGACTACACGCTGGCCGCCTCCTGGGCCGGAGGCGAGGCCCCCGCGACGATCGAGGTCCCCGCCGCCGCCGAGGTCGGGGGCGCGTCCTACCGCGTGAGCGCCGTCGCCCCCGCGGGCTTCTCGAACCTGGCGACCCTCGAGTCCGTCGTCCTCCCGGCGGGCCTCTCGACGATCGGCGACGCCGCCTTCGCGGGCTGCTCGAGCCTCTCCTCCGTCAACGTCCCCGACGGCGTCTCCTCGATCGGCGAGCGCGCCTTCGAGGCGACGGCGCTGACGGAGGCGTGGCTCCCTGAAAGCGTCGAGGCGGTGGGCCCGCGCGCGTTCGCGTCGTGCGCCTCCTTGGCCCGCGTGGTCGCGCTCGGGACCCCCGACGTCGCCGCGGACGCCCTCGCCGAGTGCTCGGGCGTCTCGGTCTACTGCCCGTCGGGCTCCGAGGGCGCCTGGAACCCCGGCCTTCCCGCCGCGGGCAACCGCGTGCTCCCGTACGCCGCGACGCTCTCTGCCGAGCCGCTGGCCCTGGCCGCCGGCGAGACCGCCGACCTGCTGGAGGGAGGCGGGCTGCTCGCCCCCGAGCCCGTGGAGGCGTCCTACTCCTACCCGGCCAAGCCGCTTTCCGTCGACGCCGACGGCTCGGTCGCCGGCAAGTCCGAGGGCGCGGCCGACGTGGCCGTGTCGCTCTCCCTCGACGGCGTCGAGCTCGCCCGCGCCTCGCGCCCGGTCGAGGTCGCCCCCGGCGAGGCCGGCGCCGTTCCCGAGCCCGCGGTCGTCAGCGAGGACCGCCCGCTCCTTCCGTCCGCCTACCTCGCCGGCGAGCGCGCCGCGGCGGCCCCCATCAGCGTCACCGCGCCGGTCGCCGTCACCTTCGGCGACGGCAACGGCTACGACGTGGCGAACCCCGCCGACAGCGTGACGTCGAGCGCCAGCTTCAAGAACAACGGCGACTATCAGGTTCGGCTCGCGAGCGTGTCTTGCGCCGACGCAGGCGCCGGATCGGTTCTCGACGCGAAACAAGGCGCACCGGCCCTGGAGTCCCAAGACCTGTTCTCCATCGCGCCAACATCTGATCCCTCAAAGTCGGTGTCGTTCGGCCTGACCGACACTGGCGTCGTCCCTACCGATAAAGCGGCTTTCGCCGCCGATCCCGGAAGCACGCTCGTGTGCTCCTTCGGCTTGGACCTTGCAAATGCCCAGATCGAAAGCTCGGCCGCCGACCATGGCATGACCGTGAAGCCGCTGGCGACGGTGACTTGCACGTTCGAGCTTGTTCCCGGGCAGGGCAAGGAGAGCGACTCCTTCTACCTCAAGGACGTCGACAAGGACCTGACGTACAGCCTCGTCGAGGTGAAATCGCATGCTGAGGACATCTCCGCGAAAGGCGAAAGCTCCGAGTGGTACCGTCAATACGAGGGCTACATCGCCGACGAATCCGCATACGAATGCTGGACGACGTGGGACGGCACCCCCTACGAGGTGCGCGTCATCGGCATCAACCACGACGTAAAGTCGGACGGAACCGGAAAGGCCGGCCTCACGTTCCAGTTCAAGAATCTTCTGAACGATGAGCACAGCATGAAGCCCGTAAACATCAGCGCTGGCGGCTGGGGCTCTAGCGATCTTCGAAAGAGCATGAACGAGGGCGTCATTTGGAAATCGGTTCCAAGCGACCTGAGTGAGGCGATCGAGGCCGTGCAAAAGGGGTACGGGATCGAGAGAAATCAGACGTCTCCCGATGTCGAATATTCTCCCGACAAACTTTTCGTCGCCAGCTACTTCGAGCTCACGGGGACAGTTCAGGGCCGTTGGCTTTCGAAAGAATGGCTGTCTCGCGAAGGTTCGCAATACGAATACTGGAAGGGAAAGGTCGAGAACGGACTTGGCGAAAACCCCAGACTCGTCAAGGGGTTCCAGAATACGCCGGGCGTCCCGAACCTCTGGTGGGAGCGTTCGATATACCCTGACACGGACACCCATTTCTTCCGCGTCATAACGGACGGCAATCCTAGCAACAATGGAAGCGCAAGCGCTCCCGGCGGCGTGTGCCCCTGCTTCTGCCTCTGATCGGCGATGGAAAGGAAGGCGGAAAGCATGCAACGCAACAGAGCAGGGATCAGGCTTCGCTGGGTCGGGCATGCGGCGGCGGTCTGCGTCCTGGCGGCCTCGCTCGCGCTGTCGGGCACGGCCTTCGCAGGCTCCATGCAGCTCGGTCTGCGCGTGTGGGACTCTTCGCAGGGCCAGGGCTCGGAAGATGGAGGCCAGCCGGGAGCGACGCTGCTCGGCATTCGGGTGACGGACTCGTCGAGCTCGGCTCCGCTGACCGTGCGGGTATCGTTCGACCCCTGCAACGGTTCGGCTGTGTCGATGCGGGAGGTTCCTTACAACTCGCCTGCGTCCGAGCCCGGCATCCCGGTACGCGACGGGTATTCTTTCCTCGGCTGGTTCGATGCTCCCTCAGGCGGGTTGCTCTACGATTTCTCTTCGCCGGCGACATCCGACGTCGTGCTCTACGCCCAGTGGGCGCTGAGGGTGTCCTGCGACGTGCCCGCAACCGCCGTCGTCGCGATCGACGCTTCGGGGGACGCAACGGGCCAGGTTCTGCCCTTCGTGTCTGGATCCGTGGCTCCCATCGAGGTGAGCGCCGTCAAGAGCGCAAGGCTCGCAGGAGCGGAGTCCGTCTTCTCCGACCCGGCAACCCTCGTCGGCGTCCGCATGACCCTCGAGCCGCCCGCCTCCGCGGGCTCGGCCGTGCAGGTCCCGCTCGAGACCTCGGCGGACGGCCAGCCCGCGGGTTTCGTCGTCCCCGCCAAGGGCACCCTCGCGGTGTCGTTCGGTCTGTCGCTCCCGGCGAATGCGAAGCTCTCTTTCGTCGAATCCTCCGCTGAGATCTGCCGGCTCAGCTACGTGATCGGCGCGGCGCCGTCGAGTTGACGGGCCGGGCGATTCCTTCCCGCGTGCGGAAGCCTTTCGTGTTGGCAGAGATCGAACGATATGAACGATTTTCCGGCATGTTTTTCGTCTTCGGTCGGGAAAGCACCAGGTCGCTAAAAGTTAGCTTTGGCTATTATCGTTCATAACGTTCGATCTCTGCCACGGAGGCTGCAAGGCCTCAAGTTGTACGTCTTGCGGCCCCCCGTATGGGTGCCTAAGGGCGTCGGCTCGCGCGCGACGTGCCGTTTCGCTGGAGATACGCGGCTCGCCTTCGCGCTTGGCCGCCCCAAGCGCTACAATGCAGGGCGCAGAACCTGACATCGAAGGAGAGCTATCACATGCCCAAGGTAACCATCGTCGGCGCCGGCAACGTCGGTGCCACCGCCGCCCACATCATCGCATCCAAGAACCTGGCCGACGTCGTGCTCATCGACGTGGCCGAGGGCCTGCCCCAGGGCAAGGCGCTCGACATGATGCACATGCGCAGCGTCGAGCAGTTCACGGTCAAGGTGACCGGCACCAACGACTATGCCGATACGCGCGACTCCGACGTGGTGGTCATCACCGCCGGCATCGCCCGCAAGCCCGGCATGACCCGCGAGGACCTGCTCGGCGTGAACGCCGGCATCATGAAGTCGGTGATCGGCCAGGCCATGGAGGCGTCCCCGAACGCCGTGTTCATCTGCGTGACGAACCCGCTCGACGTCATGACCACGCTGGCGTTCCGCGAGTCGGGCCTGCCGGCGAACCGCCTCATGGGCATGGGCGGCGTGCTGGACTCCTCGCGCCTCGCGTTCGCGGTGTGCGAGCAGCTGGGCTGCCCGCCGGCGTCGGTGACGGCTTGGGCCGTGGGCGCGCACGGCGAGGGCATGGTGTGCTGGCCGCGCTTCACCACGGTCGACGGCACCCCCATCACCGAGCTCATGGACGAGTCGGCGGTGGCCAGCGTGGTGCAGCGCTGCGTGAAGGGCGGCGCCGAAGTGGTGGCCTTCCTCAAGACCGGCAGCGCCTACTACGCTCCCGGCGCATCCATCGCGAAGATGGTGGAAGCCATCCTCACCGACTCGCACGAGGTCATGAGCGTGTGCGCGCACATCGACGGCCAGTACGGCATCGACGACCTCTACATGAACGTGCCGGTGCGCCTCGGCAAGAACGGCGTCGAGGAGGTCGTGGAGTTCGACCTGAACGACGACGAGCTGGCAGCCCTGCGCGCCAGCGCCGACAGCGTCCGCGCCGGGCTGGCTAACCTGCCGGAGTAAGCGCGGCGGAGCGAGGGCGGGCCCCTGCGCCCGCCTGCATCGAAATCAATGCATCTTCGCTCCGAAAACACGCCACAGCCGCTGTGGCGTGTTTTCGGAGCGAAGATGTTTCAAGGGAGGCATCCATGCTGATCGAAATCGAAGAAGAACGCTGCATCGGGTGCGGACGGTGCGTCGCCGACTGCGTGGGAACGAACTTGCTGGTGGAGAACGGGATCGCGCGCGTGAAAGGCCGCTGTATCCTGTGCGGGCACTGCGTGGCCATCTGCCTGACGGCTGCCGTGTCGATCCCGAGCTTGGACATGGCTGACGTGGAGCCCGCCGCGCCCGCAAGCGAGACGCTCGACGCGGTCGCGCTGCTGCGCGCCATCAAGTCGCGCCGCAGCGTGCGCGACTACCGCCCGCGTCCGGTGGGGCGCGACGAGCTCGAGCTCGTGCTGCAAGCGGGCCGCTACACCGCGACGGCCAAGAACGCCCAAGGATGCCGCTTCGTCGTAGTGCAGGACGCGCTCGACGAGTTCAAGGGCCTCGTGTGGGACGGCATCGACGATCTGCTCGCCCTGCCGCCCTCCGACAAGCCGCGTTGGGCGAAGCTGTACAAGCCGTTCAGCCGCGGACGGTTCGCCGACGAGCCCGTCGACTTCCTCTTCCGCAACGCGCCCGCGGTCGTGTTCGTGGCCGCCGAGCGCGCCGACGACGCGGGGCTGGCCGCGCAGAACATGGAGCTCGTGGCCTCCTCGCTCGGCCTCGGCGTGCTGTACAACGGCTACCTATGCCGCGCGGCCGAAGAGCTTCCCGCAGCGAAGGCATTTCTCGAAGCGGAGGACAAGCCGCTGCAGGTGTGCATGCTGCTGGGGTACCCGGCCGTGTCGTTTCCGCGCACGGCGCCGCGCCTGCCGGGCGACTTCGTGGTGAAGTAGCATGCTGAGCGTAGGCGTCGACCAGGTACGACGGTTCCGATTGCGCGCGCATCACCTCGATCGCTCCTACGACGTGCGGGACGCCCTCGCGCTGGCGGGGGCGTGCGGGATGCAGAACACCCCGCCGGGCGCATGGGAGGCGGCCCTGTTCAACCGCGCGCCAACCTTCCGCGGGAAGGACGCCGAGCGCTTGCTGTACGGCGAGAAGTCGCTCGTGCAGGCCTGGAGCTTGCGCGGCGCCCCCGTCGTGTTCCCGGCGGCGGAGAGCGACGCGTTCCTCTCGGCCCTCGTGCCGCGCGACGGCGAGCCGTGGATATACACGAACGGCATCCGTCTCGCCCTCGATGCGCTGGGCATAGGGTTCGCCGAGGCGCTGGACCTGGTGAGGCGCGCGACGGCGCTGCTCGACGAGCGGTCCGTCGCGAGCAAGGCGGCCCTCGACCAGGTGCTGGCGGATGCGGTGGAGCCCCTGCTGCCTGAGGGTAAGCGCGCGGCGTGGCGGGAGCCGTCGATGTACGGCAGCCCCGACAGGCAGACGGTGGGCGGGGCGGCGGTGTCGTTCTTGCTGCGCCCCTGTTCCTTTCTCGGCCTCGTCGTGTTCGGCGAGCGCGACGGCGTCGCGCCCACGTTCACCTCGTACCGGCGTTGGCTGGGGCACGCGCTGGAGCCCGCCGACGACGCGGCGGAGCGCCTCGTGCGGAAGTTCGTGCACTGCTACGGCCCGACGAGGCCCGACGCGCTCGCGAAGCAGCTCGGCTGCTCGGGCGCGCAGGCGCGGCGCCTGTGGAAGCTTGTCGCGGACGAACTGGAGCCGGTGGGGTTCGGGGACGGGCGGGCGTGGGCGCTGGCCGCTGACCGCGATGCGCTCGCGTCTTCCGGGTGGCCGGAGCGCCGCCTGCTGCTGCTGGCTGCCCACGATCCGTACCTCGACCAGCGCGACCGCGCGACCCTGCAAGCCGATCGAGCCTTGCAGCGCCGCATCTGGCGGACGGTGGCGAATCCCGGCGTCGTCGTGCGCGATGGCGAGGCGGTGGGGGTCTGGACGAGCAAGAAGCAAGCGCGTGGCCTGACGATCTCGTGCGAGGTGTGGAGCCCCTGCGACGAGGCTCGGCTGCGCGCGCTCGCCGAGGAGTACGCCGCCTTCCGGGGGCAGCCGTTGCTGAGCGTGAGCTTCGGATAGGACGCGCCCCCTCCTGGATGCGGGCGTGCCGGCGAGATTCTGGCAAGTTCGTGCCGTTATGCGAGGGTTTTGCTCGCTGGAGAAGGGTCGTGTCGATGAGCGCCGTAAGAATTGCCTGGTCACGAGTCGGCACGCTAACTCTTTCCTCCATTGAGGAAAGCCAAAACAACGCGAACTTGCCAAGATTTCCCATGGAAGCGCATCGGGCGCTTCGGGTTCGACCGACGCGCGGCCGGTGCGGCGGGGCGCCCTGATCGCGCGCGATCCCGCTCCTGCAGGATGGACGGCATGAAGCGCCCGTGCTTGCGGTATAATCTCTCGCTATGGATACCATCATCACGAAATCACAGGTCGCAGACGCGGTGCGCGCGGCCATCCCGCAGCTTGCCTGCGTGCTGCCGGCCGACATCGAGGCCGGTCTCGCCGCCGCCCGGGCCGCCGAGGACAACCCGCGCGGCATCGCCGTGCTCGACCAGCTGCTGACGAACGCCTCGATCGCCGCCGAGGATCGCGTTCCCATCTGCCAGGATACCGGCACCGTGTGGGCGAGCCTCGAGATCGGACCGGACGTGCTCGTGCGCGGCGACGTGTTCGCCGACGTGGACGACGCGGTGGCCCGCGCGTACGACGAGGCGCGCCTGCGCAAATCGGTGGTGCGCAATGCCGTCTTCGACCGAGCGAATACGGGCGACAACACGCCGGCGTTCTGCGATATCCACCCGGTGGACGAGCCGGGCGCGGCGCGGCTGCACCTCATGCTGAAGGGCGGCGGCTCGGACAACGCGAGCCGCGTGGTCATGCTCGTGCCGGGCGCCGGCAAGCAGGGCATCGTGGACGAGCTCGTGCGCTGCGTGCGCGAAAAGGCCGCGAACGCCTGCCCGCCGCTCGTGGTGGGCATCGGGATCGGAAGCACGTTCGACAAGGTGGCCGGTCTGGCGAAGCGGGCGCTCATGCGGCCCGTGGACGAGCCGGCGGCCGATCCGCAGCTGCGCGCGCTCGAGGAGGAGCTGCTCGAGGCCGTGAACGCCACGGGCGTGGGCCCCGGCGGGCTCGGTGGGCGCACGACGGCGCTCGCCGTGCGCGTGGCGACCGCGCCGTGCCATATCGCGGCGCTGCCGCTCGCCATCAACATGGGCTGCAGCGCGATGCGAAGGGTTACGGTGGATTTGCGCGGCGAGGCCGAGGGGGGCGCGCGATGAACGATGAACCCATCCGCTTGACGCTGCCGCTCGACCGCGCGCAACTCGCGACGCTCGAGGCGGGCGACGCCTGCCTGCTCACGGGGCCGCTGTACACGCTGCGCGACGCGGGCCACGTGCGCCTCATGGCCGAGCTCGAGGCCGCGGGCGGAGAGCTGCCTTACGGCTTGGACGGCCAAGCCGTCTTCTACGCGGGCCCCACGCCCGCAGCCGCCGGCCGCCCGTTCGGCGCGGTCGGGCCCACCACGGCCAGCCGCATGGACTTCGCCGCGCCGGCGCTGCACCGCGCGGGCATCGCGGCCACGGTGGGCAAGGGGCGCCGCAGCGCCGAGGTGCGCGAGGCGTGCCGTGCCACGGGTTCCGTTTATTTCGTGGCATGCGGCGGGGCCGCGGCCTATCTGGCGAAGTGCGTGGCATCATCGGAGACGGTGGCGTACGACGATCTGGGAACCGAGGCGCTCCGCCGCATCGAGGTCGTGGAGTTCCCCGTGTTCGTCGGCGTCGACGTACGGGGCTGCGACGTGTACGACCTGGCGTAAGCCCCAGCACGCTTCAAGGGAGAAGGAACGGCCATACCCGTGACACACGATTTTTCTGATACGACCGATGCCCTGCGCGGCATCTTCATCACGTTCGAGGGCGGCGAGGGAGCCGGCAAGACGACGCATATCCGCTTCCTGTCCGAGGCGCTGCGCGCGCACGGCCGCGAGGTGCTGTGCCTGCGCGAGCCCGGCGGCACCGAGGTGGGCGAGCAGCTGCGCGCCGTCGTGCTGGACCCGGCGAACGACGGCATGTCTGACGAGGCCGAGCTGCTCATCTACGAAGCCGCTCGCGCGCAGCTGATGGCGCAGGTCATCGCGCCCGCGCTCGCGCGGGGAGCCGTGGTGCTGTGCGACCGCTTCACCGATTCGACGGTGGCGTACCAAGCTTACGGGCGGGGCTTGCCGCGCATGTTCGTCGATCGCGTCAACGAGTTCGCCTGCCAGGGCGTGCATCCCGACCGCACTATCCTCATGACCACGGGCGGCGAGGCGAACGTGGGCCTCGTGCGCGCGACGCATCGGGGCGGGGCCGATCGCCTGGAGCAGGCGGGCGAAACGTTCCACGCCCGCGTGAACGAGGCGTTCATGGAGATCGCCCGCCGCGATCCCGAGCGCGTGCGCGTGGTCGTCTCGAACGGCAGCAAGTCCTCGACGGCCGCGGCGGTGTTCGCCGAGTTGGCCGACCTGTTCCCCTGGATGGCGCAGGTCGTCGACGACGATCCCGCCTTCTTCGAGCGCCTCGACGTGAAGCGCTCGCAGGTGGAGGCTTAGGGCCATGGCCGACGCGTTCGAGAACATCCTCGGCCAGCCGCAGGTGCGCGAGTTCTTGCGCGCCACGGTGGCCCAGGACAAGGTGAGCCATGCCTACCTGTTCACCGGCCCGGCCGGGTCGAACAAGACGATGGCCGCCTACGCGTTCGCGCAGGCCGTGCTGTGCCCGAAGGGCGCTTCCGGCCCGCGCGGCGGCAACTGCGGCGCATGCGACGCCTGCCGCCGCATCATGCGCAAGAAGCATCCCGACGTCCGCTACTTCGCGCCCGAGGGCGCGGGCGGCTACCTGGTCGAGCAGATCCGCGACATCGTGTCCGATACGTCGCTCGCGCCCATCCAGGCGCACAAGAAGGTCTACATCCTCGACCGCGTGGACCTGTTGGGCGTCCAGGCCGCCAACGCGTTCCTCAAGACGCTCGAGGAGCCGCCCTCCGACGTGGTGCTCATCCTGCTCGCGCGCACGCGCGAGAGCGTGCTGCCCACCATCCTGTCGCGCTGCCAGGTGGTGCCGTTCCGCACCATCCCGGCCAGCGAGGCGGCCGGGATCATCGTGCAGAACACCGGCGCGTCGCGCGAGCAGGCGCGCATGGCCATCGAAGCCTGCGACGGCTCCATCACGCGCGCCGTGGAGTTCTTGAAGTCCAACGAGCGCATGGCGTTCCGCGCCCGCGTGCTGGAAGTGCTGGGCTACCTGCGCAAAGCCGACGATTGGGACGTCATCGGGTTCGCGAGCGACCTCGTGGTGCTCGTGAAGGCGCCGCTCGACGTGGCGCGCGCCGAGCAGGAGCAGGAGCTCGCCGAGAACGCGGACTTCCTCGCGAAGTCGGCCATCCGCCAGATCGAGGCGCGCAACAAGCGCCAGCTGACGGCCAAGACCTTCGAGTCGCTGCGCCAGCTCACGGCCATCGTGCGCTCGTGGCTGCGCGACGTCATGGCCGTGTGCGCCGAGACGCCCGAGCTCGTGATCAACGTTGACGCGCGCGCGTCCGTCATGGAGGCGGCCGAGGCCACCGACGAGGCCCGCGCTGCGGCCGCGCTCAAGGCCGTGCGCCGCTGCGACGAGGCGATCTCATATAATGTATCACCGGAAACGTGCATCGACGCGATGCTGTTCGAGATAAGAGAGGTGCTCTATGGTTCGCATAGCGCCGATTAACCTGTATTACAACCCCAAGACGCTCTGGTTCGACGCCGGGGACCTCGAGGTGCGCGCCGGCGACGGCGTGATCGTGACCACCGCCCGCGGCACCGAGTTCGGCCGTGCGGCCCATGACGTGTTCGAGGCCGACGAGGCCCAAGTCAAGAAGCTGAAAAGCCCGCTCAAGCCCGTCAAGCGCGTCGCGACGGACGAGGACGCGGCCCGCGCGGCCGAGCTGGAGGCCCTGTCGCGCGAAGCGCTTCCCGTGTTCAAGGAGATGGCGGCCGAGGCGAACGGCGACATGCACCCCGTGTCGGTGGAGTACCTGTTCGAGGGCGACAAGGCCATCTTCTACTTCGAGGCCGAGGAGCGCGTTGACTTCCGCGAGCTCGTGCGCAAGCTTGCCGCGCACTTCCACGTGCGCATCGACATGCGCCAGATCGGCGTGCGCGACGAGGCCCGCATGGTGGGCGGCCTGGGGCATTGCGGCCAGGAGCTGTGCTGCAAGCGCCTGGGCGGCGAGTTCTGTCCCGTGTCCATCCGCATGGCGAAGGAGCAGGACCTCTCGCTCAACCCGCAGAAGATCTCGGGCGTGTGCGGCCGTCTCATGTGCTGCTTGCGCTACGAGTTCGACGCGTACAAAGACTTCAAGAGCCGCGCGCCGAAACAGAACGCCACGGTGGAGACGCCCGACGGCCCCGCGAAGGTGGTCGACCTCGACGTGCCGCGCGAGATCGTGTCGCTCAAGATCATGGGCGAGAAGCCCGTGAAGGTGCCGCTGGCCGACTTCGACCCGCCCGAGGAGGGCTCGAACCGCCCGAACCGCGTGGGCGAGGAGGCCTGGCAGGACGCCACGACGGCCGATCCCATCGGCTCGCCGCTCGAGTCGACGCTGTTCGGCAACACCGCGCAACTGACCGGGCAGGACAAGCTGGCCGATCCGGGTTCGGTGCGCCGTACGGGCCGCGGGGGCCAGAAGGCGTCGAAGGGCGGCGGATCGAACGGCGGGCGCGGCGGCAACGGCAACGGCGGCGGTCAGAAGAACGGCGGGCGGCAGCAGGACGACGCGCAGGGCTCGAGCGCGCGCAAGCCGCGCAGGAGGCGCTCGACGAAGGTCGGCGGCGAGGGCGCCGCGCCCGAGGCGGCCGACGCGCAGAAACGCAAGCAGAAGCAGCAGGGCGGCTCGCCGAAGGGCGGGCAGGGCGGCGCGCAGCAGAAGCGCCGGTCGGGCCAGGGCGGCAACGGCGGCAACGGCAACGGCGGCGGCAAGAAGCAGCAGGGCCAGCGCCCGGGCGGCGAGGGCGCGAAGAAGCAGGGGCCGAAGGGCATGCAGCCCTCGAAGCCGCGTCCCGGCCAGAAGTCCTCGGGCCTGCGCCAGGGCCAGAAGCCGCAGTCGCGCCAGGACAAGGCGCCGCGCCCCGAGCGTTCGGGCGGCGCGAATCCCGAGGCCAACCGCACAGGGGACGGCGGGCACCGTCGCGCCCGTCGCCGCAGCCACAAGGCCGGCGGCTCGGAGGGCGCGGGTACGCCCGGCACGGGCGGCGCGGCCCCGAGCGGCGAATAACCGACGGATACCCGACGTTTGCGAGGAGGCTCATCGTCCATGAGGATCGACTACGCGTTGTTGACGGACCTGTACCAGCTCACGATGGCGCAGGGCTATTGGGAGACCGGCCAAGGCGACACGCAGGCCTGCTTCCACATGTACTTCCGCGACTACCCGTTCAAGGGCGGCTACGCCATCGCGTGCGGTATGGCGCAGCTGGCCGACCTCGTGGACGAGTTCTCGTTCTCCGAAGACGACGTGGCCTACCTCGCCTCGCTCGACGCCCCCGGCGGCGGCAAGCTGTTCAAGCCCGAGTTCCTCGACTACCTGCGCACGTTCAGGCTGCGCGTGGACATCGACGCGGTGCTCGAGGGCACCGTCGTGTTCCCGCATGAGCCGCTCGTGCGCGTGTGCGGCCCCATCATGGACTGCCAGCTCATCGAGACGGCGCTTCTGAACTGCGTCAACTTCGAGACGCTCATCGCCACGAAGGCGGCGCGCGTGTGCCTGGCCGCCCAGGCGCCCGTGGCCGAGTTCGGCCTGAGGCGCGCCCAGGGCGCGGGCGGCGGCCTGTGGGCCAGCCGCGCGGCCATCGTGGGCGGCTGCTCCTCCACGTCCAACGTGCTGGCGGGCAAGCTGTTCGACATCCCCGTGTCGGGCACGCACGCCCACTCGTGGGTCATGTCGTTTTCCGACGAGCTCACCGCGTTCCGCGCGTACGCCGAGGCGTTCCCGAAGAACTGCGTGCTGCTCGTCGACACCTACGACGTGGAGCAGGGCATCGAAAACGCCATCACGGTGGGCCTCGAGATGCGCGAGCGCGGCGAGCGCCTCGCGGGCATCCGCATCGATTCGGGCGACCTGTCGTGGCTCGCGCGCATGGCGCGCCGCATGCTGGACGAGGCCGGCCTGACCGATTGCGGCATCGTGCTGTCCAACGACTTGGACGAGTTCACCATCCAGTCCATTCGCGACGAGGGGGCGCAGGTGACCTCGTGGGGCGTGGGCACGAAGCTGGCCTGCGCCTACGACCAGCCCACGCTGGGCGGCGTGTACAAGCTGTCGGCCACGCGCGCGCCGGGGGAGGAGAGGTGGACCGACCGTCTGAAGATATCCGAGTCGGCCGCCAAGCTGACCACGCCCGGCGTTCTGGACGTGCGCCGCTACTTCTACTGCGGCAGCGGGCGCTTGGCCGGCGACATGGTGTTCGACGTGAACGCGCCGTGCGAGGGGCTGCGCGAGGTCATCGTGGACCCTTCCGACGACCTGCGGCAGAAGAACCTCGCGGGACTGTGCTCCGAGACGCTGCTCAAGCCGCTCGCACGCGACGGCGCCACGGTGCTCGATGCCTCCGAGCGCGACGCGTGGGCCGCGCGCGAACGCGCGCAGGCCGGGCTCGCCACGCTCGACGAGAGCCAGAAGCGCATGCTGAACGCCCATACCTACCCGGTGGGGCTCGAATATGGTCTTTTTGAGCGTCGCCGCGATCTGGTTGTGAAGCTGCGGGGCATCGCGTAGTGTACGAGGGTACGTCATCGATTTTCTCGGGGGCATGCGCCCCATGTCAAGGAAGGATGTCATGATCAAGATACTCACCGATTCGGTCGCTTCCATTCCCGCCGACGTGGCGCGCGAGGCCGGCATCGACGTGGTCACGCTGTTCGTGAACCGCGAGGGCACCGAGTACGCGGACGCCGAGATGGACCTCGACGAGTTCTACGCCGACATCTACGACATGGTGGACAACATCCCCACGTCCAGCCAGCCGTCCCAGCTCGTGCTGGAGAGCCTGTTCGAGGAGACGGCGAAGGCGGGCGACGAGGTGCTGGGCATCTTCATCTCGTCGGAGCTGTCCGGAACCTACGAGGGCGCCGTGCGCGCCGCCCGCGCCGTGAAGGCGCGCAACATCGACTTCTCCTACGTCATCATCGACTCCACCTCGTGCGGATACGACGAGGCGTGGCCGGTGTTCGATGCCGTCGCCGCGCGCGATGCGGGCGAGGATCTCGCCGGCTGCGCCGCCGCTGCGCTCGAGGGCGTGGCGTCCACCCGCTTCCTGTTCACGCCCGAGACGCTCACGTTCCTGCAACGGGGCGGGCGCATCGGCAACGCGGCCGCGCTCTTGGGCAACCTCATCCAGCTGGCTCCCGTGCTCACGGTGAGCGACGGCAAGGCCTCGACGTTCGCGAAAGTGCGCACGCGCAAGAAGGCGCTCGACAAGATCGTGTCGACGTTCAAGAGCGACGTCGAGCAGCACGGCTTGAAGCACGTCGTGGTGCACTACATCGGCGACAAGGCGCCGGCCGTCGAGTGGGCGCGCGAGGTCATCGAGCCGCTCATCGGGCGCTCGGTGAGCGTGCTGCCGGTGAGCCCCGTCATCGGCCTGCACGTGGGGCCGGCCGTGGGGATAGCCTACGAGTGCGCGAGCTCGTTGGCCGGCAAGCTCTCCGGCCCGGCTCAGGCGCGCGCCTGCGCGTCCTAGGCGTTCGCGCCCCGAACCGACACGTCTGCAAACCGCCCAGAAAGCGAGAACCCCTCTATGCAGCATCAGTGCAACCTCATCATCGATTCGTGCTGCGACCTGCCGCATGAGGTCGTCGATCGGGAAGGCGTCGAGCTCATCGAGTTCCCCTACGTCATGAGCGACGGGGAGCACGCCGACGATCTGTACCAAACCTCGACGGCGCACGACTTCTACCAGGCGATGCGCAACGGCGAAGAGCCCACCACGGCGCAGGTGCCCGTGCCCGTGTTCCGCGACGCGTTCGAGCGCGCCATCGAAAGCGGCGTGCCCACCGTGTTCCTCAGCTTCTCCAGCGGGCTGTCCGGCAGCTTCG
Source organism: Eggerthella timonensis (assembly GCF_900184265.1). NCBI lineage: Bacteria > Bacillati > Actinomycetota > Coriobacteriia > Eggerthellales > Eggerthellaceae > Eggerthella > Eggerthella timonensis. Next base: position 1,843,032 of record NZ_FXXA01000002.1, read on the forward strand.
ACGCAGCCGCGCTCGTGCACGAGCAGCTGATGGCCGAGCACCCCGATGCCGAGCTGTACATCGTGGACACGTGCCTGGCCTCGGTGGCCGAGGCGCTGCTGGTGTACGAGGCGCTGCGGCAGCGCGACAACGGCATGACGGCGCTCGAGCTGGCGCGCTGGGCCGAGGAGGCGCGCTACTTCGTGGACGCCGAGTTCATGGTGGACGACCTCGAGGCGCTGCGCCGAGGGGGCCGCATCCCCAGCTCGGTGGCGTACGCGGGCTCGAAGCTGGACGTGAAGCCGCTGTTGACCATCACCACCGACGGCAAGCTGTCGCTGGCGGGCGTGGCGCGCGGGCGCAAGAAGGGCATCAAGCAGCTGGCCGAGTACTACAACAAGCGCAAGGCCGACTCGCGGCCGGGCCGCTGCGTGGTCATCGGCAACGCCGACTGCCCGAAGGACGCCGCGCGTTTGCAGGAAGCGCTCGGCAAAACCGACGACAGCATCCTGTTTCTGGAGAGCAGCATCGGGCCGGTCATCGGCAGCCACGTGGGGCCGGACATGATCGCGGTGGTGTTCTGGGGCAACGACAAGCGCGAGGAGCTGTCGGTTGCCGACCGCATCGCGAAGAAGGTCAAGGGCGGCGAATAGCCCGCACGCTCGCAGCGTGCCCGGCATATGGAATTCAGACGCATCGGGAAAGGTGCTTAGATGGAACTTTCGTTCGTATACTCCGGCAACGAGGGGGTGGGCGCCATGGTGACGGCCCGTCTCGAGGCCGCCGGCTGCACGCGCACCGAGGACGTTGCGCATGCCGAGGCCATCATCACGTACTGCACGTCGCAGACGGCGCTCGAGGACGCGTACTTCGACGAGGAAGGGCTCGTGCAGGCGGCGGGCAAGGGCGCGCTGCTCATCGACCTGTCGGCGTCGACGCCGAGCTTCGCGCGCGAGCTGAACGCCGTTGCCGTGGTGAGCGACCTCATGTCGGTGGAAGCGCCGCTCGTGGTGGTCGACGTGGCGCGCGCCGACGCGTTCGGCGACCGCGACAACCTCGTGTGCTTCGTCGGCGGAGACGAGGAGGCCGTGGACGAGGCGCGCCCCGTGCTCGAGGCGATCGCCGGCACGGTGCAGGACACGGGCGGGGCGGGCTCGGCGCAGCTCGCGCGCGCCGCGTACACGCTGCAGACGACGGCGCAGGTGATCTCGGCCGTGGAAGCCGACGCGCTGTACCGCGCCGTACGCCGCTCGTCGGCGTCGCTCGACCAGGCCGTTGAGCGCGTGGGCGCCGCGACGCCCGTGGCCGAGCAGGTGCTGGCCGCGGTGAACACGGGCCGCTTCGACGGCACGTACACGGTGGAGATGTTCATGGCCGAGCTGTCCGCCGCGCTGACGGCGGCCGACGACGTGGACCTCATCCTTCCGCAGGCCGAGGCGTGCCTGCACCTGCTGGAGCTGCTGGCCGTCATCGGCGGCGCCGACAAAGCGCCCTCGGCGCTGGCGCTCGTGTACGGCGAGGAGAAGGCGTGCGCCGAGCAGGGCCTCGACTGGACCCGCGCCGAGCAGGCCTACGGCGACGCGTCCGAAGGCTTCGAGGAGCTGGACGACGGCTGCGGGCACGACCACGACCACGGGCACGATCACGGCTCCTATCCCGACTATCCCGGCTACGGCGCGTACTCGGCCAACTGAGCCCATGGGCTGCGACCTGTGCCCGCGTTCGTGCGGGGCCGACCGGGCGGCGGGGGAGCGCGGCGCGTGCGGGGCCGATGATCGCCTCGTGGTTGCGCGCGCGGCGCTGCACTTCTGGGAGGAGCCTCCCATCAGCGGAGAGCGCGGCAGCGGCACGGTGTTCTTCGCGCATTGCCCGCTCAGGTGCGCGTACTGCCAGAACGCGGTGATCGCCGCAGGTGAGGCGGGCGAGGCGGTGAGCGTCGAGCGCCTCGNGTTGAGGGCGCCCTGCTCCTGCAGCTCGAGGCACATCGCGGCGAGGCGGTGAGCGTCGAGCGCCTCGCCGCGATGTGCCTCGAGCTGCAGGAGCAGGGCGCCCTCAACATCAACTTCGTCACGCCGACGCACTACGCCCCCGAGGCGCGCGCGGCCGTCGTCCTGGCGCGGGCCCGCGGGCTGGGGCTGCCCGTCGTGTGGAACACCTCCGGGTACGAGACGGTCGCCGCCGTGCGGGCGAACGCGGGCACGGTGGACGCGTACCTTACCGACTTCAAGTACGCCGATGCCGAGCTGGCGCGCCGCTACTCGCAGGCGCCCGACTACCCCGATGTCGCGCTCGCCGCGCTCGAGGCGATGGCGGAGGAGGCGGGGATGCCGACGTTCGACGAGGTCGATGTCGCGCCGCGCCTGACGGGCGGCGTCGTCGTGCGCCATCTCATGCTGCCGGGCGCGCTCGAGGACTCGAAGCGCGTCGTGCGGCTCGTGCACGAGCGCTTCGGCGATTCGGTGCTGCTGTCGCTCATGAACCAGTACACGCCCGTGCTGGCCGATGCGGCCGAAGCGGGCGACGCGCGCGCGTCCGCGACGCTGCGCCGCTGCCCCGAGCTTGCTCGACGCGTGCCCGACGAGGAGTACGAGCGCCTGCTGGACTTCGCCGACGAGCTGGGCGTCGGGGACTACTTCTGGCAGCAGGGCGGCGCCGCCGAGGACAGCTTCATCCCTCCGTTCGACCTGACCGGAGTTCGAGAGCCGAGCGGCGCACAGGGGTGAGCCGCCCGCCCGCGGAACGGGGACGAGTGCGGAGGGGCCTGCGCGCCGGACGGTTCGCGCGCCGACGGACCGTTGTCAGGCGAAGTCCCCGAGTTATGCACCCTCGGGAAGCCTCGCGCACGCCGCTGCGCGAAGGGAAAGGCTGCCGACCGGTTGAGCGCGCGGGCCTTGAGCCGCGGTCGTGCTTGAAGGTAGAACGAATGCTCTAACTCCCTCTTTGGCGCATAACGCCCGCCGACGGGCGCTATGCGGTTATGCCTTAAGCGCGCAATCGGGGCGAATGCGCCGAACAGGCGCCTTCCGCATGGGCCCGGAAACGGCTGAGCGGGGCGGCCCCCGTTGCGGCGCTCGCTCGCCGTGCCGGAACGGCGACGCTTTCCGCTCATGCGCGCTTTCGACAAGCGTTTCCGCACGCGCCGGTCCGATTCGATTGGCGAAAGCGCGCATGAGCGGGAACCGCCACGCCGGTTCCGAGAAGGGGGGGCGAGGGCGCGGCCCGTGGCGGTTTTCGACGGAAAAACGCCCTCGGACGGCCCCGTCCGAGGGCGTTTCCCGCGAGCCCTTCCCGCGGTGCCTCCGCGACCTGGGAGAATGGGGGACGGGCGGACGCCGGGGCGGGCGGGGAAGGCCCCCGAAGGCGTTTTACCGTCGAAAACCGCCGCGGACCCGGGTTCCTCGCGCAAACGGCGAAGCAGCGGGCGCATGCCGGATAGGACGAGGCGGGAACTTGGGCCCGCCCGGAAAAGCGCTCGGTCGGGCGTTGTGCGTCAAAGGGGGAGTCCGAACATATGTTCGCGGCGCATGNCTGCCGGCAGCGGCGGGCGCGGCACCCTCGGCCGGCAGCGGCGGGCGCGGGGCCCTCGGCCGGCAGCGGCGGCCGGCCATCGCTGGCCGACGGGCGAGGCGCGGGGCTATCGCGGGGAGATCTCGGTGCCGGGGAGGTCTTCCTGCATCTCGGTGAGGTTCTTCCAGAAGCGCTTGGGCATGAACTGACGGCGCAGCTCGGGATTGTAGCGAGCCTCCACGGCGACGGTGTCGTAGAAGCGCTTCCAAGCCTGCTGCATGAGCCGCTCTTCGGACGCGCGATCGGGAAGGTCGACGTGCTGCGCCTCCACGAGGTACCAGTCGGAGCCCCCGTACACGCCGGCGACGTTGTGCGCCTCGTCGAAGATGATGAACGGCTGCGTGTTGAAGCGCCCGCTGAACCAGTTCATGAGCAGGGGGATGACCGAGGCCGCAGGGTTGCAGCGCGCGAACCAGACGCCGTTCTCCAGGTGTTCGAAGCGGAGGAACTGCAGCATCCGGTGGCGCTCGTTCAGGACGGAGCGCTCGAGGCGATGGAGCGGCTGGACGGCGGGGTGCGCGAGGTCGTTCAGCACGTTGCGGCGCGTCCGCCCTCCGCGGCTCTGCGCCATGGCGTAGCGGATGAAACGGTAGACGATGGTGCCGGCGTCGGGGTGGTCGCTGAGCGAGGCGTGCTTGACGGCGTCGTAGGCCGCGTCGCCGCAGCGGCGCCTCAGTCCGCGCCGAACGCGCACGGCGTGCTGCTCGTTCGTCTCGATGACGCGCACGGTCTGCCCGAGGCGCGGCTGCAGCACGTCCGCGGAGGCGACGTCCTGCGGGTCCTCGCGGCGCGCGTACGCTTCGAACACGGCCGACAGCAGCCCCTCGAGCGTGCCGTCGTGGCAGTACGCCACGTCGGCGAGGGGCTCTTCCGCGGCGACGGGGGCATCGTCGGGCCGAGGCGAGCCTTTCATGCGCACACTGCTTCCGGCATTTCGAGGGCGCGCTGCCACCCGTAGACCCCGTCGGCCGCCGTCGGGGCGGCGGGGGCGAGCTCGCGCGCGGGCGCGCCCCCGGCGATGCGCGCCTTCTCGGGCGTCTCGACGCTCTCGAACAGGCTCATCTGCCCCGGCGTGGTCTTGTCGGCGCGGCGGCCGTGGTTGCCGCCCTTGATGGGCGCTGCCAGCTGCGCGCGCAGCCCCTCGCGGGAGAAGTCGACTCCCTGGCCCGCGTAGCCCCCGCTGCACGTGATGAAGAAGCGGGCGCGCTTGTAGGCGATGCCGAGCTTGCGCAGCTCCGGCTCGCGAAGGCTGGTCGTGCGCCGCGCCCGCACGATGAGGTTCGCCCCGCGCACGCCGATGCCGGGCACGCGCAGCAGCGCCTCGAGCGGGGCCGTGTTCACCTCCACCGGGAAGAAGTCGAGGTGGTTGATGGCCCAGTTCGCCTTCGGGTCGAGGTCGGGATCGAGGAACGGGTTGTCCTCGTCGATGATCTCGGTCACGTCGAAGCGGTAGAAGCGCAGCAGCCAGTCCGCCTGGTAGAGCCGGTGCTCGCGGTTGAGCTGGATGGCGTCGGTGCCGGGCAGGCGCTTGTCGTCGTTCACGGGGGTGTAGGCGCTGAAGAACACGCGCTTGAGCGACAGCGTACGGTACAGCGCGGCCGATAGGTTGAGGATCTGGAAGTCGCTCTCGGGGGAGGCGCCGACGATCATCTGCGTGGACTGGCCGGCGGGCACGAAGGCGCGCTCCTTCTTCTTGGGGCGGATCTGCTTCATGTAGGTGGTCTGCTTGCGCACGAGCGCCCGGGTGTCCTTGTCCACGGCGATGTTGTCGCGGATCTGGCGCATGGGCGCGATGATGCGCTGCTTGTCCTTCTCGGGCGCGAGCAGCTGCAGGCTCTTCTGGGAGGGCAGCTCCATGTTCACGCTCATGCGATCGGCCAGGTGCCCCAGCTGCTGCACGAGCTCGGGCGAGGTGCCGGGCACCGCCTTCGCGTGGATGTAGCCGCGGAAGCCGTGCTCCTCGCGCAGGATGGCGAGCGTCTGGATCATGAGCTCGGTGGTGTAGTCGGGGTTGCGGATGACGCCCGAGCTGAGGAACAGGCCCTCGATGTAGTTGCGGCGGTAGAACGCGATGGTGAGGTCGGCCAGCTCGCGCGGCTTGAACGCGGCGCGCGGCACCTCGTTCGACACGCGGTTCACGCAGTAGGCGCAATCGTACACGCAGACGTTCGTCATGAGCACCTTGAGCAGCGTGATGCAGCGCCCGTCGGCCGCGAAGCTGTGGCAGCATCCGGCGGCCAGCGTGTTGCCCAGCTTGCCCTTTTGCGCGTCGCGGTCGATGCCCGACGACGTGCACGCCACGTCGTATTTCGCGGCATCGGCGAGGATTTCGAGCTTGCCAACCAAGTCCATTCGTTCATCCGTTCGTCAGATCAAATGTTCGCGAGAATGTATGTTCGTATACTACGCAAACGAGTGTTCGAAGTCAAGGGGAAAGCGTGAGGGGTGTATGCGCGTTCGGGCTTCTTTCGCCCATCCCGCCGATTTCTGATAAGATGAATATATTCAACATTTGATCGATCGAGGCGCGAGGGCGGCGCGAGAGGCGCGCCGGTTGCGTCGGTGCGGGAAAGCGGGAGGATGTCGGGTTTCGACGACGAGTCATTGTCTTTGGAGAGCCTGTTCGCGTTCGTGAACGGGCCGGCGGAGCATGTCGAGGACGAAGCGCGTCGCGATCCGGCCGACGACGAGCCTCCTGCCGAACCTCAGGCTTCGACGGATGCTCCCATCGAGCCGCCGCTGGCCGCGCCGGAACGCGAGCCGGAGCCGGAGCCCCGACCTGAGCCGCAGCCTGCGCCCCGGCCGGAACCCCGGCCAGAGCCTCGGCCCGAATCTCAACCAATGCCCCAGCCTGCGCCTCAGCCCGCACCCGCGACCGCCGCGGAGATCCTGGAGCCGGAAGCGAAGCGCCGTGGAAGCGCGCCGGTTGCAGGCGGCGAGGATCTGCGCGTGCTCGAGATGATCGCCAAGGCTCCGGCCGTGTTCGCGCTGCCGGTTGCGGCGGCCGAGCCGTCGGCGACGGATTCCGAAGGGCGCGAGCCGGCCGCGAGGCCAAGCTCGGCCGAGGCGGCCGCTCCGAGCGCCGATCGCGCGACCGCGGCGCCGCGCGGGAAGCATTCCTCCGGCCGCCAATCGTTCGAGCGGGCTTTTCGGGGGAAGCACGCCTCGGTCGACGAAGGCGCGGCTGCGATCTCCGAAGGCGCGGCGGAAACGGCGGAGCGTCCCGTCGCGAAGCCGAAGGACGAGTGCGGCGCGTTCGAGGAGCCGTGCGAGACGGCTCTCGAGAAGGGGAGGACGGTTCCGACGCTTCTCGAGGCGTTGGCCGGAATCCAGGACGATCCGGGCGAGGTTCGCGCCCTGATAGACGAGCGGTTGGAGCAGCTCATCCAGCAGCGCTTGGACGAGGTGCGCGAAGGGGCCGGAGCGCGCGCGTCCGCCGACGAGGAGCCCGGGGAGCCGCAGGCGGCTTCGCCGGAGCGCGCGCCTGAGCCGGCTGAGCAGCGACGCCCCGAGCCCGTGGAGCGCAAGGCTGAGGCGAAGGCGGAAGCGAAGGCTGAAGCGGGGTCCCGGAAAACCGAAGAGCCGAAGGTCGAGGCGGTGTCGAGCGTGATGTTCGACGAGCCTCCCACCAGCCTCGAAGAGGGCATGAGGGAGGCCGAGGCGCTTCATCGGCGCGGGTTCGCGCGCAAGGCGGGCTTGATCGTCGCATCGGGCGCACTCGTCCTGGGTCTGATCGCGTTCGCGGCGTTCCAGCTGCCTCGGTTGGACGGCGGGGAGCGGGAGGCGAGCGATGACCCTCCGGCTGCCGAGACGGCACCCGAGCGGATCGATGCGCCCGAGGGCGAGGCGGAGAAAGCGAAGCCGGTCGAGAAGGAGAAAGACCTGTCGGGTTCCGTCACGTACCGCTACATGACGGCCGGTCCCGACGGGGAAGAGCGGCAGACCACGGAGACCGTGCAGTTCGACGCCGGGGGGTTGTGCGAAACGTCGACGCTCGAGGTGCAGCTTGCCGACGGTGAGGCGGTGGAGGCTTTCCTCGCCGAGTTGGAGCGCGACTTCGGATCGGGCTGCAAGGAGAGCGAGGCGCAGGGAGCGAACGCGCGCGCCGTCATCGACGTGTCGGCGAACAAGCTCGACCGCGAAGGATACGAGGACGCTCTGCGCGTGAGCGTGCAGGATTTGACGATCGTCAAGAAATCTTAGCGGCCGGCTGCTGCATGGCGGCGGCAAGCCCCTTCACGGCGTCGAGTAGAAACGCCTTGCGCGCCTCGTCGAGCTGTTCGTAGAGTCGGTTGATCTCGTTTTGGCGTTCGTCTGCGAAACGGTTCTCGGGCCATGTTCGGCCTGCTAGTTCGTCGATGGAGCAATCGAGGACATCGGCGATGCGGCGGGCCTCGTTGAGCGACAGCCCCACTTCTTCACGCTCCCATGAAGCATAGGTGCGAGGGTTTGCGCCAAGGACGTGAGCGAGGTCGGCTTGCGTGTCGTACCCTGCTTGTTTGCGGAGACTCTTCAGTTGCAGGTTGTGCATGATGCCCTTTCTGTCGTTCTTCATGGTACAGAAAGAATGAGTGCATCGCAAATATATACATTCATCCTGAGCTTGAAGGTACATAAATGCTGTGATAATGTGATATAAGTACATGTATATTGTAAGTTTTGGCAAGGGGATGTGGTATGGGGATACGGCGGAGAGCGCGTGAGGCCGCCTGCACGGATTTGCTGTTGGCAATGAAGCATGCTCTGTCGACGCTCGATCAGCTGCGGGCGGGCGCCGCGAGCATCGAAGGGGCTCTCGACGACTACCAACGGGCTTTGGACGAGGTGAGGACGCGCAACGAGCACGTGTGGCACGGGCGCAGGATCGTGGGGGATCTGTCGGAAGACGACTGGATGACGTGGGATTGCTGCCAAGGGCGCATCGATGCGACGGTGGAGGCGTGTCGGAGCTTGGGGTATCTCGCCTGGTGCGACGAGAACGGGTCGTGGCACGTGGAGTTCGATCGCGGCCGGTGATCGCTCAGCCTCTGTTGTGAAGAATATGTGGACTATATTCCGCATTGTCGACCGGTGGGATCGCGGGGATTGACGGCTTCCCATCTGCGGAGACGGGGTTGCTCGCGCTCGGCCGCGGACGCCGCGCTGTGCGACCGAACGCTTGGCGTGCGGGTCTTGCATGCTATCATGTCGAATATATGCCGCATATCGGCATGCAACGGGAACCTGGCAGCGATGCCGGGAAGCAAGAAAAAGGGGCAGTTACTATGGGAAGCCGATCTCAGATGATCGGCAGGTCGGCCTGCGCGGCCGTCCTGTCGTGCGTCCTCGTGCTCGGTCCGGCGCTTGATGGCGCGCGGGCATGGGCCGTTGATACCGCAACTGCGGAAACCTCCGGGGGGGGGGGGGTCACAGCTAGATAGCGCCGCCGCAGGCGGCGAAGGGGAGCCGGAGGGCTCCCAACGCAGCGAAATCGTCGAGCTGTCGGAGGCGTCCGAGGGGGCTTCCGGCCGCGAAACCGCCCCTGCCGCTCCCGGCAATGTAGGGCAGGCGACCGCCGAAGCCCCGCTGTCCCACGACGAGCCCCGACCCGTTGCCGGTGAGGTTCGCGTCGACGGCTTCGTTTACTCCGTCAACCCCGACGGCGCGTCCGTTGCACTCGTCGGTTGGTACGGCGATGCCCCTACGGGCGACGTGTCCGTTCCCGCCCGCATAGCGGTCGGCGAAACTTCCTTCGCCGTCGTCGCGCTGGGCGATTCCTCGGGAGAGGGCCTGTTCGCGGATGCTCCCGTCGCGTCCCTCTCGATACCTGCGCTCGTCGATGCCGTAGCCGACGGCGCGCTTTCCGGATGCCCCACGCTTTCCCGGGTGTCCGTCTCCTCCGAAAATCAAACCTACGCGTCCTTCGACGGCATGCTGTTCTCGAAGGACCTCTCCGACCTCCTGCTCGTTCCCGAGGGCAAGGAGGGCGTTGCCCGCATCCCCGACCCGGCGACCTCTGTCCCGGCCGGAGCGTTTTCCCGAGCGCCCGGCCTCTGCGAAGCCGTGGTCGGGGAGGGCAGCGCCGCATTCTCCTCGCGGGACGGTTTGCTGTACACGAAAGACATGAATACCCTGGTCGCGTGCCCGCCGGGCGCGGGCGGTGCCGTGGTGCTGCCGGAAGGCGTGGAGTCGATCGCATCCGGCGCGTTCGCCGGGTGCGCGCTGACGTCCATCACCGCGCTCGGCTTCGTGCGCGACATCGCGGCCGACGCGTTCGACGCGGAGGCGCGCGCCGGCTCCGTCGTGGCGCTGCCCGCCGGCGAGGACTACGAAGCCCGCAGGGCCGTGTGGAAGGCGGCCGGGTTCTCGAGCTTCAAGGAGCCTGCGAAGCCGGGCGACGTCGCCGTCCCCGAGCCGTCCGAGCCCGAGGCCCCGCAGGCCTCCGGCCTCGCCTACGAGGTGCTGGTCGACTACACGCTGGCCGTCTCCTGGCAGGGCGCCGAGGGGCCGGAAGGCGCCCTCGAGATCCCGGCAGCCGCCGAGGTGGGCGGCGTGTCCTACCGCGTGAGCGCGATCGCGGACGCCGCGTTCGCAGGACGAACCGGATTGACCGGCGTTACGCTCCCCGCGAGCGTGACCGCCGTCGGCGAGCGAGCCTTCGAGGCGACCGGCATCACGGAAGCCTGGCTCCCTGCCTCCGTCGCGTCGGTGGGCGAGCGCGCATTCGCGGCGTGCCCTTCGCTCGAGCGCGTCGTCGCCCTCGGCTCGCCATGGGTCGCCGACAGCGCGCTCGCCGAGTGCTCCGGCGTGAGCGTCTACGCCCCGTCGGGATCGGCGGACTCCTGGAACGTCGGCCTACCGGCCGCGGGCAACCACCTCATGCCCTACGGCGTCTCGCTCCCCGAAGAGCCCCTCGCCCTCGAAGTCGGCAAGTCCGCGAGCATCCTCGAAGGCGGCCAGCTCAGCGCTCCCGAGCCGATAGAGGCCTCCTACTCCTACGCCGCGAAGCCCCTCTCCGTCGACGCCGACGGCACGGCGACCGGCAAGGCCGAAGGCTCCTCCGAGGTCGCCGTAACGCTGTCCCTCGACGGCGTCGAGCTCGCCCGCGCCACCCGCACGGTCGAGGTTGCGGCAGCACCAACTGAGCTGGCGGGGCCGATCAAGCGGGAGTCGTTCTCTGCTGAACGCATCAAGCCCATGTCGTTCACTGCGCTCCCTGAAGACTTGCTTGGAACTTTGGAAGGGCCTGCGACCTCGCGTGCGGCGGGAGACACGTTCGTTGCCACCGTCCCCGGAGGTCAGCAGCTGCTGTGCACGATCGAAAGCGGGGGCGACACCGTTGCGATTGCTGAAGCGTCTAACAAAATCGCCGGCGATCTGGTCATCCCCGAAACAATCACTGATGCCTCCACGGGCAAGTCCTATATCGTGCGTTCGTTCAGCTCGTTCTGCTTCTCCAAGTGCTTCAATCTGACGAGCATTCATTTTCCTTCGACGTTAGTAGAATTCAAAGATGACTATACCCTGGTAGACGGCTTGAAGATGACCTCCATCACCGTTGATGCAGCCAACCCCCGCTTCTCTTCAAGCGATGGAATCCTGCTTAGCAAGGACGGAAGCGAGATCGTACGGTATCCTCCTGCCAAGCCGGGCGCTTCGTATCGTATTCCCGACAAGGTTGCGAGCGTCGTTTCTACGGCTTTTCGAAGCCCGCGATTTTTGGAGAAGCTTTCCGTCGGGCCATCCACGACTCGCTTGGCATCTCCTGTCGTATCGCTGTCGATCTCATTCAAGGAATTCGAGGTGGACGCGGGCAATCCGGCTTACGTCTCACAAGATGGCGTACTGTTCTCCAGGGACATGAAGACGTTCGTTCGCTATCCTGAACGCAGGACGAAGGGTTCCTATGTCGTTCCGGATGGAATCGTGAACGTTTCGGATCTGGCGTTCTACTCGTGCGAGTTAACATCGGTTTCACTGCCCGAGGGAGTTCGCGACATCAAAAACGGTACGTTCAGGTTGTGCCAGATGCTCGAATCTGTGGTGATTCCCTCTACGGTGGAACGTTTCGGTGCCGACTCGTTTCTGGGCTGCGTTGAGCTCGATGAGATGCTGCTTCTTCAAGAGGATGGGGCGACGCTGTCGATCGACGGATCGGAGACGTTCCAGAACGTGTCCGACAGCGTTCGGTTTTACGCGAGGCAAGGCTCGGTCTTTTCGGGATCTGCCGCCGATTTCGTGAACGCTCGTCTTACCCGTCTGTCCATGCCGGCCGTCACGCCGACATCAGCGCGCTTAGGACGCGGCGAAACAGGTACTGCTTCCTACGATGCGTCTACGACCATCGTGAAGCCGTCGCTCATCGAGACGACCGTGGGGTGGGGGTCTACCGACGAATCGGTGGCAACCGTCAGCGCGGCCGCGGGCTCTGCGACGGCTGCGTTCACCGCGGTAGCGGGCGGGACTGCCCAGGTGCAGGCTCAGCTGCGGTACGGTTCGACGGTAATCGCTACTTCGTCAATGGATGTGCAGGTTGACTGCACTGTGGCATACGACTCGCAAGGCGGCTCGAGCGTCTCGCCGGGGACGTCGCCGGTGGCGGTGGGCTCGGCCCTCGCGAAGCCGGCGAATCCGTCGCGCGCGGGCTACGTGTTCAGCGGCTGGTACAAGGAGCCGACGTGCGAGAGCGCGTGGGATTTCGCCGCCGACAAGGTGGCCCGCGACACCGTGTTGTACGCTCGGTGGGTCGCGGGCAATCCGTTCGGCACCTGCGGTTGGAGCATTGACAATGCGGGCAAGCTGACCGTCTGGCCTGCCGAGGGGACGAGCGGCACGCTCCCCTCGATGACGGCTGCGACCGATGTGCCGTGGGATGCCCTGCGCGCGTCGGTGACCTCGGTGGAAGTGCGGCCGGGCGTGGCTGCCGACGGCGGCTTGGCATGCCTCTTCCAAGGCTGCGCTAATATGACTGCGGCGGACCTCGCGGGCCTCGACACGACCAACGCTACGAGCATGTCCAACCTGTTCCAAGGCTGCTCCAAGCTCGAAGTGCTCGACGTTTCGCATTTCAGAACGTCGCAGGTGGAGGACATGGGCGGCATGTTCAAAGGCTGCTCGGTCCTTTCCTCGCTGAAGGTTCCCGACGGGTTCGTGGGCGCGAGCGTGTCGACTGCCGCGCGCATGTTCTTCGACTGCCCGGCGCTCATCGTGGTGCCCGTGAACCTGTCCTTCGCCGATGGCTGCGACATGGCCGGCACATTCGGTTTCACCGAGAAGCCCGCCGCCTGGGTCGCCACCAAATACGACGGCGACGATCGCAGGCTGCTCGATTACGACTGGCTGTCCGACGGTCGCATTCTCAACCCCAGCGAGTTGTCGAACCCGCTTCCGATGGTCGGAACGGGCGAGGGCCGGTGGTCGATCGACGCCGCCGGGACGCTGTCCATCACGGGCGAGGGCGAGGTCGACAGCCTCGGGTGGGTGACCAACGCGCCCGGCGAGCTGTGGAACAAAACGCACTGGGGCCCGTACCGCAACCTCGTGAAGAAGGTGGTCATCGACCCGCGTCTCAAGATCGAGAACATGGAGATGTGGTTCCTGGATATGGTGAACCTAGCCGACATCGCCGAGGCTCGCATACCGCAGGGGTGCAAGAGACTGGATAACGCGTTCAACGGCTGCTCGTCGCTCGTGTCGCTGCCCGGGGATTTCGCGTTCCCCGCTTCAACGGAAACGCTCAACGGCGTATTCAACGGCTGCTCGTCGCTGGCTTCGCTGCCGACCGGGTTCAGGCTGCCCGACAACGTGTGGGACGTGTCGTGGATGTTCGGACGCTGCGCCCAGCTGCGCGAGCTGCCGTCCGGGTTCTCGCTGCCTGGGAGCGTGACCTCCGTGCGCTCTATGTTCAGGGATTCCGGGCTGGTCGTGCTGCCGGACGGCTTCCTGTTGCACGACGGCATGGAGGAGCTTTCGTCGATGTTCCAAAGCTGTTCGTCGCTGGCTTCGCTGCCGGAAGGGTTCACCATCCCCGCGAGCGCCACGAAGGTCGACATGATGTTCTACCGGTGCACGTCGTTGGCGATGCTGCCGGAGGGGTTCGCTATTCCGACGGACGCGCCGCTTGACCCGGCCACGCTCATGAACCGTTTGTTCGAGGGGTGCGACCGACTCGTCGCACTGCCGTCCTCCTTCGACTTTCCGCTTGATGCGGCAAGGGCGTCGACGAACCCGTTCCTTGCCTCCTCGGCGGGCACGCTCACGTACTGCGCCGATCCGAGCGAGGCGGTGAAGGCGTACGACTGGAGCGCTCAGAACCGGACGCTCGCTGTGCCGGGCGACCCCGACCATCCGGTTCCCGACGGCGTGCGCGTCGCCACGTTCAAGCTGCCGAAGGCCGCCGATCCTTCGCGGTGGGACACGTATGCCGTCGCGCTCGCGGACGCCGACGGCCTGGTGGCGAACCCCGGCGACCCGGCTCGGTTCGGCTACGCCTTCGAAGGCTGGTATGCCGATGACGGGTGCGCGCAGCCCTTCGACTTCGACGCGGCGGTGGCGGGCGACGTGACCGTGTACGGCAAGTTCGGTGCGCCTGTTCTGCGTTACGAGGTGCCCGTGTCCGCTGAGGTGACCGTCCAAGCGTCGGGCGACGTGGTGGACGACGACCTGGTGTTCCGTTCGTTCACGCCAGTGAAGACGCAGGTGGCGGGAGTGAGCGCGGTGGAAGGCCCCGGGGCGGCATTGCTGTTCCCCGACCCTGGGCAGCGCCAGAACGTGTCGCTGGTGCTGCGTTTCGGCAAACGCGACACGCCGGTGTGGTTCGGCGACGAGTACGCCGCCGCCTTCGCGGCCATGGAGCCGTCGGCGGGCTTCCTCGCGCCGACGGAAGCGAGGGGGGCGCTGTCTCTGGACCTCGACGGCGTGCAGGTTGCCTATTCCGAGAAGCCCGTCGAAGACGTGGCGAGGCTGGTGTGGACCGTGAAGGCGGCTTCGTAGGCTGAGGTGCGGCGGCGCCCATCTCGGGCGCTGCCGGAAGGGCGCGCTTATGCAGCGCGCCCGGTCTTGCCCCGCTGGGGGGGGGGTGCTCGCTTTTCTTCGTTCGCGCACGCTTTTGTCAACCAAAACGGCCTCGAATGGCCAAAATTGGTTGACAAAAGCGTGCGCGAGCTGCTGCATGGACGGATCGTTGCCCTCGATCGCGATGAGGGCCGTGGCGGCAAGCGCAACGTTGGGGAAGCGGTGGCCGGTCGCCCGGCCGTCTGAAATCCCGCCGCCCAGAGCCTTGCTGCCTCGCTTGCTTATTGTGTAGAAAATGTGAACGCGCAATCGGGTGAGAGGAGCAGGCGGCACCTGTGCTGCATATATTCTACCTGCGCTTTTGCGGGGAGCGCTGCATGGTTTAGCACGGGCGCTTCGGAATGCGCTTGCCTGCGAGACGAGGTTTACAAACTGGGAACGCGTGCTACTATGCGGAATATATGCAGCAGGTAGGGAAGCTGTTGCATGTGCATCGAGGGGGCGAATCGTCGCGGGAAACGACGATCGTGCCGTTTCGGCGATGCGCGCGCCGACGGGAATCGGCGTGGATACAACGGGAATATGCAAAGGGACAGAGGAATCATGGGATCGAGAATCGTTCATGCACGGACGAGCGCTTCCGCGCTCGCGCTAACCCTTGCTCTCCTCCTCGCCATGGGCGCTCCGCTTGACGCTGCCGGCGCCTATGCCGCCGACCTTCAGGTCGAGCAAAATCCGGGGGGGGGGGCTTCACAGCCTCTAACTAACGCCGAAGGCGCTGAAGGCGGCTCCGGTGATTCGGGGCGCGCCGATGCTCCTGCTTCCGGGCAGGTGGTGGAAGAAATCGAGTTGTCTGGCGAGTCGAAGGAGTCTTCGGAACCCGTCCTTCCCCCCGTAGAACCTGCTCCTCCCGCCAATCAGACCTCGGCCGACGTGCCGCTGGCTTCGGAAACTCCGAAAGCCTCCACTGGCGAGCTCGTCCAGGACGGGCTCGTCTTCCGCATCGACGGCGAGACGGCAGCCCTCGTGGGAGTGCGCGCCTCGAGTCTCGACGGCGAGGTCGTCGTGCCTGCAACCGTGTCGAGCGGCTCGGATTCCTATGCGGTCGTTGCGGTCGGCGATCCCGACGCGTCCGAGGGCGTGCTTGACGGGGCGGCCGTCGTTTCGCTTTCGCTGTCCGAATCCATCGAAACCATCGAAGACGGCGCCCTCGCGGGCTGCCCGTCGCTCTCCCGCATCTCCGTCAGCTCGAAGAACGAATCCTTCGCGTCCTTCGACGGCATGCTGTTTACGAAGGATATGACCGGCCTCTTGCTCGTTCCCGAGGGCAAGGAGGGCGTTGCCTGCATCCCCGACCAGACGGTTACTGTCCCAGCCTCGGCTTTCTCGCATTGCGCCAGGCTCTCCGCCGTCGAAGTCGGGGTGGGCAGCGCAGCCTTCGCCTCGCGGAACGGTTTGCTTTTCACGAAAGACATGAATACCCTGGTCGCGTGCCCCGTCGGCGCGGGCGGCGCGGTCGTGATTCCTGAAGACGTGGAGTTCATCGGCTCCGGCGCGTTCGCCGGTTGCGCGGCGGCGTCGATCACGGCGCTCGGTTTCGTGCGCGACATCGCGGCCGACGCGTTCGACGCGGAAGCGCGCGCCGATGCCGTCGTGGCGCTGCCCGTCGGCGAGGACTACGACGAGCGCAAGGCCGTGTGGAAGGCGGCCGGGTTCTCGAACTTCAAGGAGCCCGCGAAGCCGGGCGACGTGTCGCAGCCGGAGCCGTCCGAGCCCGAAGGCGGCGACGGCTCGACCGCCCCGCAAGCCTCCGGCCTCGCGTACGAGGTGCTGGACGACTACACGCTGGCCGTGTCTTGGCAGGGAGCCGAGGGGCCGGAAGGCCATCTCGAGATCCCCGCGACCGCCGAGGTGGGCGGCGTGTCCTACCGCGTGAGCGCGATCGCGGACGCCGCGTTCGCGGGGCGCGCGAACCTGACGGGCGTCGCGCTCCCTGCGAGCGTGGCCGTCGTAGGCGATCGTGCGTTCGAAGCGACCGGCCTCGCCGAGGCCTGGCTCCCGGCCTCCGTCGCGACGGTCGGCGACCGCGCTTTCGCAGCGTGCCCCTCGCTCGAGCGCGTCGTCTCCCTCGGCACCCCCTGGGTCGCCGACAGCGCGCTCGCCGAGTGCTCTGGCGTGAGCGTCTACGCCCCGTCGGGTTCTGCGGACTCCTGGAACGTCGGCCTGCCCGCCGCCGGAAACCACCTCATGCCCTACGGCGCCTCGCTCGCCGAAGAGTCACTCGCCCTCGAAGTCGGCCAAAGCGCCAGCCTCCTGGAAGGCGGCCAGCTCGACGCCCCCGACCCCGTCGAGGCCTCCTACTCCTACGCCGCCAAGCCCCTCTCCGTCGACCCGGATGGCACGGCGACCGGCAAGGCCGAAGGCTCCTCCGAGGTCGCCGTGACGCTGTCCCTCGACGGCGTCGAGCTCGCCCGCGCCACCCGCTCGGTCGAGGTTGCGGCGGTGCCGGAGCCCGAAGCGCCCGCAGTAGAGCCCGAAGCTCTTGAGGATCCCCAAGTGCAGGCACCTTCGAGCGAACCGGAAGTCTTGTCGCAGACCGTTTCCCTCGCCTCGACGGCTGCGAAAGAGGAACGTGCGATCGATCGCGATAGCGTCGATCCGTTGTCGATGGCTGCGCTGTTGACTACGGGATCTTCGTTTGAAAAGACGGTGAGCACTGGCCAAACGCTTGCATTCGACGTGGTCTCAGAAGACGAGCAAAGCAAAACCGGCACCGTGTCGGTTTCGAAAGGCGACGTTGAGCCGGTGGGCGCGCTGACCGTGCCGGCTGTGGTTGAGCATGGCGGCATCACGTACGATGTGGTTGCCGTGGGTGCGCGCGGCTTCTTCGAGTGCAATGCGCTGATGTCTGTTTCCTTCGAAGGGGACAAGATGAAGTCCTTCGGCGAAAGCTCGTTTGACGGGTGTCGCGGCATGCTGGGCATCGCCCTTCCGGAAAGCCTCGAATCGTTGGGCAGGAGGTCGTTCGCGAACTGCGGTTCCTTGATTAACGTGAGCATTCCCGATTCAGTAAGGACCTTCGGGGAATACCTGTTCCTTGACTCCAGCTCGCTGTCCGAGGTTACCTTGGGAACCGGGTACCGCAGCGCATCTGCAGGAGATTTTGCCGGATGCGGCCGCTTGAGCAGGATCGTGGTTGAAGGCGAGGTTGCTTCGTTCGCGTCGAGCTCTTTCAACTATGTGCCCACCGAATCGGTGGATGTGCTCGTTTCGTCTGACCAGGCAAGAACAGCTTGGCTCGAATCGTCACGCGCTGCCGGAATCGCATTCTCGGATAGCCGGGTTAGGGTGGCAGGGGAGATGTGGACCGTCACGTTCGAGGCGAACGGGGGCACGCCCGCGGTGTTTACGAAGGCGGTGCCGAAGGGAGAGCCCTTAGGGTCGACTACGGTTCCTTGGAAAAACGGTTTCGGCTTTGCTGGCTGGTACACCGACGAAGCGTGCACGAGCGCTTGGACGGCGACGGATCCTGTCATGGAAGATATGACCTTGTATGCCGAATGGGTCCAAGAGGCTCGAGACGGCGGGTTCGTGTACCGCATGCGCGAAGACGGGACGAGCCTGTCCGTTTCGGCTGAGAACGCATCGGGCCTTCGCGGTGCCGTGGCTATTCCTGGCGGCAAGGACATGGGAGGGACGGTGTATCCCGTCGCGGAAATTGCCTCTAACGCGTTCTCGGGCGCATCGGGGTTGACGTCGATAGAGATTCCCGACTCTATTCGGGAGATCGGGTCTACGGCTTTCAAGGGCTGCGCCTCTCTCGCTACCGTGGTGATCGGGGACGCGAGCGAGCTTGAGGTGGTCGGCTTTGACTCCTTCTCGGGCTGCACGTCGCTCGAAAGCGTGCGTTTGCCCTCCTTGGTCGAATCGATCGAGCCCGGTGCGTTCTACGGTTGCTCCGAGCTTGCGACGGCGGATCTTTCAGCATGCGCCAACTTGAAGACGATCAAATCCGCTGCTTTCAGCGATTGCGCATCGCTTGAGTCCGTTATGCTGCCTGACACGCTAGAGGCCATTGAGAAAAACGTGTTTTACCGGTGCGCGTCGCTCGATTCCATCGTATTGCCATCGGCGCTGAAAACCATCGGTACCCGAGCCTTCTTCGAATGCGCTAATTTGTCGCAGGGCATCGAAGTGCCTTCGGGCGTTGAATTCATGTTCGACTCCACCTTCCAAGGATGCTCTGCTTTGCCTTCGGTGGACTTGCCTGGCGTAAAAAAGATCGGTGAGCAAGCATTCGAGTCTTGCACGAGTCTCGAATCCGTTTCGATGCCTTCGGTGTCCAGTATCGCGCCCTTGGCTTTCAAGGGGGATGTCTCTTTGGCATCGGTTTCGCTTCCCGACACGCTAACGTCGATCGGGCAGGATGCGTTCAATGGATCGGGTCTCCGCTCGGTCGAGATCCCGTCTTCGGTCAGAAGCCTCTCCATGGGTGCGTTCAGCAAGTGCGCCGATTTGAAAACGGCCACGGTGGACGCACGTGTCGAAGCGGTTCCTGCGTGGCTGTTCTCCGAGTGCACCGGTCTCGTCTCCGTGCTTCTTGACGACGGCATCGCGGAAATCAAGACGTCGGCTTTCGGTTCGTGCAGCGCTCTTTCTTCCATCAACCTGCCCCTGTCTCTGACGACGGTGGCCTCCAATGCGTTCGAGGGATGCGAGTCGCTGTCTGCGGTGAGGGCGGAAGGCTCGATGCGCTCCGTCGATATAGCTTCGGTGTTCTCCGACGACGTCAAATCCAAGGCGACGGTGGCGCTTCCGCCGACGTCGCGCGATGGAAGCGGCGAGAGCTTCGAGACGATGTCCGAGGTGTGGAAGTCCAAGCACGGGTTCAGCAAGGTGATCTGCACCGAAGGAGCGCTGCCGCTGGAAAGCGATGCGCCCGGCTCGCCCAATGCCGATCCGGCGAAGGCCGGCTGGTCGCTCGACGAGAACGGCGTGCTCAAGGTATGGAGCACTGAGAAGCTTGCCGATTTCCAGTGGCGGCACACCGGCTCCGAGTTCCGCGAACAGTACTGGGGCCCGGTGCGGAGCCTCGTGAAGAGCGTCGACACGACGGGCGTGCACTCGGCGTACAGCCTGTGGGCATGGTTCCGCAACATGCCGAACCTCACCGACATCTCGAAGTTCGCGGTGCCTGCCGAAACCGTCGAGGTCATCGACGTGTTCACAAGCGACGAAGCGCTGACGGAGATCCCCGCCATTGCGTTCCCGGACAGCGTCACCAGCGTGTGGGCTTGCTTCAACGCGTGCAACTCAGTCGAGAGGATTGCGGACGATTTCGTGCTTCCGCCGAATTTGATCCAGGCGAGGCACCTGTTCGCGGAGAATACCAGCTTGGCCGAGCTGCCCGCCGCATTCTTCTTGCCGGATACGGTGACGGATGCTTACGGCCTGTTCGAGGGAAGCACTTCGCTCGCGCGTCTGCCCCAGGGATTCGCGCTGCCTCGTGACATCGAGGACGCTACCAGGATGTTCATGGGTTGCTCTTCGCTTGGCGAGGTGCCGGACGGCATCTTCGCGAAGAGCGGTTCCGTCAAGCTTGCGAGTCGCATGTTCGAGGGCTGCGCATCGCTTCCCTTGCTGCCAAACGACTTCGCTGTGCCCACGACGGTCACGGACGCTCGTTGGATGTTCCAGAATTGCACCTCGCTCGCCTCGCTGCCCGCTGGCTTCTCCGTGTCTGCAGGGTGCAATGTGACCAGCATGTTCGCGATCGAAGCCGATCGCCTGGTCGACGGTCAGAAGCTTTCGACCTACTATGCCGGCAGCGGCCTGGCCGGCTACGATTGGGCGGCGTCGAACCGCACGCTGGTGGCGCCTTCGGCCAAACCGGCGAACGCCAAGGAGATCACCCTAAACGTGAAGGCCGATGGCGAGGCCGGCCCCGGCTCGTACTGGACGACCGCCTACACCGACGGCTCCGGTTTGGTGGCCGAACCTTCCTACGCGCCCTCGCGCCTGGGCATGGTGTTCGCCTTGTGGTACGCCGACGAGGCGTGCACCCAGCGCGTGGACTTCTCGCAGCCGTTCTCGGCCGACGCGACGCTGTACGGCAAGCTCGTTTCCGGCACGATCGGGGGCGCGCTGCCCACCGAGGCCGGCACCGGCAGCGCGTTCTGGACGCTCGCCGACGACGGCGCGCTGTACATCCGCGGCGCGGGGACGATCGATTTCATGATCCCGGATTCCGGATGGAACGCGCCCGAATATGCGTGGGCTTCGTATCGGTCGTCGGTGCTCAAAGTGTCCATGTGCCCTTCGGTAAAGGCCACGAAGATGCACAGCTGGTTCTATCAGTGCAAGAACCTTTCCGATGTGAGTGAGGTGTTCTTGCCGGAAGGCGTCAAGAGCCTGCACCAGACGTTTTCGGAATGCAAGTCCATAACTTCGCTGCCCGATGGGTTCTGCATTCCGGACAGCGCGACGAACGCGGCGAGCATGCTCAGGTGGTGCACCTCCCTCCGATCCCTTCCTTCTTCGTTCCTGCTTCCCGATACCGGCAAGCTGGGCAATGTGTCGCATATACTCGAAAGGTGCACGTCCTTGGCATCGCTGCCCGAGGGGTTCTACGTTCCCGGATCGGTGCGGTATATGGAGATGATGCTCTACGGCTGCTCCTCGCTCGTCGGGCTTCCCGACAGCTTTTCGATGCCTGCGGATACGCTGGGGGTGGGCAAGTTCTTCTATGTTCCGCTAGATCTCGGTCAGCCGCGCTTGACCACCTATTACTCCGGATCCGATCCCGTTGTGCTTGGACACGACTGGGAGGCCGACAACCGCACGCTGGTCACCGACCCCGCCGACATGGGTGAGTGGGGCATGCGTCAGGTGAAGCTCCGAGTGCAATCGCCCGACGAGACGAAGGTCTTCCCGTGGGAGACGCGCACAGTGGCCTGGACGGACAAGCAGGGCGTCCTCGTAGATCCCGGCCAGCCGCAGCTGGAAGGCTACGCGTTCAGCGGCTGGTGCGTGGACGAGGCATGCCTCGAGCCCGCCGACTTCACGAAGCCCTTGCCCGTGGGCGTCGACACGCTCTACGGCAAGTGGGCGAAGCGCGGTGGACGCGGAACAGCCGAGGGCGCGCTGCCGACTTTGTCGGGGGAGGCCTGGTGGCGCATCGATGCCGACGGGACGCTTGCCATCGGCGGCGAAGGCAAGATCGAGGACTTCCAGTGGATTTGGCAGGACGGTGCGACCGACAGCGCAAGGAATACGCAGCATTGGGGTCCGTGGCGCACCGAGGTCTCGAGAATCGAGATGAGCCGTGCTCTCGATGTGCAAGGCGGTATGCGCTATTGGTTCTTCGACATGGACAACCTCGTCGACGCGTCGGGTTTCTTCGTGCCCGCAAGTGTTTCGGATCTGAGCGATGTGTTCGGGTTCTGCTCGAAGCTGACGAAGCTGCCTGATGACCTGAACATCCGTGAAGGAATCACGTCGGTGGCGTCGATGTTCAATATGTGCTCGAGCCTTTCCGAGCTGCCTGTCGGTTTCAAGCTTCCCGACAGCATCCAAAACGCGAGCTGGGCGTTCGCCCGCACGGCATTGAAGACCGTACCGGACGGGTTCTCGGCTCCTGCCGACCTCGTCGAGGCCGAAGGCATGTTCGGCGAATGCGCCAAGCTGGAGCTGGTGCCGGACAGTTTCGATTTGTCTGTATGCACGAATCTTAAAAACGTGAGTTACCTCTTCTACCAGTGCCATAGGCTGCGCGCGCTTCCCTCCGACTTCAGCATACCTTCGACCGTGGTCAAGGTTGGCTGGGCGTTCTTCGAATGCGAGAACCTCACGGCGCTTCCCGCAAGCCTCAAGATCGCCGAGCTGTCGGACGAGGCGAAAGCGACGGCTTCGACTATGTTCTCGTTCTGGGTGGAGCGCAATCCGAGGCTGGCAACGTATTATCCTGGCGCCCTTTCCGACATGCCCTCGAACGGCGATTTCTGGAACGCGCAGTATCGTGAGCTCGTGTCTGCGGTTCCCTTAGGAAAAAACGAGGTAAGTCTGATGCTTTCCGATTCGGACACGAATACGTGGCGTGCCTGGTCCACGATACTCGTTGATGAGGGAATCGCCTTTTCGGAACCCGCAGCTCCATTGAAGAAAGGATTCATGTTCGTCGGATGGTTCGTTGGCTCCGGTTCGGATGCCGCCCCGTACGATTTCTCGAAGACGCCAGAAGAAAACGGGGTGGTCGTAACGGGCGGTTCGTTTTCTCTGTATGCGAAATACGTTGCGACGAGCGGGCCGCTGCCGACCGTCGGCGGGGAGGACGATGCCTCGTGGGAGCTGGCGCAGGACGGCACGCTGTCCATCCGCTCGGGCAGCTCGCCTATCGCCGATTTCGGATGGGGCGAGAGCCTCGGTAGCGGCTCGTCCCAGCACTGGGGGGCGTTGCGCTCGAAGGTGAGCAAAATCGCCATGGATCGTGACGTGACGGTCGAAAGCGAGATGGACGGTTGGTTCCAGGGGATGGCGAACCTCATCGACGTGGGCGAATTCCGCATTCCCGACGGGGTGGCGTCCGTGAGGTCGCTGTTCAACGGATGCTCCTCGCTGGAAAGCCTGCCGAGCGGATTCACCTTGCCGGAGGGCGTCACGGACGCCTATCGCCTGTTCGACTGGTGCACGAGCTTGGGGTCCTTGCCCGAGTCGTTCTCGCTGCCGTCCACCCTCGAGGATGCGTACGCCCTGCTTGCGGACTGCCCTGAGCTCGAGAGCCTGCCGAGCGGTTTCCAGCTGCCCGATGGCTTGAAGAACGTTCAGAGCATGTTCTACGGCGATTCGAAGCTGCGGGCGCTGCCCGAAGGGTTCTCGCTTCCGTCCAGCGTCGATGCCCTGAGCTATATGTTCTACGGCTGCGAGCGGCTCGAGTCCCTCCCGCAGGGGTTCGCCATCCCTGCGAGCATCGTGGCGACCAGCTTCGATTCCATGTTCTACGGGTGCTCGTCTTTGGGATCGCTGCCGGAAGGGTTCGACGTTCCGGAAAGCGCGACCGCAGTTCGAGAGATGTTCTTCGGCTGCACGTCCTTGAGGTCGCTTCCCGCCTCGCTCGATCTTTCGAAGCTGACGCATGCGACGGGCGTCTCGAGCATGTTCCACGTGGGGGAGGGATTCTCCGGGACGTTGCCGACGTACTTCGCAGGAGCCGACGCCTCGCTGCTCGCTCCGCCGGGGACGGCTGACGTCGCCTATTACTGGAAGGAGAGCTACCGCCGCGAGCTGTCGGCGGGCGCGCCGCCTGCAGGCACCCACGCAGTCACCTTCATGCTGCAGAGGACCGGCGAGGACGCGCCCTCGGCGTGGCAGACCGTGCTCGTGGACGAGGGCGCGGCGTTGCAGAGGCCGGACGACCCCTACGCGTTCGGCTACCGCTTCGGCGGCTGGAAGCTGAGGGGCGCGGACGGCTCGCTTGCCGACTACGACTTCGGCGCGCCGGTGGCCTCCGATCTCGTGCTGGCGGGGACGCTCGCGATGGAGGTGGATGTCGACGTGCCGATCCAGGCGAAGGCGACCGTGGACGCGGCGGGGAAGTGGAGCCCCGGCGAGGTCGAGTTCAGGTCGCTCACGCCGGCGACGGTGCGCGTCGCGGGCGTGTCCGGCGAGCTCGCGCCGCATGCGGGCGAGCTGTTCCCGAGCGGCGCCGAGAAGGTGGGCGTGAAGGCGACGTTCGGGCGCGCGTCGGGCGCGGTCGTGCCGGGGTCGCCCGATCCTGCGGAGCGCTCGGTCGGCCTGAGCGCGAGCCTCGCCCCCGCGGCTCCGGGCGCGCCCTCGCTCCTGCCGTGCTCCATCGCCGTGGAGCCCAACGGCGCGCAGGTGAGCTACCAGCCCGGCGACGGCATGGCCACGTTCGCGAGGTTGTCGTGGACGATCGAGGTGGCGGTCCCGTAGCCGGTTGTCGCCGGGCCCCGCGATAGGAGAGGGCCCGGCGGCATCGGCGGCTGCTGGTCGGCTGGAAGCCGGATTCTGGCACAAATTTCGAGGTAGGTAAACGAAACCGGTTCGAAAGCGTGCATCGATCACGAGCTTTAATAGGAAAGGCCAGGTCACAAAGCTACTTGACGGGTAATGCATCGATTGAGCCGAGGCTAACATTCGCCTAGGTCGAAATTCGTGCCAGAGTTGGCAGTTCGGGAATGTTCGGAACGCGTTCCGGCGATTCTCGCGTAACGGTACGCTCCAAGCGAGACCCATCGCTTGTGGAGAAAATGTGAACGCCTAGCCGCCGACTTCGAGCCTTGTGACCGGAGTGGTGGATATATCCCACCTGCGATTACTCGCTCGCGCCGATCTTCCCGACGGTGCGGGCTTGCCGCCTCCTGGTTCGATGGTGGCGTTTACATTCCCCGGTCGCGTGCTACTATGCCGAATATATGCCGCATCGCGGGAAACGATGAGGCATAGCCGCTCGCGCTTCGGCGCGCCCTGTCGCGGGAAACGAATGGGCGGGCGCCATCGAAGCGTATCCGTCAATGGGAAGACGGTGCAGAGCGGTTTCGGGAACAAAGACATAAGGGGCAGAGAACCATGGGACAGGCATCCTCGTCATCTCGTATCGTCAGGTCGACGTTCGCGATAGCGTTGTCGGCGCTTCTGGCTGTTTCGGCGCCGATCGACGCAGCGCGTGCGTACGCCGCCGATTCCGCGACCCTCGACGTGGCGGGGGGGGGGCTTCTAAGCCGTTAGCGGCCCAAACCGAATCCGTCGAGGACGCCGAGGCTCCCTCAGTCGAGGAGAACCAGGTCGTCGAGACGGTGAAGCTGCCAGAGTCCTCCGACTCCCCGCAAGCCGCCCTCTCGGCCGAAGCGCAGGACAAGCCTTCCGCCGACAGCGCCCCCGCGTCTCCCAACGCGACGAAGAATTCCAACGCCCAGGTAGCGGGCGACGTTCCCCTTGCATCGCAAGATCCCAAGGCTTCTGTCGGCGACGTGCGCGCCGACGGCTTGCTGTATCGCATCCTTCCCGACGGCGCCTCGGCTGCGCTCGTGGGCTGGTACGGCGAAGCGCCCAAAGGAGACATGCAGGTGCCCGCCTCCGTTTCGAGCGGGGAAGACTCCTACGACGTGACGCGCATCGGCGAGGCTGGCGAAGACGGCCGGTCGGCGGGCGTGTTCGCCGGGTCGAACGCCGCCTTCGTCGCGCTTCCGTCGACGGTGCGCGAAGTCGTGGATGGGGCGCTGTCCGGTTGCCTGTCGCTCGCGCGCATCGACGTCAGCCCGAAGAACGAATCCTTCGCGTCCTTCGACGGCATGCTGTTCTCGAAGGACCTGACCAGCCTCCTGACCTTTCCCGAGGGCAAGGAGGGCGTCGCCCATATCCCCGATCAGACCGAAACTGTCCCTGCCTCGGCGTTTTCGCAGGCGCCGGGGCTCCTTATGGTCGAAGTCGGGGAGGGCAACGTCGCCTTCCGCTCCGAGAAAGGAATCCTGTATAGCAAAGACATGAAGACCCTGGTCGCATGCCCCGTCGGCGCGGGCAACGCCGTGGTGGTGCCGGAAGGCGTGGCGTCGATCGCGGCTGGCGCGCTCGCCGGGTGCGCGGTGTCGTCGATCACGGCGCTCGGGTTCGTGCGCGACATCGCGGCCGACGCGTTCGACGCGGAAGCGCGCGAGTGCGCGGTCGTGGCGCTGCCCGCCGGCGACGACTACGAAGCCCGCAAGGCCGTGTGGGTGGCGGCCGGGTTCTCGAGCTTCAAAGAGCCCGCGAAGCCGGGCGACGTCGCCGTCCCCGAGCCGTCCGAGCCCGAGGCCGCGCTGGCCTCCGGCCTCGTCTACGAAGTCCTCGACGACTACACGCTGGCCGTTTCCTGGCAGGGAGCCGAGGGGCCGGAAGGCGACCTCGAGATCCCCGCGACCGCCGAGGTCGGCGGCGTGTCCTACCGCGTATCGGCCGTCGCCGACGCGGGCTTCGCGGGCCGCTCGGGCCTGACCGGCGTCGCGCTCCCTGCGAGCGTGGCCGTCGTCGGCGACCGCGCCTTCGAGGCGACCGGCATCTCCGACGTGTGGCTGCCGGCCTCCGTCGCGACGGTGGGCGAGCGCGCCTTCGCCGCGTGCGCGAGCCTAGAGCGCGTCGTCGCGCTCGGCTCGCCATGGGTCGCCGACAGCGCGCTCGCCGAGTGCTCCGGGGTGTCGGTCTACGCCCCCTCAGACTCCGACAACCTCTGGAACGTCGGCCTTCCGGCCGCCGGCAACCACCTCATGCCCTACGGCGTCGCGCTCTCCGAGGAGCCGCTCCAGCTTGAGGTCGGCCAAAGCGCCGGCCTCCTGGAAGGCGGCCAGCTTAGCGCCCCCGACCCCATCGAGGCCTCCTACTCCTACGCCGCCAAGCCCCTCTCCGTCGACGCGGACGGCACGGCGAGCGGCAAGGCCGAGGGCTCCTCCGAGGTGACCGTCGCCCTCGCCATCGAAGGCGTCGAGCTCGCCCGCGCCACCCGCACGGTGGAGGTGACAGCGGCGACTGAGCCGGAGGAGGAGCTTGCCGACGAGAATCAGCGGGCAAGCGACGACAGATTCGCCGAGGACGGTTTGACTCCTCAGGTGTCGCAGATGGAGCAGCTTATTTCAAGCGAGCCAGAATCCGTAGCAGAGGGCGAAAGGGTGTCGCAAGTTGCTTTGCTTTCGACGGGAGATACGTTTGAGCAGAAAGTCGCGTCGGGGCAGACGCTCAAGTTCGAGGTTCTCACCGAGGACGAACCCGCAAAAACGGGCACGGTTTCTGTGGCGAAGAGCGATGATGCGACTCTCGAACCGTCGGGCGATGTCGTTATCCCGGCGTACGTGTCGAACAATGGTGTCTTGTACGAAGTGACGGCTGTTGCCGATAGCGGTTTCTCGCTGGCTTGGCGTGTGACATCGGTGTCGTTCGAAGAGCAGAGCTCCTTGAAGACGGTAGGCTCGAACGCGTTCAACAACGTGGGCAGCTGTCGATCTATCGATCTGCCCCAAACGGTCACATACATAGGAGCGAATGCGTTTTCCAACGATGTCTCGCTCGTTTCTGTAAATATACCCGATTCTGTTACGACTCTCGGAGAACGAACGTTTGCTCGGAACCTCGCGCTTGAGACGATTCAACTTGGATCCGGCGTCGCCGTTATTCCGCGCGAGGCGTTCGAGTACTGCACGAGCCTTACGGAATTGCACGTCGCGGGCGAGGTCGCTTCGATAGACGAAGCAGCGTTTTCCCATGTGGCGACTCGCGACGTTTCCGTATACGTACCCGACGCTGCCAGTGAAGCTGCATGGCGCAAGGCTTCATCGGAGGCAGGATACGATTTCAAGGATATCGTGAGGCAGGGTGAGGTATGCACTGTCGTGTTCGATGCCCAAGGAGGGACTCCTGCCCGCCAAGAGGCAGTCGTCGGCAAGGGATCGCCTGTCAGGATGCCCGCCTCCCCGAGCAAAGGCGGAGCCAGCATCGCGGGTTGGTTTACCGATCCGGCATGCGAAGAGGGAAGTCGATGGGATTTCTCTTCCATCGTGGATTCCGATACGACGCTGTATGCGAAATGGGTTGATGAGGTTCGGGACGGAGATTATGTCTACCGTATGCGTTCCGATGGTGCGAGCCTGTCGGTTGCCGCGGTCGATTCCGAATCGCTTTCCGGCGACATCGCCATTCCGGCGACGTATGAATTCGGAGGGGACGGCATCGCCCTGCCCGTCAAGGAGATAGCTTCTTGTGGGTTCAGCTTGTCGAAGATAGAAACGCTGAGTGTCCCGAATACGGTCGAAGTCATCGGCAACGAAGCGTTCCGGCAAAGCGAGAAGCTTCGATCGGTCGTGCTCGAGCAGGGCAGCGCTTTGTCGTCGATCGAGACCAACGCATTCAGGGAATGCACGTCGCTTGCCGGTTTTCAGTTTCCCGCGTCGCTCGAAGTGTTGGGAAATTGCGTATTCGAGAAATGCTCTTCGCTGGCGACCGTCGAATTCAATAACGACATGACCTTGAGCACGCTTTCTACCTACACCTTCCGGGATTGTGCGAACCTTCGCGAGGTTCGGTTGCCTGATTCGCTTTCCGCCTTGGACTACGGGGCCTTTCTGAATTGCGCGTCGCTTGCGGACATCGATTTGTCCGGCATCGAGATCATCGCGTATAAGGCTTTTGCCGGTTCGGGCCTTGTGTCCGTCGTGATCCCCGAGTCGGTGACTACTCTTGAGGCAAACGTGTTCGAGGCATGCAAAAGCCTTGCGCATGCAACGGTACAAGCGCGGCTTTCGGCGATTCCCGCTGCCACTTTCAGGCTTTGCGAAGCTCTTGTCAGCGTGAGCCTGCCGTCGTCGGTGAAGTCGTTTGGCGTGTCGGTTTTTCGTAACTGCCCTCTGAGTACCATCTATGCGGACGGCTCGATGCAAGACGCTGACATCCCCGGTGTGTTCGACGCTGCGGACAAAGCAAACGCCTTCGTCATCCTGCCGGAAAAGTCCGCAGACGGTACCGAAACGTTCGAAGCCATGAGCAGTGCATGGAAGGGCTACGGTTTCGTTCACGTCATCGCTTCTTCCTGTACGTTGCCCACCATCGATGGGGGCGAGAACGCCCGTTGGACGCTCGATGCGGACGGCACGCTGCGCATCGAGTGCACGAAGACTGGAGCTGTAATCGAGAACCTCGGATGGTCGGAGACGGCGTACTCTGACGGCTATTGGGCGCCCGTGCGCTCTGCGGTGAAGCGAATCGAGCTCGCCTCCGGCACTGACGCGCTTGATATGGAGTGGTGGTTTGCCGGCATGACGTCCCTTGGGTTCGCGCCCGACTTCTCGTTCCCCTCGAGCGTCGAAAGCGTACGGGGCCTGTTCGCGGGCTGCTCGTCGATGACGGGTCTGCCGGACGGGTTCAAGCTTCCCGATTCCGTGAAAGCGTGCAGCCACCTGTTCAAGGACTGCTCTGCGCTGGCATCGCTGCCTGCGAGCTTTACGGTGCCCGCTGGCATCGATGACATCGACTTCGGTTTGTGCGGCATGTTTTGGAACTGCTCTTCGCTGAAGGCCCTGCCCGAAGGGTTCTCCATTCCCGATACCCCTGGCCTCACGAAGATGGATGGCGTGTTCATGAATTGCAACTCGCTCGCCACGCTTCCTGTTGGGTTCTCCATTCCTGATCGGGTTGAAAAATGCAGCGGAACGTTTCAGAACTGCTCGGCACTTACCTCTCTTCCGGACGGATTCAACGTCCCTTCGAGTTGCAAGGTGCTGACGTACACGTTCTCGGGCTGCACGTCGTTGCTTGCTCTGCCTGAAGGGTTCTCGGTGCCGTCGGGCGCGAATCCAGCGTACGCGTTCAACAACTGCGCTTCTCTGACCAGGCTTCCCGACAGCTTCGATTTGCCTGCGTCTTCGTTGGCCGACGGCTCCGTGTTCGGAGTTGCCGGTGCGAAGCTGCCCATGTACTACAGCGGCCTGAACGGAAACGTCATCGGTTACGCATGGGATCAGGCGAACCGCACGCTGGTGAAGCCTTCGGACAGGCCTGCGAACGCCAAGACTGTCACGCTCAACGTGAAGGCCGAGGGCGAAGGCGGCCCCGGCTCGTACTGGACGACCGCCTATACCGACGGCTCCGGCATGCTCGCCGAGCCCGTCGCGCCCTCGCGCCAGGGCATGGTGTTCACGCTGTGGTACGCCGACGAGGCGTGTACCCAGCGCGTGGATTTCTCGCAGCCGTTCGAAACCGACGCGACGCTGTACGGCAAGCTCGTCCCCGGCACGATCGGGGGCGCATTGCCCACCGAGGCCGGCACCGGCAGCGCGTTCTGGACGCTCGCCGACGACGGCACGCTGTACATCCGCGGCGCGGGGAAGGTAGCCGACCTCGGCTGGTCGAGCGACCTGGCGGCTCCGCCTACTCAGGGATACTGGCGTCCGTGGACATCGGAGGTGCGGGCCGTGGCGATGGCGCCTTCGCTGAGAGCTGTGACCTGCGATCACTGGTTTGCGGACATGCAGAATCTAACCGACGCTTCGTCGGCCTGCATTCCTCGAGATTCGACAAGCTTTTATCGCATGTTCCGAGCAACTGGCATCAAATCTCTGCCCGAAGGGTGCACGATCCCCTCAGGAGCGAAAAGCACCTGGGGCATGTTCTACAACTGCCGCGAGCTGGAATCGCTTCCCGACGGCTTCAAGCTGCCGGATTCTTTGGAAAACGCGAACTCCATGTTCGGTCATTGCGAGAAGCTCAAGACCCTTCCCGAGGGATTCTCGCTCCCGCAAGGCATCCTCGTCGCGGATTGGATGTTCGGTAGTTGCTACGACTTGGTTTCGCTTCCTTCCGGCTTCGTCATTCCGGACGGCTCGAATGCAAGCGTTAAAGGCATGTTCCAGATTTGCACGTCCCTCGTCTCTTTGCCCGATGGGTTCCGCATTCCCGAAAGCATCTTGAGCGAAGGCGCGGGGAAGCAGGGCGGCATGTACCGCATGTTCTACCGATGCAATGCGTTGGCTTCGCTTCCTGCGTCGTTCGATTTCCCTCTTGCCGTTGCAAGCGAGTCTGACGAGGCATTCTTCTGCGATATTGAGGCGGGGAAGCCTCGCGTGGCGACGAGTTATGCGGGTGAAAGCGCGGCAGTCCTCGCTTATGACTGGGCAAGCCAGAACCGCGTGCTGATCGCCGATCCCGCGGATCGCGATATGCGCGAGATTTCGTACAAGCTGGTGAACGAGGACGGTTCCTGGTCGACGCGCTCCACCGTTCTCACGGGTTCCGACGGCATGGTGCCGAACGTCGGGGAACCGCAGCGCGACGGCTACGGCTTCACCGGCTGGTGCGTCGACGAAGAATGCCTCGTGCCGTTCGATTTCAGCGAACCCGTCAGCGAGGACAGGACCCTCTACGGCAAATGGGTCAAGCACGGCGGCCGCGATGCGAAGCTGCCCCTGGTCGCGGGCACGCAGGGCGACGTGTGGTGGCGCATCACCGTGGACGGCCAGCTGTGCATCGGCGGCGAGGGCCAGGTGGGCGACCTCGGGTTCACGTACAATCAGAGCGTCGCGCGGGTGAACTACTGGGATCCGTATCGCGACGAGGTCGAGGACATCCTGATGGAGCCTGGCGTGACGGTTCCCGGATCGACCGGCATGGCCGCATGGTTCTGCTGGCTGCCGAACCTCGTGAACGTGGATTCCCTCGTCATTCCCGAGGGAACCAAGAGCCTGCTGGACCTGTTCTACGGATGCGCGAACCTCAAATCCCTGAACGAGGGCTTCGGCATCCCCGCGTCCGTGGAATCCGTCGTCGGCATGTTCAACTCCTGCCTTTCGCTCGAATCGCTCCCTCAGAGTTTCGTCTTTTCGGAGGCGGGCAATTTGAAGTCCGTGATGTGGATGTTCAATTTGTGCAAATCGCTCAAGCACCTGCCGGCAGGGTTCACGATTCCCTCCGGCGTGGAGACGATCGACCATTTCGCCAGCGGTTCCGCGCTCGTCTCGCTACCCGAAGGGTTCGACATCCCGACGTCGGTTCAGGCAGGCAGCTATGCGTTCGAGAAAGCCGCGAACCTGCGCGTGCTGCCGGAGTCTTTGAACTTGTCCAAGCTGTCGGGAAGGACGAAAGGGACTATGTCCAACGCGTTCTTCTGCGACGAGCTTACCGAAACCTTCTATCCCGGCGACCCGGCGAATCTGAACATGGGCGACGGCTACTGGGCCAAGCAGAACCGCACGATTGTGAGCGCCGCCCCGACGGGGAAGACGTTCGTCGACCTCTACCTGCCCGACGAGGCGGGCGCGCAGAAGCTGTGGACGCGCGAGGCGCTGGATGCGAACTCGTCGATGGGCGAGCCTGTCGCGCCCGGCCGCGAGAACAGCGCGTTTCTCGGCTGGTACACCGACCCGGACTGCACGGCGAAGGCGACGTTCCCGCTGACGTTGAACGGCGAGACGTCGCTGTACGGGAAGTACGTTCTCTCGGACGGCAAGCTTCCCACGGTTCGCGACGGCGTGCCGGGGGAGGAGGCCTCCTGGTCGTTCCATGACGGTACGCTCACCATTCGCTGCGACGTGGAAGGCGCCGCGATCGACACGTTGTGGAGCTTGCCGGAGGACGGCAACGTCAACGGCGTGCCGCGAGTCGCGCATTGGAGCCCGCTGCGCGACCAAGTGACGAAAGTCGTTATCGAAAGCAACGTGCGCGTTCGCCGCGACATGCGGTTCTGGTTCACCGGTATGGAGAATCTGACGGACATATCCGAGTTCCGCTTCCCCGCGGGGGCCGCCGACGTCACGCACTTGTTCGCGAAGTGCTCGAACCTCGCTTCCGTGCCAGGCGATTTCACCATACCCGATTACGTCACCAGCTTGAACGGCCTGTTCCTCAATTGCGCCGTGGAAAGCCTGCCCGCAGGCCTCACGCTGCCGGAAAACGTCGTCGACGTCGCATCGATGCTGGACGGATGCAAGATCACCTCCCTGCCGAGCGGGTTCGCTCTTCCTCCGACGGTTGAAAAGACCTCGTTCATGTTGAGCAGGACCCCCATCAAGGAGCTTCCTCCCTCGTTCTTGCTACCTGACGCAGTCGAGAAAGCGCAATCGATGTTTGCCGGCTGCTCGAATCTGACGTCGCTGCCCGACGGGTTCAAGATCCCTAAAAACATGATCCTCGCGGACAAGATGTTCAGGGGATGCTCGTCGCTCGCGGCGCTGCCCGACGGGTTCGCGTTAGAGAATCCTTCTGCGTTGACGGACGTGAACGGCATGTTCGAGAATTGCAGCTCGCTGACGACGCTTCCCGCGAGCCTCGACGTCAGCGGCATCCCCGCAACATGCACGGGCCTTGACACGATGTTCAAGATCGGCTCGGGAAAGCTCTCCACCTACGTCCTCGGCGGCGACCTGGCGAAGCTCTCCGTCGGCGGCAACGATGCGGAGTCGTACTGGCTGACGACTTACAACCGCAAGCTCGTGACAGACCCGGCCGAGCTCGGCGGCGCGAAGGCCGTCACGTTCAAGACCAAGGTCGTGGGCGAGCAGGAATGGACGACGTGGCAGACGATGCTCACGGACCAGGCCGGCGCGCTTGCCGACCCGCAGTACTCCGGCAGGTTCGGCTACGCGTTCGACGGGTGGTACGCCGATGCCGACTGCACGCAGAAGTACGTGTTCGGGAAGACGCCGCTACCGGCTGAGGGCGTGCTGTACGGCACGCACAGCCTGATCATGAAATACGATATCCCGGTCAAGGCTCAGGTGACCTTGGATGCTACGGGCGCTGTCACGCCTGCCGACGTGCGCATAAAGTCGTTCACGCCGGTTCCGCTGGCTGTTTCTCGGGTTTCCTGCACGGCGGCGAACTCGTCTTCGGACGTTATGGACTCCGACGATCTGCTGAAGGTCTCCGTATCGATCACCCCCGAAGGGGCGGCGTACCCCGTGCGCGTGTCTCCGGGCGGTTGGACGGGCACGAACCAGGCGTTCGCATTGCCCGCTGCGGAGTCGGGCAAACCGGGCGAGCTGGGCTGCTCCATCGGGCTGGATATACCCGACGCTTCCAAGGTGAAGTTCTGGCGGGACGGATGGAGCACCGATCTGGTGAAGCTCGAATACACGGTGGAAGCGGCGTCGTAGCTCGCGACGGGGGATCGCTTCCTCCCGAACTATGGAGAAAATGTGAACAGCCGGCCGTCGAGCCAGTATTCGACGGCCGGCGTGATGGATATATCCCACCTGCGCTTTTGACTCGCCGACGTCCCTGTCCTCGTCGGTGGGCTGGGTCAAGCTGCGGTTTACATTCCCCGATCACATGCTACTATGCCGAATATATGCCGCACTGCGGGAAACAGTCGGCATATGCTCGCGCGCATCTGCGCACGGCTCGCTGCGGGAACAGCGGGGCGGGCGGAGGTCTGATGCGGCGACCGTCGTCGGGAAGCGGCGGGGCGAGTCATTGGAATGTGAAGGGACAGACACATGGGACAGGGTACATCTGCGGCTCGACGAGCCGGAAAGGCGAGCGCGCTCGCTTTGTCCATCCTCCTCGCGTTCGGCGCTCCCCTCGACGGGTTGAGCGCGTACGCATCTGAGAACGCTCCGGGGGGGGGGGGGGCTTCTAAGCCGTTAGCCGAAGAGGCTGAAACCTTCTCGGACGATACGCAATCCAATCAGGTGGAAGACGAGGTCAAGCTCGATCCGCCTGCCGTTTCCGAGCCGTCGGCACCTCCGGCGGAACCTTCAACTGGGAAAACCGAAGATACGAAGGCCGAAGTTCCGGCCGAGCCCTCTGCGGGCCAGACCGCCGTCGATGTGCCGCTTGCGTCCGAGGCGGCGAAGCCCGCCGCGGGCGAGATCGTGCAAGACGGGCTGGTCTACCGGATCGACGGCGACGAAGCCGTGCTGGTCGGCTGGCGCGCGCCCTCGCTCGAAGGCGACGTGGTCGTGCCCGCGACCGTTTCGAGCGGGGCCGACTCGTATGTTGTGACGCGCGTCGGCGAAGCCGACGCCGACAAGGCCGTGCTCGCGGGCTCGTCTGCGACCTCCGTGTCGTTGCCCGCCTCCGTCGCTGCCATCGAAGACGGCGCCCTTGCGGGCTGCCCGTCGCTCTCCCGCATCTCCGTCAGCTCGAAGAACGAATCCTTCGCGTCCTTCGATGGCATGCTGTTCTCGAAGGACCTTGCAAGCCTCCTGCTCGTTCCCGAGGGCAAGGAGGGCGCCGCCCGCATCCCCGACCAGACGAATGCTGTCCCTGCCTCGGCGTTTTCGCATTGCGCCAGGCTCTCCTGCATCCTGGTCGGGGAGGGCAGCCGCTCTCTCGCCTCATGGAACGGTTTGCTTTTCACGAACGATATGAAGACCCTGGTCGCGTGCCCCGTCGGCGCGGGCGGCGCGGTCGTGATTCCTGAAGACGTGGAGTTCATCGGCTCCGGAGCGTTCGCCGGGTGCGCGGCGGCGTCGATCACGGCGCTCGGGTTCGTGCGCGACATCGCGGCCGACGCGTTCGACGCGGAAGCGCGCGAGTGCGCCGTCGTGGCGCTGCCCGCCGGCGACGACTACGAAGCCCGCAAGGCGGTATGGGAGGCGGCCGGGTTCGGGAGCTTCAAGGAACCCGCGAAGCCGGGCGACGTCGCCGTCCCCGAGCCGTCCGAGCCCGAGGCCCCGCAGGCCTCCGGCCTCGCGTACGAGGTGCTGGGCGACTACACGCTGGCGGTTTCGTGGCAGGGCGCGCGAGGGCCCGAGGGGACGCTCGAGATCCCGGCAGCCGCCGAGGTCGGCGGCGTGTCCTACCGCGTATCGGCCGTCGCCGACGCGGGCTTCGCGGGCCGCTCGGGCCTGACCGGCGTCGCGCTCCCCGCGAGCGTGAACGCCGTCGGCGACCGCGCTTTCGAGGCCACCGGCGTCTCCGACGCGTGGCTCCCGGCCTCCGTCGCGACGGTGGGCGAGCGTGCCTTCGCGGCGTGCCCCTCGCTCGAGCGCGTCGTCTCCCTCGGCTCCCCTTGGGTAGCCGACAGCGCGCTGGCCGAGTGCTCCGGCGTGAGCGTCTACGCGCCTTCGGATTCCGACAACCCCTGGAACGTCGGCCTCCCGGCCGCCGGCAACCACCTCATGCCCTACGGCGTCTCGCTCGCCGAAGAGCCCCTCGCCCTCGAAGTTGGCCAATCCTGGAGCATCATCGAAGGCGGCCAGCTCGACGCCCCCGAGCCTATCGAAACCTCCTACGCCTACGCCGCCAAGCCCCTCTCCGTCGATCCCGACGGCACGGCGACCGGCAAGGCCGAAGGCTCCTCCGAGGTCGCCGTAACGCTGTCCTTCGACGGCGTCGAGCTCGCCCGCGCCTCACGCCCGGCCGAGGTCGCTCCTACTTCCGAGCCTGAAGCGCCTGTGGTGGAACCCGAGGCCCCCGTCGAACCTACCCCGACCGAGAACGTAAACAAGCCGGCAATCATCACCGAAACCGCCTCCCTCGCATCGGCCGCCCTCGAGGAAGCCGCATCTCTCGAGTCCGAACCCGAAACCATCTCATATGCCGCAGCTCTCGCCACCGGCGAGACGTTCTCCCAGAGTTCTCCCAGCGGCCATCTGCTCGCATATTCCGTGCTCGCGGACGACCCGACTGCGGTCGAGGTGTCCATGGATAGCGCCTCCCCTAAGCTCGACGGCGAGCTCGTGATTCCTGCAAGCGTCGAGCATGAGGGAACTCGTTACATCGTCAAAAGCGTCGCTGCGGAAGGCTTTCGAGCGCTCCGGGGATTGTCGTCGGTTTCGTTCAGTGCCCAACCGGGCGAAGTGGTTCAGCTGGAAACGATCGGCGCATGGGCGTTCGCCATATGCTCCAATCTGAAGTTCTTCGATTTCCCCGATTCTCTCAAGATCATTCGCGACCGTGCATTCACGATCAGCGCGCTGCGCTCCGTGCAGTTGCCTGAAGGGCTCGAGACGCTGGAGGGTTGGTCGTTCGAATCGTGCGTCGATCTCGCATCCTTCGCTCTGGGCGGCAAGGTGACCTCTCTGGAGGATTACGTGCTCGGCGAGGCCGTCAACCTGAGGGAGCTTGTGGTGGGCGGATCGATCTCGACGTTCTCTCCGTTCGCGTTCGCGGCGATGTCCTCCCCGGACAAGCTGAAGATATTCGTTCCGACGGCCGAGGAAAAAACCAAGTGGGAGGCTGCGAACAGTCAGTACGCATACGGGTTCGATCCGGCGAACATCATCGTTTCCACTGCGAATCGGCACACGGTGACCTTCGAAGGCTGCGGAGGTTTTCCGGAGCAGGTCGTGCAATCGGTGGCATCGGGTCAACCGATCGTCGATCCCGGGATAAGCAGGGAAGGGTTCGGCCTCGAGGGGTGGTACCTCGACGAGGGGTGCTCGATTCCGTGGGACATCGATACGCCCGTGAACGAGGACACCGTGCTGTACGCGAACTGGGTGGAGAACGCGACCGAAAACGGCTTCTCGTTCGTCGTACGCCCGGACGGCGGCTTGACCGTCGTAGCGGTCGATCCGTCGAAGCTGGAAGGCGACGTCTCCATCCCTGCTTCGCATCGCATGGGGGGTGTCGAGCGGCCCGTGGCGGAGATCGGATACCATGCGTTTTACGGTGCTGCCGGCATTAGGTCGGTCGCAGTGCCCGATTCGGTCGAGGAGGTCGGCTTCGAGGCTTTCGTCGGCTGCTCGAATCTCGAAAAGGTGGACTGGTCTCCTTCTTCGTCGCTCAAATCTATCGGGATGGATGCGTTCACCGGCTGTGCTTCGCTCGAAAGCTTGTTCCTTCCCGCCTCCCTACGTCAGCTGACGCGCGCGGCTTTCTACCGGTGTTCCAGCTTGAAGACGGTCGTGTTCGGCGAAGGAAGCAGCATCGAGAGCATCGGCGACCGCGCGTTCGGGTACTGCAGCGCCTTGAGCGAGGTCAACCTTCCCCAAAGCGTGAAGAGGATCGAGAACCATGCTTTCGGCGGCTGCTCGGCCCTTCAATCGATCGAGTTGCCCGAAGGGCTGGAATTCATCGGGCAGCAGGCATTCCAGGACACCGGCTTGACCTCGATGGACGTGCCGTCTTCGGTAACCGCCATCAAGATGTACGCATTCGATCGCTGCTCCAAATTGGCGGCGGTTTCGCTGCCTGCCGGGCTCAAAACGCTCGATCCCGTCGCGTTCAGGGGCTGCACGGCACTCGCCGCCGTCTCGGCGCATG
This sequence comes from Eggerthella timonensis, assembly GCF_900184265.1. NCBI lineage: Bacteria > Bacillati > Actinomycetota > Coriobacteriia > Eggerthellales > Eggerthellaceae > Eggerthella > Eggerthella timonensis. The sequence continues at coordinate 1,881,249 of NZ_FXXA01000002.1, forward strand.
GACTGATGGACGATGTAGCCGACGCGCTCAAACCGTCCGACGCGGAGCATGATGCATTCCCGGACGTCGACAAGTCGAAGGTCACCGTCGTCCTGCCTGCAACGGGCGACGACGGGAGCACGTACGACCAGATGGTCGCAACGTGGAGCGGTTACGGCTTCTCGAAGTTCTCGCCGATGAGCGGGCCTTTGCCCACTGTCGACGGGGGCGAGAATGCCCGCTGGACGCTCGATGCCGACGGTACGCTGCGCATCGAGTGCACGAAGCCTGGTGCGGTGATCGAGGACCTCGGATGGGCCGACACGTGTTCAGACACCTGGTGGGGACCGGTGCGTGCCGCTGTGAAAGCCGTTGTTGTGGATTCGGGAGTCGATGCCGTCGACATGGTGAACTGGTTTGCCGAGATGCCCAATCTCGTTTCGGTGGGAATGGATGCCATCCCGCAACATGTGCAGAGTGTCGTGTCGATGTTCTCGAATAGCTCGAGCCTCAAGAGCTTGCCCGACGGGTTCACGATTCCCGATACGGTGACGGAGTGCAGGGCGATGTTCTTCGGATGCTCTTCGCTTGAATCGTTGCCTGCGGGCTTCAGGGTCTCAGAGAATATCGCCGGAGGGGAGGGAGCTCCCGGTCTGAACAACATGTTTTACCAATGCGCCTCGCTTGCATCACTTCCAGAGGGGTTCGAGATTCCTCGATCAGTGACTGAGCTATCCGGCATGTTTCTGGGCTGCACCTCGCTGACATCTCTTCCCGAGAGCCTTCTCATTCCCGAAAGCGTAACGGGCATGCACGGCATGTTCAAAGGATGCAGCTCCTTACGTAACCTTCCGATCGATTTCAAGATACCCAGTAAGGCGGGCAAGATCGGTGAAGTGTTCAACGGCTGTTCCTCGCTCGAATTCCTTCCCTCAGGGTTTAGGATTCTTAGCACGGTGGAAGCTTCGATGCAAAGCATGTTCTATGGGTGTACGGCCTTGCGGTCGTTGCCCGAAGGCTTCACGCTTCCGGAAACTGCGGTGAACACGACGTGGATGTTTTACAATTGCACCTCGCTCTCTTCGTTGCCGGAAGGGTTCTACATACCCATGTCGGTAACGTCCGATTGGCATATGTTCAATAACTGCACCTCGCTTGTGGCGCTTCCTGACAGCTTCGACCTGCCCGATGGATGGAGTGGGAAAGACCCTACGGTGTTCCAGCATAGCGGCGTTAACATCCCCATGTACTATGCTGGGGATAACCCGAAAGTCGTGCAATACCCTTGGGCTCAAGTGAACCGCACGCTGGTGAAACCTTCGGACAAGCCGGCGAACGCCAAGACTGTCACGCTCAATGTGAAGGCCGAGGGCGAGTCCGGCCCCGGCTCCTATTGGACGACCGCCTATACCGACAACTCTGGCATGCTCGCTGAGCCCGTCGCGCCCTCGCGCCAGGGCATGGTGTTCGCCCTGTGGTACGCCGACGAGGCGTGCACGCAGCGCGTCGATTTCTCGAAGCCGTTCGCCGAGGATGCGACGATCTACGGCAAGCTCGTCGCTGGCACGCTCGGGGACGTACTGCCCACGGAAGACGGCACCGGCAGCGCGTTCTGGTCGATCTCCGATGACGGCACGCTGTACATCCGCGGTACGGGCAAGGTGTCGAATTTCGGATGGGATTGGAACACCCCTTCGGCGGCGACCGATCATTGGGGCGCGTATCGCGATCGCGTCGTGCGCATCTCCATGGCTCCCTCCGTTAGAGCCGAGTTCATGCGTTCGTGGTTCATGAGGATGCCGAATTTGTTCGACGTTCGAGAGGTCGCTATCCCGGTGGAGGCCAGCGACATCAGCCGCCTCTTCCAGCAATGCTACTCTCTGGAAACGCTGCCAGAGGGTTTCACCATCCCCGACGGCATCAAGCAGACAATGGCGATGTTCGAGAACTGCTGGGCCCTGGGGTCGCTTCCGGAAGGATTCGCAGTAGCTGACACCGTGACGAATCTGAGCGGCATGTTCCTTAATTGCAGCTCGCTTTCTTCGTTGCCCGAGGGTTTCAAGCTGTCGAAGAAGGCTGACTGGTTCGTTGACGGGGTGTTTGAGAATTGCTCGTCCTTGACATCTCTTCCCGACAGCTTCACCTTCACGAATGTGTTCTACGCGCAAACCGTGCACCGTGTGTTCAAATGCGCTCTTGGCGAAGGTCAGCCGCGCGTTCCTATGTATTACGCCGGCTCCGATCCGACTGTGCTCAACTACGACTGGGCAAGCCAGAACCGCGTGCTGATCGCCGATCCCGCGGATCGCGATATGCGCGAGATTTCGTACAAGCTGGTGAACGAGGACGGTTCCTGGTCGACGCGCTCCACCGTTCTCACGGGTTCCGACGGCATGGTGCCGAACGTCGGGGAACCGCAGCGCGACGGCTACGGCTTCACCGGCTGGTGCGTCGACGAAGAATGCCTCGTGCCGTTCGATTTCGGCGAACCCGTCAGCGAGGACAGGATCCTCTACGGCAAGTGGGTCAAGCACGGCGGCCGCGATGCCAAGCTGCCCCTGGTCGCGGGCACGCAGGGCGACGTGTGGTGGCGCATTACCGTGGACGGCCAGCTGTGCATCGGCGGCGAGGGCCAGGTGGGCGACCTCGGGTTCTCGTTCGACCAGAGCAAGGGTCGGGTTAACTATTGGGATCCGTTCCGCAAAGAGATTACGGACATTCTGATGGAGCCCGAAGTGAAAGTTCCGGGAGAAAACGGCATGACCGCATGGTTCTGCTGGCTGCCGAAGCTCCAGACGGTTGATTCGCTCGTCATCCCTGAGGGAACTCGAAACGTGCAGGATCTGTTCCACGGATGCAACAATCTCAAGGCCCTGCACGAAGATTTCGCCATCCCGACTTCGGTGGAGTCCATTATCGGCATGTTCAATTCTTGCCTATCGCTCGAGCATCTTCCTCAGAGCTTCATTCTGAGAAAGGGCAATTTGAAGTACGCGACGTGGGTGTTCAACGCGTGCGGCGCGCTCAAGGCGCTGCCCCCGGGATTCACGATTCCCGAAGGCGTGACGGCGATAGAGTATTTCGCCAAAGGCTCCGGGCTGGTTTCGCTGCCGGAAGGATTCGATATTCCTGAAACGCTGCAGACCGGCGATCGCGCGTTCGATGGCATTCCGACTCTTCGCACGCTTCCGGGATCGTTGAATTTGGCAAAGCTGCCCGCGAAAACTAAAGAGCTCTTGCCGAGCCTTTTCCGATGCGACGACCTTACCGAGACGTACTATCCCGGCGATCCGGCGAACCTGGATATGGGCGACGGCTACTGGGCCAAGCAGAACCGCACGATCGTGAGCACCGCTCCGGCTGGGAAGACGTTCGTCGACCTCTGCCTGCCCGACGAGGCGGGCGCGCAGAAGCTGTGGACGCGCAAGGCGCTGGATGCGAATTCGTCGATGGGCGAGCCCGTCGCGCCTGGCTGGGGGGATCATGCATTCCTCGGCTGGTACACCGACCCGGACTGCACGGCGAAGGCGACGTTCCCGCTGACGCTGAGCGGCGAGACGTCGCTGTACGGGAAGTACGTAGTGACGGGTGGAACCCTGCCAACCGTGCGCGACGGCGCGGAAGGGGAGGAGGCCTCCTGGTCGTTCGATGACGGTACGCTCACCATCCGCTGCGACGTGGAAGGCGCCGCGATCGACACGTTGTGGCAGATGCCTGAGGACGGCAACGTCAATGGCGAGCCGCAAACTAAGCATTGGAGCCCGTTGCGCGACCTGGTGACGAAAGTCATTATCGAAAGCAACGTGCGCGTTCGCAGTGACATCCGTTTTTGGTTCACCGGCATGGACAACTTGTCCGACCTGTCCGAATTCAGGTTTCCCGAGGGAGCGGCCGATGTCACGCATACGTTTGCGCGGTGCACGAGCCTGACCTCTTTACCAAGCGATTTCTTCATACCTGATTTTGTTACCATTCTCGATGGGCTGTTCCACAATGGCGGTTTAGAAAGCCTTCCTGCGACGTTTACTTTGCCCAGCGGCGCGACGAACGTCAACGCTATGTTGGGATGGAGCAACATAACTGCGCTGCCTGACGGATTCGTTCTTCCCCCTTCGGTTAAGACTGCGGCATACCTGTTCAGTAGCACGCCGTTGGAAAAGCTTCCTTCTTCGTTCCTGCTTCCCGAAGGGATTCAAGAAACCCGGTCGATGTTCGCGGAATGCGCCCAGCTCGCTTCTCTTCCTGACGGGTTTAAGATTCCGAAGAACGTGAACAGAGCAGACAAAATGTTTGAGGGCTGTCCGTCGCTTGCGGCGCTCCCCGATGGGTTCTGCTTCGACAATCCTGCTTTGCTGACGGACGTAAGCGGCATGTTCAAGGGATGCAGCTCGATGATGACGCTGCCCGCAAGCCTCGACGTCACCGGCATCCCTTCGACGTGCGCGGGCCTTGACACGATGTTCAAGGTCGCGGCCGGACCGCTGTCCACCTACGTCATCGGGGGCGACCTGTCGAAGCTCGCCGTCCTGGGCAACGATGCGACGTCGTACTGGTCGACCAAGTACAACCGCACGCTCGTGACGGATCCGTCCGACCTCGGCGGGGCGAAACCCGTCACGTTCAAGACCAAGGTCGTGGGCGAGCAGGAATGGACGACGTGGCAGACGATGCTGACGGACCAGGCCGGCGCGCTTGCCGACCCGCGCTACGCCGGCAGGTTCGGCTACGCGTTCGACGGGTGGTACGCCGATGCCGACTGCACGCAGAAGTTCGTCTTCGGAGAGACACCGCTGCCGGCTGAGGGCGTGCTGTACGGCACGCACAGCTTGATCGTGAAATACGAGATACCCATCGAAGCGCAGGTCACGCTCAACGCCTTGGGTGAAGTCGCCCCAGCCGACGTGCGGATGAAGTCGTTCACGCCGGTGCCGCTTGCGATCACGCAGGTGAAGTGCGCGCCCGTGAACTCGTCCTCCGACATCATGGATTCGGCAGACCTACAGGCCGTCGCAGCGACGCTCCTTCCCGAGGGCGCGAAGCGTCCCCTGTTCGTGGAAGTGGGGGAAACGGCTGGCACGTCGTCGAAGGCGTTCTCGGTTCCGGAGGCGAAGCCCGGTGCGCCCGGCGTGTTCAACTACGCCATCGGCCTGGACATCCCCGACGCTTCGAAGGTGAAGCTCTGGCGCGACGGCTGGAGCACCGACCTGGTGACCCTCGAGTACACGGTTGCGCCTGCATGATCGCACCGAGCCGGAGCCCCTTCAGGAGGAGGGGCTCCGGAGGGCGGTCGTTGATTTGAACATCCGGCGGTGCGTGCGGTCGAGGTGAAGGGGCGTTCTGCCGAGATTCCTCAATGCAAATGCACGCTTTTGACAAGCAGAATGGGGTCTGAGGGGCTGTTTCGATTGACAAAAGCGTGCATGAGCAGAGAAACAGCAGCGGCAGAATCGTGCGTCTCTATCGTGCTCGGCAATCCGTAAACCGACTCGGGGGGGGGTATGCAGGCGTACGACGGCGATTGCGATACCATCGAGCTGATCGGAGCCCCGCCATGCCGAGCAGCGTCGGTTACTTAGCTAGAGCCGGTTTACCTTCCAGGGGCGACCGGATCTTCCAGCTTTCCAACACTGTTCGTCACTCGCCGCGCCTCCCGATCAGGTCGAGAATGGCGGCGGCCGCTCCGATCAACGCGCAGGTGGCGATCACGGTCTGTGCGTCCATAGACGCCCCCTCTCTCGAAGACGCTGCCCGAACATGACGCAGCACTTCCGCTATCGCATCGCACCCGCTCGCGATCTCGATGAGCTGGTTTGGGCGTTGCCGCGATTCGTTCTTCTAAAGATGTGTGGAAATTGTGAACGGTTGTGCATCATTCTCGAACTGCGTTTCCGATAGGGGAGACGTGATCCAACCTGCGCTTTCGCTGGTCCGCTTGGAGGGCGGAGAGGGGTCCGCTTTGCACTTTGCTCCGAACGAATACGGTTTACAATCCCAAACCACGTGCTAATATGCGGAATATATGCCCCACCGAGCGAAACGGCGGGGGCGATCCGCGCGCACCGTCGCGCCCCCGAGCCGCGGGAACGGCGAAGGGGAGAGGCGCGATGGCGCAGGCCGGCGGGAACCGGCCGAGCGGGTGGTTTCGGGAACGAAAAAGGGACAGGACCAAATGGGACAGACACTCGCACCTGCGGCGAGATCGGCCTGCGCGCTCGCGCTGGCGATCATCCTCGCCATCTCCACGCCTATCGACGCCCTCGCGGCCTCCGGGCCCGTTGATCTCCGGGGGGGGGGGCTTCTGAGCCGTTAGCCTCTTCCGGCGAGAACCCCCGCGAGCGGGAAGGTGCCGAAACCACTTCGAACGACCAGCCGTCCGGCCAGGTCGAAAGCGAGGCGAAGCTCGATCCTCCCGCTGCTTACGAACCATCTCCCGATACAACCGAACAGTCTGAGGCGACGGGCCAGGCGACCGAGCCTGCACGTCCCTCTGCGCCCTCTGCGGGCCAGACCGCCGTCGACGTCCCGTTGGCTCCCGAGGCTGCGAAGCCGGCCGCAGGCGAGATCGTTCAGGAAGGTCTCGTGTACAAGATCGACGGCGAGACGGCCGTCCTGGTCGGTTGGCGCGCGCCGTCGCTCGAGGGCGACGTGGTCGTGCCTGCCCTCGTGACGAGCGGCGTCGACTCCTATGCCGTGACCTCGATCGGCGAGGCCGACGCGTCCGAAGGCGTGTTCGCGGGCTCGTCCGTCGAGTCCGTTTCGCTGCCCGCTTCGGTGATGTCCGTCGCCGACGGGGCTCTTTCCGATTGTCCGACGCTCGCGAGCGTCGCGGTCGGCACCAAGAACGAATCCCTCGCGTCCTTCGACGGCATGCTGTTCACGAAGGACCTCTCCGAACTCCTGTCCATTCCCGAGGGCAAGGAGGGCGTTGCCCGCATCCCCGATCAAACGGTCACGGTTTCGGCCTTGTCGCATTGTGCCGGTCTCGCCGCCGTGGAAGTCGGGGAGGGCAACGCCGCATTCTCCTCGCGGGACGGTTTGTTGTACACGAAAGACATGAATACCCTGGTCGCATGCCCCGTCGGCTCGGGCGGTGCCGTGGTGCTGCCGGAAGGCGTGGAGTCGATCGCGGCTGGAGCGCTCGCCGGGTGCGCGGTGTCGTCGATCACCGCGCTCGGGTTCGTGCGCGACATCGCGGCCGACGCCTTCGACGCGGAAGCGCGCGCCGGCGCCGTCGTGGCGCTGCCCGCCGGCGACGACTACGAAGCCCGCAAGGCCGTGTGGGTGGCGGCTGGGTTCTCGAGCTTCAAGGAGCCTGCGAAGCCGGGCGACGTGTCGCAGCCGGAGCCGTCCGAAGGCGAAGGGGAGGGCGCGCAGGTATCGGGCCTGGCATACGAGGTGCTGGACGATTACACGCTCGCCGTGTCGTGGCAGGGCGCGGAAGGCCCCGAGGGCCATCTCGAGATCCCCGCGACCGCCGAGGTGGGCGGCGTGTCCTACCGCGTGAGCGCGATCGCGGACGCCGCGTTCGCGGGGCGAACCGGATTGACCGGCGTTACGCTCCCCGCGAGCGTGACCGCCGTCGGCGAGCGAGCCTTCGAGGCGACCGGCGTCACGGAAGCCTGGCTCCCTGCCTCCGTCGCGACGGTCGGCGACCGCGCCTTCGCCGCGTGCGCGAGCCTCTCGCGCGTCGTCGCGCTCGGATCCCCCTGGGTCGCCGACAGCGCGCTCGCCGAGTGCTCGGGCGTTTCGGTCTACGCCCCGTCGGGCTCCGGCAATCCCTGGAACGTCGGCCTCCCTGCCGCCGGCAACCACCTCCTGCCTTACGGAGTCGACCTGCCCGAAGAGCCGCTGCAGCTGGAAGTCGGCCAGTCCGCCGACCTCCTGGAAAACGGCCAGATCGACGCCCCCGACCCCGTCGAAACCTCCTACTCCTACGCCGCCAAGCCCCTCTCCGTCGATCCCGACGGCACGGCGACCGGCAAGGCCGAAGGCTCCTCCGAGGTGACCGTCGCCCTCTCCCTCGACAATGTCGAGCTCGCCCGCGCCTCCCGCGCGGTCGAGGTCGCCCATCCTGTCGCTGCGCCCCTTGCTGAGCCTGTCGCAGGCGCATCCGAGGTGGTCGACGGCGACCTCGCCTACGTGCTGCTCGACGACGGGACGCTCGGCGTGAAGGCCGTCGAGCCGCTCGCCATCGAGGAGGCCCTGATCCCTTCGAAACACGCGTATTCCGACAAGGGGTCGTTGCCGGTGACCAAGATCCTGGCCAACGGTTTCGCAGGAGGGCCCAAGGAAAGCAAGCTCGCGAAGGTGGTTCTCCCGAACACCATCACGGAGATCGGCTCCCAGGCGTTCCAGGGCTGCCTCGCGCTCCGATCCATCACGCTGCCCGCGTCCGTTGCCGTCATCGGCCAGCACGCCCTGCGCAACTGCACAAGCATGACGTCCATCGAGGTCGACGCTCGCAACGAGACGTTCTCCTCGTCCGAAGGCATCCTGTACAGCAAGGACGGCACGCGCCTCTTGCGCTTTCCGCAAGGCAGGGGAGGCTCCTTCGCGGTTCCGGACGGCGTCGTGTCCATCGGAAACCTCTCGTTTTACGGCGTGCCCGTGACCTCCGTCGACCTTCCCGGCACGCTACAGACCATCGAGGACGATGCGTTCGCCCAATGCGGCGATCTGACCTCCATCGACGTGCCCGATTCGGTGACGAGCGTCGGTGCGCGTGCCTTCTACAACAACGTGTCGCTCGAGCGCGCGAAACTGCCCCGAGGCCTCCAGGTCATCGACGGCGACCTGTTCTACGGCGACGCGAGGCTTGCGACGGTGGTCATGCCCGAGGCGTACCGCGAGCTGGGCGTGCGCGCCTTCGGCGACTGCGCGTCGCTCGAGTCGCTCACGATACCGAGCTCGGTGCGCAGCATTTTGGCGAAGGCGCTTGAGAATTGCACGGGCCTGAAGACGCTCGACATCCAAACGACCGAGGTGAACGTCGTGGAAGGGGCGTTCTTCGGCTGCTCGGCGCTCAAGACGGTGTACGCTTACGACGCTTTGCCGGATTCGGGCATGGCCGCCGCGTTCGATGCCGCCGAGAAGACCGGCGCGTACGTGCTCCTGCCCCAGGTTGCCGCGTCGGGAGCGACGTACGACCAGATGGCCGCGGCGTGGGGCGAGAGCGGCTTCGGCTTCGCTCACGTGAGTGTCACCGGCGGAGACCTGCCGATGGTGAACGACGAGGGTGCGGCGGCGTGGCGTTTCGAGCCCAACTCCGACACGCCCGGCCTCGGAACCCTTATTATCGAGCAGACCGCGGCCGGCAAGATGGCCACGCTCGGCTGGGCAGGCCCCGATTTCTCGAACGTGGTGCCGACGACGGGGTACTGGTCGCCGCTGCGCGAGGCGGTGTCGAAGGTCGTCATGCGCTCGTTCGACGGCGGGCATATCCGAGCCGAAGACGCGGCGAACTGGTTCTCCGGCATGACCCAGCTCGTCGACGCATCCCAGACGCACGTGCCCCTCGAGATCACGTCGGCCAACTTCATGTACAACTACTGCATGAAACTCACGTCGGTCCCCGACGACCTCACGCTGCCCGACACGGTGACCTCGGCCGCGGCGATGTTCCGCAGCGACCCGCTGGAGCTGTTCCCCACAGGATTGAAAACGCTGTCGAAGAGCATCGTAACAGTGAACAGCATGTTCGCCGGCACGAAGTTCTCGAAGCTGCCCGAGGACTTCACCCTCGAGGGTTTCGACAAGCTCGTCGATGCCGGGTGGATGTTCGCCGGTTCGGAGCTGACCTCGCTGCCGTCAAGCTTCCGCATCCCGAGCGACGTATCGGTGCTCAACATGTTCGACAGCTGCTCGAAGCTGACCTCGTTGCCTGAGGGCTTCGTCATGCCCACGCCGTCGGGCACATTCATCGGCGACGACGGCAAGCAAGCCGTGAAAACCATCGAGGGAATGTTCCGGTCCTGCACGTCGCTGACCTACCTGCCTGCGAGCTTCGACTTCGCTTCCATCAAGGACGTCGAAGGCTTCGACAAGCTGTTCAACTGGAAGTACAACGACCCGCCGACCGAGCCGATCCAGACCTACTACGCCGGCACGCTTCCCGCCGACGTGAGTCCCGACACCTGGTCGGGACGGCATATCCGCGACGCGGCCGAGGGCCTGCCCGCAGGTGCCGCGGAGGTGTCGTGCCTGCTGCCGAACGCCGACGGCTCCTATCCGGACCAGGCGTGGGCGAAGGTGGTCACCGACGCTTCCGGTAAGTTGAGCGTCGAGCCGCAGCCGGCGGAGCGCGACGGGTTCGCGTTCGTCGGCTGGTACGTTGACAAGGCGTGCACGCAGAAGTTCGACTTCACGAAGAGCGTGACCGCCCAAGGCGGCATCGCGCCTGCATCGGTGGATACGCTGTACGCGAAATTCGCGGCGACGAGCGGGTTGTTGGATACCGAGGATGGCGGGCGGAACGCTTCGTGGAAACTGGAAGGCGGCACTCTGTACATCGATTGCGAGGAAGGAGCGTCCATCAAGCCGTTCGGATGGAACTGGAACCAGGCCGATCTTGACGGTTGGGGGCAGGTGCGAGGCCTGGTCGAGCGCGTGCGCATGAGCCCGACCGTGCGCGTCTCCGACATGGGGTACTGGTTCAAGGAAATGCCCTTGCTTCGCGATGCGACGGGAATAACCGTTCCCGAAGGGACGAAGTCCGTCTACGGATTGTTCCACAGGTGCCCCGGGCTGAGCACGATCCCTGCCAGCTTTACGCTTCCCGAAGGACTGAGAACGACCGGGGGCATGTTCCTGCAAACGAGCATCTCCAGCTTGCCGGACAGCTTCAAGATTCCTGAAACCGTCACCGAGGTGCAGCATATGTTCCGTACATGCGGCAAGTTGGAATCGCTTCCCGAGGGCTTTCGCCTTCCAAGCGGGGTGGAGCGAACCGAGTACATGTTCGAGGGCTGCACGACGTTGAAGAAGCTTCCCGAAGGTTTCACTCTCGGGCCGCGCGTGCGGCAGGTCGAGCGCATGTTCCAGTATTGCAGGGCGCTCGTCTCGCTTCCGGAGGGCTTCACGCTGGCCGGGACGCAGGTGGTTTCGTCGGAGTACATGTTCAACGACTGCTACAGCCTGGCATCCCTTCCCGAAGGGTTCACCATTCCGGACACCGTGGGCCTCGGGTCGTCGGGCATGGATGGCATGTTCGTCAGATGCAACCGCCTCACGGTGCTTCCCGACTCGTTCGATTTCCCGCTGGCGGTGGCCAACGCCTCAGCCGATCCGTTCAAAACAACGGCTGCCGGCACGCTGACGTACTACGCCGGTTCGAGCGATGCGGTGAAGAGCTACGACTGGGGCGCTCAGAACCGCAAGCTCGTGCTGGCGAACGATCCCGACAACCCGCTGCCCGACACCATGCACCTTGCAACCTTCAAGGTGCCCGATTCGGCATCGTCCGACGGTTGGGCCACGTACGCCACCTCGCTCACCGATGCGGCCGGCAAGGTCGCGAACCCCGGCGACCCGGCGCGCTTCGGCTACCCGTTCCAGGGGTGGTACGCCGATCCGTCGTGCACCGAGCCGTTCGACTTCGCGGCGGCGGTCACGGGCGATGTCGTCGTGTTCGGCAAGTTCGGCGATCCGATCCTGCGCTACGAGGTTCCGTTGAGGGCGAGCGTGACGTTGAACGCGGACGGGTCGATTACTCCGGCTGCCCTGCGCTTCCGCTCGTTCACGCCGCAGGCTGTATCGATCAAGGCCGTTTCGTCGCAGCTGGGGGAGGGGGCGGCGGCGCTCGTCCCGCAGGAGGGGCAGCGAGCGCTCGTCTCGGCGAACCTCTCGCTCGGTTACACAACGTCGTTCCCGCTGGACGGCAGCAATGTGCCCCTGTCGGCCGCAATGGGCGCTGCGTCCAGTTTCTACGACCCCGGCGTGGCCGACGGCTCGCTCTCCCTCGACTTCAAGGGTGCGCAGGTGAGTTATGCCGAAAACGAGCTCGATGACGTCGCGCGCCTTGCATGGACCGTCGGATTGTCGGGCTGAAAGCGGAAAACGGCTGTTCATCCTGCTCGTTCGCCACGAGTGCGCAATGTGAAGAAAATGTGAAGGACTGTTTCCAAACCGAAACGGAACCGAAATAGTGTGGAATATATTCCACCTGCGGTTTTAATGCACCTGCCTAGGTTTTGAGAAGAAGGCAGGGTTAGGGGAGCTCGCTGTCAAGAATTTACATCTCTCGTTTGCGTGCTAAGATGTCGAATATATGCCTCTTTGAGGCGTATACCTCGGGAAATGCGGCGTAACGGGAATTGCGCTGCAAGCAGGAGTAAAGGGACAGAACAATGCGACAGAGAAACCGAACCTCGCGGTTCGGCAGGGTGGCGTGCGCTTTCATCCTGTCGGGCCTATTGGCGGCAGGACCGATGTTGGAAGGAGCGGCATGGACGAGTTTTGCGTATGCGGACGATGCTGCGCCATCGACGGAGCCCGCGCAAGCGGACGCGTCGAGCGCGGGCGAGCCATTGCCGGCCGAACCGTCATCGGAGGAACCGACGCGCGAGGGAGAAGGCGCGACGCCGCCCGCACGGGAGAACGGCGCGCAGCTCTCCGAGGAGGTCGTGCTCGGAAAGAAGACGGGCTCTGGAGCGAAAGAGGGCGGAACGAGCGAAGAGGAGCAGGCATCGAGCCAGATCAAGGGCGATGTCGAGCTGTCGGAGGAGAACGCGCAAGCGAAGATCGGCATTATCGTGCATGACGGACTGACATACGAGGTGCAGCCCGATGGCGCCACCGTGGCGCTGACGGGCTTCGATGCAGCGCCCCTTCGGGGCGATTTCGTCGTGCCCTCGTCCGTTTCGAGCGGATCGGATCGCTTCGCCGTGACGGCCATCGCCGAGCGCGCGTTCGACGGCTGCGTCGAACTCGTGTCGATATCGCTGCCCGCTACGGTTGAGCGCGTCGCCGAAAACGCGTTCAACGAATGCGACTCGCTCGTGTCCATCCAGGTAAGCAAGAAGAACGAGCGGTTCAGCTCGCATGACGGCATGCTGTTCGACAAGGAGGGCGCCGCCCTTCTGCGCTGCCCTCGCGGCAAGCAGGGGGCAGCGGTACTGCCCGCGAGCGCACGCGAAGTCTCGCCCGACGCGTTCTCGGGCTGTGCGAGCCTGGGCTCCGTGCAGGTTGCCGAAGGAAACGAAGCGTACGCCGCGATCAACGGGACGCTGTACACGGCCGATCGCTCGACTGTGGTGTTCTTCCCGGCTGGTGCCGGCGACGCGGCGCTCATCGTAGAGGAGGCCCACGCGATCGCATCCGGCGCGTTCGCCGGATGCGCGCTGACGTCCATCACCGCGCTCGGCTTCGTGCGCGACATCGCGGCCGACGCCTTCGACGCGGAGGCGCGCGCCGGCGCCGTCGTGGCGCTGCCCGCCGGCGAGGACTACGAAGCCCGCAAGGCCGTGTGGGTGGCGGCTGGGTTCTCGAGCTTCAAGGAGCCTGCGAAGCCGGGCGACGTGTCCGTCCCCGAACCGTCCGAGCCCGAGGCCCCGCAGGCCTCCGGTCTCACGTACGAGGTGCTCGGCGACTACACGCTGGCAGTTTCGTGGCAGGGCGCCGAAGGGCCGGAAGGCGTCCTCGAGATCCCCGCGACCGCCGAGGTGGGCGGCGTGTCCTACCGCGTCTCCGCCATCTCCGACGCCGCGTTCGCCGGCCGTTCGGGCCTGACCGGCGTTACGCTCCCCGCGAGCGTGACCGCCGTCGGCGAGCGAGCCTTCGAGGCGACCGGCATCACGGAAGCCTGGCTCCCTGCCTCCGTCGCGACGGTCGGCGACCGCGCCTTCGCGGCGTGCGCCTCGCTCGAGCGCGTCGTCGCGCTCGGCACCCCCTGGGTCGCGGACAGCGCGCTCGCCGAGTGCTCCGGGGTGTCGGTCTACGCCCCGTCGGGCTCCGACAACCTCTGGAACGTCGGCCTCCCGGCCGCCGGCAACCACCTCCTGCCTTACGGAGTCGACCTGCCCGAAGAGCCGCTGCAGCTGGAAGTCGGCCAATCCGCTGACCTCATCGGAGGCGGCCGGCTCGACGCCCCCGATCCCGTCGAGGTCTCCTACGCCTATGCCGCCAAGCCGCTGTCCGTCGACCCCGACGGCACGGCAACCGGCAAAGCCGAAGGCTCCTCCGAGGTCGCAGTAACGCTGACCCTCGACGGCGTCGAGCTCGCCTGTGCCACCCGCGCGGTGGAGGTTGCGGCGTCCTCTCTGGCTCCTGATGCTGATGCAGAATACGGAGAAGGGCCTTCGAACGAGCAGATCGTTACCGATGCCCAATTGGCTTCGGTCGAATCTCCGGCGTTTTTGATCGAAGATTTCGATCCGCTCTTTCAGTCTTTCGAGACTGGCGAGCTCGTTGACGATCATGGCATGATCAATCGCGTATCCCTGCTTGCAACGGGTGAAAGTTTCGAGCAGAAAGTGGCATCAGGGCAAACGCTCAAATTTACAATATTGGCCGAAGCCGAAGAACAAGGAGTAGGTCAGGTTTCGGTGTCGAAAAGTAGCGATGCCTCGCGCGATCCGCGAGGGTCCCTCGTCATTCCAGCGACAGTCCAGCACGACGGGTCGACCTACCAGGTTTCGGCCGTCGCCGATAATGGCTTCTCGACTGCGTTCTATCTGAACTCAGTGTCGTTCGAAACGGGAAGCACGTTGTCGAAGCTCGGCACCAGCAGCTTCAACAATTGCCGATCGCTGGCTCAGGTTGATCTGCCTGAATCGGTCGCAACCGTTGGGGATTCGGCGTTCACGAATTGCACGAGTTTAACCAGCATCGATTTGTCGTCAGCGGTTTCGATCGGGAAGGAATGCTTTCTAACTTGCACGATGCTCTCTTCGGTGACGTTCGGTGCCGGCTTGACGAGCTTGCCGGAGTTTCTTTTCTCGAATTGCGGCTCGCTTTCCTCCGTTTTCGTAGAAGGAAGCGTGAGCGGTTTCGGGAGAGGAGCGTTCGATCTCGTTCCAACTCGCAACGTCGTCGTCTACGCCTCGGATTCCCAAGGCGTTGCAGCTTGGCTTTCCGCATCTGACGAGGCGGGGTATTCGTTTAAGGACGTGCAGGTCTTAGGGGGGCAGTGTTCGGTTTCGTTCCACTCCCAAGGCGGTACGCCTGAATCGTTCGTGCAGACGGTAGCGCAGGGAACGCCTGCAGTGCAGCCCGTTTCGCCCGTAAGGGAAGGCTACGGTCTTTCGGGATGGTTGACTTCAGATGGTGCTCGCTGGGATTTCTCGCTTCCGGTGGAAAGCGATGTCGATTTGTACGCTCAATGGACGGAGGACGGAACCGACGGAACGTTCGTTTATAAAATGCGGCCTGATGGCGAGAGCCTCTCCGTGGCTGCGATCAGCCCTTCTTCGCTGACCGGCCATGTTTCCATCCCGTCGGAGTATCGTCTTGGAGACTCCTCGTATCCGGTGGTCGAGGTTGCGCCCTTTGCGTTGTATCGCTCCCAAGCGGAATCAGTGGTTATTCCTAACTCCATTGTAGAGATCGGCAATCAAGCTGTTACGGAGTGCCCGCAGCTGAAATCGGTGACGTTTCAAGAGGGGAGCAGACTGCGCATCGTCAAAACATCGGCTTTCTCCAAGTGCGTTGCGCTTACGGCTATCGATATACCTGATAGTGTGGAAATTCTTGAGACGAGCACGTTCCATGGCTGCATGAAGCTTGAGAGGGTCAAGCTGCCGTCGTCCATCCGCTCGATCGAACCCTTCTTGTTCTACGATTGCCGAAGTCTCGTTTCGGTCGACATTCCGCAGTCCGTAGCGAGCGTAGGAGGGCACGCTTTCCAGAACTGTCTCATGCTGGAATCCGTGGTTCTTCCTGAATCGGTCACCGAGATCAGGGATTACACGTTCCTTTCGAATCGATCTTTGAGGTCTTTCGATATGTCCTCAATTGCGTCGATTGGCGACTGGGCGTTCTACGATTGTCGTACGTTTGATACGGTGAGCCTACCCGCTGTGCGATCCATTGGCGTCAAGGGTTTTCAGGCTTGTTCGAAGCTGCGTTTCGTCCACATGCCTTTCGTTGAGAGCTTGGGCTCGGAGTCTTTTGCAAATTGCGGCTCGCTTGTGGATGTGGGTATTCCGTCCTCAACGACATATATCGGTCAGAAAGCCTTCGCTAATTGCACCGGCTTGACTTCGGTGAGTTTGCCGTCGAACACGACGACGCTTGACCAGACATTCTTCGCCTGCCCGAAGCTTTCGCATGTGATGGCGTACAGCTCGATGTCTCAAGTAGCTGGCCAGGTTGAAACGGCATTCGAGAAAAGCGTGAGGGAGGCTGCGACCGTATACCTTCCAGCAGTTGGCGATGACGGCGACGATTACGAGACGATGAAGACCGCCTGGATGGGGTATGGCTTCGCGAATGTTGCACCTGCGCAAGGCACGCTGCCCACTACGGATGGCGCCGATAACGCCCGTTGGTCGCTCGACGCCGACGGCACGCTGCGCATCGAATGCACGCAGCCCGGCGCGGTAATCCAGGATTTGGGGTGGAAGATAGGCGGGGACGCTACGGGCAAGTACTGGGATCCCGTTCGCGGGTTCGTCAAGCGCGTGAGCGTCGATCCGGGCGTGGATGCGGTGAGCATGGTCAAATGGTTCGTGAAGATGACCAACCTCGAGGCGGTTGACAGCCTGACCATTCCCCCCAGCACTACAAGCGTGAGCGCGCTGTTCTCCGAATGCTACTCCCTGAGGGAGTTGCCGAGCGGGTTCACCATGCCCGACACGGTGCAGACGTGCAGCCATATGTTCCAATACTGCTCTTCGCTTGCCGAGCTGCCCGACACTTTCAGGATTTCGAACAATATCTACGACAACCTCAACGGTTTCAGCGTGATGTTCCAAGGATGCTCGTCGCTCAAGCGTCTCCCGGAGGGTTTCGAGATTCCCGAGAACACGCAGGTGAACAGCTTCTCGGGCATGTTCCAGTACTGCTCGTCGCTCGAGGGCCTTCCGCAGGGTTTCAAACTGCGAAGCAAGCTGGACAATGCACAGCTCTACAACACGTTCGACGGGTGCTCGTCGCTGCGCAGCCTGCCCGACGGCTTCAGCCTTCCCGAAGGCGCCAAGCAGATGCACAACCTGTTCAACGGCTGCTCGTCTTTGGAGGCCTTGCCCGACGATTTCAGGCTGCCCGCATCGACCGAGACTGCCATGGAGATGTTCCAGGGCTGCTCGTCGCTCAAGCGCCTGCCCGACGGATTCAAGATGCCCGCATCTATCCTGAACTGCGCCGAGATGTTCAACGGCTGCTCGTCGCTGGAGACCTTGTCCGACGGGTTCACGACCAATTCGACGCTGCACTGCTTCAACATGTTCGAAGGCTGCTCCTCCTTGACGGCGCTCCCTGACGGCTTCACCATATCCCCAAAGGCTAGCAGCACAAGCTACATGTTCAGTGGATGCTCCTCGTTGGCCTCGTTGCCGAGCGGGTTCTCGATACCCGACTCGGTGACATCTGCCGAGGGCATGTTCTTGGAATGCGTCTCGCTGACCGCGCTCCCGGACGCGTTCGCCTTCCCGGCGAACGCCCCGGTCGATCCTGAGCTGAAGGTGTTCTACTGCGCTCCGACCGTCGACGGAGGGCGTGTGCCGCTGCGCTACGCGGGAAGTGACGCCGCCATCCTCTCCTACGACTGGGAGAGCCAGAACCGCACGCTTGTCACAAGCGATGCCGACATGGGCGAGTGGGGCATGCGCCAGGTGAAATACCAGGTGCAGAGCCCCGACGAGGCCGCGGGCTTCCCGTGGGAGACGCGCACGACGGCATGGACGGACAAGCGGGGCATCCTCGCCGACCCCGGCAACCTGCAGCTGGAGGGCTACACGTTCAGCGGCTGGTGCGCCGACGAGGCGTGCCTGGTTCCGTTCGATTTCTCGAAGCCGGTGCCCGAAGGCGTGACCGAGCTGTACGGCAAGTGGATCATCGCGGGCGGAATCGACGAGCGCCTACCGCTCGAAACGGGAACGAAGGGCGATGTGTGGTGGCGCGTCGCCGCCGACGGCACGCTGTCGATAGAAGGTGCCGGCCAGGTGGCGGATCTGCAAATAGGAGCTGCCACCTGCACGAAGGGCTACTGGGGGCCGTACCGCAAGCAGGTTAAGAAGATCGAGATGGGCGCAGGCGTCCGTGCTCGCGATATGGAAGCCTGGTTCGCGCAGATGCCGAATCTCACGGATATCTCCGATTTCGCGATCCCCGAAGGAACGGAGAACGTGCAGGACCTGTTCCAGACGTGCACTTCGCTCGCGCGCCTGCCCGAGGGCTTCCATATGCCCGACAGCATGATAATGGCGACGGGCATATTCGCCGAATGCACGAGCCTCGAGACGCTGCCCGAAAGCTTCGTGCTCACTCCCAACCTCGTATACGCGAACTGGATGTTCAACAACTGCCGTGCCTTGCGGTCGCTTCCCCACGGCTTCACGCTGCCGAAGGTCACGAGCCGCTTCAATTTCATGTTCCAGAACTGCACGTCGCTGACCTCGCTTCCGGAGGGCTTCGGGTTCGGAGAGCCTGCGAACGTCGTGAACGTCGAGTTCATGTTCAACGGCTGCACGAAGCTGACGTACATCCCCGCGTCGTTCAAGACGACGGGCCTCACCGCTGCGGCGAAGGCGACGATGGGAAGCTCGTTCAAGGTGCCGGGAAGCGTCCCGCTCGAAACGCATTACGCGGGAAACCTCGCGGATTTCCAGGGCCCGGATGCAAACTACTGGTCCAGCCAGAACAGAAAGATCGTCTCCTCGGTTCCGTCCGGTACGGCGTACGTCAACCTGATGGTGCCCAGCAAGGACACGGGCGCCTATGAGCTGTGGATGCGGCAGCCTGCAGAGGTGGGCGCTACGCTGGCCGAGCCGAATGCGTTCGTGCGCGAAGGCAGTACTTTCACGGGTTGGTACGTCGACGACAAGCTGACCGAGCCGTACGACTTCGCGACGGGCACGGTGCCCGTCGAGGGCCTCACGTTGTACGCGCGCTATCAAGCGAACAGCGGGACGCTGCCCACGACCGACAGCGGGCAGAACGCCTCGTGGTCGTTCGAGGACGGCACGCTCACCGTCAAATGCGACGTTCCGGAGGCGGAGATCGCCGATCTGGGACTTTTGAAGAACGATGCCGAACCCGGTTACTGGAACTTCTTACGCGGCGAAGTGACGGCCGTCGTCGTGGACGCGTCGGTGAAGACAGCGAACATGGACGGCTGGTTCAGGAACATGCCGAGCCTGACCGACATCTCGCGTGCGACCGTTCCTGCGGGAACGAAGTCCGCGCAACAGCTGTTCGACGGCTGCTCGAAGCTGGCGGTCGTCCCGGCTGGCTTTACGTTGCCCGAAGGGCTCGAGAACGTGGTGCAGATGTTCAGGAATTGCACGAGCATCGAAGCGCTTCCCGCCGGGTTCGCTCTGCCTGCAGGGGTGCTCAATGCGTCGGGATTCCTCGCGTATGCCCCGTTAACCGCGTTGCCTGCGGGTTTCACCATCCCTGAAGGCACGACCGACGCATCGTGGATGTTCACCGGCTGCAAGAACCTCGCGACGTTACCCGACGGGTTCAGCCTTCCTGGGTCGGTGAGGACTGCTGCGCATATGTTCTCGGAATGCGGGTTGACGTCGCTTCCTTCGAGCTTCTTGCTGCAATACGGGTTGGAGGATGCAAGCTACCTGTTCTTCTCGAACAAGAAGCTTGAGACGTTGCCGGCGGGCTTCAAGGTTCCCGCGAGCGTCTTGGACGCGCAGGAGATGTTCAACAGGTGCGAGAGCCTCGCGCTGCTTCCCGAAGGCTTCACGTTCGAGGGCAGCGTCACGAAGACGTGCTGGACGTTCTCCGAATGCTCGTCGCTGCGCGCGCTGCCGGAAGGCTTCGCTTTGCCGACGTCGTCTTCCACCATCAAATCGATGTTCGCCAAATGCTCGAGCTTGCAATACCTTCCGGCAAGCTTCGACCTGTCAACGCTTGTTCCGGAGCTGCGGACGGATGCGAGTTTGTTCGACCTGTTCTATCCGGGATCCGCTCCTTTGACAACGGTTTATTACGACGGATCCGACCTGTCGAAGCTCGCTCCCGAGGGAGTTGACGCGACGGCGTACTGGAACGACAAGTATCGCCGCACGCTCGTGAACGACGCATCCGCTCTCGATCCGGGTGTGCTGCTCGTCGAGTTCAAGGCCAAGGCGGAAGGAGAAAACGCTTGGACGACGCAGCGGACGCTCGTAAGCGATGCCGAAGGCAAGGTAACCGAGTTGCCGGCGGACGCCCGCTATGGCTATCGGTTCGGCGGATGGTGCACGGACGAGGCTTGCCGAATCCCGGCTCTGTTCTCGGAATCGCTGGTTTCGCTTGACGGGGACGGGGATGGTGTGGTGACGCTCTACGGCTCCTACACGCTGCGCCTCAGCGCGGACGTTCCACTGGCGGCGAAGGTGACCGTCGGGGCGTCGGGCGACGTGGTCGCGGCGGGTTTCGATATGGTTTCGAACACGCCGAAGCCGCTCGTGATCAGGCAGGTCGTCAGCGAGAAAGCAGGCGGCGCATCGAAGCTGATCCCGCGTGCGGGCGACCTTGAGAAGGTGCGAATTGGCATTGCGCTCGGCGACAAAACCACGAGCCTTCCCGTGAGCGGGAGCAGCGCCTACGTCGGCTTCTTGGACGCCGCCTCGCCGGGAAGGCCAACCGTGCTGGGAGGCTCGATCGGACTTGAGCTCAACGGCGCGCAGATCGACTACCAGCCCGGCGACGACATCACGTCGCTCGCGAAACTGACGTGGACGATAGAAGCAGCATAAAAGGACAAGGAAAGGGAAAGCAACCGATGATGGACCAAAGAGAGCACGAAAACGACAACGCACGGCCGACCGCCCGCGAGAGTGACGCGCGGACGTCGAGCCGCGCCGCCTCGCAAGGTGGGTCGCGCACGAAGCGCATCGCGATCATCGCCGGAGTTGTGGTCGTGCTCGTGGCCGCGGCTTTCGGCGTGTGGTGGTTCGCGGGCAGCGGGGACGACTTCTTCGACCTCAACGCCCAAGAAGGCCAGGCGCCCTACAAGACGCCCGAGGAGATGCAGGCGGAACTCGACCGTATCGTCGAGGAGGGGATGTTCAACATCTCCATCGCCAGCGTCATCCAGTTCGACGAGGGCACGCAGCCCGGCAAGGCCTACATCGAGAACGTGCCCGGCAACCGCTACCTCATGCAGGTGACCATCGCGCTCGACGACGGGGGAGAGACCGTCTACGAGACGAAGGCCATCAAGCCCGGCCAGTACATAGAGGAGATCACGCTGACGAAGGATCTCGACCAAGGCACATACCCCGCCACCGCCACGTTCACGGCGTTCGACCAGGAGTCCCGCGAAGAAGTGGGCAAGGCCGCCGCCAAAGTGACGTTGAACGTGATGGGGTGATGCATAGATGAACGCTCTTGATATGCGGGATCGAGGTGGTTGATGGGCAGATGACCTCGAGAAACCTAGGGACAAGAATAATGGCTACGACAAAAGGAGGAACAGCCATGAAGAGAAAGATGTTTGCAGCACTGGCCCTTTCGGCCACGCTGGCGATGGGAGCCGCCCCCGCGTTCGCGGCAGAGCCTGCGGATACGGGCGCTACCGACGCTGGTGGATTTACCGGGAATGCAGCGACAACGACGGTGAGCATTAAGACCGATGCGAGCCAGATCAGCGCCGAAATTCCTATGAAGGTGCAGATCGTTGCGAATGCTGCTGGTGGTGCCATTACGTCGCCGACGGCTGACGCATACAAGATCACTAACAAGTCTTCTTTCGACATCTACGTGACGAAGATCTCGGGTGCTGCTGTGGATGCCTCGAAATGGACTTTGGAGAACGCGATCAACGATATCAACAACACGCCAAAGGGTTCTATTGGCGATATCGCGCTTGGCGTCAAGAAGGATGGCGCTGATGACGCGACGAAGGTTGTCGTTGGCAGCGAGCAGAAGATCACTGGCGATACGATGAAGATGACGTCGGCTCCGGCCGCCGATGCAGGCACCACCACTCATATTCTCGGTCTGGATGTCTCCGGCACGACCACGAAGGTGAAGTCCGTTTCGGATACGGCCACCGAGGCTGTGAAGATCACCTACACCATCTCGGCCCAGCCTGAAAAAGCCCCGGTCGTCTAAAGAACCAAAGCCCACTCAAGATTAAGGACCTACGATAACCATGCAGACTCCCGACCGTAACACCAACAGCACCATCCCGCAGCGCGACCGCGTTTCTGCGCCTCAGCGTAGAAACGCTGGTCGGGAGTCTGCCACCGCTGTGCACCAGCCCGCCGGCAAGCCGAAGAGCTTCTACGTGGCCGTCATCGTGGCCATCCTCGCCTTGCTGGCAGCGCTGGCGCTGGCGTTCGCCCTGTTCTCGAACAACGGCGCCGGGCGCGACCCGAACGCCGCGGTGGGCCAGCTCGAAGGCAAGACGCCCGAGGAGATACAGGCCGAGCTCGACCGCATCGTCGAGGAGGGCATGTTCAACATCTCCATCGCCTCCACGGTGCAGCTCGAGGACGGCGCCTCCGAGGCCGAGCTGCGCATCGAGAACGTGCCGAACAACCCCTATCTCATGAAGGTGGAGCTCAACCGCGACGACACGGGCGAGACCGTCTACACGTCGGGGATGATCGAGCCGAACCATCACATCCAGAAGGCGAAGCTGGACGTCGACCTGGACGCGGGCGAGTACCCGTGCACGGCCGTGTTCTATGCGTACGACAAGCAAAGCGAGGAGCTGGTGGGGCAAGCTGCCGCCAAGCTCACCGTGCTCGTTCAGAATTAGGAAGAAGGAAGCGAAATGCATGCTATGAGAAGGCACGCTCACAACTTCTTGGCGGCACTGCTGTGCATGTGCCTGCTGATATCGTACACACCGCTTCCTGCTTCCGCCGCCGAAGGGGACTACTCTCCGTCGGTGTCGGACGAGCTGGGCGGGGCGACCTCTATCGGCGACGGAAAAGCGCAGATGAGCACCACGGTCAGCGTGCTCACCATCCCCGCGCTCGCCATCACGAGCCAAACCGAGGACTATGCTGCCAAGATCGACGAGATCAAGGCCGACGCCGACAAGTACGACCTCAAGGTCGCGGTAACGGGCCAAGAGCCGTTCACCTACGCCTGGTCGCGCGACGACGGCCTCTCGATCAGCGAGAACAGTGCCACATACCCGCTGTCGCAGCACACCGACACGCTCCAGGACGGCAAGACCTACGTCTACACGGTCGTCGTCAAGGACAAGTCGGGCGAAGAGGTGTCCGCCTCCATCAAGGTGACCGTCTCCAGCGCGTACGCCGAGAAGACGTTCAAAGATGACGAGAAGGGCATCTCAGTCACGGCGAGCGCCCACTACGACGCCCAGCTGTCCACGGGCATCGTGGCGAACGGCACCGAAACGTTCTCCGCGTTGCAGCAGGCCGCTTCCGAAAAGTCTTCCGGCGCCTCTATCTCGGGCGCTTGGACGGTGGAGCTCGGAACCACCGACCCGGGTCCTGAGCCGTTCGTCGGCAAGGCGTCCGTGACGCTGCCGGCAGCGGACATCCCCGAGGGAGCCGAGATCTTCGTCGTGGGGCTCGACGGCACGGGCAAGACGACCATCTACCAGCCCACCGTCGCAGACGGTAAAGCCACGTTCGACACGTCCGCTCTCGGCGCGTTCGCCGTGGCGTACAAGGTTCCCGAGAAGCCCACGTATACTATCACGCCGTCCGTCGAGGGCATCGGCGGCAAGATCGATCCGTTCGAGTCCGTCGAAGTGTCCGAGGGCGATTCCGCCACGTTCACGTTCCGCCCCGACGACACCTACGTCGTCGACACGGTGAAAATCGACGGCAACCCGGTCGATGCGAGCGAGATCGTCGGGAACTCCTACAAGTTCGAGAACGTCGTCAAGAGCCAATCCATTTCCGTTTCGTTCAAGAAGGTCGAGCCCAAGCCGACGCAGCACACGGTGTCGGCGAGCGTCGTGAGCGGCAAGGGCACGGTGAAAGTGGAGGACAGCGCGTCCGGCGCTACCGCGCAGGCGCAGGTTCAGGAAGGCAGCCCGGCCGTCGTCTCGTTCCTGCCCGACAACGGATGGATCGTGGATACCGTCACCATGAAGGTGGGCGACGGCGAAGCGACGACCGTCCAGCCCACCAGCCTGAACGAGCTTTCGATCTCCGCGGTGACGGGGCCGACCGAGGTGACCGTCTCCTACAAGTCCGGCAGCCAGCCGCCTGTGCAGATGCACACGGTGACGGCCACGGCGGGAGAGGGCGGCACCATCCAACCGGGCAGCGCCGAGGTTCCTCATGGCAGCTCCACGTCCTTCGTCGTGAAGGCCGACCCGGGCTATCAGCTGAAGACGCTCACCATCGACGGCGATGACGCGATGGACAAGCTCGACGGCACGACGCTCAAAGTGCCCAACGTCATCAAGGACAGCGCGGTCCATGCGACCTTCGAGCTGGTTCCCGCTGCAAACCACACGGTGGAGGCGAGCGTTGCCGGCGACGGCGGCGCCATCTCGCCGGCTGGCGAGCAGACGGTCGCCGCGGGCTCGTCGCTCACGTTCTACGTGCATCCCGACGAGGGCTACGTCCTCGAATCGCTCATGCTCTCGGAGAACGGCGGCGCCGCCCAGAACGTTGCCGACCGCGTGATCGGCGGCGTGTTCGTTCTGGACAACATCCGCGCCGATACCGTGCTGACGGCTTCCTTCGAAGATTCGGGCATCGTGGTGCCCGACGACACGTTCTACGCCATCAACGCTTCGGCCGGCGACGGCGGAGCCATATCGCCTGCGGGGTCCGTGCGCGTGAAGGCGGGCGGCAGCCAGACGTTCCACTTCCTGTCCGATGCGGGCTACAAGCTCTCGAAGGTGGAAGTGGACGGCCAGCCGGTCGCCGTGTCGGGGCTGTCCTACACGATGCAGGGCGTCGCGGCCAACGCGACCATCAAGGCGACGTTCGAGCTCGTCGGCGATGGCCCGCAGCCGGACGTTCCCACGACGCACGATATCAAGGCCACGTCCGGAGCCGGCGGCACGGTGTCGCCGTCCGGAATCCAGAAGGTGCTGCACGGCGGCTCCATGAGCTTCGCGTTCATTCCGTACGCAGGCTACGAAGTCGACGAGGTGCACGTGAACGGCGTGCCGCTCGACGACGAGGCCGTGGCGAAGGGCGTCCATCGCTTCGACAACGTGGTCGACGAGGGGAACACGATCCACGCCACCTTCAAGGCGAAGGCCGCCGAGCCGGCCGAGCCCGACTACTACAACCTGACGGTCGAGACGGGCGCCGACGGCACCGCTGCGCCCTCCGGCACGACGCGCGTCGCGGCCGGCGCCAAGCAGACGGTGTACGCGTATCCCAACCCGGGCTTCGTGGTGGACAAGGTGACGGTGACGCAGGACGGTGCAGTCACCACGCCGGAGATGGCCGACGGCACCTCGTTCGAGCTGACGATGACGGCCGACACGCAGGTGATGGTGACGTTCAAGGCCGGCCAGACGCCCAGCGTCGACAAGGTCACGCTCACCTCGTCGGCCTCCGCGGGCGGCTCCATTTCGCCCTTGGGCGCGGTCGAGGTCGCCAAGGGCGGATCGCTGACCTACACGGTGGCGGCCGAGGAGGGCTACGTCCTCGACAAGGTCACCGTCGACGGCAAGGAGCTCGCGGCCGAGAACGGCGGCTACACGGTGTCCCACGCGACCGAGGACATGCAAGTGCGCGCCGAGTTCAAGGCCGAGCCGACGGCTCCCGAGGAGCCGACGTACCACACCGTCTCCGCCACGGCGGGCGAGGGCGGTACCATCTCGCCGGCCGGCGCGGTGCGCGTCGCGGCGGGCAAGGCCCAGACGTTCTACTTCTATCCCGACAGCCAGCACGAGCTCGAAGGCGTGTACGTCGACGGCAAGAAGGTCGAGCCGACCACGGCGAACTCCTACACGTTCGCGTCGGTTGACGCGGACGCCTCCATCGAGGCCCGTTTCAGCGAGATCGGCGGCGGCGAGCAGCCTCCGATGCCGATCACCTACACGGTGACGGCCAGCGCGTCCACGGGCGGCACGGTGTCTCCCGCGGGCGTCACGCGCGTGGCCGAGGGCGGCGATTTGCTGCTCACGTTCACGCCCGACGAGGGCTACTATCTGAAGAGCGTGCTCGTGGGCGAGACCGAGTCGATCGACAAGGTTGCCGACGGCACGCTGCGCTTCTCGGGCGTGGTGGCCGACCATGCGGTGCGCGCCGTGTTCGAGCGCGTGCCTGCGCCGACGCCCGATCCCGACGTGACCGAGCGCCACACGGTGACGGCGAGCGTCGCGGGCAACGTCGGCGGCACGATCTCGCCGAGCGGTCCGACCGTCGTGGCCGAGGGCTCGTCCCAGACGTTCTACTTCGCGCCCGAAGCGGGCAAGCAGGTCGCGTCCGTCACGGTGGACGGCACGAAGTTCGACTGGTCGGGCCTGTCCTACACGCTGACCGACATCTCGAAGGACACGACCCTCGAAGTCGCGTTCGCCGACGTGCCCGACGGAGGCAAGGACCCCGTCAAGCCGGAGACGCGCACGGTGACGGCTTCGGTGAACGGAACGGGCGGCACCGTCTCGCCTTCTGGCGACACGACGGTCGCGCTCAACGGCTCGCTCACCCTGACGTTCACGCCGGAGCCGGATTACCGTCTGGCATCCGTGAAGGTGGGCGACGACGAGAACGCGCTGAGCCGCGTCTCGGCCAACGGCACGCTGCGCCTCGACCGCATCGCGGAGGACACGACGGTGGAGGCTGCGTTCGAGCCGAAGGCCGACGAGGGCCCCAGCGGCGACGACTACCGCACGGTCAACGTGTCGGCGGGCGGGGGCGGCACCATCTCGCCTGCGGGCGACGTGCGCGTGGCGTGCGGTGCCGACCAAACGTTCACCATCGTGCCCGACGAGGGCAAGCATCTGGCTTCGCTTGAGCTGGACGGCGACGACGTGACGACTGCGGTGCAGAACGGCGCTTACGTTTTGGCCGGCGGGCAGGGCGACTGCACGCTGCGCGCCGAGTTCGCCGACGGCGAACCCGATTCTGGCGACCCCCAGCCTCCTGTGCGAACCTACACGGTGAAGGCGTTCGGCTCCACGGGCGGCACCGTGTCGCCCTCCGGCGTCACGACGGTTGCCGCCAACGAGAAGCTCACGCTCACGTTCACGCCCGATGCCGGCTATCAGCTGGGCGAGGTGAAGGTGAACGACAGCCCGGTCACGGTCGAGAACGGCGTGTACGTCCTGGACGTGACCGATAACATGGAAGTGTATGCGACGTTCGACCCGCAGCCGGTCGATCCGCAGCCGGCCTACCGTACGGTGACGGCCTCGGTCGAGGGCGGCAACGGCTCGGTGTCCCCGGCCGGCGCGACGCGCGTGAAGGCCGGCGCGAGCCAGACCTTCCTGTTCACGCCCGCCGACGGCTACGTGCTGGATCGGGTGACGGTCGACGGCCAGCCGGTCGCGACCGACGGGTACACCTACACGCTCGTCAATGTGCAGCAGGATGCCGAGGTCAAGGTCTCGTTCCGTCAGCAGAACCCGGACGTCGACCCCGATCCGGTGGTTCCCGAGCCCGTCAACGTCACGACGACGGCCGGCGCGGGCGGCAGCGTGTCGCCTCTGGGAACCTTCCAGGCGGCGAAGGGCACCTCCCCGCTGATCACCATCACGCCCGAGGCCGGCTACCAGCTGAAGAGCGTGCTCGTCAACGGCGAGGACAAGAAAACGTCCGTGACGGACGGCGCGCTGCGCCTGGCCCCGCTGACCGCCGACGTGACGGTTGCGGTGGAGTTCGAGCGCACGACGGCTCCCGAGCCCGCGCCGGCCGATCCGGTGATCACGTCCACGGCGGGCGATCACGGCTCCATCTCGCCCGCGGGCCAGCTGCGCGTCAAGAGCGGCGCGTCCCAGACGTTCTCGCTCATCCCCGAGGCCGGCTACGCGGTGGACACCGTCTCCGTCGACGACGGCGCGCCGTTCGCGTTCTCCGGCTCCACCTACACGCTGTTCAACGTCGTGCACGACACGAAGGTGCACGTGACGTTCAAGGAAGAGCAGGGCGCGCCGGCGCCGGATACGTTCACGGTGTCCGCAAGCGCCACGGCGGGCGGCGAGATCGTCCCCGATGGGGATACTGCGGTCGTCAAGGGCGGGGCGCTGTCGCTGTCCTTCGCGCCGTACGACGGCTACAAGCTGTACCGCGTGACGGTGGATGCCGGCAAAGATGGCGGCAAAGATCTTTCGCCCGAAGAGATGGCGAAGGGCTACTACCGCTTCGCCAACGTGACACAGGATCACGCCGTTCGCGCGTACTTCGCGCCTGCGGGCACCGATCCGGTCGACCCCGAGGATCCCGACAAGCCCACGGGCTACGCGGTGATCAAGGCGTCGGTGGACGGTCAGGGCGGCTCCATCGACCCGGTCGGCGAGGTGAAGGTGACGTTGGGCGACGACAAAACCTTCAGGTTCGTGCCGAACGAGGGCTTCGAACTCGATCAGGTGCTGGTGGACGGCGAGCCGGTGAACGTGACCGGCCTCACGTACACGTTCCAGAACGTGCGCGCGGCCGCCAGCATCGTGGCGTCGTTCAAGCAGGCCGAGACCCCCGTGCCCACGGTGTACTCCATCGAGGCGTCGGCCAGTTCGGGCGGCCGCATCGACCCGTCCGGAACCGTGTGGGTCGACGAAGGCGGTTCGAAGTCGTTCGCCGTCGAGCCCGACGAGGGCTTCGAGCTGGCGTACCTGCTGATCGACGACGCGCGCGTCGAAGCTTCCGCAGTGTCGAACGGCACCTACACGTTCGCGAACGTGCAGAAGAACCATACGATCAAGGCGGTGTTCGAGCCCGTCGGCACCGAGCCGATCGAGCCGGCGTACACCGTGGTGCACGCGCTCTCGAACGGGAACGGCACCATCTCGCCGGGCGGCGACGTCCGCGTGATCAAGGGCGCGGGCTGCACGTTCGTCATGCTGCCGGATGAAGGCTACAAGCTCCAGGACGTCACGGTCGACGACACGAGCGTCATGGGCCGCGTGCAGGACGGCTACCGCCTGGTCCTCGACGGCATCGACGCCGAGACGACGGTGACGGCCACCTTCGCGCCGCTCGAGGGCGACGTCCCGCCGGTTCTGCCCACGATGCACACGGTGCACGCTTCCAGCACCGCGGGCGGCAGCATCTCGCCGCGCAACGTCAAGGTGGTCGAGGGCGATGATGTCTCCTTCATGGTGACGCCCGATGCGAACTACCAGGTGGCGAAGCTCATCGTGGACGACGTCGACGTGCCGGCCAGCCAGGTCGTGAACGGCGTGTTCACCCTGAAGGGCGTGCATGCGGACAGCTCCGTGCGCGCCGTGTTCGAACCCGTCCCGGACGGCCCCGCCCCTGAGGAGCCCCCGTACGCGAACGTCGATGTCCAAGTGAAGGTCAAGGTCACCGCCGAGTCGACCACGAACGGCGGCGGCATGGTGCAGCCCGACTTCATCTCGGTGCCGCGCGGTGCGCAGAACCTGCCGTTCTACGTGTATCCCGAGGCGGGCTACACGCTGGAGATGGTCAGCGTCAACGACGCCCCGGTGGACTTCTATCCCGTGACGGCCCCCGCGCTGCTGTCGCTGGCCAGCCGCGCGTCGGTGTTCGCCGCAAGCGCGCCCGCTCCGGCCAGCGCCTACCAGTTCATGGTGAACGAGGCCAACGAGGACCTCTCCATCGAGGTGCTCTTCCGCGAGCTGGCCGCCGACGAGCAGCAGCCCGAGCCGGTGACGCTGCACCGCATCGAGGCGAGGGCCTCGGTGGGCGGCATGATCGCCCCGGACGGCACCTCCTACGTGCACGACGGGGGCCAAGCCACGTTCGGCGTGCGCCCCGATGCCGGCTTCAAGCTCTCGTCGCTCAAGGTGAAGGAGGGCGCCGTCGAGCGCGAGGCCAAGAACGAGGTGGCGAACGGCTTGCTCGTGCTGCCCGACGTGCGCGGCGACGTGTCGATCAGCGCCACGTTCGAGCCGCAAGGCCCGGTCGAGCCCACGTACGTGACCGTGCATACCTCGGCCGGCCAGAACGGCAAGATATCCCCGTCGGGCGACGTGCGCGTCGCCAAGGTCGGAAGCCAGGAGTTCTGGTTCATCCCCGATTCGGGCTACACGCTGGACGAGGTGTTCGTGGACGGGAACAAGCAGACGATGACGGGCTTCTCCCTCAAGCTGGAAAACCTCCAGGCCGACACCGTGCTGCGCGCGACGTTCAAGCCCGTCGGCGGAGGGGATCCGACGGTCCCGACGTTCCATGACGTCAGCATCGTCTCGGACGCGAACGGCTCCGTCTCTCCGAGCGGCATCGTGCAGGTCGAGGACGGCAAGTCCCTCTCCCTGCTGCTCACGCCCAATGCGGGCTACGAGGTGTCCAGCGTGAAGGTGGACGGCGTGAAAGCGCCCAAGAGCGAATGGGAAAGCGGCACCTTCGTGCTGTCGGACGTGACCGGTGAAAGGCGCGTGGAAGTGGCGTTCTCGAAGATTCCGACCCCGGTGCCGGGCAAGGTGAGCGTCACGGCCGAGGCGGGCCCGAACGGCTCCATCGACCCGAACGGCACCTTCGAGGTGACCGAGGGCTCGACCATCGACTTCACGCTGCTTCCCGACGAGGGCTACGTGGTCGACAGGGTGCTGGTGAACGGCGTCGAGACGTCGTTCGCGGGCACGTCGTTCAAGCTGTTCAACGTGAGCGAGGCCACGACGGTGCGCGTCGAGTTCAGGGAGCAGGGCGGCGAGCCGCCGATCGTCACCCACACCATCACCGCGACGGCGGGGCTGCACGGCTCCATCGTCCCGTCGGGCGCGCAGACCGTGGTGCATGGCGACGACCAGCTGTTCGACTTCCAGCCTGACGAAGGCTACGTGGTGGACGCGGTCGAGGTCGACGGCGCGCGCGTCGCCGATCCGCAAACGAGCTACCTGTTCAAGGAGGTCGCGGGCGATCACGCCATCCACGTGACGTTCCGCGCCGAGGGCAGCGATCCTGTGCCCGACAAGCCCGACTACTTCACCATCACGGCAAGCGTCGCCGGCGGCCATGGCCGCATCTCGCCTGAGGGCGCCATTCCGGTCGAGCGCGGCAAGGCGCGCACGTTCCAGTTCCTGCCCGATGCGGGGTACCGGGTCAGCGCGCTGTCCATCGACGGCGACGAGCAGCCGTTCAACGGCACGGGCTACCGCTTCGTGGACGTGCAGGCGAACCACGCCATCGAGGTGACGTTCTCACCCGTGACGGCCCCGGCGCCCGTCACCCCCATCGACACGGTGTCGCGCGCGGCGCAGAAGGCCGTCGGGTTCGTGAAGACGGGCGACGCGAACGGCGCGTTGGCGGTGAGCTTCGTGGTGCTGGCGGCCGTCGCCGGAGTCGCGGCGCTGACCGCGCGGCGCCGTACGGAAGCGCTCAACGCACCGCGCACGCGCGGCGGGCGAGGCGGCCGCCGATGAGAAGCGCGCGCATGAGGACGGGCAGGTTCGCTGCGGGGGTAGGAGCCCTCGCAGCGTGCGCGGTGGCGCTTGCATGCTGGGGCGCCGCCGGTGCCCAGGCATCGGCGCCCGACCCGGGGCCCGTCGCCTCGGGGGATGCGGCAGGCGCGGCGCAAGGATACGCCGCGCCTGCGGATCCGGGAGTAGAGGGCGCATCGGGATCAGGCGAGATGGATCTCGCATCGTCCGGCGGCGCGGCTTCGGATGAGGCCGCGCCGCTTTCCGCGTCCCAAGACTCCGAGGCGGCCGACGGCGAAGGCGGCCTTGCTGCGTCGGGGGACGGGGCCGAGCCCGACGGCGAGGGCGAAGCGGACGGGACCGCAGGCGAGCCCGCAGCAGACCCTGCCGAAGGCGTCGAGGAGCCTGCGGCGAAAGTGGCCGTGGGACCGTGGTTCGCGCGCTTCGACGCCGGCGCCGTCGACCGCGCGCAGGCGGCTGCGGCCGACGCCTTCGCCCAGGGAGCCTCCCTGCGGGCGGGGCTCTCCGCCAGCTTGCTCGCCGCCGTGGGGACCATGTGCGCCGCGGCCGGGGCGGCCTGCCTCATCGTGGCGCGCACGTGCCTGCAAGGCGCTTCGGCGATATCGCGGGACGCGCGTGCGAGGAAGCCGGCGTATGCGACGATGCCCGAAAGAAGACCGGTAGTGACGAGACGTAAGGAAGTTTGATGGTAGAACCCGAACGCACCCCCGTTTTGACCCTCGACGAGCTGCTGGGTCTGTCCGACGACGGCGCCGGGCGAGGCCCGGACGCGGGCGGGGAGCGTGCAGAAGAAGATCCCGAAGACGTTCTGCGGCAGCTGTTCGGAGGCGGGAGGCCCGCGGAGGCCGTCGAGACTCGCGCGCCCGAACCCGAGCCCGCTCCGCATGCGACGCCGGCCGCCACCCTCGCATCGCTCTTCGGTGTGGAAGAGGCTCCCGAGACCGAACCCTCTGTCGCCGACGATGCTCCCGCCTTCGACCTGTTCGCCGCGTTCGGAGCGCCGGCGGAGGAGCAGGCGGAAGCCTCGTCGGGCGCGCGGAGGGCCCCCGAGCCTCCCGCTCCCGAGCCTGCCGCGTCGTTCGACCTGGCCAGCGCTTTGGGCGTCGAGCCGTCCAGCGACGGCCGGGTCGAGGTTGGGGAACCTGCCCGGGAAGAGCCGCGGCCCGTGCGCGGACGGTTCGCCAACCTCGGCTCCCGCCCGCCGAAGCCCGAGCCGGTCGCCGCGTCGCGTCCCCAGCCGGCCGCGGCGCCGAAACCCGAGCCTGCCGCCGCCTCGAGAACCGAGCCGGATGCGCGGAAGCCCGAGCCGGAGACCGTGCCGAAGCCCGCGCCGGTCGCGCAAGCCGAGCCGAAGCGGGCCGCGGCGGCGAAGCCCGCGCCTACGGCCGCGTCGAAGGCTGCTTCCCAGGTGCCGGCCAAGCATCCCGCGCTCGCGGGAAAGCCCGTCGCGCGGACGCAGACCGAAGGGGCGGCCCGGGTCGCCGAGCCCGTGCCGATCGGGAAAGCCCCGCGGGAGGCCCGTCCCGCGCCCGCCAGCCGATCCGCGGACGCTGCGGCGCGCGGCGAGGCCGAGCGCGCACAAGAAGCTCCGAGCGAGCCTCGACAGGCGACTGGCGAGCCGATGCGGGACGCGTCCGCCGTGCGGGCCGAATTCGATCGGAAGGTGGCGCGCAAGCGCCTGCCGGCGAGCGTCGTCGGCGCCGCTGCGCAGCCTGAGCCGGCAAGCCGCCCCGAGCGGGAGGCCGGGTCTTCGCAGCCTGCTCGCGCAGCCGCCGACGAGTCCCCTTCCGCTTCGAAGGAGCCCGCCGCTCCCGCCGCGCCGAAACCCGCGTCCGCCGCGTCGACGCCCCGACCCTCCGCGCGCGGCTCCGAGCCGACGAAGGCCCCGGTGCCTGAGACGAAGGCTGCCAAGCCGGTTACGCTTCCATCGCGTCAGGCCTCGCAAGCTGCGGGGCAGCGCGAAGGGCTCGAGGCCGGCAAGGACGAGGGCCGCTCCCGCAAGCTCGTGTTCGCGGGCGTCGCGCTGACGGCCGTCGCTGCGCTCGCAGGAGCCCTTGCGCTTGCGGTCGCCCTCGACGGCGGATCCGCCGCAACGCGCGGCGAGTCGACGCCGCTCGCCGCATTAGCCGTAGGCCCCGACCAGGCGTCGGCAGGCACGGTCGAGTACCGCTACAAGGTGAAGGGTGCCGGCGACGGGGAGGGGAAGGCCGTCGAGCGCGCCACGTTCGGCGACGACGGCTTCCTCGTCCGCAGCGAGATCAAGGTGGAGTTCCCGGATGCCGACCAAGCCCTCTCGTTCCTCGAGGAGGCTCGGTCGGCGTTCGGGGATGCGCTGGTGGAGGGTTCGGTCGAGGGCTCGGCAGCCGTGTTCACGGTGGACGCGCAGGGCGAGCCCGTCGATCGTCCCACGTACACCCAGCTTTTGCGCCGCGACACCGTCGACTGCGAGATGGTCGAACGGTAGCGGCTCGGCCCGCTTTCTCCCGGAAAACGACTGCGGCCCGGTGCGCATGAGGAGCGCACCGGGCCGCAGGGGAGGGAAGAGCAAGCGAGGCTACTGCGCGGCGCTCGCCTTCACGACGCGCTCGGCGGCTTCGCGCAGCGCGTTGTACACCTCAGGCGCCAGCATGACGCAAGAGATCTGGTTGTCGGAGACAAGCATCTTCACCTTGTCGCTCTTGATGCTGCGGACGAATTCCGCTTCCTTCGACTTCCCCAAGTCGTCGGACGTGATCAGCAGGTTGGACAGGTTGTCCAAACTGGGCAGGTTCTCGTTTGCCATGAAAGCTCCTTTTCCTTGTATACATGTGACGCTGAAAAGCGATTATAGGCGAGGCGCAAGCATATCCGGATGCGCTTTGAGAAATGATGAATATATTCCACATTATGCGGATAATCTGCTAAGATGCATAGCGTACGAAGTCCAGGCAACGAGGAATAAAAGGGGAAGAGACGAGGCTATGGCCAGGACGAGCAGGGAACAGGTTCGAGCTGTGCGCTACAACGTGCTCGTGTACATCGAGCGGCGCAAGCGCAACGGCAGAAAAAGCGTGAGCGTGTCGTATCGAGAGATGGAGCGGGCGTTAGGGTATTCGTCGGCGCGCGTGCGCTGGGCCTGCAGGCATCTTGTGGACGAGGGATTGCTGGAAAGCTCGTCATGCTTCGACGAGGACGGCGGGCAGCGGGCGAACGCCTACGCGCTCACTCGTCAGGGACGCGAGTTCGTCAAGGGGTACAGAAGGGCTATCGAGCTCGCTCGCGAGCGCAACGAAGCGCAGGGGCCGGTCGTTTCCGCTAGTTCCCCTGCGAATCCTGATCGTCAACGCCTGCAAGCAGCTCCGAAAGCGTGATGCCGAAGCCGTCCGCGATGTCGACCAGCTTGTCGAACGTGGCGTTGTACTTGCCCGTCTCGATCCCGGCCAGATAGCCGCGATCCATGCCGATCATGAGCGCGAACTGCTTCCGGTTGATCTGATGCTCGTACCGCAGCTGCCTGACGCGGCTGCCGAGCCGTTTTCTTTTCGCGATTGCATTCATAGCGATCATCATATGGGAGTCCCGGAAACCCAAGATGGATATATCCCCCATCTTTGGAGAATATGTTCCACATCTGTATAAGACTCGTTGGTTGGCGAGCGTTTTGCCGCGCCTTCGAGGCGTCGCAGTCGCGCAGAGCCCCCCTCCTGCGCTTCAAAATGCGGTTGAATCGCTCGCCGGAGGCGGGGGCTCGCCGTGCGTCGCGCTACACTTTCAGCTGCGCGGAGCGTTCCGCGCAGCGCGCAGGGGTGCGCGCTTCGAGCGGTGGGAGGCCTGCCGCGCTCTTGCTCCCGTAGATCGGGACGGCGCGGCAGGCTTCGCATCATCAACAGAGAGGGGTCGACCGTGTCCGGTTCCCAGAAAGCGTTGAAAGTCATCTCCATCATTCTCGTCGTTTGGGCGATCGTCGTCATCCTGCTGGGCGCGTTCATGGCGGCGGGGTCGGCGGTGCCCGGCATGTCGGCTCAGTCCATTGACATGAACGGCAGCACTATGGACATGGCGAGCGCCGCGCTCGCCTTCGGCGTCGGCACCGTCGTCGGCGGCGTCGTCAACCTGATCATCGGTTTCTTGGGCCTGCGCGGCGCCAAGAATCCGCACAAGATCGGGCTGTTCTTCGCGCTGTGCGTCATCGGCCTCGTGCTGGGCGTCGTGAGCGTCGTCATGAGCGTCATGCAGGGCGCGTTCCAGTGGACGTCGCTCGTGAGCTTGGCGATCATCGCGGTGTGCACGTTCCTGGCAGCGAAGATCAGGAAGCAGGCGTGAGAGACTTCTGAAACCGCGTCCCGCCGTACGGCGTCAAGGCTCCTCGGGTTCGAAAGGGCCGGGGAGCCGTTTCTTTTCCCCGCTCCTGGCAGAGATCGCACGATATGAACGAGAATAGACACGGCTAACTTTTCGTGACCTGGGGTTTCCCGATTCCGCTTCGCGAATCGGCTCTCAAAATCGTTCATATCGTGCAATCTCTGCCAAGGCTTCGCCGCGTCCTGCGAGGCAGGACGGCCGGGCGGCGTCGCGAAAGACGTGCGGCGAAAGGCTCTGTCCCGCGAGGCAGGAGGGCCGGGCAGCGTGCGGCAAAAGGCCCCGTCCCGCGAGGCGCGGCGTTCGACGATCCCCACGGGAGCCCCCGTCCTCTGCGTCCTGCTCCTCTCCCCGCGCCGTCCTCGCGTCCGCATCCTCCCGCGCCCCGCTCGCCTGGAGTATACTGATGCCCTCATGACGTGGGAGGGCGAGCGAAGGAGCGGGCGATGTTGGCGGTGCTGTGCGTGGGGATGGGCGGTTTCATCGGGTCGGTAGGGCGCTATCTTTTGGGCCTCGTGCCGGTCGAGGGCGATTTCCCGCTCATGACGTTCATCATCAACTTCGCGGGTGCGGTGCTCATCGGCGCGGTGTTCGAGGCCGCCACGGCGTGGCCGGGCATGTCGGACAACGCGGTGCTGTTCCTCAAGACGGGCGTGTGCGGCGGATTCACCACGTTCTCGGCGTTCTCGCTCGAAACTCTCACGCTGCTCGAGCGCGGCAAGTACGCCACGGGCGCGCTGTACGCCTGCGGCAGCGTCGTCGTGTGCCTCATCGGCGTCGCGCTCGGGCGCCTGGCGGTACGGGGCGTGCGCGCGGCGCTCACGGGCGGGGCGGAGGCGTAAGGAGCCTCGCCCGCCGGCGCGTGAGCGCTAGTTCGCGCGGGTTGCGTTGCTCGGGTCGATCGACATGCTTTGGAACCGTTCTTCCATGTACTGGTTGTCGAAGTGCCGGTCGAAGAACTCGCCGACAGCCGTTTCGGGCCGGTTGCCCGCCTCGCGCTGGTACCAGCAGTCGAGCGCGAGCAGCGTCATGGCGCCGTCGACGATCATGAGCACGGCGCACACGGTGGTCACCGCGTAGCGCCAGTTCCAGGGGATGAGGTTCACCAGCTTGAGCATCCACGGCAGCAAGAGCTTGATCCATACCACGCCGAGCACGCCCCACATGGCCATGAACATGCCGTTCGTGCGCCCGTCGATGGACAGGAACGTGCCCGAGTAGTCCCAGGCCACGATGCCGAAGGCGAACTGCATGAACCAGCTGGTGAGGTACTCGAACGCCCCGCCGATGACCGCGCTCACGAGGAAGATGAGGATGACGTTCTTGTCGTGGAAGCGGTTGAGCGCCACGGTCATGAGCACGGCGCCGAAGCCGTAGATGGGCGAGAACGGCCCGAACAGAAGCCCGGCGCGATCCTGATAGTGCCCCGGGTTCACCACGAGGAAGTGGTACACCGTCTCGAGCATGAGCCCCAGCACGCAGCACACGACGAAGATCCAGAACAGGTTGAAGAAGTTGAGCGCGATGAAGCCCTTGCCGGTCTCGTCGCGGCCGAGCGTGCCGTCTTCGGCAGCCTCGCGCGTCTCCATGTCGCGCAGCTTGCGCTGCAGCTCGCGCTCGTCGGCCAGCGACGGGTCCACGTAGCTCGACAGGGCGATGAGCACGACGAGCACCACGCCGTAGGGGATGAGGTCGGGCGTGAGGCCCGCCAGCATCATGTCGCACAGGATGACGAGGATGAGGATCACGATCATGACCTCGGCGATCTGCGCCGTGCGTCGGCGCTTGTCGCGCAACAGGCGGATGCCGAGGATGACGAACATGGTGGAAAGCGCCGTCATGAGCACGACGTCGGCGATGAAGATGACGAGCGTGGCCGTGGACATCTCGCCGGCGATCATGCCCTGCTGCAGGGCGAAGACCATCCCGACGATGAGCAGCGCGAGCACCGGCACGATGGCCGCGCCGCTGACGATGCACAGGATGCCGAACACTTTCAGCGGAAGGGGGATCTTGCGGCGGGACGCGGGCGTGCCCTCGTCGAGGTCGAGGCCGTTCTCGACGCGGTCGTGCTTGCTCATGCGATGCTCTCCTCGTAGGCTCTTCGTCAATTGCACACCAGTATACCGGAAGCGGGCGCGCGTTCGGCGGCGACTACGACGAAGGGTTCCCGTCGGGCGCGATCTCCTCGACGAACCAGCGCGGGCCTTCGTAGAAGAGGTACTTCTCGTGGCCGTTCACCGACACGAGGTAGCGGATGCCCGTGCCGCCCACGCGCTGCGATGCGCGCCGAATGGCCTCATGCACGCGGTCGATGGCGAAGGTGCGGCCGTCGCGCCACACGATGGCGAGCGGCGTCAGGCGCCCGTCCACGTCGATGCGCGCCGTCACTTCCACGTATGTCTTCCGAAAAGCCATGACCGCAGGAAACCATGCGGGAGCGCCGCGCGCCAGAGCCCGCTCCGAGTTGTAGCGCAAGGGATGGCGGCGCGTTAGGGAAGGGGCGCTCGGCTCGCCGCCGCGCGCCCCTTCCGCATTCCTACTCGATGTCGTTCAGCTTCATGCCGGCGTATTCGTGCGCCGTGAACAGCAGCACGATGCCCGCCACGAGGCAGATGCCCATCATGTAGTACGCGGGCATGAGGCCGTTGCCCGTGGCGTCGATGAGCGCGGTGGCCACCATCGAGGCCGTGCCGCCGAATACCACGTAGGCGATGTTCGAGCCGAGCGCCGCGCCGGTGTAGCGCACCTCGGTGGGGAACATCTCGGCCTGGTAGCAGGCGATGTTCGCGTCGTTGAACGACAGCGTCACGCACATGACGAGCTCGGCCGCGATGACGACGGGCAGCTGGGCCGTCCCCAGCATCATGAACGCGGGGATGCTGAGCACGATGAACGCCGCGCACGAGCCCAGCAGCATCTTCTTGCGGCCCACGATGTCCGAAACCTTCCCGGCGCCGAAGATGATGAAGATGTACGTGACGAGCGCGATGTCGGTGGCCAGCTGCGCCGCCGACGCCTCCATTGACGTGTAGCTGGTCAGGTACGTGGGCAGGTAGGTGAGCACGAGGTAGAAGCCCACCGAGTTCACCATGGTGGCCGCGATGCTGGCCGCGAGGCGCTTCTTGTACTTCTTGAACACGAGGCGCGTGGGGTGCGGCGCCTCCTTGGCCGGGTCGGCCGCCAGGGTCATCTCCTGGTAGGTGGGCGAGTCCTCGAGCTTCGTGCGGATGTAGTGCGCCACGAGCCCGAGGGGTCCCGCCAACAGGAACGGGATGCGCCAGCCCCAGGCGATCACGTCGGCCTCGGGCAGCAGCAGCTTGATGACGAGCGCCGCGGTGGAGCCCGCCAAAAGACCGGCCGCGGTGGATGCCGGCACGAGCGAGCAGTACTTGCCGCGGTGGTTCGCCGGCGCGTACTCGGCCAGGAACACCGCCGCGCCCGAGTACTCGCCGGCCGCCGAGAACCCCTGGATGCTGCGCAGGCACAGAAGCAGGATGGGGGACAGCAGGCCCACCGTCTCGTACGACGGCAAGCAGCCGATGAGGAACGCCGCGCCCGTCATCATGAAGATGGACAGCGACAGCGACCACTTGCGGCCCTTCTTGTCGCCCATGCTGCCCCAGAACGCTGCCCCGAGCGGGCGGAACACGAACGACAGCGCGAACACCGCGAACGCGAGCAGCGTGGAGTTCACCTCGGACTCGGGGAAGAACACGATGCCGATGGTGATGGCGAAGTACGTGTAGGTGGCGTAGTCGAACCATTCGATGAAGTTGCCCAGAAACGAGGAGGCGGCCACCTTGAACGGCACCTTCGGCTGGGTCGCTTCGGCGTTCATCGCGCTCCCTCCGCCGCCGGCTCGTCGAGGCCGGACCCGTCGGGGACGTCGGGCGCCTCGTGCCGCGCCCGCCACGCCTCTTCCGCCTCGCGCGCTGCCCTCTCCTCATGCCACTGCCGTAGCTGCTCGGCCGCGAGCGAGCCTTCGGGGAACGGCTCGGCCAGCCCCCGCTCCACCAGCTGCTCGTCGTGCTTCACCCACTTGAAGAACTGGACGCCCATGAGCAGCACGACGATGCTGAACGGGATGCCGCCGGCGATGGTGGCGAACTGGATGGTGTTGAGGAAGTCCTGGCCGGCCGTCACCATGAACAGCACGGCGAGCGCCGTGATGCACAGCGCCAGCACCACCTTGAACCCGCGGCTCTGGCGCGCGGCGGGCGACACGAAGTTCGACAGCGCCATGACGCCCGAGTCGACCGAGGTCACGATGTAGCCCCCGATGAGGATGGTGGCCACCACGGTCAGCACGCCGCCGACGAGCGGAATGCTGTCGATGGTGAGGAACAGGCCCATCGAGGAGTCGGCCGTGGTCTGCGCCACGATGCCGGGGTCGGACATCGCCGCCCACACGCCGGTGCCGCCCACCACGCACGTCCACACGATGCACACGGCCGCGGGCACGAACACCACGCCGCCCACGAACTCGCGCAGCGTTCGTCCGCGGGAGATGGTGGACACGAAGCCCGCCGTGAACGTGGCGAACGCGAAGCACCAGCAGAAGATGAAGAACGACCAGAACGCCTGCCAGGAATCGCCGTACGAGGCGATGCCCGCAGCGAGGTTCGTCGCCTCGGTGAACCCGCTCATCAGCATGAACTGGTCCACGAACACGCTGAGCGACTCGGGCAGCACGCCGAGGACGTACAGCGTCGGCCCGAAGATGAACACGGCCGCCACGAACACGATGGAGATGACGGCGTTCGCGTTCGAGATGTTCTTGATGCCCTTCACCACGCCGAACCATACCGACATCGTGGCGATGGCGCCGAACAGGATGACGAACGCCACCTGCAGGGTCTGCCCCGTCTGGATGTGGAAGATCTGCTGGATGCCGGTGTTGAACTGGTAGGACGCCAACCCCAGCGACGTGGTCAGGCCGAAGATGGTGGCGATGACCACGAGGATCTCCACGACGAGCCCTGCGGGCCGCTTCGCGCGAGCGGGGAACAGGTCCTCCACCGTGCCGCGGAACGTGGTGTCCTTGTGCATGTTGTAACGGGCGTAGGACATGAACAGCGACACGATGGCGTAGATGGCCCATGCGGGGATGGCCCAGTGGAAGTACGTCCACGCGAGCGCCGTGTCGCCCGCGAACAGGGGGTCGGGGCTGTTGAACGGCGTCCCTCCGTACATCATGATGGGCTCGGCAACGGCCCAGAACACGAGGCCCACGCCCTGCCCGGTGGCGAACAGCATCGCGAACCAGGAGAAGTACGAGAACGCGGGCTTCGCGTCCTTGCCGCCCAGCCTGATGGTGCCGAACTTCGTCACCGCCACGAACACGCACACGGCGAAGCACAGAAACGCGCACAGCACGATCCACCAGCTGCAGTACTGCGTGACGAACGTGCGCAACCCGTTCACCGCGTTGATGAACGTGTCGGCGCTGACGAGCGCGATGCCCAGCACGACGGCCACGATGGCCACCGACACGGCGCGGATCACGTAGTCGTGCTTGACCGTGCGCCCGAGGCGCTTGGCCTGGGCTTCCTTCGGCTCGGGATCCACCTCGCCCGACTCGTCCTCCACCTCCATGGGGTGGAGGCGCTTGCGCGCGTCGTCGTCCGATCTCTTAGACTTCATGGTAGTCTCCTTGCCCTGAGAACTCGTGCTTCACGGCTTCCACCATGTGCTTCACCGCCACGTTGCGAAGGATCGCCCCCTTCTCGCGCGACGATTCCACGGGCGAGGACAGGCAGCCCGACGGCGGCGTGTAGCCGGGGACGATGGGCAGCACATCGTAGTTCGGCAGCTCGGCCGGCAGGCCGTCGTACAGCGCGCCGCCCGTCTTGTCCATGTCGACGAGGTCGGGGTGGAACAGCAGCATGAGCGAGGTCTCCATGACGCCGGCGTGCTCGAGGTCCCATCCGGTGAAGCCGTCGGGGTAGAGGGCCTCGATGGTCTCGTCGTCGACGAAGTCCCAGTACGACAGCAGCTGGATCTTCACGTCGTCGATGCCGTTCTCGCGCGCCTTCTCCAGCGCCAGCTCGGCGCCCTCGAAGATGAACTGGTAGTTCTCGTAGTGGCCGTTCATGAGCACGATCTTGCGCGCGCCGTGCAGGATGAGGCCGAACACGACGTCCTTCGCCAGCGCGATGAGCGTCGTGCCGGACAGCGACGTGGTGCCGGAGAGGTGGAAGCCGCCGCCCGAGCGCTGCTGGGAACGGAAGCCGTAGTTGATGGGCGCCGCCACGATGCCCTCGAGCGCGCCGTCCGTGTCGGCGACGAGCGCCTCGGCCGTGGCGCCTGCCATGGCCTTGGTCAGCGCGGCGTCCACGCACATGGCCATGTGCGAGCCGTGCTGCTCGAGCGCGCCGACGGGGATGAACACCACGGCGTCCTTCGCCAGCTTCTCGCGGTAGGTGAACGCGTCCATTTCCTCCATGTACACAGTGGGTTTCATACAGGGTTCCTCCTTGAATCGAAAAGCGCCCGCCGCGCGCGCGGCGGGCGCCGTGTCAGATCAGCGCGTGGATCAGTAGTCTTCGAGCAGGTCCACCTGCGCCTTGCTCGCGCGCAGGATGAAGTTGCGCCGGGCCTGGGCGCCGCCCTGGGCCAGCTTGCGCAGGATGACGCGCTTGAGGCGCGGGTAGTCGTTCATGCCGTACCAGGCCACGGCCGTGCCGCCGACGTAGGCCTCCACGATGCTGTGCACCGGGACGCTCGCGTCGCGCTTCGCGTCGAGCGCCAGGTACTCCTCGATCTCGGAGGCGCATAAATCGCGGATGACCTCGGCGTTTATCTCCAGGTCGCGGGCCAGTTGGTTCAGCTGGTAGTCGACTTCGGCCTCGTCGGCGTGCGGGAAGTAGGTGACGTCGTAGGTGACCGCGCCGGCGCCCGCCGCCTGCGCGAACCGCAGCAGGGAGTCCAGCGACAGCATCTGCACGTGCTCCTCGGTGCGCTCGGCGATGTCGAGCTCGGCCGGGAAGCCGGG
Source organism: Eggerthella timonensis (assembly GCF_900184265.1). NCBI lineage: Bacteria > Bacillati > Actinomycetota > Coriobacteriia > Eggerthellales > Eggerthellaceae > Eggerthella > Eggerthella timonensis. Next base: position 1,924,142 of record NZ_FXXA01000002.1, read on the forward strand.
CAGGCCCTGCGCGGCGAACGCGGCTTGCAGCTCGTCGGCGTTCTTGGCGGCCTCGAACTCCACCTCGGTGGCGATATGGGTCAGGTTGGATGTGATCTTCATGGTTCGCGCCCTCCTCGGGTCGGTGGCGTACAGGCTAGTTCAGCGATTCCTTGGCCGATTCCTCGTCGATATGCGCTTCGAGGGTCTCCCGGATCTCGGCCTCCTTCAGCACCTTGTCGCCCTCCTTCGCCGCGGCCTTCGTGGAGAAGAAGATCTGCGAGACGCCGCCGGCGATGATCAGGGCGCCGCCCACCAGCTGCAGCGGGGTGAGGATCTCGCCGAACATGAAGAAGCCGAGCACCGACGCCATGATGGTCTCCTGGTAGGAGATGGCGGCCAGCTCGCCGGCCTTGAGCATCTTGGTGGCGTAGGCCAGCAGGTGGAAGGCGACGAAGCCGGTGATCAGCGCCGCGGCGATCCATACGAGCCAGGACGTGGGATCCATGGTGAAGATGTCCCACGGGGCGGTCATGATCTGGCCGGCCGCGTCGACCTGCTGCACGCCGTTGACCTTCACCGTGTACTTGAGGCCGCCCGACAGGAAGCTGTCCACGGCCATGAGGCCGAGGATGGTGATGGAGGCGAACAGGAAGTTCCACCAGGAGCGCACGTTGGAGTCGCAGTCTTGGCGGTAGCGCCCGATGAACAGGTACAGGCCGTAGGCGACGCCGGACAGAAGGCCGATCATGTTGCCGAACATCCACTTCGGGTCGAGGTCGAGCGTGAGGCCCGTCGGCGTGATGATGCCCACGATGAACAGCATGCCCACGACCACGGCGACGATGCAGAGGATGCCCTTGCCGTTGATCTTCTCCTTGAGGAAGATGGCGGCCAGGATGGTGGAGTAGATGGGCCCAGTGTAGATGAGGAACGACGCGTTCGCGAGCGTCGTGTACTGCGTCGAGATGACGTAGAGGCCCGACAGCAGGCCCAGGAACACGCCCGAGAGCACCATGGCGGGCGAGAGCTTCGTGGAGCGCACCTTCTTGAAGTTGCCGCGCGCGATGACGGCGAAGATGACGGTGAGCGCGATGAAGCCGATGAAGTTGCGGCCGAACGAGATGAAGTCGCCCGGCGCGTTGATGTAGCGTCCGAATGCTCCGATGCCGCCCATCGCGGACGACGAGAGGAACATAAAGATGAAGCCCTTGAGCTTGTATTTCGCTTGCTCGTTCATGTATCCCTCCTTGACGCGGCGTCGTGTCGTCCGGGTCCTGGATACACGTCAACCCTTATTGGTCCGGGATTGCGGACGTGCTCGAGGGTGCAACGAATCACGCGGGCGCAACGGCGCCGCAGGCTATTGATATGATCGTATCGGGAAAAGGGGCCCGACTCCGGAAAACCTCGAGCAAGGAGCGCCGTGTGCGCGGCGGACGGGGTTCTCCGGAGCGGGACGTTGACGGGTCGCCTGCGCGCGGTGTCCCCTGGCGCGCAGGCTTCGAGCGGTTACGCGCTTAGTCGTTCCACATCTCGGGATGGATGAGGGTCGGGTCGGCGACGCGGTTCGGGAAGTAGTCGAGGCACTCGCCCTCGCGGAACACGTCGGCCGTGGAGCAGTGCAGGCCGCCGCCGAACGGGTAGGCGTCGCGCAGGTCGCAGGGGATGACGTTCATGCCGAGCTTGTCCATCTGCTCCTGCTGGTAGACCTCGGAGGCCTCCACGATGACGGTCTTCGGGTCGAGGACCAGGCAGTTCATGGACAGCCACACCGAGCTGTAGCACAGCGCCGGCGGCTCGTCGTGGGCCGGCTGGGCGGCGTCGACGATCTGCCAGTCGTTGGCCTCGAAGATCGCGCGCTGCTCGTCGGGCAGGTGGCGGTGCGGGTTGTTGATGATCAGGCCCGGGCGCAGCGGCACGAAGGTCGCGTCGATGTGGATCGGGTAGGGGTCGCCGGGGAAGTTCACGGCGTGGACGCGCAGCTCGGGGTAGTAGCGCTGGAACCACTCCATGGCGGTGCGGTTGGTGGTCAGGCCGTGCTGGATGAACAGGTCCTTGCCCATGCGCATCACGTCGGCGGCGTCCCACATCGGCTCGACCTCGGTCGTGACGAAGTCCTTGTTGGCCGTGCGCACGAGGCGCTCCTCGAGGGTGATCTTCTCGTCGTAGTAGTTGTGCTTGTAGGAGGCGTCCGTCAAGCGGGGGCGGGGGGCCTGGGTCCACTTGAACTCGGGGTCCTCGTCGAAGTACTGCTTCATGAGCGGCCAGTAGGCCAGGTACTCGAAGTAGCGGCAGCGGAAGGAGTTCGCGGACGCCATGATCTCGTTGCCGACGGTGAGCAGGATGTCGCGGGGCGGCATGCAGGTCATCATGGAGTCGTTGCGGAAGTCGGGCGTGCCGATGGCCTGGTTCCACTGCAGGGGCGTCGGGCGGTCGACGACCACGCCGCGGTCCTCGAGGATCTTGACGAGGTTGTCGAGGCACTCGTTGCCGCGCTCGACGGTGGCCGTGGGACGGGGGCCCCACATGCCGCGCATCTCGGAGTCGACGGGCACCTTCTCGGAGGTCGCGGGCTCCTCGGGCGGGATCATCGAGTAGTCGCAGCGGCCCACGATCACGCGCTTCAGCGGGTCCCAGTCGTTCCAAGAGCTGACTATCTTCGCCATGACAGTCTCCTTTCTCCGGCAGCGCTTCCGGCGTTGCCTCTCAAGGGTTGCAGGGTGGAATGTCCACCTCTCCATAAACGCATTGTGATGTGCGGTAACGATGGATTCAAAGGTCGCACGCGGGGAGGTGTCGCACGTGGTTTGCACGGCGGGGCGCTCGCGTCCGCTCGAAGTGACGTTTGTGAAATACCGTCTGCTTTCACGTGACGTTCGATGGAGAACGTCACGTACAAGTTGGCGCGGGCGGCGGGTATGTTTTTATGGAAAGGTCGCGTCAGGGCGTTCGTGCCACGCGAGCGCCGATTCCAAGAGAAAGGGGTTCGCATGCTGCCGAATTTAGCACAGGGGGAGGACGTCTTCGGTTCGCCGGAGATCCGCACGAAGATGAAGATACTGCACGCCGTGGACAAGTCGCTCGACCGCATCACCATCGCCGAGATATGCGAGAACGCCGGCATCTCGCGCCAGACGTTCTACCGCCACTTCGAGAGCAAGTACGACATACCCTGGTGGCATTCCATCTTCTGCCGGCAGTTCTACTTGAACGAGATCGGGCGCACCATCGACTGGAAGACGGGGTACTACCATCACCTGCGCCTCATCTCGCAGGAGCGCGATTTCTACCGCAAGTCCATCCAGTACAGCATCAACACGCCGTTCGGCCAGACGGTAATGCCCGAGAACCGCAAGACCGTGCTGCTCGACACGCTGGAGCACTACCGCCACGTACCGATCGACGAGAACATGCGCTTCATCGTGGAGGTGTTCTCGAAGCTGGAGTGCGAGGTGCTGAACGACTGGTTCCGCTCGGATGCGCCCACCGACCTCGTGCGGTGGACCGACGACCTCGTGAGCCTCGTGCCCGACCGCCTGTACCGCGCCCTGAGGATCGACGAGCCGGGCGCGTAGGCGAGGGGCCGCGCTCGGGATTGCCGCTTTGCGAATCGCGCGCGATGTCGTACAATACGCACGCGCGCGTTTCACGCGCACGCCAGTGTGGCGCAATGGTAGCGCAACAGTTTTGTAAACTGTGGGTTGCAGGTTCGAGTCCTGTCACTGGCTCCACGGAACACCAGGCCGGGCTCATCGTGCGCCCGGCCTTTTTCGTTGTTCGGCGAACGCGCCCTTTCCTTCGTTCAAATCCCGGTTGAAGCGGTATACTCCTCTCAGGTAATGCACAGGGGGGCGCGGCGGTTGCCGCACGCCTCGGCAGGCGAGAGGAATGCGATGAACCCGCTGTTCGACGAGGCAAAGGCGTTCGTGCTCGATACGATCCACCGGTTCTACGCGGCGGGGGACGGCATCGAGCAGGTGGTCGAGCGCTTCACCGACGACTTCTCATGGGTGGGCGCCGGCGAGGTGGAGTTCTCGGCGGATACCGAGGAGATCGTTGCGTACTTCCTCGAACGCGCCCCGCTGGCCCCGCCCTGCGACGTGTTCGACGAGGAGCTGTACCTCGTGAACGTCACGGAGCGCACGTGCACCGTCATGGGGCGCTACCGCGTGCGGACGCGCGAGACGTCGGGCCTGGTGCTGGAGGAGCGCCAGCGGTGCAGCTACGAGCTGGTGGACGAGGGCGGCGCGCTGAAGATCCGCCACGTGCACGCATCGAACCCCTACCAGGCCATGAAGGACGAGCGGTACTTCCCGTTCGAGGGCGGCATGCAGAACTACGAATACCTCCAACAGCTCGTGCGCGAGAAGACCGCCACGATCGAGCTGCTCACCGACAACATCACGGGCGGCCTCAAGATGAGCGAGGACGACGAGGCGTACACGCTGGCCTACGTCAACGAGGGGCTGGCGCGCATGCTGGGCTACACCATCGAGGAGCTGGAGGAGATGAGCGGCGGCACCGCGCGGGGCATGGTGTACGGGCCCGACGTGGACCAGGCGCTCGCCGACGTGGAACGCTGCTTCGCCGAAGGCCCCACCTACGAGACGGAGTACCGGGTGCGCCGCAAGGACGGCTCGCTGGCGTGGGTGCTCGATTCGGGGCGCAAGGTGCGAACCGCGGACGGAACGGTGAAGATCGGCAGCGTGCTCATGGACATCACCTCGCGCAAGGAGGCCGAGATCGCGTTGGCCGTGGAGCAGGAGCGCTACCGCATCGCGCTGCGCAGCGTCACCGACGTGCTCTTCGAGTACGATATCGAGCAGGACGTGCTCGTGGAGTACGAGCGCATGCCCGGCACGGGCGAGAACGCGCTGCCCGACGAGCGTCGCTTCGAGCGCTACACCGAGACGCTGGGCGACGGCGCGCGCATGCACCTCGACGACTACGCGCGGCTGTCCGAGGCGCTGCAGCGCGAGGAGTCGGTGACGATGGACGTGCGTCGCCGGTTCGGAGACGCGCCCGAGGGGACGTGGCGCTGGACGCGCATGCACGCGATGGTCCTGTACGATCGCAGCGGCGCGGCCGTGCGCACCATCGGCAGCTGGAAGGACGTCACCGACGAGCGCCGCCGGCTCGAGGACCTCGCCGACCAGGCGCGGCGCGACCCGCTGACCAGGTTGCTCAACCAGGGCGCCACATCCGAGTTCATCGAGCCGCTGCTGAGCGCGGGCGCGGAGCGTCGAACGGGCGCGCTGCTCGTCGTCGACGTGGACGACTTCAAGGGCGTGAACGACACGCTCGGCCACCTCGCGGGCGACGAGCTGCTCGTGAGCGTCGCCCGAGGGCTCGAAGAAGCGCTCGCCGACGACGAGGCCGTCATCGCGCGCGTGGGCGGCGACGAGTTCGTCGCGTTCCTGCCGCACGCCGACCGCGTCCGGGCCCGCGAGGCGGCGTTGCAGGTGAACGGGCGGTCGCGCGAGGAGGGCGCGGCATGCGTGCCGGTGACGCTGAGCGTGGGCGTGGCGCTGGCAGGCGTGGACGGCGCGACCTACGAGGCCCTGTTCGGAGCTGCCGACCGCGCGCTGTACGAGGCGAAGCGCGCCGGCAAGGATCGCGTCAGCTTCGCGGACGAAGCGCGCTCGTAAACGCTGCGGCTTCGTCAGGGCTCACCTTGAGCGCGCGCACGAGACGCGGCTTGCCGAGCGCGCCGCGCACCTCGAGTGGCTGCTCGAGCTCGATCCAGACGGCACGGCCTCCCATGGCGGCGAGGTCGAGGCGCTCCCGCTTCGGGATGGCGGGCTCGTCTGATCCTACGCGTGCGATCAGGCTCAACGGCACGCGTTCGCAGAAGAGCATGCCCCAGCGCGCCACGAGCTCGGCATCGCCGACGAGCAGCGGGTTCAGCACGACGGCGCGCGACTCGGCGACCATCCAAACGATCGCGTAGGCCGACAGCGCCGTGAGCGCGCATGCTGCGGGCACGCTGAACCGCGCTGCCAGCATATGCACGGCGAGCGTCTCCACGGCCACGAGGCAGAGCAGGACGCCCACCACCGCGACGTACCCGCTTTTCCGATGCGACGAGAATGCCCGGTAGCCTGCGGGAACGTGCGGCGCGCGTCGCCATGAGGCTGCGGCGTAGTACCACATCGTGCATTCGAGGCCCGCCATGCGCGCGACCCGCTCGTTGCGCACGAGCACGCTGAACGCTGCCGAGAACCAGTCGAGCGGATTGTCCGACGCGGCTCTTGCTGCGCGGTAGCCGCCGACGAAGCGTCGGATCTCGCGCACGGCGACGGCGGCCTCCACGGCGAGAACCGCGACGCCCAGCAGCGGCAGGATCGAGGGCTGCCCCGGGACGACGAACCGCGCCGACGCGAGGCCGCCCAGCCAGACGACTGGCAGCGCAAGGAGCGGCGAGAGCCCTGCGCGACGAACCACGAGCAGGTAGAACGCCGCGGGCACGCACACCATGAGGTCGAACGGCAGCGCGAAGTTGGACGCGAAGGAGAGGCCGGCGGCAGGCACGGCGGCCATGCAGGCGAGGTCGATGCCGTACAGCAGCAGGCAGACGAGCAGCCCGAGCGCTAGGCGCGAAGGCGCACGGCGGGCGCGCGGCGAGGCGGCGGGCATAGGGGTCATGAGGGCCTCCTGACGGGTACGCGGCGGTTTGCGCTTCCTATGGTAAACCCTGACGCTGCGTCGGGGTCAATGAGGATCCGCCAGCGGCATCGGCGGGCCGCGCGCTCACGAACACCTCGGTGCGGGGGTAATAGGCGAGGCGCGCGACGCCGCCGGCATCGACGATCTGCCGGAGCGCTTCCCGATCCTGCTCCTTGATGGACACGCGCACGGTCTCGCCGTTCTCGGCGACGAACTCGACTACGAGGTCGGCCGAGCGCGCAGAGGCGTAGCGGCCGGAGGGACGCTGCTCCTCGAAGTCGCTCAGGAGGCAGCGCTGCTCGCGGGGCCCCTCGATCGCGTCGGCCACGGCGTCGGATGCCCGCAGCGCTCCGAACGCTCCCGCGAACGCGGCGAACGCGAGCATGAACGCCACGATGCCGAGCGGCTTGACGAGCACGTACGAGCGGCGATGCTTCTTCCGGTGCCGCCGGTACAACGCGAACGCGGCGATGCAGAGCGCGATGGCGGCCCCCGCGGCGAAAGGCGCGCGATCGAGCGCGGTGAGGGCGCCGAGGGCGAAGATCGTCGTTCCCGCGTAGCAGACGAGGTTGAGGGCGACGACGGCCGCCTCGAGCGCCGCTTCCCGCGCCAGCGCGCGCCTGCCTTCCGCGGTGCGCGGTCGAGCGCGCCACGGGTCGCGCAGGATCAGCGGCACGAAGCAGAGCACGCCGATCCCCATGGCCAAGAGCCCGCCGCCCCCGATGCCTCGGTCGACGAGCCCTTGGAATCCGACGGAAGGGGCGAACTCCCCGACCATGAGCGCGCCGAACCCGCCGAACAGCGCGACGAGGCCGCCGATGGCGAGCAGCTTCTCCGTCAAGGCGAAATCGGGGCGCAACAAGCCCATGCGGGTCCTTTCGTGCGAGGTTGCGGACGGATTCAGTATAGCGCGCCGAGAGGGCGCGGGAAAAAGCGCCGCGGCCTTTAAAGAATCTTTAAGAACCGGGCGCATCCTGGGTTCAGGCAAGAGAAAGGAAAGATCTATGGGATGCATGCTGGAAACGAACGCGCTCACGAAGACGTTCAAGGGACAGACGGCGGTCGATCACGTGTCGCTGCACGTGCCGGAGGGCTCGGTGTACGGCCTTTTGGGGCCGAACGGCGCGGGGAAGTCGACGCTGCTTAAAATGGTGTGCGGCATGCTGCGCCCCACGTCGGGCAGCATCGCCTTCGCGGGGCGCCCGTGGACGCGCGCCGACCTCGACGGCATCGGCGCGCTTATCGAGACGCCGCCGCTCTACGACAACCTCACCGCGCGCGAGAACCTGCGCGTGCGCACGACGCTCTTAGGCGTGCCCGAGAGCCGCATCGACGAGGCGCTGGCCACGGTGGACCTCGTCGGCACGGGCTCGAAGCGCGCGGGGCAGTTCTCGCTCGGCATGAAGCAGCGCCTCGGCATCGCGCTCGCGCTCGTGGGCAGCCCGTGCCTGCTCATCCTCGACGAGCCGACGAACGGCCTCGACCCGGTGGGCATCCAGGAGCTGCGCGCGCTCATCCGGTCGTTCCCGGAGCGCGGCATCACCGTGGTGCTGTCGAGCCATATCTTGAACGAAGTGGAGCACGTGGCCGACCTCGTCGGCATCATCGTGGAGGGCCGGCTGGCCTTTGAAGCGCCGCTCGACGCGGGCGTCGATCTGGAGAGGCTGTTCATGGACGTGTGCATGGGGAAGGCGGTGGCATGATGGGAGCTGCAGCAGGATCGTTTCCGACCGTGTTCAAGGCGGAGGTGCTCAAGGGCCGCCGCGGCGCCCCGCGCAAGGTGGCGCTCATCGCGCCGCTGCCGTTCTGCGCGCTGGGCGTGCTGTCCTCGGGCGTGATCCCGGGCACGGGCGCCATCGGCGGCATCGCGACGTGCTTGTGGAACTACTGGTACGCGCTCATGATGCCGGTGGCCATCGCGCTCATCTGCGCGTCCATCGCGAACCTCGACGCGCGGCAGAAGCTGCGCCCGGTGCTCGGGCTTCCGCTGCCGCCGGCGCGCACGTGGTGGGCCAAGGTGGCCTATGCGCTCGCGCTCGTGCTGGGGGCGAACCTCGTCGTGCTCGCTTGCTCGACGGTGCTCACGGCGCTCGGCGCCGAGGGGCCGAGCTTCGCCGAGGGGCTGGCCGCGGCGGTCCTGCTGACCCTCGCCAGCTCGTGGATGGTTCCCGCCGCGCTCGCGCTGACCCTGCGCTTCGGCACGCTCGCCGGCATCGCGATTCCGGCTTTGGCGCAGGTGGGCGTGGGCATCGCGCTGTGGACGTCGGGCGCATGGTTCGCGTTCCCCCCGGCCACGACGCTGTGCGCGGTAGCGCCGCTCTTGGGCGTGGCGCCCTCGGGCGTGCCGCTCGAGGCGGGAGACGCGCTCGGCACCTTCGGCGGGGACGCCGTGCTCGGCATCGCGGTGGCCCTTGCCCTGTTCGCGGCGCTCGCCATCGCCGGGGCGGCGTGGTTCTCGAAGCGCGAGGCCGCATGATGGCGCGGGTGACGTTCGCGCACGCGCTGCGCTCGGAGGCTGCGCGGCTGCGCCGCTCGCCCCTCGTGTGGCTCCATGCGGTGTTGGCGACGGTGCTCGGCGGGCTGGCGGGCGCGTACTTCGCGTTCTCGGCCTGGGATTCGTTCATGGGGACCGACGCGTTCTTCCAGCTGCTCGGCGCCGGCGCGCCGCTTTTGGCGGGCATCTCGTGCGGGCTGGCGGCCGACGCGGAGCAGCGGGCGGGCGAGGCGGCGAACCTCTTGGGCGTGTCGTCGCGCAGAAGCGCGCTCGCGGCGAAGATCGTCGCGCTTTTGGGGCTCGGCCTCGCGGCGGCTGCCTGGGCGGCGATGCTGTTCTGCGCGGCCCTCGCGCTGGCCGGGCGCCCGATGCCGGAGCTTCCGGCCCTCGCGCTGGCCGTGCTGGGCATCGCGCTGGGAAGCGCGTGCTCGTACGCGGTCTTCCTGATCGTGGCGCTGAAGTGGGGGCGCAACGCGTCCATCGGCCTGGGCGCGCTCGGGTTCATCGCTGCGATGGCGCTGCTCGGCGGGCTGGCGAACGGGCTGGTGACGGGAACGTTTTCCGGGGTGCTGGGCGTCGAGGCGGCCGCGCTCGTGCCGTTCGCATGGCCGTCCCGCCTAGCGACGCTGCCCCTCGAGGCGTCCATCGCCTCGGCGATGGGCGCGGCCGGCCAGGCCCAGGCGCTCGCGTCGGCCTGGGCGACGGTGGCGCTCGCGTGCGTCGTCCTGACGGCCGTCGTGGCAGCCGCGGTGCTGGCCTGCGCGAACCGTTTCGAAGGCCGCCGCGGCGGGGAATGAGGCATCGCCCCTCGCGCCTCGGTTCCGTCTTCCGTGCCCGACCGGCGCCCCGCCGATCCGCATAGTCGCCCGAAACACACGCAAAACGGCCTCCAAGCGTGTGTTCGGGGCGACTATGCGGATCGGGGGCGGCGGGAAGCGGGCAGTGAGACGCGGGGCGGCGGGACGGGTTTGTCGCCTCATGCTACACTCGACGACGAAGGAAAGGAGCGAAGATGGCGCGGATACTGGCGGTGGACGACGAGCCGGCGATCAGGAGCCTGCTTGAGCGCACGCTCGGCAAGGACGGTCACGACGTGCGCTGCGCGGCATGCGCCGAGGAGGCGCTCGCCGCGCATCCCGAGCGCTACGACCTCGTGCTGCTCGACGTGATGATGCCCGGCATGGACGGCTTCGAGCTGTGCCGCATCGTCCGCGAGCGCACGGACGCGCCCATCGTGTTCCTCACGGCGAAAGCCGCGGAGGAGGACGCCGTGTTCGGCCTCGGCGTGGGCGCGGACGACTACGTGCGCAAGCCCTTCGGCGCGGCCGAGCTGCGCGCGAAGGTAGCCGCCCACCTGCGGCGCGAGAAGCGGGAGCGCGTGTACGCCCTCGCGTTCGGCGACGTGCGGCTCGACCTCGCGGCGCGGGAGCTGTACGTGGGCGAGGCGCGCGTGGCGCTGACGAAGACCGAGTTCGACGTGTGCGAGTTCTTGGCGCGCCACCCCGGCCAGGTGTTCTCGCGCGACCAGATCGTCGAAGGCGTGCTGGGTTGGGGCGCCGAAAGCGACGCGGCCACGATCTCGGTGCACGTGAGCAACGCGCGCGCGAAGCTGAAGGCGGCGGGCGCGGAACCCGTGCAGACCGTATGGGGGGTGGGGTACAAATGGATCGCGTGAGCGGAAGCGGAACCCGGCGCGGCCGCAGGTGCGGTCTGCCGTTGAGCCTGGTCATCCTGCGCTACTTCGCCTACGTGCTGGCGGCGGCCGTCGCGTTGGCGCTGGGGACGTACCTCGTGTTCGGCATCCTCGTCGGCACGGGCACGGTGTATCCGGCGAACTACGGCGACACGGCGCTCGCGGAGACGTCGGCGCGCCTGGCTGAGCTGCCGAGCGACGATGCGGAAGCCGTCGACGACGCCGTGCCGTCGAGCTTTCGCTGGGCCCTGTTCGCGCAGGACGGCGCCTACGTGGCCGGCGATGCGCCCGAACGTGCGCGGGACGATCTCAAGGCGGCCGCCTTCGACGGGCTCGCCATCGCCTACGGAGGGTTGAGCACCACGCGCTACGAGCCGGTGGAGCTGGCCGACGGCTCGGTGTGCGTGCTGACGTACGACTACATGCCGCAGTTCGCGTCGAAGGGGCTGCGCGACGCGCTTCCGAACCCGCAGAACCTGCTGCTGGGAGGGTTCGCCGTGCTGGCGGTGCTCGTGCTCGTGTCCATAGCCGTGCGCGCGGCGCGCGTGCTGTCGCGCAAGATGGCCCCGCTTGCGGACGCTGCGCGCCGCATCGAGGAGCGCGACCTCGACTTCGAGGTGGGGGCGTCGGGCGTGCGCGAGATCGACGACGTGCTGGGCGCGATGGACGAGATGCGCGCCTCGCTCAAGCGCTCGCTCGAGGCGCAATGGAGAAGCGAGCAGGCGCAGCGCGAGCAGATCGCCGCGCTCGCGCACGACCTCAAGACGCCGCTCACCGTGGTGCGCGGCAACGTCGACCTGCTGCTGGAAGGCGAGCTGTCGGACGAGGCGCGCCCGTGCGCGGCCGATGCGGCCGAGGGCGCGCGTCAGATGGGCACGTACCTGGCCGCGCTCATCGACGCGACGCTCGGCGACGCCGCGGCGTTCGCGCCGGTCGAACGTCCGCTGCGTCCCTTGCTCGAGCGGTTGCGCGCGCAGGCCGAGGCGCTTGCGGCGTGCGGCGGCGCGCAGGTGGCGTGGAGCGAGGGCGCGGGGCTGCCCGAGGCGCTGCGGATGGACGACGCGCTCGTGGAGCGCGCCGCGATGAACGTGGTGGCGAACGCCGTGGAGCACGCGCCCGCCGGCTCGACGGTGGAGGTGCGCGTGCGGGCGGACGAGGCGGCGGGCGCGGGCGGCATGCTCGCGGTGAGCGTGGCCGATGCGGGGCCCGGCTTCTCTCCCGAGGCGCTGGAGCGCGCCTGCGAGCGCTTCTACCAGGGCGATCCCGCTCGCACCGCGCGCGGGCACCGCGGGCTGGGGCTGCACGTGGCAGCTCAGGCCGCCGCCCGCCACGGCGGCTCGGTGGAGCTGGCGAACCGCGAGGACGCGGACGGCGGCGCTTGCGTGACGCTGCGGTTTCCGCTGGGCTAGGGGCGCCCGCTCCCACGTGCGGAGCGGGCGCCCTGGGCGGTCGAGCGCCCCTTCGCGGCAGGGGCGCCGCGTCCGGCGCTACCCGGGGTAGAAGCCGTCCTTGTGGAGCTTGAACCAGGCATCGGGGTCGTCCTTCGCGCCCAGCTCGCGCAGCACCTCGCGCGCGAACTCGAGCGCGGCGCTGCCGTTCGCCGTGACCACGCCGCGGTCGGCCACCGCCTGCGCTTCCACGAAGTGCTCGGCGCCGCGGTAATGGGGTGCGCACTGCTGCACGTACTCGAGCGTGTTGCCCGTGTGGGAGCAGTCGTCGAGGAAGCCGCGCTCGGCCAGAAACGCGGCCGCGTTGCAGATGCCTCCCACGAGCGCCCCCTGCTCCCGCGCACGGCGGACGAGGGGCTCAACGGCGTCGATGCCGCTCGTCGGGTCGAGCCAGGGGTTGCCTCCGATGAGCAGCAGGGCGGCGAATTCCTCGGGGACGTCGTCCAGCGCGTAGTCGGGCACCACGGCGATGCCGCCCATCGAGCGTTTCGGGGCATGGTCGGGCGCGACGGTTTTCACCTCGAAGGAGTCGGTTTGGTTGAGCTCGGCGCACACGTACGAGCTTTCCCAGTCGGCGAAGCCGTCGAACACGTAGACGAGCACGGTTTTCTTCGGATGCTGCATGGTGGATCCTTTCCTTAGGGGACGAAACCCATAGTACGGGAGCAACCATGACAGCTGTATGTCATGGTTTTCGAATATGTGCGAGATCGCCCAGGAATCCGCAGAGCCTTTGCACCCAGGCGGCGTCGTCGGTGCGGAAGCGCGCGACGCCGGCGGCTTCGTCCGCTCCGCGTTCGAGGAAGCGCGCGTCGATGGTTTCGACGAGGGCGAACTCGTCGGCCGCCTCGTAGTCGAGCTCCACGAGGAAGGTGCCCGGAACGTCCTCGTCGGGCGGCAGCAGCAGCGGGGCGTGCGGGGCGGAAAGAGCGAGCGCCGGGGTGTCGCGCGGTTCGAACGTTTCGCCCAGCACCTCGAGAGCGGCGATTCGTTTGAGCTTGAACAGGCGAAACGCCTCGCGTTCTCGGCAGAAGGCGTGGAGGTACCAGCTCGATTGCTTGTAGACGAGCCGCGCCGGCTCCACGGTGCGCGCGCTGCGCCCCGACCGCGCGATGTACTCGATCCGCGCGCAGCGCCGCTCGCGCACGGCGTCGAGCAGAAGGGCGAGCTTCTCTTGCGCGATGCCGTCGGCGAACCAGGACGAGAGGTCGAGGGCGATGGGGCCGCCGGCGGCGACCTGCGCGTTCGCGTCGGCGCCGGGGACGAGCCGGGCGATGAGCTGCGTGACGGCCTGGTCGCCGTCGACGCTGCGCAGCCCGTCGAGCGCCGCGTACAGCGCTGCCGCGTCGTGCGTGCTCAGCAGGTCGCGGCGCACCTTGAAGCCCTCGACGACGCCCACGCCGCCGCCTGCGCCCGGGAACGTGACGAGGGGCACGCCCGCCTGTCCCAGCGTGTCGAGGTCGCGCGCGATCGTGCGCGTCGACACCTCGAACCGCTCGGCCAGCGCCCCGATGGTCGTGCGCTGCGCATCCGCCAGCACGCACATGATCCCGATGAGCCGTTCCATCCGCACGGGTCAGCCCCGCCTCGCCGCGCGCGAGGCGGCCCATGCGACGGCCTCGTCGGTCGCACAGCCGCGCGGCTTCGCCGCGAAGTCGTGCGGGGAGGCGAACCGCTCCCAAAGCGCCTTGTCCATATCCGCCCCGTCCTTTCGATCGCGCCTAGTGCATGCGCTTCCAGCTTACCATGCCCGCGACGCGACAGGATGTTTCACGTGAAACAAATGTTCTGACTTCCTGCTTGGCGCATACTGCCCGATGGATCGCCTGCGCCTCCTTCCCGAGCCTTGCAGGGGCTCGCATGGCGGGAATCCGTCGGATTCGGAAGATGCACGCCGGGTGCGCCGTGCAGGAGGATCGTGCTCCGCATGGCGCTCGGCCGCCGCGATACCGCATCCGCGCGTCCGGACGTTTTTGGAGACGAGGCTTTCCCGGCTTCGTTCGTTAAGGGGGGATCGAGTGCTCGGTGCGCGCTGGATTGCGCTCCTGCAGTGTGTATCAGATCGCGCTCCTGCAGTGCGCACCGGATTGCGCTCCTATATGTTGCAGAATCGGAGTTTTGGCAGGAGGTCTGCACCTTTTGCGGCAGAGCAAAAACTGCGACCAGGCGTTTCGTCGACGAGCGTCTCGCCGAACGGCTCTCGTACCCGTAAGAGACGGGGAATAGCTGCCAAAAACCCGATTTTGCCACGCATAGCCAGGGATTGGTTGTCAGGCAGCGCGCCGCGGTCGCACGGGCACGCGCACGCATGGCTCGTCCGCTGTCGGCGTCGTCGTCGGTGCCGAAGGCGTCAGTCGCACGCGCATGCGCGGTTCGCCCGTGCGCTCGGACGGTTGACGGGCGGCGGGTAAAGTCAACCGTTGCTCGCTTGCGTCAACCGTTCGTGTTCCCTCATACTGGAAGCACGAAACGGGCGCGGCAACGGAAGGGAACGCGCATGCACGACATCAACTTGGGAGCCACTATCGCGCGCGAGCGGCGCGCGGCCGACGTCACGCAGGGCGAGCTAGCGGCTCACCTGGGCGTGACAAAGGCGGCCGTGTCGAAGTGGGAGCTCGGCCAGAGCATGCCCGACGTGGCCCTGCTGCCGCGCATCGCCGCCTACTTCGACCTCACGCTCGACGAGCTGTTCGATTACCGGCCGCAGCTGACGGCCGAAGAGGTGCGCGACGTCTACCTGCGCCTGTTCGCGCAGATGAGCGAAGATCCGGACGCGGCCCTCGAGAGCGCCGACCGGCTGGTTGCGGAATACTACTCCTGCTGGCCGTTGCTGCAGCAGATGGGCGGGCTCTACGTGCAGCGCGCCGTGTTCGACACGGAGCATCCGGACGAGCTGTGCAAGCGCGCCATCGGGCTGTTCGAGCGCGTCGAGGAGCATGCGGACGACGTGGAGCTGGTGCGCACCGCCCGCATGATGCGCGCGTCCACGATGAACATCCTGGGAGACGTCGACGGCTGCATCGCGCTGTTCGAGAGCCTGAAACCCGAAAGATCCATCGGCGTCGAACTGCTTCTGGCCGCCACGTACGAGCAGAAAGGCGACCGCGAGGCCTGCCTGAAGCTGTACCAGGAGTCGATGGGCTGGGGTGTGATAAGCGTCATGAGCTGCTTGAACGCCCAGCTGCCGCTGTATGCCGACGACGCCGCGCATCGCGATGCGCTCGCGCAGGCCGGGGAAGGCATGCTGCGAGGGTTCGATCTGGAAGCGGAGAACCCTATGTCGGCGCTCGCGTTTCTGGCGAGCGCTTCCGCCGCGTACCTGCTCGCGGACGACGAGGAGCGCACGAAGGCCTATCTGGAGCGCTTCATCGCGCTTTTGGGAAGCCTCGATGCGCGCAGCCTGCTGTACGGCGCGCGCCAAGGCGTGCTCTACGATCTCGTGCCCGAGCTGACGGCGTCCGATCCCGGCCAGGAGCAGGAGAAGGACGTCCAGGTCGCGGCGCTCGATCCCAAGCAGCTGGGCAAGCAGCTGATCACGGCTCGGCCGGCATGGGTCGAGCATGCCGACGACGCGCGGTTCCGGCCGCTGCTCGACCGTTTGGAGGCGCTATGATGAGCGGGGCGGGCGAGACAGTGCTGCGCGTGGAGGGCCTTGCGTACCGCTACGGGAAAACCGACGTGTTCGACGGGGCGTCCTTCGTGCTGCGAGCGGGCGAGGCGGCGTTTCTGACCGGGCCGAACGGCGCGGGGAAGTCGACGTTGCTGCGCTGTCTTGCCGGATGGGACGCGCCTGCCGAGGGACTCGTCGAGCTGTGCGGCGCGCGCTTCGACGGCTCGGACCGCGCGCAGCGCAGCCTGCTGGCGTTCGTGCCCGACGTGCCCTCGTTCTACGACGACCTCACGGCGGGCGAGCACATCCGCTTCGTGCGGCAGGCGAACCGCCTCGACGTCGCCGCCGACCCGTCGGACGGGCTTATGGCCCGCTTCGGCCTCGACGGCCAGCGCGATCAGCTGCCCTCCTCGTACTCGCGCGGCATGCGCCAGAAGCTCGCGCTCGTGCTGGCGTTTGCCCGCGCTCCGCGCCTGCTGCTGCTCGACGAACCCTACGGGCCGCTCGATCCGGGCGCGGCGGAGGTGCTGAGCGCGCTCATCGAGGAGGCGCGCGACGCCGGCGCCGCCGTTCTGGCGAGCTGCCATCACGACGTGCCGAACCTGAGGCCCGACAAGCTGGCGCGCCTCGAGGGCGGTCGCTTGGACGTGCGCGACGTGGGCGACGTGGGCGCCGCGCAGGACGGCGACGATGGCGGCGACGATGCGTGACGTCCGCCTGCTGCTGTGGCTGCGCGCGCGGCATGCGCGCTCGACGCTCGACCGCGCCCTGCACCTCGCGGGCGCGGGCGTCGACGGCGGCGGTCGGGGCGAGCGCGCCTACCAGCTGTACGTGGCAGGCGTCATGGCCGTATGGTTCGCGCTCATGGCCGCTGCGCTTATCGACGCGATCCAAGGGTCGTTCGCGGGCGTCGGCATCGCCGTTTGCGCGCTCGCGGTGCAGGGAGCGTTGCTGGTGCCGGTGCTCGTCCTGCTGTGCGGCGGCATCGCGGGCGTGCGGACGGCGCCGTTGAAGCTGTCGCATCCCGACATCGCCTATCTGGCTGCCAGCGCGGTGAGCGCGCGGGCGCTTGTGGGCGTGACCGCAGGAGCGCAGGCGCTCGCGGCTGCGGCCGCCGGGGGCGCGGCCGGGTTCCTGCTGGGCGTGGGGCTTGAGAGCGCGGCCGTGCTCGCGGCCCCGCCGGGCGCGGTGGCGCTCGCGGGCGCGGCGCTGGCGGCTGCCGCAGCGGCGCTCGGGTGGATCGCGGGACTCGTTCGGCTGGCACGCCCGCGCTGGACCGGGTGGAGCACGGCCGCTGCGGCGCTGGCGCAGGCCGCCGTCGCCGCCGCGTGGTGCAGCCTCGTGCTGAGCGCGCACACCTCCGCGCTGCTGGCTCCCGCGACGTTCGCCGCGCTCGCCGCGGGCGGGGCCCTCTCCCTCGGTGCCGCCGCGTTCGTCCTTGCCCTGCTCGCCCCGCGCGCGGACATGACGCGCATCATCGACGAGAACTCCCTGCACGCCGACCTCTGCCAGTTCGGCGCGCTGTCGCCTCTCGACCCCAACGACGTCGCCGCGTACCGACGGCGCCGCAAGCTGGCCGACCGCCCGGTGCGGTTCTCCCTGCCGTCGGGGGAGGGCCGTCTCGCCTTCGTGCAACGCGCGGCGCTTTCGCACGCGCGCCAGTACGACGGCCTTTCGAGCCTCGTGATGCAGGGGGCGTTCGTCGTGCCGCTCGGCGTGCTCGCGCTCCTCGGCGCGGGCGGGCCCGCGCTGTTCGTGTTCTGGCTGCCGGCGGCCGTCCTCATGCCGCAGGGCGTGCGCGAGGCCACGCGGGCGTTTCGCGACGACCTGCGCATCCGGCTCGTGCGCGACCGTCTGCCGTTCGGCGCACTCGAGCTGCTCGTGCTCGACACGCTGCCCGCGTTCGTCCTGACCACAGCCATCGCCTGCGCGGTCGCCGCAGTGGCGGCCCCAGCAGGAGCCTCCCCGGTTGCCGCCGCCGCGCTCGCGGCGCTGGTGAGCGCGGCTTCGCTGCTCTGCTGCGGCCTCGACGCGGTGCGCCTGTTCCCGGGCGGCCCCCGCCTGTGCTACGAGTACGGCGCGATCGCGCTTGTCGGCGTGGGCTTCGCGCTCTCGCTGTTCGCGCCGACGGCCGGCGTGGCGGCCGGCGTGGCGCTCTTCGCCGCCGCGGTCGCCCTCCTCGTGCGCAACGGGGTGGAGTGCGCGCGCTGAGGACGGGCGGGTGCGCGCGGACGCCGAGCGATGCGAAGCTTCGGCGCTTCCAGAGGAGAGCCCGGTTTTGTCGTCCGAGCCTTCTGAATCTGGCACGAATTTCGAGGTAGGGGAATGTTATCCAGGGAGAACATGGGGGATTGTTCGATGCGATAGATCCCGACCTGGGGAAACGCTTTGCAGGTTGCGCGAAGGGGGTCCGAAAGGGCGCCTGAATCCTTGTTGGGATTCGCCTACCTCGAAATTTGTGCCAGATTTCCGCGTCCCGCCCTGCAGGCGACACCCCGTGCTCCGCCCTCCTCGTCCCGTCCCGCCCTCCGCGCTCGGCCCTTGCCCGCCGCTCCGCGCCCGTGCGCCTCGCCCGTGCTTCGGGTACAATGGCGATCTCTCTCAACGCCGTCGGTAGAAAGGACGCCCTATGCCGAGCATCGCCATACGGAACGCGCACGAGGGGAACCTCAAGGGCGTCTCGCTCGACATCCCGAAGGGTAAGCTCGCGGTGTTCACGGGGCTGTCGGGGTCGGGCAAGTCGACGCTCGTCATCGACGTGCTGTTCAACGAGTGCCAGCGCCAGTACCTCGAGGCGCTCGGGCTCGAGGGCATCCGCAAGCCCCAGGTCGACCGCATCGCAGGCGCGTCCCCCGCCATCCTCGTCTCGCAGACCGACGCCAACCGCAACCCGCGCTCCACGGTGGGCACCATGACCGACGTGTACACCGACCTGCGCATGGTGTTCGAGAAGCTGCACGTGCGCACGTGCCCGCATTGCGGCGCGACCATCGGCTCGGACGCGTGCGAGGAGGAGACCGAGAAGCGGGGGAGCGACTTCTTCGTGTACATGCGCTGCAGCGCGTGCGGCCGGCGGATGCCCAAGCTCACGCGCACGCAGTTCTCGTTCAACACGAAGGAGGGCGCGTGCCCCGCGTGCGAGGGGCTGGGCACGACGCTCGCCATCGACCTGGCGGCGGTGCTCGACGAGGCCCGTTCGCTCGAGGACGGCGCGGTGGACTTTTGGACGGGCCGCTACCGGGACTACCTGATCGAGACGCTGCACGCGGCGTGCCGGCGCTACGGCCTGGACGTGCCTGCGGGCGTGCCGGTGGAGCGGTTCGACGCGCTGCAACGGGAGATCCTGCTCAACGGCACGGCCAGCCCGGCGCTCGTCGAGGCGCGCCCGCGCATCGCCCCTCCGAAGACGACGGCGGAAGGGAAGTTCGAGGGCGTCCTGCCGCTCTTGTGGCGACGCTACGCCGAGCGCGAGGGCGCTTCGAAGAGCCTCGAGCGTTACTTCACGGCCGAAACGTGCGCGTCGTGCGGCGGCGAGCGCCTGGGCGAACTCGGGCGCGCGGCCACGGTGGACGGCACGCGGCTGCCGGAGCTGGCCGTCGCGTCGCTCGAGCGCATCCTCGCGTGGGCGCGCGCCCTCGACGCGTCGCTCGCGCCGACGCGCCGCGCGCTCGTGGCCGATTACCTGCGCGACGTGCAGACGAAGCTCTCGCGCTACCTGCAGGTGGGGCTCGGCTACCTCACGCTCGACCGCCAGACCATCACGTTGTCGGGCGGCGAGCTGCAGCGCATGCGCCTGGCCAGCGTGCTCGACTCGGAGCTGTCCGGCGTGATCTACATCCTCGACGAGCCTACCCAGGGCCTCCACCCGCGCGACACCGAGGGCCTCGTGGCGGTGCTGAAGAAGCTGCGCGACCTGGGCAACACGGTGCTCGTCATCGAGCACGACCCCGACGTCATGCGCGCGGCCGACGTCATCGTCGACATGGGGCCCGGCTCGGGCGCGCACGGCGGGCGCATCGTCGCCTCCGGCACGCTCGCCCAGATCGCCGCCGAGCCCGCGTCGGCCACGGGGCGCTACCTCAACGCGCCGCCCGCGCCCGAAAAGGCGTTCCGTCCCGCCGGCCGCACCGCCGTGGACGTGCGCGGCGCGCGCCTGCACAACCTCAAGGGCATCGACGTGCGCATCCCCGCCGGCTGCCTGACCGCCGTCACGGGCCCGTCGGGCTCGGGCAAGTCCACGCTCGCCTTCGAGCTCATCGCGCGCGGCGACGGCGCGTCCGCGGGCGGCGAGGTGCGCGGCTGCGCCGCGTTCGACCAGGTGGTGGACGTGGGACAAGCGCCCCTCGTGAAGATGAAGCGCTCGAACGTGGCCACGTACGCGGGCGTGGCGGCCGACATCCGCACGCTGTTCGCCGCCACCGAGGGCGCGGCGCGCGCCGGGTTCGCGCCGAAGCATTTCTCGTTCAACGCGCCGGGCGGCCGCTGCGAACGCTGCGAGGGCTTGGGCACGGTGACCAGCAACATGCTGTTCTTCACCGACGTCGAGGCCGTCTGCCCGGCGTGCGGCGGACGGCGGTTCTCCGACGAGGTGCTGGCCGTCTCCTATGCGGGGAAGTCCATCGACGAGGTCATGCGCCTGTCGGTGGAAGAGGCCGCGGCGTTCTTCGGCGCACAGGCCGACGGCGCGGCGGGACGGCGGCTCGTGCGCACGCTCGGCCTGCTGGAGGACGTGGGGCTGGGCTACCTCATGCTGGGCCAGACGCTCACGACGCTGTCGGGCGGCGAGGCTCAGCGCCTCAAGCTGGCGAAGGAGCTGATCGGGGGCAAGGGCCGCACGAACCTCTACCTGCTGGATGAGCCCACGACGGGTCTGCACCCGCAGGATGTGGACCATTTCCTGGCGCTCGTGGACCGTCTCGTGGACGCGGGCAACACCGTCGTGGCAGTAGAGCACAACCCGCAGGTGATCAACCGCGCGGACTGGGTGATCGACCTGGGTCCCGACGGCGGCGACGCGGGCGGCGAAGTCGTGTTCGCCGGCACGCCCGCCGACCTGCGCGCCTCGGGCCGCGGCGCGACGGCTGCGTACCTGTAACGGGAGGGGATGATGGAATGAAGACGAAAGACGAGGTGTTGGCGTACTGCCTGGACATGCCCGGCACCTACGCCGACCAGCCGTTTCGCGACAAGAACTGGACGGTGGCGCGCCATTGCGGCAGCGCCAAGGTGTTCGCGTGGGTGTTCGAGCGCGACGGGTGCGTGTGGGTGAACGCGAAGTGCGACCCCGAATGGCGCGACGCGCTGCGGCAGCGGTTCGCCTCCGTGGTGCCGGCGTACCATCTGAACAAGACCCATTGGAACTCGATCATCCTCGACGGCACGGTTCCCGACGAGGACGTGCGCAGCATGCTGCTGGAAAGCTACGAGCTCACGCGCTAGGCGGGATGCTCCGCGGCTTCCTCCGCAGGCTCGGCCCGCGCCTTCATGTGGGGAAGCTGCGAGATGGCGATGCCGGCGAGGATGGCGACGATGCCGACGGCCTGGAGCGCCTCCACCGGCTCGCCGATGACGAGCGCGGACAGGGCGATGCCGCAGGGAAGCTCGGAGGACGCCATGATGGCCGAGAGTCCCGGCGTCAGGCGCGGCGTGGCGATGCCGAACAGCACCACGGGGACGAACAGGGCGCACAGCCCCAGGACCAGGCCGAACTTCCAGATGCCGTCCTGCAGCGCGCCGCTGGCGAAGTAGTCGGGGCACAGCGCGAAGCCGAGCGCGCACGCGCCCAGGCACACGACGAGCCCGCGCTGGATGGGCGGCAGGCCGCGCCCGACGCGGCTCGAGAAGAACATGAAGAAGGTGCAGCTCGCGGCCGAGAGCAGCCCGCACGCCACGCCGACGGGATCGAGCGCCCCCACGTCGCTCGAGAACGCCCTGCTGGCCAATAGCGTCCCTCCCAGGATGACGGCGACGGCGACGACCTCGGCCGCGCGCGGGCGGCGGCGCACGACGACCAGCTGGAGGACGATGCTCATCCACGTGAACTGGAACAGCAGCGTGATGGCCACCGACACTGGCAGCAGGGTGAGCGCGTAGTTGTAGAGCACGGTTCCGATGCACGTGTTCAGCCCGAGGGCCAGAAGGGCGAGCACCTGTTTCGGCGAGAGCGGAACGAGGCGCCTGCCGCGCGAGCGTTGCACGAGCAGCGCCGCCGCGAACAGCAGCGTGGCGAACAGCGCCTGGCTTGCCACCGTCTGGGTCCAGGTGAAGCCGGCGGCGTAGGTGATCTTGACCGTGGTGGCTTGAGCGCCGTAGCTGGCGCCGGCGAGGAAGACGATCCCGGAGTATTTCAAGGTGTCCTTCTGCATGGGGCCATTCTAGCGCATGGCGGGGCCGATCGGGCGCGGGGCGCGCACCCTGCGCCGCCGGCGGACGAGGGCGGCTGCGGAGGCATCGCGGATTTTCGGCGATTTCGCGTCGATATGGCTATCCTCGTGCGGCTATAAAGCGAGCATGCGTCCGTGTGACCAGGGGGTTCTCGCGAGCAGGCGGCGAAGGCTCCGTCCAGCGGTTTCAAAACCCTCGCATATCGGCGCGATCTTGCCAGGTTCTGCCAAGCTCGTCCGCCCGGGCGGCGAGCGGCGCCGTCGAGCGGTGGGCCGCCCGGCCGTCCTATGTCCGCGCCCCGGTCCTCGCATCGGTTCGCTCATGGGGTAGGTAACTTATATATCACCTGATGAATGCACGTATTCTCTCGCTGAAACTCCACGGTCTGTTCGCTTGCGCGCCTCGCGATAGTGTGCGAACATGCGTTCTCGTACAAAACTGGAGCACGGGTGCGGAAGGCGGCGAGGCGCATGGCGGCAGCAAGCGAGCGGGGCGAGAGAGGCGTCCCCGAGACGTTCGGCGGGCGCACGATCGGCTCGCCGGAGGGCGTCGACGAGCACCGCGTGATCTTTCATTCGGACATGAACGCGTTCTACGCGAGCGTCGAGCAGGCCGAGCGCCCGGAGCTGCGCGGCGTGCCGCTCGTGGTGGGCGGTCACGAGGAGCTGCGCCACGGCATCGTGCTGGCGAAGAGCGCGCTCGCGAAGGCGGCGGGCGTCAAGACGGGCGAGGCGCTGTGGGAGGCGCGCGCGAAGTGCCCGGGGCTCGTGGTGGTGCCGCCGCGCTACGAGGTGTACCAGGCGTACTCGGCCATGGCGCGCCGCATCTACTACCAGTACACCGACCTCGTGGAGCCCTTCGGCCTCGACGAGGCGTGGCTCGACCTCACGGGCTCCCTCGCGCTGGCCGGCGGCGACGCGGCGCGCCTGGCCTGCGAGATCAGCGGACGCGTGAAAGCGGAGCTGGGCTGCACGGTGTCCGTCGGCGTGTCGTGGAACAAGATATTCGCGAAGTTCGGCAGCGACTACAAGAAGCCCGACGCGGTCACGTTCGTCACGCCGGAGAACTACCGTCGCCTGGTGTGGGGCGCCCCGGTGAGCGAGCTTCTGTACGTCGGCGCCGCCACGCGCGCCAAGCTGCACTCGTCGGGCATCGACCGCATCGGCGACTTGGCGTGCGCCTCGCCCGAGCTGCTGCGCCGCCGCCTGGGCAAGGTCGGCCTCGTGCTGCGCGCGTTCGCGCGCGGCGAGGACGCGACGCCCGTGAAGCCTTACGACGCGGCGAGAAACGAGGTGGACCGCACGGTGAAGAGCTTCGGCAACGGCTTGACCGCGCCGCACGACATCGCGAGCGCGTCCGATGCGAAGGCGCTCATCTACCTGCTGTCCGAGTCGGTGGCGCAGCGGTTGCGGGAGGCGCGCTTTCGCGCGTCCACGGTGTCCATCGGCGTGCGCAGCGCGGAGGATTTGGCCAGCTACTCGCGCCAGACGACGCTCTCCCGCGCCACGAACGTGACCGGCACCGTTGCGCGCACGGCCTGGGACCTGCTCGCGGCCAACGAGCCGCTCGACGAATCGCGGCCCCTGCGCGGGCTGCACGTGCGCGCGTCGAACCTCGAGCCGATGGACGCGCCCCAGCAGCTCGAGCTGCCCTTCGACGCGCGCCGCCGCGTGCTGGAGGACCTCGACGAGACGATCGACGGCCTGCGCCGCCGCTTCGGCAACACCTGCATCCAGCGCGGCGCCGAGCTGCTGGACGAGAGCCTGCTCGATCTCGACGTCAAGAAGGACAACGTCGTGCATCCCGTGGGGTATTTCTAGGGCGAGGGCTCGCGAGGACGTCGTCCTGCGCGGAGGCCGTGCCCTGCCTGACGTCCTGGGCGAGCGAAGCGAGCCTGCGGCCTCCGTTCGAAACGGCGGCATGCCCCCCTCGACGTCGTCCTGCGACGGGCCAGCGCGGGCGCAAAAGAGGAGCCCTGACGATTTTTCGAGGACTCGTCGGCATCGAACGGGCGAGCCGTTTTCGTCCACCAGGCGTTTTTGCGGGCGGCAGGGGGGTCGTGCGACGGTTTTTCGGTCGGGAGATTGTCAGGGCTCTCGATGTGCGCCCAATGGAGCCGGGCGCCGACGAGGCGTGGGGTGAAGAGCGCGAATCGAGAAGACGAGGAAGATGGGGGCGAACGGGCATGGTGCGGGGGATCGCGGCGCGGCGGAAGCGGTACGTGGAGGTGGAGGCGACGTTCCTCGAGGACGGGCGCATCCTTCCGCGCGCCGTGGTGTGGCACGACGGGCGGCGGTTCCCCGTGCGCGCCATCCTGGGCGTGCGACGGTGCGCGTCGCTCAAGGTGGGCGGTTCGGGCGTGCGCTACGACGTGCTGGTGGGCCATGCGCACACGTTTCTGTTCCACGAGGACCCGCGCTGGTTCGTCGAGGAGATCGTTCCCGAGCCCGCCGACCCGCCTCCCGACGACGCCAGCGGCGCCTGGGGCGCGTGACGGTTTAGCGCACCAGCACCTCGACATCGGGAAATTCCCGTCCCTCGAGTGCTTTGATCTGGTACGTCGTCTGGAGGCGCAGCCAGAAGTCGGGCGTGGTACCCAGCGCTTTGCCGATGAGGCAGGCCATTTCGGGCGTGATGGCGCGTTTTCCGTGAACGATGTCGGAGACGGCCGATTGCGGCTTCCCGATGGCTTTGGCAAGGCGGTACTGCGATATGCCCAATGGGTCGAGGAACTCTTCTTTGAGTATTTCTCCCGGAGTGGAAATGCACCCGTCAGTGGTAGTCAACGAACTCAACTCCTTCGATCCCGTACTCGGTCCAGGTGAAGCGCAGTCGCCACTGCCGATTCACCCTGATGCTGTACCGGCCGGCTCGATCGCCCTCGAGGCGTTCGAGCCTGTTGCTCGGGGGAATCCGCAAATCGTTGAGGGAGCCTGACGCCTCGGCGGCGTCGAGCATCTGGAGCTTTACGGAAAAGCGCTTTGCGAAGCTCGGGCGGCACGCGTCGGGGCTTGAACCTCTCGCAATCGATCCAAAACGATTCGATGTCGCGTTCCTTGAATCTCATAAGTGGCTCCTACACTTCTGTAAAACAGAATGCTACTGCAAAACGGATGTAACGACAAGGGGAGACGGAACGAATAGGGTAAAAATGGAAGTATATCATGTTTGAACTGGTGTTTTGTCTGCTGGGTCTTACAGGTAACCGATGCTGATCCAGCGTGTTTCTAGCATGCCTGCTCAAAGGCCCCATTAGTATCCGCCCTCGGTCGGGTAGAATGGGGACGTTTCAGAACGGCCCGGAAGAAGAAGGAAGGAGCGCCTGTGCATATCGAAACGCCTGCCGAGCGGACGCCCGAGCTGGTGGCGGCTCTGACCGACGTGTGGGAGCGGTCGGTGCGCGCCACGCACGACTTCCTCTCCGAAGACGACGTCGCAGAACTGCGCCCCGAGGTGGGCCCGGCCATCGAAGGCGTCGCCGCGCTGGCGGTGGCGTACGCCGACGGCGCGCCGTGCGGGTTCGCGGGCGTGCAGGACGGCAAGCTGGAGATGCTGTTCGTGGCCCCGGAGGCGCGCGGGCGCGGGGCGGGGCGCGCGCTCTTGGCGCACGCCGTCGAATGCGAGGGTGCGACGACGCTCGACGTGAACGAGCAGAACCCGCAGGCGCTCGGCTTCTACGAGCATGCCGGCTTCCGCGTGGAGGGCCGCTCGCCCCTCGACGCCGCCGGTCGGCCGTTTCCGCTGCTGCATATGCGCCTCGGCGCCTGAATGAGACGGAGGGACGGGGTAATTGTCTCATTTTGCCCGCAAAATGAGACAATTACCCCGTCCCTCCGTCTCACCCCGTCCGATGAAAGGATCCGCATGACTACGAGTAAAGAGTACCTCGCTTACGTCCTCGACCTGCTGGCAGAGGTACCGGGCGTGTCCCATCGCGCCATGATGGGCGAGTACCTGCTGTACGCCGACGGCAAGCTGTTCGGCGGCATCTACGACGAGCGTCTGCTCGTGAAGGACGTGCCGACGGCGCGCAGCCTACTGTGCGTCGAGGCGATCCCCTACGAGGGCGCCAAGCCCATGCTGCTCGTGGACGGCGAGAACCCGGGCGAGATCGCGCGTCTCGTGGAGGCCATGCTGCCCGAGCTGCCCGCCCCGAAGCCCCGCAAACGCGCGGCCTCCGCGGCTGCGAAGACGAAGGGCCGGTGATCCTCATGAGCACTCCCGAGCACGATGGGCGCACCTCCCGCAACGAGCGCATGCGCGCGCAGCTGGCGTCGGGCGCATGGACCGACGCCGCCGATGCCTCGCTCATGCGCGACCATGAGCGCGCCGTGGCCGTCATGCGGCGCTACAACACCGATCCGGATCTCGACGACGCGGCGCGCGAGGCGCTGCTGCGCGAGCTGTTCGGCGCGTTCGGCGAGCACTCGTCTGTCACCACGGGCGCCCAGGTCGACTACGGGTACAACATCCGCGTGGGCAAGCGCTGCTTCTTCAACTACAACTGCGTGTTCCTGGACGGCGCGCCCATCACGTTCGGCGACGACGTGTGGGTGGGGCCGAACTGCACGTTCGTCACGCCGCTGCACCCCCTCGTGGGCCGCGAGCGCGCGATGCGCATCGACGAGGACGGCGCGTCCCACGTGTGGGAGCGCGACCTGCCCATCACTGTGGGCAGCGACGTGTGGATCGCCAGCAACGTCACCGTGAACCCGGGCGTGACCATCGGCGAGGGCGCGGTCATCGGGTCGGGCAGCGTGGTGACGAAAGACGTGCCGCCGCGCACCATCGCGTTCGGCAACCCCTGCCGGGCAGTGCGCGCCATCACCGAGGACGACAGCATCGAGGACGCGCTGGCGGCCGCAGGCCTGCTGGCACGATAGGGCGAAGGGGGCGCTCTCGCGCTTGCGGGGCGAGCGATCCTTCGCAAACGATGGAAGTGCCGCGGCCGCACGCCGGTTCGCCGACCGCTTCGCTATACTGGTTCGCGACAGAAAGGAGCCTCAATGACCGAACCCGCACGCAAGCCGGGCATCTCCCGGTGGATCGTCCCCGTGCTGACGGTGCTCGCCATGAGCGGCACGACGGCGGTGTTCGTGCTCGTGCCCTTCGCCGAGGGCGACGTCGCGGTCGGCGTCCTGGCTGCGGTGGCGTTCGGCGGCGGCCTCGTGCTGGCCGTGGCGAACGTCGTGCAGGCCGTGGTCATGGCGGTGTCGAAGCGGGCCGGGCTCCTCGCGTTCTCCCGGCGCGCGATGCTGCTGGTGAAGCTGGGGCTCGTGCCGTTCTACCTCGCGGGCGCCGTGCTCATCGCAGCGCTCGGCGTGATGTCGATCCTGCCGTTCGGCATCATGCTGCCGTTCGTGGCCATCGGGCCGCTCGTGACGTTCGGCTGGGCGGTCCTGGCGTGCTGCTCGGCGTGGACGTTCGTCTACGCCGCGGGGCTGTGGCGCGCGGGGCTGCTGTCCTCCGCCGCGTGCGTGGCCTCCTGCGTCCTGTCGCTGTTCTTCGTCGCAGACGTGGCGTGCGCCGTCGTGCTGTTCGCCTACGGCCGCAAGCGCGAGCGCATGCTGCCCGTCGCCCCGCAGGTTCGGGGGCTCGCATGACGGCCGTGGATCGTCGCGCAAGCTCCCGTGGGCTCCCGCAGCCGGCCCGTCCCGACATCCCCGGCGAACTGGTGGACGTGGACGACCTCGCCCGCTGGATCGAGCGTGCAGGCGGCGACCTGCGCGTGTCCCATGTCTGCGTGCGCGGCGACGCAGCCGAGGAGGCCGACTTCGCGCTCCTCGAGCTGAGCGAGTCGCGCGTGGAAGGATGCTCGTTCGTCGGCTGCGACTTCGACCGGGCAATGGTATCCGACGTGGCGTTCGCGAACTGCGACTTCTCCAACTCCGTGTTCTCGCAGGCGAACTTCACGCGCTGCACGTTCGCCTCGTGCAAGTTCACGGGCGCCGACTTCCTGGAAGCCGTGCTCTCGCGCGTGGAGGTGCGCGATTCCACGTTCGCTTACGCGTCGCTCGCGAAGGGGAAGCTCGCGGACGTGCGCGTGAGCACCACCGACTTCTCCCACGCCGACCTGGCCGAGCTGCGCCAGAAGCGCGTCGAGTTCGACGACGTGCGCTTCCTGGGCACGAGCTTCTTCCGGTGCAGCTTGGACGGCGTGGACCTGTCCACGTGCCAGCTGGCCGACATCGTGCTGTCGGACGCGATGGGAGAGCTGCGCGGATGCTCGATGGACCTGTTCCAGGCGGCCGGCATCGCGCGCCGGCTGGGCGTGAACATCAAAGACTGAGCAGGCGAGACGCGGCGGCGCCGACCGTCCGCCGCGACGTGACGAGGAGCGAGCATGACCGAAGAGCAGCAGGCGCGCGGGCTGAGCGCGGCGGAGGTCGCCGAGCGCGTGGCCCGCGGCGAGGTGAACGTCGACGCGGGCGTGAAGACGCGCTCCGTGCGCCAGATCGTGCGGGAGAACGTGCTGACGCTGTTCAACGCCATCAACGCCGTTCTCGCGGTGTTCGTGCTGTTCACCGGCTCGTACAAGAACATGCTGTTCATGGTGGTCATCGTGTGCAACGCGGCTATCGGCATCGTGCAGGAGATCCGTTCGAAGCGCACGACCGACCGCCTGTCCATTGTGGCCAGCTCGAAGGCTGCCGTGCTGCGCGACGGCGCGCGAACGGAGCTGCCGCTCGACCAGCTCGTGCGCGACGACGTCATCGAGCTGGGACGGGGCGACCAGATCCCCGCCGACGCCACCGTGGTGTCGGGCGCGTGCGACGTCAACGAGAGCCTGCTCACGGGCGAGAGCAAACTCGTGAAGAAGGTGGCGGGCGACGAGCTGATGAGCGGCTCGTTCGTGAACGCGGGCACGGTGCTGGCGCGCGTGCGGCACGTCGGGGCCGAGAACTACGCGGCCAAGATCAGCGCCGAGGCCAAGCAGCACAAGGCGGTCAACTCCGAGATCATGAACAGCCTGAACGGCATCATCAGGTTCGTCAGCGTCATCATCTTCCCGCTGGGGGCCTTGCTGTTCGCGCGCCAGTTCTTCAGCGGCGAGCACGTGGCGCTGAACGACGCCATCCTCTCGACGGTGGCCGCGCTCGTGGGCATGATCCCCGAGGGGCTCATCCTGCTCACGTCCACGGTGCTGGCCGTGGCCGTGGTGCGCCTGGCGAAGTCGAAGGTGCTCGTGCAGCAGCTGTACTGCATCGAGACGCTCGCGCGCGTGGACACGCTGTGCCTCGACAAGACGGGAACCATCACCACGGGCAAGATGGAGGTGGCGGCCGTCGAGCCTCTTCCGGGCGTCGAGCGGGCGGTCGTGGACACGGCGCTCGCGTCCATCGCGCGTGCCGACGAGGACCCGAACGACACGGCGCTCGCCATCGTCGAGCATTACGCGGGCGGCGGCGTCGAGACGCTGCAGCCTGCGCGCATGGTGCCGTTCTCGTCCGATAAGAAGTGGTCGGGCGCTGCGTTCGAGGGCGGCGCGTGCTACGTGATGGGCGCGGGGCAGTTCGTGCTGGGTGACGGGTTCGCCACGGTGGCCGACCGGCAGAACGAGTTGGCCGCCGATGCGCGCGTGCTGCTGCTGGCACGGGTGGACGGCTTCGACGCGGACGGCGCCATCGTGGGCGCGCCCGAGCCGCTCGGGTTCGTCGCCATCCACGACCAGATCCGCGCGACGGCCGCCCAGACTATTCGCTTCTTCAAGGAGCAGGGCGTCGATCTCAAGGTGATCTCGGGCGACGACCCGCGCACCGTGTCGGGCATCGCGCTCAAGGTGGGCGTGCCGCATGCCGAGGCCTACGTCGACGCCACCACGCTGGCCGACGACGCCGCCATCGCCGACGCCATCGAGCGCTACAGCGTGTTCGGCCGCGTGAAGCCTGAGCAGAAGAAGGCGTTCGTCGTGGCCCTCCAGGCCAAGAAGCACATCGTGGCCATGACGGGCGACGGCGTGAACGACACGCTCGCGCTCAAGCAGGCCGACTGCAGCGTGGCCATGGCGGCCGGCTCGGACGCGGCGCGCAACGTGGCGCAGCTCGTGCTCGTGGACAACGACTTCGCCGCCATGCCGAAGGTGGTGGCCGAGGGGCGGCGCTCCATCAACAACCTGCAGCGCTCGGCGTCGCTGTTCCTCGTGAAGACGCTCTTGTCCATGGCGCTGGCCGTGCTGTTCATCCTGCTGCCGTGGCAGTACCCGTTCCAGCCCATCCAGATGACGCTCATCAGCGCGTTCACCATCGGGCTGCCGTCGTTCGTGCTGGCGCTCGAGCCCAACAAGGATCGCATCAAAGGGCGCTTCCTGGAGAACGTCGTCGTGAAGTCGATCCCCGGCGCCATCTGCGCGGTGCTCACGATCCTCGTCGTGAACGTGGTGGGCTACGAGTTCCTGCACCTCGACTACGCGCACGTGTCCACGCTGTGCGTGCTGCTCACGGCATGGGTGGGCGCGCTTCTGATCGTGCGGCTGTCCATCCCGTTCACGCCCATCCGCGCCGCGCTGCTCGTCGCGGTGGTGGGCGGTACGGTGCTCGGGGCCACGGTGCTGCACGCTCTGTTCGGCATCGAGCCGTTCACGTTCGGCATGACCGTGCTGTTCACCATCCTGGCCATCGGCGTGACCGGCCTGTTCCACGTGCTGTTCAACGTGTTTGGCGCCTGGCACGCCAAGCGCCTTGCGACCATGGCGTGAATGTCCTAAAGGGGGACAGTCCCCGTTTGGGACATTCGGCGCGCTTGTGGCGGGGATGCCCGTTTGCTATGATCGACTCCGAGGCGGCGAGCCTTCGGGCTCGCGATCCGACCAAGCGCATCGGCGCGGAACGGGAGGACCTATGAACGGCAGCATCGGCAAGGTCGTCGCAGCGGCGACGGCGGCATCCCTGGCGTGCGAGATGCCGCTACCGGCCATCGTCAACGAGGTGGTGGCGGAGAATCCCGGCGGTCTCGGGGACGACGCGTTCGCCGAGGCGATCGAGGCGGCGTTGGGGCGCGAGATCGCGACCGACCCCGGAGACCTGCCCCAGGGGTTCGTGCACGAGGGGTACCTGCCCGAAATCCCGAACCCCGACGCGCCGCTGGGCCCCCGCCGCCCGGAACGGGAGTTCCCCCGCTAACCAATTGCATTACGTAATGCATTGTGGTAGACTCGGGGAAATCCGATGTGGCGAAGGCGGTGAGGTAATGGCGGCGACGGCCACTTTGAACGTGCGTCTGCCCGAAGACTTGAAGGATCGCGGCGCTCAGGTGCTCAAGCGCGAAGGCGTGTCCGTGTCCGATGCGGTTCGCGGACTGTACGAGTACATGGAGAAGGAGCAGCGCCTTCCGGAATTCATCAAGCCGGCGAACGAGGACGCCCGCCGTGCGGCGGTGGGGCGCAAGCGATCCACCCTGCGCGACATGGTGGGCATCTTGCCCGCATCGCCATGCGTCGAAGCCTCGACCTCGTGGCACGATCATCTCGAATGGAAAACCCGCCCGGGCGTTCGCGCATGAAAGTGCTGTTCGACGTCAACGTCATCATCGACGTTTGGGGCAAAACCGATGACTTCGCTTTTTCGTTCGAGGCCATGGACGTTGCCATCGTGCGCGAGTTCGAGATGTGCATCACGGCGAGCATGACGCCCAGCATCGTGTACCTGCTATCCGCGCGGAAGCTCATGTCGCGAAAAAGCGCGCGCGAGGCGTTCGGGAACCTGGCGAGCTTGGTCGAGATCCTCGACGTGACGGCTTCCGATTGCCTGCATGCGCACGAGGCGTTCCAGGGCGATTACGAAAACGACCTCATCGCCTGCTCGGCGAAGCGCACTGGCGTCGACGTGATCGTCACCCGCAACAAGCGCGATTTCGCGAAATCGCCGGTGCCGGCGCTCACGCCCGAGGAGTTCGTGCGCGCCTACAAGCCTGCAGACATGGAGTACGAGCTGGTCGAGTTCTGACGTACTGCTAGCGCCTTCTGCCGAAGCCGCTCGCTCCGTTGCGGCGCAGGGAGCGCGAGAAAGCCGCGCTTCCCACGGTGGACTTGGGCACGAACTGGCCCGCGAGCGCCTTCTCCGCCTCCGTCGGATCGTAGCCGTCGATGTCGAGCCGGGGGATGTGCTCGCCCAGCAGCTTCTCGATGTCGAGCAGTTGCGCCTTGGCCTCCGGGCTGACGAACGAGATGGCGTAGCCGGTCTCGCCGGCGCGTCCCGTGCGGCCGATGCGGTGCACGTAGTCCTCGGGGCTCTCGGGCAGGTCGTAGTTCACCACGTACTCGATGTTCGACACGTCGATGCCGCGGGCCAGCACGTCGGTTGCCACGAGGACGTCGATATCGCCCTTGCTGAAGCCCTCGAGCGCGCGCTTGCGCTGCACCTGCGTCTTGTCGGAATGGATGGAGTCGGCGCGGAAGCCCGCTCGCTTCAGCTGGCCCGTGCAGATCTCGGCGCGCGTCTTCGTGTCGGTGAACACGATGACGCGTTTGCTGCCGCGCTGCTGGAGCACGAGGCGCAAAAGCTCCGGCTTCTTCATCGGGCCGACGGGGACGATGAACTGGTCGATGGTGTCGGCCGTCTCGCCTTTGTGGGACACCTCGACGAACGCGGGATCCTTCAGGATGGAGGACACGCTCTGCATGACCTTGCGGTCGAGCGTGGCCGAGAACAGCAGCGTTTGGCGCGAGGAGGGCGTGGCGGCCACGATCTTCTTCATGGTGGGCCAAAAGCCCATGTCGAGCATGCGGTCGGCCTCGTCCAGCACGAGTATCTCCACGTCGCGCAGCTTCACGTCACCGCGCTCCATGAGGTCGTAGAGGCGCCCCGGCGTGGCGACGAGAACGTCGATGCCGCGGCCGAGCTTCGCGATCTGGCCCTTGTACGGCATGCCGCCCACCACGGTGAGCATGCGGCGCCCCGATGCCTTCGCCAGCTGCAGGCAGGCGGCGTCGATCTGCTGCGCGAGCTCGCGCGTGGGGCTTACGACGAGCGCCCGCGGCGACCCGGGGCGTTTGGCGCGTCCAATGCGCTCGAACAAAGGCAGCGCGAACGCCGCCGTCTTGCCGGTGCCGGTTGTCGCGGCGGCCACGACGTCGCGACCTTCGAGGGCCAGCGGTATCGCCTGCTCTTGCACGGGGGTGGGCACGGTGAATCCCATCCGCTCGACGGCGGACAGGGTCGTCTCGGACAGGCCGAGGTCTTGAAACGTCGAACTCAAAGCGTATCTCCAAGCGTCATTGCAGGATTCGCGCGGTGCGGCCGGGTCGGCGCGCGTCGCGTGCGGCGCGGAAACAGGGTGCGCGCCGATCACCTGCGTCTATGATAGCGCATTGGGGGCGCATGCGGGTCGTCTGCGCGAATACGCCGCAACCGGAGGCGTTGCCGACGCGCCGGACGGAGCAGGGGGTGGGTGCCTCGGCTTGCTCGTTTCTGGGATATACGAGTTTTTCTCGTTCATGCACGCTTTTGTCAACCATTTCCAGGCATTTGAGGCTGTTTTGGTTGACAAAAGCGTGCATGAGCAGATCTTCGCCGTCTTGTTCGCAGGTCTCGGGCGGGATCGCGATTATCGTGCAACAGGGAGCTTTTTCGCAGCGTTTGTCGGCGGGAGAGGACCCTGGCTACTTCGACTCGCGGGCGGTCGCCGCGGTGCGGGCGGTCTCGGCGGCAGTTTCGGCGCTGCGGCGCGCGGTCGTCCGCACGAGCGCCAATGCCAACGCGGCGGCCGCGAGGGCGAACAGCGCTCCGACGGGGCCGGTGGCCAGCAGGCCTCCCGCGTTCACCACGAGGCCGCCCGCGAACGATCCCAGCGCGATGCCGGCGTTGAACGCCATAGGGTGCAGCGAGGCGGAGAACGTGAGGGCGCTGGGGTAGTCGGTGCGGGCGACGTCCTGGAACAGCATCTGCACGGTGGAGTTCATCACGTACATGAGCAGGCCCACCGCGAGGATGTTCGCGATGCCTACGGCCCCAGCGGGAAGGCTCGCGGCCAAAAGCGCCAGCAAGGCCGCGTGCACCGCGAAGACGACGGGCAGCGCGCGCAGCCCGAAATGGCCCGCCACCCAGCCTGACAGCAGGTTCGAGCCCACGCATGCGGCGCCGAACAGCAGCAGCACGAGGCTCGCGCCCGCCGCGTCGAGGCCGACGACGTCGGCGAGGACGGGGGTGAGGTAGGTGTAGAACACGTAGGTGGACGCCGCGCCGGCGAGGATCATGGCGATGGCGCCCAGCACACGGGCATCGCCGAGCAGGCGCAGCTGCGTGCGCAAAGTGGGCGTCGCGCTCGCAGCGCGCGCGGAGGAGCCGCGGGGGAGCGTCGGCAGCAAGGCGGCGCTCTCGGCCAGGCCGAGCGCGAACACGCAGGCGTAGGCGGCCTTCCAGCCGAACGGGCCGGCCAGCGCCGTGCCGATGGGCACGCCGATGACGCTCGACACCGAGAACCCGGCCAGCACGAGGCCCAGCACGGCGGCCACGCGCTCCTTCGCCACGATGTCGGGCACGTAGGTGAGCGCGAGGGCCAAAAGCGTGCCCGATGTGGCGGCGGGCAGCATGCGCGAGACGAGCAGCAGCGCGTAATCGCCGGCGAACAGGGTGAGCAGGTTGCCGGCGCTGAACACCGCCAGCAGCGCCGCCATCACCTTGAAGCGGTCGGCGCGCGCCGTGGCGAGCGCGACGACGGGCGTGGCGACGGCGCAGGCGAGCGCGTAGTAACCCACGAGATCGCCGACGAGCGTGAGCGGCTCGCCCAGCCCCTCGGCCACGGCGGGCGTGATGCCGATCAGCACGAACTCGGCGAAGCCGAGCGCGAACGCGAGCGCGATCAGCAGCGCCGCCGCGAACGTGGCGCGCCGGGGTCTCGTGTGGTTTCCGGTGTTCATAGAGGCCTCCAACGAATGGTCCTTGTTTTCCTTATCCACCGTACCGCTCTCGTGGTAAAATAGCTAATGCTTATAATGAAAGCCTTTATATGCCTATTGGGTATACCGAAACGGAGGCCGTCGTGGAGCTTCGGACGCTCAGGTATTTCCTCGCTCTCGCGCAGGAGGGTACCGTCTCGAACGCGGCGAAGGCGCTGCATGTGACGCAGCCTACGCTGTCGCGCCAGCTGGCCGACTTGGAGAAGGGGTTCGGCAAGCAGCTGTTCGAGCGCGGGGCCAAGCGCATCGTGCTCACCGACGAGGGAGTGCGCCTGCGCGAGTACGCCGAGGCTATCGTGGAGCTGGCCGACAAGGCCGAGGCCGAGCTGGCCCAGCCCGAGCGCGCCGTGGCCGGCGACGTGTACATCGGATGCGGCGAGTCGGACGCCATGCGCATCATCCTGCGCGCTGCGAAACGGGCGCGCGACGAGCACCCCGGCGTGCATTTCCATCTGTTCAGCGGCACGAGCGCCGATTTGATGGACCGCTTCAACGAGGGGCTGTTCGACTTCATGGTGGAATTCGAGGCCGTGAGCCGTCCCGACTGCCTGTCATGCCCGTTGCCCATGCTCGACACCTGGGGCGTGCTCATGCGCGCGGATTCCCCCTTGGTGGATCTTCCCGCCGTGCGCGCCGACGACCTGGCCGCGCATCCCGTCATCTGCTCGCGCCAGGCGCTCAAGGCGGGCGTCATGCAGGCGTGGGCGGGCGAGGCGTTCGATTCCTGGGACGTGGTGGCCACGTACAACCTCGTGTTCAACGGGGCGCTCATGGTGGAGGAGGGCCTCGGATCGGCCATCTGTTACGACGGGCTGGTGAAGACGGTTGAGGGCGGCCCGGTGTGCTTCCGGCCGCTCGATCCGCCGCTCTCCTCGAACATCGACGTGGTTTGGAAGAAGCACCGCCGCCTCTCGAAGGCCGCCGAGGCGTTTCTTGGCTGCTTGCAGGTGGAATGCGGCGAACCGGAGATGCGGTAGGCGGAGTCTGCGCGCAGGCCCGTTGCGGGGAAGGGCGCGGCGATCCCAATGCTCCCGTTGAGGGGGGCGCCTCTGCGACCCCGATGCTCCCGTTGCATCCGCCCCGCGCGCCGCCGCCTTGCGTTCCCGCCTAACCTGCAATGCTCGATAAACATGAGTTAAATCATCATGGACAAAACAGCCAGTATTCTTTATCTTGACACGAGCATAATAAGAATAACGGCCTTTACATCAGGGGTTACGTAGAGCGCCGCGCGCGGACGACGGATATCGTCGCGAAAATCTAGCGAAAAGTGCCGTTTTTGTCCAAGGCCGTCGGCTGCGGGAGGCGTGGGGATTCTTGCGGGAAGGGGAAGCCTGCACGACTCCACGGCCGCCAGTCGTCGCCCGCCTCTCGCGGCGAGTGTGCGGGTCTTGCCATGTCGCCGCTCACGCGCTCGTCGAACGAACCCGACGAGCGAATCTCGCCGAGCGTGCCGCGCGGGCTATTCCCTGCGCAGCCATTCGTCGCCGGTTTCGGCGCATTTCCCGCCGGTTCGGTAGCTGGCGATCTTGCCGTCGAGGCGCTGCACGGTGGCCTTCATCTCCTCGAGCTTCGCGGCAAGCTTGTCGCGCTGCTCGACGAGTATCTCGAGGCGCGCGGCGGCGGTGTGCTCGCCTTCCTGGAACAGCGCAACGTACTCGACGAGGGCTTCGATCTGCACGCCCGACTCGCGCATGCAGCGGATGAACTCCACCCAACCGCAATCGTATTCGGCGAAGTCGCGGATGCCGTTCGGCAGGCGCGTGACGTGGGGGATGAGCCCGATGCGCTCGTAGTAGCGGATGGTGTCGACCGAGACGTCGTAGCGTTTTGCGACTTCAGCGATCTGCATGGTGAGCCTCCTGTTTGTCGTGAGCGAGCCCGTTCGTCCTGGCACTACGGTACCCGAACGGCGGGAAAAGAGCCAATGCTTACAGTGGAAGGTTCGTCATGCCCCGAAAGCATGGCGGGGTCGAGGGGCGAAAGGGTGGGCGAGGGGCACCCGGCCCCTACACGCCGCATCCCATGAGTCGCGCGCGGTTGACGACGTGCAGCCGGCTCTCGACCGCGCCCGGCGCATCGACGCCTGCGGCGGTCACCACCCCCACGAGCCGCGCCTGCTCGAAGCAGTCGACCCAACCCTGCACGCCCTTGACCGCGCCGTCGAAGGCGTGCTCGTCCTCGTCGGCCGCCGCGGCCAGCAGGTACACGTCGCGGAACGCGGGACTGGCGGCATAGGCCGGGTTGCTGCGGTCGAGCAGGGTCTTCAGTTGGCCCGCCATCTCGAAGAAGTAGATGGGCGTGGCCAGCGCGATGGCGTCGGCCGCGACGATGCGCTCCACGATGGCCGGCGCGTCGTCGTCGAGCAGGCACGCCGCGCCCGCCTGGCAGGCGAGGCATCCGCGGCAGAAGCCGATGCGCTTGCCGCGCAGGCTCACCGTCTCCACGTCGTGCCCCGCCTCGCGCGCCCCTTCGGCGAAGGCGAGCGCGAGGATGTGCGAGTTGCTGGAGGGCCTCAAGCTGGACGATACGATCAAGACGTTCTTTCCCACGGTGCTTCCTCCCGTCATGTGCGGTCGTGCGTCGTGTCGCATCCTAGTGTGCCCCCTGGAGCGCGCTCCAAGTCAAATGGAGGTTTCGTGATGCGCGCATCGTCGGCAAAACGGGAAAGGGTGCCGATGCGCTCCTATGATATGAGAAATAATCATATCATCGTATAAAACATAGGCATTGGTAATGAGAAATCGCTGCGACTATCCTTGGCGGCAGAGGCGGTCGAAAGGAACCGTCGAGGAAAGGGGATCGTTATGGAAACCGTATCACGCAGGAATTTCTTGAAGGGCGCGTTCGCCACGGGGACGTTGGCGGCGGCGGGCGCTGCGCTGCCGATGTTCGGTTGCTCGCCGAACAACGCGTCGGCCGATGCGGTCGAGGAGGCGCAACTGGAATACGACTACACCGCCGACGTCATCATCATTGGTGCGGGCGGTGCCGGCCAGATGGCCGCTGTTTCGGCGCACGAGGCCGGCTGCTCCTCCATCCTGCTTGAAAAAGCGGCGATGACCGGTGGCGACTCCATTACGAGCCATAACGACCTGCTGGCGTACTGGCCCGACGAGCACGCGGGCGAGAACGGCGACGACTTCGACGCCTACTTGGAGGATTGGAAGGCGACCCACTGGGTTTCCTACATGGGTCAGCTCGGGCGCGATTTCCCGACGACCGAGTTCCCGTTCGCCCGTCGTTTCATGGATCTGTGGGCGCCGGCGGGCCAGTGGCTCGAAGACGAGGCGGGCGTCGAGTGGACGGGCGTGTCGCTGGGGCGCGCGCTTGCGACCGAATACACGCCTACGTACCGCACCTGGCATGCCGAGAACGAGCCGGTCATGGTCTCGCTCTACCGCGTGATCCAAGGATGGGACGACGTCGAAACGCTGCTCGAAACAGAAGCCTTCGAGCTCGTTCAGAACGACAAGGGCGTGGTGACCGGCGTTCGCGCGTACCAGTACGCCACGGGCGAAACCGTCACGCTGCACGCCAACCACGGCGTGGTGCTGGCCACGGGCACGTTCTGCGCCTCGCGCGACATGGTCGGCCAATACTACGGCCGCAACGTCGCCCAGCTCTCCACGACGGGCACCATGAACCTGACGGGCGACGGCCATCGCATGGCGCGCAACGTCGGCGCGGCCTTCACGGGCATGGATCTGGGTCTGAATTGGCAGCCGTGCGGCACCGGCTCACGCAACTGGGACACCATCGAGGGGCGCCTGTACCTGTTCGGCTACTACGACGGCGCCCTGGCCCCGGCCGATCCCGCCATCGCGGTCAACCTCGAAGGCAAGCGCTTCATGAACGAAGACCAGGTCAACTACGGCATCGGCCGCGAGACGGGCGTTCAGACCGCCCAGACCGCCTTCTACGTGTTCGACTCTCGTTTCGATTGCCATGTCATCTACGAGGGCAGCGAGGTCATGACGAAGGACGGCACCGTGTATTATGAAGCCGATACGCTGGAGGACCTCGCGGTGCGCATGAACTGCGACGCGCAGGGGTTCCTCGACGAGATCGAGCGCTACAACGGCTTCGTGGACGACGGCGTCGACGAGGACTGGGGACGCGACATGACGGTCGTCAGCAAAATCGAGCAGGGTCCGTTCTACGCGTTTCCCATCACGCCCCAGTACTACGTGACGTTCGGCGGCGTGAAGACCAACGTCGAAAGCGAAGTGCTGACCGAAGACGATCGCGTGATCCCCGGCCTGTACGCCGCCGGCGTGGTATGCGGGTCGTACGCCGAGCAGGAGGGTCTTGTGTACTACGGCGGATTCAACCAGGCGCTGGCCTGGGGCAAGCAGGCTGGGAGCAAGGCCGCGGCGTTCGATCCCGCCAACGCCGCCATGGAGGCCGCGCCTGAAGGCGGAGTAACGAAGGCTCCCGCTGTTGCGGCCGTCTCCGACGCGACCTACGCGGATGGTACGTACGAGGCCGCGCACGACGGCAAGGACGGTCCTGTTCCCGTGACCGTCACGGTTTCGGGAGGCAAGATCGTCTCGGTGGAGGTCGGCGAGAACGAGGAGACCGAGGGTATCGGCACCCTGGCCATCGAGGCACTCCCCGAGCTCGTCGTGGCTGCGAACGGCGCCGACGTCGACGCCGTCTCGGGAGCCACGTTGACGAGCGACGCCATCCTCGCCGGCGTCGCCGATTGCCTCGAGCAAGCTTCCTAGCTTCCTGCCGCCCGCCCCGCTCGGCTCTAGCTTGCCGAGCGTGCGGCGTCCCTCCCCGAAGGCCCCGCGATCGCGGGGCCTTTTCGATGCGCGAGCGGGCGAGCGCATCGTGCGCCTGCTCGCGCATCGGATCGTGTTGGAACACCGCCGAGAGCGGACTACTTCTTCTCGCGTTTGAACCCTTCCGAATAGGCACTGGGAATTACCAGCGTGCCGTTCGACTCCTTCACGCCCTCGCTCAGCAGGTGCATCGAACGCAGTTCGAAGGCCATCTCGTCTTTGCGGTATATCTCCGTCGCTTCCAAGAGCATGGCGGCGACGTCCTTCTCCACCTCGGCGAGGACGATGCGTGCATCCTTCTCGCGTTCTGCTTTGGCGGCGGCGGCCATATCCCGCTGCAGCTCTTTCGGTATCACGATGTCGCGGATTTCTACCGAGATGATCGATACGCCCCACGAGCTGGCCTTTTCTTCGATCTTCTCGCGCAGCTCCTCGTCGAGCTTGTCGCGATGGATAGTCATATCGGAGATGCTCTTCCGTCCGATGGCGTCGCGCAGCGCGGTTTGCGAAGCCATGGACACGGCATCGTAGTAATTCTCCACTTCCAGGCAGGCCTTTTCGGCGTCCCACACCATCCAGAACACGGCGGCGTCCACGTTGACGGGAACCAGGTCGGAAGTGAGGGTTTCCTCGGCCCCGAAGCCGGTGAGCATGACGCGCAGGTCGGCGCGCAGGGCGATATGCTCGAGGAAGGGGACAGTGAAGTACACGCCCGGTCCGGCCATGCGGTTGAACGTGCCGAACCTGAGAACCACCACGCGCTCCCATTGCGAAGCGATGCGCACCGTGAAGATGGCGACGACGGCGGCGGCGAATCCGATGCACAGCACCCAGATGTTCATTTCGCCCGCGATGGCGAAACCGATCGCGGCAACCGCTAGGAAGACGACGACGAACACGAATGCCGAGAACACGTTGGGCGCGTTGTCGTCGACGTGCCGGGTGCGAGGCGAGTTGATCGCCTCGATCTCCGAGCTCCTTGAGCTTCCGATGGCTCTGCCCGAGCCGGACGCTTTCGATTTGCTAGCTAACGATCCCATAGTCCCGCTTCTCCTCTTCTGCTTCACGCGCTTTCTGCTCAAGAGCATCCACTTTCGCAAGCATGCGCTCTCGCACATCCCGATACGTCAGGCCTTTCGACCGATATTGAGCTATGCAACTGTCCAAAAGAGCATCGATGGCGTCCTCCTCGGATCCTCCGGGTTTCGCATCCTTCTGCACGTACATCCCGCGACCTCGCACCGAGATGATGAGCCCTCCCAGCTCCAGATCGCGGTAGGCCTTCGTCACGGTGTTGTAGTTGATCCGGGCGTCGGCGGCGAGGCTGCGCACGCTGGGCAGCTGCTCGCCCGCTTTGAAGTGGCCCGTTCTGATGAGATAGGCGATGCGGTTGCGCAACTGCGCCCAAATGGGCAGGTCGGAGGTCTCGTCCACTCTGAATATCACGGTTTCGGCGTTGTTCATTTCTTCCTGTTCCGGTAGGTGCTCGGCTTCGATGTTCATTGGATCCCGCAGACGATGACGCAGTACCGGAGGCAGAGTCCTCCGCAGAGGCAGATCGTATCGGAAACGGGTATCGTGCGGCATTCTTTTCGGGTGATGGCGTAGGTTTCCAAGACTGCGGGCACGACGATGCCGAAACCGATAGCGCCCACGACCGCGATCGGGAGCATGTCAGGTGAGAGCAGCAGCGCCCATGCATCGTTCGCATCGGGATTGCGAAAGGCGGCGCTTACGAACAGCGCGAGTGACGCGGCTTCGGCCGCAAGGCACGTGAGATGGCAGGCTTGCATCGGCCGCGCCGCGCGCAAAAGGAGCGTTTGATCCTTGATGAAGTAGTCGACGAGCAAAAGCAGCGATATGCCGCACGAGAGGGACGAGCAGACGAACAGGGCGACGAGCCATGCGGTGTTCCAGAAAGCGACGGCCGGGTTGCCTGCCAAGAAGATGCCCGTGTACGCCATCACGGCGATGGAAAGGACGCAGCAGAGCGTTTCGAACGCGCGGCGGCTGCGTGCTCCGCCCAGGCGAAAGCGGAACAGCGAGCCGAGGACCAGCAAGGTGCCGAGAATGGCGAGCGCAGCCAGCGAGTACGCTCCGAACGTGATCGCGGTTGCATGCGGCCTTAGGAACACAAGCAGCGCCTTCTGGGGATATTCGAGATCCCACAGGAGCATGAACAGGGCGAACACCAGCATAACGAGGCAGACTACGTACATGCGGCTGCGCAACGACTCGAACGCCCGATTGTGGCGAGGAGAATGCTCGGAGCGTCGGGCGAGAAGGCTCCATGCGGCCATCGCGAAGAAGCCGCCGGCGGCTGCCCCTCCCAGGAACAGGTACGCTATGACAAGGTTTCCGTACATGCTTCCTCACGTCGTTGCCGTTCATTGGGCTCATTATCCTACAAAACCAAGAAAACTGGAATACCTATTGACTGAACCGGTGAATCGCAATAGTATGACACCAACGAATGAGGGGGAGTCGTTCGGACATCCTAGGCACACCGTGGGACCCGTTATCTCGTTCGGATTCGAGCAGCGCACGAGCGGGCCGCGCTGCGGGGGAGGCCGATGAAACGATCTTTTCGCATCGGCTCAGGGCGGATAAGCGCATCGTCCGATAAGATGATGCACGATGGACGAGGAGTGACGTATGGCTTTGCTTGACAAGACAATCGCTCGCCGCAACTTCCTGAAAGGAAGCGCCGCGGCAGCTGCGGCGGTTGCGGCGACCGGGCTCGCCGGCTGCGCGCCGAAGAGCAACGACGGCGATCCCGCGGCGTCGAACGGCGATGCGAAACCGCATGTGGTCGCATCGGATACCCAGGTCGTAGAGTCGAACGGCGAATGGGTGACGGTCGATTGCTGGGGCAACTGCGGAGGGCGCTGCATCAACCGGGTGTTCGTGCAGGACGGCGTAGTGCTGCGTCAGAAGACCGACGATGCGCCCGACGATACCGTCGAGAAGCCGCAGCAGCGCAGCTGCCCGCGCGGCCATTCGCTGCGGCAGCACGTATTCAACGCCAATCGCGTGAAATACCCCCTGAAACGCAAGAGCTGGCAGCCCGGTGGCGGCGAGAACGCGCACGGGGAGCTCCGCGGGGAAGAGGGTTGGGAGCGCATCTCATGGGACGAGGCGCTCGACTACGTGGCATCGGAGCTTCGCCGCGTGTACGATGGGTACGGCCCCCGCTCGGTCGTGTGCATGGGCACCGATTGGCCGGTGCTCAACATGCTGGGCGGCCGTTTGCAGTGGAACGGAACGGAATCGTACGGCAACTGGTACAACGCGCCGGTTCGCATGGGCGGCGAGTTGGGCAACGGGTTGCCGGACTGCATGCTCACCAACGATCGGCTCGACTTGCAGAACGCCGACACCATCGTGTTCCTCGGCATGAACCCCGCATGGCACAGCGCCGGCAATCCTATGTACTATTACCGCCTCGCCAAGGAGGCGGGGGTCGAGTTCGTCATCGTCGGACCCGAGTACAACGTCTCGGCAAGCGCCCTCGAAGCGCGTTGGATCCGCGTGCGACCAGGCACGGACACGGCGTTCTTTTTCGCGGTCGCCTACGAGATGATCCGTCTCGACAAAGAGCAGGGAGACGTGATCGACTGGGATTTCCTCCATCGGTACTGCGTGGGCTACGATGCGGAGTCGATGCCGGAAAACGCTTCGGTCGACGAGAACTTCCAATCCTACGTTCTGGGCGAGTACGACGCGACGCCGAAGACCCCGGAGTGGGCAAGCGAGATCTGCGGCACGCCCGTTGAGGATATCTCCTGGTATGCGAACGAGATGCGCAAGTCGCGCAACGTGATGCTTCTGCACAACTACGCGCCCTCCCGCTATCGCGGCACGGTCGATCTCGCCCAGCTGTTCCTCACGGTTGCCTGCATGGGAGGTCACCTCGGTCGCTCCGGCAACGCCGTGGGCGCGACGTTCTCCATCGAGTCTGCGAACAGCGGCACGAAGCTGGTGAAGGTGGGCGCCGCGTCCAAGGGCGGCTCGGCGAAGAACACGCTCGAATACTCTCAGCTGCCCAAACCCACCATTTGGAGGGACATGGACGCCGGACACTACATCGGGTACGGCGACTACCGCAACGGCCCCGTGGACAACGGGTACAGCGAGCCCAAGGAATT
Source organism: Eggerthella timonensis (assembly GCF_900184265.1). Classification (NCBI taxonomy): domain Bacteria; kingdom Bacillati; phylum Actinomycetota; class Coriobacteriia; order Eggerthellales; family Eggerthellaceae; genus Eggerthella; species Eggerthella timonensis. The sequence continues at coordinate 1,968,249 of NZ_FXXA01000002.1, forward strand.
CGATTTCGATCCCAAGATCATCGTCAACGACTTCCACAACTCGCTGCAGGCGACCGAGGACATCAACACGGGCATCAAGGTGTTCAAGAAGATGGACATGGTGGTGAATCTCGATTACCGTTACACGCTGACCGGTCAGTACGCCGATATCCTGCTTCCGTGCTTCACGGCATGGGAGGGCAACCTCGACGCCGAGCAGGGAGAACTTGACGTAGCGACGAACGGGCCCATGCGCATGTCGCGTGCTCAGTGCAACCGCGATCTGGCGATCTTCCCCCGCCCGGTGACGATGCCGTTGTTCGAGAGTCGCAACGAGGACTGGATCTACTCCCAGATCGCCGAACGCCTCGACCTTGATCCATCCGTCATGTTCCCCATCAGCAACATGCAGGCCTATTTCGACAAGTTCCAGACTGCCGAGTACCTCGATCCCGAGGATGGCGCGACGTACAAGCGTCTCATCACCATCACGCAGGAGGACATCGATGCTTGGGGGGTCGAGGGCGAGCCTCAGGAGGGTATCGTGACCATGGCCGAAATCCTTGAAAAGGGCTACTACCAGGTTCCTCGCTCGACGAGCGACAAATTCAGCTACTACGGGTACAGCGCATTCGTGGACGACCCCGACAACAACGCGCGCCGATCGGAAAGCGGGAAGATCGAGATCTACTGCCAAAGCAAGGCCGATGCGGTCAATCTCATGAAGTTCAACGAAGAGCCCCTCAAGCCGTATGCGACGTTCCATACGACGACGTACCAGGAAAGCTTTGCCGACTGGGAGGCGGGGGAGAAGGGATCGTACCCGTTCCTGATGCTGCAGCCGCACTATCTGCGCCGATCGCACACCGCTTACGACGAGGCGACCTGGCTTCGCGAGGCATGGCCGAATCCGGTGTACATCAGCGTGGAAGATGCCGAAGCCAAGGGGATCAAGACCGGCGACACGGTGCTCGTGTTCAACGACGCGGGGAAGATCCTCCGTATCGCGAGCGTGCTCAACACGATGATGCCCGGCCATATCTCCGTGCCGCACGGCGCGCGCACGTACATCGATCCGGAAACGGGGATCGATCGAGGAGGCAACGAGAACATGCTCGTCGACCATAAGACGCAAGATGAGTTCTGCCCTCAGACCGACGGCTACAACAGCTGCCTGGTGGATTTCGAGAAGTACGACGGCGAGCCGCTCGAGCTCGATTGCACGTTCGAGCCGGTTCTGTGGACGGAGGGGTAAGAGATGACGTTGGGATTCTTCTTCGATGCGACCCGCTGCGCCGGGTGCCATGTATGCCAAATCGCCTGCAAAGATCGTATGGACTTGCAAACCGCCGGCGCGGTGCCGCGCCGCGTGACCTCGTACGAGGCGGGATCGTATCCCGAGGCGACGATGTTCCACATGAGCATCGGCTGCAACCATTGCGAGAAGCCTGCCTGCGTGGCGAACTGCCCGACGGGGGCCATGTTCAAGGATGCGAAGTCGGGCGTCGTCCTGCACGACGACGACGTGTGCATCGGCTGCCGCTCGTGCATGGCGTCGTGCCCCTACGGTGCTCCGCAGTTCGATGAGGAGTTGCAGCTTATCGTGAAGTGCGACAGCTGCAAAGCGCTTCGGGATGCCGGCATGAACCCGGTGTGCGTCGATGCCTGCATGATGCGCGCTTTGGATTTCGGCGATCTCGACGAGCTGAGGGAGAAGCACGGGAGCGACGCGGTAAGCGACGTGCCGGCGATCCCCTCTGCCGACAAGACGAACCCGAACCTGCTGATCAAGCCGTCTGCAGCTGCCGCGCGAGACGACTTTGCGGAGATCGTGCTGTGAGCGCGGCCGCTTTCGTCCCCGCCTCGTCGGAGGCGGGGACGGCGGCTCGCGACGAGCTGCTTTCTTTGGAAGCGCTTTTGGTTGCCCGCGCCTACGCCTACGAGCTGTTCCACAAAACGTTCGGCGGCGAGCCGACCGAAGCGCTGCTCGCGGTTATCTCCTCGCCGGAAACCGAGGACGTGCTGGACGAGTACGCCGCCGAGAGCGAGACGCTGGCGAACCTGAAGGCGTTCGCGCGCGGACTTGAGAAGAAGGTGGGCGGCGAGGGGTTCCTCGATGAGGTGCGCGACGAGTTCGCGCGCTTTTTCGAGGGGCCGGCCGACCTGCCGGCTCTTCCCTGGGAATCCACCTATGTGGGCAACGAATCGACCGTGTTCCAGGCAAGCACGCTCGCCGTCCGCGAGGCGTACCGGGCGCAGGGGCTGCGGGCGACGTGCTTCAAGCGCATGCCTGACGACCACGTGTCCATCATGTGCTCGTTCATGAGCCTCCTCGCGCTGCGCACGCTCGATGCATTGCGTTCGCGGGACGGCGAGGCGATGCGCGCGCTCCTGGCAGCCCAGCGCGCGTTCGTGGACGACCACATGGCGAACTGGCTGCCCGCGTATGCCGCAAACGCGTGTCATGTGCGGATCGCGCACCTGTATCCCCAGTTCGCACAAGGAATCGCCGCATTCGCGCAGGTGGAATCCGCGTTTCTTCCTAAAGCGTTGGGCTGGGTGAACGATAATTCGGCCTGCGGTACGCTGTCTCCGGATGTCGTCGAATACGATTCCTCTGAGTACTTCAGCCAGGTTGAAGGGGCTCTTGGACGGCTTTCAGCGTTGGAGCTCAAAGGTATCGGGGACAACGAGGTGTCGCCGCTCGATTGACGATGGGCGTGCGGTTCGTTACGGAAAGGGGAGGGTATGATCGAACGCATCGACGAGACGAATCTTGGCGCTATCGTCAATCCGTCCTTTCGGGAGTACGCCGCCCGGTACGTGCGCATCGAGCGACGGTTTCGCGAAAGCGTCGCCGCGCTGGGGCTGCCGTTCGAGGATTCTGAGGATCGCGCCCCTCGCGAGGAGGCGAGGAAATGCGGATGCGTGGGATGCCCTCGCGAAGCCGCGCCGGTGCTTCCCGAAGGCTTGGCCTCTTATAGAGGGCGAGGGCTGACCGTTGCGAACGATGGCAAGAGCCTTTTCGCTCGTTGGCGTTCCGATGCCTGCGCAAACTGCCGGCTCGGCGTTCATGCGAAGACGTTCCTCTTCTCAACGCAGTGCCCCCGTCGGTGCTTCTTCTGCTTCAACCCGAACCAGGAGGGTCTCGAGGCGAACCTGCACGACGCGGTGCGCGAGCTTGAAGAGTGCGCCGAGCGCGGTGCGATCTTCACGCACTTGGCTCTAACGGGCGGCGAGCCTCTGCTCCATGCAGAGGAGACCGTGCGCTTCTTCCGTCGAGCGCGCGAGCTGTACCCCGATGCCCATACGCGCCTCTACACGAGCGGCCTGTTCCTCGATGAGCCGTTGATGGAGGCGTTGGGAGACGCGGGCCTGCGCGAGATCCGTTTCAGCGTCAAAACCGAGGACGACTCCGCCGCCATCGAACGTGTTCTGGATACCATCGCCTGCTCGATGGCGTACCTGCCGGACGTGATGGTGGAAATGCCCGTAGTGCCGGGAGAGCTTGATTTGATGAAACGGCTCTTAGTTCGACTCGACGGCATCGGGGCGAAAGGCATCAATTTGCTGGAATTGGGCTACCCTTTCGCGAATGCCGAAGCTTTTGCGCATCGAGGGCTCAAGATCAAAGCCGATCCGCTTCGGGTGTTGTACGACTATCAATACGCAGGCGGCTTGCCGGTGGCGGGCAGCGAAGAGGATTGCCTGCTCCTCCTGCGATTCGCGCTCGACGAGGGGCTGCGCATGGGCGTGCATTACTGCTCGATGGAGAACAAGTTCACCGGGCAGATTTATCAGCAAAACGCCCCGCATGACGCACGGTACCCATGGTGCGTCATGTCTCGGAAGGACCACTTTCTGAAAACAGCGCTGGTTTTCGGAGAAGATGCGTTTCGCGTACATGGGGTTTTCGCCGATCGCAAGGTCCCGAAGAAGCACTATCGCTACGAGAACGACCATCTTGAATTCGACCCTGAGCTCATCACGCTCCTGGCAGAAGCGCTCCCGCTCGTCGAGGTCGGCCTCGGCTATCGTGTGATAGAACGGCGCGAAGGCGAATGGGTGCAGCGGGAAGTGCGTCTCGATCACGTCGTTTTGGAGACGTTCGACTTCGATAGCGATGTGTGAGGCGCCCTGGGCGCTCGACGCTCCCATGGTACCATGGCGTCATCCTTCGTTCGGCTAGAGACGGGAGCATGCGCATGGAGCTGCGAACCCTTCGGTATTTCTTGACCGTCGCTCGCGAGGGCAGCCTCACCCGGGCGGCGAACGTGCTGTACGTGACACAGCCTGCCCTTTCGCGTCAGCTCAAGTCGTTGGAGGAGGAGCTGGGGGCGAAACTGCTCGTGCGGGGAAGCCACAGCGTCACCCTCACCGAGCAGGGGAGCCTGCTCAAGCAGCGTTCCGAGGAGATAGTGCAGCTCGCCGACAAAACCGTTGCCGAGTTCGCCGCTCCCGCCGACGCGATAGCAGGCGACGTGCACATCGGGGTGGGCGAGTCCTACACGTCGCGGTTCCTCGCGCGCGTCGCTCGGGAGCTGCAGGATCGGCATCCCGGCATCCGCTATCGGCTCTACGACGGCAACGCGGACGATCTCGCGGATCGGCTCGACGGCGGGCTGCTCGACTTCTGCGTGCTCATCCAGCCCGCCGACCTCTCGAAGTACCACCACGTGCGCATCCCCGAGAAGGACTCGTGGGGCCTGCTGATGAGACGTGACAACCCTCTGGCGGAAAAGGCATCCGTCAGCCCCGGCGACCTCGCCCACGAGCCGCTCATCTGCTCCGACCAGACCATCGTGCGCACGCTGTCGCACAACACGTTCATCGATTGGTTCGGCGAGGGCTTCGAGAAGCTCAACATCGTGGCCACGTACAACCTCATCTTCAACGCCACCCTGTTCGCGGCCGAGGGGTTCGGGAGCGTTCTATCGCTTGAGAAGCAGGTGCGCGTCGACGAGGCCGGTGTGCTGTGCTTCCGCCCGTTGGAACCGAGGATGGAAGTTGAATCGGACATCGTGTGGAAGAAGCACCGTATGTTCTCTCCGGCGGCGGAGGCCTTCCTGCACGCGCTCGACGACCATCTCGCGTAAGGGCCTCTCGCCCGCCCGAAGTTTCTCGACGCGGGTTTCCGTCGGAGCCGGTCGATCACTTATGGATGCCTATAAAGCATACTCAACTACTCATTATAGGTATTAGCTTTGTCCTTTTCCCGGACGCACAATGGAGGCACCGGATCGGCACGAGGTGCCGGCAGGGGGAAAGGAGAGACGAAGATGAGTTTGTTGCACAGCACCATGAGCCGCCGCAGCTTTCTGCGAGCGAGTGCGGGGGCCACGGCCGCCGCGGCGGCGCTCGGCCTCGCCGGTTGCTCGGGCGCGGAGGCGCCGGCACGCCGAGCGGACGACGACGGCGCGCTGGTCATCGCGTCGGATACGAGCGTCATCGGCGGGGAGGGGGAATGGGTCCCCATCCACTGCCATCAGAACTGCAACCAGATGTGCCTGAACATGGGCTACGTGGTGGATGGCGTGGTGGTTCGCCAGAAGACGGACGACGCTCGCGAGGACCGCTTCGACTGCCCGCAGCAGCGCGGATGCCTGCGCGGCCGCAGCCTGCGCCAGCAGGTGTACAACGCTGATCGCATCAAGTATCCCATGAAGCGCAAGCATTGGCAGCCCGGCGGCGGCGAGGGCGCCCACGGCGAGCTGCGCGGCAAGGACGAGTGGGAGCGCATCGGCTGGGACGAGGCGCTCGACTACGTGACCGACGAGCTCAAGCGCGTGTATGCGGAATACGGCCAGGACGCCGTCATCTGCAACGGCTGGCGCTGGGCCCCCGCTTCGGCCATGTTCCCCGTCATCGGCGGGGCGGTGTACAACACCGAGACCGAGTCGTTCGGCTGCTGGGCGTTTCAAACCGAGGCGCTGGGCCTGTACTCGCACGGCGACCATCCCGACCTCATGATGGGCCCCGACAAGTACGACCTGCCGAACGCCGACACCATCGTGCTGTACGGCTGCAACCCCGCGTGGGCGCAGCACTCCAGCATGTACTGGCTGAACAACGCCAAAGAAGCGGGCACCGAGTTCGTGTACGTGGGCCCCAGCTACAACGTGAGCGCCGCGCAGCTGGGCGCGCGCTGGATCCGCGTGCGCCCCGGCACCGACACGGCGTTTTTGTTGGCCGTGATCTACGAGATGATCCGCTTGGACGACGAGCGCGGCGACGTCATCGACTGGGACTTCGTGAACGAGCGCACGGTGGGCTTCACGCCCGAGACCATGCCCGACGATGCGGCCGACGACGAGAACTTCCGCGACTACGTTCTGGGCGCCTACGACGGCCAGCCGAAGACGCCGGAGTGGGCGAGCGAGATATGCGGCACGCCGGTGGAGGACATCGCGTGGTACGCGGAGCTGGCCGGCAAGAACAACAAGGTGGTCTTCTTCCACAGCTATGCGGCGTCGCGCTACCTGGGTGCGGAGAACCTGCCGCAGGCGTTCATGACCGTGTCGGCCCTGGGCGGCCACTACGGCAAGTCGGGGCACGGCTCGGCCGCCATCTACACGTGGGACGCAGGCGATTCGGGTTACCGTCTCATCCAGCATGCGGGCGGCGACTACGGCTATATCGACAACCTCGTGGGCTCGCCGGGCGCCACCGGGCCGAACCGCTGCATCGAGGGCAACTCGTGGTGGAGCTCGCTTGCGGAAGGCCGTTACCTCTCCACGTCGGCCGGGCCCTACGATCTGGGATCGGGCGACGATCCCGCCAAGCTGCGCGCTAACACGCCCACCTACCACGAGGCGCGCGAGATGCCCGTCAACCCGCGTCTCTTGTTCCAGACGAACTCCAACTTCATGCAGACGCGCGGCAACCTGCCCACGGCCATCGAGGTGATGCGCGCTGCGGACACGTGCATCTCGCTCGAGATCAAGTTCTCGCTGACCGCGCAGTTCGCCGACATCATTCTGCCGGTGGCCACGCACTGGGAGGGCAACGACGACGAGGCCTGGGGCGAGCTGTGCTGGCCGAGCCCCTTCGGCGACGGCAACGGTCAGAAGCAGCGCAAGGACGCGCTTCTGGCGTGGCGCCCGCTCGTGAAGCCGATGTACGAAGCGCGTGAGGAGAAGCGCATCTGCCGCGACATCATCGAGCGCATGGGTTTCGACCCCGACGAGGCGTATCCCAAGAGCAACTACGACCAGTGGCTCGGCTACTTCCTGGGGATGCGCGAGCTCTCGAGCGACCTGTCGCGCTGGGAACCGGTGATCGCCTGGACGGCCGCCGACAACGAGAAACACGGGGCAAACTACCCGGAGCAGGAGGGCAAGGTGGGCTTCGACGAGTTCATGGCGCAAGGCTCCTACGTGGTCGAGCGCTCCGCCGACGACCGGCGCAACTACGTGGGCTACCGCGACGACAAGCTGGGCATCGGCGGGGACGGCACGTCGGTGACGGTTGCCGACCCCGCATGGCCGCGTCCGTCCCGCTCGGGCAAGCTGGAAATATACTGCCAGTTCAAAGCCGACAACGTGAACCGAGTGGGCCTCAACCCCGAGCCCATCAAGCCCTATGCGAACTACTTCGTGCCGAACCGCGGCTACCAGGAGACGTTTTCCGACTGGGGCGCCAAGGCGAAGGGCCCCTATCCGCTGCAGGCGTACACGCCCCACTATATGCGCCGTGCGCACACATGCTATGACAACATGACGTGGACGCAGGAAGCGTTCGCCAACCCGGTGTTCATGAACGCCCAGGATGCCGAGGAACGCGGCATCGCGGCCGGCGACACGGTGGCATGCTACAACGAGTTCGGCCGCATGCTTCGCCGTGCCCAGCCCTTGCACGGCATGATGCCGGGCACGGTGGCTATCCCTCACGGCGTTCGGACGCTGCTCGACGAGAGCGATCCCGAACGCATCGTCGATCGCGGCGGAAGCGAGCAGATGCTCTCCGACGGGCAGCAATCGAACTACTTCCCCCAAGTGGACGGGTACAACAGCCTGCTCATCGAAATCGAGAAATACGACGGCGAGCCCCTGCCTGCTGACTGCGATCGCGGCCCGTTCCTGGCGCCCGGCATCGATGCCGAGGACACGTCCGCGTACACCGTCCGGGGCATCTACGAGAACGAGGAGGCGTAAACCATGAGCTTGGGATTCTACGTTGACCTGCAACGCTGCATCGGCTGCCGCACCTGTCAGGTGGCGTGCAAGGACCGTCGCGACCTGCAATCGGCCGGCCCGCGCCCGCGCAGGGTGGACTCGTTCGAGTGCGGGACGTATCCGGACGTGAGCCTGTTCCACCTCGCGCTGTCGTGCAACCACTGCGACGAGCCGGCGTGCGTGGCGGGCTGCCCCACGGCCGCCCTGCATAAGGCCGACGACGGCACCGTGCAATACGATGCCGATCGCTGCGTGGTCTGCCGCAACTGCATGACGGTGTGCCCCTACGGCGCGCCGCAGCACGACGAGGACGCGAACCTCATCGCGAAGTGCGACGCCTGCAAGGCGCTGCGCGACGCGGGCCGCAACCCCGTATGCGTGGACGCGTGCCCCATGCGGGCCATCGAGTTCGGCGAGCTGGACGAGCTGCGCGCTGCGCACGGGGACGATCTGACGAGCGAACTGCCCGTGCTGCCGAGCGCCGACGTCACGCGCCCGAACCTGCTGCTGCGCCCGAGCGCGGGAGCGCTGCGCGAGGATTTCCGCGAGGTGACCCTGTGAGCGCGGCCGAGGCGGCGACGGCGGCCGGGACCGCGGAGGAGGCGTTCGCGCTCGAGGAGCTGCTGCTGTTCCGCGCCTATCTGTACACGCTGTTCCACAAGCTGCTCGGCGCCGCGCCGGACGCGGCGGCGCTCGACGCGCTGCTGGGGCGGGAGACCGCCGAGGTGGTGGGCGCCTACGCTGAAGACGACGCGACGATGCGCGGGTTCGCACGCTTCCTGGAGGGCCTTGCCGCGCGCGAGGACCGCGCGGCCCTGCTCGACGAGGCGCGCGACGAGCACGTGCGGCTGTTCGTCGGCCCCGGGCCGCTGCCGGCGTTCTCCTGGGAGTCGCCCTACCGCTCGCACGAGCCGTCGCTGTTCCAGGAGAGCACGCTGGCCGTGCGCGCCGCCTACCGTGCGCACGGGCTCGAGCCGAAGCGGCTTGCGCGCGTGCCCGACGACCATGCGGCCCTGCTGTGCGCGTTCCTGGCACGGCGTTCGGGTGTGGCGCTGGCGGCGCTGTGTTCGGGCGACGCGAACGGGCTCGCCGTCGAGCTGCGCGACGAGGAGGCGTTCGCGGCGGCGCATCTGACGAGCTGGCTGGACGCGTTCGCGAAAGCGGCGCGGCGGTCGAAGACGGCGGTGCTGTACCCGCAGCTGATCGAGGCGCTTGCGGCGTTCGCTCGGGTGGATGCCGTGTTCCTGGCCGAGGCGGCGTACTGGGCCGAGGGCCTGGCCGCCGAAGGGGCGCCCGTCGGTGCGCCGGGCGTGCGGCGGGGGAGCGTCGAGGCCCGCGCGCTCGAGGCTGCGCGCGAGGCGCTTGCGGCGCTCGAAGCGCTGCGCCCGTACGGCATCGAGGATTACGAGCTTGTTCCCGCGCGTTCGTGCGCGGGAACGCGATGAGGATGGTGATGGCATTGATTACCGAATTCCCCCTGTTCGCGTTCACGATCCTGGGCGGCATGGCTGCCGGGGCGTACGCGGCCGCCGCGTGCTTTGCGGACGACGGGCGAGAGGCGAAGCGCCCCTGGTTGTTCCCGCTCGTGTGCCTCGCGCTGTTGGGCGTCGGGCTCTTGGGCGTGCTCGGGCACCTCGGGCGCCCCGAGCGGTTCCTGCTGGCGATGAGCAACCCCGCGTCGATGATCGCGGAGGAGGCGTACTGGTCCATCGCGTTCGGGGTGCTGGTGCTGGTCGATTTCGTGCTGCTTCTGCGCCGTGGCGCGAGCCCGCGCGCCGTGCGCGTCGCGGCCGCGGTGGCCGCGCTCGGGCTCATGGGCGTCATGGGGTGGGCCTACTTCACGAGCTACGGCAACCCTGCCTGGGCGATGTGGCAGACGCTGCCGCTGTTCGTGGCGGGCGACCTGGCCATGGGCGCGGCGCTGTGGGCGCTGTTCCGGGGCGAGGGCGCGTACCGCTCGGGCGCGTTCGCCGCGGCCTTCACGGTCGTCGGTGCGCTCTCGATCGCTTCGATCGCGCTGACAGCCGCGCACTTCGCCTCGCTCGGCTACGACGCGCTGCCGTTCGCCGCGGCCGTCGTACTGGTGGCGGCGGGCGTCGCGTTCGGCCTGCTTGCCTGGAAGGGCAAGCTCCCGGCCGCAGTCGGCCAGGCGGCGGCGTTCGCCCTCGTGCTGGCCGGCGTGGCAACCGCCCGCTACGCCTTCTACGCCGCCAGCATATTGTAGCGGGTGTCCCAAATGGGGGCAGCCCCCATTTGGGACATGGTTCCGCTTGACCTGAAGTGCGCTCCAGCCGCTATGGTGGCGGGAAGCCGACGACGAAAGGGGTCGCGATGAACGAGACGAAGAGTGCCTGCAAGGCCGCCTGCATGGATCGGCGCACGTTCGTCATGGGCGCGGCTGCGCTCGGGGCGGCGGCGCTTTCGGGCGGGGCGCTGGTCGGCTGCGCAAACGGAGCTAAGGAGTCGGCGGCGACGCCCGAACCAGCCGCCCCCGAAACGCCGGCGTCCGCACCCGATGCGCCGCGCGCCGCGCAGCTTCCCTACGATTCGGCGTTCCCGCCGCACGAGCCCCTCGGGCGCGGCGTGGGCGCCCTGCCGGGGCGCGTCGCCTGGGTGCGCGACGCGGCGGCCGTGACCTGGGACGGGTCGGGCTACTGGTGGCAGCGCGAGCACTTCGACGAGGACGCGGTGCGGCGCATGGTGGACGACGGGATCGCCGCCACGGCGGGTGCGGACGACGCGGCGTCCGGGTGGCGGGCGCTGTTCGAGGCGCACAACGCCCGGGTCGGGCGCAACGGCGGCTACCGGGCGGGTCAGAAGATCGCCGTCAAGGCAAACATGAACGGCGCGGGCACGAACGGCTCGGACGTCGACAGCGCCATGAGCTATACGACGCCCGTGCTGCTGAGGGCGCTGCTGCTCTCGCTCGTGGAGGATGCGGGCGCGGCGGCGTCCGACATCACAGTGTACGACGTGTGCCGCATCGTCCCCGAGCACGTGCGCGCGCTGTGCTCGGAGGGCGCGCTCGCCGGCGTGCGCTTCCGCTACAACGACGAGGGCGGGCCGAACGACGCCGTCGGCGACGAGGGCGCGCCGATCAGGTGGTCCGCTGACGTGGCCGGCGACGCCAACGTCGCGCCCGCGTGCGTTTCGGAAGCCGACTACCTCATCAGCCTCGCCAGCCTCAAGGGCCATTCCTACGGGCTCACGCTCAGCGCGAAGAACCACTTCGGCTCGCTCGTCAATTCCAGCCGCCTGCGCCCGCCCGAGGCCGCGGGCATCCATCGCTACGTGTCCGGCCAGGCCATGGGCATGTACACGGTGCTCGTCGACCTGCTGGCGAACGCGAGCCTCGGCGGCAAGACGGTGCTGTGGATGCTCGACGGCCTCGTGCCCGCCACGTCCGAGGGCGCATCGGTCACGGCCGAAGCCGCCCGATGGGAGGGCGAGCCCTTCGACGGCGGCTTCGCTGCCAGCCTGCTGCTGTCCCAGGATCCGGTGGCGCTCGACTCGGTGGGCGCCGACTTCCTCATCAACCAGCCGGCGGTCACGTCGCGCAACGCCGCGCTCGACGGCAACCTGGGCGTGGAGAACTACCTGCACGAGGCCGCCCTCGTCGCCGCGCCGCCGTCGGGCGCGGCTTACCGCGACGGCGTGGACGGCCCGGTGGGAAACCTCGGCGTGCACGAGCATTGGAACAACGCGGTCGAGCGTCTCTACAGCCGCGACCGTGGCGAAGCGGAGGGCATCGAGCTCGTCCGCATACTGCGATGAGCCTGCGCACATGCAATCTCCATTTGACCTGGAGCCAGCTCCAAGGCGTAGAGTTCAAGGCGAATCAGACGATCGCAAGCGATGGGAGACACGTATGAAGAAGCGAGACATGGATCGGCGGACCTTCGTGATGGGGTCGTTCGGTTTCGGCATGGCAGTGCTCGGCGGCGGGATGCTGGCCGGGTGCGCGGCGGGCGACGAGTCCGCGGCACCCGAAGCGCCCGAACCCGTAGCGGCACCTGAAACGCCCGAGCCTGCGGCGGCCCCCGAGCCGAAAGCCGGCGGCGGACGCGCCCTCGTGGCGGTGTTCTCGTACTCGGGCACCACGCTCACGGTGGCCGAGCGCATCGCCGAGGCGACGGGGGCCGATCTCTTCCGCATCGAGACGACCGACGCGTGGCCCGACGACTACGACGCCATGACGGCGCAGGTGCAGCGCGAGCAGGACGAGGGTTATCTGCCGCCGTTGGCCGCCGCCGTAGAGGACTGGGATGCTTACGATACCGTATACCTGGGCCATCCCATCTGGTGGGGGCAGCTGCCGCACGTCGTGCGGTCGTTCCTCGCGCAGCACGACCTGGCGGGCAAGACGGCGGCCCCGTTCTCCACGAGCAGCTCGAGCGGCAACGCAGCCGCCCTCGACGCCCTGCGCGAGCTGTGCCCCGAAGCCGATGTGCGCGAAGCCCTGCATCTCACGCGCGGCAGCCTTCCCGGCGCGCTTGACGAGGTGGAGCCGTGGATCGGGGGGCTGGCGCGCGCCTAGCGTTCCGCAGGCTTTCCGGCGCGTGTGATACGGCGTCGGGAGGCGACGGCGAATGCGGCGGCAGCGAAACAGGCGAGGGCGGCGGTGTCGGCGACCGCAGAGGCCGCCGCATCGCCGGTAGGGGCGAGCTTGCCGGGTGCTGGGAGCGCTGCGGTCTCGGTGGGCGCGCCCTCGCTCGTGGGAGGGGCGGTCGGCTCCCCGGGCGTGTCTTCGCTCTGATCGCGAGCCGTCACCGTGAACGTGCGGCTGGCGAACGACAGGGTGGAGCCTGCCGTGCAGCGGTACGCCCCTACCACTTCATGCAGGTCGGTCTTCGCCGATAGCGGCCCTTCGTAGGGCACGAATCTGAGAGGGTCGACGTAGCTATCGTCGGTCGCCTCGAAGCAGAACAGCTGCCCGCCGGGCGCGTCGTGTGCGAAGGACAGCACGATGGGATCGCCTTCGCTCAGCTCCCCGCCGTCGGGGTCCGCCTGCACGCGAACGGCCACCGGCAACGGCGCGTCGCCGCTTGCATAGGCGATGCGCGGATCGGCTTGGGCGTCGACCGCGAATGAGCCGCCTTCAACGTCGACGGCCGTGAACGAGCCGCCGCCCGGTATGGCCGCTGCAGGTTCGGCGATGTAGAGGAGCGGCACGTCGGAGCCGAACACGGTGGATCGTGCGGCCGGGTCATTGGACAGGCTGCGCGGCCCCGTCTTCTCGCGCAGCAAGACGGCCATCCCGAAGTTCTCCACGAGTTCGTCGAAGGTGCGCACAACGCAGTCTTGCCCCTCGCCCAGGTACCCGATCTTTTCCAGCGCTGCGGTCAGCGCGTCGCGCGTGCAGGTCTCGTACGTTCCCTCGTCGTCGGTCGCGCTCTGCGCTTCCATCACGGCGCGGTAGATGCCCTCGCCTCCGCGCATCGTGCCGTCGGCGCTCGCGAGCCCTTCGGTCTGCGAGGCCAGATAGAGTCCGAACAGGAACCACGCGCCGTACGACGAGGCGGATTCGGGACGGTCGACGCCGGGCACGTAGTCTTCCTCGTAAACGAACGGCGGCAGGTAGCCCTGATTGCCCGTAATCATAGCGAGCGCCGTGGGGTCGTCCGTCTCGATGCCCATGAGGCCGATGGCCGCCTGAGAGAACGCCTCGTTCAACCAGGAGTCGCTGTATCCTCCGGTACGGGCGTAGTTGATGAGGTGCTGAAACTCGTGGACGAGCGTCGAGAGGGCCAGGTCGGCGTCGAAGGCGTCGGATGCGGGGGAGCCTTCGTAGAGGCTGGCCGCGTTCACGTGCAGCGCATCCATGACGTTCCCTGTCGCGTAGTCGTCTGCGCCTGCTTCGAACAGATCACCGCCCTGGAAGAAGCCCATCACGTTCTCGTATCCCTCGAGGAAAGGGTAGAACACGAACGCGGCGCGCCCGTCGCCGTCGACGTCGGCTCCGCCTTCGTCGCGCCAGTCCCCGAACAGCTTCACCTCGCGATCGATGAACTCGTGCAGGTTCTCCGCCAGCAGGTCGAGGTCTTGCGGCAGGACGGCGTCCGGATGCTCGGTATCCATCCAGAACGTATAGTTCTCGCCGACGGCCACGCATTCGATGGCGAAGTCGGCCTTCCCGGCGCGGTAGTCGCTGTAGAACGCGCGCGTGTCGCCCACCTGCGGCTCCGAGGCGGCAAGGGTGCGCGATCGGGCAGAATTGCTTGCAAGCGCGTGTCCTTTCGACGGTGTTTGCAGATAGGGCGCGGCGCAGACGGGGGATGCGGCTGCTCCGTCGGCAAGTTCGGCGGCTGCGGCGCCATCCTCGGCAACCGATGCCGCCTCGTCGGTTGGAAGGAGGCAGGTCGGCGTGCGCGCTTCGAGCTCCTCGTCGCTTCCGATGGGCATCGGGTCGATCGCCGCAACCGTCGATCCGGCGAGAGCGTCGTCGTGGGCGGGCGCCTCGGCGGCGTGCGCGGCGGGGACGGTGCCGCATGCGAGCGCCGCCGCCAATCCGACGGCGGCGGCGCGCTGAGTGAACGAGAGGGCATGAGGGCGCATGGGTCTCTTTCGGAGGATGAGGGCCTTGTCGAACCCAGTATAGCGCGTCTCCTTTCCGGCGCTACATCACGCGCTGGCCGAAGTCGGCCATGGACTCGACGAACTCAGGGTCGTAATGGCTGAAGAAGAGGCTTTCCCCCGTATCGAGCGCGCGCAGGGCGTCCATGTCCTCGCCGTCCAGCTTGAAGTCGAATACCTCGAGGTTCTCCTGCATGCGCTCCTTGCGCGACGACTTGGGAATGGCTGCCACGCCGCTTTGCACGAGGAAGCGCAGCGCCGTCTGCGCAACCGTCTTGCCGTGCTTCGCGCCCACGGCCGCGAGCACCGGGTTTGAGAAGAAGCCGTTGCGCCCCTCGGCGAAGGGTCCCCAGGATTCGTGTGCCACGCCGTAGCGGTCCATAACCTCGCGTGCGGTGCGCTGTTGCTGGAACACGTGCGTCTCCACCTGGTTCACCATGGGCTTGATCTCGCTGAATCGACAGAGGTCGACCAGACGGTCCGGGTAGAAGTTCGACACGCCGATGGCGCGCGCCTTGCCGGAGCGGTAGGCGGCCTCCAGGGCCCTCCATGTTCCGTAGTAATCGCCGAAGGGCTGGTGGATCAACAGCAGGTCGACGTAGTCGCACCCCAACTTGCGCAGGGAGCCGTCGATGGAGGCCGCCGCGTTCTCCTCGCCGGCGTGGTAGATCCACACCTTGGTGGTGAGGAACAGCTCGTCGCGCGCCACGCCGCTTTTCGCGACGGCGCGCCCGACGCCTTCCTCGTTGTAATACGTCTGGGCGGTGTCGATGTGACGGTAGCCGACCTCCAGGGCGTCGCTCACGCAGCGTTCTGCATCGTTTGCGTCCACCTGGTACACGCCATAGCCCAAAAAGGGCATTTGCACACCATTGCTCAAAGTGAGGTATTCCATGTCGCTTCCTTTCGTCGTGATATATCCTCTATGCATAGTATGCAGAGCGAAATGAAAGAAGTACAATGCAAATAGCAGATATTGAATGCATGAAACGCATACTGGAGGTTGAGCGATGGAATTGGAGCAGCTGAGGCAGCTCGATGCGGTGGCATCGTGCGGGACGTTTTCGGCTGCTGCGGAACGCACGAACATCTCGCAGCCGGCGCTGAGCCGCTCGATGCGCCGCCTCGAGGCGGAGCTGGGCGCGAGCCTGTTCGAGCGCACCAGGAACAGCGCGGAGCTCAACGAGGCCGGCCGGCTGGCGCTCGAGCATGCCCAGGGCATCCTGCGCGACGTCGCCCGCATGCAGGAGGACCTCGACGGCCTGCATGCTCGCCGCAGCATGCTGCGCGTCGGCACGTGCGCGCCCGCGCCGCTGTGGCGGCTCATGCCCGCCATCGCCGAGCGCCGCCCCGAGCTTGTGGCCAACCCCGAGACGATGCCTGTGGCCGAGCTCGAACGCAGGCTGCTGGACGGCAGCCTCGATTTCGCCATACTGCCGCATCGCCCGGAGGGGGAGGGCGTGCGGGTGGCACCCATCATGCGCGAGGACCTGTGTGCGTTCCTGCCGCGCTCGCATCCGCTGGCGGGCCGCTCCTCCCTCTCGCTTGCGGAGCTGGACGGCGAGACGTTCCTGCTGTACGCCGGGGTCGGGTTCTGGCGCGGCATCTGCGAGCGCCTCATGCCGCGCGCCCACTATGTCACGCAGGGTGACTACCTGGTGTTCAGCCAGCTGGCGCGCACCTCGCCGCTGCCGAGCTTCGTCACCAACGAGTCCGAGCTGAAGCGTGCCGGCCTCGACCGCGTGTCCGTTCCGCTCGAAGACGCCGACGTGCACGTGACGTTTTACCTGGCCATGCGCGATCGGTCGGACCATTCGCTGGGCGAGCTCATGGATTGGCTGGAGCGCCGGCTGGCCTTGAGCTGATGCCGACGGATTCCTCTCTTGACTTCAAGTTCGCTTCAGGTACTACGAGAGCCTTGGGTTTGAGCGCGGGCGGGGCTTGCGTGTGGATTCATGCAGGCCCCGCCTTGCCCGAAGCGCTACGACGCCTCCGGTGCGAGGCCGTCGAGGTAGGTCGATTTCGCGAAAAATCAAGCGCGAATTTTCGAGCAGCCGCGCCGTTCCGGATGAGGGAGCGCGTGCCGGTGGGGCCTTTCTGCGCTTCCGTGAAATACCCCGTTGACTTCGAGTTCGCTCCAGGTACTACGATGGGATCGCAACCGATTCGAGCAAAAGGAGACCCTCTCATGACGAACGACAAGAAAATCCTCGTGGCGTACTTTTCCGCAAGCGGCGAGACGGAGCGGCTCGCGCGGACGATCGCGCAGACGACGGGCGGCGACCTGCACGAAATCGAGCCCGCCGTGCGCTACACGGCGGCCGACCTCGATTGGAACGACAAGCGCAGCCGCAGCAGCGTCGAGATGAACGATCCCTCCTCGCGCCCAGCCGTCGCAGGCCGCGTAGGCAACATGGACGCCTATGACGTCGTGTTCGTCGGCTTCCCCATCTGGTGGTACGTGGCGCCGACGATCGTCAGCACGTTTCTGGAAGCCTACGACTTCTCGGGCAAGACGGTCGTGCCCTTCGCCACGTCAGGCGGAAGCGGCTTGGGCGGCACCGAGTCCATCCTACGCGCCTGCTGCTCGCCGGCGACGACGTGGAAGCCCGGCAAGCGCCTCTCGAGCCATGCAAGCGAAGCCGAGGTGGCCCGCTGGGTGGAGGGCCTCGGGCTGTAGCGTCCGGTCGCGCGCAGGTTGCGGTAGCCCCGTGAGGCTAGCCCAGCTCCTCGAGGAACGCGTCCCAGCCTGCGGTGCCGGTTTCGTCGCGTTTGAAGACGCCGGTTGACTCGAGGACGGCGGCGAACACCCGGGCGACCTCCTCGCGCACGACGGGGCCGGGCGCGCCGCCCTCGGCGCCGGCGTGCGGGCCGTCCGCGCCATCCGCAGCGAGCTCCGCGCCTCGCCGGGCCAGCACGTCGGCCGCCCAGGGGGCGTGGGGCGCGGTGTCCGCGCAGGTCAACAGGCGCGCCTCCAGCTCGCGCGGGGAGCGTCCTTCGCGCGCAGCCGCGATCAGCTCGCGCTGCACGATCGGCAGCTCGCGGGCGAGGCGGGGCGGCAGCACGGCAAGCCCCATGATCTCGATGAGGCCGATGTTCTCCTTCTTGATGTGGTGCAGCTCCTCGCCGGGATGGAAGACGCCCCATGGGCGCGCGCCGTCGGTTCGGTTGTTGCGCAGCACGAGGTCCATGACGTAGGCGGGGCCGACGCGCCGCACGATGGGGTTGAGCGTGTTGTGGCGCACGGTCGCGCCGTCGGCGCTGCGGCTGCATGCGCGCACGCCGGCCGGCTCGAACGAGAAGTCCCGCCACGCGTCCAGCACGCGCGCCGCCGCCCGCACGAGGGCGGCGCGGTCGCGCGAGGCGAGGCGCAGCACCGACGCGGGCCACGTCACGACGCCGACGCGCACCTCCGGCAGCCCCGGCAGCTCGACGGCGCGCTCGACGGGCGCGTTCATGAGGGGGAACGTATGGCGCCCGCCCTGGAAGTGGTCGTGGGAGAGGATGGAGCCGCCCACGATGGGCAGGTCGGCGTTCGAGCCGACGAAGTAGAACGGGAACAGGTCGATGAAGTCGAGCAGCCGCTCGAAGCCTGCCTCGTCGATCTTCATGGGCCGATGCTCCGCGGACAGCGCTATGCAGTGCTCGTCGAAGTACGCGTACGGCGAGAACTGCAGCCCCCAGCGCTCGCCGCCCAGCTCGATGGCGGCGATGCGCAGGCCCGGCTTGGCGGGGTGCTCGGGCGTGCCGGGGAACCCCTCGTTCTCCCAGCAGAGGTCGCACTGCGGTACGCCGACGCCGCCGCCGGCCGCCGGGCGGGACGCCGTCCCTGCGCCACCCGCCGCCGGGCGGGATGCCGCGCCCGCGCCCCCTGCGCCACCCGCCGCGCTCGCCGCCGCCGCGATGGCGCGCGGGTCCTTTTCGGGTTTTGCGAGGTTGATCGTGCATTCGAGCGGCCCGTACGCGCTTTCGCTCGTCCAGCGGATGGATCGCGCGCCGGCCGCGCTCGCGAGGTAGCCGGACGAAACGCCCAGGTCGTGCAGGTATGCAACCGCCTGTTCGGCATCGCGCCCGAGCAGGCGGCCGAAGGCGGCGCGCACTTCGCTCGGCGGCGGCAGCGGCGCGCTCATCGGTCGATCCTCTCGGCACGCGCTCCCGGCGCCCCGACCGTCACGGGAAGGCAGGCCTCGTAGCCCAGCAGCGCGTCCATCGACGCGCGAAACGCGTCCGCCTCGTCGGACGGCACGAAGGCCAGCACGCTTCCGCCGAACCCGCCGCCGTGGATGCGCCACGCTCCGCGCCCGCCCAGCAAGTGTTCGCACAGCGCGAGGATCACCATGGCCGGCTGCTCGTCGCCCGAGCCGTCGCCGCGGGGCGACACGTTCTGCAGGAACTGGGCCGACGACGCGCCCGAGCGCCGCACGCCCTCGAGGAACGCCTCGACGTCGCCGGCCGCGAGCGCCTCGCGCTGTGCGCGCACGCGCCGGGTCTCCTCGAAGTAGTGGAGCGCGCGCAGCGCCGCGCGATCGCCCAGCCGGCCGCGCACGTCTCCGAGCCCGTCGAGGAAGGCGGGATAGGGGACGTCCTCCAGCCGGTCGTGCCCGAATCGCTCGGCGACGGCGCGCATGTCGGCGGGGACGGCGGCGTACTCGTCCGCGTAGGCGGCATGGTCGCAGCGGCTGTCCACGAGGCACAGCGCGTATCCGGAGTCCTCCCAGTTGAAGTCGATGGGATCGACGCGCGGCACGTCGCCCGAGAAGTCGAGCGCCGCGATGCCGCCGCACGCGCTCGCCAGCTGGTCCTGCACGCCGCAGGGCTTTCCGAAGTAGGCGCGCTCGGCCTGCGCGCCCTCGAGCGCGAGGGCGACGGGATCGGGCGGCGCGGCGTCGGCGGGGCCGCCGAGCGCGCGCAGCAGCACGCCGAACAGCATCTCGAACGCGGCCGACGACGAGAGCCCGCCTCCGGAGGGGAGGTCGGAGCGCACGGTCGCGTCGAACCCGACGAGCGTTCCGCCCGCGCGCGTGTACGCGGCGGCCATGCCGCGCACGAGCGCGAGCGACGTGCCGCGCTCGGCGTCGCGCGGGTCCAGCTCGTCGCAGCGCATCGCCGCGTCGCCGAAGCCCTCCATGCTCACGCGGATCTCGTCGGTGCCATTCGGCGTCGCGAACGCGTGGATGCGCCGGTCGATGGCGGCCGAGATCGTGCATCCTCCCTGATGGTCGGTGTGGTTGCCCGCCAGCTCCACCCGCCCGGGGGCCGAAGCGCGCACCGCCGCCGCGCACACGCCCGTCATCGAGCGCCCCCTTCCGCCAGCTTGTTCACGCGCCTGTCGTAGGTCAACAGGCCGTTCGTCTCCTCCTCGACGTCGGACAGCTGCGTGTACACGTAGCCCGCGAGGCCCTCCTTCTCCAGCGCGTCGGCCTGCGCGAGCGCCTCGCGCACCTCCGAGCGCAACGACGCGAGGTCGGGGCAGGCCGCGTAGCCGTAGGACGAGGCCAGCGAGCTGTGCGCGGCCAGGTGGCACGACAGCCCGCCGAACTCCGAGATCACGAACGCGCGCCGCGGCCGCGCCGCATCGTTGTACACCTCGAGCGGGCGGAAGTAGTTGTGCACGCTCAGGAAGTCCCCGCAAGCCTGGTCGTACCAGCCGCTGACGGCGTCGATGGGACGCGTCGGGTCGAGCCCGCGCACCAGCTCCACCGCCGCGCGCGCGTCGAACTGCCCCCAGGCCTCGTTGAACAGCACCCAGGTCACGATGGACGGGTGGTTCCCCAGATGGCGCACCGTGGCGGCGCACGCGTCGGTCCACTCGGCGCGGAACGCCGCGCTGTCGGACGCGAGCCCGGGGTAGTGGCGCGGATCGTCGTCGGCGTAACGGCCCCACGACCCGCGGAAGAACGTGGGCTTGTAGCTGGAGTGCCACGGATCGGGCGCCGCGCCGCCGCTCACCATGTCCTGCCACACCAGCATCCCCAGCTTGTCGCAGTGGTAGTACCAGCGGTCGCTCTCCACCTTGATGTGCTTGCGCAGCAGGTTGAAGCCGGCCTCGCGCATCGCGCGCGCGTCGAAGGCCAGCGCCTCGTCCGACGGCGCGGTCATGAGGCCGTCGGGCCAATACCCCTGGTCGAGCACGCCGCGCAGGAAGACGGGCTCGTGGTTGAGGCAGAAGCGGGGGATGCCGTGCTCGTCGGGCTCCACGGTCACGGTGCGAAACGCGCAGTAGCTGTCCACCCGGTCGCTGCCGTACGATACTTCGAGGTCGTAGAGGTGCGGGTCGTCGGGACTCCACCGGTGCGGGTCGGCGACGTCGATGGCGATCGTGCAGGCGCCGTCCTCCGGCGCCGCGGACGCGCGCCCGACCTCCGCGCCGCCGTCCAGCAGCCGCACGCTCACCGCCGGCGCCGTCCCGGCCGCCGCATCCGCGCCGCCGTCCGCGCGCACGTTCGCCCGCAGCACGAGCTTCCCCTCGTCGGCTCGCGCGTCGATGGCGAGCGACTCCAGGTGCGCGTTCGGCACCGCCTCCAGCCATACGCTCTGCCAGATGCCGCTCTGCGCGGTGTACCAGATGCCCCCGCGCGCAAGCCGCTGCTTGCCGCGCAGCTGCACGCCGGCGTCGCTCGGGTCGTGCACGCATACGACCAGCTCGTTGTCGTCGCCCGTCAGCGCGTCGGTGACGTCGAAGGCGAACGGCAGGTACCCGCCCGCATGCGCGCCCACGCGCGCGCCGTTCACGGAGCACGAGCACGCGTAGTCCACGGCCTCGAAGTGCAGGATGCAGCGCTGGCGGGATGCGTCGAACCCTTCCGGCGCGCCGAAGCGCCGCCGGTACCACAGGAGCTCGCCCGGCTGCAGCTGTCGCCCGACGCCCGACAGGGGCGCTTCCGGCGAGAACGGCACGAGGATGTCCCCCTCCCATGCGGCGGGCGGCTCGGCGTCGCGCCACGCGCTCGCCGCGTCGGCGACGGGCGCGATCGCATAATCCCAGCGCCCGTCGAGCACCTCGAAGGCCGCCCGCGCGAACTGCGGTCGCGGGTGGTGCGCCGCGCGGTCGCCGCCCGCTGCGGCGAGGTCGCTCCACGGCGTGGTTAGCGGTCGCAGCGCGGCGTGCTCCGGCTTGCGCGGCGCGCTCGCGATGACGCGCTTGAGGTCGAGCATGGCTGGCTCCTTTTCGTTAGAATGTCCCCATTGGGGACAGGCCCCAATGGGGACATTCTCGTCCCTAGTCGTTGCGTCGCCGCTGCGCGCGGATGAACGGCAGCACGGCGAACGTTAACAGCGCCACGACGGCGCCTCCTAAAAAGATCAGCGACGACGGCGTGAACCCGTCTCCCACCACGCCGAACCCGATGGCGCCCGACGTGGCGCTCAGGGTCGAGCCGATCCACGGCCCCACGAGCATGGGGATGAGCACCGCCATGAAGATGCGGACGCCCTGGAAGGCCCCCACGTAGCCGGCGGGCGTGTTGTTGCGCACCTCGGCGCCGAAGCACGCCACCGCGCCCAGGTACCCGCACAGCATGAGCGCCGAGCCGACGAACACGCCCGCCGCGCTCGTGAGCAGGGTGAGCACGAGGCATCCCGCCACGAACAGCGCGAGCGGAACGACGACCGCGCGCAGGAAGCCGCGGCGATCGACCCGCTTGCCGTACAGGATGGTGAACACGGCTGCGATGACGATGCCCGGGGCCATCACGAACACGTAGTTCTCGCCCAGGATGTAGGGAAGCCGCAGGTACAGCACGTAGTAGGGCATGAACACCTGCAGCGCGGTGGCGAACACGAGGTAGGCCAGCAGCACGAGGTAGAGCATCCGGTGCTCGGACACCGCGCGCGGGCGGAAGCCGTAGCGCACGTTGTCCAGGTAGCCGCCCGCCTGCGCGCGCTCGGGCCGGGAGTCCTGCATGAGCAGTACCACCACGATGCCGAGCGCCACCACGGCGACGCCCACGATGGTGAAGAACAGCGGGTAGTCGTAGGTCACCGTGCCGTCGGGCCGCACGATCATGAGGAACATCGCGCCGCCGAACACGGCCAGCATCGCCAGCAGCGGCATGGCCGAGTTCACGCCCTCCACCTTGCCGCGGTTCTTCTCGGTGGTGATGTCGGTGACCCATGCGTTGAAGCACGAGTCGTTCGCCAGGCTGCCGAAGAACGTCATGACGCAGTCGAACACGATGGTCAGCGTCACGCCGAACGCCATGGCCGCCGCCGCGGTGCCGGCCAGCGCGAGCGAGATGGTCTGCAGATACGCGAACACGATGATGGACGCGCCCCAGAGGATGGTGCCTGCGCCGATGAACGCCTTGCGCCTGCCCACGCGGTCCGACCACGCGCCCACGAACAGCGTGGTGGCCGCCGCGGTCAGCGCCGAGGCCGACACCATGAGCGCCACGTCGGCGAGCGACGCATTGAACACGTCCTGGATGAACAGGTTGAAGAAGTTGTTCTCGAGCGCCCAGGCCACCTGCCCGAAGAACGACAGCAGGATGATGAGCGTCCATGTTCTCCTCGTCAGGCCGGGGCGGGGCGAGGAGGTCTTTTCTGCATGCATGGCGGCGTCGATTCTCTCGAGGAAAACAACCTGGTGCCATCCTACCGGATTCCCGCACGCCGCGCACGCTTCGCGTTCAGCCCGTCGGCAAGCGCATTGTCGCCCGAAAAGTACGGTTTTGGCTGCGATTCCGTACTTTTCGGGCGACAATGCTCCCGTTCGCGACGTGCCGCGTCGGAGGCGCGCCGCCGCTACTTCCCGAAGTACGTCGCGATCTCCTGCATGCGGTCGCGTTGCGCCACACCGAAGGGGCAGCGGTCGTCGCAGCGGCCGCACGCTATGCAGTCGCCGGCGCTTAGCGCGAGCTTGCGGTAGTGGCCGGCGGCCATCTCGTCGCCGACGCGCGCCAGGTCGTAGTACTTGTTCACCATGCCGATGTCGATGCCGACGGGGCAGGGCTGGCAGTGGTGGCAGTACACGCAGCGCCCTTCGGCCTCCTGCGGCGCGAACGTGCCGATCGCGCTGTAATCGCGCTCCTCCTCGGATGCATCGCAGAATGCGAGCACCGCGGCCACGTCGTCGGGCGTGCGGAAGCCCGGCAGCACGCAGATCACGCCCGGCTTGTCCAGCGCGTAAGCGATGCACTGCGCCTTCGTGAGCGCGCGGCCGAACGGCGACGCCTTCGCATCGAGCAGCTGGCCGCCGGCGAACGCCTTCATGACGGCGATCCCCACGCCGTCGCGCTCGCAGGCACGGTACAGGTCCATGCGCTCGTTGGCCCTGCCCAAACCGTAAGAGCCTTTCGAGTAGTCGTAGGCCGGGTTGATGCTGAACATGCATTCGTCCACGAGGCCCGTGTCCAGGAAGCGCCGCGCGATGGCGGGGTTGTGCGACGAGAAGCCCAGATGGCGGATCACGCCCTGCTCCTTCAATGACAGCGCAAAGTCCCAGTTGCCGTTTTCTCGCATGGCGTCGAAGTCCTCGTCCTCGTCCATGCAGTGGATGATGCCGAAGTCGGTGTAACCGGTTTGCAGCGTGTCCAGCACGCGTGCGAACTGACGCTTGATGACGTCGAGGTCGCGGCTCCATCCGTACTGGCCGTTCGCGCCGTACACCGCGCCCAGGTGCATCTGCGTCAGGACGTCCGCACGCCGTGGAGCCAGCGCGCGCCCGTACGACGCGTAGGGCGACGCTTCGGAGGGCGCCAGATCGAAGAAGTTCACGCCTGCGTCGAGCGCCAACGCGAGCGCGGATTCGATCTCGCGGTCGTCGGCGGCCTCGTGGATCGATCCCATCCCGAAGCCGATGACGCTCGCGCGCTCGCCCCCGCGCGGGAAGGTGCGGTATTCCATGGCCATGCTCTGCCTTTCGTCGATTGCTGGTCTGCCGGACATCGTAGCCCTTGGAGTCCGCTCTAAGTCAAGCGCATGATCGGGAAAACGCCGGTGCGGCATGCCTCGCCTGGGCGCAAAACGGCACCCGTGACATTTTTGCATGCGGATTCGACCGGTTCCCCGAAGAGGAGAATTCTCGCCACCTGGGATTTCTTTTGTGGGAATTTCCTTATGGGGGAGAAGAACGGCCTTTCGATTGCCATGGCTCCCGTTTTGCGCCCGAACGCTTTCGTGTACCTCCGCATAGCGGCCGCAGCGCAACCCTCCTCGATGCGTCGTTCCTTCGAGCAGGCGCTTCATATCAGCCCTTCCTTGACATCGCGCCATAGGGGGCGTATTTTATGAATGAGAAAATATTCATCCAAAAGAACGGGAAACCTATGCCGAAATCGGCGGAGCAATGCGCGGCCATGCGCGACGAGATGCGGGAGCGGATACTGCGGGAGTCGCTGCGCTACTTCGCGCGCAACGGCTTCGCGGGAACGAAGATCGCCGATTTGGCGCGCGGCATCGGCATCGCGCAGGGGACGATCTACCGTTACTTCGACTCGAAGGAGGACCTGTTCAGCGCGCTGCGCACGCTGGTGGCGAACGACGAGGACGTCCGCGAGCTCAAGCTGCTCGCGCGGCTGCCGTTGACGGCTAAGGCGAAGATCCGCCGCCTCGCCGCCTCCGTCCTCGACCGTCTCGCCGACGACGAGCTGTTCGCGGCCTCCGTGGTGCTGAACACGCAGCTCATGCTCGAGGAGGGCCTGCGGGACGGACTTCCGGCACCGTACCGCTCCGAGCTGTACGCGCACACGGCGCGCATCGTCGAGCAGGGCCAGCGCGAGGGCAGCGTTGCGGCGGGCGACCCGCTCAAGCTGGCCGACTTCTTCTGGGGCGTCGCGTACCTGTACGCGTTGAAGCGGCTGTTCGCCACGGGCTTCGACATGATCGACGCGGCCGACATGGAGCGCACGCTGCTGAAGGGCGGGCGCTAGCATGGGCGCGCGCATCGCGTTGGTGACGGGCGCGACCGGCGGCCTCGGGCGCGCGTTCGCGGAGCAGCTGCTCGAGGAAGGGGATCTCGACGAGCTGTGGGCGGTGGCTCGCACCGAGCGGAAGCTCGAGCGCTTGCGCGACGAGCTGGGCGCGCGCGTGGTGCCGTTGGCGGCCGATTTGGCGGATGCATCGGGGCTGCGGGTCGTCGAGCGCGCGCTCGAAGAGGCGCATCCCTCGGTGGCCTACCTGGTGAACAACGCGGGGACGGCCAAGATGGGCGCCTGGGACGACTTCTCCGTCGGCGAGATCGAGCGCACGATCGCCCTGAACTGCTCTGCCCTCGCCGCGCTCTGCCGGATCTGCCTGCCCAGCATGCAACGGGGAAGCCGCATCCTGAACGTGTCGTCCGCGTCGGCGTTCCAGCCCACGCCCTACCTCGGCCTGTACGCGGCGACGAAGGCGTTCGAGCTCAGCTATTCGCGAGCGCTCAACGCCGAGCTGGCGGGCACCGGAATAACGGCATGCGCGGTATGCCCGAGCTGGGTGGACACCGATCTGCTCCTGCGCGAGGTCAACGGGCGGCGCGTCGCCTTTCCCGGGCTCGTGCCTCCCGGCAAGGTGGTCGCCCGCGCGCTGCGCGACGCACGGCGGGGACGGGAGCTCTCGGTGTTCCCGCTGTACGCGAAGTACCTGCACGTAGCCGCGAAGGCGGTGCCGCAGCGCCTCGTCATGGCCACGTGGCTGCGCATGTTGAAGCGCTACGAGGGCTGAGGGCGGGAGAGCGCCCTTCGGCGGCGTTTCGAGAGAAAGGCAACGAGCGATTCCGCGAGCCAGCATGAAGACGCAGAGCCGAAGACGCGCAAACATGATAAGCAAGGGGAACGAGCATGGGGATTATCGATAACAAGTCATTGGGAAACGCAAGCGCCTTGCTGATCGGCGTGCTGTATATCGCGACAACCGCCTGGGGATATTATTCTGCTATCCCGAATGAGGAATATGTGCATTTGAGTGAATGGTGCTGTGTTTCCGGAGTCGTTGGAGGGGTTCTCTACATTTTTTCGTATTTCCATCGACGGCTGAACGGGAAAGGGATGCATCCGGTTGTCTTTTTGGACAGCACCCTGGCGCTCGACTTGATATTGATCGCCACGATAGCGATGCAACTTAACCTTGACGGCGCATACTGGTTTCTTCATGTGATAAACCCAGTCTTGGTGACGGTGCATTTTCTTCTGTTTTGCGATTGCAGGGAGATCGCGAACCGGAAACTCCTGCTTACCAGCATCGTTTTCCCTGTTTGCTATATCGCTTTTACAGCAGTTGTCTATGCGGGTATCGGAGTGGCGCCATTTCCGGCAAGCATGATTTTGATACAAGCCCGAGTCGAGGTATCGATGGTGCTCATTGCAGGGTTATGCGGTTCGATTGTGCTCATGGCATTTCTTCTTAATGGAATGAACAAGTGGGTACGCAATACGTTCGAGAAAGGCGGAATGTGCGAAGTCAGGCCTTCCTCGTCGATCAAAGAGTGAGAAGCGGTGAGAAGCTGCCGCAAAGAGGTCGGCTGTTTGCAAAACCCGACGCTCCTGTGGTATAAACGACGGCGTCAACACTACTTGAGGAGCATGACTTTTGTCACAAGGATGTAGCGTGGAGATTGTCGCAAGCCGGGAGGTTTGCGAGCGCTAGTCTCCGCTGGAACCTCCCAAACAGGGCAACGACCATCAACGTTTTGGGAGAACCACCGTGGAAAAAATCAAGAGAGGCACCGCCTTCTACCAGGCGCATGCCTGCATGGACAGCTTCATCTGCAAACAGTGCGGCCAGCTCGTCACGCCCGACGAGGCGGGGAGCCGCCATCGCAACCACTGTCCTCAATGCCTGCACAGCCTGCACGTTGACGAGCGGCCCGGCGACCGGGCGTCCGTGTGCGAAAGCATCATGGAGCCCATCAGCGTGTGGGTGCGCAAAGGCGGGGAATGGGCCATCGTGCACCGCTGCAAGCGCTGCGGTCACCTGAGCTCGAACCGCATCGCCGCCGACGACAACCCCGTCAAGCTCATGTCCATCGCCGTGAAGCCGCTGGCAGAGCCGCCGTTTCCCCTCGAGAGCCTGCGGGCGGACGCGCCCGGCGCGCAGGCGCGCGAGGGAGGCGAGGCGTGATGGCGGCCGTCGACCTGCGCGCCTACGGCGTGACCGACGCGATCATGCAGCGGGCGCGCGAGGCGTCCGGCTTGGAGGACCCCGTCGTGGGGCGCGTCCTGTCCCAGGCCCACGAGCTGTACCGCGTCGTCGGCGAGCAGGGCGAGCTCTTCGCCGAAACGGCGGGCAAGCTGCGCCATGCCGCCCGTTCGGCCGCCGACTTTCCGGCGGTTGGCGATTTCGTCCTGTTGGACCGTGCGGACGACGCGGGCGGGCGCGCCATCGTCTCGCAGGTGCTTCCGCGCACGAGCGCCTTCATGCGCAAGGCGGCCGGCGCGTCGTTCGAGCAGCAGGTGGTGGCGGCCAATATCGACACCGCGTTTCTGTGCATGTCGCTCGTCGGGGACTTCAACCTGCGGCGGCTCGAGCGCTACCTCGCGCTCGCGTGGGAGGGCGGGGCGGTGCCCGTCGTGGTGCTGACGAAGGCCGATGCGTGCGACAGCCTGGAGCGACGGCTGCGCGCCGTGCAGTCGGTGGCCTTCGGCGTCGACGTGCTGGCCGTGTCGTCGATGGAGGAGGGCGGCTTCGAGGCCGTGCGCCCCTACCTGCAGCCCGGCAGGACCGTCGCGCTTCTGGGTTCGTCGGGCGTGGGCAAGTCGACGCTGGTCAACCGCTTGCTGGGGGAGGACGTCCTCGAAACGCGCGACGTGCGCGCCGACGGCCGCGGCCGTCATGCCACCACGCGCCGCCAGCTCGTGCTGCTACCGGGAGGCGGCCTCGTGATGGACACGCCCGGCATGCGGGAGCTGGGGCTGAGGGACGTTGCCGAGGGCCTCGAGCAGGGGTTCGCCGACGTGGAGCGCCTGTTCGCCTCGTGCCGGTTCTCGAACTGCACCCACACCTCCGAGCCGGGGTGCGCCGTCTACGAGGCCATCGCGGACGGCGAGCTGTCCGAGCGCCGCTGGCAGGCGTACCGCAAGCTGAAGGCCGAGGCCGCGTTCGCCGAGGACAAGGCCGGCTACCTCGCCCAAAAGGAACGCAGGTACAAGGACATATCGAAGGCCGTGAGGCGCCTGCCCGCGAAGCGCTGACGTGCGGGCAGCGCCGCCGCCCAGCTGTTCCCCTCCTCGTTTGCAACCAGATGATATCGATGATATCATCTGGTTGCTCCTCAAGAGGAAGGATCGTCATGACGGACCTGCTCATTCGAAATCTCGATCGTCGCGCCAAAGATGCGCTTGTCGCGCGCGCGGCGAAGAACGGTCGCTCCCAGCAAGCTGAAGCGCGGGCGATCCTCGAATCCGCTCTGCAGTCCGAACCGCGCGACTGGGTGTTGATGCTCCGGAGGGCCGCTGCGTCGGCGGACGGCATCGAGATCGAAGCTCCCGAGCGCCATCCCGCTCGCCCGTTCGACGGGGCGGGCTGGCTATGAGATACGTTGTCGACACGAACGTGGTTTCGGAGCTGATGAAACCCCTCCCTTCGCCCGACGTCATCGACTGGTTCTTCGATCATGAGGGAGAGGTGTACCTGACTTCGGTAACCGTCAAGGAGCTGTACTTCGGCATGCTGCGCCTGCCTGAAGGAAAGCGCCGTCGGCTCTTGGAGGAGGCGATCTCGGCAATCGTTATGGATTGTTCCGACAAGACGTTCCCATTCGACGCGTTCAGTGCGTTTCTCTGCGCGCGCCTGCACGACCGTGCCCTTTCGAGCGGTCGTGTGCCCACCATCGAAGACTTGATGATCGCTGCGATATGCCAACGCAACGAGGCGATCCTCGCAACGCGCAACGTACATGATTTCGATTACCTCGGCATCGAGATGGAGAACCCTTTCGAGCCTCGATAGGCGAACGGGCGGCGCGAATGCTTGCGGCGCCCGTTCGCGCACGTTGCCCCTGTTACTTGCTGGCTTCGAGCACGGCCACGATCTCGTCGCGGTCGAGCACGTGGTAGCCGCCGTCCATGACGAAGGAGCCGTCGGCGATGCCGTCGATCATATCGTCGGTCACGCCCAGCTCGGAGATGCTCATCACGAGCCCCAGCTCGCGCATCCAGTCCTCCATGCGCTCGAGGCCCTCGGCGGCCGTCTCTTCGTCGGTCTTGCCGGAGGCGTCCACGTCCCACACCGCGGTGGCGAACCGGGCGAACTTCGGCAGGCCGTAGGGCATGACGAGTCGGTAGTACGCCGGCGAGATCGCCGACAGCGTCATGCCGTGCGTGGCGTCGGTGTACGCGCCGATGGACTGGCCGATCATGTGCACCATCCAGTCGGTGGACTTGCCCTTCGCGATGAGCGTGTTCAGCGCCCAGGCGGACGTCCACATGATGTTGCTGCGCGCCTCGTAGTCCTGCGGGTCGACCGCGGCGATGCGCGACGAGTGCACGAGCGAGCGCATGAGGCCCTCGGCAAGGTAATCCGACGTGTTGTCGTCGTCGCCTGAGAAGTACTGCTCCAGGATGTGCGACATCACGTCGAAGATGCCGGCGACCATCTGGTAGCGCGGCACGGTGAACGTGAGGCGCGGGTTCAGGATGGCGAACTTCGGGAACACCTCCTCGCCGAACACGTGGCCGATTTTCTGCTTCGTCGCGCGGTTCGTGATCACCGAGCCGCCGTTCATCTCGGAACCGGTCCCCACCATAGTCAGCACGCTGCCTACGGGGATGATGCGGTTGTCCGGCTCCTCGAGGCGCGCGAAGTACTTCTCCCACGGGTCCTCGTCGCACCAGGCCGACACGCTCACGGCCTTCGCGTAGTCCACCACCGAGCCGCCGCCCACGGCCAGGATCAGGTCGACGTCGTTGTCGCGCGCGACCGCGCAGCCCTCGTAGAGCTTCTCCACGGTGGGGTTCGGCATGACGCCCGGCACCTCGAACACCTCCTTGCCGGCGGCTTCGAGGATGCCGCGCACCTCGTCGTAGAGGCCGGTCTTCTTGATGGAGCCGCCGCCGTACGCCAGCAGCACGCGGTCGCCGTAGCGGGCCAGCTCCCCGGGCAGGGAGTCGAGCGCGTCCTCGCCGAAGTACAGCTTGGTGGGGTTCGCATAACTGAACGTTCCTAACATGTGCATCTCCTATCGCGAATCACGATCGTTCGTCGTTGCTTCGACGCCTATCATGAACCCTGGAGCGCGCTCCAAGTCAAGGGGAAAGTTCTTCGGCGCGAAAAAAGCCCGGCGCTGCGAGCGGCCGGGCTTGGGATCGAGCGGAACGAGTTCGAGGCGAAAAGCCTACAGCGTCTCGAAGTTCCAGGAGTTCATGTACGCGATCTGCTCCTCGGTGAGCTCGTCGATCTCGATGCCGAGGGTCGCGAGCTTCACGCGGGCCACGCCGTCGTCGATGGCGGACGGCACGTCGTACACCTTGTTCTCCAACTCGCTCGCGTGCTGGAACAGGTACTCGGCGGCCAGCGCCTGGTTCGCGAAGCTCATGTCCATGACGGATGCGGGGTGCCCCTCGGCGCACGACAGGTTCACGAGGCGTCCTTGCGCCAGCACGATGACCGTGCGGCCGTCGGCGAGCGTGTACTCCTCGACGAGCGGCTTGATCTCCTCTTTCTTCACGGCGTTGGCCTCGAGCCACTCGAGGTTGATCTCGGAGTCGAAGTGCCCCGAGTTGCAGATGATCGCGCCGTCCTTCATGTTCTCGAAGGCCGGGCCGTCCACCACCTTGCAGTTGCCCGTCACGGTCACCCACACGTCGGCGAGACGCGCCGCCTCGGCCGCGGGCATCACCTCGTAGCCCTCCATGTGCGCCTCGAGCGCCTTGAGCGGGTCGACCTCGCACACGACGACGCGCATGCCCATGCCCTTCGCGCGCAGGGCCAATCCGCTGCCGCAGTAGCCGTAGCCCGAGATCACGATGGTGCGGCCGCACAGCAGGCGGTTCGTGGCGCGCACGATGCCGTCGAGGGTGGACTGGCCGGTGCCGTAGTGGTTGTCGAAGCAGTGCTTCGTGTTGGCATCGTTGATGTTGAATACGGGGTAGGCGAGCGTCCCCTCGGCCGCCATGGACATGAGGCGCACGACGCCCGTCGTGGTCTCCTCGGTGCCGCCCACCACGTGCGCCAGCTTGTCGGTGAACTTCGTGTGCAGCGCCGTGTCGAGGTCGGCGCCGTCGTCCATGATGATCTGCGGGTCGGTGGCGATGACGGCCTCGATGTGGCGGTTGTAGGTGTCGGCGTCCTCGCCGGCGACGGCGAACACGTCGATGCCGAAGTCGCGCACGAGCGAGGCGGCGGTGTCGTCCTGGGTGGACAGCGGGTTCGAAGCGCACAGCGTGACGTGCGCGCCGGAGGCCGTGAGCGCGCGCATGAGGTTCGCCGTCTCGGTGGTCACGTGCATGCAGGCGCCGATGCGCACGCCCTCGAGGGGCTTCTCGCGCTCGAAGCGCTCGCGGATGGACGCGAGCACGGGCATGTCGCGGTCGGCCCACTCGATGCGGGCGAGGCCCTCGTCGGCCAGCGCGATGTCTTTGATGTCGTAGTTCAAGGGTTTGCCTCCGTTGACATAAGGGGACGTGGGATTCTCGATCTCTCAGATTATCATAGCCGAGCCGACCCATTTATGAAGTTCGTATGCAGAACCTTTGTGAATACCGGTGTTTTATCGCCTCAAATTCGGAAGAAACGGTAACGAACGGACTCGTTGTTGCCCCGAACGGCCGCCCACCCGCTATAATCTGTCCAGCTTGGAACGCATAAGCAGCCTGCGCGTCATCGGCCGGGCTCGTCGGCGTTCCGCACAACCCTCAGACGAAACCGAACAACACCAAGGGGGCGGAGCGCGACCCGTGCAAGACGGGTGCGCGATGGCACGGTCGCAGGAAGGTTCGCGGCCCGACAAAGGAGCAAAGGTGCTGGACCAGTTTTTTTCGCAGATCTCGTTCGTTGATATATTCAACTTCTGCGTGTTTCTCACGTTCACGATCTGCTACACGTATCAGCTGTACTACGTGTTCGTGGTGCTGACGCGCAAGCCCAAGGTTCTCACGGCGAAGAAGAACCACAAGTTCGCCGCGGTCATCTCCGCGCGAAACGAGAGCGCCGTCATCGGCGACCTCATCCATTCCATCAAGGTGCAGAACTACCCCTCCGAGCTCATCGACGTGTTCGTCATCGCCGACAACTGCACGGACGACACCGCCGAAGTGGCCCGCGAGGCCGGCGCCATCGTGTTCCCCCGCACGAACGACAAGGAAGTGGGCAAGGGCTACGCGCTCGATTACGGCTTCCAGTGCATCCGCGAGCGCTACGCCGACAAGGGCTACGAGGCGTTCTTCGTGTTCGACGCCGACAACGTGCTCGACGTGAACTACTTCCGCGAGATGAACAAGACCTTCGACAACGGCGCGAAGGCCTCCACCAGCTACCGCAACTCCAAGAACTACGACTCCAACTGGATCTCCG
Organism: Eggerthella timonensis; assembly: GCF_900184265.1. NCBI lineage: Bacteria > Bacillati > Actinomycetota > Coriobacteriia > Eggerthellales > Eggerthellaceae > Eggerthella > Eggerthella timonensis. The sequence continues at coordinate 2,001,398 of NZ_FXXA01000002.1, forward strand.
CCGGATACGCCGTGTGGTTTCTGCGCGAGGCCAAGTTCCTGAACCAGGCGCGCCTCACGCTCAACACGAGCTGCGCCGTATCGGGCACGGGCTTCTTCATCGCCGCCGACATCATCGAGAGGAACGGCGGCTGGAAGTGGCATCTGCTCACCGAGGACATCGAGTTCTCGGCGAACAGCATCCTCGAGGGCACGCGCATCAGCTACACGCCCACGGCCATCCTCTACGACGAGCAGCCCATCACGTTCCGCGACTCGTGGAACCAGCGCTTCCGCTGGGCCAAGGGCTTCTACCAGGTGTTCTGGCACTACGGCGCCCGCCTGGCGAAGGGCATCGCCGTGAACCCGAAGGGCGCGCGCTTCGCCTGCTACGACATGCTCATGACCATCGCGCCGGGCATGCTGCTGACCATCGTGTCGGTGCTGTTCAACGCCATCATCGTGTTCCTCAGCCTCACCGGCGCCATGTCCACGGGCATCATGGTGGCCTCGTCGCTGTCGTCCATCCTGTTCTGCCTGATGAACTACTTCATCTTCATGTTCATGTTCGGCGTGCTCACCACGTTCGTGGAATGGGATTCCATCCGTTCCACCACGGGCAAAAAGGTGCTGTACATGTTCACGTTCCCCGTGTTCATGATGACCTACATCCCCATCGCGCTCGTCGCCCTCGTGAAGAAGTGCAACTGGAAGCCCATCAAGCACAGCATCTCGGTGGACGTGGCCGAGCTCTCCGACGCCGCCAGCGCCGCCCCCCAGAAGCAGCGCGAGCGCATCATCTAGCGCCTCCGACCTGCGATCGGCATGCGAAAGCGGCGGGCCTCGGCTCGCCGCTTTTTTGTTGCATCTTCGCTCCCAAAACACGCTACAGCGCGTGAGGCGTGTTTTGGGAGCGAAGATCGTTTGGTTTCGGCGCCGTGGGTGCTGCTCGCTTGCCAGAAGCGCCTTGCCGAAGAAGTCCGACGTGCGTATCCTGCGGCTCGAACGCGCGATCGGGGGAGGCGGGAAGAGGCAGCGGCCGTGCAGTCGTCGTGCGGCGATGGACGGCGGCGCACGACCCGTAGGATGCGCGACGCTCCCCTCGGAGCGTCGGGCCCCTTACCAGACGCGGGCGAAGGTGAGGCAGCGGACGGTTCGGGCTCCGGCCGCGCGGACGGCGTCGGCAGCGGCGAACAGGGTGGCGCCGGTAGTGTACACGTCGTCGATCACGATCGCCGAAGGCGGCGCGCTCGCGCCCGGCAGGGGGATGAAGCGGCCCTCCATGTTCGCCAAGCGGCCGCGACGGGCGAGGGCGCGCTGGTCGCGGGCGCGCGGCGGGGCCAGCAGGGGCGCCGCATCGAGGCCGAGGCAGGAGGCCACGGCGGCCGCCAGCTCCGCCCCGTGGTCGAAGCCGCGCCGCCGCACGGCGGCGGCGGTGGCGGGCACGGGCACGACGACGGGTTGCTCGGCCCGCCACGACGGCAGCACCATCGGGGCCATGAGCGCGGCCATGGCCCCGGCGAGCCGCCTTTCCCCGGCATCCTTCCAGGTGCGCACGATGCGCGCAGCGGCGTCGTCGAAGGCGACCGCGCTCGCGCAGGCGTCGAAGGGCGGCTCTTCGCGCCCGGAGGAGGCCAGCATCACGTCGTTGCACTCGCTGCACTGCACACGACCGAAAGGAGCGCCGCAGCGCGGGCAGGCGCGCCACCAGTCGATATGCTGGAGGTTGAGGCTGCACGGCGCGCACAGCACCTCGCCGGGCGTGTCGCACGCGGCGCAGCGGGTGGGCCACAGCGTCTCGGCGATGGCCTCGGCTGCGCCCCTCCCGTATCGGCGCGTGGCCTGGGCCATGCGGCTTCGGCGCGGGGCGGGCGGGCGCGCGGCGCCGCCGCCGCGGGAGCGTGGCGCGGATGCGAGGGCGGTTGCTGCGTCTGCGTTCTTCATCCTTCGAGGATAGCACGGGGCGTTCCACGCGCCGCACACCGCGCTCTTGCGTTTCGCACCCGCCGATCCAGCGCGGATTCCACGCGCATCCTACGCGGATTCCACGTTCCCTGCCGCCGGTTCCCACGCGCATCTTGCGCCGCTTCCGCGCGCATCTCGCGAGCATCCCGCGAGCATCCCACGCCCCGGCACCGTCGTCGCGCGGTCGGCGCGACGACGGTCCGCCGCGATGGCGGCGTTGCGCTATTCCGCAGATTCTGCCGGTGCGCTTCCGACCCAATTCATCATCTGATACACTAGCGATGCTTCTTTCGAGTCTGTAGTTGCGGGTTTTTCAACCTCAGTCCACGGCAGATGCGGTCGAAAGGACCCACGTAAGCCGCGCGGTTTCCGCGCGACGATCATGGCGTATCCTAGAGGTAAGCCGCACCGCCCGCGTATCGCGACATCCGGTCGCGACGGGCGAGAGGGCAAGGCGCAAGCTGAGCTCCAGTGCGCGAGTGTGGGGGCAAAGACTAGGTCAGTCGGAAGAGGCAGCATGAAGATCAAGCTAGATGGAGGCTCACCGGTTATGAAGCGTTATAAAACGCTCGCGTCCTGCTGCATGGCGGTCGCGTGCATGGCGGCCCTGCTCGCTGTTTTGACGGGCTGCTCATCGCAGCAGAGCTACACTCCCCCCGAGAAAACGCCCACCCTGTCGTCGCCGACCATCGGCAAGGACGGCACGTTGCGCGTGGGCGTGAACACCAACAACCAGCCCTTGGCGGGACAGCCTTCCCCCTCGTCCAAGATCGTCGGCATCGACGTGGACGTGGCGGCGGCCCTGGCCGACAGCTTCGGGCTGAAGCTCGAGGTCGTCGACGTGGGCTCCGATGCCGAATCGGCGCTCAAGGAAGGTACCGTCGACATCGTGATGGGCATCGACAAGTCCGACACCAGCACCTCGTTCTGGAAGTCGGACGCCTACCTGCCCACGGCCGTGGCGCTGTTCTCCACGCCGTCCAACTCGCAGGTTCCCACGAACGCCGTCGAGACGAAGATCGCCGCGCAGGTGTCGTCGAAGAGCGCGTGGGCGGTGACGAACGAGTTCGACAAGGCCACCTTCTCCACGACCGACGACCTCAAGAGCGCCTTCTCCGAGCTGTCTTCGGGCCAGGTGCAGTACGTGGCGGCCGACGCCATCATCGGGACGTACGCGGCGCACAGCGCGGACATCGACGTGCACATCGTGGCGCTCATGCAGCAGGCGGGCGGCTACGGCGTGGGCGTGTCCGACGCGAACACCGATCTCAAGCAGGCCGTTTCCGAGGCGCTCGCCACGCTGACCAGCAACGGCACCATCGGCGTCATCGAGACGAAGTGGCTGGGCACCGCGCTCGACCTGTCTTCCACGCCGCTTACGGAAGGGGCCACGAAGTCGACGGACGCGAGCACTGCGGACAAGACGGACGAGCCCCAGGTTGAGGAAGGCGAAGGCGAGAACGCCGACGACAACGCCGCGCCCGCCGACGAGGGCAACGCCGCTCCCGCCGACGAGGGCGCGGGCACCGGCGACGAGGTCGACGCCGGCGGCAACGCCGTGCAGCCCGAGGACATCGCCGCCTAGCGACGGCGTTGCGTCGAACGTGCGAAAGCCCTGGATCGCGGAACCCGCATCCGGGGCTTTCTTCATGAGGGGTCGATGAAACGCTTGACTTGGAGTGCGCTCCAAGTGGTTCAATGGTCGGCGAGCGACGAGACGACGGAAAGGCTGGACATGGAGCAACGAGACCTGCGCGCGCTGCTCGAGCGCGTCGCGGCGGGGGAGACCGCCATCGACGAGGCCGAGCGGATGCTGCGCATCGCCCCGTTCACGGAGCTGGGCTACGCGACGGTGGACAACCATCGCGGCATGCGCCAGGGCGTGTCGGAAGTGGTGTACGGCGCGGGCAAGACGGCCGAGCAGATCGCGGGCGTGTGCCGGGCGCTTGTGGAGAACGGGCAGGAGCGCGTGCTGGTCACGCGGCTCGACGCCGACAAGGCCGCTGCGGTCGAACGCGGCTTGGAGGGCGCATGTACGCTGCCGTTCGCGTACCGCGAGATGCCGCGCCTCGGCATCGTGGGCGAGCCCCCTGCGCCCGACGGCAACGGCCCCATCGTGGTCGCCGCCGCGGGCACGAGTGACCTGCCCGTTGCCGAGGAAGCCGCCGTGACGGCCGAGATGCTGGGAAACGACGTGGCGCGGCTCTACGACGTGGGCGTGGCCGGCATCCACCGTCTGCTCGCGCACGCCGACGACATCGCACGGGCGAGCGTCGTGGTGGCGGTGGCGGGCATGGAGGGCGCGCTGGCCAGCGTGGTGGGCGGCCTCGCGTCGTGCCCGGTGATCGCGGTGCCCACGAGCGTGGGCTACGGCGCCAGCTTCGGCGGCGTGGCGGCGCTGCTGGCCATGCTGAACTCGTGCGCGTCGGGCGTGTCCGTCGTGAACATCGACAACGGCTTCGGCGCGGGCTACCAGGCCCATATGATCAACCACGTGAAAGCGAGGACGGCATGACGACGTTGGTTTGGAACCTGGAGGAGAACGCCACCCGGCGCCACCTGCTGGCGGAGGCGCTGCTGCAGCTGCCCGAGGATCGACGGGCGCAGGTGCGCACGGCTGCGGCGAACGCCGGCGTGCCCGAGGGGCATCACCACGACCTGGGCGCGGTGAACGCCACTATCGACGCGCTCGACATGAGCGAGCGCGCGAAGGGCGACATGCGCGCGATCTACCGCATCCTGGCCGAGGCCGAGGCGACGGCGCACGGCTGCACGGTTGAGGAGACGCACTTCCACGAGGTGGGCAACGGCGAGGCGCTGCGCAACGTGGCTGCCATCTGCCTGGCCGTGGAGGCCCTCGATCCCGACGAGATCGTCGCCACTCCCGTGCAGACGGGCCGCGGCACCGTCGTGTGCGCGCATGGCGAGCTGCCCATCCCCGCGCCGGCAACCGCCGCCATCATCGCCCGCGGCATCCCCACCTGCGAGCGCCTTTTGGAGGGCGAGCGCTGCACTCCGACGAGCGCCGCGGTCATCCTGCACTTCGTGGAGCGCTTCGAGGGGTAACGCCTGATCGCGAATGCCGTCCCCGTCGCCCGTTTCCGGCAGGAATTTCCCTTGTTGGAAGCCCTGGCGCCCCGCAGCGACGTCCACGGCTTCGGCTGCCGGAAGAAAGCCCAGGTGGCCGTAAGCCGTTCGCAAGCCCATCGGCCGAGCGCTTTCCAATAGGGGAGATTGCTGCCCGGCGAGCCCGTACGGGACGCGAAACGGCCGTCGCATGCCCGGCGCCCGCCCAAAGAGAAAGGGCCTCGCGGCCCTTTCTCTCATCTCGCTCGTACCGAACCGGCGCTAGTTCAGGAAGTCCTCGAGGATCTCCTGCTCGGCTTCCTCCTCGGTCAGTCCCAGCGTCATGAGCTTCGTGATCTGGTCGCCGGCGATCTTGCCGATGGCGGCCTCGTGCACCAGAAGCGCGTCTTCGCTGGCCGCCTCGATGCCGGGGATGGCGGTCACCTTCGCCTTGCCCATGATGATGGCGTCGCACTGCACGTGCCCGCGGCACTGCGCCTCGCCGATTACCAGCGGGTTGAAGATCTGCTTGGAGTTGTCCTGCGCCACCGAGCGCGAGATCACCTGCACGCTGGAGTCGTCGCCCTTGAGCTCCACCTTCATGTTCGAGGTGGCCACCTGGTCGTCGTGCGTCAGCAGCTTCTCGGTCAGCACGAGCTTCGCGCCCGCGCCCAGCTCGGCGTTCGTGTCGCGCACGGTGGACGACACGCCGCGCAGCTGCGTGAGCTCCATCTCGCAGCTCGCGTTCTCCTCCATCACCACGTTCGTCACGGGGTTGAGGATGCGCTCGCCGGTGCCCGTGCCCTCGCCGTAGTGCTTCTCCACGTACTTCACGTGGCTGTTCTTGCCGCAGTAGAACGTGTGGATGCCGTCGTGCTCGGAGGCCTGGTGGCTCTCGTTGTGGATGCCGCAGCCGGCGATGATGGTCACGTCGCAGTCGTCTTCGATGTAGAACGTGTTGTACACGACGTCCTTGAGGCCCGCTTGCGTCACGATGACGGGGATGTACACCGTCTCGCCCTTCGTGCCGGCCTTGATGCGGATGTCGATGCCGGGGTTGTCCGTCTTCGTGGCGATCTCGATGTTCGCCGACGAATGGCGCTCGACGAGCTGCCCGTCCTTGCGGATGTTGAACGCGCCTTTCGGCATGCCGTGTATGTTCGCGATCTCGGCGAGCAGGCTCTCGTCGATGGGGGACAAATCAACTGCCATGGTCAATCTCCTTCATGGGGTCGTCGTCGCATCGCGCTCCTCGGTTGCATGCGAACGGATGTTTCACGTGAAACATCCGGCGCGGCGGGCGCGGTGCGGCCTCGGGGTTAGCAGGTGGTGGGGATCTCGGTGATGTGCAGCTCGGTGGGGGTGCTCAGCTGGCAGCCGGGGATGCCCTTCGCCACGAAGCCCAGCTTCGGCATGAGCTCGTCGGGCGTGCCCGTCTCGGCAACCTTGCCGTCGCGCAAAAGCACGATCTCGTCGGCCAGCTGGATGATGCGCTCCTGGTGCGAGATGATCACGATGGAGCGGCCGTCGCGCGCCTCGTGGATGTCGCGGAACGTCTCGGTGAGGCGGTCGAAGCTCCACAGGTCGATGCCGGCCTCGGGCTCGTCGTAGATGGCCAGCTTCGGGTCGCGCGCGAGGATCGTGGCGATCTCGATGCGCTTCACCTCGCCGCCGGACAGGTTCTTGTCCACCTCGCGCGTGAGGTAGCTCGCCGAGCACAGGCCCACCTTGGCCAGGTACTCGTTGCAGGCGAGCATCGGCAGCTTCTTGCCGGCCGCGATGTCGAGCAGCTTCTTCACCTTCATGCCTTTGAAGCGCGCGGGCTGCTGGAAGCCGTAGCCGATGCCCTTCTTGGCGCGCTCGGAAATGGAAAGGCCGGTGATGTCCTCGCCGTCGAACAGGATCTGGCCGCTCGTCGCGCGCTCGACGCCCATGATGAGCTTGGCCAGGGTCGACTTGCCGCCGCCGTTGGGGCCCGTGATGACCGTGAAGCGTCCGTCGGGGATGGTGAGGGACAAATCGTCGATGATGCGCTTCGTGTCCTTCGATCCGTCCGCGAGCGGCACCTCGAAGGTGAGGTTCTTCAGTTCCAGCATGATGCGCCTTCTCCGTCTCTTCTCGTCTAATTGATACTATATAACTATCATTAGTGCGGCGCTCAGTCAAGCGCGGCCGCGCGCTCGGCGGGAGGCGCGTCCGCCTCGGCCGTCAACGGCTGGGGCGTCCCCCGGTTCCACCCTCCGAGCACGCACTCGGTTCCAACCGCTTATTCTAGCTCAACCGTGCGCGGATGCGTCCCGAAAGTGCGCTTTCGTCCCGATCCCGCCCCGATCCGCGGCGAAAAGGGGGCGAACGAATGTTTCACGTGAAACAGCGCGATCCGTCTGGAGGGGAGGGCGAGCGCATGCACGGCCCCGAACGCGCCGCGGCCCCGGCGCAGGAGCGCTCGGGGCCGCGGCATCGACGGGAAGCGTCGGGCTTATTCGTTCAGCAGGTCCACCACGGTGAGGCCGGCGTCGGAGGATTCGATGATGTCGCGGTTGCCGAACACGCACACGGCGTTCAGCGCGACGGCTTTGGCGATGGGCTCGGCGAGCGCGCGCAGCGCAGGCGCGTCCGCGTCGATCATCTGGGCGCGCGTCTGCAGGCGGCTCTCGGGCGTGCGCCCCCCGAAGAAGTCGCCGTCCTGGCGCCGCACCAGGGCGCGCGCCTTGAGCGGCGTGTCGAATCCGGCCACGGTGCTCACCACGTAGCCCTCCATCGCGTCGGCGGCGGGGTCGAACGCGGCGAGCCACGCCGACGCCCCGGCGAAGCGGGCCAGCGTGTCGTCGAGGTGCGGGTCGCGGTAGGAGTAGAAGCGCAGGTTGCCGGTGCGCGCCGCCTGGAAGCCCGCGCCGTACGCGCCGCCCTTCACGCGCACCTCGTTCCACAGGTAGTCGTAGGACAGCGCGCGCGCCGCCACCTGCCAGGCGCCCGTGTAGCCCGCGTCGAAGGCGCGGCGGTCGAAGCCCTGCGCTGCGTAGCACACGTCGGTGGGCACGATGAACGCCTCGTTGAGCACGACGGGGTCGGGCGCGATGAGGCGCGCGCCGCCCTCGCGGTTGCGGCCGAGCGTCGCGCCCGCGGCCGCGAAGCGCGCGTAGTCGTCGTCGGAGCCGGTGAAGCTCAGCACCATGGCGTTGTCTGCGAACAGGCGCGAGGCGAGGTCGGCGAGGCGCGCGGAAACGTCTTCGGCGCGCTCGTCGAACGAGGCCAGCAGCTCTTTGAGGAAGCGGTAGAACCCGACGCCGCCCAGCTGCTCGCGCACCACGCCGGCGGGCAGGTAGTACGAGGCCAGATGCGCCATGGCGCTGGCATGGCCCGCGTTCGCGAAGCCCTGCTCCATGCCGATGCGGCGCTGCTGCAGCACGTCTTTGATCTTGCCCGTGTCGGAGAAGTCCGTCTCCAGCATGATCTCGCGCGGCAGCTCCGCCAGCTCCTGCACGTTCTCGGTCAGCGCGCTCGAGCTCACGACGAACTTCGGCGCGAGCGCGGAGGGGTCGGTCTCGTCCTCGTAGATCTCGGCGAAGAACGAGAGGTTGCCCAGCTTGCCGTTGATGAGGGTGTCCAGCTCGGAGGCCGTGTGGCGCGCGGTTCCCAGTTTGCCCAGCACGAGCCCCAGCACGGCCACGTAGGGCAGCTCGTCGAACGCCACGCTGTCGAGGTCGAAGTAGCGGTAGGCGTAGGCGATGCCGCGCGTGGGAACGTCGTGGCGCAGCGTAGGGACGTCCGCGCCGTCCACGAGGCCGTACGCGGGCTCCACGGGAGCTTCCCCGATGTCGGACACCGACAGGCGCGGCAGCGTGGCCAGCGCCTCGGGCGCGTCGGGCTCCTCCTGCAGGCGGCGCAGCGCCGCCTCCTCGTCGGCCACGCGCACGAAGTCCTCCGGTTCCATGGCGGCCTCGGCGGCGGCGAGGCGCGCTTCCTCGTAGGCGTCCTCGTCGCCGTCCACCGGGACGATCTCGACTTCGGCCATATGGTCGTTGTCCAGGAAAACCTCGCGGATGAGCTGCTCGAAGTAGCCCTCGTCGAGCGCCTTGCGCAGAAACGCGAAGTCGTCCTCGTACTTGAGGTAGGATGTGGCCTCTCCGTCATCGTAGAGCCAGCCGGCAAGCGCGCTCATGGACAGCGCCACCCCGTCGGCCATACCGAAGTCGCGCTCGCGCATGACGAACTCGGCGCGCGACAGCGAGGCCTCCACGAGCGTGCGGTCGAGCCCGCCGTCGGCCAAGCCGCGCAGCGTTTCCTCCACCTGCGCGCGGAAGCGCTCGGCGCCGCCTTCCTCGAGCCCGCGCAGCTGGATGACGGCGAAGGGCTGCAGCAACGAGTCGGCGAAGAACGCCAGCGCGTCGGCCGCCAGCCCCGCATCGAGCAGGGCGCGCTTGAGCGGCGCCTCGTTCGAGCCCGCGATGGCGTCGATGAGGATGTCCACGGCCACCATGCGCGTGCGCTCGCGGGCGTTGCCGATGACGTAGCCCAGCCCCGCGCACGCGTTCTCGGGCGCGGTCGCCATGTTCCTCTTCACGCCGAGCGCGCGCACGGGCGCCTGCTCGCGCAGCTCGTGGGGGCCGATCGGCGCGCCCTCCGCGCCGATGCCTGCCGCGGCCGCCTGCTCGTCGGCGACGGGGGACAGGTAGCGATCGTCGAGGAAGGCCAGCATGGCGTCCAGGTCGAGGTCGCCGTACAGCGTGAGGTAGCTGTTGTCCAGGCGGTAGTGGCGGCGGTGCTCTTCGAGGAACTGCTCGTAGGTGAGGTCGGGGATGGCGCGCGGGGTGCCGCCCGACTCGAAGCGGTAGGCCGTGTCGGGGAAGAGCGCCGCCTGCAGCTCGTCGTACAGCACCGAGTTCGGGTCGGACAGCGCGCCCTTCATCTCGTTGTACACCACGCCGTTCAGCACGAGGCGCGCCGATCCGTCCGCCGCCTCGGTTGCGGCCACGGCGTCGCCGACCACGGAGTCGCCCGCTTCGGCCTCCACGTCGCCGGCAAGCTCGTAGTGCCAGCCCTCCTGCTCGAAGATGGCGCGCTTCTTGTAGATGGCCGGATGCAGCACCGCGTCGAGGTACACGTCGGTGAGGTTGAGCAGGTCCTGGTCGTTCGTGCTGGCAACGGGGTACATGGTCTTGTCGGGGAACGTCATGGCGTTCAGGAACGTCTGCATCGAGCTTTTCAGCAGATCGACGAACGGCTCCTTGACGGGGAACTTGTCCGAGCCGCACAGCACCGAGTGCTCGAGGATGTGGAACACGCCCGTGTCGTCGGCGGGCGGCGTCTTGAACGCGATGGAGAACGCCTTGTTGCTGTCGTCGTTTTGCAGGTACAGCAGCTGCGCGCCGCTCTTGTCGTGGTCGAGCACGTAGGCCGTGCCGTCGATCTCGGGCAGATCTTCGCGCGTGCGCACGGTGAACCCGTGCAGCTGGGAACCGGGGGTCAGATCCATGTGATTCACGCCTTTCGTATGTGCAGGTCGCTTATGCTTTCCCCCATTGTCTCACAACGCCGCCGCCCGCACGCCCGTGCGCGGGCCGCATCACCTCATCCGCAAACTACCGTTGCCTCGCCGTTCCCGCTCGCCGCCTCGCTCTCGGCGCACCCTTCCGCGCGCTATTCCACCTCCTGCTATTCCCCTCGCTTCCGAGCATCCGTCGATGGCACAAATCGCACGATATGAACGATTTTGAGCCCCCTGTTCGTCTGCTTTTTGGAGAAAGCCCAGGTCGTGAATTTCCGACGCGCTCTAAAATCGTTCATATCGTGCGATTTGTGCCAAAGATGCAGCAGCGGACGCGCACGCGGCGAGGACGTCCGCCGAAGTTGCTCGCGCGCGGCGAAGACGGCCTCGACGAGCGAAGGCCCCTCGACGGGGGCCTTCGCTCGTTGCAGAAGCTATGGTGCTGTCAGCTGAGGTGCTTCTAGACGACAGCCGTTCCGGGGCCGCCTTCGTCGTAGCGGTGGCAGGCCACGCAATGGTCGGGCTTGACCTCCACGAGGTCGGGCATGATCTCGTCGCACCCGTCCACCTTCGCGAAGCAGCGGCTGGCGAAGCGGCAGCCCGGCGGCGGGTCGATGGGCGAGGGCACGTCGCCCTCGAGGATGATGCGGTCCTTCTTGGCGGCGGGGTCGACCGACGGGATGGCCGACAGCAGCGCCTGCGTGTACGGCGACAGCGGGTCGGCGTACAGCGCCTTCTTCGGGGCGATCTCCATCATCTTGCCCAGGTACATGACGCCCACGCGGTCGGACACGTGCTTCACCACGTTCAGGCCGTGCGCGATGAACAGGTACGTCAGGCCGAACTGCTCCTTGAGCTCGTCCAGCAGGTTCAGCACCTGCGCCTGGATCGACACGTCCAAGGCGGAAACCGGCTCGTCGCACACGATGAGCTTCGGGTTCACGGCCAGGGCGCGCGCGATGCCCACGCGCTGGCGCTGGCCGCCCGAGAACTCGTGGGGGTAGCGGTTGCGCATGTAGTTCGCCAGGCCCACGCGTTCCAGCAGCTCGTTCACGCGATCCTCGACCTGGTCCTTCGGCAGGATGTTGTTCGTGATGATGGGCTCGGCGATGATGTCGCCGATGCGCATGCGCGGGTTGAGCGACGCGTAGGGATCCTGGAAGATCAGCTGGATGTCCTTGCAGTACTGCTTGCGCTCGGCCGCTTTCATGGCCGTCAGCTCTTTGCCGTCGAAGAAGATCTTGCCGGACGTGGGCCTCAAAAGGTTCACGAGCATCTTGCCCACGGTGGTCTTGCCGCAGCCCGACTCGCCGACGAGGCCGAACGCCTCGCCCCTGCGGATCTGGAAGCTCACGTCGTCCACGGCCTGCACGTAGGAAGTCGCCTTCCCGAAGAAGTTCGTGTCGGCGGCGAAGCGCTTCGTGAGGTGCTGGACGTCGAGCAGGATATCCTGCTCGGGAGCGTCCGCTTGCGCGGACGCTCCCGCGTTGCTCGCGGTGTTCTCGCTCATCGGTTCGCCTCCTCTTCTGTCGCCTGCTCCTCGAGCTCCGCCTCGCGCAGCTCCTCGGCCGCCAGCAGCGCCTCGGCGGTTTCCATCTCGCGTGCCGCCTCGACGTCGGCCAGCGCCTCAGCCTCGCCCTGAGCGATGGCTGCGGCGCTCAGGGCGTCGCCGTCGGCGTTCTCGTACAGGAAGCAGCGCACCTTGTGGCCGTCGAGGTCCACCAGGTCCGGCACCTTCGTGCGGCAGATGTCCATACAGGAATCGCAGCGGTCCGAGAAGTGGCAGCCCGGCGGCATCTCCAACGGGTTCGGCACCATGCCCTTGATCATGTACAGGCGCTTCGTGTCGTCGTCCTCCAGGCGGGGGATGGACTTCAGCAGGCCCAAGGTGTAGGGGTGCATCGGATGATCGAACAGCGTGCGCACCTCGGCCTCCTCCACCACCTGGCCGCAGTACATGACCACCACGCGGTCGGCCGTCTCGGACACCACGCCCAGGTCGTGCGTGATCAGCAGCACGGCCATGCCGGTGTCGTCGCGCAGGCGGCGCAGCAGATCGAGGATCTGCGCCTGGATGGTCACGTCGAGGGCCGTGGTGGGCTCGTCGGCGATGAGCAGCTTCGGGTTGCAGGCCAGCGCCATGGCGATCATCACGCGCTGGCGCATGCCGCCCGACATCTGGTGCGGGTAGTCGTTGATGCGTGCCTCGGGGCTGGGGATGCCCACCTTGCGCAGCAGATCGACGGCGCGGGCCTTCGCCTCGGCCTTCGACACCTTCTCGTGGGTGCGGATGGCCTCGACGATCTGGTTGCCCACCCTATACACCGGGTTGAGCGACGTCATGGGCTCCTGGAAGATCATCGCCATGTCGTTGCCGCGCAGCTCGCGGTACTGCTTCTCGGACAGGGTGGCGAGGTCCTTGCCCTCGAACTCCATGGAGCCGCCGGCCACGTGGCCCGGTTCGGCCAGGAGGCCCATCACCGACAGGCTGGTGACGGACTTGCCGGAACCCGACTCGCCCACGATGGCCAGGATCTCGCCTGCGTCCACGTCGAAGCTCACGTCTTCGACGGCGCGGACGATGCCCTTCTTGACGGGGAACTCCGTGGAGAGGTTCTTCACCGAAAGAAGCACGGGATCACCTCTTCCTTGCTTTGGGGTCGAGACCGTCGCGCACGCCGTCACCCAGCAGGTTGAACGCGAGCACGGTCAGCGTGATGGCCAGGCCGGGGAAGATCATGAGCCACGGGGCGCGGAACAGCTCGTTGCGGCCGCGGCCGAGCATGTCGCCCCACTCGGCGGCAGGCGGCTGGACGCCGAGGCCCAAGAAGCCGAGGGCGGCCGCGTCGAGGATGGCCGTGGAGATGCCGAGCGTCGCGCGGACGATGATGGACGGCAGCACGTTGGGAAGCACGTGCTTGAACACGATCTTGAAGTTCGAGTCGCCGATGACGCGCGCGGCGGCCACGTAGTCGTTCTCCTTGATGGAGAGGATCTCCGAGCGTACGATGCGCGCGTACTCGGGGATGGCCACGAGGCCGATGGCCACGACGGCCTTCTCGATGCCGGGCCCGAGCGCCGCCATGATGGCGATGGCCAGCAGGATGGAGGGGATGGCCAGCATCATGTCCATGACGCGCATGATGACAGTGTCCCACTTGCCGCCCTTGTAGCCGGCGATGGAGCCGAGGATCACGCCCACGGTGAGCGAGATGGCCACGGCGGCCAAGCCCACGGTCAGCGTGATCTGGGTGCCCACGAGCACGCGGCAGAAGATGTCGCGGCCCTGGATGTCGGTGCCGAACCAGTGCTGCGCCGACGGGGCGAGCAGCGATTCGCTGAGGTTCTGCGCGTACGGGTCGTAGGGCAGGATGCCGGGCGCCACCTTCGTCACGATGGCGATGGTGGCGAGGATGAGGATGAAGATGCCGCTGACGAGCGATGCCTTGTTGGACACGATGCCCGCGAACACGTCCTTCCAGATGCTCTCGTGCTTCTCCTTGGCCGGCTGGCCGTTCAGCAGGGTTGCCTCGCCGGCCGGCTCGGTAGCGAGCGCTTTGTTCTTCGCCATGCGGATCACCCCTCTTCCTTCGCGCCGTACTTGATGCGGGGGTCAAGGTAGGCGTAGACGATGTCGACGACGAGGTTCATGATGACGAAGATGACCGCCACCAACAGCACGATGCCCTGGACGACGGGGAAGTCGCTCTTCAGCACGCAGTCGACGGCGAACTTGCCGATGCCCGGCCACGCGAACACCGTCTCGGTGAGCAGCGCGCCGCCCAGGAGGCTGCCGAACTGCAGGCCGATGACCGTGGACACGGGCAGCATGGCGTTGCGCAGCGCGTGCTTGATGTTCACGGAGCCCTTGGACAGGCCCTTGGCGCGCGCGGTGCGGATGTAGTCGGCGTTGAGCGTCTCGAGCATGCTCGAGCGCGTCATGCGCGTGATGATGGCCATCGAGTACAGCGACAGCGCCAACGTGGGAAGGATGAGGTGGACGAGCACGTCGCCGAGCGCCACCCAGTTACCCTGCACGATGGTGTCGATGATGAAGAATCCGGTTCCTCCCGACGGTTGGAGCAGAGGCGATATCCGGCCGCTCGACGGCAGCCAGTGCAGGATGCCCGAGAACAGCAGGATGAGCAGGATGCCCGACCAAAAGATCGGCATCGACACGCCGATGAGCGCGACGAACATGCTTATGTTGTCCGCAGCCTTGTTCTTCTTGACGGCGGCCAGCACGCCCAACGCCACGCCCACGATGGACGCCACGATGATGGCACAGATGGCAAGCTCGGCGGTGGCGGGGAAGCGCGCCGCGATCTCGGCCGTGACCGGCTGGTGGGTGTAGTACGAGGTGCCCAGGTTGCCCTGGACGGCGCCGACGATGAAGTTGACGTACTGAAGCCAGATGGGATTGTCCAACCCGTTGTCGGCGCGCCATTGCACCATCGCCTCGGCCGTTGCGTGCTCGCCCAGAACCACCGGAGCCGGGTCCGGGGCCAACACGCGGGTGATGAGGAAGATGATGACGGTCACACCCAGCAAAACGGGAATCACCATGAGGATTCGTTTGAGGATGTATTTGAGCAACTGCTGCTCCTTTCTTAGCTGGACCCGTCCAAGAGGCCGTCTTTACCGCTTGAACAGGAATGAAGCCGGAGGCGATGCCTTCGGCTTCGAGCGCGCGCCAAAACTCGTCTCTGCGCGCAGTCATCGGATCGAAAAAGATCGCATGACAGTGTAGCGCACTTGCTATCGTTTAGCGGCAAGAATGCAACGCCAAACGGTAATGGAACCAAAAAACGGGGCCGTTCGAGATGAACGGCCCCGTCCGAACCCGGTGGGAGCCTTACGCCTCCTTGGACACGCCCTTGAAGAAGGCGACGCCCGTCGGATGGTAGTAGAAGTCCTTGACCTTCGGGTTGATGCCGAGCAGGTTCTTGGAGTGGGAGATGAGCACCCACGGCTGCTTCTCGGCGACCATTTCCTCGCACTTGAGGTAGATGGCGTCGCGCTCGTCGCCATCAGGCGTGGTCAGACCCTCGGCGATGAGCTTCTTGTACTCCTCGTCCTGGAAGTGGGCCACGTTCATGGACCAGTTCGTGTCGGCCAGGAGGTTCATGAAGTTGTCCGGGTCGCCGTTGTCGCCCGTCCAGCCATAGAAGCAGATGTCGTAGGGATCGGTCTGCACCTTGGTCTTGTAGGTGGTCCAGTCGTACTCGGTGATGCTCACGTCCACGCCCACCTCGGACAGGTAGCCCTGGATCATGTTGGCCAGCTGGCTGCCGCCCTTCTGGTTGTAGGGGCGCGCGGTGGTGTAGGTGATGCACTGCAGCGAGGTGATGCCCTTTTCCTGCAGCGTCTTCTTGGCGGCCTCGGGGTCGTACGCCGTCTGCTTGACGTCCTTGGTGTAGGGCGCCATCCAGGTGGGCATGACCGAGTTCGCCACGGTGGCGTAGTCGCCGAAGATGGCCTGCACCATTTCCTCGACGTTGATGGCCTGGGCGACGGCCTTGCGCACTTCTTGGTCGGTGCACTGGCCGGTCTCGGTGTTGAACGCCATGTAGTTGATGGTCATGCCGTCTTCGGAGAACAGCTCGAAGCCGTTGCTGGTCACCTGGTCGGCCGACGAGGGGTCGACGCTCGAGATGATGTCGCACTCGCCGTTCATGAGCGAGGTCAGGCGCGTGTTGCCCTCGGCGATGATCTTGAACACGAGGTTCTTGACCTTGGGAGCGTCGCCCCAGTACTCGTCGTTGGCGACGAGCGTGACCGAGGCGCCCTTCGTCCAGTCGACGTACTTGAAGGGGCCGGTGCCGCTGGGCTTGTCGATGGGCTGGCCGGGGGTCGCCGCATCGGCGGCCGTGGGCGAGACGATGGGGGACGCCAGCGCCATGGCCAGGTTCTTCACGAACGGGGCGGATGCCGCGCGCATGGTGATCTTGACGGTGGTCGGATCGACGGCCTCGACGCTCTCCACGCCGTTGCCCGCTTCCTTCTCGCCGAACACGAACGACGCGTAGGGCATGTCGGAGTTGCGGTTGGGCTCGAGCTGGCGCTCGATGGACTTCTTCACGGCCTCGGCGTTGAACTCGGCGCCGTCGTGGAACTTGATGCCCTCGCGCAGCTTGATGGTGTACACCAGGCCGTCGTCGGAGATCTCGGGCAGGTCGGTGGCCAGGCACGGGGCGACCTTCGCGTCCTTCGCGCCGTACTGGTACAGGCCTTCGTAGATGTTGCAGGCGACGACCGCGGACTCGCCGTCGTCGAAGTACGCCGGGTCGAGCGCGCGCGGATCGGCGGTCAGGCTGTACGTGATGGCATCGGCCGCGCCGCCGCCCGCCGTGTCGCCGCCGGTTGCGGCCGGCGTGCTCGTGTCGCCGCCGCCACTGCAGCCCGCCATGCTGACCAGGCCGAAGCCTGCAGCAGACACGCCGAGCAGCTCGACGAACTGGCGCCTGCTGAATGTGCTCTTGCTTTCCATAGGTCGGTCTCCTTCCCTCGCACCCCGCCTTGTGCGGGGCCCTCCAGCGAGTCATGCGACTTTGCTGACGCTTTTGCGCATCGTTGCGGTACTAAGCGTATCAGCATACTTTAGTGCAATAAAGCACGTCGTGACGAAAATTTAACATTCGAGCGTTGGTTTCCTTCCGCGAGCGCGCCCGAATGGCCCCTGAAAGGTAGGTTCCGCCGAGGGAGGCCCGGCCCTGCGCAGCCGTTTTCGCTGCGTCGACGGCCGTTTTCGCCGTGAAAGGACGGCGAAAACGCCGAAAAAAGGGCTTTGCATCCGACGGAGGGAAGGGCTATACTGGCGGGCGTACCCGGAAACCCGAGCGTGAAAGGCTCCCTTTGCGAACTGCCGCCAACATCGTTCTCGTCGACAACGTCCTCGCGACGCCGTCCGTCGGCGCATGGTGGTGGAACAGAACGCATTAATCCCGGGTCCCCTGGCTTCTGTCCACGCATACATACTTATCAGAAGAGCCCTCGGAGATCCGGGGGCTCTTTTCGTGCGTGCCGTGCGTGCGCGAGGCCGATCACGATGATCCGCGGCGGGAAGCCGCGGAACCGACTGCAAGGAAAGGAAACGACCATGACCGAACAAGCACCGCATCGTCTGTACCTGCGCGAAGACCAGATCCCGACGCAGTGGTACAACCTGCGGGCCGACATGCCGGAGAAGCCGGAGCCCATCCGGCTGCCGAACGGCCAGGTCGCGCGACCTGAGGATCTGGCACCCGTGTTCTGCGACGAGCTCGTGCGCCAGGAGCTCGACGACGACACGGCCTACGTCGACATCCCCGAGCCCGTGCTGGAGATGTACCGCATCTACCGTCCGTCGCCCTTGTGCCGCGCGTACAACCTGGAGAAGGCCCTCGGCACGCCCGCGAAGATCTACTACAAGTTCGAGGGCAACAACACGTCCGGCTCGCACAAGCTGAACTCGGCCATCGCCCAGGCGTACTACGCGAAGGCCCAGGACTTGAGCGGCATCACCACCGAGACGGGCGCGGGCCAGTGGGGCACGGCGCTGGCCGAGGCGTCGGCGCACTTCGGGCTCAACCTCGACGTGTTCATGGTGAAGTGCTCCTACGAGCAGAAGCCGTTCCGCCGCAACATCATGGAGACGTTCGACGCGCACGTGACGCCCTCGCCGTCCGACACCACCGAGATCGGCCGCAAGATGCTCAGCCAGCACCCCGACTCCACGGGCTCGCTGGGCACGGCCATCTCCGAGGCGGTGGAGCGCGCGCTCAACATCCCCGGGAACAAGGGCCGCTACACGCTGGGCTCGGTGCTCAACCAGGTGGTGCTGCACCAGTCGGTCATCGGCATGGAGAGCTACGCCGCCTTCGAGGAGCTGGGGGAGTACCCCGACGTCGTCATCGGATGCGCGGGCGGCGGCTCGAACCTCGGCGGCCTCATCGCGCCGTTCATGCGCGACAAGATCAAAGGCGACCGTCCCGACACGCGCTTCATCGCCGTCGAGCCGGCCAGCTGCCCCTCGCTCACGCGCGGGCGCTACGCCTACGACTTCGCCGATACGGGCCGCACCTGCCCGCTCGCGAAGATGTACACGCTGGGCAACGGCTTCCTTCCCAGCCCCGACCACGCCGGCGGCCTGCGCTACCACGGCATGAGCCCCATCGTGTCGAAGCTCAAGCACGACGGCTACATGGACGCCGTGGCCGTGAAGCAGACGGACGTGTTCGCGGCGGCCGTGGAGTTCGCGCGCCTCGAGACCATCCTGCCGGCGCCCGAGAGCGCCCACGCCATCTTCCAGGCCATGGAGGAGGCCAAGCGCTGCGCCGAGACGGGAGAGGAGAAGACGATCCTGTTCGGCCTCACGGGCACGGGCTACTTCGACATGAAGGCCTACGACGCCTACAACCGCGGCGAGATGAGCGACCATATCCCCACCGACGAGGAGCTCGAGGCGGGCTTCGCCAGCATCCCGCACATCGAGGGCGTGCAGTAGCGGGCGCGCCCCCGCGCGCATCGGGCCCGTCCGGCCCCCGCCGCCTGGCTGCGGCGGGGGCCTCGTGCTACCATGGCCCCATGAGCCTTTTCCGCGCAGAGCATATCAGCGTGTCCTACCGTCGCGGCGGCGAAGCCGTGCCGCTCGTGCTCGACGCGTCGTTCGCGCTCGAGGCGGGATGCGTGTACGACCTCACGGGGCCGTCCGGCTCGGGCAAGTCGACGCTGCTGCGCACATGCGCCCTCATGCTGGCGCGCGATGGGGGCGAGCTCTTCCTGGACGATCGCCCCTCGTCGGCGTTCAAGCCGGTCGAGTGGCGCAGGCGGGTGTGCCTCGTGCCGCAGCGGAGCACGCTCGTGGTCGGCACGGTTCGCGACAACCTCGTGCTGCCGTGGAAGCTCAAGGCGAACGCGGGGTCCGCGCCGCCCGGCGACGACGAGCTGGAGCGCCTGCTCGAGGCGGTCGAGCTCGACGACGTGGGCCTCTCCCGCGACGCCTCGCAGCTTTCCGGCGGCCAGGCCGCGCGCGTGGCGTTGCTGCGCGCGTTCGCCACGCGTCCCCGCGTGCTGCTGCTCGACGAGGTGGACGCCGCGCTCGACGACGGCTCCGCGTTGGCGGTGGGCCTGCTCACGCGCCGTCTCGCAGACGAGCGCACGACCTGCCTGCGCATCCGCCACCGCGCTTCGGACGGCTTCGCTTCGGGCGTGTTCGCGCTCGACGGCGGGACGCTGTCGTACTCCGCGGCAGGGAAGGGGGCGCGTCCGTGAGCGAGGGCGTGGTGGACATCGGCTACCTGGAGCTGTTTGCGGCGAGCGCCCTCATGCTGGTGGCGGGCCTCGTGTCGTGGAAGCTCGAGCTGGGGCAGACCAGGCGCATCGCGGTTTCGTCGGTGCGCTGCTTCGTGCAGCTTCTGGCGGCGGGGTTTTTGCTGGGGTACTTGTTCGAGTACCAGACGTGGCAGCTCGTGCTGGTCGTGCTGGCGGTCATGGTGGCCGCTGCGACGCAGATCGCCACGTCGCGCGTGAAGAGCCGCATCCCCGGGCTCGCGCCCGCCGTGTTCGCGTCGCTTTTCGTGTCGTCAACCGCCATCGGGTTCATCGTGGTGGAGGGCGTCGTGCATGCCGAGCCTTGGTACAACGCGCGGCAGCTCGTGCCCATCGTGGGGATGATCATGGGAAACGCCATGGCGTCCGTGGCCGTGGCCATCGACCGGCTGTTCTCGGACATGGATGCGCGCGAGCCCGAGATGTTCTCGCTCATCGCCCTGGGCGCGACGCCGGGCGAGGCGGCCGCCCCCTCGCTCAGGGCCGCCATCGGCGCGGGCATGACGCCCGTGCTCGCCAACATGTCGGCCGCCGGCATCGTCACGTTTCCCGGCATGATGACCGGCCAGCTGCTCGCGGGGGCCGACCCGTTGGCTGCGGCCAAGTACCAGATCGTGGTCATGCTCATGCTGTCGGCCGCCAACACCATCGCCATCGTCATGGCCTGCTACCTCACGTACCGCAAGCGCTTCGCCCCCGATGGATATTATTTGGACAGGGGAATCCGCGAAGATTATCATCTATAATCGCATTGACGTGAAAGGATGATCCCGTGGCTGCAGGCGAACCCAAGTTTTCCCATATAACCGTGACGCCCGACGACGAGGACGACGTCGTCATCCAGGCGGGCGCGCGCCCCGCGCGAGCCGCCGCACCGGCTGCCGAGGAGGCTTTTGCCCCGGCGGCCCGGACCGTCGACGACGAGGCCGTCGAGCAGGCCGTCGAGGATGCTGCCGCGCCCGAGCCGGCTGACGAGGATTCCGCCGAAGACGCGGGCTTCCAGGAGACGACCCTGGACGATCTCGAGTCCGCTCCCATGCCCGTCGCCCAGAAGATCGTGATCGCCCTCGGCGTGGTGGGCGTGATCGCCGTCGTCGCGTGGTACCTGTTCTTGCGCTAGCACCTCCGTTCCACCTGTCAGGAAGGCTCAACGATGCCCAAACATGCTCCCAACGTACCCAAAGGCACCCCCGCCGACCGCTCCGACGAGCGCATCGGCCTCACCGAGGCGTTCTCCCCGGTGGGAAACGGGTCGGAAGCGCCCGCTGACGGATCCGACGAGCGCATCGGCTTGACCGAGGCGTTCTCCCCGGTGGCCGACGGCGCGCACGCGGGCGGCTTCAGCTACCGCGGCGACAACGAGGACGAGTACCCCGACGCCATCGAGGCCCTCGAGCCGGTGGACGCGCCGCCGTTGCTGTTCGGCGACGAGACGCTGCCGGTCGAGCCCGAGGAGCCCCAGGGCCGCCACGGCAAGAAGCGGAAGGAAAAGAAGCAGAAGCAGCAGATCCCCGCCTACCAGCGCAAGTCGCGCCGCATGCGCCGCGTGCTCATCGCCATCGTCGTGCTGCTGATCGCGCTGATCGGCGCGCTGGGCTACTTCGCGTGGCAGTGGTTCGAGGAAAGCCAGCTGATCGCTTCGCAGCAGACCCAGGAGCAGCAGAGCTCCCAAGAGGTAGGATCCATGCAGAAGGACGAGACGAAGGACGCCGCCACCGTCACCGCCAAGAAGACCGACGTGCCCGATCTGGCCGCCGTGCTCGGCATGACGAAGGACGACGCCATCACGGCGCTCAAGCACGGCGCGACCGAGACCGCCTCGAAGGAAGTGAACGAGGAGGGCAATCCCGTCAAGACGAACGTGACGGTGGCCCTCACCGACGAGCCGGCCGACACGCGCTCCGGCACGCCGACGGTGTACCTCGGCCTCGATGAGGACGGCGCGGTCGTGCAGGCCGGTTATTCCGCCGCCACCGCCTCGCTCGGCTACGGTTCGCTCAGCTTCGTCGACGCGGTGAAGAACGAGCACCTCATCGAGAAGACGCTGCAGGAAGCCGGCGTCGACGTGCCCGAGGGCTCCGCGGAGCTGCCCGCCGACAAGACCGCGTACTCCGAGTACGCGAGCGACGGCACGACGCTCGTCAAGGAGTCGTACTCGTTCTCCGGAACGGTCGAGATGGACGGCGCCGCGCACGAGTGGTCGGCGGTGCTGCTGTACAACTACTCGACCGCGAACACGTCCGGCAACCTCGCCGACACCATCCGCATCGTCTACGTCTACATCAACGCGTAACAGGGTTCCGCCGGCCTGACGGCCGGCGGAACGCGCCGATGCTGCGGGCGGCCGTGGCACCCGATCTCGCGGCGAGGCCGAGGGCTCGCGTACCGAAGTACGCTTCGCCCTCGGCCTTCCCACGATCTCGGGCACCACGACCAGCCTCGCTGACTTACTGCGCCAACCTGCGCGCTTTTCGCCCATTGACCTTCTCGAACGTTGCGGGTAGAGTTGACCGCGAAGCGATAACCGAGAGGGAGAGGGGCACCTATGATCGATCGGGGCACGTGCAAGGCCATGCTGCGCGAAGGCGCGCGGCTCATGCTGGAGCATGCCGAGCGCTTAAGCGACATCGACTCGAAGTTCGGCGACGGCGATCACGGCATCACCATCACGAAGATCGCCAAGCTCGTGAACGAGCGCGTCGAGCAGTGGGACGACGCCTCCGTCAAAGACTTCCTCGACGACTTGGGCATGGACGTGATGGCCGTGCGCGGCGGCTCCGCGGGCCCGCTGTACGGCACGCTCATCGGCGGCTTGGGCGCCCGGCTCGACGACGACGAGAACGAGCTTTCCGCCGACGCCGCGCGCCGCATGTTCGCCGGCTGCCTGGCCGAGATGCAGGATATCACGAACGCGCAGGTGGGCGACAAGACCATGATGGACGCCCTGATCCCCGCCGTGGAAGCCGCGCAGACGTGCCCCGCCGCGGACGACGATGCGGCGGCCGTGTTCGCCGCAGCGGCAGAGGCGGCCGAGGCGGGAGCGCGGGCCTCCGAAGGCTTCGCGTCGAAGTTCGGCCGCGCGCGCAGCTACGGCGATCAGACCATCGGCACGCCCGACGCGGGCGCCGTGTCCACCTCGCTGTTCTTGCGGGGGCTGGCGCAGGGTGCCGCGCACTAGAGGGGAACCCGGCCTGCCGCAGCGTGCGGCGGGCCTTTCTTTTCCGGCTGTCAAACGACTGAGGAGGAGCACCATGCAGATGAAGAAGTTCATCAACGACCCCGACAACCTCACGACGGAGCTGCTCGAGGGCCTGGCCCTGGCGAACCCCGACATCCTCGAGCTCGGCGAGGACAACATGGTCATCAACAAGAAGCTGGCCGAGGCCGACCGCGTGACCATCGTGACGCAGGGCGGCAGCGGCCACGAGCCGGCCATCGAGGGCTTCGTGGGCGAGGGCATGGTGGACATCGACGTGGTGGGCGACATCTTCGCCGCGCCCGGCCCGCAGGCCTGCGTCGACGCCATCAAGCTGGCCGACAAGGGCAAGGGCGTGCTCTACATCGTGCTCAACCACGCCGGCGACATGCTGACGGGCAACATGACCATGAAGCAGTGCAAGAAGCAGGGCCTCAACGTGGTCAAGGTGGTCACGCAGGAGGACGTGTCGAACGCCTCGCGCGAGAACGCCGACGACCGCCGCGGCCTCGTGGGCTGCATCCCCACGTACAAGATCGCCGGCGCCGCGGCCGCCGAGGGCAGAAGCCTCGAGGAGGTGGCGGCCGTCGCGCAGCGCTTCGCCGACAACATGGCGACGCTGGCCGTGGCCGTGCGCGGCGCCACCCATCCGCAGACGGGCACGCTCTTGGCCGAGCTCGGCGACGACGAGATGGAAATCGGCATGGGCCAGCACGGCGAGGAGGGCGGCGGCCGCCAGCCCATGAAGTCCGCCGACGAGACGGCCGCCATCATGGTGAACGCGCTCGTGAAGGACATCGGCATCGAGCCGGGCGAGAAGGTCATGCTCATCGTCAACGGCTCGGGCGCCACCACGCTCATGGAGCAGCTCATCGTGTACCGCGCCGCGGTCAAGGAGCTGGCTAAGCAGGACATCGAAGTGGTGGCGAACTTCGTGGGCGAGATGCTGACCGTGCAGGAGCAGGCCGGATTCCAGATGTTCATGGCGCGCATGGACGACGAGCTGCTGCGTCTGTGGAACGCTCCCTGCACCACGCCGTACCTGAAGAAGTAGGGGAGGCCCATGCTCGTATCTTTGAGAACCGTCCTCGCCTGGGCGGAAGAGAACGGTTGCGCGGCCGCCGCCTTCGACACGCCGAACCTCGAGCTGTTGCTCGCCGCCATCGGCGCGGCCGAGGAGCGCGACGAGCCGGTCATCATCCAGCACGCGCAGCTGCACGAAGAGGAGACGTCCATCGACGTGATCGGCCCCATCATGGTGGCGCGCGCCGAGGCCTCGCGCGTTCCCGTGTGCGTGATGCTCGACCACGGCGAGGATGTGGGCTACGTGCGCCGCGCCCTCGAACTAGGGTTCTCGGCCGTCATGATCGACGGTTCGCAGCTGCCCTACGAGGAGAACGTGGCGCTGACGCTGGGAGCGGTGGAGCTGGCCCACGAGTACGGCGCCGACGTGGAGGCCGAGATCGGCTTCACCACGGGCCACGAGGGGCTCGAGAACGCCGACGACGACCGGGAGAACGTGTACACCGACCCCGACGAGGCCGCGCGCTTCGTGGCCGACACGGGCATCGACGCGCTCGCGGCCAGCGTGGGCACGGTGCACGGCTTCTACAAGGCGGCGCCGAACCTCGATTTCAAGCTGATCGAGGAGCTGCGCATCCGCTGCGGCGTGCCGCTCGTCATGCACGGCGGCAGCGGCCTGTCGTGCGAGGACACGCGGGCGGCCATCCGCGCCGGCATCCGCAAGATCAACTACTTCAGCTACATGAGCAACGCGGGCGTGCGCGCCGTCGAGGCGCTCATCGCCCAAGAGCATCCGAAGTACTTCCACGCGCTGGCCAACGCGGCGACCGCCGCCATGCAGGCCGACGCGGAAGCCGCCATGGACATGTTCTCGATGCGCTAGCGTCGAGCGAGAGGAGCGCGTATGACCGCAACCTATATGCACATCGGCATCCCCATCACGGAGAAGAAGCCGAACATGACCTACAACGAGGCCATGAAGTTCTGGGTGTCGAACGTCGACGACTACGACTACAAGGTGGAGTACCTCAAATTCGAGGAGGGCACGCCCTTCCCCGAGGAGCTGCACCGCCGCTGGCACGTGGCCTACGCGGTGGACGACCTCGACCGCTACGCCGACGATGCCGACCGCATCATCTGCGGCCCCCTGGACGCCGGCCCCGGCGTGCGCCTCGCCTTCGTCGAGAAGGACGGCGCCGTCATCGAGCTCTACGAGGACAAGAACTAGCGTTTCGATCCGATAGCCGTTGGAAGCGCGCACCCGGTATCGTCGGGTGCGCGCTTCATCGTGTCGGGGGCTCTCGCGCAGCGTCTCGCCTCGCGCGGATCGTGGCAAGTTCGAGCCGTTTTGGCTATCCTCAATCAGCTATAAAACGAAGTCGAGCGATGCTGACCAGGTGTTTTCCCGAAGCTATGATGAAGCGGGGCGGCGTATGGGTGCCGAAAGGCTCGCAAAACGGCGCGAACTTGCCAGAATTCGCGCGCGGCGCCCATCCCGCTGGCGCTTGTGATCGCGGATGCCCCTAGCCTTCCTCTTCGGCGCGGCGGACGCGCTGGACGCGCTCGATGCCGATGGTAGGGATGCGGACGAACATGAGGTAGAGCAGAAACACGCCGACGCAGCCGAGGACGGCCCAGACGAGGGGCTTCTGCACGAACCATGCGGACAGCCCCATGAGCGTGAACGACACGGCCAGGATGCGCGCTTTCGTGCCGATCGGGATGCCGCCGGCTTCCTTGAATGCGGCGACGTACGTGCGGTACACCCGCGTCGAGACGATCCAGGCATGGCAGCGCGGCGAGGACTTCGCGAACAAGAACGTCGCGAGCAGTAGCAGCGGGGTGGTGGGCAGCACCGGCACGAACACGCCGATGCAGCCGACGATGCAAGCCGTCCAGGCGCCGGCGAGCGTGAGGAGGCGGGTTAATCGATTCATGGTGTCCTTCCGTCGCGAAAGGCGGGCTTCGGGCATCTGATTCTTCGAGTATAACAAATCGGCATCGTGTCGAAAGGCGGCGCTCGCCGAATCGATGGTTTTACCCGCACGCGGGCCGGCGACTCCTTCGCGTATACTGCGGGAAACGGAATCGGACGGGCGAGGGGGCGCTATGGGATACATCGAGGCGAACAAGGAAGCGTGGGAGGAGGCATTCGAGCATCGGCTTCCCGGCTGGGGCGAAGACGTCGCCGAGCGGTTGCAACGCGAGGAGCTGCCGTTCCTCAACCCCGACCTGGCGCGCGAGCTGCGTTCGATGGGCCTTGCGGGCAAGCATGTGGCGCAGTTCTGCTGCAACAACGGCCGCGAGCTTCTGTCGCTCATGCAGCTGGGCCCTGCGCGCGGCGTGGGGTTCGACATCGCCGAGAACGTCCTCGGGCAGGCTCGGGACGCCGCGCGGGGGGCCGGCGTCGAGCGCTGCTCCTTCGTCGCCGGCGACGTCCTCGCCATCCCTCCCGCCTACGACGGGGCGTTCGACCTCGTGCTGTTCACCATCGGGGCCGTCACCTGGATCGAGGATCTGGACGCCCTGTTCGGCAAGGCGGCGACGTGCCTGAAGCCGGGCGGCGCGGTGGTCCTCCACGACTTCCACCCCGTCATGAACATGCTGCCGCTGCCCGGCGAGCCCGGCTTCGACGCGGAGCGGCCGAGCCTGGCGTACTCCTACTTCCGCAGCGAGCCGTGGATCGAGAACGAGGGCATGGGCTACATGTCCGGATGCTACGAGTCCAAGACGTTCACGAGCTTCTCGCACACGATGTCGGCCATCGTGAACGCGGTGTGCCGCGCGGGCCTGCACGTGACCAAGCTCGACGAGTTCGACTACGACGTCGGCCTGACCGACGCCTACGATGGCCGGGGCCTTCCGCTCTCGTTCCTGCTGACGGCGCGCAAGTGAAGCCCGGCGCGGCGTCGGGAGCGGCAGGAGGTTAAGAAGTTGGGCGAAAAAGCGGCGAAAAGCTGCGCAAAACGCTTGCATCTGCTCATCGGCGTGCTACAATAGGCAAGTTGTTTATTCAAGTGAGGGGAAACCCTCCACCTGATTCGGCGCTTTGGCTGCTGATGGGTCGCTCGAATACCGGCTGAAAAGCCCGAAACGAATGCGAAACCCGTACGCTGCCAAAGCTACGGGTTTTATTATGCGCGGAAGCGCGATGGATTGGGAGGTGAGCGCGATAGCTGCTCAGGAGCCTCGGCTCAACGAAGAGATTACGGTTCGCGAGTGCCGTTTGATCGGCTTCGATGGCGAACAGATGGGCATTTACGTCACGGCGGAGGCTCAGCGCGTCGCCGATAACCAGGGGCTTGACCTCGTGGAGATCGCGCCGAACGCGGAACCGCCCGTGTGCCGCATCATGGATTATGGCAAGTTCAAGTACGACCAGGCCATCAAGGCCAAGCAGGCCCGCAAGAACCAGAGCAAGGTCGAGACGAAGGAAATGAAGTTCCGGCCGAAGATCGACGTGGGCGACTACACGACGAAGAAGAAGCACGTCATGCGCTTCCTCGAAGCCGGCAACAAGGTGAAGATCACCATCATGTTCCGCGGCCGCGAAATGGCGCACCCGGAGCTGGGCCTCACCATCCTGGAGCGTCTGGCCGACGACCTGAAGGACGAAGCGGTCATCGAGAACCAGCCCAAGATGGAAGGCCGCAACATGCACATGCTCATCGCCCCGCTGCCTGCGGCGGCTGCGGCGAAGAAAAAGAAAGAGAACGAGAAGAAAGAAGAAGGGAACGACCATGCCTAAGATGAAGACTCATCGCGGCACCGCGAAGCGATTCCGCGTTACCGGTTCCGGCAAGATCATGCGCTCGAAGGCCTACAAGAGCCACATCATGACGAAGAAGAGCCCCAAGCGCAAGCGCAACTTCCGCCATGAAACCGAAGTGGCCACGGCTGACCAGAAGGTCATCGCCCGCAACCTCGGCCTCCGCTAATCGTAAAGGAACAGTGATAGAACATGCCTCGTGTCAAGCGCGCAGTCAGCGCCCATAAGAAGCGTCGTACCGTCCTCAACCGCGCCAAGGGCTACTACGGTGCGAAGTCCCGTTCCTACCGTGCCGCGAAGGAGCAGGTGCAGCATTCGCTCCAGTACATGTATCGCGATCGCCGCAACAAGAAGCGCGAGATCCGTCGCCTCTGGATCACCCGCATCAACGCGGCCGCTCGCATCAACGGCATGAGCTACTCGGTGCTCATGAACGGCCTCAAGAAGGCCGGCGTGCAGCTGGACCGCAAGGTGCTGTCCGACATGGCCATCAACGACCCCGCGGCGTTCACCGCCATCACCGAGGTCGCCAAGAAGGCCCTGTAGTTTCTCGTTTCGCGGCTTACGGCCTGCGAACCGCACGACGATATGACGAAGGCCCCGCATCTGCGGGGCCTTCGTGCGTTCGGGGGAGGGGCTTCTCACGCTTCGAGGGCGTTGAGCGTCTCCTCGTCGTTGTGCCATTCGTCGGCGCCGATGAGGGTGTGGGCCAGGTACGCTTCGGCCGCGCCGCGGGCGCTTCCCTTCTCGTTGGCCACCACTTCGATATCGGCCGCCTCCAGCGCTTCCACGGCATCGCGCTCGATGATGCCGGTGATGACCGCCGTCACGTCGAGCTCGCGCAGCACGGCGGCGATGCGGGCGGGGCTTTGATGGGGGTTCGGCATGTTCTGGCATTCGACGATGATGCCCCGTTCGATCTTGTAGCAGGTGAAGCTCGCGCAATGCCCGAAATAGGGCGAGACCGCAAGCCCCTCGCTTGCCACCGCTATCCTCATAAGGTTCCTTTCATCGCTTCGTTGAAAAGTACGATACCGCGCTTGGCGGATTGCGTGTCTGCCCTTTCGCTCAACGGGGATAAATAGTAAGCTGAACGACATGGATACCGAACCTCTACAGAGCGTCGACGTTGCGATCGTGGGAGCCGGCGTCGCCGGTGCGACGGCGGCGCGCGCATTGGCGCGATGGCGCCTGTCCGCCGTGGTGCTCGAAGCGGGCAACGACGTGGCGTGCGGGGCGACCCGCGCGAACTCCGGCATCGTGCACGCAGGGCACGACCCGCTGCCCGGAACGCTCAAGGCCCGCTTCAATGTGGAAGGCTCGCGGCTGTTCCCGCAATGGGCCGACGAGCTGGGATTCTCCTACGTGCGCAACGGCTCGCTCGTGCTCGCGTTCTCCGACGAGGAGCGGGCCTCCGTGCGCCGGCTCGTGGCGCGTGCGGCCGAGAACGGCGTGGAGGGCGTGCGCGAGCTGGACGCGGCCGACGTGCGGGCGCTCGAGCCGCAGGTGAGCCCGCTCGTGCGCGGCGGCCTCGTGGCTGAGACGGGCGCCATCTGCGACCCGTACGAGGTTGCGCTCTTCTCGGCCGAGCAGGCTGCGCTGCACGGCACGGCGTTCCGCTTCAACGAGCGCGTCGTGTCCGTCGAGCGGCTCTCGGCCGCATCGGCGACGTCCGCGCGCTACCTTTTGGTCACGTCTTCGGGCGCGCGCTACGCGGCGCGCGCGGTGGTGAACGCCGCCGGCGTGTTCGCCGACGAGCTGAACAACATGGTGAGCGCGCGCCGTCTGCACATCACGGCACGGCGCGGCGAGTACTGCCTGTACGATTCCGAGTACGGACCGCTGTTCTCCCATACGGTGTTCCAAGCGCCGTCGTCGGCGGGCAAGGGCGTGCTGGTGACGCCGACCGTGCACGGCAACCTGCTCGTGGGGCCGAACGCGGTGGAGCAGGCGAGCAAGACCGATCTGTCGACGAGCGCGGAGGGCCTGCGGTTCGTGCTGGAATCCGCGAGGAAGACATGGCCCGACGCCAGCGCGCGCGGCATGATCGCGAACTTCGCAGGGCTGCGCGCTTCGAATGCCGACGGCGACGACTTCGTCATCGGCGAGCCGGACGACGCGCCCGGGTTCTTCAACATCGCCTGCTTCGATTCGCCGGGGCTCACCTCGGCGCCTGCCGTGGCCGAGCATGTGGCGCGCGCGGTGGCGGAGCAGCTGGGGGCCGAGCCCAACGGGGCGTTCCGGGCGCGCCGCGAGCGCTGCGCGCCGTTCGCCGATCTCGACGAGGCCGCCCGCGCCCGCGCCATCGAGGCCGATCCGCGCTGGGGGCACGTCGTGTGCCGCTGCTGCGAGGTGACCGAGGCCGAGCTTGCAGCCGCGCTGCACGGGCCGCTGCCGGTGCTGTCGCTCGACGCGCTCAAATGGCGCACGCGCGCGATGATGGGCCGCTGCCACGGCGGGTTCTGCTCGCCGGAGATCGCGCGCATCGTTGCGCGCGAGACGGGCGTCGCTCCCGACGCGCTGGACAAGCGCCTGGCGGGCTCGCCGGTGGTGGCGAAGGCGCGCCCCGACTACGCGCAGCTGGCCTGCGCCGACGCCCACGCCGCTGCGCGCGCACAGGCTTCGACGGGCGCGGGCGACACGTACGACGTGGCGGTGGTGGGCGGCGGAGCCGCCGGCATCGCCGCAGCCCAGGCGGCCGCGAGCCGAGGCGCGCGCGTGCTTCTGCTCGACCGCGAGGAGAAGCTGGGCGGCATCCTCAAGCAGTGCGTGCACAACGGTTTCGGGCTGCACCGCTTCGGCGTGGAGCTGACGGGCCCGGAGTACGCGCAGCGCGAGATCGACGCGCTTGCAGCCGAAGGCGCGGTGGACGTGCTGGCGGGGGCCAGCGTGACGTCCGTCGATCCGGGACGCCCGGACGACGGCGCGGGCTCGCCGCTCACGGTGCACGCGGTGGACGCGCGCGGCGCGCACGCGTATCGGGCGCGCTCCGTGGTGCTGGCCACCGGTTCGCGCGAACGCGGGCTCGGCGCGCTCAACATGGCGGGCTCCCGCCCGTCGGGCGTGTTCTCGGCGGGCAGCGCGCAGAACTTCATGAACCTCCAAGGATGCCTGCCGGGGTGCCGCGCGGTCATCCTCGGCTCCGGCGACATCGGGCTCATCATGGCGCGCCGTCTGGCGTCCCAAGGCGCCGAGGTCGTCGGCGTGCACGAGCTCATGCCGCATCCGTCGGGACTGCGCCGCAACGTGGTGCAGTGCCTCGACGACTTCGGCATCCCGCTGCACCTCAGCTCGACGGTGACGCGCCTGGAAGGGGAGGGGCGCCTGAGCGCGGTGTACGTGTCGCAGGTGGATCCCGAGACGATCCAGGTGATCCCCGGCACCGAGCAGCGCATCCCCTGCGACACGCTGCTGCTGTCGGTGGGCCTCGTGCCCGAAAACGAGGTGGCGAAGTCGGCCGGGGTGTCGCTCGACCCCGTCACGGGCGGCGCGCGCGTGGACAACCGTCTGGCCGCCGACGTGCCTGGCGTGTTCGCCTGCGGCAACGCGCTGCACGTGCACGACCTGGTGGACCATGCCTCGCAGGAGGGCGAGCGCGCCGGCGCCGCGGCGGCGGCCTACGCGAAGCGTCGGGTTGCGGGCTGCGAAGACGGCGCCGAGCCGGTCGATGCGTCCGGAGACGGCATCCCCGTGATGGCGGGCGACGGCGTGCGCTACGTGGTGCCGCAGGCCGTGGACGCTGCCATGCGGCCCGACGAGAAGCTCATGCTGTCGCTGCGCGTGACGCGCACCGTGAGCGAACCGCGCTTCATCGTGGAGGGCATCGACGCCGCAGGGCGCGTGCGCGAGCTCAAGCGCGCGAAGACGATGATCGCCGTGCCTGCCGAGATGGTGCTCGTCATCCTGCCCGCCGGCGCCGTGGCGGGCTGTTCGGCCGTGCGCGTGCGCGTGGAGGGCCGCGACGCGGCCGCGGCGCCCGCAAACGAGGCGCACATCGCAGGGGGAGGGGCCGACTGATGCAATTCGCCACCGACATCGTCGCCTTCACGTGCATCTGCTGCCCGCTGGGCTGCCGCGTGGAGGTGGCGCTCGACGAGGACGGCCGGGTTGCCGACGTCTCGGGCTACACGTGCAAGCGCGGCGCGGATTATGCGGCTCAGGAGGCCGTGGCGCCCGAGCGCATGGTGACGGCCGTGCTGTGCGTGTCCGGCTGCCTGGAGCCCGTCAGCGTGAAGACCGAGCGCCCGGTGCCGAAGGCCGCCATGCGCGACGTGCTGGCCGCCATCGCCGTGCTCGACCTCTCCGCGCCCGTCGCTGCCGGCGACGTGCTCATAGAGGACGTATGCGGCACCGGCGTGGCCGTCGTCGCCACGAAGAGCGTATGCTGAGGGAAAGCGACCCCGTCGGGCCGTTGTCGATGGAGGGAGGCTTTCGGATATGGGCGATGAACCTTTGAACGAAACGCAGGGATCCGGGCGCGCCGGAGGCGACCGGGCGCGCCTCGCGGCCACGGCTCTGGTGGCGCTCGGCACGCTCGCGCTGCTGTTCGCCGCCGCGGTGGCGGTGTTCCTGCTGATCGCGGAGCTGCTGCAGGGCGAATGGATGCTGGCCGGCAGCGCCGTCGTGGTGCTCGCGTTCTTGCTGTGGCTGGGCAACCGCCTCGTCCATGTCGCCGCCAACCAGAACAAGGACCCGCTGGGGTAAGACGGACGACCTCGCCCCGACCTGGGAGCGTCGATGCGATTCCCCTTAGCGCGGAGGAAAGCGTGCGGTTTGTGACGTGCGTCCGCGTCGATTCGCGATAAGGGACGGCACGCGGTCGGCGCGGCGCCGCGGATCGAGCGACGGGGGAGGCGGAATTGGTTTCGGCACGCAAAACGGGCTATTCCAAGCAGTTTTTTCGTTTTGCGAACTTTTCTTCTCCCGAAAGGGGGAACCAGCTGCAGGATGCGTGCAAAAGCCCAGGTCGAAGATTCGGAGTGTCTATCGAAACGCGATCCGAACGGCTTTGGGACACGCAAAACGAAAAAATTGCTTGCCGCGAGCGAGATCGCGTGCAGCGTTTCCGGCGCCGTTTCGGAATGCGCGCCACCTTCGCCCCGAACGTAAAAAAAGAGGGTCGCAACGGCGACCCTCTTTCGTTCTACCTGCTGCGCTTGCCCCTCTGCTGGGCGACGGCGGCGCGATGGGTGCGGCCGGGGCGCAGGTCCGAGCCGCCGCGCTTCTTCGGCGCGCCGCCCTGCGGGGCGTTCGGCTTCTTGCCCTGCGGGCCTTGCGGACGACCGCCCTGTCCGCCTTGGCCGCCCGACGGCTTCTTCTTCGCGAGCGGACGCTTGCCCGACCCGGCGGCGTCGGCCTGGTTCTGCTCGCGGGCCTTGGCCTTCTTGCGCTCGCGCGCGGCCATTTCCTTGGCGGCCTGCTTGATCTCGGGGTCGCGGCGCGCATCGGCGCGCGCGGCTTTGCCGGCGGCTTCCTCGGCGGCCTGTTCGGCGTCGAACGAGGCCACCTCCGTGACGGGGATGGGGCGCTTGATGAGCTTCTCGATGTCGCGCAGCGCGTCGGCGGTCTCGGGGCTCACGAACGACACGGCGAAGCCCGCGGCGCCCGCGCGGCCCGTGCGGCCGATGCGGTGCACGTAGTCTTCGGGCTGGGTGGGCAGGTCGAAGTTCACGACATAGTCCACCTCCTCCACGTCGATGCCGCGCGCCAGCACGTCGGTGGCCACGAGCACGCCGGTCTTGCCGCTGGCGAAGTTGTCGAGCGCCCGGCGGCGCTGCGCCTGGCTGCGGTCGGAGTGGATGGCCTCCACGGTGTAGCCGGCGCGCTTGAGGCGGCGGCAGGTGGAATCGGCGCGGCTGCGCGTGCGGGCGAACACGATGACGCGCTCGGCGCCCTTCTCGGCCAGCAGCGCCTTGAGCAGCGCCGGCTTGAGCGTCTGCGCCACGTGGACGACGTACTGGTCCACGGTGTCGGCCGTCTCGCCCTTGTGCGCGATCTCGACGAACGCCGGGTCGTGCAGCAGCTTGCCAACGCTGTTCTTGATGGACGCGTCGATGGTGGCCGAGAACAGCAGCGTCTGGCGCGATGAGGGCGTGGCGCCGATGATCTTCTTCATAGCCGGCCAGAAGCCCATGTCGAGCATGCGGTCGGCCTCGTCGAGCACGAGCACCTCCACGTCGCCGAGGCGCACAGCGCCCTGCTCCATGAGGTCGACGAGGCGTCCCGGCGTGGCGATGAGGATGTCCACGCCGTGCTTCAGCTTGTTGATCTGCGGGGTGTAGGACAGCCCGCCTACCACGGTGAGGATGCGGTGGTGCGTGGACGCGGCGATGGCCGTGCACACCTCGCCGATCTGCTGGGCCAGCTCGCGCGTGGGCGTGACCACGAGCATGAGCGGGCCCTGGCCGCCCTTGGCGTGCCCGAGGCGGTCGAGCGAGGGCAGCGAGAAGGCCGCGGTCTTGCCGGTGCCGGTCTTGGCGGCGGCGATGAGGTCGCGCCCTTCGAGCGCCAGCGGGATGGCCTGCTCCTGGACGGGCGTGGGCGCTTCGTAGCCCAGGCGCGCGACGGCTTGCAGAGCCTGGTCGGACAGGCCGAGTTCGTTGAATTGCTTCATATGTCTCTGTTTTCTGTGTCGGTGCGGCGCGGGCGCCGCTGATTGCAGGTGCGGGGTCGATCCGCCGCGTCATGCATGTCGGAAGATCGAGGCGCAGCCGAACGAGCGTCGGGCGCCGAGCAACCAGTATACGCTCATCAGCCGACGTTTCAGCCGATGAGCGCATAATGCACAAACCTGGAACCATCCCGACGAGCGCGGCGAACGCCCTGCGGCGTTGCCGCGGGACGTTCGCCGCGCCTTGCCCTCGACCCTTACAGCTCGACGGGGCTCCGCTTCGCCGCCTCCTCGCCGGCGATCATGCCGAACGCGCCGCAATCGGGGCACGAGCAGGCGGTGAGGCGCTGCGCCCCGTGCACGCCTCCCGTGGCTTCGCCGGCGGCGTACAGGCCGTCGATGGGGCTGCCGTACGCGTCGAGCACGCGCGCCGACGTGTCGATGCGCACTCCGCCGGGCGTGTAGTTGTTGTTCGGGATCAGGTTCATGGCGTAGAACGGCGGCTGCTTGAGGGCGGCTCCGTTCAAGGCGGCCATGTCCTTGCCGAAGTCTTCGTCGGCTCCCTCGTCGAACATCCGGTTGTAGCGGTCGACGGCCGCGGAAAGCACCGAAGGCTCGTAGCCGAAGTGCTCGGCGACCTCCTCGACGGTGTCGAACGCGTACATGCTGCCGTTCTTGAAGTTCCTCCCGGCAAGAGACATCTCGAGGCGCTGCTTGTCGCGGAACAACTCGATGCCCACGGAGTCGTACATGAGCAGCGGAGGCCTTCCGTCGTGGTCCAGCATCTCCTTCAAGATGATGACGCCGAGATCGTTTCGGCTTCCCAGCTCGTTGACGAAGCGCTCGCCGTCGGGGTTCACGAGCATGCCCCAGCACACGTCCTCGGTGGGGATGGGATAGGAGAGCCTGAACAGCGATAGGTTCACCGCTTGCGCGCCGTGCGACGCGAGCATCTTCAACGTCCCCGAGGTCGCGCCGGGGTTGGTCATGGAATCCGCTTGGGCGAGGATGGCGCTTTCGGCGCGCAGCAGGTCTTTGTCGCGCGCGTAGCCGCCTGTCGCGAACACCACGCCTTTTCGTGCTCCGATGCGACGCGCTTGCCCGCCCGCATTCTCGGTATCGTCCTTCTCCGGCGATTCGTAGCGAAACGAGTAGCTCTCCCGCGCGGTCACCCCGACGACGCGACCGTCGCGCATGATGAGGTCGTCCACCTTGCAGCGCGTTCTCGTCTCGAGGGCGTCGGGGAGGTTCTGCTTGGCGTGGGCGAGCAGAGGATCGAGGAGGAAGCGTCCGCCTCCCGCCCACAGTATGCGCTTGACGCTGTGGCCGCCGCCGTTCTTGAACTGCTTGAAGACGACGCCGCGCTCGGTGAGGAATCGGTAGAATTCCGCCGACTTCGAAGCGACGATGCGGGCGAGTTCGGGATCGCCGTAGTCTTCGGCAACCTTCCTCATGTCCTGGTAGAGCGATTCGGGGTCGTCTTCGATGCCCTCGGCGGCCTGCTCGTCGCTTCCCGTGCAGGCGAAGTTCAGCCCGCTGACGCGCGAGGTTCCGCCGAGCTGGTCCATCTTCTCCAGCAGCAGGGTCGTGCTGCCGGTTTCCGCAGCGGTGACTGCGGCAACCGTGCCTGCGAGGCCGCTTCCCACGACCACGACGTCGACGATTTCATCGAAGCCCTCGGTCTCGTCGTCCTGCTGCGCGGGCGATGCGAAAGCCTGGCCCGCGCCGGCGACCGACGCGACGGTGGCGGCTGCTGCGATCAGGCTGGTTTTCAGAAAGCATTTCCTGTCCATGCGAATCCTTCCTATTGTGTCGGCATGCTCGATGTGCTCGTGCGGCTACGGGATGTCGTTCATCCAGAGATCCGCGTCGTGGCAGCTCAGACAGAGGTTGACGGACTCGCCGTGGCTTTTGTGGCAGGTGGTGCAATCGAGCTGCATGTCGTAGTGGAAATTGTCGTGCGGATTGATCTCGTCGCCGATGGCCGCCGTTCTTTCGGCGACCTTCTCGTAACTGCCATGGCATGAAAGGCATGTCTCGGTGGGCACCGCGCCGACGCCTTGGGTCGGATCCTCTTCGTCGTGGCAGGCCGTGCATTTCATGTTGCTCTTGGCGTGCTGTTCGTTGCTGAGCGGCCAGGCGGCCGCGAGCTCCTTTTGGCTCGCAGGGGCGGAACCCTCGACGTTTTGGCTGCTCGCGCACCCGAGGCAGAGCGCTCCCGCCGCAAGCGAAACGACGACCAAGCCTGCTAGTACTCTTCTCACTGCTCCTCCTTCAATGTCTCGACCGTTGCCGCCTTTCTCGTTTCCAGCTGGTGCCGGTATCCCCACTGCACGGCAAAAGTCATCCCATGGGATGACCATATGATACCGGGGAACCCTAAGCTTGTCCAATGGGAATGACACAGAGACAGATGCTCGGCAGCAGGATCCGCACGCTGCGCGAGGGGCAGAGCCTGACGCAAGGTCAGTTGGCCGCCATGATCGGCAACAATACCAAGCAGTACATCTCAGCCCTGGAAAAAGGCGACAAGAACGCCACCATCGACGTGCTGTGCCGAATCGCGAAGGCTCTGGACGTGAGCGTGCGCGACCTCATCGACTTCTGATCCGTCACGAATTTCTCCCTGCAACGGCTCCCTGATCGGTCCGCTTCGACGCGTCCCTAGCGGATGTGGGCGGGCTTCTTTCCCCAGTAGAAGTGCAGGAAGTGCTTGCGGTAGCGGGGGTCGTCGGGGTTCTTCGGCTCGGCGATCAGGCGCAACGTGGCCTTCGCGATGTCCTCGGCCGCGTCGGGGTGGCGCAGGAAGCTGCCGTTGATCAGCATGGCGTGGGCGCTCTCGGGGTTGCGCGCCACGTGGCGCAGCGTGTCGAGCAGCTCGCGCGCGGTGGTCACGTGCATGGCGGCGCCGAGCGAGGTGAGCATCTGCACGTTCACCTTCTCCTGGCCGTAGGCCTTGCCCAGCAGGATCATGGGCACCTGGGCGCACAGGCACTCGGTGACCGTGAGCCCGCCCGACTTGCAGATGACGAGGTCGCTGGCCGCCATGAGCGCCGCCATGTCGTCGACGTAGTCGAGCACGGTGGCGTTGGCCAGCCCCAGATCGGCGCACTCCTGGCGCAGGTGGCGCGCGTAGTCGGCATCGCTTCCCGCAACGAATACGAAGTGCAGCGTGTCGTCGAAGCCGTGCAGGTAGGGCAGCAGCTTGTCGAGCGCGGTGCGGAAGTGCACGTAGGGCCGTGGCAGGTAGGCCCCGGCCAGCGCCAGCACGACGCGGCGGTCCTGCGGCAGCTTCAGCTGCTCGCGCGTGGAGGCGCGGTCGTAGGTGCGGCGGAAGTCGTCGCGCGTGGGGATGCCGGTGATGAGGATGCTCTCCTCGGGCACCTTGCGCGGGCGCAGCGTCTCGGCCATCGACTCGTTGGCGACGCAGAACAGGTCGGCGGCGCGGTGCGGCCAGAGGCCCTCGGTCTCGTAGTCGGTGGGGACGCACACGATAGGGTAGTGCTGCCCGGTCAGCATGCGCGCCGCCACGGCCACGTTGGCGGCGGTGATGTGCGTGCATACGACGGCCAGGGGCCGCTTCTCGCGCACGTAGTCGGTGAACTTGGAGTACATGAGGTGCGACCAGATGGAGCCGCCTCCCCACAACAGGCGCCCGGTGAGCGTGAAACGCCAGGTGAGGTCGTAGATGGGGCGTGTGGCGCCGGTGAACAGCGAAGCGGCGTTGTTGCCGTCGAACACGATGCGCCCGTAGTCCAGCACGTCGATCACCTCGATGTCGAGGTCGTCCGGAATGGGGGTCTGCGCGCCTTCGGCGGAGCCCTCGCCTTCGCCGTCGTCGGCCCGCGCGTCGCGCATGAGCTCGAAGGCCTGCGCCACCGCGTAGGCGGCGCTGCGGTGGCCGGAGCCGACAGACGCGTGCATCACGATGACGGTGGGCTTGACAGGCTCGGGCTCCGGTTCGGCTTCGGTTTCGGGCTCGGCGGCTGCGAGCTCGCCCTGGTCGTCGGCGATCGCCAGCTCGAGGGGGGTAGGGCCGCTTTCCGCTGCGAGCGGGCGTATGGTGTTCTCGTCGGTGTTCATGCTTCCATCATACCGCAAACGGGCCGCAAGCGAAGGGCTCCGACGCGTCCTCATCGCATCGCCGTATCTTGCCCGCCGCAGACCCCCGGGAAAACGAAAACGCGCGCAGGGCGAACCTGCGCGCGTATCGAATGTGGTGCCCCCAACGGGAATCGAACCCGTGTCTCAGCCTTGAAAGGGCCGCGTCCTGACCTCTAGACTATGGGGACGGTCTGCGCGATTCCAAGCTGGAAAAGCAGCCTGAACATTATTACAAAGCGGGCGCGTCATTGCAAGCTCTTTTTTCCTGCGATACGGCGATTTCTCGTGAGGGCGAACAGCGCGTCGATCCTGCGAGGGGGCGGGCGATTCAAAAATTAGTTGAACACGATGGGCTGCTCGGGCTGCCCGTTGCCGGAGTGGTAGGATTTTTTCCATTACAATCGCCCGTGTTCCGAAGGTCGCGCCCTTGAATATCAAACAGATTCAATACTTCGCCGCAGTGGTCGAGCAAGGCAGCCTTTCCGCCGCCGCCAAGAGCCGGCACGTGACCGTGCAGGCGATCTCGAAGAGCATGGCCGACCTCGAATCAGAGGTGCGATGCGATCTGTTCGTGCGCAACAACCAGGGCATGAGGCCCACCTCGTTCGCTCAGACGCTATACGAGCAAGCCGTCCCCGTGCTGGTCCAGTTCTCCGAGCTCGAGACGTTCGCCGCCCGCTACCGGCAGGCGGACGAGAGGATCGACCGGCTGCGCCTGGCGCTGAACACGCCGCCGTTCTTGGGCAACGAGGTGGTGCGCGAGAACACGGCCGCGCTCGTGCAGGCGCAGGTGGGCGTCGAGACCTCCATGGCGCTGGCCACGGGCGAAGACGGGCTCGTCGGGCTCTGGTCGCGCGCGTTCGACGTGTTGGTGACGGTCGGCACGTTCGATCATCCCGACGTTGAATGCCGCCCGGTGGGCACCGTCCCATCGGCGGTCATCATGGGTAAGGGCCATCCGCTGGCCATGAAGGGGGAGCTGACGCTGGCCGACGTCGAGCCCTACCCGGTGGCCGCCTCCAGCTGGTTCGATGCATCGAACGACAGCATCGCCTCGAAGTACCGTGCGAAGAAGACGAACCTCCGCTTCGTGGATTTGGACCTGGCGGGCATCGAGCAGCACTTCAAAAGCGGCGGCGTCATCCTCACCACGGGCATTCCGGCGCTCGAGAAGACGCATGGGATGACGGCCGTGCGCCCGTTCGCGCCGCAGGACTCGGTGACGGTGCCCATCTGCGCCGTCTACCTCAAGGAGCGCAAGAAGGCGATCGAGGACCTTCTGCAAGGGCTCTTCTCGGTCGGGCTATCCTTCTTCGGCCTGTAGGGTCGCGCTGCGCCGGGGCACGAGGTTGGGAAGCTGCGACACCACCACCCCCAGCATGATGACGACGATGCCGGCCACTTGGAACGCATCCACGGGCTCGGACAGGATGAGCACCGAGACGGCGATGCCGCAGGGAAGCTCGGAGGACGCCATGATGGTGGACAGCCCCGCCGAGAGGTGCGGCGTTCCGATGCCGAACAGCACCACGGGCACGAACAGCCCGAACACGCCGAGGATCAGCCCGTACTTCCAGATGCCCGTCTCGAGTGCGCCGCTGGCGAAGTAGTCGGGGCATACGGCGAACCCGAGGATGCACGCGCCCAGGCACACGACGAGGCCGCGCTCGATGGGCGGCACGTCGCATCCGACGCGGGCGGACAGGAACATGAACGTCGCGCAGCTGACGGCCGACAGCAGCGCGCAGGCGATGCCGAGCGGATTGAGGTCGCCCACCGTGGACGAGAACAGGCCGCTTGCCAAGAGCGTGCCGGCGAGGATGATGGCCGCAGCGCCGAGCTCGGCGGGATGCGGCCTGCGCCGGGTGGCGATCACCTGGAAGACGATGCCGATCCAGGTGAATTGGAACAGCAGCGTTATGGCCACCGACACGGGCAGCATCGTGAGGGCGAAGTTGTACAGCACGCAGGTGGTGCACGTGGTGAGGCCGAGGCCGAGCAGGGCGAAAACGCGCTTGGGCGACAGCGGCACGGGGCGCTTGCCGAACGCGGCGAGCGCGACCAGCGCGACGGCGAACAGAAGAGCGCCGAAAAACGCCTGGCTGGCGGCGGTTTGCGCCCAGGCGAACCCCTCGGCGAACGCGGACTTCACCGTGGCGGCCATCACGCCGTAGCTGGCGCCGCCGAGAAAGACGATGGTCGAGTATTTCAAGGTGTTCTTCTGCATGGCGGCCATTGTAGCGCACGTTTGTGCGGTATGCGAGTACAATAGACGCCATGCCCCTCCATCATTACATACTCGACCATGCGGACGCCGTGCTCGAAGCGGCGCGCGACCATCTGGACGCCCAGCGCGCCGCGGGGCGCGTTCCCGCGCTCTTGGTGCCGAGCGCAGCGGCGGCGGCTCGTGCGCGGCGCGTCTTCGCAGAGGGCCCCTGCGCGCTCGGCGTGCGGGTGGAGACCCCCGCGTCGTGGGTACGCGATCGCTGGGACCTGTTCGGCGACGGGCGCCGCATCGTCTCGTCGTCCGAGCGCGCGCTGCTCGTGCGCCGCGCCTGTCTGGAAACCGAGCGCTCGGCCCTCGACGTCACGGCGGGCACCGTGGACCTGCTCGCGCGTCTGGCCCGCGAGGCGCTGCCGTACCTGCTCGAGGCGGACGGCGCGACGGCCGGGCTCAGCCCTGCCGAGCGCGACGTGCTCGCGGCGCTTGGGCGCTACGCTGACCTGCTGGTCGAAAGCGGCCTGTGCGAATCGTCGCAGGCGGCAGCATGGCTGCCGGCGGCGTTCGCGGACGGCGCGGAAGCGACGGGCTGCGCCGCGGAGCCGCTCGTGCTGGCGGGGTTCGACGAGCTGGGCTACGCCGACGAGCAGATGGTCGCCGCGCTCGCGCGGCAGGTCGACGTCGTGCGCCTCGACGACGGATGCCGCGCCCCGTCCCCGACGGGTTCGCGAGCGCCCGAGCTGCAGGGGCTGTTGGGGCGGTTGTTCAAGCAGACGACGGCCGAGCCGCTCGAGCCGACGGGGCGCGTGCGCTTCCTGCTTCCGGCCGGGCGCTACGCCGTGCCCGCGCTCGTGGCGGGCGCGGTGGCGCGGGCGGCGGCCTGCGAGCGCGCGCTCGCCGCGGCCGAGGGGCGCGCCGCGCTGCCCGTCGTCGTCGCGGCGCGCGATCCGCGCGCGCTGTTCGACGAAGTGGCGGACGCGCTGTCCGAGCACGGCACGGCTTCGGCGGTGGAGGCGACCCGCCCGTTCGCCGACACCGCGTTCGGCCGCGCCTTCCTGGCCCTCCACGCGTTCGTGCACGGCCCGTGGCGCATCGCGCAGGCCTCCGACTTCGCGTTCGGCCCCTTCTCGGGCATCGGGCGACGCACGGCCTGCGAGCTGGACGCCGCATGGCGCGGCGACCGCACGGTGGAGCGCGAGCGCATCGTCGCCGATCTCTCCCGCGAGAGCGAGGCTGCGGCCGAGGCCCTCGCCGCGCTCGCGGCCGACGATGTGGACGGGGCGCTCGCGAGCTTCGAGGCGCGCCTGCGCGCCCGCATCGACCTCGACCCAGCGTTCCGTGCCGAGCAGCTGGCGGCGGTGTCGAGCGCCCGCGCCTTCGCGGCGGCGTGCGCTCGCACGAAAGCCTCGTTCGCCGACGCGACGGCGCTGCTGGAGCGCGCGCCGGTTTCCGCGTGCGCCCGCACGGCGGCAGACGGGGACGACGCTCCCGATGCGCTGTTCATGTCGCTGGCCGATGCGGCCGAGCGGCCTTCGTGCTCGTGCTGCGCGCTCGTGCTGTGCGACCTCGTCGCGAGCGCCTACCCGGTGCGCTCGGCGGAAGACGGGGGCACGCTGCTGATGGGGAAGCTCGGCCTCCATCGTCCCGCCGACGCGCTGGCCGACGCGCGCCGCCGGTTCTTCCGCGCGCTCTCGACGGCGCGCGACGCGGTGGTGTGCGAGCGCGTGCTGAACACGGTGGACGCCGACGAGGCGTATGCGGCGGTGATGTACGAGGAGCTGCTCGACTGCTACCGCGCCCCCGATGCCGATGCGGCCGAAGACGATCGCGCCACGGGGCTTCCCGCCGCGCTCGCGCCGTTCGCGGCGCAGGCGGGGGAGGATGCCCTGCACGACAACCTCGCGCTCGCGTGCGCCGGCGCGCGGACGCGCCCGGGCGACGAGCTCGCCACGCGGTCCTGGGAGCTTCCCGCGGCCGGCGCGGTGTCGGCCGAGCAGCGCTCGCGCATCGTGCTGCCGCGCTCGCCGCGCGAGGGGCTGCCCGCGGCCGGAGCACCGCTCGCGCTGTCGCCGTCGGCGCTGGAGAGCTACCTCGAGTGCCCCTACAAGTGGTTCGCCCTGCGCCGCCTGCGCCTGTCGGAGCCGGACGCCGGGTTCGGCCCGCTCGAGATGGGGAGCTTCTCCCACAATGTGCTGCGCAGCTTCTACGAGCGCTTTCGCGCCGCCGGCCACGCGAAGGTGGAGGCCGCGGTGCTGCCCGAGGCGCGGGCGCTGTTGGGCGAGACGTTCGACCGCCACTTGGAGTCGCAGACGAAGCTCAAGCGCTCTGCCAACCCGCTCATTCCGCGCACCGCGTTCGAGCAGGCCGAGACGAACGACCTGAGGAAGAAGCTCGTCGCGTTCCTCGATCGCGAGGCGCTGCTGCTGCCGGGCTTCGAGCCGACGCATTTCGAGCTCGATTTCGGCTCGAGCGAGCCGTTTCCGTACGCGGGCTGCCTGCTGCGCGGCAGCGTGGACCGCATCGACGTGAACGCGGCCGGCCAGGCGGTGGTCATCGACTACAAGGGCTCCCTCAACGGCGATTACCTGCTGGATTCGGCGTCGAGCGCCGCGCAGGCGGGCGGCGCGCCGCTGCCCCACAAGGTGCAAACGCTCATGTACGCCCAGGTGGCGCGCAGGGTGCTGGGCCTCGACGTCGTGGGCGCGCTGTACGTGTCGTACGGGCGCGACCGCCGCCTGTCCGGAGCGTTCGACCGTACGGTCCTCGGCGAGGGGGACGCGCCGGGCATCGACGTCGAGCGCTGCGGCGTGCCGGGGCCGGCGGGCGAGGCCCTGGGCGTCTCGTCGTTCGACGAGCTCGTGGACGCGGTGGAGGAACGCATCGCCGAGGCCGTGCGCACGCTGGCCGGCGGCTGCATCGGCCCCGACCCGCGCGGAGGCGACCCGTGCGGCTACTGTCCCGTGCTCGCTTGCGAGAGGAGGCGCGCGCTATGAACCTCGCCACCTGCACGCCCGGCCAGCGCCAGAGCGTCGAGCACGTGCACGGCCCGCTGCTCGTGTCGGCCGGCGCCGGCTCGGGCAAGACCTTCACGCTCACGCAGCGCATCGCCTACGCGCTGCTGCCCGAGAGCGGCCCGGCGGTGTCGGGCATCGACGAGGTGCTGGCCATCACGTTCACCGAGAAGGCCGCGGCCGAGATCAAGGCGCGCGTCAAGCGCACGCTGCGCGCCGAAGGCCTGGCCGAGGAGGCCCTGCGCGTCGACGGCGCCTGGATATCCACCATCCACGGCATGTGCGCCCGCATCCTGCGCGCCCATGCGCTCGACCTGGGGCTCGACCCGGCGTTCGGCATCTTGGGAGACGCCGAGCGCGCCGACCTCATCGCCGACGCCATCGACGGCGCGCTCGGCGAGGACAACGACATCGTCGCACGCGGTTCGTACGCCGCGCTGTTCGACGAGTACCCGGCGCGCTCGGCGATGCCGCTCGCGCCGTCGGTGGCCTCGATGCTGCAGACCTTGCTCGACAAGGCGGCGGGCCTGCGCGGCGGCCTCGATGCGCTCGACTTCGGGCCGGAGCCGGCGCGGGCGTCGGCGATGGCGCGCGAGCTGCTGTTGGCGTACGAGGGCGTGCTGCCCGCGCTCGAGCAGGCGGGGAAGAGCGCGTCGGCCGAGCGGGCGCGCGTGCAGGCGGCCGACGCGGTGCGCGCCCTCGGCGCGTTTCTGGCCGACGCGTCCGCAGCCGACGACGCGCGTGCGTTGGCCTCCGTGGTCGACGGCTGCGCCTACCTGCCGTGCACCTTCGGCGGCGCGGCTGTGAAGGCGGAGGTCAAGGCGTACCAGGCCGTGCACGCGCGCGTCGCCCAGGGCATCGCGCTCGCGCTGGCGTACCCGCTGTCGGCCGAGCTCCTTGCGCTCGCCCGCGACGTGACCGC
Source organism: Eggerthella timonensis (assembly GCF_900184265.1). Taxonomy (NCBI): domain Bacteria; kingdom Bacillati; phylum Actinomycetota; class Coriobacteriia; order Eggerthellales; family Eggerthellaceae; genus Eggerthella; species Eggerthella timonensis. Next base: position 2,046,060 of record NZ_FXXA01000002.1, read on the forward strand.
CCGCTACGAGGACGCGAAGCGCGTCGCGTGCAAGCTCGACAACGACGACCTGCTCGTGCGGACGCTCGACGCGTTCGAACGCTGCCCCGACATCGCCGCGCGCTACGAAGACCGCTTCAAGCTCGTGATGGTGGACGAGTTCCAGGACACGAGCCAGCTGCAGATCGACATGATCGCGCGCTTGGCCGGCCCGAACTGCGCGCACCTGTGCACCGTGGGCGACGCGCAGCAGTCCATCTACCGCTTCCGCGGCGCCGACGTGAACGTGTACGAGGCGCACAAGCGCGCGATGCGCTCCGACGAGGTGGGCGCGCTCTACGTCGAGCTCACGAAGAACTTCCGCAGCCACGGCGACGTGCTGTCGTTCGTCGACCGCGTGTTCGAGCAGCCTACGGTGTTCGGCGACGCGTTCATGTCGCTCGCCCCGAACGAGCGCCGCGCATCGCGCTACCGGGGCCGCGCGCCGCGCATCGACCTCGTGCTGTCGATGCAGCCCGCCGGTCGCGGCACCGGGGTGCGGACGGTCGACGCGAAGCGCGCCGGGGCCGAGGCCATCGCCCGCCGCTTCGCCGCGCTGCGCGAGGACGGCCACGCTCCCGGCGACATGGTGGTGCTGCTGGGAAAGATGAGCCGTGCGGGCATGTACGCCGAGGCGCTGCGCGCCGAGGGATTCGAGTGCGTGGTGACGGGCGGGTCGCTGTTCGCGTCGGCGCCCGAGGTGCGCGTGGTGGCGCGGTTCGTGGAGGCGCTCGCCAACCCGGCGAACACCGCCGCGCTGTTCGAGGTGCTGACCAGCGACATGGTGCGGCTCGCGGCCGACGACTTCCTCGCGCTGTCCACCGAGGAGGATCCCGAGACCGGATGCGTGCGGCGTCGCGACCTCGATCGCGGCTTCGCGCGGCTCGCGTCGCAGGTCGACGACCTGCCGCCGCGGCTCGCCCATGCCGTGCGGCTGTTCGACCGCGCGAGCGCCGAAGCCCGCACGCGCCCCGTGGCCGACGTGGTGCGCGACGCGGTGGTGCGCTCGGGATGGATGGCGCGGCTCGAGCGGCAGGGCGCGGTCGGAACGGCGTGCGCCGCGAACGTGCTGAAGACGATCCGGCTCATCGAGAGCCTCGAGTCCGAACGCCATCTGGGCCTGGCCTCGACGGCGCGCGCTTTGGCCGACGAGCTGGCCGTGGGACTGAAGGAGGCTCCCGGCGCGCTGTCGGGCGCCGGCGGCGACGTCGTGAAGATCATGACCATCCATGCCTCGAAGGGGCTCGAGTTCCCCATCGTGGCCCTGGCCGACTTCGCCGACGCGCGCGCCGGCGGCGGCAAGCTGCTCGTGGAAACGTGCGGCCCCGTCGCGCGCGCCTCGGTTGCTCCCGCGGTGTCGCTCGAATCCTTCCCGCAGCTGGCGAAGCGCTCGGGCGTGTCGGCTTCCGCCGGCGACGAGCCCGACGACGCCGACGCGCTGGCGGCGCGCCGCTACGTCGAGGGCGCCGACGTCTCCGGCTGCGCGCCCGGCGCGCCGTCGTGCACGCAGGCGGCCTATCGCGCCGAGCTCGCCCGCCGCGCCGCCGACGAGGAGCTGGCCGAGGCGCGCCGCAAGCTCTACGTGGGCCTCACGCGCGCTAGCGAGGCGCTCGTCGTGGCGATGGACGCGAAGGCCCCTGCTGCGGGCAAGCTCCCGACGTACGCGCCGCTCGTGGACGACATCCGCAGCGCGCTGTGCGGTTCGGGCGATTTCCCGGAGGGGGAGGCCGAGCTCGCGTACGGCGGCACCGCCCCGGCGCGCTTCGAGCGCATTCTCGTGCAGGCGCCGGAAGAGCCGGGCGACCAGGGCGCAGGGCCCGATGACGAGCCGGCCAGGTTCTTCGTCCCCGTTGTGGACGATGCGCCCGCACCGGTCCGCTTCGCATGGAACGCCGCGCGCGAGGGGGCGTTCTCGTACTCGTCCATCGCCCCGAGCCTGGTGGCGCTCGAGGGCGACGCGTCCCGCGCGGCGGACGCCGACAAGGCGACGGATCTCGGCAGCGCCTTCCATCGGGCGGCGCAGCTGGCCGTCGAAACCGGGCGCGAGCCGGGCCCCGAGCGCCTCGAAGCGCTCGGGGCGGCGTACGGCCTATCGTGCGCCCAACGCGCGCGCTTGGCCGACGCCTGCGCGCGCTGGTTCGCCAGCGCGACGTGCGCCGAGACGCGCGCCTGGAAGCTGCGGCGCGCGGAGGTGCCGTTCGGCGTCGAGGTCGGCGGCGCGCTCATGGAGGGGGAGATCGACCTCCTGTGCACCGACGGCCCGGATCTCGACGGCGCCCGCGCCCTCGTCGTGGACTACAAGACCGGCGGCAGCGACGACGAGCTGCCGGAAACGCTGAGGGGCAAGCACCTCCTGCAGGCGCAATGCTACGCGTACGCGCTGTTGTCGCAGGGGTGCGCGGAGGTCGAGCTGCGTTTCGCGCGCGTCGAGCACGCCGATGCCGACGACGTGCAGACGGTGCGGTATCGTTTCGCCGCCGCCGATCGTGACGGGTTGGCCGCCAGCATCATGCAAGCGCGGGGGGCGTAGCTCGAACCCGGGGCGGCGCCGATTGCGCGTCCGGCTCGTGCAAGACTTCCGCCGCGATACGTTGCAGAATCGGGTTTTTGGCAGCCTCGTTCGGCCCTCTCGGAGGTCAAGCGAAGCGCGACCTGCGGTTTCTTCGGCGAGCGCCGCGCCCGAACGCTCTCAGCGGCGGCCGATACGGGGAAATGCTGCCAAAAACCCGGTTTTGCATCAGATAGGGCCGAGGGTTTCTGCGCGTTCCGATGCAGGCGCGTTTCTGCTCGAATCGCCGCCGTGAAGCGTTTGGGCTCCTGAACGGCGATCCGTCGAGAAGAACCGCCCGCGAAACGTCGGGACCCTGCCCGCCGCGTTCCCCTTCGAGTGCTCGCAGGCGCTTCGTAGCGGCGACCGCGGCGACCGGCGCGACATCGCCGTCGCATGCGCGCTTGAAGCATGCGAACCGCTGCGGCTGTGGGTTTCGCTCGGACGACTCCCTGTTCCATCCCAACGTGCTATGATGTAATCATAAGACTACATATTGCCCATTCATCAGGCGTAACACCCAAAATTTCAATTCTCTCAGCAATTCGGTCACAAATCACGACTGCATTTCGAGCAGGCCGTTTGCTAGCATGTGGGCTGCAAAGGGCGCGGATCGGGAGAGTGCGCGGCGAGGCGGCCATGGTGCGATTCGCGTCCTATATAGAAAGGCCCGGCATGTGCCGGGCCTTTCCTTCCGAAAGCGCCGCTCTCGTCGTTTGCGTCCTTACGCCCGGCCTTTCTTCCCGTAGCGCTCGTAGGCCTGCGTCACCTGCAGCTCGTACTCCTTGCGGGTGCCCTTGACCACGGTGTCCAGGATGAGGCCGCTTGCGAACGCGAGGATGCCCACGAACACCAGCGCCACGGCCAGAAGCGCCGAGGGCAGCTTCGGCACGAGGCCGGTCGCCGCGAACTCCCAGATGACCGGGATGCCGGCCGCGAGTCCCAGCACGCAGAACAAGAGCGCGAGCCAGCTGAACAGCGCGAGCGGGCGGTAGTCCTTGAACAGCGACATGATCATGGCGAGCACCTTCATGCCGTCCGAGAACGTGTTGAGCTTGCTCTCCGACCCCTCGGGGCGGTCGCGGTAGTCGATCGCCACCTCGGCGATGCGCCAGCGCTTGTCCACGGCATGGATGGACAGCTCCGTCTCGATCTCGAAGCCAGGCGAGAGCACCGGCATGGTCTTGGCGAACACGGCGTTGAACGCGCGGTAGCCGGTCATGACGTCGGAGAACTCGAAGCCGTAGATCCACTTGATGAGCGTGCGCACGAGGTCGTTGCCGAAGCCGTGGAAGGCCCGGTCGTTCTCCTCGCCGTAGGTTCCGTTGGACAGGCGGTCGCCCACCGACATGTCGGCCTCGTCGGCCATGAGCGGGGCCAAAAGCTCGGGCGCGGCCTCGGCGGGGTAGGTGTCGTCGCCGTCCACCATGACGTAGTAGTCGGCGTCGATGTCGCGCAGCATCTGGCGCACCACGTTGCCCTTGCCCTGGCGGCGCTCGGTGCGCACCACGGCGCCGTGCTCGCGGGCGATGGCCGCGGTGCCGTCGGAGGAGTTGTTGTCGTAGACGTACACGGTCGCCTCGGGCAGCACGCGCTTGAAGTCGTCGACGACCTTGCCGATGGTCACGGCCTCGTTGTAGCAGGGGATGAGCACGGCGACGGTGCCGGCGTCCGCGGTGTCGCGCGGCGTATCGTTCTTCTGGTCCACGAATCACTCCTCGGTTCTGTATAGGTGAGGTTCATCCTACTCGAAACGGCTGCCCCGCGCCAGACGGCTCCGTTGTTTTCCAGACGAAACGCGGTAAGGAAGCTGTTTTCGACCGGTAATATTGCGCCTGTAACCTCCTGTTACAATGGGGAACGCCCACGACGATAGGAAGAGGGGCGTCCTCCCATGGAATTGGTTACCCGCTCGCGCGAGCGGCGGCGCATCGCGCTTGTCGCGATCGTGCTCGTCCTCACGCTCTTGATCGCGCTCGTCTACACGGTGGTGTCGTCCCGCGAGGCGACGTCGAATGCGGTGGAGACGATGAGCGAAGTGTACCTGCAGGAACTCAGCGATCAGGTCATCGCCCATTTCAACACCGGCATCGACGGCAAGTTCTGCCAGATCGACACCGTGGGCAGCTCGCTGTCGCTCTACCGGCCCGACGACCTCGGCCAAGTGCGGGACTTCCTCGCCTGCATGGAAGCCGACGACGAGGAGTACGCCTACCTCGCGCTGCGCGGCAGCGACGGGCGCTACTACACGGCGCAGGGCTCGACGGCTTCCGAAAGCAACGCGGCCGCGCGCGGCGACCTGTCGCTGTCGTACCGCGACGCGAACGGGCACGACGTGATGCTCTATAACGGAACGATCGCGCTCGTGGACTCCTTCGAGCCCGTCACCTGCGGGGACGTGACCTTCACCGCCGTGGTTGCCGGTTACGACGTGAACATCATCTCCGGAAGGCTCAACCTCGACTTGGTCAAGGGCAGCTCGCGATCGAGCGTCATCGGCTTCGACGGCACCTGCATCGCCGGCTGCGACGCCGAGGGGCTGTGCAACGGCGACAACCTGTTCGACGCGCTCGAGGCGAACGCGAGCCTCGATGACGGATACACCATGGAGCAGGTGCGCAAGGCCGTGGACGACGGAGAGTCGTTCCTGCTCCCCTTCTGGTACGGGGATCATCACGAGTACCTGTACTTCCGGCCGATGGAAAACCAGGATTGGTACCTGTGCACCGCGATGCCCTACGGCGTGGTGGACGAGGACATCGCGGGACTCAGCATGGTGCTCATGCAGAACGCCGTCCTCATGGCAACCATGATCGTGGCGGTCATAATCATCTTCTTCCTGATCTACTACCGGCTGGTCAAGCGCAACACGCGCCTCCTATCCGACGAGAAGGACCGCGCCGAGCGCGCCTCCGAGGAGGCCCGGCGCGCCAGCCTGGCGAAAAGCGAGTTCCTTTCGCGCATGTCCCATGAGATCCGCACGCCGATGAACGGCATCATGGGCATGACCGCCATCGCGCTGGAGAACGCGCACGACGAGGAGAAGACGCGTGCCTGCCTCGAGAAGATCGACGTGACGTCCGAGCACCTCATGGCGCTCATCAACGACATCCTCGACATGAGCAAGATCGAAAGCGGCAAGATCGACATCAAGCGCGAGACGTTCGACTTCGAGGCGTTCGTGGGCTCGCTCAGCGCCGTGTTCGGCACGCAGGCGATCGAGCAGGGCATCCGCTACGAGACGGAGGAGGTTGGCGCGCTGCCTTCGCTGCTCGTCGGCGACGGGCTGCGGCTCAACCAGATCATCTACAACCTCGTGGGCAACGCGTTCAAGTTCACGCCGTGCGGGGGAAGGGTCACGCTGCGCATCGAGGAGCTGCCCGTGCCGCCGGGCGACGCCGCGCACCACGACGACCCTATCTGGCTGCGCTTCTCGGTGACGGACACCGGCTGCGGCATCAAGCCGGAGAACCGCGAGCGGATATTCTCGTCGTTCGAGCAGGGCGACGACGCCTCGCGCATGCGGGGCGGCACGGGCCTCGGCCTTGCCATCACGAAGCGGTTCGCCGAGATGATGGGCGGCTCCATCGCGCTCGCCAGCGAGGTGGGGAAGGGATCGACGTTCACGGTGGACATCCCCTTCGGCCGCGCGTGCGCACGCGACGGCGCCGCGGAGCGCGGCGACGCGTTCGGCTCGCCTCGCCAACTGCGCCCGGATGCGAACGCCGCCTACGATTTCTCCGGCAAGCGGATCGTCGTCGCCGAGGACAACGAGCTCAACCGCGAGATCGCCACCGAGGTGCTCGCCATGACGGGGGCCGAGGTGGTCGCGGCATCCACGGGAGCCGAGGCCGTGCGCGCGTTCGAGCGCTCGCGCCCGGGGTCGATCGACCTGGTGCTCATGGACATCCAGATGCCCGAGATGGACGGCTACGAGGCGACGCGCCTCATCCGCTCGCTCGACCGCGACGACGCGCGCTCGGTGCCCATCATCGCCATGACGGCCAACGCGTTCGTCGAGGACGAGGAGCGCAGCCGCATGAGCGGAATGGATGGCCATCTGAGCAAACCCCTTGATATCCGGCTCGTATATGCCACAATAGACGGGTTTTTGAGGGAGCGGCCCCGGGGCGGGGGAGCGTAGGCGAAAGGACGCGCGGTGAAGAAGCTCATTGCTCAGATCATGAAGTTCGGCGTGGTGGGCGTCATCGCATTCGTCATCGACTACGGCCTTCTGGCCCTGCTCACCGAGGTGTTCGGCGTGAACTACCTCGTGAGCGCCACCATCTCGTTCACGGCCTCGGTCGTGTTCAACTACGTGGCGTCCATGCGCTACGTGTTCACCCATAAGGAGGGCATGAGCCGTCGGCGCGAGTTCGCCATCTTCGTCGTGCTGTCGGTGATCGGCCTGCTGATCAACAACGGCTGCATGTGGGCGGGCGTGGAGCTTCTGGGCGTGCATTACCTGCTCGTGAAGATAGGCGCCACGTTCATCGTCATGGTGTGGAACTTCGTGACGCGCAAGATGTTCCTCGACGCGGGCGACCAGCCCGGCGAGATCCTCTCGGACATCGAGTAGCCCGCGCGGGCGCGCGCCGCGGAAGCATCCGGGGCGCGCTGGCGGGAGCGTGCTAGCGCGCCGCCTCCGGGTCGAGGAACACGCGCGAGCCCGTCGCGCCGCGCTGCCCCTGGTACTTGCCGGCGTACGGGTTCTTCGCCGCCTCGTCGAGCTGGGCGAACACGAGCTGGCCCACGCGCCGCCCGCGGCGCAGCTCGAGCGCGCAGCGGTTCGCGTTGAACAGCTCGAGCGTGATCTCGCCCTCGAAGCCCGGATCCACCCAGCCGGCGTTCTGCACGAACAGCCCCATGCGCCCGAGCGAGCTGCGGCCCTCCACGAAGGCCGTCAGGTCGGCGCCGAGGCGCACGTACTCCATGGTGGTGGCCAGCACGAACTGGCCCGGCAGCAGGATGTAGCGGTCGGTGCGGATCGTCTTGTAGGCGATCTCGTCCTCGAGCCCCACGATGCCGCTCGGCGTGTCCTCGACGATGCTGAAGGTGTCGCCCAGGCGAATGTCCACGCTGGCGGGTTGGATCTGCTCGGGCTCGAGCGGTTCGATGGCCAAGCTGCCCTCCGCGAGGAGGCGTTCTATGGTGGCGTCGGACAGGATCATGATCGTTCCTTTCGTGCGTGCGGCTAAAGGCGCGTGAATACGCTGGCCACTTCGACGTGGTAGGTTTGCGGGAACAGGTCGACGGGCTGCGCGCTCTCCAGGCGGTAGCCGCAGGCTTCGAAGCGCGCCACGTCGCGTGCCCAGGTGGCAGGATCGCAGCTGACGTAGGCCACGCGCGTCGGCCCGGCGGCGGCGATGCTCCCCACCACGCCGTCGGCCAGCCCCGCCCGCGGCGGGTCCACCACGAGCGCGTCGAGGTCGCCGAGCTCCGGCAGCTCGCGCGCCGTGTCGCCGCCGATCACCTCGATGTCCACGGCGTTCATGTCGGCGTTGCGGCGCAGGTCGCGCACCGACGATCCGGCGGCTTCCACGGCCAGCACCTCGGCGCCCGCCTGCGCGAGCGGGATCGAGAACGTGCCGCCTCCGGCGTAGAGGTCGGCCACGAGAAGGTCGTCGAGACCTTCGGGCCCGTCTTCGCCCATGCGGCCGCCCAGGCCCTCGATCACGCACGCGACGAGCTTCTCGGCCTGCGCGGTGTTCACCTGGAAGAACGACGGTGCGCTGGTCAGGTAGCGGGCGCTGCCCAGCCGTTCCTCCCAGCAGCCCTTGCCGTCGAGCGTCTCCACGCCCTTGATCTTGCGGGCCTTGCCGGGGTCGGCCATGACGCGCACGATGCTCGTCGCCTTGACGGCGCTCTTGACGGTTTTCGCGATATGGCCGCGCGGGAACGAGCCGGGGGTCGTCCACAGGGCCACTTCGAGGTCGCCCGTGCGCAGGCTGTGACGCACGCCCACGCGGAAGATGCCGAGGTCGGCCGACCCCTGCGCGAACCTGAGCGCGCCGCGCAGCGCCTTGGGCGCCTTCGCGATGGCGTCGTGGGCCAGCGGGCAGGCGCCGGGGGAGGCGATGTCGTGCGTGCCCTCGCGGTAAAATCCCAGCTGGAACGTGCCGTGTCCGTCGAACGCGGCGCCCAGCTCCAGCTTGTTGCGGTAGCCCCACTGCCGCTTGCTCGGCAGGCAGGGGCGCACGAGCTCCTCGGCGCGCTCGGCGCCGAGCTTCGCCGTGCGCTCGAGGGCCGCCACCACGTTGGCCCGCTTCGCCTCGAGCTGCGCGTCGTAGGCCAGGTGCTGCCACGGACAGCCGCCGCAGACGGCGCCCGCGTCGCAGCGCGGTTTCGCGCGCAGGGACGAGGCCTCCTCGAGCCGCGCGATGCGCGCGCGGGCGAACGTCGGCTTGTCCTCGACGATCTCGAGGGCGGCCACGTCTCCGGGCGCGCCGCCTTCCACGAACACGGTTTTGCCGTTCTCGAGCCGGCCGACGGCTTGTGCGCCGTAGCCCATGCGCTCTATCGTTATGGTTTCTTCCATTGAATACGCCCAAATCTTGTTTTTGTTTTTCCGTTTCGTCCATGATAGCGTATAATCTCCTCCACCGTGCCCTTGTAGCTCAGGGGATAGAGCGTCTGCCTCCGGAGCAGAAAGCCGCAGGTTCGAATCCTGTCAAGGGCACCATCTTCGTTTTCCCGGCTGCGGCCGCCGAAACGTCTCGACGCACGCGAACCCCTTCCGCGTCGAATCATGCCGTGGATGTTCTACGATTTTTCCGGTTGGGCGGGCTTGACCTGCTAAACTTCACCCTTGTATGCGATACCTTCGCCCCGTTTCGCGTGGGCGCATGATAGCAAGCAAACGAAAAGGAGCCGACCTATGGCGCAGTACACTCCGGAATACCAGCCGACCGGCGACGAGATCGCCGTCATCACCACGTCGAAGGGCACCATCCGCGTGCAGCTGGCGGGCAAGGACGCCCCCATCCACGTGGGCAACTTCGTCGAGCTGGCGCGCAAAGGCTTCTACAACGACCTGAAGTTCCATCGCCACGTCCCCGGCTTCGTGATCCAGGGCGGCTGCCCCAACACCCGCGACCTGTCCTCCGACGAGGTCGTGAAGAAGGCCGGCAACCCGTTCGCGGGCCTCGGCACGGGCGGCCCGGGCTACTCCATCAAGGAGGAGTTCTCCACGAACCCCAACAACAAGCACCTCGACGGCTCGCTGGCCATGGCGCGCTCGCAGGATCCCAACTCCGCCGGCTCGCAGTTCTACCTGTGCCTGGGCGCCCAGCCCATGCTCGATTCGGGCTACACGGTGTTCGGCCAGACGATCGACGGCATGGACGTCATCGGCGAGCTGCGCGTGGGCGACGTGATCGAGAGCATCGAGATCGAGAACGCCGCCGAATAGCGCCCTTGCCGCCACGGCGATTCCGCGAAGATACGAAGGAAGCAGATGAACAACGACTTATTCCAGCAAGCCCGTGCGGCGTACGCGCGCAAGGACTTCCAAGGCGCCCTCGCGGCGTACACGCAGTGCTTGCAGGATGCGGGCAGCTCCCTCGCTCCCGGCGAGGTGGGCCTGCTGTACCACCAGATCGGCAACTGCCTGGTCAAGCTCAAGAACCCGAACGAGGCCATCCATGCCTACACGCAGGCCACCGCTGACGCGGCCTACGACGCGTGCGGCGCGGTGAACTACAACCTCGGCATGGCCTACGCGTCGCTCCACGATTACGAGGACGCCGTCAAGCACTTCGAGATCGCCGTGTCCGACGCCAAGTACGACGCGTCGTACAAGGCGTACTCGGGCATGGGCAACGCGCTGCTCAAGCTGGGCAAGTCGGCGGAGGCCGGCGTGGCCTTCCGCGAGGCGGCGCTCGACGAGGCGAACCCCGATCCCACGAAGGCGCTGCTCAACCTCGGCGTGTGCTTCATGGCGCTCGACCGCCCGGCCGATGCCGTGGCCTCCTACGAGAGCGCGCTGCAGTTCGACATGCAGCCCGACACGCGCAACAAGCTGTACGCGAACCTCGGGCAGGCCTACGTGGCCAGCGGCCAGATGCAGAAGGCCGTGAACGCCTTCGACGAGTCCATCGCCGACAAGACGTACTTCCTCAGCGACTCGGCCAGCGTCGACTACCAGCGCGCCATCGCCGCCGTCGCGCAGGGCACCTCCGAAGTGACCCAGGTGATGGCCCCCGTCGCGCCGGTTGCCGACATGTCGGGCCTCGACGTGGCCGCCGACGGCACGGCCGTGTACGTGGACCAGGACCCCTACGCGGGCGGCCAGGACCCGTACTACTACGCCGATCCGTACTCGCAGGCGCAGACGAACCCCTACGGCGCCCCGGGCGCGGAGGACCACTTCTTCAACGCCAGCGACGAGGAGCTCGAGCAGTGGTCGAAGGGCCTCGCCAAGCAGGATCGCAAGCGCCGCAACGTGGGCCTCAAGATCCTCGTCACCATTATCCTGCTCGTGCTCGTCGCCTTCGGCGCCGCCGTGTTCCTGTACACGCAGGGCTGGGGCTATCCGTCGCAGGAGCAGGTGGTCGAGCAGCTGTTCTCCGATCCGCAGGCTGCTTTCGCCAGCGAGGTCACCGAGGAGAACGCCGCGGACATGACCGAGGTCCTCGACCTGGTCAGCAGCCCGGTCATCGACGGCATGGACAAGTCCATGAGCGACTCCACCGTCTACGTGACGGCCAAGACGGCCGAGGGCGGCGACATGCAGTTCAAGGTGTCGCTCGTCCGCAACATGATCGGGTGGAAGGTCTCGAACGCCGAGATCTACTCCCCGAGCCAGAACTAACCCGCGCGGCCCTGCCGCCCGCGCCGACGCGCGGGACGACGGGGCCGTTTTCTGCGTCACCCCAAGAGCGTTCGTACTCGAAAGAGAGAGAAAGGGCACTGAAACATGGCACAGCAGAAGACTTACACGATGATCAAGCCCGACGGCGTGCGTAACGGCCACGTCGGCGAGATCGTCAACCGCTTCGAGCGCGCGGGCCTCAAGATCGAGCGCATGGAGCTGGGCATGGTGACCGACGAGCAGGCGAAGGCCAACTACGCCGAGCACGAGGGCAAGCCGTTCTACGACGGCCTCATCTCCTACATCACGAGCGGCCCGGTCGTGAAGATGGTCGTGTCCGGCGACGGCGCGGTGGCGAAGTGCCGCTCGCTCATGGGCGCCACTAATCCGGCGGAAGCTGCCCCCGGCACGATTCGCGGCGATTTCGGCCTCATCATGGACGAGAATGTCATCCATGGGTCGGATTCCCCCGAGTCCGCCGAGCGCGAGATCGGCATCTTCTTCGCGTAAGGTGTTGCTCCGGTTTGACGCTGCGAAGGGCCCTGGGACCGATTGTCGGCACCGGGGCCCTTCTCGCTGACTCTACGAACGACCTGTGTCTCCCGAGAGAACGGACGAGAGCATGCTCTATCGTGTCATCGATGCATCCGAGTTGCCAGCGCTCGTTTCGGCGTTCATGGAAACCTACGAGGTGGTGGCTCCGGTCAAACGCGACCAGGGCTACGCCTTCGAGGCCGTCCAGTCGCCGGACGACATCGAGCTCGGCTATCCCACCACCATGGCATCGCCCAAGAAGTACTTCCTGCCGCCCGAGGAGACGCTCATGTCCTTCGACGCGCGCACGAACAGCGTGACGGACTTCGCCTCCGAGATCACGCCGCGCGTCATCTTCGGCGCGCACGCCTGCGACATCAACGCGGTGAACCGCCTCGACCTCGTGTTCAAGGACGGGCGCTATCCCGACCCGTACTACGTCGCCCGGCGCAACGCCACGCTCATCGTGGGCCTCAGCTGCACGCCGACCGAGACGTGCTTCTGCCATCTGTGGGGCGCCGACGAGGCGCGCTTCGGCTACGATTTGTTCCTGCAGGACATCGGCGACAAGTACCTGGTCAGCATTTCGAGCGTCGAGGCGGCGAACATCCTCGAGGCCGCGTGCAACCCGCGCGTGGCAACCGACGAGGACCGCATCGAGTTCCGCCACGCCACGCGTCGTCGCCAGGAGGCGTTCAACGGCGACATCCCCGACATCCAGGACGTGGCCATGCTCATGGATGCGTTCCACAAGGATCCGTTCTGGGAGGAGCTGGGCGGCCGCTGCCTGTCGTGCACGGCATGCTCGGCCGTGTGCCCCACGTGCTTCTGCTTCGACATCCAGGACTCGCTCGACCCTTCCGGCCGCACCGGACGGCGCGAGCGCGTGTGGGACGCGTGCACCGCGCCGCAGTTCGCGGAGGTGGCCGGCGGCCACAACTTCCGCGGCGACGGCCGCAACCGCGTGCGGCACCGCATGTACCACAAGCTCAACGGCTTCCTCGCGAACCACGACCGCATGCTGTGCGTGGGATGCGGGCGCTGCGTGAAGGCCTGCAAGGCGAACATCAACCCCATCGAGGTGCTCGAGTTCTTCGAGAGGAAGGGGGCCGACGATGCCCAGTAGCTGCGCGGTGTCCACCGTCCAGGTCAAGCCGTTCTTCGACGAGGCGGCGCCCCTCACGGGCGCGCAGATGATGGCGGCGAACCCGTACCGGCCCTGGCCGGCGCGCATCACGTCCATCATCGACCTCACCGAGACGGAGAAGCTGTTCGAGTTCCGCCTCATCGACGAGCGCATCCGCGACGCGTTCTCGCACGAGCCGGGCCAGTTCGTCGAGGTGTCCATCTTCGGCGTGGGCGAGGCCCCCATCTCCATATCCAGCTCGCCGTCCAAGCGCGGCTTCATCGAGCTGTGCGTGCGCCGCACCGGGCGCTTCACCGAGGTGCTGCACAAGATGCAGTGCGGCGACATCGTGGGGCTGCGCGGCCCCTTCGGCCGCGGCTTCCCGTTCGAGGACATGAAGGGGCACGACATCCTGCTCGTGGCCGGCGGCCTCGGCATCGCGCCGCTGCGCTCGCTCATCAACAACATCCACGACGAGCGCTCCGAATTCGGCAAGGTCACCATCATCTACGGGTCGAAGAACCCCTCCGAGGTGATGTTCCGCGACCAGTTCGAGATGTGGCGCCACCGCAAGGACTTCGACCTGTACCTGACGGTCGACCGGCCCGACGACTCGTGGGACGGGGAAGTGGGCCTGGTCACGAAGCCGTTCGAGCATCTGGAGATCGACGCGTCCAACACGTTCGGCGCGCTGTGCGGGCCTCCGGTGATGTACCGGTTCGCCATCGACGAGATGCGCAAGAAGGGCATCAGCTACGATCATATCTACGTGAGCTTCGAGCGTCACATGAAATGCGGCATGGGCAAGTGCGGCCACTGCCAGATCGGGCACCAGTACGTGTGCATCGACGGGCCCGTGTTCAACTATTGGGAAGCCAAGAACATCCAGGGGTCGATGTAGGATGGAGCGGAGCGACATGAGCGGAAACTGCATAGCATGCCAGGACAAGCCGTCCGCGCCGCGCGTGGTGGTCGTGGGCCTGGCCAGCTGCTTCGGCTGCCAGCTGCAGGTCACGAACGCCGAGGCGCACCTGCTGGACGTGCTCGGTCAGATCGACCTGCGCTACTGGCAGCTGGCCTCGAGCGATCCCATGCCCGAGGACTTCGACGTGGCCGTCATAGAGGGCGCCGTCACCACCGAGGAGGCCGAAGGCCTCGTGCGCAGCCTGCGCGAGAAGGCCGGAGCCGTCATCGCCGTGGGCGCGTGCGCCACGACGGCGGGCATCCCGGGCATGGCCGCCGACGGGTTCCTCGAGCGACCGGGCCAGGTGTACGAGCGGGTGCCGTCGGCCTGCGGCGACATGGTGGCCCCGCGCGCGGTGGGAGCCGTCATCGACGTGGACTACGAGGTGCGTGCATGCCCCATCGACTCGTACGACTTCATCGACGTGCTGCAGCGCGCGCTGTACGGCTCGAACAAAGCCTACCCCTCGCGCACGATGTGCGGCGACTGCAAGCGCAACGAGACGAGCTGCTTCTTCGGCAAAGGCCAGCTGTGCCTGGGCCTCGTGACCAGGGCCGGCTGCGGCGCGAAGTGCGTGAACCTGGGACGGCCATGCAACGGCTGCCGAGGGCTGTCGCCCGACGCGAACCTCGAATCGGCCCGCGACGCGGTGGCGCGCTACGGCGTGTCGGTCGCCGACTTCGATCAGGCGCTCGAGATGTTCAACCAGACGAATCCCGCCCTTGCGGGCAGCGAGTGAGGACGGATCCCATGACGAAAACCGCAATTCACGTCGACCACATCGCCCGCGTCGAAGGCCATGGCAACGTGCACGTGGTCATCGAGGACGGGGCGGTGAAGACGGTCGAGATGAACGTCGTCGAGCCCGCCCGCCTGTTCGAGAGCATGGTGCGCGGCCGCCGCTTCGAGGAGGTGCCCTACATCGCCTCGCGCATCTGCGGCATCTGCTCGTCGAGCCACGTGGTGACCGACCTCAAGGCCATCGAGCGCGTCTTCGGCGTGGAGGTGACCGACCGCACGCGCGCCCTGCGCGAGCTTTTGGTGTACGGCTCCTACTTGCAGAACCACGCGTCTCACCTGTTCGTGTTCGCCGCTCCCGACTTCCTCGGCATGCCGAGCGTGTTCCCGCTGGCCCAGACCGACCCCGAGCTGTTCGAGCAGGCACTCGGCCTCAAGGCGCTCGGCAACGAGCTGTGCACGCGGGTGGGCGGCCGCAGCATCCATCCCATCACCGCCGTGGTGGGCGGCTTCACGCA
This sequence comes from Eggerthella timonensis, assembly GCF_900184265.1. Classification (NCBI taxonomy): domain Bacteria; kingdom Bacillati; phylum Actinomycetota; class Coriobacteriia; order Eggerthellales; family Eggerthellaceae; genus Eggerthella; species Eggerthella timonensis. The sequence continues at coordinate 2,061,318 of NZ_FXXA01000002.1, forward strand.
CGAGATCGAGCCGTCGGAGTACCTCGAGCTGGCCGCCAAGATGGACGCCGCGATGGACTTCGCCCTGGAGGCGGTCGACCTGTTCCGCGGCTTCAAGGTGCCCGCCATCGCCACGGCGGGCGACATGCTGGCCATGGTGGAGGACGACTACTACCCGGTGGAGTGCTCCGACAACGCGTTCTTCCTGAACGCCGGCATCGTGTTCGATGCGAACGAGGTGCAGGAGCGCATCGAGGAGTACGGCGTGCCGCACTCGGCCGCGCTGCTGGCCCGCGTGCGCGAGACCGGGTCGCCGTACTTCACGGGCGCGCTCGCCCGCATCAACGCCTCGTGGCAGAACCTCGGCCAGAACGCCAAGGTGGCCGCGGCGAAGGCGGGTCTGCGCCCGCCCGAGGCCAACCCGTTCATGAACAACGTGGCCCAGGCCGTGGAGATCGTGGACGCGCTCGACCGCTGCGCCAACCTCTGCCGCATGCTGGCCGAGCCCGGCGCCATCGCCAGCTCGAGCGAGCCCGTGCCCTTCGAGGTGAAGGCCGGCCGCGCCGTGGGCTTCACCGAGGCGCCGCGCGGCGCGCTGTTCCACGACCTCACGCTGGACGGCGAGGGCCGCGTGACGCACGCGTCCATCCTCACGCCCACGGCCCAGAACGTGGCGAACCTCGAGGCCGACATGCGCCTTCTGGCCGAGACGCTCGTCGCCGACGGGGCGGCGGAGGACGTCGTCCGCCTCGAGATCGAGAAGCTCGTCCGCGCCTACGACCCCTGCCTCAGCTGCAGCGTGCACTGAGTGAGCCCCGACGAAGGCGCCGGTCCGGAACCGGCGCCTTTTTTTGCGCTCCAGCGCTCGGTAACCATATGTTGTAAATTCATAGTATATTTGCAGCTGCTTCTTGCTGGCGGTATAATGGCGGCAAAAGAGAGGAGCAGCCATGCCTATCGTCAAACCGCTTTCGGATTTCAACCGCAACCAGTCGTCGATCATCGACGAGCTCGAACAGACGCAACGGCCCATATACCTCACGCGCAATGGGACCGCGTCGATCGTGGTCATGGACGCTGGGGCGTTCGATCGGGCCATGTCGTTTCGCGCGAGCGCCTACGCGAACGAGATGCGCGTGTACGACAGCCTGATGAAGGGGTACGACGACGTCCGGCAGGGACGCGTGGTCGATGCCGATCGGGCGGAAGAGGAGATCAGGCGCGCGAAGGGCTGGTCGTAGGCTATGGACGAGGGTTGGACGACGGTCTACACCCGAAGCGCCATCGATTTCATCGTGGCCGAGGTACGGAGCGAACGCGTTGCGGAGAAGCTGTTCTCGTATCGCGCGCTGCTGGAAACCGCCCCCGATCTCGGTCGGGCATACGATCCGGATTATCCCGCTGCGCGCCCTCCGTTTCCGTGTCGCTGCATCGCCGTTCCCGATACGCCGTTTTCGCTGTACTATCTCAAGGACGACGACCTGCGCCGCATAGTCGTCTTCTGCATCGAATATCAACGAACCGAACCCAACGCGCGCTTCTCGTCATTCGATTGGTCGGTCGTGGATTGGTGACGAGCGGGTTCGCCCGGGTCCCGGGTCCGTCTGCCGGGGCGGGTGTGCCCCTCGTGGATTTTCATCATCGAGTCAACGCCTGTGCTAGAATTCGGTTTCACCTGGAATCGAGATTCAAGGGGTTTCCTGTATGTCCTTCTTAGATATGTTTTCGGGTTTGACCGGCCAGATGTCCACGGACATGGCCATCGACCTCGGAACTGCTAATACATTGGTCGCCATCCCTGGCGAGGGTATCGTTGTGAACGAGCCCTCGGTCGTCGCCATCGAGAAGGCCACCCATCGCGTGCTCGCGGTGGGCCATGAAGCCAAGAACATGATCAACCACACGCCCGAGGCGTTCTCCGCCGAGCACCCGCTGCACGACGGCGTGGTCGCCGACTACGACGTGACGGAGGCCATGATCTCGGCGTTCATCGGCAAGGCGGCGCCGCGCAAGTACCCCTGGCAGGCCAAGCCCCGCATCGTCATCTGCATCCCGTGCGGCGCCACCTCGGTGGAGAAGCGCGCGGTGTTCGAGGCCGCCGTCCAGGCCGGCGCGCGCCAGGCCTACCTCATCGAGGAGCCGATGGCCGCGGCCATGGGCGCCGACCTGCCCGTCACCGAGCCCACGGGTTCCATGGTGGTGGACATCGGCGGCGGCACCACGGAAGTGGCCGTCATCTCGCTCGGCGGCATCGTCACCTCGTCGTCGCTGCGCCTGGCCGGCAACCGCATGGACGAGGCCATCGCCATGCACCTGCGCGACCTTCTGGGCATCAAGATCGGCGAGCGCACGGCCGAGATCATCAAGATCAAGATCGGCTCCATCCTGCCGTTCGAGGACGGCCGCGAGCGCGACATGATCATCTCCGGCCAGGACGTGATCACCGAGCAGCCGAAGGAAGTGACCATCCAGTCCGAGGACGTGCGCGCCGCCTTGCAGGCCCCCTGCGAGGAAATGGTCGTGCACATCAAGGAGACGTTCAAGAAGACGAACCCCGATCTCGCCTCCGACATCATCCAGAACGGCATCCTGCTGACGGGCGGCGGCGGCCTTTTGTCCGGCCTCGACCGCTACCTCACCGACAAGCTGGAGATCCCCGTGTGGACGAGCGAGACGGCGCTCACGAACGTGGTCATGGGCTGCCTCAAGGTGCTCGAGACGCCGACGGCGCTCAAGCAGACGCTCATGCGCTCGAAATAAGGCTGAGCCGACTCGTCTATGGCGCTTAATTTCCAACAGAGAAGCTCGGTGTTCCTGCGCCGAGTTCTGCTCGTCGCATTCCTCGTCATATCGCTTGCGCTCGTGACGCTGTACTCGCGCGAGGGCCAGGACGGCCCGCTGCACGCGATCCAGAGCGGCGTGTCGGGAGCCGTCGCGCCCCTGAAGTTCGTCGGCGCGGTCGCGAACTCGGGCGTGAACAGCGCCGGCGAGAGCTTCGGCAACCTCACGGCCGACGAGAGCACGCTGTCGGGCCTGCGCGAGAGCAACGCCGAGCTGCGCGAGCTGCTGAGCCAGGCCGACGAGTACAAGCAGGAGGCCCAGCGCCTCCAGCAGCTGCTCGACCTCAAGGACCTGTACGAGATCGACGGCGTGGGCGCGCGCGTGGTTGGCAACCCCGACGAGGCGTGGAGCCAGACCGTCACCATCGACAAGGGCACCGCCGACGGGGTGGAGACCGGCTTGACGGTGATGGGCACCTCCGGCGTCGTCGGCCAGGTGTACAGCGCTGCCGAGCACACCGCCAAGGTGCGCCTGCTCACCGATCCCGATTCCGGCGCCGCGGCGCGCGTGGAGTCGAGCCGCGCCGAAGGCGTGGTGCGCGGATCGCTCGAGGGGCTGCTGTACCTCGAGAACCTCGACGCCGATGCCGTGGTCAACCCCGGCGACGTGGTGGTCACGTCCGGATTGGGCGGCAGCTACGCGCCCGGCCTCATCATCGGCACCGTGGTGAAGGTCGACACCCGCCAAGGCGAGTCCACGCGCCGCGTGGTCGTGTCGCCGAACGACACGACGGGAGCCCTCGAAGAGGTGCTCGTCGTGTTCGGCGTGGGCGCCGGAGACGACACCGACGAAAACGACGGCAACGAAGGAGGCGATGCGTCGTGAACCTGACACGCGAGAGCATCGTCATCGCCGTCGGCGCGGTGGTCGCCCTGCTGCTGCAGATCGTGGTGGCTCCCAACATCGCGCTGTTCTCGGCGCAGCCGAACATCCTGCTGGCGTACGTGCTCGTAGTGGCCATCGTGCGTCCGCTCGATGCCGGCCCCGTGCTGCCTTTCGCATTGGGACTCGTCTGCGACCTGTTGGGCTCGGGCCCTGTCGGCGGCTACGCGTTCTTGTTCGTCATCGTGTCGTTCGTCGCGTCGCGCGCGTTCTCGGTGCTCGACAACGATACGCTGTTCATGCCCCTGACCATCTTCGTCATCGCGACGTTCGCCGTGGAGATGCTGTACGGCGCGCTGCTCATCGGGCTGGGCCTGTCGGTGAGCCCCGTGGACGCGTTTCTGTACCGCGCCCTGCCGTGCACGCTGTACGACTGCGCCATCGGCCTCGTGCTGTATCCGATCATCGCGCGCCTGCTTGCCGACGGCGCGCAGGACCGCGGACCGCGCACGCCTCGGCTGCGGTAGGGGGCGTTTGCCGTGATCGCCGCCATCGCCGCCGCCATCGTCACGCTCGTCGTGGCAATCATCGTCGTTTCCGTCGTGTTCGTCGTGCGCAACAACACGAAGTCGTCGAACGTGAGCGTGAAGAAGGACGTCCGCTCCATCAGCTCGGTGGGGGTGAAGTCGAGCCTTGGGAACGCGGGCGGCCACGTCAACGGCTCGATGCAGGCGCGCCCCGGCTCCGCGCAGCGCCCGGCATCCAACCCGGCCGACAACCTCAAATCGCGGTTCGTGGCCATGGGCGTGCTGGCCGCCGGCATCTTCGGAACGTTGACGGCGAAGCTGTGGACCATGCAGGTGCTGTCGTCGGACGCGTATCGCAGCAAGGCCGACGACAACCAATACGCCACCGTGTCCACGCCCGCGCCGCGCGGCTACATCTGCGATGCCAACGGGCTGCCGCTCGTGAAGAACCGCGTGTCGCTCACCGTGCTGGCCGACGCGGAAGTGGCCAACGACCGCGACGTCGTGCAACGCCTGTCCGCAGTGCTCGGCATCCCGTACAACGTGGTGCGCCAGCGCATCCAGGATGCGACGGGCGGCGCCCAGAGCCAGCGCGTCGTGGCGAGCGACGTGCGGCTGCGCGACGTCGCCTTCATCACCGAGCACTCCGACGCGTTCCCCGGCATCAAGACCGAGGAGCGTTACGTGCGCGATTATCCCTACGGCGCGCTCGCGGCGCACGTGGTGGGGTATACGGGTTCGGTTACCGAAGACGGTCTGAAGACCGTCGGCGAAGGCCGCGACGTGGAATTGGGCGACGACATGGGAACGTCGGGCATCGAGCTGCAGTACGATCGTCTGCTGGCGGGCGAGCATGGCAAGCGCAAGGTGGTGGCCAACGCCGATGGCGAGGTGGTGCGCGTGGTGAGCGAGACCCAGCCCACGAAGGGATCCGACGTGTACCTCGCCCTCAAGGGGCCGGTGCAGTACGTGGCCGATCGCGAGCTGGCCGCGCTCATCGCGCCCGAGAACGGGACGATCGGCACGGGCAGTGGCGTGGCTGGCTCGGTGGTGGTCATGGACCTGCGCGACGGCGGCATCGTCGCCATGGCGAACTACCCCACCTTTTCGCCCGATGAGTTCACGGGCGGCGTTTCAGAGGACGTGTACGCTGTGTACAATTCCGTAGAAGCGCAGAAGCCGCTGCTCAACCGTGCCATCGCGGGTACATACCCCGCGGCATCGACGTACAAGACGTTCACGGGCCTCGCGGCGCTGGCGAACGGCTTCGCCGACATGAAGCGCACGTGGACGTGCGGCGGTTCGTGGGACGGCTGGGGCACGGGCCAGGAGCAGATGTGCTGGAACCACTCGGGCCATGGCACGCTCGACCTGCGCGGCGGCATCGTACAGTCGTGCGACGTCGTGTTCTACCAGATCGCGCACGATTTTTTTGAGGCAAGCTCCCTTTCCAACAATCCGTCGCCGACGGCGAGCAATACCGCTCTGCAGGACTATCTCGCGAAGTTCCACTTCGACCAGTACACCGGCATCGATCTGGGCGGCGAATCCGTGGGCGTCATCCCCACGCCCGAGTGGAAGGCGGAGCATTTCCGCAACACGCCTGAGGAGGCGGTGTGGAAGGGCGGCGATATGACGAACATGATCATCGGCCAAGGCTACGTCCTCGTCACGCCCCTGCAGGTGGCCGTGGCCTACGGCGCCGTCGCCACCGGCAAGCTGCTGAAGCCGCACCTGCTCAAAGAGGTGCGCAACGCGAGCGGCGACGTGGCCGCCACCCGCAAGGTGGAGACGGCGGGAGAGCTCGACGTCCCCGAGGAGAACCTGGCCTTCATGCGCGATGCCCTCAACGGCGTGGCCACCGACAACGCCGACGTGTCGAAGCTGCTGGGCGAGCAGGGCATCGATCCGGCCACCGTGGCGTGCAAGACGGGTACCGCCGAGTACACCGACATGGCCGACACCGCCTGGTTCGCCTGCTACGCGCCGGTGGACGACCCCCGGTACGTGGTGACCTGCGTGGTCGAGCACGGCGGCGGCGGTTCGGCCGTGGCCGCCCCGCTCGGTGCGAAGGTGCTGGCGGCGGCGCTTGCGAGCGATGCCGCTGCCGAGGAGGATCCGGGCGCCGGCATGGGCGTGGTCGCCGGATCTACGGGAAAATCGCTCGAGGGCGCGGGCGCCGCGACGTCCGGCGGACGTACCGACTAAACGAGACGAGGAAAGGAGGCGTCATGCCGCAGCTGCCGCAGATCGATTCCGTGAAGGCGCCCGACAAGATCGTGGCGCAGGCCACGCGCACGCGCCGGTTCCCCTGGCTCAACCTCCCGTTCATCCTCGTGATCGCGTTGCTGGTGTCGTACGGGCTCGTCATCCTGATGTCGGCGATAGCCAACGATCCCGACTACTCGTTCACGAACCAGCTGACAGGCGTCGCCCTGGGCGTCGTGTTCATGGTGCTGGTCTGGCGCTTCGACTACCGACGGCTCTCGGACTTCACCACGATCTTCCTCGTCGTCAGCATCGTGCTCATCCTCTCGCCGCATGTTCCGGGCTTGGGAACCGACGCGGGCATGGGCGCGAAGAACTGGATCAAGCTGGGCATACAGGTGCAGCCCGGCGAGTTCGCCAAGATCACCGTCATCCTGCTGGACGCCAGCATCATGGCGCGTTACGGCGGCAGGCTCGACGACCCGCGCGAGTACGCCAAGGCGCTCGGCCTCATGCTCATCCCGTTCGCCTGCATCATGACGCAGCCCGACCTGGGCACGGGTCTCGTGTACCTGTTCATCGGGGCGGTCGCCTTGGTGGTGGGCGGCGCGCGTCCGAAGTACCTGCTGATCACGCTCGGGCTGTTCATCGCTGCCATCGTCGCCGTGTTTGTCGTGGACCAGGTGATCCACGATGCCACCGGCGAATACAAGCTGCTCAAGCAGTACCAGCGCAACCGTCTGCTCGTGTTCCTCGATCCCGACATCGACCCCACGGGAGAGAGCTACAACCTCAAGCAAGCCCAGATCGCCATCGGCTCGGGCGGCCTGTTCGGCAAGGGCCTGTTCCAGGGAACGCAGCACGCCCTGGGCATCCTGCCCGAGCCGGCCACCGACTTCATCTTCTGCGTGCTGGCCGAGGAACTGGGGTTTTTCGGTGTAATGGTGCTGCTGGCGCTGTACACGGCCCTCGTTTTGATATGCTTCCGTATTGCCGGCGCCTCGAGCGACCTGTTCGGCATGCTCATCGTCATGGGCGTCGTCGGCATGTGGTTGTTCCAGATTCTTGAAAACATCGGCATGGATTGCGGGCTCATGCCCATCACGGGCATCCCGCTGCCGTTCGTGAGCTACGGAGCGACGGGCATGGTGATGAACTTCATCATGCTCGGCATGATCGGCTCGGTTTGGACTCACAACATTCAGAAACAGCACTAGGAAAAGGGGCGGTTATGCAGCTACCCGTTGACATCAAAGCGGTTATCGACGAAGCCACCAACATCGACGAAGCCCGCCGCACGTCGCTGTCGGTGAGCGTGTACCTCGACGACAGCGCGCCGGGCGACGTGCAGGCGCATGTGCGCCAGGCGTTCGCCAGCGCGTCGCCGCATGCTCGCGTCTCGCTCATGTACCTCGACGGCCGGCCGTTCGTGCCGTTCTCCGGCGACGACATGGCCGTCATCGTGGCGGGGTTGAACGAGCAGGTGGGGGAGTACGCGGCGCAGGTGCGCGCGGCGGGCGTCCCCGTGATGGTGGTCACCACGCTGCCGACGCTCGTGGCCGACATCGCGAAAGCCCAGGGCGCGCCCATCCCGCAGGGAGATCTCGTCGCCCCCAAGGCGCCCAAGGCCGAACCGGCTCCGTTGCCGGCGCCCGATGCAGCCGTGAGCGGGGCCGAGGCCGTGCAGGCGCTCGGAGCCTCATCGCCGAGCGAGCCCTATGCGCTCGACGCCGCCGCCGTCGGCTCGCTCAACGAGCGCATGGGCGGTTGGGTCATCGCGGCATGCAACGACAAGCGCCTCGCGTTCGCGCTGGCGTTCCCGTTCGTGCGCAAGCCTCTGTCGCTCGAGGCCGTGAACGCGACGGCGCTGCAGAACGCCGGCGTCGGCCTGCTCGTCATCATCCCGGGCGCCGACATGCCCGTCATGACGCTCAACCAAGCGAAGATGCTGCTCCAGATAGCCGCCGCGTACGGCGAGGAGCTTAACATGGAGCGCGTGAAGGAGCTCGCGGCCCTCGTGGGCGGCGCGTTCGCGTGCCGCGCGGTGGCGCGCCAGCTCGTGGCGTTCGTGCCCGCGCTCGGGTGGGCCGTGAAGGCCGCCATCGGCTACACCGGCACTATCGCCATGGGGCGCGCGGCCATCGAGTACTACGAGGACGGCGCCACGCTGGGCAAGCTCGCCGACGCGGTCGCCGCGGCGCGCGACAAGGTGGTCCAGGCCGCCGCGAAGCGCGCGGCGCAGAAGGCGCAGGCGACGGGGGCGAAGGCCATGGGTGCCGTGCGCGATCGCGCCGGGCGCGCGGCCCACGCGGCGGGCGGCGTGCGCGATGCCGCGCTCACGCGCTTCGCTTCCGGCAAAGCCCGCTGATCCCGCCCTGCCATCAAAGCAAACCGAAGAAGGGAAACGAGTTCGATGACGGATCTCTGGCCGCGTCTCGAGCCGCTGCTCGCCGCTGCGGAGCGCCCTGCGCGCTACCTCAACCACGAGTTCGGCTGCGTTTACAAGCCTGAGGCGGATTTCCGCTTCTGCATGGTGTACCCCGACACCTACGAGCTGGGGCAGGCGAACCAGGCGCTGCGCATCCTCGTGAACGTGGTGAACGCCGCCGAGCACCTGGCGGCCGAGCGCGCGTTCCTTCCCGCGCCCGCGATGTGCGACACGCTGCGCGCCGAGGGCATCCCGCTGTTCAGCATCGAGAGCTGCGCGCCGCTTGCGGAGTTCGACGCCGTGGGCATCACGCTGCCGCACGAGCTGGCGGCGACGAACGTGCTGGAAACGCTCGATCTGGCGGGCATCCCGCTGCATGCCGACGAGCGCGCCGAGGGCGACCCGCTCGTGGTGGGCGGCGGCCCGTGCGCCTACAATCCCGAGCCGTACGCGCCGTTCTTCGACGCGTTCAACATCGGCGAGGGCGAGGAGGCGCTGCCGCGCGGCCTGGACCTCATCCGCCGCCTGCGCGCCGAGGGCGCCGCGCGCGCCTCCATCCTGCGCGCGTTGGCCGACGAGCCGGGCTGGTACGTGCCGTCGCTGTACCGTTGGCGCGCCGAGGACGAGGCCCAGGAAGCGGGATCGTGGATCGAGCCGGTGGAGGAAGGGCTTCCTCTGCGCATCGAGAAGAGCCTGTTCGAAGGCTTCGCGGAAAGCCCCGGCTGGGAGCCGTGCATCGTGCCGTTCACCGAGGTGGTGCACGACCGCCTGAACGTCGAGATCCTGCGCGGGTGCGCCCGCGGCTGCCGGTTCTGCCAGGCGGGCATGATGTACCGTCCCGTGCGCGAGCGCTCGGCCGACAACGTGGTGGAGTCGGTGGTGCAGGGGCTGGCCGAGACGGGCTACGACGAGGTGAGCCTCACGTCCCTGTCGTCCACCGACCACTCGCAGATCGCGTCCATCCTCACGCGCATCAACCGCGCCTGCGACGGGAAGGGCGTGCGCATCTCGGTGCCCTCCCAGCGCCTCGACTCGTTCGGCGTGGACATGGCCGAGCTCGTGGCCGGCCAGAAGAAGGGAGGCCTCACGTTCGCGCCCGAGGCGGGCACGCAACGCCTGCGCGACGTCATCAACAAGAACGTCACGGAGGACGACCTCTTCGGCGCGCTCGACGCCGCGTTCAGGGCGGGGTGGCGCCGCTGCAAGCTGTACTTCATGATCGGGCTGCCCACCGAGACCGACGACGACATCAAGGGCATCGCGAGCCTCGCTCAGCGCGCCTACGACCGCATGAAGGCGGCCACGCCGCCCGAGCAGCGCGGATCCCTGCGCATGAGCGTGTCGTGCGCGCTGTTCGTCCCGAAGGCCCAGACGCCGTTCCAATGGGACGGGCAGATCCCGCCCGAGGAGGCGCTGCGCCGCGTGCAGCTTCTGCGCAACTCCGTGAAGTACCGCGCCGTGGACGTGCATTGGCACGATCCGGCCACGAGCTTCGTCGAGGCCGTGATGAGCCGCGCGGGTCGCGAAGCCTCCGCGTGGGTCGAGGCCGCCTGGCGTCGGGGCGCGCGGTTCGACGCGTGGACCGAGTGCTTCGACGAGGCCGCTTGGCGCGAGGCGGCGGGCGAAGTGGGCATCGACCCCGCCGACATCGCGCAAACGGCGTATCCCACGACCCGCGTCATGCCGTGGGAGCATATTTCCACCGGCGTGTCGACGCGCTGGCTCGCGCGCGAGCGCCGCTTGGCCGACGAGGGCCGCACCACGCCCGACTGCACGTTCGAGAACTGCTCGGCGTGCGGCGCGTGCCCGACGCTCGGAGTGGACAACGTCCTGGCCCAGCCCCGCGTTGCGAGCGGGTCGAACGCCATCGTCGAAGGGGAGGCGACCCATGCCTGATCCGAACCTGTTCCGTTTGCGCGTGACGTTCTGCAAGCAGGGTCGCTTGGCGCTGCTGTCGCACCTCGAGGTGGCGCGCGCCCTCGAGCGCGCGGTGCGCCGCGCCGGCCTGCCGTTCGCGGTGAGCCAGGGCTTCTCGCCCCACATGAAGATCGCGTTCGGCGCGGCCCTGCCCGTCGGGGTGGGCGGCACGCATGAGCTGGTGGACCTGCAGATGACGCGCTACGTGCCGGCTGACGAGGCGCTGAGGGCGCTGCAGGACGCCAGCGTGCCCGATCTCATGGTGAAGGCCTGCGACTACATTGAGCCGCATGCGCCGGCCGCCTCGGCCGCGTATCCCATCGCCACCTACCGCGCGCTGCTGTCGCGCCCCCCTGCGACCTTCCCGGTGCCCGAGGAGGTCAAGGTGGTGCGCAAGAAGAAAGAGAAAGTGCTGCGGGTGGACGAGTTCCTCGTGGGGGAGATGGAGGTGTCCGGCGCTGTGGTCACGTTCGCGTTGGAGTCGAAGCTGACGGGCTCGCTGCGTCCCGACGTGCTGTTGCGCGCATGCTGCGACGCCGCCGACGCCGACGCGCCCGAAGGCGCCGAGCCGCTGCGCGTGCTGTCGGTCATGCGCACGGAGCAGCGCGCCGCCCGCTGACGGGCGGGGGACGCGCTGCCCCGCGCGCGTGCATCGACCAAGAAAAAAGCCCGCCGATCGGCGGGCTTTCTGCATTCAGATGGCGGGATGTACGAGACTCGAACTCGCGACCTCCGACGTGACAGGCCGGCGCTCTAACCAACTGAGCTAACACCCCGTGCTTTGCAGCGTAGGTTATTCTACCGGAAGAATCTTCGCTGCGCAATCATTATTATGACGAATTTTCCCGATACGAAAAGAACCCACCGAAGCGGCTTCTTAGCATTCAGATGGCGGGATGTACGAGACTCGAACTCGCGACCTCCGACGTGACAGGCCGGCGCTCTAACCAACTGAGCTAACACCCCGTGCTTTGCAGCGCGGAATATATTACCGGTAGTCAGCGCTCTGCGCAAGCCCCAATTTGAAAAAGTTCGGAGGGAATGTGCAACGTGGCGTGCGGGGCGCGTCCTCGCCTGGGATTCGTTTCGATCGCGCCCCCTGCGCCTGAACGTCGGGATTTCTTCTCATGCACGCTTTTGACAAGCATTTCCAGCCGTATCAGCTCGATGTGCTTGTCAAAAGCGTGCATATGCGCGGAATGGCGACGGCTGCCGCGCGAAGAGGGAAATGCGGGCGAAACGGCGTCGAGCCGAGCGAGCTTGCTCCCAAAGGCCGGGGAGCTCCCCGAAGCCGCGCTCGTCAGTCCGTGCGGGATCGCCGGGGCGCTTTCCTGCACCGTGCTCGGGGGGGGGGTGAGTCGAGCAGGCTCCATGCAGGTTCTGTGATGAAGGAAACATTTTGGTACGAAACTTCACAGCAGTGATAAAGTTTAGCGACTAAATTGTAACCGGCAAGAATCGAGAGCAAGGAAGGTGCGATGACAGACTCGTTCATTGAGACGAAACGCGAGCTGTACGAGCTTATGCAGCGCTCGCGACGCGAACGGTTCACGCCACCCACGCCCGAAGGCGTGACGCCGTCCGAGGCGCGCACGATGATGACCATCAGCGGGCTTCAGCACACATGCGAGGACATCAGGCCGGGCCGCGTCGCGGAGCTGACGCATACGACGCCGAGCGCGCTGTCCCAGACGTTCAAGACGCTCGAGGAGAAGGGTCTCATCGAGCGTCATCGCGCGAGCGGCGATTATCGCGCCGTATCGGTGAGCCTTACCGAAGAAGGGGAGCGGTTCGCCGCCGAGGGCAGGCGCCTGCGCGACGAGCACATGGACGCGGTCATGGAGTACGTGGGCGTCGAGGACATGCAGCACCTCGTCCGCATCATGCGCAAGGTGGTCGAGTTCCACGAGCAGGCCCCCGAGGTCGCATGCAAGAGCCATGCGGAAGGAGATGACGCCCCGTGCGCATAATCCGCTATCTGAAGAACTGCAAGGTCGCGGTGGTCCTCATCGTGTGCCTGCTCATCGTGCAGGCGTTCACCGATCTTGCGTTGCCGAACTACACGTCCGACATCGTCGACGTGGGCATCCAGCAGTCCGGCGTGGAGCACGCCGCCACCGACGAGATGACGGCGAAGACCCACGACGAGATCGCCATGATGCTGCCGGCCGACGACGAGCAGACGTTCCGCGAAGCCTACACCGAGACGGACGACGGTACGTACAAGCTGAACGACCAGGGCAAGAAGGAGCAGGAGGAACTCGATCGCATGGTGGCCATGCCGCTCGTGGCCATCCACTACGCGAGCCAGATCCCCGACCTCGATCTCGACCAGGTGATGCAGGCCTACGAGGCCGGCGCCATCGACAAGCAGAAGATCCTCGACATGCTCGACGAGGCCAAGCAGCATATGGGTGACGGGAGCGATGCCATCGTCGACCAGCAGGCCATCTCGGCCGCCAAAGCGGAGTACGAGTCGCTCGGCTACAACCTTTCGGACATGCAGATGGGCTACCTCATCCGCATCGGCCTCATGATGCTCGGCCTGGCCGCGCTCGGCATGCTGGCCGCGGTCCTCGTGGGCTTCATCGCATCGCGCACCGCCGCGAAGGTGGGCGCCGCGCTGCGCGCCAAGCTGTTCCGCCGCGTCGTGTCGTTCTCCGACGCCGAGGTCCAGAGCTTCTCGGCCGCCTCGCTCATCACGCGTGGCACGAACGACATCCAGCTCGTGCAGATGGTCACCGTCATGCTGCTGCGCATGGTGCTGTACGCTCCCATCCTCGCCATCGGCGGCATCATCATGGTGTCGCGCACGAACCTTGCCATGAGCTGGATCATCGTGCTGGCCGTGGCGATCATCTTCGTGCTCATCATGGTGCTCATGCGCGTGGCGCTGCCCAAGTTCCAGATCATGCAGACCCTCATCGACCGCGTGAACCTCGTGTCGCGCGAGATCCTCACCGGCCTGCCGGTCATCCGCGCGTTCGACCGCCAGCCCTACGAGGAGAAGCGCTTCGACGAGGCCTCGACGCGCCTCATGAAGACGCAGCTGTTCACGAACCGCGTCATGACGTTCATGATGCCGCTGATGATGCTCATCATGAACGGCGTGTCGGTGCTCATCGTGTGGGTGGGCGGCGGCTACATCGACAACGGCACCATCCAGACGGGCGACCTCATCGCGTTCATCACGTACGCGATGGTCATCATCATGAGCTTCCTGATGATCGGCATGATCTCCATCATGCTGCCGCGCGCCGACGTGGCGGCGAGCCGCGTGAACGAGGTGCTGGAAACCGAGCCCACCATCTGCGATCCGGCCGCCGACCGGGCGCGCGATGCCGAGCTGCGTCGATCGAGCGACGGCGCCACCATCGCCTTCAACGACGTGAGCTTCCGCTACGGCGATTCGAAGGAGTGCGTGCTCGAGCACATCGACTTCGTGGCCGAGCCGGGCAAGACCACGGCGCTCATCGGCTCCACCGGCTCGGGCAAGTCGACGGTCATCAAGCTCATCGAGCGCTTCTACGACGTGACCGAGGGCTCGGTCACTATCGACGGCGTCGACGTGCGCGACGTCTCGCAGCAGGCGCTGCGCGAGCAGCTGGGCTACGTGCCGCAGAAGGCGTTCTTGTTCTCGGGCACCATAGAATCGAACGTGGCCTACGCCGACGAGTCGATGCCCGCCGACCGCGTGAGGGAGGCCGTCGACATCGCCCAGGCTTCCGAGTTCGTGGAATCGAAGGAGGAGGGTCTCGACGCCCCCGTGTCGCAGGGCGGCACGAACGTGTCGGGAGGCCAGCGCCAGCGCTTGGCCATCGCCCGCGCGCTGGCCACCGAGGCGCGCGCCTACCTGTTCGACGACAGCTTCTCGGCGCTCGACTACAAGACCGACGCCGCGCTGCGCCAGGAGCTGCACACGCGCCTGGGCGGCAAGACCGTGGTCATCGTGGCGCAGCGCATCTCGACGGTGCTGCACGCCGATCTCATCGTGGTGCTCGAAGACGGCCGCGTGGTGGGCCAGGGCACGCACGACGAGCTGCTGAAAACCTGCGAGGAGTATCGGGAGATCGCGATGTCCCAGCTGTCGGAAGCCGAGCTGAACGGAGGTGATGCGGCATGAGCGAGAAGAAGAACCTCGCGGGCAACGCCCCGCGACGCGGATTCGGCGGCGGCCACGGCCCGGGCGGGCATATGATGCCGGGCGAGAAGCCGAAGGACCTCAAAGGCACGCTCGGCAAGCTCGTCGCCTTCATGGGCCGCTTCAAGGTGGCCATCGTGGTGGTGCTCGTGTTCGCCATCGGCTCGACCATCTTCAACATCGTGGGCCCGAAGGTGCTGTCCACCGCCACGACCGAGCTGTTCAACGGCATCGTGGCGAAGATCGACGGCTCGGGCGGCATCGATTTCGACGCGATCGCGCAGATCCTCCTGTTCACGCTGGGGCTGTACCTGCTGTCCGCGGCGTGCTCGTTCGTGCAGGGATGGATCATGAGCTCGGTGTCGCAGCGCACGTGCTACCAGCTGCGCGGCGCCATCGCGGAGAAGATCGACCGCATGCCCATGGGCTACTTCGAGCGCACGAGCGTCGGCGACACCTTGTCGCGCATCACCAACGATGTGGACACGCTCGGCCAGAGCCTCAACCAGGGCATCACCCAGCTCATCACGTCCGTGACCACCATCATCGGCGTGCTCGTCATGATGCTCACCATCAACCCGCTCATGACGCTGATCACCGTGGTCATCCTGCCCATCTCCATCGTGCTCATCCTCGTGGTGGTGAAGCGCTCGCAGAAGTACTTCGTGGCGCAGCAGCGCACGCTCGGCGCGATCAACGGCATCGTGGAGGAGACGTTCTCGGGCCATGCTATCGTCAAGGCGTTCAACCGCGAGGACGGCACCGTCGACCGCTTCAACGAGACGAACGCGAAGCTGTACGGCTCGGCGTGGAAGTCGCAGTTCATCAGCGGCCTCATGCAGCCCATCATGACGTTCGTCGGCAACCTCGGCTACGTGGCCGTCGCCATCGCCGGCAGCTTCCTCGCCGTGCAGGGCGTCATCACCGTGGGCGACATCCAGGCGTTCATCCAGTACGTGAAGAACTTCACGCAGCCCATCACGCAGCTCACGCAGGTGTCCAACGTGCTGCAGCAGATGGCCGCCGCCGCCGAGCGCATCTTCGAGTTCCTCGATGCGCCCGAGGAGGAGCCCGACCACGTGAGCGCGCGCACGGCCGACGTGGAGTGCAACGTGCGGTTCGATCACGTGCACTTCGGCTACGATCCGGAGAAGCCGGTCATCAAGGACTTCTCGGCGCAGGTGTCGGAAGGCCAGACCGTCGCGCTCGTCGGCCCCACGGGCGCCGGCAAGACCACCATGGTCAAGCTGCTCATGCGCTTCTACGACGTGCAGTCGGGACGCATCGAGATCGGCGGCGTGGACATCCGCGACTTCGCGCGCGACGACCTGCGCAGCCTATTCGGCATGGTGCTGCAGGACACGTGGCTGTTCCACGGCACCATCCGCGACAACATCCGCTACGGCAAGCTCGACGCCACCGACGAGGAGGTGGAGGCGGCGGCGAAGGCGGCCTACGTCAACCACTTCATCCAGACGCTTCCGCAGGGCTACGACACCGAGATCAACGAGGACGCCAGCAACATCAGCCAGGGACAGCGCCAGCTGCTCACCATCGCGCGCGCCATCCTGGCCGACCGCCGCATGCTCATCCTCGACGAGGCCACGAGCTCGGTGGACACGCGCACCGAAGAGCGCATCCAGAAGGCCATGGACAACCTCATGGCCGGCCGGACGTCGTTCGTCATCGCGCACCGCCTGTCCACCATCAAGAACGCGGACCTCATCCTCGTCATCCGAGACGGCGACATCGTGGAGCAGGGCACGCACGAGGAACTGCTCGAACTTGGCGGTTTCTACGCGGAGTTGTATAATTCTCAATTCACCGAGACGATTGACGAGGTGGAGGGCTAGCGCACACGGCGCGTTTTCCCTCCCTCGCTCAGGGATGGGAACAACGACGTATGCCCCGACCGGGAACCGAGAACGCAACCGCGCATACGCAAGGCGCGCCTGAGGGCAAGGCGCGCCTTGCCGTGTTCGACTTCGACGGCACCAGCATCGCGGGCAACTCGCCCGTGCTGCTGGTCAGCCATCTGCTGCGGCACAAGATGCTGTCCAAGCGGGTCGTCTTCCGCATCCTTTTGTGGGCTGCGGCCTACAAGCTGCGCCTGCCGCAGAACGAGGCGGCCGTCCGCGGCCTCGTGTTCACGGCGTTCGAAGGCAAGCCCGCCGCCGACGTGGACGCGTTTTTGGCCGAGTTCTACGACGAGCGCATCGCGCCGCTGTTCCGCCCCGAGGCCGACGCCGCCATGCGCGCCCACGCCGAGGCGGGGGACACCGTGGTGGTCGTCTCGGCCACCTTCGAGCCCATCATCCTGCGCGCGATGGAGCACCACCCCTTCGACAACCAGATATCCACGCGGATGTGCGTGGCGACGGACGGCACCTACACGCGCGCGGTGGAGGGCCTGCCGGTGGAAGGGGAGGAGAAGCTCGCCGCCGTGCGCCGCTTCGGCGACGGACGGTTCGGAGGCGGGAACTGGGAGCTGGCCTACGCCTACGGCGACCATCACTCCGATCGTGCCGTGCTGTCGGCCGCCGAGCACCCCCGCGCCGTGTCCCCCGACCGCCCGTTGGCGCGCACCGCGCGAGAGAAGGGCTGGGAGATCCTCGACTGGTAGGCGGTGAGACGAAGGGACGGGGTAATCGTCTCATTCCGCGCCGCAAAGCGCTTGTCCGCGAATCGCACGGCGGAATGAGACGATTACCCCGTCCCTTCGTTTCACCGCCTTGGCATCCGCTTTGGATGACGGGGGCGTGACGATTGTAGGTTTTTGCGGTGCGGCCTATGCGTCGGCCCCCTTCTTCGGTAAAATGTGACCTGAACATATGCATTTCGACCGCTGATGAGCGGATACGTTGAAAAGGAGGTTGGGTCCATGTTTGAGAACGACGCGAACAGCTCGCCCAGCCAGAACGACGAGCACAGCAATTCCTCGACCGAGTACCTGCGGCTCGCATCCCAGGCGTGCGCCTCGGGCGACGCGGTCCTCGGCATGCACCTGTATCTGGCGGCGTTCGAGCGCGCGCAGCATAGCGGCGGCGCGGCGCCGGACGAGGCTGCCCTCGAAGGCCTCAAGCAAGCGTGGCAGCTGGCCTGCACGCTCAAGGAGCGCTCCATCGCCGAATACGCGTTCGAGCGCCTCGAGCCCTACCTGTCCTCGGACGAGGCGGCGGCCTGCGCCGAGCAGCTGCAGAGCCTCGCGCTCGACAAGCTGGAGGAGTACGGCCTCACGC
The DNA here is from genome assembly GCF_900184265.1 of Eggerthella timonensis. Classification (NCBI taxonomy): domain Bacteria; kingdom Bacillati; phylum Actinomycetota; class Coriobacteriia; order Eggerthellales; family Eggerthellaceae; genus Eggerthella; species Eggerthella timonensis. Next base: position 2,079,420 of record NZ_FXXA01000002.1, read on the forward strand.
GCGAGGACCTCGAGGACATGACCGACATGATCTCCCAGGATTTCCTGGGGCTGGACGCCGCGCGCCTCATGCGGGTGGAGCACGTCACCGAGCCGTCGGCCCAGGCCGCCGCCGAAAGCGCCGCCGCAGACGAAGGCTCAGGCGAGCAGCAGGCCCCCTCGGTCGCCGAGGTGGAGAAGTCGCTCGCCGAGGCCATCCAGGCGTGCGGCGACGATGCCGACGCGCACGCGGTGGTGTCGTCGATCGAGAGCATAACGTATCGCGAGCTCGTAGGCTACGACGAAACCGTGAAGCTCATGCGCGATTTCGGCGTGGGCATGCAGCACGACGATCGCTTCCAGGAGCTCGTCGAGCTGTTGAACGTGCGCCACGGGCTCGACCGCATGCCGGCATCCGACGCGCTGCTGTTCCGCTCTCCGGCACGCGAGGACGCGAACCGCTTCATGGCCGCCACGCTCGGCGAGCTGGGTCTGCCGGCCATCCGCATGCACATGGAGGAGAACCTCCAGGGCATGCCGGTGCTGTGCGTCATGGCGCAGGCCGATCGCCAGCCGAAGCTCAACGCGGCGCGCAACGCCTTCGAGGGCGCAGGCGTGCTCATGCTGGAGGATCTCGATCTGTGGATGTCGCCCATGGTGGAGTCGGGCGGCGATGACTTCGGCGGTTTCCTCATGGCCAGCCTGTCGCGCGGCGCGCGCGAGGCCATCAGCCTCATCCGCTCGGCCGTGGAGAATCCGGACGTGTTCGTGCTGGCGTCGTCGTCGGAGGCGGGGGAGATCGACCCGTTCTTCTACGACCTCCTGGAGCCCCTGTCGGTGATCGACATCGACTTTCCCACGGTGTCGGAGCGCGAGGACATCTGGATGGAGATCGCCCGCGACCACCCGTCGCTGCGCGGCATCGACCGCGCGTCGCTCGTGCGCTTCTCGTCGCAGATGCCGCGCTACGACATGTATATGGCCGCCCGCGAGGCCATCGAGGAGGCCTACAAGGCCAGCCTCGTCGCGCGGCGCTACCTGCCGGTGACGGCGGACAACCTGTACGACAAGCTGGCAGCCTACCAGCCGCTCGACTCCGACGAGTACCGTGCGCTCGAAGAGGCGGTCGTGAGCGACTTCAGGCGCGAGCTGGAACATCTGGAAGACCTGCTCGACGGGGAAGAGGGGAACTGATGGACGTCACGCGCCGCTGCGATTACGCCTGCCGGATACTGAGGGCCGCCTACAGAAGCGGCGAGTCCTACGTGTCGGTGTCCGACATCGCCGAGCAGGAGGACATCCCGTACGCCTTCGCGCGCAGCATCCAGCACGACCTCGTGAAAGGCGGGCTCATCAAGACGGTGCGCGGCGCGCGCGGCGGTCTCGCGCTCAACTGCGACCCGGCCGCGGTGACGCTGCTCGAGGTGCTCGAGGCGGTGCAGGGCCCGGTGAGCATCTCGCTGTGCGTGATGGATCCGGCCTACTGCGAGAAGCAGAAGGACTGCGCCTACAACAAGCTGTGGCAGGGAGCCGACCAGCTGCTCAACGCCTACTTCGGCGCCATCACCTTGCAGGACCTCATCGAGCAAGGGGCATCGCACCCGGTGGTGGAGGCGGCCATGGCGAAGGCGAAGGGCGCCGATGCTGCCCCGACGACCGCCCGATGCGCGTCTGCGTGCGCGGCGCCGACGCCGCGCATCGTCGCCGATGCGGCCCAAGCGGCCGGTAGCGCCGGCGTCGATACGGACGTGTGCGAGTCGTGCGCGTAGCGGATACCGATTCGGCCTGGCCCGACGACGCCGCGCTCGGGCGCGATACTTTCGTGGACCTCGTGGGACGCGAGGGCGCTCGGCTCCATCGCGACCTGCCGTGGCGCTACATCGACGATCCCTATGCCGTGCTGGTCAGCGAGGTCATGCTGCAGCAGACCCAGGTGGCGCGCGTCGAGAAGCATTGGACGCGCTTCCTCTCGCTGTTTCCCACGATCGACGCGTTGGCGGCCGCCGGAACGGCCGACGTGCTGGCGCAGTGGCAGGGCTTGGGCTACAACCGCAGGGCCCTCGCGCTCAAGCGCGCGGCCGAGGTGTGCTCGTCCGAGCGGGGAGGGTTGCTGCCCGCCACCGCCGAGGAGCTCGAGGCGCTTCCCGGCATCGGGCCCGCCACGGCGGCGGGCGTCATGGCGTTCGCCTACAACCGGCCGTCGGTGTACATCGAGACGAACGTGCGCACGGTGTTCCTCCACGAGCTGTTCCCTCATCGCGACAAGGTTCCCGACCGCGAGCTGGCGCCGCTCGTGGCCTCGACCTGCCCCGAAGGCGACGCGCGGTCGTGGTACTACGCCCTGCTCGATTACGGCGCGCACCTCAAGACGCTCGTCGCGAACCCTTCGCGTCGCAGCGCCCACTACGCGCGCCAGTCGGCCTTCGAGGGCTCGCGGCGCCAGAAGCGCGCCGAGCTCGTGCGCATCGTGCTGGCCGAGCCGGGCATAGGCCCCGACGAGCTGGCCGGGCGCCTCGACGCGTTCGAGCGCGCTGCCGGGCGCGACGGCGTCGATGCCGCGACGTTCGACTCCATCGTGGCCGACCTCGTGGCCGAGGGCTTCTTCCGTCGAGAGGGCGGCGCGTTCAGGGCGTAGCGATGCAGGGGCGGTCAGGGTGGGCCGCGTTGGGAGCGCCGTGCGATCGAGCCTCTTCGCGCCTGTTTTCGGTCGAATTGGCAGAATGTGGCAGAAATTGACGGTTTGGGCGCAGAAACGGGTTCGGCAAGTCCTGGATAGCGTCCCAAATTGGAGAAATGCCTGGTCGCGGTTTTCGGCGCTGAGCTTTTCCGTGCCCAAACCGTAAATTCCTGCCAATTTGACCGAGCTCGGGCTTGCAGCGGGTTCGATCAGGGCCGGGATCCTCTACCATGCTCATGGAGAAGCGCCGGAACGGCGAGGGATCGCTTTGCATCCGGCGCTTTCGCCCGCTCTGGCCGCGTTCGATCCGCACGCCATCCGAGCGTGCTGCGCCTTTCCGGTCCGCACGCCACCCGAGCGCGCTGCGGCCGCCTTTCCAGTCCGTGTTCCTTCCGAGCGCGTTACGGTCGCCTTTCCAATCCGCACGCCACCCGAGCACGCTGCGGCCGCCCTTCCGATCCGTGTACTCCTCCCTTTGTCTACTTGAACTAATATCCTATGATATACTGACGAAAAGCGCGCTGCGGTTCGGCCGGGCGCATGAGGGTTCGGCAGGGGGAGCACGTGGTATTCGGCTGGTACATCGTGGCGTACCTGTTCCTGGCGGGAACGGGTGCCGGCGCGTTCTTCGCGGCGGCGTGCGCGTGCGTATGGGACGCCGTGCGCCGAAGCGATGCGAGCGAGCGGACGCTGCGCACCTGCCAAGTGGGCTTCTACGTCGCGCCCTGCCTCGTGGTGCTCGCGGCGTTGCTCCTGCTGCTCGACCTCGGGAACGCCCAGCGCGCGTGGCTCGTGCTCCTCACGCCGTTGCAGTCGGTGCTGTCGATGGGCGCGTGGCTCGTCGCGCTGCTCGCCGCGGTGTCGGGCGTAGCGGCGGCGTGCGGTTTGGCCTCGAGCTCGGTTCCGCGGACGCTGCTTTGGGCGTGCTGCATCGTCGGGGCTCCCTGCGCGCTCGGCGTGATGGGCTACACGGGGCTGCTGCTGTCCGACATGGTATCGATCGACTTTTGGCGTACGCCGTGGCTGATCGCGCTGTTCGTGGCCTCGTCGCTGTCGTGCGGCATCGCCGTCATCGTGGCGATCGACGCGGTCCTCGCTCCGTCGTCGTACGAGGTGTCACGGGAGCTGTGGCGGACGGGCGCGGTGCTCGGCTGCGTCGAGGCGGCGGTGCTCGCGGCGTTCCTCATCGCGCAGAGCGGGTTCACGGAGACGGCGCGTGCGTCGTGCGAGTTGCTGGTGGGCGGAGCGCTCGCCCCAGCGTTCTGGGGCGGCGTGGTCGCGGTCGGCCTCGCCCTGCCGCTTGCCGCGCATGCGGCGGGGTGCCTGCTGCCTGGGCGCGCGACCATGGTGGGGGCGTCGGTCGGCGTGCTGGTCGGTGGACTTCTTCTGAGGTATTGCATCGTTGCCGCAGCGAGCTTCTCGCCCCTCGCGCTCAGTGCGATATGATGAGTCGGCAGGACAGGTACGAGTTGGACGACATGATTGCAGGATAGCGTGACGACTGAGAGCAAAACCATACAGATCACCATCGACGACGACAGCGGCATCCCCATCTGGCTGCAGCTGCGCAACCGTCTGATATACCTGATCACCTCAGGTCATTACCAGACGGGCGACAAGCTTCCCACCGTGCGCGAGATGGCGGTCGATCTGGGGATCAACTACAACACGGTGAGCAAGGTGTACCAGGATATCGAGCGGGACGGCTACATCGTGTCGAAGCGGGGGCGCGGAACCTTCGTCCACGACAAGTACAAAAGCGTCGAGGAGACGGCCGACAACGCCGTCGAATCCTTGGCGGACGTGTTCATCCAGCAGTGCCGCGAGCTCGGCGTGCCGCGAGCGGAAATCGTCGGGCTCGTGGAGAGGCGGCTCGAAGCGTTGGAAGGGTAGGCAATGAAATTCAGCCTGAGAAGCGACAAGGTCAAGACGTCGAAATCCAAGGACGACGAGCGCCGCTCGGTGGCGTCCACCGAGCTCGAGCCGAACGAGGCGACGCGCGCGGGGGTGTACCTGTTCTCGCTCGTCGTGTTCGCGCTCGGCTTCGGCGTCGTGTTCGCGGCGACGTTGCCGTGGCTTTCGGCGGGCACGGTGGTCGCGGCCGTGATCGCGGGCTTGCTGTGCGCGTGCTGCATCCGCATCGCGCCGCAATGGGAGCGCGTGGCGGTGCTGCGCTTCGGCCGCTTCAACCGCGTGGCGGGTCCAGGGCTCTACGCGCTCGTCCCGTTCATCGAGTACACGGCAATCCACATCGATCATCGCGTGATGACCTCGTCGTTCTCTGCCGAGGCGGCGCTGACGGCCGACCTCGTGCCGGTGGACGTGGACGCCATCCTCTTCTGGATGGTGTGGGACGCCGAGAAGGCGTGCCTGGAGGTGGAGAACTACCCGAAGGCGGTGCTGTGGTCGGCGCAGACGGCCATGCGCGACGCCATCGGACAGCTCAACCTGGCCGACCTGTCGCTGCGCCGCAAGCAGATCGACCGCGAGCTGCAGGAGATCATGGGGGCGAAGTGCGAGCAGTGGGGGATCACGGTGATGAGCGTGGAGATCCGCGACATCATGGTGCCGCGCGAGCTGCAGGACGCGCTGTCGAAGGAGGCCCAGGCCGAGCGCGAGCGCAACGCGCGCGTCATCCTGGCCGAGGTGGAGAAGGACATCTCCGAGATGTTCGTCGAGGCAGCCGAGGTGTACGACAAGAACCCCAAGGCCATGCAGCTTCGCGCGATGAACCTGGCCTACGAGGGCGCCAAAGACGGCAAGGGCGTCCTGCTCGCGCCCAGCAGCCTGGCCGACGGCTTCGACGTGAGCAAGCTGTTCAAAGGGGAGTGAGACAAAGGGACGGGGTTAATGTCTCATCCTTTCGTCATTCTGAGCGCAGGCCGCTGCGCTCTACGCCCTTGTCGTCTTGAGCGCTGGCGCGTAGCGCCGGAGCCGAAGGTCCCCGTTCTACTCCATCAGCGGCCCTTGACGCCGCTTGCCATGGGAAGGCGCTCGCTTGTCGGGCGCCTTCCCAGCTTTCAGGCTCGCATCGCTGCGCGTCGATTATCCCTCAGATAGAACAACGATACTAATTGCATTGAACTATTACAATATGATAACATGACAGGCACAAGGATTTGGCCAATTCTTTTCAGGAGCACGATGGGGGATATCCTGTAGGATTGCGCGCGGGAGGCATCAGCTGCACCGCCTTCCAGCCGACGATCGAGGGGGATATCCTGACACGATCTTTGGAGGAGGAGAAATGTCAGGAACGAATGACCCGCACGGCGGACTCACCCGCAGAAGCTTTCTCAAGACCACCGGTCTTGTTGCGGGCGCCACGGCGCTGGCGGGCGGCGCAACTCCTGCAATGCATGCGTTGGCCGCGGAGCCGGGGACGGCGGACGGGGGTTCCGGAGAGAAGGTCATGCCGGGCCGATGCTATTTCGGCGGCTGCTTCTCATGCAACTACAACGTGACGGTGCGCGACGGTCGAGCGGTGAAGGTGTCGCCCGACCCCGACGCCCTGTTCGGAAGAAGGCCCTGTCTCAAGGGGTACTCGCTTCCGCAGCGCATGTACTCGCAAGAGCGCATCAAGTATCCCATGAAGCGCGTCGGCGAGCGCGGCGAGAACCAGTGGGAGCGCATCTCCTGGGACGAGGCCATCGCCACCATCACGGAAAAATGGAAGGGCTACATCGAGCAGTACGGCGGCCAGTCCATACTCGTGAGCACGGGCTCGTCGGGCGCGCGCTTCACCGTTTCCGGCGCAAGCCGCCTGGAGAACATCCTGCAATTCACGAACGTGGAGATGTGCGCGGACTGGGCCGTCTACCACGGGCTGCAGCGGGTGTACGGCAATCCCGCGACGGGCATCATGACGGCACCCGGCAACGAGCCGTTCGAAGAGGACATCTTCAACGCAAAGACGGTGTTCATGTGGGGAAACAATCTCTCTGAAACCTACACGCAGCGCTGGCGCTACCTGATGGAGGCGCAGGAGCAAGGTGCGAGGATCATCTCCATCGATCCCAACGAGACGACCGTCTCGGCGCATGCCGACGAGTGGTACACGCTGCGCCCGGGATCGGACCCGGCCCTCATGCTCTCGATGGTGCAGGAGATCGTCGCGGAAGGCCTGCAGGACACCGCCTATCTGAAGCGCGACACGGTGGGCCCGTTCCTCGTGCGCGACGATACGAAAGAGTACCTGCGCATGAGCGACCTGGGCGTGGAGCCCACCGAAGGCCCGGTGAATCCGACGACCAAGAAACCGACGATGATCGACCCGCCGGTGGTGTGGGACGCGGCGTCGGGCAAGGAGATGTCGTCGGCAGAATGCGCCGATCCCGAGCTCGAAGGCTCGTGGACCGTCGGGGGCTTCAAGGTGAAAACCGCGTACAGCCTCATGGTCGAAAGCGTGCAGGAGTACAAGCCGGAGGACGTTGCCGACATCGTCGACATGCCCGCCGACGACATTCGCCGCCTTGCGCGCTTGGCGGTGGACGGCCCCGTCTCCCATATGTTCGGCCTCGGCTCGCAGGCGTACGACAACGGCTTGCAGTTCGGCTCGGGCCTCGGCTTGCTGCTGGCGGTGACCGGCATGGTGGGCAAGCCCGGTGCAGGCGTGCAGGCCACCGCGTTCATGGGCATGCGAAACGCGAGCTTCCTGTTCCCGACCGGCACGTTCACCACCACCATCCCGGTGCTGCATCTTCCCGAGGTGATGGAGACGGGCACATTCAAGGGCAAGGACTATCCGCCGTTCAAGTCCCTCTACATCAGGGGGTCGGCGTTCGTCGGCGGCAGGCCCGACAAGAACAAGATCATCGCCGAGATCATCGACAAGATGGAGTTCATCGTCTGCCTCGACGTGGCGTTCACCGACTCGGCGCTGTACTCCGACATCGTCCTTCCGGCGGCGCACTATTACGAGGTCGAAGACGTGTACGGCGCGACGCTGTCCTACCACGTCCAGCACGGTCCGAAGATCGTCGAGCCGGCGTTCGAGGCCAAGCCCGACTTGCAGGTTGCGAAGCTGCTTGCAGAAGGACTGGGGATCGGCGAGTACTTCGACGGCGACGACGAGTCGTGGCTGCGCGAGCAGCTGGACTTCCCGGCGCTCAAGGCGCAGGGCATCACGCTCGACGCGCTGCGCGAGAAGAAGGACATGCGCTACATCCCCGCGGGCGTGGGATACGCGGACGGGAAGTACTACACGCCGACGGGCAAGGTCGAGTTCTACTGCGAAAAGCCCCTCCCGCGCGTCGACCTCGGCCTCGATTTGGACGTCGCCCCCGAGCGTCTGCCACGCTTCTTCCCGCCTTACGAGGCGTGGCCGGGAACGGAGGCGATGGAGAAGTATCCCCTCATCCTCATCCCGGAGCACTCGCGCGGCCGCTTCCACACGGGCGGGTTCGACGGCGTGTGGCTGAACGAGATCGAGCGCGGCCCCATCGTGCGCATGAATCCCGACGACGCGAAGGCGAGGGGCATCGAGGACGGCGACGATGTGGAAGTGTACAACGATCGCGGCCACGGCGTGGCGCGGGTCGTGCTCGACGCGGGCAAGCGTCCCGGCATGCTGCAGTACCCGAAGGGCCTGCAAGGGCGTCAGTACAAGTCGGGAGACCTCGCGTCGCTCTGCTCGTTGCATATGGATCCTTTCGCGGTGAACTCGTCGTTCGGCGATACGTGCGTTGAAGTGCGCAAGTGGGATGGAGGGAGCGAATAATGACTACGCAAAGACTTGGCTTCGTGGTCGACACGAAGCGCTGCGTCGGATGCCATACGTGCGCCGTCGCGTGCAAGAGCGAGAACAACGTACCCGACGGCTTGTGGTGGAACCGCGTGCTCACCGACGGCGGGGAGAGCATCGGCTCGTTCAAGGGGTCGTACAAAGCCGCTTCGCGGACGTTCGTCACGGTGGCCTGCCAGCACTGCGACAATCCGGCTTGCGTGAAAGTGTGCCCGGTCGGCGCCACGTATCAGGACGAGGAGACCGGTGCGGTTCGTCAGGACTACGACAAGTGCATAGGCTGCCGCATGTGCATGTCGGCGTGCCCGTACACCGGCGTGCGCTCGTTCAACTGGGAGGAGCCGAAGTACTCGGTCGATCATGCGATGGGCGCTGCGGACGTTCCCGTGCATCAGAAGCACGTGGTCGAGAAATGCACGATGTGCTATCACCGCATCGCGAAGGGGGAGAACCCGCTGTGCGTCGACGGGTGCCCCGCATACGCGCGCTTCTTCGGGGACTTCAACGACCCCGACTCCGAAGTGTCGCGCTTGATTCGGGAACGCGAAGTTATGCAGCTCCTCCCCGAAAAGGGCACCCGCCCCTCCGTCTACTACCTCGTCTAGGGAGATAAGGAGAACGACAATGTCTGAGAACGTATCGGCGGCATCGCCCGCCAAGGCTCCTGCTGCCCGGTTCGGGGGGAGGGGGCTGAACGCCGCCATCGCGGCCGCGGCGGTCCTGACCGTCGCGGGCGTCGCCCTGTGGGGCGTCCAGCTCTCCGGCGGCCTCGTGCAGACCGGCATGCGCAACCTCGACTCGTGGGGGCTCTACATCACGATGTTCATGTTCCTCGTGGGCCTGTCGGCCGGCGGCCTCATCATCTCGAGCGTGCCGCGCGCCTTCGGCATGAAGGGCTTCGGCGGCATCAGCAAGGTGGCCGTGTGGACGAGTATCTGCTGCACGGTGCTCGCCATCGGGTTCGTGGTGGTCGATCTCGGCCAGCCGGCCCGTCTGTGGGAGCTGTTCGCGTACTCGAACCTGGGCTCTCCGCTGATGTGGGACATCCTCGTGCTGGGCACCTACCTCGTGCTGTCCGTCGCGTACCTGTGGGCGACGCTTCGCGCCGAGGCGGGGAAGGTGTCGTCGGCCGCGCTGCGCGTGATCTCGGTCGTCGCGCTGGTCACGGCCGTGCTCGTGCACTCGGTGACCGCCTGGATCTTCGGGCTGCAGCAGGCCCACGAGCTCTGGCACACGGCGCTTCTGGCCCCATGGTTCGTGTCGAGCGCGCTCGTGTGCGGCACGGCGCTCGTGCTGGTGGTCGTCATCGGCCTGCGCAAGGCCGGCTACCTGGAGCTCGACCAGACGCACGTGGTCAAGCTCGTCAAGATGCTCGGCGCGTTCGTGCTCGTCGACCTGTACTTCTTCGGCTGCGACCTCCTGACCTCCGCCTTCCCGGGCGGCTCGGGCGCCGAGGTCGTCGCCATGCTCACGGCGGGCGCGCTCGCCCCGTTCTTCTGGACCGAGGTCGTCGGCTGCATCCTGTGCGCCGCGGTGTGCTTCGTGCCGAGGCTGCGCACCAACCCGCTGATCGTGGCCGCGTCCCTGCTGGCCATCGCCGGCATCTTCTGCAAGCGCGTGCAGCTGCTCGTGGGCGGCTTCCAGATCCCGAACCTCGATTACGCGGCGCCGGTGTCCTCGTACACCGTCACCGACTGGACGGCCGGCATGGCCGGCGCCTACCAGGGCATGGTGTACTGGCCGACGCCGATGGAGTTCGGCATCGTGCTCGGCGTCATCGGCCTGGGCGCGCTGCTCCTGCTGCTGGGCCTCAAGTACCTGCCGCTGAAGCCTGCGGAAGACGCGCGCTAGACAACCGCGCGGAAGGGGGCGCGTGCGCCCCCTTCGATTGGAGGGGTGCTGCATGATGAGAAAGATCCTCGTCGCCCTCGCGGCCTTCCTGCTCGTCGGGGCGTGCGTGTTCGCCGGCGGGGCCGTGGCGGACACGTCGGTGGGGCTGCCCGAGCCCATCGGCCCCGACTCCCCCTGCCCGGCGGCGGGATGCGCGTCGGGGTCGTGCCACGGCTTCGACGACGTGCCCGAGCCCGACGGCGTCCGCGAGATGGCGTGCCCTAAGGCGGGATGCGCCTCCGTCGAGTGCCACGCGTGGGACGCCCTGACGACCCGCTACCGCCAGGCGTCCGACGCGAGCTTGAACCTGTGGATTCTCGCGCCGGCGGCCCTCGTCGTCGGGCTCGTGCTGATCGTGCGGAAGGGGTAGGGGATGGACGGGCGCAATCTGTCGATCGACGTCGCGGCGCTGGTCGCCTACCTGGCCGCGGCGAACCCGGCTCTCACGGGCGTCGGCGTGCACGAGTGGCTGGGCCTGGGCGTGCTGGTCGCGTTCCTCGCGCACGTCGCGACGCACGTCGACTGGGTTGTCGAGGCCGTGCGCGGGTCGTTCGCGCACCCCTCCTGGACGCGCACGGGCAACCTCGTGCTGGACGCGCTCATCGTCGTGGCGCTCATGACGGCGGCGGTGTCGGGCCTCATGGTGTCGGGCTCGGTCCTGGCGGCGTTCGGGCTGTACGCGGACGGGTACTACTTCTGGGACACGCTGCACGCGGTCGCCGCGAAGGCGCTGCTCGCGCTGCTGCTCGTGCACGTGGCCGCGCACTGGAGGTGGGTCGCGAGGGCGTTCCGGAAAGGGGGCTCGCATGAATGAGGCCGTCTGGCGGGTGCGCGCCGCCGCCTGGGAGCTCGCGGCGCTCTCGTTCCGCTACCCGGGCGCGGAGCTCGAGGGCGCCGTCGCGTCCGGCGAGTGGGCCGAGGCCGCGCGCGAGGTCGCGGCGGCGCTCGGCCTCGCGCTGCCGGAGGGCTTCGGCGCGGGCGCGCCCGCAGGCGGCCTGCGCCCCGAGGCCACGCGCCTGTTCGTCGGCGCGCCCGAGCCGGCCTGCTCGCCCTACGAGGGCGTCTGGGCCGCGGGGGCCGACGGGGCGCGGGCGCTCCTGTTCGTGAGCCCCCGCGCCATGGAAGTCGAGCGCTTCGCCAGCGCCTGCGGCCTGGGGCGGCCTGAGGGTACCAACGAGCCGCTCGACCACGTGGCCGCCGAGTGCGAGCTGCTGTCCTGGCTGGCCTCCGTGGCCGCCGGGGCCGAGGCGCCGGCGGGCGCGCCCGGGGCCGCAGGCCTCCCCGGCGGCTCCGCGCAGGCCGCCTACGCCTCCTTCCTCGAGGGCCACGCCCGAACCTGGATGCCGGCCTTCGCGCGCGCCGTCGCCGCCGAGTCCCGCCATTCCTTCTACTGCGCGGCCGCCGTGTACCTGGGCGCGCTTGTCGGGAAGGCTTCGTAGGTTTTGGCAGAGATCGCACGATATGAACGATTTTTCGGTCTAGTTTTAGGAGCGCTGGAAAGAAACCCCAGGTCGCGATTTCTCTTCTGCCTGTAGAATCGTTCATATCGTGCGATCTCTGCCAGAAGCGTTGCGATCGGCTTCCCCGGAGCGTTCGTTGCGGCTCGGCAGCGGGTGCCGATGCGGTGAGGTCTTGGGTTGTCGTGGGCACCGATTTGCGCTCGAATTCGGCGGGTCTCCCACAGCGCTCGGGGTGAATAATCGATCGGGCGGAACCTGCACAGTGCTCTGCGGAATCTTCCGGTTGCCGTCGACGGGCTTTCTCCGCAAACTCGCGCGCGCAGCGAAAACCTATGCTAAAATATCCGAATCCCGTGGGGGAGTAGTCGACGCCGGAAGGCGTGGCTGCGTCAACATACTGCTTCCAAGCGAAGCTGGCGCAACCTTAAACGACAAGACTCGCGGTGTGGCGTACCCGTCGCACCGCTATGCAGCCGGCGCGTACGCGTCGGTATTTTTATGCCCGCGGACGAAGCGGGGGCGGCCAGGGGGGGGCGCCGACGGACGAGAGGAATGCCCATGGGATTCGTAGAGCTGTTCTTGATAGCGGTGGGTTTGTCGATGGACGCGTTCGCCGTGTCGGTGTGCAAGGGGCTGTGCATGAAGCGGCTCAACCTGCGCCAGGCTGCGGTCATCGCGTTGTTCTTCGGCGGCTTCCAGGGGCTCATGCCGCTCGTCGGCTGGGCGTTGGGCACGCAGTTCGAGCGGTTCATCACACCGGTCGACCATTGGATCGCCTTCGTGCTGCTGGCCATCATCGGCGGAAAGATGCTGTGGGACGCCTTCCACGAGGACGACGAGGGCGCGGCATGCCCGGCCGACGGCAAGCTCGATATGCGCGAGCTCACGATGATGGCGATCGCCACGAGCATCGACGCCCTAGCCGTGGGCATCACGTTCGCGTTCTTGCGCGTGGACATCGTCATGTCCGTGGGCCTCATCGGTGCGACGACGTTCGTCCTGTCCATCGTAGGCGTGGCGGTGGGCCATCGCTTCGGCGCCCGCTACGAGAAGCCGGCCACCATCGCCGGCGGCATCGTGCTCATCCTCATCGGCCTCAAGATCCTCCTCGAGCACCTGGGAATCCTGGCGCTCTAGCGATTCCGCACGCTCTCCCGGGTTGAACCCGGGCTAGCGAAGCGCCGCCCGATCAACCCGCGCGATGTCGAGGTTGCGGAGAGAGGGGGCGCCCACCAAGCGAGTTCCGCAGCGAAGCGAGGACTGTCCGAGCGACTGGGCACCTCCTCTCTCCGCAACCGGACAGGTTGAATCGAATGCTAGTCGATCGGGTAGCTGCCGAGCACCTTCACCTCGCGCAGCTTCAGCCTCAGGCAGTTGAGCGCCGTCTGCACGGCCAGATCGTTCGCGTTCTCCTTGAACTCGATGAAGAACATGTAGTCGCCGAGCGCCTGCTTCGTCGGGCGCGACTGGATCATCGACAGGTTGATGCCGGCGTAGGCGAACTCGGATAGGATCATGTTGAGGGTGCCGGCACGGTCGACCTGCAAGAACAGCGCGAGCGACGTCTTGTAGCGGTCGCCGGTGAACACGGGGGGATGCCCCTGGCGGCCGATGAGCGCGAACGACGTCTGGTTGCCGAAGTGGTCCTCGATCTCGCGCTCCTCCACGCGCGCACCGTACAGTTCGGCCGCGAACGCGTTGGCGATGCCCGCGATGTGCGGGTTCTCCATGACCAGCCGCGCGCTGTCGGCGGTCGACGACGTGGTGATGGTGGAGCGGCCCGGCAGGCGCTCGCTCAGGAAGCGGCGGCACTGCGCGAGCCCCTGGGCGTGCGACGCCACCGTGGCTATGTCCTCGATCTTCGCGTCCGGGTGCATGACGAGGCAATGGTGGATGTCGATGACCTCCTCGCCGAGGATCGTGGCCGAGCTCTTGAACGAGAAGTTGTCGAGCGTGGCCGTGACTGACCCTTCGAGGGAGTTCTCCTTCGCCACCACGCCGAACTCGCACTTGCCGCGGTCGACGCAGTCGAACACCTCGTCGAACGAGGCGCACTCGAGCAGATTCGGGTCGTCGATGCCGAGCCGTGCCGCGAACGCGCGCGCGGCTTCGTCGGTGTAGGTGCCGGCAGGGCCGAGGTAGGCGAATACGGGTTCGGTTGAAGCCATGGGTCCAATCCTTCTATCGGGGTTCTCGATTATCCGTGCTTGTGCTATCATACCCGTCTTCACGACAAGATGAACGGCGGTGAACGAGAAACCAACGGGAGTTCTCACGGATGAGCGGTCTGCATAGAGAGGGGCGAAAAAGGGGTCCTCTTGCATGAAAATGCATAAACCAGCTAATCAAGTGTATAACTCATGTTACGTAGATGTCAAACCGTAACATTTTTGCGCCACTTGCGGGTCAAACGTTGCGCTCGCGCCCTCGCTGTGCGTTTTATTTCTGGAGTCGTGGAAAATACACATTCAGCAAGCATTGGAAGACGAGAGCACCTGAGGAGGTGTGCACATGGAAACAGAGGCCACAGTTTCAGAGTTTCAGAACATGCTTTCCGCGCGTGGCGTAAGCCGCCGCAGTTTCATGAAACTTTGCGGCGCCGTTGCGGTCGCGGCCGGATTGTCCGAGCTCGCTGCCCCGCGCGTGGCGCAGGCCCTCGAGAAGTCCGTGATTGGCGCAACGAAGGGCAAGCTGTATCCGGTTATCTGGATCGAAGGCGCGTCGTGCACGGGTTGTACCGAGTCGTTTGCCCAGGTTGAGACGCCGGATGCGGCTTCAATCGTGCTGGACATGATCTCGCTCAACTACTCCGAGACCCTGTCGGCGGCTGCCGGCTGGTCGATGGAGGAGGCCAAGGAGCAGACGATCGAGGCCGGCAACTACATCCTCGTGTACGAGGGTGCCGTGCTGGAAGGCTGGGGCGGCCAGGCGCTGCGCGTGGCCGACAAGCCCGGTACGGAGCATCTGATCGAGGCTGCCGAGAAAGCCAACGCCGTCGTCGCGTTGGGCTCCTGCGCAGTGAACGGCGGATGGATGGGCGCCAACCCCAACCAGGCGGGCGCGCTCGGCGTGCAGGCGTTCCTCAAGAAGGCCGGCATCGACACGCCGGTCGTGAACGTCCCCGGCTGCCCGGCCAACCCCGAGTGGCTCGTGGCGGTCCTGGCGGACGTCATCTTGCTCGAGAAGCTTCCCGCGCTCAACGGCGAGAACAAGCCTGCCGGCATCTTCGACCAGACGATCCATGACAACTGCGAGCGTCGCGGCCATTTCGAGAACGGCGAGTTCGTCTACAAGTTCGGCTCCGAGGAAGAGGCCAAGGGCTACTGCCTGTACCCGCTCGGCTGCCGCGGCCCGCAGACGAAGTCGAACTGCGGCGTGGTGCTGTGGAACAACCGTCGCAGCTGGTGCGTGCAGTCCGGCGCTCCCTGCATCGGTTGCTGCGAGGCCAACCCGAACGATCCCGGCCACAACTGGGTCGAGGTCAACACCCCGTTCTACAAGCGCCATCGCGACCTGCGCATCGGCGACTGGATGGTCCAGCCCGGCACGATCGCCCTCGGCATCACCGGCCTGCTGGCTGCGGCCCTCGTGGTGCACGGCTTCGGCATGAAGATGACCGGCCGCATGGACGGCGGCGCGGACTTCGAGAAGGTGCGCGGCTGGGACGCGAAGCATCCCGACAAGTCCATCGGCAAGTACGACGAAGCCGACCTTAAAAACGACGACAAAAAAGAAGGGAGGTAAGCCCCTATGACCCGTTCAGTCATCGACCCGATCACCCGTATCGAAGGCCATCTCCGCGTCGAGATGGAAGTGACCAACGGCAAGGTCTCCGACGCCTGGGTGTCCGGCGGTTGCTTCCGCGGCATGGAAATGGTCGTCGAGAACCGCACGCCCGAGGACGCTGCCCAGATCGTGCAGCGCATCTGCGGCGTATGCCCGGTGTCCCACGCCCACTCGTCCGCCATCGCGGCTGAGAAAGCCTACGGCATCAAGATCTCGAACAACGCGCGCATCATCCGCAACCTGCTCGAGGGCGCGCAGTTCCTGCACAGCCACATCCTGTGGTTCTACAACCTGGCTGCCCTCGATTACGTGAACCCGCTGAACGCCCTCAAGGCCGATCCGGCGGATGCCTACGACCTCGCTCAGGCTGCCGGCACGTCCATGAACAGCGACTTCGTCGCGCTCAAGGAGCGCCTGGCGAACTTCGCCGACAACGGCCAGCTGTCCATCTTCTCCGGCAACTGGTTCGACGCCGAGGAGGGCACGGCTTACCAGCTGCCGCCCGAGCTCGACCTCATCTGCACGGCGCACTACCTCGAGGCCCTCACCATGCAGGCCAAGGCCTCGCAGATCTCCGCCATCATCGGCGGCAAGATGCCCCACGTCATGACGCTGGTCCCGGGCGGCACGGCCTTCGTGCCCACCGACCAGAAGCTCGACGACCTCAAGGGCCTCGTCGACGAGATCTACACCTGGGTCGAATCGACCATGATCCCCGACACCCTCGCCATCGCGCCGTACTACATCGACGCTCTCAACTGGGGCAAGGGCTGCGGCCGCTACGTCGCCTGGGGCGTGTTCGAAGGCCAGGGCGACTACGCCAGCTACACCGAGCAGATGGCGAACCGCTACCTGCCGATGGGCGTCATCGACGACAAGCTCAACCTGTCCGACGTGCAGGAAGACCTCATCACCGAGTACATGGGCCGCTCCTGGTACAAGGGCGACGCCACGTACGCGTCGCCGTACTTCGTCACCGAGCCGGAGTACACCGAGTACAACGTCGAGGACCGCTACACGTGGGTCAAGTGCCCCGCGTACGACGGCAAGCCCTACGAGGCCGGCGGACTCTCCCGCATCCTGGCCGCGTACAAGCGCAACGTGCCGTTCGTCGTCGAGCAGGTCGACGGCCTCCTCGAGGCGCTCGGCGCTCCCGGCCAGATCGGCGTCGCGCAGTCGACGCTCGGCCGCACCGCCGTCCGCCAGATCGAGACGCTCTACATCGCCGGCCTCATGAAGGACTGGGTCGCCGAGCTCGTCGAGGCGCTCAAGAGCGGCGACAGCGAGTACTTCCGCGAGCCGGCCACCATCACCGGTGCAGGCACGGGCTTCTGGGAGGCCCCGCGCGGCGCGCTCTACCACTCCGAGAGCGTCAAGGACGGCAAGATCGACGGCTACCAGATCATCATCCCGACGACGTGGAACCTCGCTCCGATCAACGAGAGCGGCGAGCACGGCCCGATGGAGCAGGCGCTCATCGGCAACCCGGTGGGCGACATCGAGAAGCCGATCAACGCGCTGCGCACGGTGCACAGCTTCGACCCCTGCACGGCGTGCGCGGTGCACATCACCGAGCCGGCGACGGGCAAAAGCTTCGAGACCGTCACGAGCCCCTGGGGGGTGAAGTAACATGGCGCACTTGGCACATTACCGCGAAGCGCATCCGATGCCCTTCGTCATCACGCACTGGATCAACCTCGTTGCGATGATCCTCCTGATCGTCACGGGCTTCAGCATCCACTTCCCGTTCTGGGGCGGCTTCATGGGCATCGCCCGCGGAGTCCACGTGTTCCTGGGCTTCGTGCTGTTCATCAACTGCATCGTCCGCGTGATCATGGCCTTCTTCGTGAAGTCCGCGCCGGACGGCGGCACGCGCTACCAGGTCACGGACTACAAGACGTGGCTGCCGCAGGCTGACAACCGTCACCAGCTGGGCGCGTGGATCCGCTACTACCTGTTCTTCAAGAAGGATCACCCGCTGGGCGCCAAGCTCGGCGTGCCGCAGAAGATCAGCTACCTCGCCATCCCGATCCTCATCATCGTGATGTTCTACACGGGCCTCGCCCTGTGGGCTCCGACGATGAACTGGGCGTTCTTCGCGGCGGGCACCGATCTGGTGGGCGGCCTCATGTCGATGCGCATCATCCACTACTTCATGATGTACGTCTTCATCTGCTTCATGTTCATCCATATCTACCTGGCGAACATCGAGGGCATCTCCCCGACGCTGCTCATGTTCTTCTGGAAAGAGCACGGCGGCCTGGTGTACGACCCCGAGAGGCACACCATCGTGGGCGAGGACGACCTCAAGCACGGCGAAAAGGCGTAAGCTTCTCGCTTCAGCGCTCATGAAAGGGCCCGGGAAACCGGGCCCTTTCTCTTTTCGGGGAAGCGGTCTTTTCCGGCGGCGTCGATCAGGCGGTCTCCCGCTCCACGAACCGCACGAAGGCGTCGGCCTGCGCTTCGAGGTAGGGGGCCGAGGAGGCCAGCTGGAGGCGGCCCTGCTCGTCGGCCTGCGTTGCGATGTGCGGAATGCAGAGGCGCGGCTTGTTCATCACGCGCGCGTCGAGGAAGCTCAGCATGCCCACGAGCTGCTCCTGGGCATGGGCGGCGCCGCTCATGCCGATGCTCGCGCCGGCGAGGGCGACGGGCTTCTCTCCCAGCACCTGCGCCTCGGTGGCGCTCACGGGGCGCGACAGCCAGTCCAGGAGGTTCTTCAGCGGCCCGGGGATGGCGTGGTTGTACTCCGGGCTGAACAGCCACACCCCGTCGGCCTCGCGCACGGCCGCACGGACGCGCGCGACCGGCTCGGGGGCGGGATGCTCGCGATCCTGGTTCATGAACGGCACGTCGCTCCAGGCGAGGATCTCGTATTCCACGTCGGGGTGCTTCTCGCGCATCACGGCCCCTGCCGCCTCGGCCAGTTGCCGGTTGTAGCTGTTCTCGCGCAACGACCCTGCGATCGCCAGCAGCTTCATGGTGTCTCCTTCCGCTCGGCTAAAGCCCCCTCGTGTGCGGGGCTCACTCGTCTATAATGGCAGACAATCAACGAAGGAGCGAAAGGGATATCGAATTGTGACTGAATTGACCGACGAACAGATCGCCCGCGAGGAGAAGTTCCTCGAAGGGATTCCCCGGCTCAACATCGGAGCGTTGTTCCTGCCTCCCATCTGGGGCCCGGCGCACGGTATGTGGGCCGCCATCCTGTTCTACCCCATCTGGCTGTTCGCCGACAACACGTTCTACGCGGCGTTCACGGAGCGCACCCCGCTGGCCATCGCCATCGCGCTCATCGTGCTGGTCACGCTCACCGCGGGCACGGTGGCGTTCGCCATCCTCGGCCAGCCCTTCGCGGCCCATCGCGCGGCGGGCCTCGGGCAGGACAAGGAGGCGTACCTCAAGCGCGAGCGCGTCTGGACCGTGGCGTGCGTGATCGCGGGTCTCGCCATGATCGCGGCGGCCACGTACTACAACCTGGTCATCCGCCCGACGGTGGGGGCGTAAGGTGGGCGCGCCGCGCAGCATCGCGGTGTTCTGCGTGGGCAACAAGCTCATGCTGGACGACGGCGTGGGCCCGGCCGTGTACGAGGAGCTGCTCAAGCGCTACGAGATCCCCGACAACGTGGAGCTGTTCGACCTGGGGTGCCTCACGCTCAACATGATCGAGCGCGTACGAGAGTACGACGTCATCATCACGGTGGACGCGGTGGACGGCACCGATGCCGAGCCGGGCACCGTGTTCCGCTTCGAGCCCGACGCCATGGCGCGCCATACGGGCGCGAACGCGTCGCTGCACGATCTGAAGCTCGTCGACCTGTTCGACGCCGCGACGCTCTTGGGATACGAGGCGGAGGGCCTGTGCCTGGGCATGCAGGTGGAGAACCCGTCCCCTGCGATGGTCACCGTGGGGCTCACGCCGAAGGTGGACGCCGCCCTGCCGCTGCTCGTGGAAACGGTGGCGGGCGAGCTCGCGCGGCTCGGGTCGCCCCTGCGCACGCGATCCTAGGGAAAACCCCTCGAAGTGGCACGGGTACCCCCGAACCTTGCCAGACGCACGGTGAGCGCGGCGCTCAGGTATCGTACACTACGACGAGCGCTTCTTTCGCGCATCGTCGAGTTGAAGGTAAAGGGGTGCCTTGCATATCGTGGTGAACCTGAGCGAAGAACGTGATTTTCTCAAAGACATGCCCGTGGCGTATATCGTTTTCCGCATGCTGCCCGACGATATCGTGTACGTGTACGCGAACGAGGCGGGGGCGCGGTTGGAAGGTCATGCGCGCGAAGACCTGATCGGACGTTCCTTGTTCGACGTGTTTCCCGAAGTGGACGCGACGATGCGCACGGCGTTCGAAGCGACGGCGCGCGACGGGCTCGAGCGCAGCTTCACCGCGCGGATTCCCGGCGAGCGCTACCTCTCCGTCCGCACGTACCGTCCCGAGGACGGTTTCTGCGCGTGCGTGCTCGACGACGTGACCGAATGGGTGCAGCTCGAGGCTGCGCGCGAGGAGGAGCGCCGCCGGCTCGAGCACCGGGCCACGCGCGACCCGTTGACCGGCCTGTGGAACGTGCGCGAAGGCCGCGCATCGGCGGAGCGAGCGCTCGCCTCGCCGCGTTGGAAAGGCGCGCGCGCCGCGCTGTTCATGTTCGACCTCGACGATTTCAAGCAGGTGAACGACGAGTTCGGCCATGATCGGGGCGATGCGGTGCTCAAGGGCTTCGCGCGCGTGCTCGAGCGCTCGTTCAGATGCTCCGACATCGTGTACCGTGCCGGCGGCGACGAGTTCTCGGCGTTCGTCCCGGACATCCCCTGCGCCTGCGTCGCCGAGCGCATCTGCGCGGACGTGGTTGCGAGCGTGGAGGAGATGGCCGCCGCGAGCATCGGCGTGACCGTGAGCATCGGCGTCGCGGTGGGACGGCCCACCCATTCGTTCGAGGCGTTCTACCGGGCGGCCGACCAGGCCTTGTACGGCATCAAGCGCACGGGGAAGAGCTCGTACCGCATCGCCGATATGGACGACGTGCGGGCGAAGGACGTGCAGGGGCCCGCCGCGCCGTGCGACGACGAGGAGGGCGACAGAGAGCCCGAGGCTAGGACGTTGCCTGCGGCGTGAGGAAGCGCTCCTCGAAGCGTTGCGCCGGAATCGGCCGCGACACGAGGAAACCCTGGATGCTGTCGGCGCCGATGGCTCGCACGGCGTCGAGCTCGGTGGATTCCTCGACGCCCTCGACGGTCACCTTGATGCCCACGCTGTGGCATAGGTCGATGACCGCGTCGATGAACGCGCGGTTGAACGTTTCCTCGTGGATGTTCTTGATGAACAGCCGGTCGATCTTCACGATGTCGGCCGGCGATTGCGACAGCAGGCCGAGCGACGAGTACCCGGTGCCGAAGTCGTCCATCGCGATGCGGATGCCGATGGCGCGCAGGCGGTCGAACGTGGCGCGCAGCGCATCCATGTCGGTGACGAAGTAGCTTTCGGTCATCTCGAGCACGATGGATTCCGGATCGACGCCGGTTCGCTCGATGAGCCTCTCTACGAACGGGATGAAGTCGGCGTCGAGCAGCTGCAGGTAGGAGATATTCACGTCCATGATGAACCCGGGCTGCGTCTCGGTCCAGCGCTTGCACTGGGCGAAGGACTGCTCGAGCACCCAGCGCCCCACCTGGCCGATGAGGCCGTACGATTCCAGCACGGGGATGAACTCGACGGGGGAGAGCTGGCCGTGCTCGTCGGAGTTCCAGCGCAGCAGCGCCTCGGCGCCCGCGAGGCCCATGGTGCCCGCGTCGACGAGCGGCTGGTAGTACAGCTCGAAGCTCTTCATGCCGTCGAGGACGGAGGTCTGCATGTAATCGCTGATCTCGAGGCGCCTGAGCTTCGTCGCGGTCATCGTCGACGAGAAGAACGTCATGGTGTTCTTGCCGCGCAGCTTGCTCTCCTCCAGCGCGTTCTCGGCGTTGCGCAGCAGATCCTGGGCCGTGGTCGCGTCTTGGCCGATCATGGCGACGCCGGCCGACACCATGCAGAAGAACGTGACGTCGTCGACGGTGTGCGGACGGTTCGCCACCACGTGTATGGCGTGGTAAAGCTCCCGCATGGCGCTGCGGTCGGCGCCGTCCACCACGATGGCGTACACGTCGCCGTCCAAGCGGAACATGGAGGCGCCTTCGGGGATGAGCCGCTGCGTGGATTGGGCGAACATCCTGAGCACGGTGTTGCCGAACGCGTGGCCGTTGAGCGAGTTGATGCGCGAGAAGTCGTCGAGCCCCAGCAGCATGACGCCGCCTTCTGACTCGCAGCCGATGAGGCGCTCGACGAGGTCGATGCATTCGTCGTGCGTGAACAGGCCGGTGACGGGGTCGATCTTGCCCTTGCGCTCCAGGCAGGTGACCACGCCCGCGAACATCGTGGGCGTTCCGCTCTCGTCGCGCTTCAGAAGCCCGCGGCACACCACCCAGATGCTCTCGCCGAGGATGTTCTTCACCTGGTACTCGACGTCGTGCACGTTCGTCTTGCCGGACAGCATATCGTCGATGGACTCGTCGAAACGCGTTCGGTCGCGCTCGACGATGAGATCGCGCCAAAGCGGGATGAGGCCGGGCACGAGGCTGTCGGGCAGGCCGAAATCTTCGCGCATGTTATCGGAGACGAGCGCTACGTCACGTTGCATATCGATGATGTAGAGGTAGTCGTCCGTGCTGAACGCGACGGCGTCGTAGAACAGCCGCGCGTCGAGCTCGAACGAGTTCAGCGCTTCTTTCGTATCCAAGAAATGCGCTCCGTTTCAATGAACGATTGAATAGGCCTTCTGTATTGTAAACGCAAACGGCGCGTTTTTGAGCATAAATGGCCCAAGATGGGGATAAAGACCCCTGACGACCGGGGAAATTGCTGCATGGCGTCCTCTTGACAAATCCTTCTCGTTTTGTCCACAGCGAACGTCTGACGGGCCTGCCAAGCCGTGCTCGCGGTATCGTTTCGAGGAAACGACCGCGAAGGAGCATCCGCTCATGCATATTCATACCATCAGCGCGTACGAGACTTCGGCCGAGGAGTTCTTCAAGCGCCTCGACGATTGGAACGTCGACCTCGTGGTTGACACGAGGCTCAAGAACACGAACCAGCTCGCGGGCTTCACGAAGCGCGACGACCTCGCCTTCTTCGTGGAGCGGCTCGCGCACGCGCGCTACGTGCACGACAAGCTGTTCGCGCCGGCGCCCACGATGATGGAGCGGTACATCCACGGCAACATCGGCTGGGACGCGTACGCCGACGCCTATCGCGAGGACATGCGCGAGCGCGAGGCGATCCCGCAGTTCTTCGATCGCTACGGAGACTGCGAGTCCGTGGCGCTCGTGGGCACCGCCACCCGAGCCCGGCGTTCCCACGTCGAGGTCTTGGCCGAGATGCTGGAGGCTTTCCTGAAGGAGTAGGGAGGCTCCCTGCATGCGCCGAGGACGTCGCGGCGCGCAGCGTGCCTCAAAAGAGATTTCTGCGCTTTTCCGCTTGCAAAACTAGCGATTGCCAGTTAATATACTAGCAACTGCTAGTTTTACCAGGAGGCGAATGCATGGGCGAAGATATGGCGGATCGGTCGTCGAGGAGGACGCGGGGAACCGCTACGCGCGAGCGCATCGTGCGGGAGGCCTTCGCGCTGTTCTCGGAGCGCGGCTTCCACGCGGTGTCGGTACGCGACATCGCGGCGGCGGTCGGCATCAAGGACGCGTCGTTGTACAACCATTTCCCCACGAAGCAGGCCATATTCGACGCGGTTCTCGCGGACCAGCTGGCGCGCACGCGCGAGGCGTTCGCCGCAGAGGGGGTCATGTTCGAGCCGTCGGAGGACCCGACGGGCTATGCCGGCGCCTACGAGGAGACGGAGCGGCGCGTCCTCGCCGGGTTTCGGTACTTCTTCGAGGACGATCGGATGGCGCAGCTGCGATGCCTCCTCATGATCAGCCAGTTCGACGACGCCCGCGCCGCGGCCGCGTTCCGAGAGGTGTTCCTGGACCGTCCGCGCGAGATTCAGGCGGCGGTGTTCGCGCACCTCATGGAGGAGGGGCAGTTCAAGAAAGACGACCCGCGCGCGCTCGCTTTGGCGTTCTATGGGCCGGTGTTTCTGCTCATGATGGCGGCGAAGCCGTGGGCGGAAGCCGAGCCGCTCGTCCGGGACCATATGCGGCGCTTCTACGCGGAGCATGCGATCGAGGGAGGGGTGCGGGTATGAGCATGGTGGTGGCGTATTCGTCGCAGACGGGGTTCACGAAGCGCTACGCGGAGTGGATCGCCGAGGAGCTGGGCTGCGACGCGGTGTCGATCGACGACGATGCCCGGTTCGACGCGGGCGCGTTCGACGCGGTGGTGTTCGGCGGTTGGTTCCATGCGGCGTCCCTCGTGGGCGAGAAGTGGTTGAAGCGGCAGCGCGCAGCGCATCCGGAAACCAGGTTCGTCGCATTCGCGGTGGGCGCGACGCCGCCCGAGTGGACCGACATGGTGGACGAGGGGATGGCGCGCGCGTTCCCCTCGCCCGAGTTCGACGATCTGCCGCGGTTCTACCTGCGCGGCGGGTTCGCCTACGAGCGGCTGAGCATGCCGAACAAGCTGGCGATGAGGATGTTCTTCAAGATGCAGGGGAAAGCGGCCCAGAGCGATCCGCGTGCCGCCGAGATGCTCGAAGGCATGCGCGGCGGGTTCGACGGCACCGACCGGGCGGCCATCGAACCCGTGGTGGCCTGCGCGAGGGAGCTGGAAGGCCGTTAGCGCCGTGCGGGGCCGAGCTCGTGGAACATGAGGCCGTGCGCGGTGCAGTACGTATAGAGCTTCGCGCCGCCGAGGTGCGGCAAGCGCGCCTCGGCCCCCTGCTCCGGATAGAGCTTCTCGCACGCCATGCGGTCGTGGCCGATCGCCGCGACGAACCCCAGGTGATGGCCTTTGTCCATAGGGTGGTCGAACGTGAGGTACAGGTCTCCCTCGATATAGTCGATCTGCGGCCGATGCGCGTCGTCGGCCGGGCGCGCCTCGAGCGCCTCGAGCTTCCTGCCGCAGCAGGACACCTCGGCGTCTCCCGTGGTGGTGACGACGTTGCCGCAGGCAGGGCAGACGCGGAATGCCGTGCGCTTCATGGTTCCTCCCATTCTCGCGTCGACGGCCATGCGGCCGTCGAGCAGCGTTTCGACAGGGGTTCCCAAGCATGCCGACAGCCCGCCGAGGAGCTCGATGTCGGGGCAGCCGCAGCCGCGCTCCCATTTCGACACGGCCTTGTCGGTGACGCCGAGCGCGTTGGCGAGCTGACGCTGGGTAAGCCCGCGCTCCTCGCGCAGCGCGCGGATGAGCGTGCCGGTGTTTCTGGCGTCCATGGTGATCCTCCCTGGTTTTTCGGATGGCGTTCACGATACGCGCCCGCAGCCTCCGGCGCAATGAACGCTCCGTAGAGTCGCTGCCTTACGAAATCGGCTGGCAGACGGGGCAATAGTACACGTTGCCGCCGAGATAGGGCTGGCGCACGACGGCGGCATGGCAGACCGGGCAGCCGTCCTTCCACGTTTTCGCCGACAGCAGGCATCGGTACCCGCCGGGGTTGCCGTACAGGTCCTTCTCCACGTTGCGGCCGCCCGCATCGACCATGGCGGCCAGCGTGCCCTTCATGGCGCGGAACAGGCGCGCGACCTCGTCGTCGGAGAGCGTGCTCGTCTTTCGCTTCGGGTTGAGGCGGGCGTTCAGCAGGATGTCCTGCAGCACGCCGTTGCCGATGCCGGGGATGCGCTGCTCGGTGGCCAGCAGAGCCTTCACGCTGGCGCTGGGCGGCGCGGCGTCGACGAGCGCGCGGAAGGCGGTCTCGTCGAAGGCGTCCGACAGCACGGGCGCGGCGTCGCGGGCGGCGACGTAGTACTCGTCGTCGTCGGCGCCCGTGTCGGCGACGAGGAACATGCCGTACATGGCGGCGGTGCACACGAGCTTCGACCCGTCGTCGAAGCTCAGCAGCAGCTGGCGCTTGGCGGGCACGGCATCGCCGGGAGCGAGGCGGCGCGCGTTCACGCCTTCGCGCAGCAGCAGCGTCATGCCGTCGCTCAGGACGAGCTCGACGTAGGGGCCGGTGGCTTTGACGTCTGCGATCGCGCGTCCGGCGAGGCGCGCGTCGTACGTAGCGGGATCGCCCGTGTAGAATGCGAACTTGTGCGGCGTGTGGCCCGCCTCGGCTTCGATGATGACGCGTCCGAGGTACGCCTCGCGCATCTGACGGGCGAGCGTGAGGGCTTCGGGCAGCTCGATCATGGCAGGCCTCCTGGGTTCGTCTGCGCGCGGCGCGCGCTGCGGCGTTGCCGTCAGTATAGCAGCCCTCAGCGCTTGCGCGCCTCCGCCTTCCTCACGCGCTCGACGAGGAAGCCCTTCACGTCGTCGCGGGGGATGTCGAGCGACACTGCTAGCTCGTCGCACAGCAGGCCCTCGGCGAGGTCGAAGTACTTCTTGTCCGTGGCGGTGATCTGGCGTCCCGAATCGACGCGGCGGACGGTGCGCTCGTGGACGGATTTCATGATGGGGACCAGGTCCTCGGGCGCGAACGTCTTGAGGTGGCGGTCGTACTCCTCCTTGATGCGCCGCTCGAGCAACGTGGGCGTGGGCGCGTCCGGCTTGAGCGCTTCCTCGTCGATGACTTCTGCGTCGGCGATGGAATCGATGAGCTCGAGCGCCTCGCGCCTCGACATGACGGGCCTGAGCGCGTCGGACGTCGCCTCGTCCACGGCGATGAACAGCTTGAGCGAGTTCTCGAACAGCGCGCGCAGCTCGAGATAGTCCTTGTCCTCGAAGTACCGCTCGCGCAACGCGGCAACTTCGCAGACGTGATGACGGTAGACGACGGTATCTCCGCACGAGTACATGGCAACCTCCGATAGATGGGTGATTTGAGGAAGCGGTTCCGTCGCGTCGCAATGACGTCGCAGATCAGCGGTTCAATTATACCATTCTTCGCGTCGTTGCGGCGCCGACCCAATCGGCGAGCGGCGAGGCGTGCGACGACGTGCGATGACCGCTTGCCGACATCCGCACATTATACTTTGATATCAAAGTATAATGTGCAACAAGAGAACGGTGAAGGGAAGGGGCGCGGATGGACGATCTGGTGAACCGGCTGTCGCAGACGCTCGGGCAGGCGAACCGCTTCATCGCGGGCAAGCTGAAGGAGCGCGGCCTCGACGGCATCGCGCCGTCGCACGGCGACATCCTCATGCGGCTGTTCACGTGCGGCGAGCAGCCCATGCAGGAGCTTGCACGCGCCATCGGGCGCGATCCGTCCACGGTGACGGCGCTCGTGAAGAAGCTCGTCGCAGCCGGGTACGTGCGCACCGAGAAGGGGGAGCAGGACCGTCGGGCCACCATCGTGTCGCTGACCGAGAAGGGGCGCGGGCTGCGCGGGGAGTTCGAGGCGGTGTCGGCGGCGCTGAGCGAGGTACAGGGCCGCGGGATCGACGCGGCGGACATGGAAACAGCGCGCCGGGTGCTGGCCGGCGTGCGCGACAACTTCGAGAACGCGATGCGAGAGGACGGCGGGCATGGACGGAAAGCTTGAGATCGAGGACATCGACGCGGCGTACTGCCTGCGGTTTCTGCGCGAAGTGCGCGACGTGGCGTTCGCCACGGTGGACGAGGAGGGCCTGCCGGCAGTGCGCGTCATCGACGTGATGATGGTGGAGGACGGCCGGCTGTACTTCGTGGCCGCGCGCGGCAAGGCGTTCTACGCCGACATCATGCGCACGCGCTTCACGGCTATCGTGGGGCAGTCGCAGGATTTCCGCACGTGCCGGCTGCGCGGTCGCGTCGAGCGCCCCGACGACGAGGCCGAACGCCATCGCCTGATCGACCGCATCTTCGAGCTGAACCCGTCGATGCCCGAGCTGTACCCGGGCGATTCGCGCTACGTGCTGGAGCCGTTTTATCTGCAGGACGCGCAAGGCGAGTACTTCGACCTGAGCGGCAAGCCCATCGTGCGCGTGCCGTTCGCCCTCGGCGCGCAGCCCGAGGCCGTCGAAGGGTTCGTCATCACCGACCGCTGCCAGGAGTGCGGCGCCTGCGCCGACGCGTGCCCCGAGCGCTGCATCGAAGAGGGGTCGCCCTACGCCATCGTCCAGGAGCATTGCCTGCGCTGCGGGCTGTGCCGGGAGACGTGCCCCTACGATGCGATCGAGCGGCGACGATGACGGCGCTCGACGAGCAGGCGGAGC
The DNA here is from genome assembly GCF_900184265.1 of Eggerthella timonensis. Taxonomy (NCBI): domain Bacteria; kingdom Bacillati; phylum Actinomycetota; class Coriobacteriia; order Eggerthellales; family Eggerthellaceae; genus Eggerthella; species Eggerthella timonensis. The sequence goes on from NZ_FXXA01000002.1 coordinate 2,107,171, forward strand.
GGCTCGCCGCGGAGATCGACGAGGCCGATGCGGTGCTCGTGGGCGCGGGGGCCGGACTGTCAGCGTCGGCGGGGCTCGAGTACGGCGGCGAGCGCTTCATGCGCCTCTTCGCCGACTTCCACGCGGCGTACGGCATCCGGGACATGTACGCGGGCGGCTTCTACCCCTACGCCACGCCGGAGGAGTACTGGGCCTGGTGGAGCAGGCACATCATGGCGAACCGCTACGACCAGGAGGCGGGCGCGCCCTACGTCGATCTTCTGCGCGTGCTGGAGGGGCGCGAGCACTTCGTGCTCACGACGAACGTCGACCACCAGTTCCAGCTGGCGGGCATCGACCGCGCGCGGCTGTTCTACACGCAGGGCGACTACGGGCTGCTCCAATGCTCGAAGCCGTGCGCGCAGGTCGTCTACGAAAACGAAGAGGCCGTGCGCCGCATGGCGGCGGAGCAGCGCGGCATGCGCATCCCCTCCGAGCTGATCCCGCGCTGTCCGCGCTGCGGCGCGCCGATGGCCGTGAACCTGCGGGTGGACGCCACGTTCGTCGAGGACGAGGGGTGGCATGCGGCCGCGCGGCGCTACGAGGCGTTCGTGCGCGCGCACGGCGAGGGCCGCATCGTGCTTTTGGAGCTGGGCGTGGGCGGCAACACGCCGGGCATCGTCAAGTACCCGTTCTGGCGTCTGGCCGCGCGCAACTCCCAGGCGACGTACGTCTGCGTGAACCGGGGCGAGGCGTACGCGCCGCCCGAGATCGCCGCGCGGTCGCTGTGCTTGGACGCCGACATCGGCGACGTGCTGGCGAAGACGGCCGCGCGGCTCGGCGCGTGAAGCCGCGCGCCGGAAGGCCGGATCTGGGATGCGCGCTGTCGGCCGTGCCACGGTTTCGAGTCTCTTTTCCGCGTGTTCCGACCGACGGTTTGCTCCCCGAGGCCGCGAAACCCGCGGAGGTCCGGGCGCCTAGGCGAACAGCGCGGCGGCCTGGGCCATGCGCTCGGCGATGGGCACGCCGAACGGGCAGCGCGGCTCGCATGCGGCGCAGGCCGTGCAGTCGTCGGCCGCTACGTCGAGCGCATGGTAGTGCGCGCGCACCGACGCAGGCGCCTCGCCCTGCATGACGGCCAGGTCGTAGAACTTGTTGACGGCGGCGATGTCGATGCCGGCGGTGCAGGGCGCGCAGTGGCCGCAGTACGTGCACTGGCCGAAGTAGGCGTGCTTCGGCGCTCCCGCGAGCACGCTCGCGTAGTCCAGCAGGTCGTCGGCGGCCGTTTCGTAGGCCACCGCGTCGTCGACGTGCGCCGGCTCGTCGAAGCCGGCCATGATGCTGGCCGCGGCGGGGCGGGTGAGCGCATAGTGGATGCATTGCACGGGCGTCAGCGCCACGCCGAACGGCGAGGCCTCGGCGCTGAACAGCCGCCCGCCGGCGTAGCCCTTCATAACCGTGAGTCCGACGTCCTCGCGCTCGAGCGTCGCGTACAGCTCGGCGCGAACCGGCTCCATGCCCGCGAGCTCGTCGGCGTAGTCGAAGGTGAAGGCGTCGTCGAGGCTCGCGGCGGCCGGCAGCAGGTCGAAGGCGGGGTTCACGCTGAACATGATCGCCTCGATCTCGCCGGACAGCGCGGCCAGCTTCGCCACCTCGGGCGCGTGGGTGGACAGCCCGACGTGCTCGATGGTGCCGGCGGCTTTGAGCGCGCGCACGTACTCGATGAACGGCCCGGCCATGATGCCCTCGTATTCGTCCACGTCGTCGACGTAGTGGATCATGCCGAGTTCCACGTGGTCGGTGCCGAGGCGCGCGAGCAGGTCTTCGAACGCGGGGCGCACGAGATCCATGTCGCGCGTGCGCACGTACTGGCCGTCCTGCCAGGTGGAGCCGATGTGGCCCTGGATGATCCAGCTATCGCGCGTGTTCGCCAGCGCGGCGCCCAGGTTGCTGCGCACGTCGGGGCCGGCCATCCAGCAATCGAGGATGTTGATGCCCGCCTCCTCGCAGCGCTCGACCACGGCGCGCACCTCGGCCGCCGATTTCTTCTCCATCCATTCGGCTCCGAAGCCGATCTCGCTCACCATGAGCCCGGTCTTTCCCAATCGACGGTATCGCATGGTTCCCCCTATGGTCGTGTCCGATGTCTCCCGCGCTTCGCGTTCCCGCTCGCCCTTGCCCTACGCCTTGCCGCAGCTGGGGCACAGGTCGCAGATGAAGCACTCGGCGCATTTCGGGTTGCGCGCGATGCACGTCTCGCGGCCGAACAGCACCCACTGGTGGTTGATGGGCCCCCAATACGCGCGCGGGTAGAGCTTGAGCAGGGCGCTCTCGGTCTTCGCCGGCGTGTCGGCGGAGGGGCCGGCGAACTTCAGACGGTGCGCGATGCGGAACACGTGCGTGTCCACCGCGATGCCCTCGACGATGCCGAACGCCTCGTTGAGCACGACGTTCGCCGTCTTGCGGCCCACGCCGGGAAGCTTCTGCAGCTCGTCGATGTCGCGCGGGATCTCGCCGCCGTAGTCGGCCACCACCATCTGGGCGCACTTGATGACGTTCGCGGCCTTCGTGTGGAAAAAGCCGATGGTACGGATGATGTCCTCCACGTCGCGCACGTCGGCCTGCGCGAGATCGGCAGGCGTGGGGTAGCGCTCCCACAGCGCGGGCGTCACCTTGTTTACGCCCTTGTCGGTGGTCTGGGCGCTCAGCAGCACGGCGATGGTCAGGCGGAACGGGTCGCCCCAATAGTGCAGCGCGCACTCGGCGGCCGGGTAGTGCTCGTTCATGCGCTCGGCTACGAGCAAGGCGCGCTCGCGCTTGGCGGTCATGGTCTCACGCGGCATGGGATCTCCTTCGCGACGCGGTGTTGTTGGGCACGTCCCCAGTATAGTGAAGTTTCGCCTCCTCGTCGGAAAACGTTCGGGAATCGGAGCGAACCTACGGCGCGCGAGGTTGTGGAGGAGGGTTGACGGCCTGCGCGTTTCGCCGTGGGAGATGCTATCCTCTGACGAATGCGATCGAGCTGCGAAAGGGTTGGTTCATGGGCGGTTTGAAGGTTTCGTCACCGTGCTTCGACGAGGGCGGCCTCGTCCCGGTCGAGCACACCGGCTACGGCGCGGACGTCTCGCCCGCGCTCGTGCTCGACGGCCTCGACGAGGGCGCCGTCTCGCTCGTCGTCATGCTCGACGACGAGGATCATCCCATCAGGGGCTACAGCCACTGGGTGCTCTGGAACGTGCCCGCCCGGGCTTCGATACCGGGAAGCGTCCCCGCCGGCAAGCGGGTAGAATCGCTCGGCGGCGCCGTGCAGGGACGCGGCTATGGCAGAAATCGCTACCGCGGGCCCAAGCCTCCGTTCAACTGGTCGCATCGCTACCGCTTCACCGTGTACGCGCTGGACTGCCGCTTGGATCTGCCGCCCACGGCGAGGAAGCGCGACGTCCTGGCCGCGATGGACGGCCACGTCCTTCAACGCGCCTCCCTGACCTGCCGCTATCGCTAAGCTAGCTGCTCGCGAGTGCCCGGTAGACGTTCGGGTCGAGCATCGGCGCGTCGAGGACGCGCTGGACGGTCTCGGATATGCGGCCGGTTTCGCGGTACTCGGCACCCGCGGCGCGCACGGCCGCCAGGTAGGGGAGCGTCGCCGGCTCCGCCTCGGGCTCGGACAGAAGGGGCGCTTCGGTGCAGAGCACGAGCGCCGTGTCGTCGCCGAACATGCGGCGGAACTGGAACTCCAGGGAGTCGAAGTTCCCGGCGCGCTCGGGAAAGCCGCAGCCTGCCACGAGCACGTGGCGCGTGCGTGCCGCGCGTCCGTCCCGGGCCCGATGATGGGTGCGGCCGCGCTCGTCGAGGCGCATCGCGGGCGAGCTGAGGGGCAGGAGGCGATCGAGGATCGCTTTGCAGGCGGAGGGTACCCCGTAGCAGTACAGCGGCGTGGACCACACGATGAGCTCGGCGGCGGCGACGCGTTCGAGTATCCGCGCCATGTCGTCGGGCTGCACGCAGCGCCCCTCGTCTCTCCAGCAGGAGAAACAGCCTCGGCAGGGCGCGATGTCGAGCGCACTCGCCTCGATTTCGGCTCCCCGTTCGCCCATGCCCTCGAGAAACGCGCATGCGAGCTTCAACGTGTCGCTGCGCGCGCCCTTGGGCGATCCGTTCACGAGCAGCACCCGGCTTTCTTCCATGACGATCCTTTCGCGGGACGTTCCGACGACGAGAGCGTACCGCTGCGTGCGAGGTTCGCCAACCGACGCTCCGTAGAGCGAGGGGCTCGATTGCGTCGGCGTCCGCCCGCGCGCCTGTGGTTTCTCCTTCACGGGGCGGCTTCGGGCATCGTGCGGGGCGGGCTCGGGTGGTAGAATCGTCAGCGCTGCCCGCGCGTGCGCGGACGGCGAGCAGAAACCTTGCATGAGGCCGCGAATCGCGGCTTTTCGTGCTGCTCGCATACGGAATGCATACGGAAGAGGACGCGCCATGCTCATCGACTCATTGACGTTCACCCTGGAGAAATCGGGCTGCCTCGACGCGTTCTGGGGCAGGCTCGACGAGGGCGAGGACGGCACGCTCGGCGTGGCCTCGTCGGCGCGCCCGTTCCTCGTGGCGGCGCGCTTCGCGCACAAGCCCCAGCCGACGCTCGTCGTGGTGGCCGGCGAGGACGCCGCCGTCGCGTTCTCGCGCAGCCTGGCCGCCTATCTGGGCGACGAGCGGGTCATGCGCTTCCCCGAGCGCAGCGACTACCCCTTCGTCGCGAAGCCCAGCGACCCCGCCCAGGTGGCGCGCCGCATGGAGGCCGTGCACGCGCTGGCCAGCGGCCGCGAGACGGTGGTGGTGGCCAGCGCCCGCGCGCTCGTGCGCACGCTGCCCCCGGTCGGCTCCGACGTGCACCTGCCGGTGGCGCTCGTTGCGGGCAGCGAGCTGGCCGCCATGCCCGGCGCCCAGGCGGCGAGCGTCACCGAGTTCGAGGACCTCGCGCACGCGCTCGAGGAGCGCGGCTACCGGAACACCGGCGAGCTGGACGGCCCCGGCACCTTCGCCGTGCGCGGCGGCACCGTGGACGTGTACCCCGGCAACCTCGTGTACCCGGTGCGGCTCGACTTCTTCGGCGACGAGCTGGAGGAGATCCGCCGCATCGTGCCCACCACGGGCCAGACCATCCAAGCGCTTCCAAGCGTGAGCATCTATCCCGTGGTGGAATTCTCGTGCTCGAAGCGGGGCCTGGCCCGCGCGCGCCAGAAGCTCGAGCGTCCTGCGCAGACGAACCCCGTGCTGCGCGACGTGCTGGAGAAGCTGGACGGGGGGCTTCGCTTCGACGGCTCCGACATGCTGCTGCCGTACCTGTACGCCACCACGTCCACGCTCGGCGACTACGTGCGCCCCGGCGCGCTCACCGCGCTGTTGGAACCGCGCTCGCTGTTCGACGACATGAGCCACGCCTACGACGACGTCGTGGGCCGTGCGAAGGGGTCGAGCATCCCGGTGGAGGGCTTGTACGCCGAGCCCGGGGCCGTGAGCTTCGGCGAGGGGCAGCGCGCCACGTACGTGTCCATCATGCGCGTGGGCGGGCACGTGGACGACGAGCTGCCCGTGAAGCGCGTGGAGGTGGCGGGCCATCCCGACAAGCTGTTCGGGCGGTTGCGCAGCCTCGTGGACACCGACTACACCGTGGTGTTCAGCGCGCCCAACTTCCGGGCCCGCCAGGACATGAAGCTGGCGTTCGTGGACCACGGCCTGCCGATCCAGGAGACGCTGGATGTCCCAAATGGGGACAGTCCCCGTTTGGGACATTCCGCTGGTGAAGAGACCGAGGGCGCGGCCAAGCGCCGCCTGCGCCGCGGCGTGGTGAACGTCGTGGACGTGGACGTGCCGCTCGGGATGATCATCCCGAAGGCGAAGCTGGCCATCGTGAGCCTGTCCGACACGCAGGGTTCGTCCTCGTCGCGGCCGTCGCGCCATGTGGACATCACCGAGATCACCTTCCCCTACCAACCGGGCGACTACGTGGTGCACGCCGCGCACGGCGTGGCCTATTTCAAGGAGCTCGTGCGGCGCGACGTGGACGGTACGGCGCGCGACTACCTGCTGCTGGAGTACTCCGAAGGCGACAAGCTGTACGTGCCGGTGGAACAGCTCGACCGCGTGACGCGCTACGTGGGGCCGGAGGGCGCGAGCCCGCGCCTCACGCGCCTCAACACGGCCGACTGGTCCCGCGCGCTCGCCAAGGCGCGCAAGGCCACGAAGAAGCTCGCGTTCGACCTCGTCGACGTGTACGCCCGGCGCGCGTCCACGCAAGGGTACCGCTTCGGCCCCGACACCGCGGCCCAGCGCGAGATGGAAGAGGCGTTCCCCTACCAGGAGACGCCCGACCAGCTGGCGGCCATCGCCGACGTGAAGGCCGACATGCAGTCGGCGAAGCCCATGGACCGCCTCGTGTGCGGCGACGTGGGCTTCGGCAAGACCGAGGTGGCCCTGCGCGCCGCGTTCAAGGCGACGCAGGACTCCAAGCAGGTGATGGTGCTGTGCCCCACCACCATCCTCGCGCAGCAGCACTACACGAACTTCAAGGAGCGCTGCGAACCCTTCGGCGTGCGCGTGGAGGTGCTCTCGCGCTTCCGCACGCCCGCGCAGCAGGCCGCCGCGCTCAAAGGCTTCCAAGAAGGCGACGTGGACGTGCTCGTGGGCACGCATCGCCTGCTCAGCCGCGACGTGAACCCCCACGATCTGGGGCTGGTCATCATCGACGAGGAGCAGCGCTTCGGCGTGGGCCACAAGGAGCAGCTGAAGAACCTGCGCGAGTCCATCGACGTGCTCACGCTGTCGGCCACGCCCATCCCGCGCACGATGCAGATGTCGCTGTCGGGCGTGCGCGACATGAGCCTCATCCTCACGCCTCCCGACGAGCGCCGCCCCGTCGAGGTGCACGTGGGCGAGTGGGATCCCGACGTGGTGAGCGGCGCCATCCGGCGCGAGCTGGCGCGCGGCGGCCAAGTGTACTACGTGTCGAACCGCGTGCGCTCCATCGAGGAGGCCGTGCGCCGCGTCACGTCGGCCGCGGGCGAGGCGCGCGTGGGCGTGGCGCACGGCCAGATGTCGAAAGAGCAGCTCGAACGCGTGATGGAGGACTTCAGCGCCGGCGAGCTGGACGTGCTCGTGGCCACCACCATCATCGAGAGCGGTATCGACAACCCGCACACGAACACGCTCATCATCGAGGACTCGCAGCGCCTTGGCCTGGCGCAGATGTACCAGCTCAAGGGCCGCGTGGGCCGCTCGTCCACGCAGGCGTACGCGTATTTCATGTTCCCCGAGCACATGGAGCTCACCGAGGAGGCGGCCGCGCGCCTGACGGCGCTGGGCGAGCACACCGACCTCGGCAGCGGTATGCGCATCGCGATGCGCGACCTCGAGATCCGCGGCGCGGGCAGCCTCTTGGGAGCCGAGCAGAGCGGCAACATGTCCTCAGTGGGCTTCGACCTGTTCGCGCAGATGCTGTCCCAGGCGGTGAACGCCACGCGCGAGGGCGACCTCAAGGCGATGGACTCGCTTCCGCCTGCGCTCTCCGACATCACGGTGAACGTCCCGGGGCACACCTACCTGCCCGAGGAGTACGTGCCCGATGCCGACGAGCGCGTGCTGTGGTACCGCAAGATCGCGTCGGCCGCAACCGAGCAGGCCGTCGCCGATGTGGCTGCCGACCTGGCCGACAAGCGACCCGACATGCCGCAGGCGGCGAAGAACCTGCTGGAGAAGGCGCGCATCAAGGCCTACGCGAACGAGCACCACATCAAGACCGTGTCGGTGACGGGCGGCAAGCTGGTGGTGGAGCCCATCGACGTCTCCCGCGACAAGATGACGGGTCTGCGCCGCGCGGGCGGGCGCTACCTGGCCGACAAGCGGAAGCTGTCGCTGCCCCTGCGCTACTTCAAGCTGGACGAGGGCGACAACCTGCTGGGCCCCGTCGCGCAGTTCCTCGAGGAGCTGGCATGAGGGAGGGGATAGCGCAGGGGGAGGCGTTGTTCCGCCGCCGCCACCTGAAGGGCGTGGCCAGCGCGCTCGTGGGCGCGGGGCTGTGGGGCTTCTCGGGCGCGTGCGCGCAGTACCTGCTGGCGAACTACGACATCACGCCTTCGTTCATCACCGCCGTGCGCATGCTGGGCGCCGGCGCGCTGTTCCTGATCGTGCTGGCCGTGCGCAACCGCGCGCAGCTGGCGGCGATGCTCGGCGACAAGCGCACGCTCGGCCAGCTGGCCGTGTTCGGCGGCGTCGGTCTGTTCCTGTGCCAGATCACCTACACCATCGTGATCGGCTACACGAACGCGGGCACCGCCACCGTGCTGCAGACCACCGGCATCGCGTTCGTCATGCTGTTCACCTGCGCCGCCACGCGCCGGCTGCCGCGGGCGCGCGAGGCGGTGGGGCTCGTCGCCGCCATCGCGGCCACCTGGCTCATCGCCACGCAGGGCGATCCGAACGCGCTGTACCTTCCGCTCGTGGGCCTGGCCTGGGGCATCGCGAACGGGCTGTCGGTGGCGTTCTACATCATGTACCCGAAGAAGCTGTTCGCCCGCTGGGGCAGCTTCGCGGTGACGGGCATCGGCATGCTGTTCGGCGGCGTGGTGGCCACGGCGGTGTACCTCGGCGGGGTGGCGCTCGGCGAGCCGCTCGCGCTGCCGTCGCTCGACGCGATGGGCGTAGCCGTGTTCGCCGCGTTCATCGTGGTGGGCACGTTCGCGGCGTTCGCGCTGTACCTGCACGGCGTGTCGGTGGTGGGCTCGGTCGAGGGCAGCCTGCTGGGCGCCATCGAGCCCGTCAGCGCCACCGTGTTCGCCACGCTGTGGCTGGGCACCGCGTTCACCGGCGCCGACCTCGCCGGCTGCGCCCTCATGATCGCCATGATCTTCCTGGTGACGGGCGAGAAGCCGCGTCCGCAGCAGGAAGCGCCCCGCGAGGACGAGCCGTCCGTCGCCGAACCGACCGATAGCGCGCAGGGCCGCGCGGAAAGGAAGACCGTCCATGAATAAGGTGCGCCGGCGCTATATCGAATCGTGCGAGGTGTCGCAGCTCGTCCGCTACGAGCTGGGCGGTGTGGAGCAGAAGGCGATGGTGGAAGGTCGTCATAAGGACGCGCCCGTGTTGATCTTCCTGCACGGCGGGCCGGGCTCGCCGCTTCCCATCTCGGTAGGCACGCGCGGCATGTTCCCGGACATCGTGGACCGCCACGTGCTGGTGGCGTGGGACCAGCTGGGGTGCGGCGCGAATCGGCGCCGACTCGGCGACGACGCGTGCATCGATTGCTACGTGGACATGACGCTCGACCTGGTGCGCGCGGTGCGGCGCGACTTCCCCGACAACGAGGTGAACTTGCTCGGCGTGTCGTGGGGTTCCATCCTGGCGGCGCGGGCGGCCGCGCGCGAGCCGGGGCTCGTCGACCGCGTGGTGACGTACGGCCAGGTGCTGAAGGAGCTCGGCTTCAACGACGAGGTGTTCGAGGCGCTCGGGCGCTCGGCGATGCCCGACAAGCTCAAGGCCCGGCTGAGCGCGGTTCGCGAGTCGGGCGTGCGCGACCTGAAGACGGGCATGCTGCTGGCCGGGTGGGTGCGGAAATACACCGAGGGCTATCAGGCGCAGGGCGGCGGCACGATGCCCGTCGGCGCGTTCGTGCGCGGTCTGCTGGAGAGTCCCGACTACACCCTGCGCGATCTGGTTGCGGCCGTTTCAAACGATTTCTCGCGCAGCGAGCGCCTGTTCGCGGAGTTGTTCGCCATCGATCTGTCCGAGGAGCTTGCGAACATGGAGGTACCGTACCTCGTCGTGCAGGGCGAGACGGACATCGTCACGTCCACCCGCGCGCTCCGCACGTTCGTTGCGGAATGCGGCAACCCCAACCTGCACTACGCCGAAGCCCCGCGCAGCGGGCACATGCCCGGCACGGTCGGCATGGATCTGCTGTTCGAGCGCATGGCCGACTTCTTGGGCGCGCCGACGCCCTCGTTGCATCAGGCCTCTTCTTCGTAGTGTTTCCGGTAGTACGCGTGGGTCGCCGCGATGCTCGCGGCGGCGGTCGCCAGGAGGATGACGACCATGGCGGGCATGACGAGGTCGATCGGCAGCGCGAGGCCTCCTGCGATCGTCAGCGCGCCAGCTGCGATCATCGCGTAACCGCCGAAGCGCTGCGACTTGCGCCACACCTCGTCGTTGCTGAGGCTCCAGGGCGTGCGCACGCCGAACGAGCCGTTCCGGTCCGACTTCGGCATGACGTTGCCGCAGACGATGAACGCGATGCCGGCGATGAGGGCGCCGCCCCTGCTGACGTTGAAGAGGTCAGCGCTGAAAGGCGAGGCGCTTTCGGGAAACGCGTTCGCGTATATGATCAGCGAGAACACGAGCAGCAGGGCCAACAGCGCGATGTCGGCTTTCAGGAGCTTGCCGCCGTCGCGCTCGTCGCTGCGCTTTGCGGTGAAGGCGAGGCCCAGGCCGAACACGAGCGCGAGCGCCGGGAACCACAGGTGCTCGTACTTGCTGCCGATGCGGTTCGCGTCGCCGTTGGCGCCGAAGTGGACGGGAACCTGGTCGGGCATGAGCGCGAGGAACGCCGCCGTTATCGCGAGGTTGAGCGCGACCAGGATGAAAACTGCACGGTAGAGGTTCTTCATTCGCCTTGCTCCTTCAGGTTGGCGATCCATAGCAGCGTCTCTTCGAGCACGGACGCCTTCAGCTCGTAGTAGATGCGCTTGCCCTCGCGGTAGTCGCGCACGAGACCGGCGCTCTTGAGCACCGAGAGGTGCCGCGACACGGCGGGGGCGGAGATGTCGAACAGGTCGGCGATGTCGCCGGCTGGCATGCGCCCTTGCTTCAGGTGTTCGAGGATCTCCCTCCTCACGGGGTCGGACAGCGCTTTCAGCGTTTCCTGGATGCCCATCGGCCTGCTCCGTAAACATTTAACAATATGGTTAAATATAACGCCTCGGGAGCGGATATGCAAGCTGGCGCGAGGGGAGGCTCCGGTTGTGGGCGCAAATCGGCACCTATGACAATTTCGGGACGCACGGAATCGGCCTCGATGCGCTGGCGGCAAGTGAAAGCCCAGGTGGACGAGAATTCTTGGAAGGTTCGGGCTCTTTCGTCGCCCGCAAGATCGTCATGGGTTTCGATTTGCGCCCAATCGGGCATTCCCCAAGTCGCCCGATTTGCTACGATGGTCGAGAACGGTCGGGCGAGAAGAAAGGTGCGGGCATGGGCTTTGAGGTGCGGGTCGAGCAGATGGGCGAGCGCGCGGTCTACGGGGCGGGCGCGGCGTCGAACGACCGGACGCTCTCGCGCGACATCGACCGTCTGGCGAAGGCGTATGCGGAAGCGGCCGGCGCGCCCGCGGACAGCACGGTGCCGTTGTTCGTGATTTCGCGCGGCTACGACCCTTCCACGGGCGACTGCGAGCTGTTCGTCGGCGGGGAGGTCGAGGCGGACGGGCTCGAGCGCTTTACGATCCCGGCCGGCGCGTACGCGCGTCTCGAGCTGGCCCCCGCGCTGCGCGCTCTGTGGGGCGCCTCCATCGGCAAGGCGAAGCGCTGGCTGTACACCCAGTGGCTCCCGACGAGCGGCTACGCCGCCCTCAACCTGGAATACGAACACCATACCGAGAAGACCTTGGGCAGGCATCCGCGGGTCGACCTGCTGTTCGCCATCGAGAAGAAGCAAGCGGAAGGGACGTGCCGATGAAGGTTCTGCTGTTGTGCTGCAAGGGGTTCGAGACGATGGAGCTCAGCCCGTTCGTCGATGTGATGGGGTGGGCGCGCGACGACTTCGGTCACGACGTCGAAGTGGATCTGTGCGGGTTCGCGCCCATGACGACCAGCACGTTCGGGGTATCCGTGGCAATGGACGCGCTCGTCGGCGACGTGCGTGCCGACGACTACGACGCCCTCGCCGTGCCGGGCGGCTACGAGGAGTACGGCTTCTACGAGGAGGCGTACGACGAGCGCGCGCTGGCGCTGATCCGCGCGTTCGACGCGGCGTGCAAGCCCATCGCGTCGATCTGCGTGGGAGCGCTTCCCCTCGGCAAGAGCGGCATCCTGGCCGGGCGTCGCGCGACGACGTACCACCTGGGAGACGGTTCGCGTCAGCGCCAGCTGGCGGGGTTCGGCGCGCAGGTGGTGAACGAGCCCGTGGTGGTGGACGGCAACGTCGTCACGTCCTGGTGTCCGCAGACCGCCCCCTTCGTGGCCTTCGAGCTGCTGGCGAAGCTGACCTCGCGCGAAGCGGCGCACGAGGTGATGCGGGCGATGGGGTTTACCCATGATGGGTGAGCGCGAGGCGGCCGCCCTGCTCGAAGAGGCGGCGCGCCGGGGCGTCGACGTGTGGCTCGACGGCGGCTGGGGCGTGGACGCGCTCGTGGGCGAGCAGACGCGCCCGCATGACGACCTCGACGTGTTCGTGCGGCGCCGCGACGAGGCCGCGTTCGTCGCGCTGCTGGAAGCGGACGGCTTCTCGGAAGCGCCCCGCTCCTTCACGATGGAAGACCATACCGCCTGGGAGGCGGGCGACGGGCGCGTGGTCGACCTGCACGTGTTCGAGTTCGCCGACGACGGCTCCCTCGTGTTCTTGGGAGAGCGCTACCCGGCGTCCGCGTTCTCGGGGCGGGGAACGGTCGGAGGCGTCGAGGTGCGCTGCATCCCGCCGGCCGAGCAGGTGGCGTTCCACTGCGGCTACGACTTCGACGGCGACGACGTGCGCGACGTGCGGCTGCTGTGCGAGCGCTTCGGCGTACCCGTGCCCGAAGAGTACCACGACGCGATGAGGAAGGAAGCATGATGGGGTTGTTCATGACGCTGGACGAGCTGGCGGCCGAGGAGGCGGCGCGGCTTGCGGGCGAGGGGCGGACGGCACCGGACCGCCTGCGGGTGTTCGACCTGCACTGCGACACGCTCGACCGGCTGGCGTTCCACGGCGATGTGTCGGTGCCGGGCGGCTTCGCCGCGCACGACGCGCACATCCCCGCGCACCGCATGGCGACGCTGGCCGACAACGACGCGCACGTCTCGCTCGCGCGCACGGAAGGGTTCGCATGGTGCCAGTGCTTCGCGGCGTTCGTCCCCGACGAGGTGCACGGCGACGCGGCGTGGGGTCTGTTCGAGCGCGTGCGCGCCGTGCTGGAGCGCGAGCTGGAACGCTGCGGGATGCGCCTCGCGCAGGCGCGCACCATGGCAGAGGTCGATGCCGTGCACGCTGCGGGCAAGACGGCGGCCGTGCTCACGGTGGAGGGCGCGTCGTTTCTGGAGGACGACGGCACGGCCGAAGGCCGCCTCGACGAGCTTGCGGACGCGGGCGTGCGCATGGTCACGCTCACATGGAACGGCCCGAACGCGTTGGGCAGCGGCAACGACACGCGCCACGGCCTGACCGGGTTCGGGCGGACGTGCGTGGCCGAGCTCGAGCGCCGCGGCATCGTCGTGGACGTGTCGCACCTCAACGACGCCGGGTTCAAGGACGTGTGCGCCGTCGCGACCCGCCCCTTCGCCGCCTCGCACTCCAACGCGCGCGCCGTGTGCGGGCACCCGCGCAACCTCGCCGATTGGCAGCTGCGCGAGCTTGCCGACCGCGGCGGCATCGCAGGCCTCAACTTCTGCACGCAGTTCCTGACCGACCGCATCGCCGACCCGACGCGCGACGACGTGCTGCGCCACGTCGACCACGTCCTGGAGACGGCGGGCGAGCGCGTGCTGGCGCTCGGCAGCGACTACGACGGGTGCGACGTTCCCAGCTGGCTCGAGCCTTGCGACCGCGTCGGCGCGTTGCACGAGCTGTTGGCGGACGAGTTCGGCCGTACGATAGCCGACCGGGTGTTCTTCCAGAACGCCCGCGACTTCTTCGCGCGAGCCGACGGGGAGCGCTGAGGGCGCGACCGTTCGCGTGATGGTTTCGTGAACCCTCTTTACGAGTCCGATTTCGTACCTATACTGTGCCGAGTACGAAATCGGACTCGATAGCGAGAGGTGCATCAATGGAAACGCGGCAGGACCGTGCGAACCGGGAATACAACAACCTGTTCAGACTCGAGACGGAGCTGTACCACGACGTCGCCACGAAGATGGGGCTGTCCGACAGCGCCTTCGACATCCTGTACTGCCTCGATGATTTGGGCGACGGCTGCCTGCAGCGCGACGTGTGCGCAGCCTCGGGCCTGACCAAGCAGACGATCAACTCGTCGGTGCACAAGCTGGAGCGCTCGGGCATCGTGGAGCTGCGCATCGACCAGGGTCGCGGCACGCACCTGCACCTCACCGAGGCGGGGCGCGCGCTCGTGGAGGAGCGCATCCGCCCGGTGGTCGAGGCCGAGCGGGCCGCGTTCGCCGCGATGGAACCGGGAGCGTGCGAGGAGCTGCTGCGGCTCGCGCGGCTGCACCTCGCCGCTTTGCGCGAGCAAATGGACGCTCTGCCGTACCCGGACGGGCGGTGATCGCCGTGGCCATCAAGCTTTCCGACCACTTCACCTACGGCCGGCTCGTGCGCTTCGCGCTGCCCTCCATCGCCATGATGATCTTCACGTCCATCTACAGCGTGGTGGACGGCCTGTTCGTGTCGAACTTCGCGGGCAAGGAGGCGCTCGCGGCCGTGAACCTCGTGTTCCCGCTGATCATGGCCTTGGGTTCGGTGGGGTTCATGTTCGGCACGGGCGGCGCGGCCCTCGTGGCGAAAACGATGGGCGAGGGCAAGGCCGAGCGCGCGAACCGCCTGTTCAGCCTCATCGTGCTGGCGGCTGCGGTTTCGGGCGCGGCGCTGGCGGGCGTGGGCGCGCTCGCGCTCGAATCGGTGCTCGGCCTCATGGGCGCGCAGGGCACGCTCATGGAGCAGGGGCTCGTGTACGGCCGCGTCCTGCTGGCGGCGCTGCCGCTGTTCATCGTGCAGAACGTGTTCCTCAGCTTCTTCATCGCAGCCGAGAAGCCGCAGATGGGCCTTATGGTCACCGTGCTCGCAGGCGTGACGAACATCGTGCTGGACTACCTGCTCATCGCTGTGCTGGGCTGGGGCATCGCGGGCGCGGCGCTGGCCACGGCGGCGGGGCAGCTGTTGGCCGCGGCAGCGTCGACGGCGTTCTTCGCGCGCAGCAAGACGAGCCGCCTGCGCTTCGCGCGCCCCGTCCGCGACTTCCGCGCGCTCGGCGCGACGTGCGTCAACGGATCGTCGGAGCTCATGACCGAAGTAGCCGCGTCCGTGGTGAGCATGCTGTACAACTACCAGCTCATGATGCTGGCAGGCGCCGACGGCGTGGCGGCGTACGGCGTGATCATGTACGTGAACTTCATCTTCACGGCCGTGTTCTTCGGCTTCTCCATGGGCACGGGGCCCGTCGTGAGCTACCACTACGGGGCGCGGAACCAAAGCGAGCTCAGAGGCCTCTTCAAGAAGAGCCTCATCCTCGTGGGGGCGACGGGCGCCACCATGTTCGCGGCTTCGCAGGCGCTGGCCGTGCCGCTCGTCAACGTGTTCGTGGGCTACGACCCCGAGCTCGCCGACATGACGCTGCACGGGTTCCGCATCTACGCGACGGCGTTTCTCGTGTGCGGGTTCAACATCTACGGCTCGGCGTTCTTCACGGCGCTCAACAACGGCAAGGTGTCGGCGCTCATCAGCTTCATGCGCACGCTCGTGTTCGAGACGTCCACGGTCATGCTGCTGCCGCTGGCGTGGGGCATCGATGGGGTGTGGAGCGCCATCATCGTGGCGGAGGCGTGCGCGCTCGTGCTGACGACGTTCTTCCTCGTGTACCTGCGCAAGCCCTACGGCTACGCGTAAGGCGCGGCGGCTTGCATCTTCGCTCGCAAAACACGCCACACGCGCTGTGGCGTGTTTTGCGAGCGAAGATGCAGCTGGAAGGCGCCCGGAGCAGGGGGCTAGCGGTAGCAGCTGGCGGTCATGCGGGCGATGGGCTTTCCGAGGTCGTCTTCGACCGTTACCGTGTAGAACCCCAGATGGCGGCCTGGCTTGTCGCATACGGCCGTGGCGGTGAGCGTCGAGCCCTGCGTGGAGCGGAAGAAGCTGATCGAGGAGTCCACCGACACCGTGGGCTCCTCGCCGATGTTGCAGCAGACGGCCAGCGCGAAGTCGGCCAGCGTGAAGATGGCGCCGCCCATGACGTTGCCCATCGCGTTTCGGTGCACGTCGGCCAGCTCCATCGCGCACACGGCGCGGCCCCGCTCGCCCGACACGACGCGGCAGCCCGCCGCCTCGGTGGCGAACCGGTCGTTGGCGAACACGGCCTCGATCTCCTCGAGCGTGGGGTTGTCGGGAAGCATCGCGCGCCTTCCTATTCCGCCGGCGTCGCCGTGGCGGCGAACAGCTCGAGCCATTCGCCGTCCTTCACCGTGACGGTTTGGGTGCCGCCTTTCAGGACGTACTTGGTGTCGGTGACGGGGTCGTCGTCGAAGTCGATGCTCTTCATGACGAACGCCGCGCTTTCCTGATCGGTGGCGGCCGCCGCCTCGTCCTGCGCGGTGACGGTGTAGGTGCCTGCCGGGATGTCGGTGCCCACGCGGTACAGGCCGCTGTCGTAGGGGGCTTCGGGCTTGAAGCCGGCCTTGTCGGCCAGGTACATGCGGTCGTCGCCTGCGCCCATGAACACGACGAGGTCGCCCTCCTCGAGGTCGGCGAAGTAGTTGCCGAAGTACGTGATCGCCGACTCGATGTCGTAGCCGCCCGAGAAGCCGGCGCCGTCGAACACGGTGAAGTAGCCTTCCTCGTCCATGCTGCCCTCGAAGAAGTAGCGGCCCGGCTCGATGTCCTGGCCGGTGCCAACGCGGTACACGCCCGACGAGCACTTCCCGTCCACGATCTCGTTCGGCAGGTCGTTCGCGGCGTCCTTGATGGCCTCGTAGCTGAGGTATCCCGAGCCGTCGAAGCCGTCGGCGGAGTCGCCGAAGGGGTAGTTGTAGCTGTAATCGTCGGAGAAGGGGTCGTACGGGCCGTCGTATCCGTCGTCGTAATAGGGATCGAACGATCCGTTGTAGTTCGGGTCGACCATCATCGCGCACGACACGCAGCCCACGCACCCGCCGATGCCCAGCAGGAACGCGAGCAGGCAGCCCGTGAGCACCCAGGGCCACGCTTTCCTCTTCGGCTGCGCGGGAGCTGCAGGATACGGGGGCTGGACGGGGTAGCCGTACGGCGGCTGCGGCGCGGCGCCGTAGGGTTGCTGGCCGTAGTAGGGGGAGGGCTGCTGCGGTGCCTGGCCGTACGGCGGCTGCGGCGCGCCGTAGGAGGGCTGCTGGGGCTGCGGCTGCTGCAGCGCGTAGGGCTGGCCGCCCGGAGGCGGGGGCGGCACGGGGGCGCCGCCCGTCGGGATGGCGGACGGGTGCTGCCGGCCGTCGTTGCCGTTCGGCGCGCTCTGGTCGTCGTGCTCGGGAACCGGTTGCTCGGGTGCGGTCATGCGATGCTCCTTGCCTTGAGGGCTAGTCGGTCGGGGGTTCCGGGTTCTCGTCTTCGTCGCGCGCGAACGCGGCCGCGGTGGTCTCCACGAGCTCCACCGCCTGCTGCGGGCAGGCGTCCACGCACAGCCCGCAGCCGATGCAGTAGCGCGGATCGTACGACAGCAGGCCGTCCTCGGGGCTGGGGAAGCGCGCGCCCGTGGGGCACGCTTCGGCGCAGGTGAGCTCGTTCGTGCAGCGGCTGCAATCGGTCTCCGAGAGCACCACCGGCACGCGCGCGGCGATCTCCGGGTTGCGGTCGATGGCCTCGAGCAGCAGCTGGCGCTTCGGCCACATGACGTGCTTCGTGCGGCCCTGCGGCACGAAGTCGTTGAACTGCACGCCGTCCACGAGGTTGAGGCGCGCCCGGGCGCGAGCGCGTTCCTTGCGCTCGTAGAACTGCTGCAGCACGTCGGAGTTGCGCAGGCGGCGCTTGCCCGACGCGATGTCGCCCACGTCGGCGACGAGGTTCGTGAACGCGCTGCGGCGGTCGACGCCTTCGGGGTTCGCCAGGTCGCGCACGAGGTTCTCCTTCTCGGGGATCTCGTCGAGGTAGCCCACCGTGGCGCCGCTCCACTCCTCGGCCGTCTCCACGGCGTGGGCGTACAGCATCTCGCCCATCTCGCCCGCGCGCTCGCAGTCGGCGCAGTAGGCGAGGTCCGCGGCGATGCGCACCGGGATGTTCTCGGTCAGCACGAGCGTCCAGAACTCGGGGGACAGGCACGCCAGGCACGGCAGCACCACCACGTTGGCGGCGGGCTCGAAGCCGGGGAAGACGTTCTCCTTGCAGGTGAGCACCACGTCCTCGCCGCGCAGCGCGATGCGGCGGATGCGCGCGTGCACGTCGATCATCGTGACGCGCGAGGACGAGAACGCGTCGCAGATGCCCAGGCAGATGCCGCAGCGCGTGCAAGCGTCCGCGTCGATGACGGGGCGCCCGTCCTCCGCGAACGAGATGGCGTCGTGCGGGCAGGCCAGCGCGCAGCGGTCGCACGCGGCGCCGCGCACGCGCGTGCAGTAGTCGCGCAGCACGACGATCTGGTTGGGGCGGTTTTCCGCCTCGGCGGGCTCGCGCACGTCCGAAGCGTTCGCACCCTCGGGCATGTTCTCAGGGGCCTCAGCCACCGAACACCTCTTTCGTCACGTAGTCGATGCGGGCGAGGACGTCCTCGCGGGGCAGGAGCTCGATGCTCTCGAACAGGGGCGGCGACACCATGTTGCCGCACACCGCCACGCGCAACGGCTGGAACAGCAGCTTCGGCTTGAGCTCCAGCTCCTCGCCGCGGGCGCGGCACGCCTCCTGTAGCGCCTCGGCTTCCCAGGCGACGCCCTCGTCGGCCAACACGCCGCGGCAGGCGGCCAGCGCCTCGTCGGCGCGCGCGCCTTCCTTCTTCAGCACCTTGTTGACGCTTTTCTCGTCGAGCTCGCGCACCTCGGGCCCCCAGAACATGAACGCCAGCTTGGCGGGGATCTCGTCGAGGCGCACGAGGCGCTCGGCCACGAGCGGGTAGAGCTTGACGTACCACTCCGGGCGCGCGCCCAGGTCGGCCGCCGCCGCATTGCGCGCCTCGTCGGCGAGCTCGCTGTCGGCCGCGACGCCCGCATGCGCGCGGAAGAGCCATGGCATCGACGCCTGCACCCAAGCGCCCGCGTCCATGGCCTTGATGTACTGGCCGTTCATCCAGTCGAGCTTCGTCTCGTCGAACACGGCGTCCTTCTTCGTCACCCGGTCGAGGCCGAATTTCTCGCACAGGGTGGCGCGGTCGATGAGCGTCGTCTCGCCGTCAAGCGACCAGCCCAGAAGCGCCAGGAAGTTCACCATGGCGTCGGACAGGTAGCCGCGCTCGTAGAACTCCTCCACCGAGGCCGCGCCGTGGCGCTTCGACAGCTTCTTGCCGTCGGGGCCCAGGATCATCGACAGGTGCGCGAACGTGGGCACGCGCAAGCCGAGCGCCTCGTAGATGAGGATCTGGCGGGGCGTGTTGGACAGGTGGTCGTCGCCGCGGATGACGTGCGTGACGCCCATGTTCGCGTCGTCGCACACCACGGCGAAGTTGTAGGTGGGGGAGCCGTCGGTGCGTACGACGATCATGTCGTCCATCACCTCGGCCGGGAAGCTGACGTGGCCGTACACGGCGTCGTCGAACTCGATGGCGGCGTGGTCCTCGGGCACGCGCAGACGCCACACGTGCGGCTCTCCCGCGGCGATTCGGCGGGCCGCCTCGGCGGGGTCGAGGTCGCGGCAGGTGCGGTCGTAGCCCGCGTAGCCGCCCTCGTTCGCCTCGGCCGCGGCGCGCTTGGCGTCGAGCTCCTCCTTCGTGCAGAAGCAGGGGTACACGCTGCCGCGCTCCTTCATGCGCTCGAGCGCCTCGGCGTACGTGTCCATGCGCTGGGTCTGGAAGTACGGGCCGGCGTCACCGCCCACCTCGGGGCCCTCGTCCCAATCGAGCCCCAGCCATTTCATGGCGTTGAGGATGACCTGCACGTTCTCCTCGGTCGAGCGCTCGGGGTCGGTATCCTCGATGCGCAGGATGAAATCGCCGCCCATGGCGCGCGCGAACGCCCAGTTGTAGATGGCCGTGCGGGCGCCGCCCACGTGGAGGCGGCCGGTGGGGGAAGGTGCGAAGCGCACGCGTACTTTCTTGTTCTCGTCAGTCATGGTTGCGGTGATCCTCCGGATTGGATGATTTCTCGTTTCGAGCCCTCGAAACAGGGTTTCGGGGACGAATGCCAGTATAGACAACCTGGCTCAAGCCGCAAACCGCATGCGCCGCATCCTCATCAAAATGTTCGACCGACGCGCCCGCGGTGCGTTGGTGCCGCGGGCTTTCTACGTTGGATGCCGAACTTCAGCCGCGTCGATGTCGGAACCCCGCTTTCCGGGCGGCAGAGGGGTCACCCGATTGGTCCCCTGCTGCGAAAAGCCGCGCTTTCTCCCATGTACCGGACTTTTGCGCACCTTTGCCATGGGAAAACATCTCTCGTGGGAGGTGATGCGATCCGCTGTTAAAGAAAACCGCAGTTCAGAAATAAACCAAGACATACTTTTTCCTTTTCGGCCCTCTGAGAGGTGCGCATAAGTCGGGTACATGGTGCTTTTCGGCCCTTTTCGATAACGCGAGCGCGCATAACTCAAAGACTTGCCCTGCTTCGGTTTCCGCGCGTCGCGCAAGGGGCGCCGTGAGGGTGGCTGCGCCGTTGGAGCGCTCGTTTCGCCTATCGCTGAACCAGCAAGCGGTGGAGCTCGATGCGCCGAGACGCCCATGCGTTCCAGCCCGGTCCGAACTTCTTGCCCAGAGCGCTGGCCACCAGCAGTGCGACGCGTTCGAATTCGTAGTAATTTCGAGCTTGTCCCCAAGTGAGGGTCACCACCCGTGTGCCCAGATGCTCGATGCCGTTACGGCGTATGGCATCCTCGGATGCTTTTCGGTCGCTGCGGTGGTGCTTGTCGCTGTCGTATTCCACGGAGATGTTCGCGCGGGGCCAGTACAGATCGGGGGGGGTACGCCGACTGCGGCAGCGCGCGGCGGTTTTTCCGTGCCACTTCGAAACGCGGGTTCAACTGTGGTTTCTCCAGACCGAAACCTCCCATGCGCGGATCGAATACCATGGTTTCCGCGATGTCGGTCTCCATCGGCGACAATGAGTTGTCGCACGCGTAGCGCAAGGCCCGCTTCACTTCGGCGGCTCCGCGCACTCCCCGGGCCTTGTCGACGAAACGCTCGATGCCGACCACGGTCGTCGCGGGCGGCAACTCGGCGGCATCGCCTCCTCGACCGCCGGGCAGACGGTAGCGGCCGCAGAGCTCGTACAGGAATTCGACGAGCAGGGGAAACGACATCGACGGCGCGATCGACAGGCAGGTGAGCTCGGGCGAGGCGACCATCACGCGGCGCGACAGCTTGACGAAGGATCGCTCCGGCAATCGGTGCGAGCACACGTGGAGCCGCGCCCTCTTGCATCGCCTGCGCGACGACGCATCGGGTACGAGGAGGTGGATCGGCTCGGAGAGCCATCCGACCCCCGCCTCCTCGAGGGCTGTGAGATCCGAGGCGCTGAACGGCGACGTCGCGAAACCCTGTCCGAACGGCGTGGCCGCTCTCGTGAACGCCTTCGCGCTCGGGGCGGTCTTTCTCCAGTATTCGACGGCCGACGCATCGGTAAGGTACAAAGTCATGTCGCTCCTTCCCGGTAGGGCCGACTGGGGAAACGAATGACATCTTACCAGTTCAAATGCTAAAAATATACCGATTTGAACGCTGGAAACGCGCTGGGTTTTGGCTAGATCCGCGTAGATTTTCCGCTAGGTCCGCGTCGGTTCCGCGCGGCTTCGCAGGTGGGAGGTGCGCCCTACGCGCCCTTGCGACGCAAGAACACGCCGACGACGACGGCCGCGATCGACAGCAAGCCCGTGGTCGCGAGCCACACTGCTCCCATCCCCATCCAGAATTCGGGCGGGTACATGGTGATGAGCAGCGAGTCGTAGGAGAAGGTCCAGGTGCCGTTCGCGAAGAACAGCGAGTGGAAGGCGGTGAAGAAGCCGTTGAAGTCCACGACCACCCAGGCGGCCAAGAGCGCGAACACGGCGACCACCGCGATGCCAGCTGCCAGCAGCACGCCGCCGAGGGCGCGCCGTCCGACGCGGATGGCCACGTGAGCGCAGGCGGCTGCGGCCAGAAGCGCGACGACGATGAGCCCGATGCGCGCGCCCGCCACGACGCGGTAGACGTCGTCGAGGTGCGACAGGGCGTCGGCGGGCAGCGTGTACTCCTCGGGGGCGGCGGCCAGCTCGTCGGGGCCGGTCTGCGCGTAGGGCGTGTTCGCGCTCTTGTTGATGGCGTGCAGCGCGGAGAAGACGGCGTCGCGGTCGTTCGACCCCACTGTGTAGTCGCGCGTCGCCACGGCTGCCTGCACGAGCTCGTCGTGCGAGAACGGCGTGCCGGGATTGCCGTTGCCCGAGAACGCTCCGGCGAGCGCCTCGGTGGTCTGCGGAAACGCCGCACACGCGGCGAACCCCGCCGCAACGAGCGTCACCGTCAGCGCCGCAGCGGCAACCACCGCGGCAAGCTTGTCCAAAATGCGCATCTCAAGTCCTCTTCATCGTCATGGTTCGATGTCTCGTTCGCATAGCACCGGAATCGGAGCTGCCAGTATATCATCCCGTTCCGCCGCGGCATCCTCTTCGCCCTCATCGTCCGGAAACGCTCAAGTGAGCGACCAGGATCGTTCGTTTGGATGGCAACGCCCGCTTACAATGCAATGCTATAATCGATTGGAGGGTCGGTGTTTTCGGGATTGCGTTTTCTCGAAACGCGGGATGAAAGAAGGGGAATTTGCTTCCAAAGCAGACGGAGGGGTTGTTCGACAAGGATACCGCTCTGCTCATCGGAGGGTTGGCGACGTTTTGGCCCTGCATCAAGGAACCGACGTTCTTCCTCGTCGGCTTTCTTCAAAAATCGAACGTCGGTGCTATGTGGGGCTTGTTGAGCCTCCTCTTGTATCTGGCAGCGGTGCTTCTCGCTTCGGCTGCGTTGGCGCGGTTGCTGAGAAACCATCGCGATCTTCTTTCGAAGAAGGGCATTATCGCGTTCGCCGGCTGCTGCGGAGCCGCCGGTTTTGCGATGGCGAGCAGCGAGGGCTTCTTCAACGCCATCGGCGTTGCGATGCTCATCCCGGACTCGATCTTCATCGTTGTGTTCGTGAATGCTTGGGGAGGGATGCTGGTCGAGAGGAGCAAGAGCAGCATCCCGCTTATCGTGGCGCTATCTTTTGCACTGTCTGAGCTGCTCAAGCTAAGTTGCGCGCTGCTTGACGTTTCGTGGGGAGCGGTGGTGTTTTCGCTGGTGTCTGCGGTGTTGCTTCTGCTGGCTTCACATGGGGGAGGTGCGACGCTTTCGTTGGGCAAGTTCTGTACGAAGGCCTTTCCTTGGCAGTTCCTCGCGCCTTTCGTCGGTTTCGTCGCATTGTGGTCCTTCGTCTTGGGGTTTTCAACCGAGGACACGCTCGGATCCCTTTCGTGGAGCGGTCGGATTTGGCTCTATGGGTTAGGGGGCGCCTCCCTTTTGGCAATGGCCCTCTTTTTCGGGGCGATGGCGAAGAAGGGCTTTTCCCGCCATGCCTTGCTACATCCGCTTGTCACGGTCGTTATCGTGTACATGGCCATGCTCGCACTCGTCATATATCCTCAAACGTTCGATCATGGATTCGTCAAGGTGGGGATGTTGGTCATGCAGGGGTGTTTGAACGCGCTCGCTTTCATATTGGTTTCCTACACCGTAGCAGAACGACGGCTTCCCCAGGTGATGCTGTTTGCCCTATGCGCCACGCTGTTCAACGGAAGCTTTTGGATGATCTTGGGGGACATGGTCAAGTCGATGGGGCACGGCTCGGTGTCGCTTGCGAACAGCCATGTCGCTCTCGTCCTCCTCTTCGTAACGACGAGCGTGCTCATAGTGTTTCTCCTGCGTTATGTGACGCAGCTTGACAAAGGGCTTAGGCGTCAGAAAGCGCAGACGACGGTAGAGGAAGCGTTGTGCGATAAGCTCGCATCCGCGAAAGGCCTGACCGAACGTGAAAAGGATATTCTATCGCTGCTATATCGCGGGTACAGCGGCAAGGCTATGTCTCAGGAATTGTTCATCTCGGAAAGCACCGTGCGCACCCACACCGACAGGGTGTATCGCAAGCTCTCGGTTCATTCGAAGCAGGAGCTCATCAAGATGGTGGACGCCTATCGAGACTAAGAAGAAGCGCCCGGCGAAGCGTCGCCGGGCGCGAGAGATGCTCTACCTTACTCCTACCGCAGGTGCATACAGGTAGGTCGCGGGGTCGAACCCGAGAGAGCCGCTGGGACAGTACAAGTAGCACTGGGCGCAGCATTGGCAATTCTCCACGTAGGCGATTACCGATTTCATGCTTTCCTTGTCGAATCGCATGACGTCCATAGGACATATTTTGGCGCAGGTGCCGCACCCGATGCATGCATTCAAATCAACGCGTTTGACGGCCATAGGGGTATCCTTTCCATGTTGAAGACTGACGGATCGTTTTCCATGCGGCAGCTCACGAGCCGATACCGCCGCCCGGGCCGCCCGGGCCGCCTGACTGGGCTACGGGGAATTCGATGCCGAGAGCTTCGGCCTCGCCGTCGAAATGGTAGCCAGGGTAGCGCGTTGCGTAATCGGCGCTCAGGTCGCCTTTCCACTCGTCTTCCACTTCGACGAAGCCGATGTCCATAGCGTCGCCGCTCTTCGTCGCGGTGAAATACCCGATGAAATCGTCGTTGCGATACGGATAGTCGATGCGGTAGTGCATCCCGCGGCTTTCCTTGCGCTCAAGGCCGAGACGGAGCTTTATCTCGCTTGCAAGCACTTTGTGGCGAATCTCGCGACACAACTTGAGGTCGTGACTGCTCGCGGCCCTGACCTTGGGAAGGTACTTGTCTCGAATGAACTCGACTTGGGTCAGTGCGGCTTTCATGCTGTCCTCGTTTTTCAGATAGAGGCAAGCGGGATTAGACATGACGTTCAACAGCTGTTGGTTGACCCAGTTGGGGTGGTAGCCTTTCTCGACGCTCAGGGGCGCGAGGATGTCGTCTACGATCTCGTTCGCCTTATCTGCGGGCAGATCGACAGGGGTCGCCGCGTCGACATACTCCGCAGCGGCTTTCCCCGCGCGGAAGCCCTGTATGGAGCAACCGCTTGACGTAAGACCCGTGATACCGGAATAGCACGCACCGCCGATGGCGGAGGCGTTCGGGCCGTCGCCTGCGACGTAGAGGCCGGGCAGCGTCGTTTCCCCGAGCGTTTCATCGAGTCCGTTGAACACGCCACCCGTCATGTGCAAGGGCATGCCCGGTGCTGCGCCAGGAAGCTTCCAACTGCCTGCGCGCCCTTCGTCCGGTACTGTCCACTCAGGGTTCGACACGCCTTGAACGCAGGGATCGAACACGATGCGCTGTTGGAACCCGTTTCCCCACAGGTCGTCGTCGGCCGTTTCCGCCGTCACATCGACCTGGTTCTTGCCCAGCGTTTGCAAATACGCCATGCTCTTAGTAGAAAGGTTGCTGCCGGGTTTTATGTCCCAGGCCAGTTGGTATGCCTCGAACTCCATGTTTGCGATGGGCAGCCCGTGCTGATATCCGATGTACGTGGCATCGTAGGAGCCGCCGCCGACGGGCATGGTGTTCGATCGTATGACGCCGGTGCCCGAGCAGAGGATGACAGCGGCGGCCTTCACGGTGATGGGGGTGCCGCTCGGGATGTGGAAACCCACGGCACCGGCGATCTTCCCGTCGTTCTCGACGACGTCGCATATCATGGTGTGATCGAGCAGTTGGGCTCCGGCGTCCTTGACGACGTTCGCGAAGAGCGGTCGACGCTCTTTGGAAGACACGTCGGAGCTCTGAACGTACCCGCGCAGGTCGTCATGTCCGTCGCTTCCGTCGAAGTAGCCGTCCACCCAGCAGCCGGCTTCTGCGACGCTGGGATATTCTTGGAAGAATCCCCACTCTTCCATGCGCTTCATGTAGGCGGGGTTTTCCTCGCACCAGACCTCGACCCAGTTCAAGTTGCAGAGGTACTCGTTGGCTTGCATCATCTTCTTGAGCAGCTTGTCCTTGTCGGTATTCTGGCCGAATTCGGCAGTGCCCTCGGCCCATGCCGACATGCCTCCGTAACCGGGATACCCCTTCTCCGCGACGAGCACGCGCTTGCCCGCTTGCGCAGCTGCGAAAGCAGCGTTCATGCCCGTGAAACCGCAGCCGACAACGAGGACGTCCACGTCGTAGTCTGTCGTATCAGGCGGCGCTTCCTCTGGGACAGCCAGCTCGCTCGTGACGGGGGCGTCGTAAGCGACGTCGTTTTCGTCACCCTGATCGGCTTGGGTCGACTGATCCGCCGCCTTGGCGCTGGGCGAGCATCCAGCGAGCATGGCTCCGCCTGCAGCGGCGGCCATGCCTCCCCATGTCAGGAAACTGCGCCGAGTCAAACCTGCTCTCTCTTCCAATGTCTCTCCTTTCCGGGGTTCGAGCGGCGAGGCGAAATGTCCAGGGCGGTTCCCTGCAGACATCGTTTCGCGCTGCTTCGCTCGCGTCCCCTCTCCTCATCGGAATGTGTTCGGATGGGTATCCGACGCCATGGAGCGTACCGAGCGAAGGGAGTTTGCGTCATCGGAAGAAATGTACGAAAGCGTCCTTTAGGGGGAATCGTATAGAAAAGCCCAGGTAGACAATTGTTATCTACCTGGGCTTTGATCAGCTATTTTGCGATCGATGCTCGAATGCTCGCGATTGCGTTCAGTCCACCCAGATCGTGGCGGCGGTCATGCCCTGCATCTCCTTCGAGATGGTGGGCAGCGGCCCCAGGCGGCTGAACACGCCGGTGAACACGCCGTCGTACAGGTACAGCCCGTTCAGGTTGTTGTACAGCTTCGGAGCGTCCGACACCTCGTCGTCGGCCAGCTCGTCGATTCGCGCGTCGGGCGGCAGCGTCTCGGTCTTGAACGGGCGGATGTAGCGCTGCACGATGAACGGGAAGCCCGCGCGGCCGTTCGCGAACTTGTCGATGAGGCCCTCCCACTCTTCCTGCGACACGTAGCAGCCGGCGTACACGTCGTCGGCGCCGTAGTGGTCGGTGGGCTTGATGATCCACTCGTCCTTGTTCGCGCGGATCTGCGGCACGTTGATGTAGTCGTCGTCGAGAAACGCCGTCATCGGCACCGTCTCCTCGATGAACGAGATCTCGTCGCCGTCGAGGAACTCAACGGTGCGCTCGTCGAACAGCACCTTGAAGATCTGCTTGTCGTGCACGATGTGCCCGGCGAAGCTGCCGATGAGCGCAACCTTCTCGGCGCGCACCGCGTTGAGAAGCTCCTGCGAGTCGTCCCAATGGTCGATGACGTCGTTCGTGACGCAGCGGCGCCAGATGGCGTCGATCTGCAGGCCGTCTTTGTCGCGCAGCACCTCGCCGTCGAAGGAGAGATCGCGCACGTCGGCCACCACGCATTCCACGCCGCGCTGGCGGAACAGGTCGGCGTAGATGTGGAACTCGTCCACCACGCCGTTCTCCAGATAGTCGCAGATGGCGATGCGCGGGTTCTCCACGCGGCGAACATAGGTGGCGTAGATGTCGAGGAAGGCCTGCACCCACGACTCGAACAGCTCGCAGCCTTCGACGCGATGGCGGTTCGCGAACTCCTTGAACGTCTCGGATTGGGCCACCGACGTGGTGATCTCGCGGTTCTCGTTCATGCCCGACGAGCCGTCGGCGTTGAACTCGCAGAACTTCACCCGGTAGTCGTCCTCGTTCAGAAACGTGTCCACGCGCGCGAACGGAAGCACCGAGTCGTAGCCGCGCGGCAGGCAGATGAGCTCCTCGAGGCGCGGGTCGAAGTCGAATGCGCGACGGTACTCGGGGTCGGCCAGATAATGCTCGATGACCTTGACGAGGATGCGGTGCGCGGTTTCCGCCGTCTCCTTCATCGTGTCGTAGGTCTTCTTGTTGAACAGGCGGGGGATGAAGGAGCACGCCACCACGCGGTGGTGCACGATGGCCGTGGAGTTCTGCATGTAGTCGAAAGCGGCGCGACGTCCGGCGACGTCTCCGCCGAGCGAGTCCATGATCTCGAAGTACTCGCGCGTGTAGTCGGCGTTGGTTGGCATGGCGATCCTTTCGGGACACCGCTCCCGCTGCGTCGCGCGCTTCGGGGCGGGGGATAGGTTTTTCAGCCGAAAAGTGTACCATGAGCTGCGCGGCCCGATCGGGGAAGTTGCCGTATCGCCACACGAACGGCGGCTGCGCGGAACCTTTCAGGAGCGATACTCCAGCAATTTGCTGGCGTTTTATCCGGACGGGCACGCCGCACTCGTGAGGGTTGCGCGCTTGCGACGTTTCCGGTCTTGCGCCGATGCTGCTTTCAGGGTACCATCGGCAAGGTTTCACGGGGATTCCGGCCATGTGCGCGGTTCTCTGTTTTATCAAGAGTCGGGGGAGAGAGTTGGCTCTGAGATCCCGACACCAACCTGGCGGATACGCCAAGGTGGTCCGGCCTACAGCGATGAAGGAGGAACTTATGGCCGAAGATTGTTCTACGTACCTGTTCACGTCCGAGTCCGTCACCGAGGGTCATCCCGACAAGGTGTGCGACCAGATCTCGGACGCCATCCTCGATGCGATCCTCGCGAAGGAGATCGAGCTGGCCGCGTCCGGCTACGTGGCCCCCGACGGCAACCCCGCCGATCCCGCGCAGGTGCGCGTGGCCTGCGAGACGATGGCCACCACCGGCATGGTCATCGTCACCGGCGAGATCCGCACGCAGGCCTACGTCGACGTGCCCGCCATCGTGCGCGAGGTGCTGCGCGACATCGGCTACGACCGCGCGAAGTACGGCTTCGACTGCGACACCTGCGGCGTGCTCAACGCCATCCACGACCAGAGCCCGGACATCGCGCAGGGCGTCGACGAGAGCTGGGAGGCGCAGCGCGGCCTGGCCGGCGACGACCCTTACGAGTGCGTGGGCGCGGGCGACCAGGGCATGATGTTCGGCTACGCCTGCGACGAGACGCCCACGCTCATGCCGATGCCGGTGTACCTGGCCCACCGCCTGGCCGAGCGCCTGACTGCGGTGCGCAAGGACGGCACCATGCCGGCGCTGCGCCCCGACGGCAAGACCCAGGTGTCCGTGCGCTACGCGGACGGCCTCCCGGTAGGCGTGGAGAAGGTGGTCGTGTCGACGCAGCACGCCGAGGAGATCGCCCACGACGAGCTGCGCGCCCAGGTCATCGCCAACGTCGTGGAGCCGGTGCTTGCCGCCGAGGGCGTGGAGCTTTTGGAAGGCGCCGAGATCCACGTGAACCCCACGGGGCGCTTCGTGGTGGGCGGCCCCATGGGCGACGCGGGCCTCACGGGCCGCAAGATCATCGTCGACACCTACGGAGGCATGGGCCGCCACGGCGGCGGCGCGTTCTCCGGCAAGGACTGCACGAAGGTGGACCGCTCGGCGGCGTACGCCGCGCGCTGGGTGGCCAAGAACGTGGTGGCCGCGGGCCTCGCCGCGCGCTGCGAGGTGCAGGTGGCCTACGCCATCGGCATGGCGAAGCCGGTCAGCGTGATGATCGACACCTTCGGCACCAACGCGGTTCCCGAGGCCGACATCATGGCCGCCATCGAGTCCGTCTTCGACCTGCGTCCCGGCGCCATCATCGACGCGCTCGATCTGCGCCGCCCCATCTACCGCAAGACGGCCGCCTACGGCCACTTCGGCCGCGAGCTGCCCGAGTTCACCTGGGAGCGCACCGATCGCGCCGACGAGCTGCGGAAGGCGTGCGGGCTGGCGTAACGCAACCTGCATATGCGTGGCGAGCCGCCCGACGCGATTGCGCCGGGCGGCTCTTGTTTTCGCGCCGGGGTCTTTCATTGAGGCGGGCGTTTCAACTCCCTTTTTTGACCGTTGTCTCCGAAAAAAGCTTGTGGGACTCTTGTCGTGGGCAGAGCCGCTCGGAATGGCAACGTTTTCACCGATTTCGGCATTTAAAGTCGCGCCCGATGGGCTCCGGCGGGGCGGCGAGCGAGCGCCTTCTTCGCGACCTGGTTTTATCTAGGATAGATCGCGTCGACGACTTCTATGTTCCCGCACTAGGCTCCGAAATCAGCGAGTACTTGCCATCGAGGACCCTTCGGGTTGCGTGAAGGCTGCAGAGGGCGTGTCGGTCGCGCGTCGAAATCGCTCATTGAAGGAGGAGCGGGAGCGCGCATATCTCGCTCTTTGCATTTACTGTTCGCTTGTGATCTACTATGGGAAATAGGGGGAGATCAGAAGGGGAAATAGATGAGTTTTATGGTTCGGTTAAACGCCGAAATCGACAAGTTGTCCGTACGCGCATTCGTCTGCGTTTCCTTTTTGGGCTGTGGATTATGTCGAGCGTGTATCGGCTGGATGCTCATGCTCGTGCGCGAGGCCCGTTTCTTGCCGGATGGGGTTTTGCTCAGCGGGCATCACGCGGTTGATCTGGGTGAGCTGATCGGATTCGTCTTGGCGATAATCCTTGTTCGCAAACGGAGTCCTTTGTATGCGAATCCCTTTTCGTTTATTGGGTCGTTTGCATGCACAGTCTTCGGTGCCATGCTCATGTATGTAGCCTTGGTCTTGCAGTCTGCTCCAATATTCTACGTCGGTGGTTTTATGGGCGGTTTCGGGTATGCGACGCTTTTCCTGCTCTGGCTGGAGTTCTACGGATGCCTGTCGCCGCGAAATATGGTGTTAGCGTACTCCTGTGCGTATTTGGCCAACTTGTTCGCATGGCTCGCATTGTCCGGATCGAATGATTTGATCGGGCTTCTCCTCGTGGCCGTGCTTGCCGTCTGCTCCGCTTCGCTCGTGGTCGTTAGCTACCGAAAGATTCCCGAAGGGGATCGCTACCCAGGAAAGCCTTCGTTTCGCGGGCTCTCGTGGCAGTTGATCCTTTGGATTTCGATCTTCGCTTTCGCATACGGCGTCGGCGACAGCATCACGGGGACGGGTTTCGCTACTATGGCCTCGAAGATCGGCATGGCTGTGCCTGGGCTCGTCGTTATTATCAGCATCCTGTTCATGGAGAAGTTTGATTTAGGAAGCGTGTACCAAATCGCTCTCGCCTTTATGCTGGCGGGTATCGGCCTCTCCTTCTTTTTCGCATCGCTGCCCGTGCTCTCCCAGCTGCTCATGAGCGCAGCGAATGAAAGCTATTGTATGCTCGCGTTCGTCGTCGCTTGTACGTATGCGTATCGCACTAAAACATCCTCAACGATATACTGCGGAATCTTGGCCGCATCGTCGCTGCTATTCACGCAAATCGGTTTGTTCGCGGGTCGCTTGATCGTCACACCTGAAACGAGCGCTGCGGTGAGCTTCGCTGTCGTTATGATGATCGTCGTCGCGTCATCGTTCCTGTTCAAAGAGCGTCATTTGGCAGAAAAAGTGCAGTTGGAGCGTGCGGATAAATCGTTTGAGGAGGAAGGTCTGCTGCGGATATGCGAAGAGAAGAGCTTCACCGTACGGGAAAAGACGATTTTTCTCATGCTTGTAAGAGGCAAGAGGACGATCGATATCAGCGACGATCTGTTCATATCGCAAAGCACGGTGAGGTCGCACGTGGGGAAGATCTACGAGAAGCTCCAGGTGCACTCGCGACAAGAATTCGATACGCTTGTCGGCCGGCAATGCCGGTAAGAGGGCCCCACGCGTTAAGCTTGCGTGGGGCTTGTGAAGGTCGCTATCGATCGGTTGTTTCTGAGCTGGAAAGCGCCGCCTGGGCAGCGTGATGACCGGCGATCCATGCAAAACTGCAGATGCTGGCAAGCACGCCGACAGAATCGTGGTAGGTTACCCCGCCTGCAACTCCTTGGTTTGCGTAAAGACCGGGAATAACGCACCCGTTGACGTCTATTACCTGGGAGTTCTCGTTGACTCTCAGCCCGCCGTAACATAGGCTGACGCCGGGGACGACGGGGATGGCGAAATACGGCGGCGAGTCGAGGGCGACTGCCTTGTCTCCGTTGCTTTTCGGGACGTCGAGGTCTCCGCATGTGCCCGCGTCGCACGCCTCGTTGTATGCGCTGATCGTTCGTAGAAGTGCTGCTTTCCTAACTCCATGTAGGGAGGAAAGCTTTTCGGCCAGTTCTTCAATCGTATCCGCTTGGACGATCGAGACGCCGCTGTCGGCGAGTACGTCTATCTTTTCTTTGCCGAGACGTTTCGACGATCCGACGCATTTCTCTCGAATGGCGGAGTCAAGGATTACGTACGCTCGCGCGAACTTCTGATGAACCGTTTCGTTCGAGACTACATTGTCTCGTTGCGTTTCGTCGTCGTAACGCATGCCGTTCTCGTTGACGAGGCAGCAGGACCCGCTCCATCCCTGTATGTTGGACATGAGTCCTTGTTGAAGCGCGATCCACTCGACGTCCTGAATCCCCTTATCCCATTCCTCCACGCTGCTTACGGTAGTGAAGGGGTAGGCCAGATGGTAGCCGTAGAACGTGCTCAGCCCCTTGCTCAGCGAAGCGCCTACCGCAAGACCCATGCTCAGTCCCGCCCCGTCGTTGTGCGGATTGCCACGATTCGCCATTTGATCGGCGTACGTGCCCATGTACTGCCGCATCATGGCCTTATTGCCCATGAAGCCGCCGCAAGCAAGGATCACCTTGCTGGCTTTGATGCTGATGCTCGCGCCTTGCGCATCCCGTGCAGCGATGCCGACGACCGTGCCCGATTCATCTGCGATCAGGTGATTCCCGCGGGTCTGGTACAGGATCTCCCCTCCGAGCGAGACGAGGTATTCGGCAAGCCAGTCCGCAAAAGACGCATTGCCGTCGGGTGAGCCGGCGTCTGGATCGAACTTGAAGTTGCCGTCGATCTCCTCGCAAGGCGCGTCGATGTCGACGAGCCATTTGGTTAAGCGGTTCCATCCTTCCGCATACGTTTCGAGCATGGACGGGTCTGCCATAGGAGCATCTTCGAGAAGGTTCTCCAATGTGATGTCCTTGCCGCCGAACCCGAGCGTTCCGCTGCACAACAGGCCGGTTCCCCCGGTTCTGACGGATGCTTCGAGCACGATCACCCTCGCATCGTCTTCAAGCGCGGTCGCTGCCGCAACCATGCCTCCGAATCCGGCGCCGACCACGACGACATCGGTTTCTTTGTCCCATGTCCCCGTTTTCGACGATTCTTGGGTTGCTCCGGAGCATCCAGCGAGGCTCGAAGCCGCCAAGGCGCCCGTTCCTAAAACGGCGGCGGTCAGAAAACCCCTACGACTGCATTGTCTCATAGTATCCCTCCTGTAGTGGTTTTTTAGCGTGCCTACGAATGACATGTTCCGCATTCGAACATGTCTTCGTGATGACAGTTCGTGCAAGTTTCATGCGTCTCATCCGTTGCATTCGTCTCCTTGTGCATGAAGTGGCAACTTGTGCATGTGATGTTCCCTTCATGTCCGTCCGTGAGGCGTGGGACCTCGTGGGGGTTGACGGCGGTACCTTTGCTGTCGATGACGAGCTTGTCGAGTGTTGTGGCGGCGAGGTCTTCGTACGTTCCGTGACATATTGCACATGTCTCCTCGCCGACCTGGGTTTTCTTTAGCTTCTTCGGTGCGGCCTCATTTGCTGCAACCTCTTTATGCACGAGACTCAGGTTAGACTCGTCCGTATGGCAATCGATACAACCAAGGCCTTCTTTTTGATGCGTGGAAACTAAGCAGGAAACATCGGAGAGCGAACTCGATTCGTCGCTGTGACATTGGTCACAGTTGGAATCGAGCGACCATAAAGAAGCTTCGACTGCTTGCGGCTGATTTCCACTACTCTCGTTTTCCAGCTGTGCTTGAGGTGCGCAACCGCTTGAGCACGCTATAACGGAGCAGACGAACGCGCATGCTGAGAGCGTGAGGACGAATCGCCTTGCTGGTTTTGCTGCTGTCAATGTTTTCACCTCCTTTCCTTAATTCGGTTCGACGGTACCGATGCCGGGGCGCGTCCAGCAATAGCTATTGCGTCCAGGTTTCGCCATATGGCGTCCAATTATGCGTCTACAGCCGTTCGATCTGGTGTTTTCAAACTTCAGCTGAATGGGGGAAAGTAGCGGAGTCGGACGGTGGGCAAAAGATGATGCAAGGGCCCGGTTGAGGGCGCTCAGGGTTTTCGTGCGGTCGATAGCTAGGCGTTCCTGAGATGGCGCGGGGTTGGGATATACTGGGAAGCATGAAACTCGCATCGGTCATTCTCGACATACCCACGCAGGCGCTCGATACGCCCTACACCTACGCCGTTTCCGATGAAGCGGGCGGCGGCGACCAGCCGGTCGAAGTCGGCTGCGCCGTGCTCGTGCCGTTCGGCTCGCGCCAAGCGGTCGGCTTCGTCATCGGCATCGAGGAGCGCGACGACGGCGACTGGCCCGTAGGGCTCGATCCTGCCAAGCTCAAGGGCATCGTGCGCGCGGTGAGTCGCCCGTATTTCGACGAGGAGGGCGCGGCGTGCGCGCAGTGGCTCTCGGAGCGCTACATCGCGCCTCTGTCGTCGTGCGTGCGCCTGTTCACGCCGCCGGGCGGCGTGCCGCGCATGGTGCGCGCCGCGAAGGGCTACTGGCGCCTCGAAGAGCCGTCGGTGGGGGAGGTGGACGACCGCTGGGTGGTGCCGGGCCCGGCGTTCGCGGACTTCGAGCCGCGCAAGAACGCCGTGAAGCAGGCGTCCATCGTGGCGGCCCTGCGCGGCGGCGAGCTGCGCGTGGCGGAGCTGACGGCCGAGTTCGGCGCGGTGTCGTCGCCTCTCAAAACGTTGGAGAAGCAGGGGGTGGTGCGCATCGAACACCGCCGTCGCATGCGGGGGATGGTCGAGGACGTCGCTGGGTCTGCGGCCGCGCCCGAGGCCGCGGCGCCGTCGTTCACCCCCTCCGCCAAGCCGCTGCTGACGCCGGGGCAGGCCGGCGCGCTCGCCGCCATCGACGCGGCCCGCATGCGCGGGGCGGGCGAGGTGGTGCTCGTCGACGGCGTCACCGGCTCGGGCAAGACCGAGGTGTACCTGCAGGCCATCGAGGCCACGCTCGCGGCCGGGCGCACGGCGTGCGTGCTCGTGCCCGAGATCTCGCTGACGCCGCAGACCGTCGCGCGCTTCCGCGGCCGCTTCGGCGACATGGTCGCCGTCATGCACTCGCGCATGAGCCAAGGCGAGCGCTATGACCAATGGGACTTCATCCGCTCGGGCGCGGCGCGCGTGGTGGTGGGCGCCCGCAGCGCGCTGTTCACGCCGCTCGCGAACCTCGGCCTCGTCGTCATCGACGAGGAGCACGAGGGCTCCTACAAGCAGGACAGCGCCCCGCGCTACCACGCACGCGACGTCGCCGTGTGGATGGCGCGCCGCGCCGGGGCCGCCGTGGTGCTGGGAAGCGCCACCCCCTCCATCGAGGCGCTCCATGCCTGCGCGAAGGATCCAGCGTGGCACCATGTGGAGCTGCCCGAGCGCGCGAACGGCAAGCCGCTGCCGGAGGTGCAGGTGGTGGACATGGCGAAGGAGTTCAGCGGCGGCTCGCGCTCGATGTTCGCGCTGCCGCTCGCGCGCGCCCTCGAGGAGGAGCTCGCGGCCGGACGCAAGGCGGTGCTGCTGCTCAACCAGCGCGGGTTCGCGAAGTTCCTTTTGTGCCGCGAATGCGGCTTCGTGCCCGAGTGCCCGTCGTGCTCCACCTCGCTCACCTACCACGAGCGCGGCAACTTCCTCATCTGCCACCACTGCGGCTACCGGATACCCTCGCCGCCGACGTGCCCCGAATGCGGCAGCCCCTACCTCAAGAAGTTCGGGGCCGGCACGCAGCGCGTCGAGGCCGAGCTGCGCGTGCTGCTCGACGAGATGCCCGGCGTGGGCGCAGACGTGCCCATCGTGCGCATGGACGCCGACACCACGAGCGGCAAGGGCGCGCACCAGCGCCTGCTCGAGGAGTTCGCCGCCGCCGACGCGGCCGTGCTGCTGGGAACCCAGATGATCGCGAAGGGGCTCGACTTCGAGGACGTCACGCTCGTAGGCGTCATCAACGCCGACACCATGCTGAAGCTGCCCGACTACCGCGCGGCCGAGCGCACGTTCGACCTCGTGGAGCAGGTGGCCGGCCGCGCGGGCCGCGCCGAGCTGCCGGGGCGCGTGCTCGTGCAAACCTACGAGGCGGCCTCTCCTGCCATCCGCGCGGCGGCCTCCTACGACCGCGCCCTGTTCTTGCGCGACGAGCTGCCGAAGCGCCGCCTGCTGGGCTACCCGCCCTACGTGCGCATGGCGAACGTGCTGGTGTGGAGCAAGGACGAGCCGGCGGTGCGCCGCGTGGCGGCCGAGCTGCAGGCGGGGCTCGAGGAGGTCGTGCGCGATTACGGCGGCGAGGGCTGGAGCGTGCTGCCCGCCACGCCGTGCGTGCTGGCGAAGCTGCGCGGCACGTACCGCTGGCACATCGTGGTGAAGTGCCCGGTGGAGGCCGACCTGTCCACGGCGCTGCTGCCGTTT
Organism: Eggerthella timonensis; assembly: GCF_900184265.1. Taxonomy (NCBI): domain Bacteria; kingdom Bacillati; phylum Actinomycetota; class Coriobacteriia; order Eggerthellales; family Eggerthellaceae; genus Eggerthella; species Eggerthella timonensis. The sequence continues at coordinate 2,143,610 of NZ_FXXA01000002.1, forward strand.
TTCCGCCGCCGCAAGCCGGACAAGGATGCGAACGTCGCCATCGACGTGGATCCGGACGACCTGCTCTAGCGCATCCCCCGCGCAGGCGGCCTCCCCGTCGAGCGGCTCACGAAACCTTCAGGGGGCCGGTCGCCAAAAGCCTGTTCTCGGCGACGGTCGGCGCGCCGAACAGGCTGCCGAAGAAGCGCTGCGCTCCCACGCCCCAGCGCTCCCACCAGGTAGGCGCGGCCACGTCCCCGACCGCCACGAGGTCGCCCTCCCACAGCACCTCGTCCCCCTGCCGAAACGTCAGGCGGCCCACCACGTCGCCGCTCTCGACGTCGCCGCTGAGCGCGGCGAACGTCGCTTCCTGCTCGATGCGCCCGCCGCCGACGCGCGCCGCGACCGTGGCGTCCGCGTCGAGCACCGTGGCCTCGACGGTGCGGTCAGTCCAGTCCCCGTGCGCCACCTCGGCTACCACGGGGCGAGCCTCCGTCGCGCCGCCGATGTCGGCGTCTATGGTGCGCGGGGCGTTGACCAGCTGGTACGTGGCCATCTCGGCACCGGTCGGCTCCGACTCGGCCGGCGCCTCGGCGGCGGCCTCCGCTTCCTCGACCAGCGCGCCGCGCTCGGCGAACACCCAGTCGTACAGCGCCTCGGCGTCCGCGAACCGCTGCTGCTTCGAGGACGACCCCAGCACCACGGCGTAGTACTCGTGCCCGTCGCCGCGGTTCACGGCCGTCGCCGCGCAGGGGCCCGCGGCCAGCGTGTAGCCGGTCTTGGCCGCGCACGTTCCCTCGTAGCTGCCCAGCATGGCGTCCGTGTTCGTCAGCGTGAGCGTCGCGGGCGCGCCGCCGCGCTGCACCGTGATGTCCACCTGCGAGAACCCGATGTTCGCGCGGACGAGATCGATCCCCATGGCCGCGCGCAGCATGACCGCGACATCGGCCGCGCAGCTGTACTGGCCTTGGGCGTACGCATCGAAGTCCAGGCCGTGCGGGTTCGTGAAGCGCGAGTTCGCCAATCCCAGCTCGGCCGCCTTCGCGTTCATAGCCTCGACGAAGGCCGCCTCGCCGGCGGGCGCATCCCCTTCGAGCCCGTCTTGCGACAGCATCCGAGCCCCGGCCGCCTGGGCGATGGCGGCCGCCGCGTCGTTGCCCGATGCCGTAAGCAGCGCCTTGAGGGCGTCGTCGAACGTCATCGCGTCGCCTTGCACGAGCCCCGCGCTCGACTCGCCGACGCTCGCGGCCTCGGGCGTTACCTCGATCGTCGAGGAGGCGTCGAGCCATTCTGCCGCCACGAGCGCGGTCATGATCTTCGTGAGCGAGGCGATCTGCGCCGTTTCGCCGGCGTTGCGACCGAACCAGAGCGTGCCCTCCTCGTCCACGAGAGCCGCATGCGAGGCGTCGAGGTCGGGGAGCCGCTCGCCTGGCAGCACGCGCTCGGACGCGCTGCGGCCCAGCACGAGGTCGCCCTCGTCCACGATGCCGTGCGCGGCAAGCGGCAGGCAGGCGAGGCCGACGGCCGAAGCCAGGCAGGCGGCGAAGAAGAGGCGATGGCGGAGGGCGTTCATACGGTGCTCCTCGGAAGGGGGCGGGCTCGGCGGCGATTCTCCGGCCACCAGTATACGCGCTCGACATGGTCGCCTGCGGGGCGCTTGAAAACCCCGCGGCGTATGTCGGATTGGTGGTTTTGTTCCATACCGTGGTATCCTAGCGGATCGTGGGACGTGCTCGCAGGGGTCGAAGGAGGGATGGGCTGTGAAAACGAGAGCAGCGCGCTGCATCTGCTCGGCGCTGATCGTGGCGCTGATCGCCATGTCCGCCCTCGCCGCGCCTGCGGCCGCGTTCGCCGACGACGGAGATGCGATCGGCACGTCAGGGCAGGATCGCGTGTTGCGCGTGGCGTTTCCCGAGGTCGAGGGCATCAGCGAGATCAGCGACGACGGCGTGCGCTCGGGCATCTTCTACGACTGGCTCACCGAGATCGCCAAATACACCGGATGGCGCTACGAGTTCGTCGACGGCGATGCCGAGGAGCTCATGAGGAAGACGGTGGCCGGCGAGGTCGACCTTATCGGCGGCATGTACTACCGCGAGCAGATCGCCTACCAGTACGAGTACTCCACCTTCGCCATGGGGTCGAACCATGCGCTGCTCATCAGCCTCGCCGACAACGACGACGTCGTCACCTTCGATCCGAGCACTCTCGACGGCAAGGTCATCGGCACCTACGAGAACGCGACCGAGAAGATACGGCGCCTCGAGAACTACCTCGACTTCAACGGCGTCGACTGCACCGTCTTGCGCCTCGACTACGACGCGTACGCGCAGTGCCTCGACGACGGCATCGCCGACCTGGTCCTGGGCGGCGATGTGGACGTCACCGAGGGGCGCCGGGTGGCCGCCGAGTTCGACGGCGAGCCGTACTATATCGCCACGCCCGCCGGAAGCGACGTGATCGACGAGCTGAACGCGACGATGACCTCGATATACGAAGCGGATCCCGAATTCGCCAACGAGCTGGACGCCAAGCATTTGCCCTCGCGGCATCAGAGCTCCATCAGGTTCTCCAAGGCCGATCTCGCCTACATCGACCGCTCCGACGTGATCAGCGTCGCCGTGATGGAGGATCGCTTCCCCCTGTTCTACGAGCGCGACGGCCAGCCCCAAGGCATCGTGAAGGACGTGCTCGACCTCGTCACCGAGCGCACCGGGCTCACGTTCCGCCTCGTTCATGCGAGCACCTACCAAGGCGCCATCGACCTCGTGAAATCGGGCGAGGCCGATATCTTGGGCGGCTTCATGGACGACGAGTACGTCGCCGACGAACAGCAGCTCGTCATCACGGACGGCTTCGCCTCGCTCAACGAAGTGGTGTTCCGCAACAAGCTGGCCTCCTCCGAAGGCGCGGTGTTCGCGCAGATCGACGGCCGCGAGGGGGCCGACGGCGTGGACGCATCCGAAATCGTGCACTACCGCACCTACGAAGACTGCCTCGAGGCGGTGAACTCCGGCCGCGCCGACGTCACGAGCATGCCCGTCGCCTACGCCGAGAGCCTTTTCACCGATCGCTCGTTCAACAACATCACGCCGGCCACCTCCGAGCACCACGAGGCCAACCTCTCGTTCGCCATCGCCCGTCCGGTGGACCCCGACCTCTATTCGGTGCTCAGCAAGACGGTGAACAGCTTCTCGCAAGACGAGCTCGACACCATCTTCTCGCGCAACACCATGCCCTCGTTCGGCAAGCAGCGCACCATCCAGGCGGTCGTCTCCGAGAACCCGCTGCTCGTCGTGGCGCTCGGCCTCGTGCTGTGCCTGTTCGTGGGCGCCATCGTCATCGTGGTGTCGGTGGCGAAGGTGCGCAACCGCATGATGGAGATGAAACTGGAGAAGGTCGAGGAGATGGGACGCGCGAAGACGGACTTCCTCTCGCGCATGTCTCACGAGATCCGCACGCCCATGAACGCCATCATCGGACTGTCGAACGTGGCGTCGCTGTCGGGCGAGGCCACGCCGTCCATCCGCTCGAGCCTCGAGAAGATCAACACGTCGGCCCAGTTCCTGCTGTCGCTCGTGAACGACATCCTCGATATGTCCAAGATCGAGAACGACAAGATGCACATCGAGACGGCGCCCTTGTGCCTGCGCTCGCTGGCCGAGCGCCTGCAGAGCATGTTCTGCATCCAGGCCGAAGAGAAGGGCATCCTGCTCGAGGCGCGCTGCGACGCCGACGACGTCGTGGTGGGCGACGACGTGCGTTTGCAGCAAGTGCTGGCGAACCTGCTGTCGAACGCGCTCAAATTCACCGATCCGGGCGACACCATCCGGCTGAGCATCGGCGTGCTCATGCGCGACGAGGGCCGTGTGAGCGTGCGCTTCAGCGTGAAGGACACCGGCGCGGGCATCCGCGAGGAGGACCTCGAGCGCATCTTCGTGTCGTTCGAACAGGCTTCCGAGAACCGTCGCAACGCGCAGGGGACCGGCCTCGGGCTGGCCATCAGCAGCAACCTCGTGCGGCTCATGGGCGGCAAGCTGGACGTGCGGAGCCGTCTCGGCGAGGGCTCGGAGTTCTTCTTCGTGCTCGAGCTGCCGGCGGCCGACGACGAGGCGCTGGGAAGCGGCATGGCCGTCCCGGACGCCGCCGAGCGCTCGCTCGAGGGCACGCGCGTGCTGCTGGCCGAGGACAACGACCTGAACGCCGAGATCGCGGTGGCGCTGCTCGACATGCAGGGCGTCGAAGCGCGGCGCGCGGCGAACGGGCGCGAGGCCGTGGACCTGTTCGCCGCTTCGGATCCGGGGTCGTTCGACTTCGTGCTGATGGACGTCAAGATGCCGTTGCTCGACGGCCTCGAGGCGGCGGCCGAGATCCGCGCCCTCGATCGCGCGGACGCGCGCACGGTGCCCATCATCGCGCTCACGGCCAACACGTTCCAGGAGGATCGCGAGGACGCGGCGGCGGCCGGCATGAACGGCTTCATCCCCAAGCCCTTCGACGCCCAGCAGCTCTACGAAACGCTGCGCAGCTACTTGCCTCCCGAGGAGTGAGCGGTTCTCCTCGCGCTCTTCGCAAGCTGAATATTCATCGTCGAAATGGCGGGAGAGTGTGGTATATTATTTGGCTGTATCTTTGCGCCTGGTGCGTATGTATACTCATGCCCTGCGCGCAGTCCTGTCGGAAAGGAAGATCACGTGGCCCAAGCCTCAAGTAAGCACATCGCTCAAGAGCAGAGCACCGCAGCGGTTGCCCCGATCGAAGCCGAAGACATCCTGGAGGAAGACGCCCTCGACGACGAGCCCGATGTGGTCGACGCCGGCGACGGGCTTGACGACGATAAGCTCGAAGGCGGCCTGTCCGAGGACAGCGACGACGAAGACCTGCTCGAAGGCATTCCCGAAGAGGAGCTCAAGGCGACGGTCGACGTTCAGCTGCCCAAAGTGGCCGGCAAGAGCAAGGTGCGCTCGGTGCGCAAGCGCAACGCCGACGCCAGCGTGACCATGCTGACGGGCGATCCCGTCCGCATGTACCTGAAGGAGATCGGCAAGGTCCCGCTGCTCACCGCGGCGGAGGAGATCGACCTCGCCATGAAGATCGAAGCCGGCGTGGCCGCCACGGAGGAGCTCGAGCGCGCGGAGGACGAGGGCATCGAGCTCGAGCGCCGCGAGAAGCGCCGCCTCGGCCGCATCGAGCAGGTGGGCATCGACGCCAAGCAGCAGCTCATCGAGGCGAACCTGCGACTCGTCGTGTCCATCGCCAAGCGTTACGTGGGCCGCGGCATGCTGTTCCTCGACCTCATCCAGGAGGGCAACCTCGGCCTCATCCGCGCGGTGGAGAAGTTCGACTACACGAAGGGCTTCAAGTTCTCGACGTACGCCACCTGGTGGATTCGCCAGGCCATCACGCGCGCCATCGCCGACCAGGCCCGCACCATCCGCATCCCCGTGCACATGGTGGAGACCATCAACAAGCTCGTGCGGATCCAGCGCCAGCTGCTCCAGGAGCTCGGCCGCGAGCCCAGCCCCGAGGAGATCGGCAAGGAGATGGGCCTGCCCGCCGAGCGCGTGCGCGAGATCCAGAAGATCTCGCAGGAGCCCGTGTCGCTCGAGACGCCCATCGGCGAGGAGGAGGACTCCCAGCTGGGCGACTTCATCGAGGACGACGCCGCCGTGGTGCCGCCCGACGCCGCCTCGTTCAGCATGTTGCAAGAGCAGCTGTCGAAAGTGCTCGACGGCCTGGCCGAGCGCGAGCGCAAGGTCATCAGCCTGCGCTTCGGCTTGGAGGACGGGCATCCGCGCACGCTCGAGGAGGTCGGGCGCGAGTTCGGCGTCACGCGCGAGAGAATCCGCCAGATCGAGAGCAAGACGCTGGCGAAGCTGCGCCACCCGTCCCGCTCCTCGAAGCTGAAGGACTACCTGGAAGATTAAGGTTCCGGCGGCCTGACGGCCGTCGGAACCAGCCGATGCTGCGAAGCCCCCTCGCACCGATCCTCGGCCCTTTTTCGCTTTCCCTCGCGTGCAGAAGCACGCTCGGCCGCGAAACGGGCCGATTATCGGCACGAGGGGGCTTCTCGCTGACTTTGATTGGACCTGTGCTGTATGGATACTGAGAACCTCGAGCTGTTCGCAAGCTGCCTCTCGGGCTTGGAAGCCCCGCTCGCCGACGAGCTGAAGCGCCTCGGAATCAAGCGCGTGCGCCCCCTCGGCGGGGGCGTCGCCTTTTTCTGCGACGTGCCCCATGCGTTGTCCGCGTGCCTGTGGTCGCGGCTGGCCTCGCGCATCCTCGTGGTGGTGGGGCGCGTGAACGCGGGCGACGCCAACCTTTTGTACGAGGGCGTGCGGCGTCTGCCGTGGGAGAACGTCCTTGTCGAGGGCGGCAGCATGGCCGTGCAGGCCCACGGCATGAACGAGGAGCTGCGCAACACGCGCTTCACGGCGCTCAAGGTGAAGGACGCGGTATGCGACCGCCTGCGCGAGGTGCGCGGCGAGCGTCCCGACGTGGACGCCGCCTGCGCCGACGCCATGGTGGACGTGCGCGTGCGCGAGGGGCGCGCCACCGTCTCGCTCGACCTGTCGGGGGAGTCGCTGTACCGCCGCTCCTATCTCACGCCCGACGACGGCGCCGACGCGCCGCTGTCGTGCGCGCTCGCGGCCGGACTCTTGGCCCTGTCCGGCTGGCGCGCCCGCGGCAGCCGGGGAGAGGCATGCGTGGACCCGGCGTGCGGAGACGGCTTCCTCGTGGTGGAGGCGGCGTCGATCGCGTGCGACCTGGCTCCCGGCCTGACGCGCGAGCGTTGGGGCTTCTTCGGCTGGAAGCAGTCTCGGCCCGAGCTGTGGAACGAGCTCATCGACGACGCCGACGAGCGCTTCGAGATCGGGCTCGCGTCGGCGACGGCCCCGGGCGCGCTCGACGGCCCCGCATCGACGCCGCCCGATCCGGCCTACGTGCGCTTCGCCGGCGCGTCCACGTCGTCGCCGGCCATCGCCCGGGCGCGCACCCACGCGAAGCGCGCGGGGCTGCGCCAGGCCGTCAGCATCGAGCCGGCCGACGCCCAGAACGTCGACGAGCTGGTGGGGCGCGTGTGCGCGGCTGCGGGCAAGGTGCGCGGCCTCGAGGAGATGACGTGCACGGTGGCCAGCGTGCTGCCGACGGGCGAGCGCTCTCAATCCGACGCGCGCGCCCAGGCCGAGGCGGCCGCGTTCGTGCGCGCCGCATCGGCGGCCCCGGCCGGATCGACGTTCGCGGTGGCCGGCGGCGAGGGCGTGGAGACGCGCTTCGGCAGCGCGCCGGTCGCCCATGCGACGCTCGGCCAGGATCGAGTGGCCACCGAGGCCTCCGTGTTCGACGAGCCGCCGGTCAAGGCGCACGAGGTGATCGTGCCCGACTCCGCCGGCGGCGCCGAGCACGTGGTGGAGGTGCTGGAGCCGTCGTCCGAGCAGTTCGCGGCGCGGTTGCGCAAGACGGCCAAGGAGCGCCGCAAGTGGGCGCGCCGCGAGGGCGTGTCGTGCTACCGCGTGTACGATGCCGACCTGCCCGACTACGCCGTGGCGATCGACGTGTACCCGGGAGCGGGCGACGCCGAGGGCAACCTGTACCTCCACATCGCCGAGTACGCCGCCCCCTCGACCATCGACCCGGGCAAGGCGCAACGCCGCTACGACGACGTGCTGGCGCTCGCGCCCGTGGTGATGGGCGTGCGTCCCGACCACGTGTTCTCGAAGGTGCGCCGCCGCGACAAGGGCGGCAGCCAGTACCGCGAGGCAGGACGGCGCTCGTACGTCACGCAGGTGAGCGAGGACGGCTACCTGCTCGAGGTGGACCTCGCCGGGTACCTCGACACGGGCCTGTTCCTCGACCATCGCCTGACGCGCGAGCTCGTGGGTTCGAAGGCGGAGGGGAAGCGCTTCCTCAACCTGTTCGCCTACACGGGAACGGCCAGCGTGCATGCGGCCGGCGGCGGCGCGAAGAGCACCGCGACGGTGGACCTGTCGCAGACCTACCTCGACTGGGCCGAGCGCAATATGGCGGCCAACGGGTTCGACGGCGACGAGCACACCTTCGAGCGCGGCGACGTGATGGCGTGGATCACCGAGGCGCGCCGCACGGGACGGCGCTTCGACCTCGTGTTCGTCGATCCGCCCACGTTCTCGAACTCGAAAGCCATGGGCAAGCGCACCTGGGACGTGCAGCGCGACCACGTGGAGCTGCTCATCGGCGTGTCGCGCCTGCTGTCCGAGGAGGGCGAGGCCGTGTTCTCGTGCAACCTGCGCTCGTTCAAGCCCGATGAGGAAGCGCTGGCGAAGTACGGCGTCACGCTCGAGGACATAACGGCGGCTACGATCCCCCACGACTTCGAGCGCAACCCCCGCATCCACAAATGCTACCTGGTGAAAAGGGGATAAGGGCCCCTGACTCGAAGGGAGGGCCTCCCTCCCTCTTGGCGCGGCATCGGCTTGCCGTCTGCGCTGCTCCCGCCGCGCCCAGTGCGCGCCGTGTCCTGGTTGCAAGGGCTCGGCGCGTCTTGTTCAGTCCGCGCGGTTGTACTCCGCGCCCTGGGGGAGGGGACGTTCCTCCTCGCGCTTTTTCGCTTCCCCCAGTGCCGGGCGCACCCCGCCCATCATCCTGATGAACGCGTTCACCAGAAAGCCCGTGGCCGCCGCGGCCACGACGGTGCCCTCGCGCACGCCGGCGAGGCCTCCCATGAGCGCGAACGACGCAGCTGCCGCGAGCGCTACGCAGCCGAGGTCGAAGCCCACCTTCGTGTGGCCGAAGTTCCACCCCGTGGAGCTCGTGACGGCGCATACGAACGCTTCGCCGCAGTTCATGACCACGTTCGCCACCACGGTGCACGCCACGCCGAACGCGAGCACCGCCACGCCCAGGGCCAGCACGGCCAACGACGCAGGGTAGTTGTCGGGCGCCACGAACCACAGCGCTTGGCTGAATCCGTCGATGCCGAGGCTGAACAGCACCGACAAGGGGATCTGCAGCAGCGCGAACGCCTTGAAGCGCCTCCGCAGGATGGCGATCTGGCCGACGAGGAGCGCCGAGTTCCATGCGAACATGAACGTGCCGTACGACACGTCGGGAAACGCCAGGCTCAGCACGTAGCCGAGCGAGGAGATGGGCGAGGTTCCCAAGTTGCTTTTGGTGACGAGGACGATGCCGGCCGTCATGACGATCACGCCGACGGCGAGCAGCCCGAAACGCAGTGCGGTAGATTTCATGTTCTCGATTGTATCGCTGGCCGCCGTTCGCGACAAGGGAACAACCGCGCCGAAGGGGGGAAGACCGCCCATCGGTTCAGTATTGCATAGTATCCGCAGATCAGATATATTTAGTATTGCTAAGTGCCTATGAGAGGGATACGTGATGCAGCTTCGGTTCGCACAGCAGATGAAGAAAGGCGCGCTCGACATGCTCGTCTTGAAGCTGCTGCAGCACGAGGAGAAGTACGGCTATCAGCTGATCAGCGAGCTGCGCGACCGTACCGAAGGGGCGTTGGCGCTCAAGGAGGGCACGCTGTACCCCATTCTCTACCGGCTGGAAGACGGCGGTCTCGTGGCGAGCCGCATGAGTGCGCACACCGCGAAGGAGCCCGCGCGCAAGTACTACGCGATCACCGACGAGGGGCGCGGCGCCCTGCGCGAGATGTACGAGCTCTGGAGCGAATTCGACGGATACGTGCGGTCGATCATGGAGGAGGAGCGATGAACCAAACATCCTATGTGAAGGCGGTTGCGAAGCGTCTGGCGTGCTCGAAGGCCCGGCAGGCCGAATTCGTGCGCGACCTCGAGTCCGACATCGCTGCGGCGCTGTCCGCGGGCGAGACTTGGGAGCAGGTGGAGGCTCGCATGGGCGACCCGCGCCAGGTGGCGCAGGAGTTCAACGAAGACCTCTCCGAAACCGAGCTCGCCGCCGGCAAGAAGCGCAAGCGCACCAAGGCGATCGTGATCGCGGCCGTCGTCGTGGTCGTCGTGGCGGCGATCATCGGCGGGGCAACCTGGTGGGCGTCTCCGAAAACCGCCCCCGCCGGGCAAAGCGTCGGAATGACCGAGCAAGAGGTGATCGCCTACGCCCAACAGGTTGCCGAAGTGATAGGGCAGGACGATTACGACAAGATGCGTCCGCTGATCGCCGACGCAGCCGTCGAAGGTTTGAACGAGCAGACCATGGCCGACGCGCATGCGCTTTTCGGTGACGATTGGGGCGCTTTCAAGTCGTTCGGAAACGCCTATGCAACCGAGATCAGCCAAATGGGAATAACCGGGAACGCGGTCACCCTCGTTGCGCTGTACGAGAATGCGACGATTACGTATACGTTTTCGTTCGACGAGGATATGAAGATCATCGGATTGAATATGAGGTAGGTGCACCATGGAAACGTTCGTTGCGCTGATCGTCGTCGGCATCTTCGTGTGCGTGTACGGCGGGTTCGTGTTCGCGGGCAACCAGCGGTGCTTCAACATCCTCGCTGGGGGGAGCGACTTTCTGGCGCTCAATCCGAGCGAGGCGCAGTTTCGCCGGGAGGCTCGGCGCTCAGGTGCGGCCATCTTCCTGCTCGCGATCGATTTTTGGTGCTTCGGGGCGTGGAACTACGCCCAACAGGACGACGCGGTGCGCACGGCGTGCCTGGTCATCGGCATCGCGGCGGCTTTGGGCATCGCCGTGCTCATCGCTCTTTCGCTGAAGACGCATGCCGACCTGTTGAAGGAGCATCATGGGTGAGTCGATGAGGTTCGCGGGGAAAGTGGACGGGTGGTACTACGCGTTGACGGTGGGCGTCAACGTCATGCTGGCGTGGCCTCTCGCGTCGTTTCTCGCCGATCCTTCGAAGGAAGGGGCGCTTGCGGGCGTCATCGTCGGCCTGCTGTGCCTCGTCCTCTGCGACCTCCTCATCATCCCCACGCTCCTTCGCAACTACGTCGAGTTCGACGGCGAGGGCAATCTCCTCGTCGTGTTCGGCTTCCAGAAAGCGGCGTATCCCGTCGCGAAGATCCGTCGCGCGCGCGAGACGCGAAACCCGCTGGCCTCCCTGGCGGCGTCCATCGATCGCATCGAGCTGCTCATCGGCTACGACGAATTCATGATAGCCGTCAGGGACAAGGATCGCTTCTACGCCGAGCTCGCCCGCCGCTGCCCCGAAGCGAAGCTCGAGCGCAGGGGGTGCGATCCTTCGATAAACCCCGCTTAGTAACGTGCTGGAGGCTTCGAGCCTTCCAGGCATAGGATCGCAACGAAAAAAGCCTTCCCGAAGGAAGGCTTTTGAATTCATGGTGGTCGCTACAGGATTTGAACCTGTGACCCCCGCCGTGTGAAGGCGATGCTCTCCCGCTGAGCCAAGCGACCGTTTCGGTTGCGGCGTTCGCAACGTTTGAGTATTTTACCGGTAGTTCCGGATGCGCGCAAGGCCTAATTTCCAATTTTCCCGAAATTGGTTTTCCGGCGGGTCTTCGTTACCCTCTTGGCATCGGCGCGCGTTTTGGGATAGAATAGCGAGACGCTTTACGGGCCTATAGCTCAATGGTGGAGCAGGGGACTCATAATCCCTTGGTTGCAGGTTCGAGCCCTGCTGGGCCCACCACGAAACCGCAAGCCGGCTGCGCGACGATCCTGCGCAGCCGGCTTTTTCGCGTCTTCACGCCTTTAGCGTGAACTTCCAGGCGCAGTTGCAGGTGGCGTCCACGATGTCGGGGTAGCAGCTGAGGCACTCGGTGTCGATGCGGTCGTCGATGGCGGACGCGAACGCGCCGTACTCCACCACGCCCACGCTCTTGCAGGGATGGAAGCCCATGCCCTTGCGTTCGCGCGCGTTCTGCACGCGGCAGTCCACGATGCGGTACACGAGCTCGTCGCCTTCCACGGCGATCTCGTCCACGTTCGCAGCCGACTGGCAGCGCAGGGCCAGCGCCCGCGCAAGCCCCTCGATGCCCGGACGTTCCCCAAGCCCCAAGAACTTCTTGATGCGCCGCGCCTCCGACGCGCTGAACCTCCGCCATGCTTCGATGTCGTGGTGCACGGCCGCGTCCATGCCGTCCTCGCGCTCGATGGACTGGAACCATGTGCCGTCGAGCGCGATGAGGTTCTTCGCGTAGATCTCCAGCAGCTCGACGAGCTCGTCTTTGGACAGGTTCTGCACGGCTTCGTTCATGGGGTTGCTCCTGCTTCTTCTCGCGGTGACCGTCTGCGCTTCGCATGCAAGCGATTATAGCGCGCTCAGCGGGGCCTTCCGCGCTTCCGGCGTTCCTCAAATCGGTCGATTTATGGGTTCATTCCTCGAAGCGCAGCGCCCAGAATGAAGGACGGATGCGGAAACGTCGAGGAGCGAGGCCATGGGCGAACCCTGGGAGCGGCAGTACGAGCGGAAGGTCATGAGCGCCGAGGACGCGGTGCGCGCCTTCGCGCCGAGCGGGTCGAAGGTGTTCGTCGGCGGCCTTGACGTGGCGCGCCATACCCTCGAAGCGCTGCTGCGGCGCGTGCTGGCTGGCGAGGTGGAGGGCATCGAGCTGCACGGCAACATGACGAACGGCGACCTGGGGCTCGATCGCCTCGCGGTGCCCGAGAGCCGTTTCCGCTACCGGTCGTTCTTCCACGGCGCGAACGAGCGTGCGGGCATGAGGGCCGGTTCGGCGACCTACGTGCCCCTGCATCTCAGCAACACCGAGCGCTACCTGGCCTTCGTGCGTCCCGACGTGGCCATCGTGCCGATGACGCCGCCCGACGAGCACGGCAGGTGCAACATCGGCCCCCTGGGCTTCACGCCGGCGGGTCTGCGCCATGCGCGCGCCATCGTCGCCCAGATCAACCCCTGCCTGCCGGCGGTGAACGGCACCGCCCACGACTACCACGTGTCCGAGTTGGCCGCCGTCGTCGAGCACGCCGAGCCGCTCGCGCCCATCGCGCCGGCAGCCCCCACGCCCGAGGAGCTGAAGATCGCCGAGCACGTCGTCGATCGCGTGCGGGACGGCGCATGCATCCAGCTGGGCATCGGCGGACTGGCGAACGCGGTGGGGCAGGGGCTGCGCTCGAAGAAGCACCTCGGCGTGCACAGCGAGATGTTCCCGGACGTGATGGCCGACCTGCAGCGCGAGGGCATCGTCGACAACAGCCGCAAGACGCACCTGCCCGGCGTGTCGGCGGCGGGCTTCGCCGTGGGCACGCCGCAGCTGCACGCGTTCATCGAGCGGAACCCCACGGTGCTCTTCGAGCCCTACGAGCGCGTGAACGACTTCGACGCGATCCGCGCGAACGACGACATGGTGTCGGTGAACTCGGCCATCGCGGTGGACCTCACGGGGCAGGTGTGCGCCGAAAGCTTCGGCAGCCGCCAGTACTCGGGCACGGGCGGGCAGGTGGACTACGTGCGCGGGGCGGCCGCGTCGAAGGGCGGCATGTCGTTCGTGGCGCTCGCCAGCAGGGCGCGCACGAGCGCGGGCCCCGTGTCGAAGATCGTTCCCGCGCTCGCGCCCGGCAGCGTCGTCACCACGTTGCGTGCCGACGTGCACCTCGTCTGCACGGAATACGGTTGCGTCGACCTGCGCTTCTGCGACGTCCCCACGCGCGCGAAGCGGCTCATCTCCATCGCGCACCCCGACGTCCGCGACGAGCTGTCGCACGAGGCCCGCGCGCTCGGGCTGCTGTACTGAGCGGCGAAAACCGCTATACTGGGTCGATGCAACCGCCATACGAGGAACCGAGATCAACGGAGAACCGATACCATGAGCATCGACAGTTTTGAAGCGAGCCGCAAGCGCTCCGACGAGATCCGCGCCGACCTTCCCGTCCATCCCGAGAAGTACACCATGCTCACCGGCGACCGCCCGACGGGCCGTCTGCACCTGGGCCACTACTTCGGCACCATCCGCGAGCGCGTCGCGCTGCAGGACCTGGGCATCTCCACGCGCATCATCATCGCCGACTACCAGGTGATCACCGACCGCGACACCACCGAGCACATCCAGGACAACGTCTACAACATGGTGGTGGACTACCTGGCCTGCGGCATCGACCCGGAAAAGACGATCATCTTCACGCACTCGGCGGTGCCGGCGCTCAACCAGCTCATGCTGCCGTTCTTGTCGCTGGTCACCGAATCCGAGCTGCTGCGCAACCCCACGGTGAAATCGGAGATGGACGCGTCGGGCCACGCGCTGACGGGCCTTCTGCTCACGTACCCCGTGCACCAAGCGTGCGACATCCTGTTCTGCAAGGGCAACATCGTGCCGGTGGGCAAGGACCAGCTGCCGCACATCGAGCAGACCCGTCAGGTGGCGCGTCGCTTCAACGAGCGCTACGGGCACGTGTTCCCCGAGCCCGAGGGCGTGCTGAACGACGCGGTGGAAATCCCCGGCCTCGACGGCCGCAAGATGTCCAAGAGCTACGGCAACGCCATCGGCCTGTCGCTCACCGCGGAGGAGACGGCCAAGCTCATCAAGAAGTCGAAGACCGACGCCGACCGCACGATCACCTACGACAAGGAGAACCGTCCCGGCGTGTCGGCGCTCCTCACCACGGCCGCGCTGTGCACGGGCCGCACCGAGGTGGAGATCGCCGAGGAGATCGGCGACGGCGGATCGGGCGCGCTCAAGAAGTACGTCACCGAAAGCGTGAACGGGTTCTTGGCGCCTATCCGCGAGCGTCGCGTCGAGCTCTCCGGCGACATGGACTACATCAAGGACGTGCTGCACGAGGGCAACCGCCGCGCGAACGAGATCGCGAACGCCACGCTCGACGAGGTCCGGGCGGCCATGAACATGGTGTACTAAGGCGGTTTATGCGCACGACCTGGCCGGATCGACGAAAATCGTGCAGGTGCCCGATTTTCCAAAATTCGGTATTGCGAAAAGATGAGGTTCCGGTATAATCTTCACTTGCGCAATCAAGGGCGCACATTCCTCGGTAGCTCAACGGCAGAGCATCCGGCTGTTAACCGGAGGGTTGTAGGTTCGAATCCTACCCGGGGAGCCATGAACTTGCAGGAGGCCAGACATCGTCTGGCCTCCTTTTTTCGTCGGAGGCCTGCGTGTGGATCGTGTGTGCACGCATCTATTACCCGCGCGCCCTCCGTATTCGCCGGGATAGCGCGTATAGTGAGCTGCGCGACAACACGTCGCCTGTCTACGGGAGCGTCGCGTATGGATGCGCGTTGCCGGTATGTGCCCTTCGGGGTGGAAAGCTAGGTTTGGTATGTCTCAAGGTACGGTTAAGTGGTTCAACGCTGACAAGGGCTACGGCTTCATCTCCCAGGAGAACGGCGAAGACCTGTTCGTCCATTTCAGCGAGATCCAGGGCGACGGCTACAAGAGCCTCGACGAAAACGCCAAGGTGGAGTTCGTGATCGCGTCCGGCTCCAACGGCAAGAGCCAGGCCACCCAGGTCTGCGTGCTCTAAGCGCTTTTTTGCACGAGCAAGCGAAGCGGCCCCGAGGGGCCGCTTTTTTATTGTCGCGGAACCCGCGCCCGCCTCATCCGCGGTGCTCTCGTCAGCCGCGCAGCTTCTTCTCGGCTTCGCGGATGGTCTGCTCGTAGTTGTCGATCTTGTAGTTCAGGCGGTCGAGCCCGGCCTGCATCTCGGCGATGCGCTGCTGCACGAGGTCGCGCTGCTCCTCGAGCAGCGCCTTGCGCGCTTCGAGCGTCGCGTCGCCCTCCTCGAACAGCGCCATGTACTCGATGAGGGCCTCGATGGACACGTTCGCGCCGCGCATGCACTTCACGAATTGCACGCGCGCGCAATCCTGCTCGCTGTAATCGCGGATGCCGCTCGCCGTGCGGGTGACGTTCGGCAGCAGGCCGATGCGCTCGTAGTAGCGCAGCGTGTCGGCGGAAAGCCCGTACTCTTTGCTCACTTCGGCAATCTTCATGGGATGCTCCTTACCTCGTACGTGCATTGAAGCACATGGAGCGCACTCCAAGTCAAGCGATCGGTTGAATCCGGACTCGGTTCATACAACCTCTTGACTTGGAGTGAACTCGAAGGAATAGGATGGAGCCCGTCAGACATCCAAGACGAGAGGACGAGGCATATGGACATGAACGAGAGCCTGGGCCCGGCGGCGGTGTTCCCGCTGGGGGAGCGCAACGACGCCTACGCGGCGTATTTCGCGGGGCAGAGCTACCTCGCGCCGCTCGCGGACGCGGATGCGGGCGTGGGCGTGAGCAACGTGACGTTCGAGCCGGGGTGCCGCAACAACTGGCACGTGCATCACGAGGGCGGCCAGATCCTGCTGGTCACCGGCGGGCGCGGCTACTATCAGGAATGGGGCGCGCCGGCGCGCGAGCTGAGGCCGGGAGATGCGGTGAGCATCCCTCCCGAGGTGAAGCACTGGCATGGCGCGGCGCCCGACAGCTGGTTCTCGCACGTGGCCATCGCGGTGCCGGCCGAGGGCGCGTCGAACGAGTGGCTCGAGCCCGTGTCGGACGAGGAGTACGCCGCGCTCGCGTAGGTCTACCGGGCGGGCGCGGCGAGGCGGGCGCGCCGCTCGGCAAGGCCGTGCCGGTTCCGTCGCCCGGCCTCCGATGTAGTTGCTTTCTGGGAACGGGGAAGCCGCTTCGCCACAAGCGGCTTCTTCCGGTATCATAGACAAGTTGCGCCTACGGGCGCGGCCATGCACCGAACCGCAAGCAGAAAGCACGCACGCATCATGATCATGCAGCTCGAACATATTTCGAAGTCGTTCGGAGGGCGCCAGCTCTTCCACGACGTGACGTTCCGCCTCGAGGAGTACGAGCGCCTCGCGCTCGTGGGCCCGAACGGCGCCGGCAAAACCACCATGCTCAACATCATCTCGGGGGCCGAGGACGCCGACGAGGGCCGCGTGCTGTTCGCGAAGGGCGCGCGCGTGGGCTACCTCGAGCAGGAGGCCATCGAGATGTGCGACCAGCCCATCTTCGAGGAGGTCATGTCATCGCAGGTGGAGGTGCTCGAGGCGGAGCGCCGCCTGCACAAGCTCGAGGCCGAGCTGGGCGAGAACCCCACGCCGCAGCAGCTGGCAGCTGCGGGCCGCGCCCGCGACGCCTACGAGGTGCTGGGCGGCTACACCATCGAGGCGAAGGTGAAGAGCGTCATGTTCGGCCTCGGCTTCAAAGAGGGCGACCTCGCGCGCTCCACCACCGAGTTCTCGGGCGGCTGGCAGATGCGCATAGCGTTGGCCAAGCTGCTCATCCGCAACCCCGAGGTGCTGCTGCTCGACGAGCCCACGAACCACCTCGACCTGGAGAGCGTGAAGTGGCTCGAGGGCTTTTTGCGCGGCTACGCCGGCACGGTCATCGTGGTCAGCCACGACCGCGCCTTCATGGACAACATGGTGGATCGCGTGGCAGAAGTGGACAACGGCCAGGTCAACCTCTACAAAGGCAACTATTCGGCCTACCTCAAGACGCGCGAGGAGCGCCTCGAGCGCCTGCGCGCCGAAGCCGCACGGCAGGCCGAGGAGATCGCCCATATGGAGGCCTTCATCGAGAAGTTCCGTTACAAGGCCACGAAGTCCAAGCAGGTGCAGGACCGCGTGAAGAAGCTCGAGAAGATCAAGCGCATCGAGCTTCCCGAGGAGAAGAAGACCGTCAAGTTCAACTTCAAGCAGCCGCCGCGCACGGGCGACGAGGTGGTGCGCGCCCGCGGCCTCGTGAAGCGCTACGGCGACAAGGCGGTGTACGACGGCTTCGACTTCACCATGTACCGCGGCGACAAGATCGCGCTCGTGGGCCCCAACGGCGCGGGCAAGTCGACGCTGCTCAAGATGATCGCCGGCGCCATCGAGCCCGACGCGGGCTCCATCGAGTACGGCGTGCACGTGTCGAAGACGTACTACGCGCAGCACCAGCTGGAAGAGCTGCATCCCGGCAACACCGTGTTCGAGGAGCTCGACCACGTGGCTCCGGGGTGGAGCATCTCGCAGGTGCGCACGCTCTTGGGCGCGTTTTTGTTCACGGGCGACGCGGTGGACAAGAAGGTCAGCGTGCTGTCGGGCGGCGAGAAGAGCCGTCTCGCGCTGGCGAAGATGCTCGTGGCGCCGCGCCCGCTGCTGTGCCTCGACGAGCCGACGAACCACCTCGACATAGCGAGCGCCGACATCCTCGAGCAGGCGCTCAAGGCGTTCGAGGGCACCATCCTGTTCATCACGCACGACCGGCATCTCATCCGCGGGGTGGCGAACCGCATCGTGGAGATCGAGCCCGGCAAAGCGACGAACTACGACGGCGACTACGACTACTACCTGTTCAAGAGCGGGCAGCTGGACGGCGACGGGCCGAGCGGGCCGTCGCTCGTCGACGAGATGCTCGACGAGGATCGGCAGGCGAAGGCGGCGGGGAAGGCCAAGGAGCCCAAAGGGTCGAAGGCGAAGCCTGCCGCCAGCGCGCCTGCGGCCGCTGCGCCCCAAACGGAGCTGACCGCCCCGCGCGCGAGCTCGCCCAAGACCAAGGAGCAGAAGCGCCGCGAAGCCGAGGCGCGCAACCGCGCCTACGCCGCGCTCAAGAACCACCGCAAGCGCATCGCCGAGCTCGACCGTCAGATGGAGCGCGACAACGCGCGCATGGAGGAGTTGCTCGCGCTCATGGCCGATCCGAACTTCTACGTGAACGAGGATGCCTCGTCCGACGCCATAGCCGAGCACGGGAAGCTCAAAGCCCGCCTGGCCGCCGCCGAGGAGGAGTGGTTTTTGCTCACCGAGGAGCTGGAAGAGGAGATGGCGAAGCAGGCTGAGGCGCTGTGATCTCCCGCCCGTTGAACATCGTGCTGGTGGAGCCGGAGATTCCGCAGAACACCGGCAACATCGCGCGCACGTGCGCCTGCACGGGCGCGCGGCTCCACCTCGTGGAGCCGATGGGGTTCCGGCTGAGCCAGAAGAACCTGGCGCGCGCGGGATGCGACTACTGGGACGAGGTGGACATCGTGCGCTGGCCGTGCGCCGCGGCGTTCTTCGAGGCGTGCGACGGCGAGGAGCTGCATCTGTTCACCGGCCATGCTTCCCGCTCGTTCGCCGATGCGGCCTACGGCGAGGGCTCCTACCTCGTGTTCGGTCGCGAGAGCCGCGGCCTCGACCGGGAGGTCATCGACGAGCGCGCCGAGCGCTGCGTGCGCATCCCCATGCGCGACGGCCTGCGCAGCCTCAACCTCGGCAACGCCGTGGCGGTGGCGACCTACGAAGCCCTCCGCCAGCAAGGCTGGCCGGGACTCGTGTAACGGCACCCGACCGCAGTGTCGGCCCAAACACGCGGTTTCGGGCGAAAAAGCGCGTGTTTGGGCCGACAGTTTGGCCGGCAAACGCCGACGCTGTTCGCTGACGACCGCCCGCGCGCGCTTTCTCCGCTTTAGCGGGATAAAGCGTGCAACGGGCTCGGCCGCGCGGTATACTTAAGCGCATTATCTGCGCACGTATCAAGGAGGTCGTTCCTATGGCTCGAGTGTACAACTTCTCCGCCGGTCCCGCGGTGCTGCCCGAGGAGGTGCTGCGCGAGGCTGCCGACGAGATGCTCGATTACCGGGGCTCGGGCATGTCGGTCATGGAGATGAGCCATCGCTCCAAGCCGTTCGCCGCCATCATGGAGGCCGCCGAGCAGGACATCCGCGACCTCATGGGCATCCCCGAGAACTACCATGTGCTGTTCTTGCAGGGCGGGGCGTCCACGCAGTTCGCGATGATCCCGATGAACCTCATGAAGAACAAGGTGGCCGACTACGTCGTCAGCGGCTCGTGGTCGAAGAAGGCGTTCAAAGAGGCGAAGATCTTCGGCGATGCGCGCTGCGTGGCCTCGTCCGAGGACGAGAACTTCAGCTACGTGCCCGACGTGCGCGCCCTCGAGCTGTCCGACGACGCCGACTACGTCTACATCTGCCAGAACGAGACCATCTACGGTACCGTGTACCACGAGCTGCCCGACACCCACGGCAAGCCGCTCGTGGCCGACGTGTCGTCGTGCTTCTTGTCCGAGCCCATGGACGTGGAGAAGTACGGCCTCATTTACGGCGGCGTGCAGAAGAACGTGGGCCCCGCCGGCGTGACCATCGTCATCATCCGCGACGACCTCGTGTCCGAGCCGCTTCCCGGCACGCCCACGATGCTGCGCTACGACACGCACGTCGACGCGAAGAGCCTGTACAACACGCCGCCCGCGTACGGCATCTACATGTGCGGCAAGGTGTTCCAGTGGCTCAAGGCCCAGGGCGGCCTCGAGGCCATGAAGCAGCGCAACGTGGAGAAGGCGCAGCTGCTGTACGATTTCCTCGATCAGAGCGCGCTGTTCAAGGGGACCGCGCGCAAAGAGGACCGCTCCATCATGAACGTGCCGTTCGTCACCGGAAGCGACGAGCTGGACGCGAAGTTCGTCGCCGAGGCGAAAAAGGTCGGCATCGAGAGCATCAAGGGCCATCGCAGCGTCGGCGGCATGCGCGCCAGCATCTACAACGCCATGCCCCGCGAAGGCGTCGAGGCCCTCGTGAAGTTCATGGAGGAGTTCGAGCGCGAGAACGCATAGGGCGGATCTCCGGAAGCGACCTGTGCGAAGGGCCCGCTATTCGTAGCGGGCCCTTCTGCGTCTGCGTGGCGTTCGTGGCAGGTTCGGCGAGAAATTCGTCGGTTTTCGCTGTCGAAGGCGGGCTTGCATCCGGCCTCGCCCTCGCTTGATCTCGTTTTCGCAGGTGGGCGCCTCGCGTGTGGTAGGGGAGCGGTCGCGTTGCGGTGCAACGCGACGAATTTCTCCGACTTTCTGCCACGAACAGCGCGTCTGGCCGCGCGCCCGGCGGAGGAGGGCCGAACGCGCGGCGCGGCGGCTTCCTAGTACGCGCTCCAGCCGCCGTCGATGGTGAGCGTCTCGCCGTTGATGAACCCGGCCTGGTCGGAGGCCAGGAACAAGGCGGCGGCGGATATCTCCTCGGGAGTGCCGGAGCGGGTGGCGCCGGCGTAGCCCGTCGTGGCCTTCGCCATGCCGCGCTCGCTGGGCTGGCGCATGCCCACGCCGATGTTCGTCTGCGTGTTGCCGGGGCAGATGGCGTTGCAGCGGATGCCGGTGTCGGCGTACATGAACGCGACGTTCTTCGTCAGGCCCACGACGGCGAACTTCGAGGCCGTGTAGGCGCAGCCGCCGCGCCCGGCGCACAGGCCCGACAGCGATGCGGTGTTGATGATGACGCCGCCCTGGCCGCGGTCGAGGAAGTAGCGCACGGCCTTGCGGGTGCCGTACATGACGCTGTTGAGGTTCACCCTCATCAGGCGCTCCCACACGTCGTCGTCCATCTCGGCGATGGGCAGCAGGTTGTCCATGATGCCGGCGTTGTTCACGATGACGTCCATCTGGCCGAACGTCTGCACGGCGCGGTCGACCATGCCCTCAACGGCGTCGCGGTCCGACACGTCGACCTTGACGACGTCCAGCTTGTCGCCGTACGCGGCGAACTCCTGCTTGAGCGCGGCGAGGGCCTCCTCGTTGAGGTCGGCGGCCAGGCAGTTCGCGCCCGCCTCCAGGAAACGCTGGACGATGCTCTTGCCGATGCCGGATGCGCCTCCGGTGATGACGGCGGTCTGGCCTGCGAGAACGGGGTTGTGGCATGTCTCGGACATGGCGGCGGCTCCTTCGTGTGATCGGGAAATCGTGCATGAAGCGTATCATGCACGCCCCGGTGCGTTGAACCGCCCCGACGGCGAAAGGCCCCTCCGGCACCGAGCGCGGAAACCGTGCGACACGAGCGGCGGGAAAACGTTCTTCAGCGGCGACGTCCGCCGAGCATCTTCGCTCCGAAAACACGCCACAGCGCCTGTAGCGTGTTTTCGGAGCGAAGATGCTCGGCGGACCGTAGGGCCTCGGGCGGCGTTCGCTCCTTGTGAAGTTTCCCTCCCTGCGCACGGCGTCCCGTGCGGTTGCGGTAAACTGGTCGGCACTATGATTTCGATACCCTACCTTATATGCTCCATCCTAAGCTTCGTCCCCGCCATCGTGTGCCACGAGGCCTGCCACGGCTTCGCCGCCTACAAGCTGGGCGATCCCACGGCCAAGCGCGCGGGGCGGCTGTCGTTCAACCCGCTCAAGCACATCGACCCCTTCGGCACGGTGATCATGCCGCTTCTGCTCATGGCGATGAACATGCCCGTGTTCGGTTACGCGAAGCCCGTGCCGTACAACCCCGCCTATTTTAAGGACCCGCGCAAGGGCGACCTCATCGTGGGGCTGGCGGGCCCGGCGGCCAACCTCGTGCTGGCCGTCCTGGGAGCGGCGGTGTACACGGTCATCATGCTCGTGCTGCCCGTGAACCAGCTCGCGCAGAACGAGATCTTCTACTACTTCCTCACCTTGTTCCTGCCCATGTTCTCGCTCATCAACCTGTACCTCATGTTCTTCAACCTGCTGCCCATCCCGCCGCTCGACGGCTCGTCCATCTTCGCCTTCTTCCTGCCGGCGAAGTACCTGCCGCAGTACTACAAGGTGCAGCGCTACGCGATGCCGGTGTTCCTCATCGTGGTGCTGCTCGTGCCGTACGTGCTGCATTTCAACCCCATTGGCATCTACCTCGACGCGACGGCCGGCAACGTGTTCGACCTGCTGTTCTCCTTCAGCGGGTAGCGGGGCCGAGGCGTGTCGTACAAGGTTCGCATAGACAGCTTCGAGGGGCCGTTCGATCTGCTGCTGTACCTGGTCAGCCGTCAGAAGGTGGACATCGGGGCCATCTCCATCACGCAGATCGCCGACCAGTACCTCGCCGAGGTGTCGCGCATGGACAACCTCGACCTCGATGTGGCGAGCGATTTTCTGCTGGTGGCGTCCACGCTGCTCGAGATCAAGGCCGAGAGCCTGCTGCCGCGCGAGCGCGACGCGGTTGAGGACGAGTTCGACGAGCTCGCGCCGAGCGAGGCGCGCGACATCCTCGTGGAGCGCCTGCTGGCGTACAAGCAGTACAAGAACGCCGCCAGCGCGCTGCACATGCGCTTCGTGTCGGAGGGCCGCATGCATCCGCGCCCGTTCGGGCCCGACGCGTGCTTCCTCAACCTCATGCCCGACTACCTCAAGGACGTCACGCTCGACGGCTTGGCGCTGCTGGCCGCGCGCGCCTTCGCGCGGCGCGACGTGTTCCTGCTGGAGTCGGAGCACATCGCCGCGAAGCCCATCCCCGTGGAAGTGCACGTGCGCGCCATCCATCAGCGCATCCAGAACAAGAAGACGCTGCGCTTCAGCGAGCTCGTGGACGAGCGCACACCCGTGCCGGTGGTGGTGGTGACGTTCCTCGCCGTGCTCGAGCTGTACAAGCGCGCCATGGTGAAGATCGAGCAGGACGAGCTGTTCGGCGACATCGACATACGCTACATCGAAGGGTCGGGCGAGCTCGTGCTCACGGGCGACGACGCGCTCACCTCGGTAGGGGAGGATTAGGCCCATGTTCCAAGGCTTGCAGGAAAACCAGCTCAAAGGGGCTATCGAGGCCATGCTGTTCGTCACGGACGAACCGGTGGGCACCATCGCGCTGGCCGATATGCTGGAGGTGGAGCCGGCCGAGGCGGAGCGCGCGCTCGTGGAGCTGCGCGACCAGCTGGAAGGCGAGAACCGCGGGATCCAGCTGCGCGAGGTGGCCGGCGGCTGGCGGCTGTACACGCATCCTGCCTACCACGAGCTCATCGAGCGCTACGTGCTGTCGTGGGACACGCGCAAGCTGTCGCAGGCGGCCATGGAGACGCTCGCCATCGTGGCGTACCTGCAGCCGGTGACGCGCTCGGGCGTGGCGTCGGTGCGCGGCGTGAACTCGGACAGCTCCATCAACTCGCTCGTGGAGAAGGGCCTCGTGCGCGAGGCGGGCGTGGCCGACGCGCCCGGCAACCCCACGCTCTACGCCACCACGCGCGCGTTCCTCGAGAAGTTCGGCCTGCGCTCGACTGCCGACCTGCCCGACCTCGATCAGTTCGCGCCCGACGACGACACGCGCGCGTTCATCCGCGAGCGCCTGAGCGCCACACGCGACGAGGTGTTCGTCGCCGAGGACGCTCGGCTCGACGCCGAGCCGGCCGACGTGCTCGACGGCGTGCAATTCGAGCTGGACGACGAGGCGGTGGTCGTTGCGGACAGCCCGCGCGAGGAAGCCGCTTCCGATGCGGCCCAGCAGATGCTCGCCGAGGCCATGGCCAGCGGCTTCGGCCTCGTGGAGAAGATCGACTTCGACAAGCTGACCTTCGAGACGGACGATGAGTAGGCTTTCCGCGCTCGACGCGGGCATTGGCGGTGCCCAGTCGCTCAAACAGTCCTCGCTTCGCTGCGGAACTCGCTTGGTGGGCGCCGCCAATGCCCGCGTCGAGCGTTGCGTTTTTTTCGCCGTCGTCTCGAACGACGGGGTTCCGAAGATCGAAGGTGCGCTGTGAGCGACCTGCGAGGACAATCCGATTCTGAGAACCGTATCGTGCCCATGCGGCTGCAGAAGTTCCTCGCGCGGGCGGGGGCTGCCAGCCGGCGGGGTTCGGAGAACCTCATGACGGCGGGGCGCGTGACGGTGAACGGCGAGGTGGTCACCGAGCTGGGGAGCAAGGTGGATCCGCTCGTCGACGAGGTGGCTGTGGACGGCGCGGTCGTGCGCCTGGCGGACGGCCCCGTCACCATCGTGCTGCACAAGCCGGCCGGCTTCGTCACCACCATGTCCGACCCGCAGGGGCGGCCCACGGTGGCCGAGCTCGTGCCCACCGAGCGCTACCCGGGGCTGTTCCCCATCGGGAGGCTCGATTTCGACACCACCGGCCTGTTGTTGTTCTCCTCCGACGGCGAGCTGGGCAACGGCCTGCTCCATCCCAAGCACCACGTGACGAAGCGCTACCTGGCCTGCGTCGAGGGCGTGCCGACCGAGCGCGAGCTGGCGCGGCTGCGCCGCGGCATCGAGCTGGACGACGGCCCGGCCCAGCCCGCCGACGTGCGGCTGGTGGCGGGAGGCGCCGCGCGCGCAGCGGAGCGTCTGCTGGAGATCCCCGCCGCCGTGCCGCCGCGCTCGTCGAGGCAGTACGCCGCCGTGTGCGAGGGGCGCGCGTCGCAGCGCTCCATCGTGCGCGTGGGCATCCGCGAGGGCCGCAAGCGCCAGGTGAAACGCATGCTGGCCGCCATCGGCCACCCGGTCCTGGCCCTGCATCGCGACTCCTTCGGCCCGCTCGAGCTGGGAGGCCTGCCGCGCGGCGCGTGGCGCGCCCTCGACGCCGACGAGGTCGCAGCGCTCCATACCGCTATCGGACGCACCGAATAATGCTAGAATGAACGTCGCAGGGGCCCGCGCGGCGGGCGTCTGCCGACGATGGAATGAACCCCTCGCAAGAAAGGTGCTCCCGTTTCATGGCACACCAGCAAGCAGAGCAAGCTGATCAGGCGTTTCACCGCATAGTGGTCGTCGGCTTCGGCCTCGTGGGCGCGTCGTTCGCCGCCGCCGTGCGCGCAGCCCATCCCGACACGCAGGTGCTGGCCGTCGACGTCGACGAGCGCACGCTGGCCGCGGCCCTCGACCGCGGCTGGGCGAGCGCCGCCGCGCTGCCCGACGATCCCGCCTTCGAGCGCTTCGTGTGCGACGGCTGCGACCTCGTGGTGCTCGCCACGCCTGTGGGCGCGGTCGGGCGGTACTTCGAGGACCTCGCCCGGTGGGACTACCGCGGCATCGTCACCGACACCGCCTCGACGAAGGCGCGCATCACGGCGCTCGCCGCCTCGCTTCTGCCGCATCCCGAGAACTACGTTCCCGGCCACCCCATGGCCGGCTCGGAGAAGAACGGCCTCGAAGGCGCGCGAGGCGACCTGTTCCAGGGCGCCCATTGGATTCTCTGCCCCGACGCCGACACGCCCGCCGAGCACTTCCCGCGCCTGCACGAGCTGGTCACGTCCATCGGCGCGCGCGTCATCGCGCTGCCGCGCGAGGACCACGACGAGGCGGTGGCCGTGGTCAGCCACGTGCCGCACATCATGGCCTCCTCGCTCGTGCAGCTGGCCAGCCGCCACGCCGACGACCAGCAGGCCCTCATGCGCCTCGCCGCCGGCGGCTTCAAGGATTCCACGCGCATCGCGGCCGGCTCGCCCGAGCTGTGGTGCGGCATCGCCTTCGACAACAAGGACGCGCTGGCCGACGGGCTTGACGAGATCCGCGAGATCATCGGCTCGTTCGCCGACGCGCTGGCCGCGGGCGACCGCACGGCGCTCACCGCGCTGCTGGCGCAGGCCGCCGCCGCGCGCCGCGCGCTGCCGGCCGCCTGGGTCCCCTCGACGGAGCGCCTGCTGGAGGTGCGCATCCCGATGGAGGACCGCCCGGGCGTGGTGGCCGAGGTGACCACCGTCACCAGCTCGGTGGGCTGCAACATCCAGTCCATCGAGATCGACCACGTCACCGAGGACAGCGCCGTGCTCAGCCTCGTGCTGACGGACGAGGGCGATATCGGGCAGCTGTCCGCCCAGCTCATCAACGCGGGATTCTCAGTTTCGTTCAGCCCCCTGACGGCAAAGGAGCACACCCATGTCGCATGAAGCAAACGCCACCGTCGTCAACCCGCTGCCGGCGCCCCTGCGCGGCTCGGCGTCGGTTCCGGGCGACAAGTCCATCTCGCACCGCGCCGTGCTGTTCGCGGCCATGGCCGAGGGCACCTCGCGCCTTTCGGGCGTGCTCGACTCCGAGGACGTGCGCTCGTCCATCAAGGCCGTCAGCCAGCTGGGCGCGCAGGTGTCGCTCGAGAAGCAGCCCGATGGCAGCCTCGCCGGCGGCATTACAGGGTGGGGCGCGTCCGGCCCCGTGCAGCCCGACGGGCCCATCGACTGCGGCAACTCCGGTACCACGGTGCGCCTGCTCATGGGCGTGCTCGCCCCATGGAACGTGCGGGTGGAGCTCACGGGCGACGAGTCGCTGCAGCGCCGCCCCATGCGCCGCATCACCGCGCCGCTCATGAAGATGGGCGCTCGCTTCGAGCCCGAGGGGCGCGAGACGCTGCCGCTCACCGTGTGCGGCTCGTCGGGCCTGCGCGCCATCACCTACGACGCCCCGATGGCGTCGGCCCAGCTCAAAACCGCAGTGCTGCTGGCGGGCGTGTACGCTCGCGGCACCACCACCTTGAACGAGCCCGCTCCCTCGCGCAACCACACGGAGCTCATGCTGCCCGAGTTCGGCGTGACCACCACGGCCGCCGACCGCACGGCCAGCGTGACGGGGCCGGCGCAGCTCGCGGCCTGCGAGGTGCAGGTGCCGGGCGATCCGTCCTCGGCGGCCTTCCTCGTGTGCGCGGCCGTGCTCAAGCCCGGCAGCTCCATCCAGGTGGAGAACGTCAGCCTGAACACCGCGCGCATCGGGTTCACGCGCACGCTCGAGCGCATGGGCGCCGATATCAGCGTGCGCCATGCGGGCGCGGCGGGCAAGGAGCCCTACGGCGTCATCTCGGCGTGCTATACGCCCGCGCTCCACGGCTGCGAGGTTCCGGCCGACAAGATCGCCACCCTCGTCGACGAGGTTCCCGTGTTGGCGCTCGTGGCGGCCCATGCGCGCGGCGTCACCGTGTTCCGCGAGGTCGGCGAATTGCGCGTCAAGGAAACCGACCGTCTGGCCGCCATCGTGGAAGGGCTCGAGACTCTCGGCGTCGATGCGTGGATCGACGGAAACGACCTGTTCGTGGAGGGCCAGCCGGGCCTGCAGGCGCCCGCAGGCGCCGCGTTCGACTCGAAGAACGACCATCGCCTCGCCATGACGTGGGCGCTCGCCGGGCTGTGCGGCAACGCGCCCGTCGAAGTGGACAATTTCGACTCCGTTAAAATCAGCTATCCCCAGTTCCTCACCGATATCGAAAGGTTGGCACGATGATCATTGCCATCGACGGCCCCAGCGGGGCCGGCAAGTCGACGGTTGCGAAGGCCGTCGCCCGCGAGCTCGACTTCTCCTGCCTCGACACGGGCGCGATGTACCGCGCCGTCGCATGGCGTGCGCTCGAAGACGGCGTCCCCTTCGACGACGACGAGGCGCTCGACCGCCTCGCGCGCTCCTACGACATCGCCTTCGGCCATGTTGCAGGCGATCCGGTTCCGCGTCGCGTGTCCATCGGCGGCGTCGACGTGACCGACGCCATCCGCACGGCCGAGATCGACCGCGCCGTGAGCCCCGTGTCCGCCGCCCCTTCCGTGCGCGCCGCGCTCGTGGAACAGCAGCAGCGCATCGGGCGCGCGGGCGACTACGTGGTGGAAGGCCGCGACATCGGCACCACCGTGTTCCCCGAGGCTCCGGTGAAGGTGTTCCTCACCGCGTCGGCCGAGGAGCGCGCGCATCGCCGCGTGCGCCAGAACGTCGACCGCGGCGTGGGCTCCGTCGACTACGACGAGGTGCTCACCGACATCCGCCGCCGAGACGACCAGGACTCCTCGCGCGCCACCTCGCCGCTGCGCCCGGCCGACGACGCCGTGCGCATCGACTCCACCGGCCGCTACATCGAAGAGGTCATCGAGGAGATCTGCGCGCTCGCCCGCGAGAAGGGCGCGCGATGAGCCTGCTGCTTCCCTATGAGAAGATGTGGGACATGCCGCTGGGCGGCACGTCCGACGAAAAGCAGGTGCCGCACTGGGCCGGCAACCTCATCTGGGGCTTCTTGGCCTTCGTCTTCAAGATCTGCTTCCGTTACCGCGTCGACCATCGGAAAAGCCTGCGCGGCTTCAAGGACAAGACCGGCGTCGTGGTCATCGGCAACCACACGTCGTTTCTCGACGTGGCGTTCATGTACCTGGCCGGGCGTCCCTCGCAGTGGGTGCGCTTCCTCGGCCGCGAGAACCTGTTCGGCAACGCGCACGGCCTCGTGGGCCAGGTGCTGTCGCGCGTGGGCGCGTTTCCCATCAAGCGCGACGCCGCCGACCGCACCGCCATCAAGCGCGCCACGCGCATGCTGAAGAACAACGAGATCGTGGGCATCATGCCCGAAGGGACCCGTCGCGGCAAGAGCGACCGCACGCCCGAGCTGCACTCGGGCGCCGCGTTCATCGCGAAGATGGGGCACGCGCCCATCTTGCCGATGACCGTGCGCAACGCCGAGCACGTGAAGCAGAAGGGCGAGCGCTTCCGCTTCCCGAAGATCACCATCGAGTACGGCGATCCCGTCCTCGTGGGAGACTTCGACTTCCTGCCGAAGGAGGACCGCCTCGACGGCTGCTCGTGGTACGCCATGCGCGAGTGCTTCGCGCTGTCGTTGAACGTGCCGCGCGAGGAAGTGGACATGGTCGCGCTGTTCCCCGGCGGCAAGGACTTCACCGCCGCGTTCGCCGAGCATCCCATCCCGCACCACACGACGGCCGAGGTCGTCGCCGGCATCGAGGCCAAGGCGGCCGCGAAGGCGGCGAAAGCGGCACAGCCCGCTTCCGCGCGCGAGGAGAAGCCGGTGGAGGAGGTGCGCGCATGAGGGTGGTGAAGGCCCGCTACGCCGGCGCCTGCTACGGCGTGCAGCGCGCGCTCGACCTGGCCGTCGAGGCGAGCGAGAGCGGCGAGGGCGCGTCCACGCTCGGCCCGCTCATCCACAACCCGCAGGTGGTGGCCGACCTCGCCGCGCGCGGCATCCGCGCGGTCGACGGCCCCGAGAACGTGGAGCGCGGCTCGGTCATCATCCGCAGCCACGGGGTGACGCCCGCCGTGCGCCGCGCGGTGGAGGAGCGCGCGCTGCCGCTCATCGACGCCACCTGCCCGCACGTCGCCCGCGCTCAGAAGGCCGCCGCCGACCTCGCGCGCCGCTGCGGCCGCGTCGTGGTGGTGGGGGAGGCGGGGCACCCCGAGGTGGAGGGCCTCGTGGCCCACGCCCGCGAGGCGGACGGCGAGGTCGTGGTCGTCGCCGGCCCCGAGGACCTTCCCGGCACGCTCGAGGCTCCGGTGGGCATCGTCGTGCAGACGACGCAGACCCGCGAGGCGCTCGACGCCGTGGTGGCCGCGCTCGGCGAGCGCGGCATCGAGGCCGAGGTGAAGAACACCATCTGTTTCGCCACGCGCCAGCGCCAGGAATCGGCCGCGGCGCTCGCCGACGAAGTGGACGCCATCGTGGTCATCGGCGGCCGCAACTCCTCGAACACGACGCGTCTCGCCGACATCTGCGCCGCCGTCTGCCCGCGCACGCATCACGTCGAAGCGCCCGACGAGCTCGATCCCGCCTGGTTCGCCGGCTGCGAGAGCGTGGGCGTCACCGCGGGAGCGAGCACGCCCGAAGACCAGATCGCCGCCATCGTGGAGCGCCTGGAGGCCCTGTGAGGGCGGACGTCTGGCGCTTCGCTCTATTGAAAACTATAATGTAAAACATTATAATAAACTCCGAGAATCGTGCAGGGATATGCGCATGGTCGTGCGTTAACGACATGCCACTGGATATAGTGGCAACTTGGAGGTACAATGAACACCAAGGGCAAGCTCGTCGAACGATTCTTGTCGTTTCCATCGGATTTTCGCTATGCCGAATTGAAGCGATTGCTCGAATGCTGCGGCTATCGCGAGCGCGACAAGGGAAAGACGAGCGGAAGCCGAGTCGTGTTCGAGAAAGAAGGGCAACCGCCTATCTTGCTGCACAAGCCGCACCCTCCGCACAAACCCGTCAACCAGGGGCGTTTGAGGGAGATCGCGAAGCAGCTCGATCTTTGGTGAGAGGAGCCGACCATGAGCGAGGCTGGACGGAGCAACATGCTTTCGTACCGAGGATATTCGACGTTCGTTCGCTACGACACCGCATCCGGCCGTCTGTACGGGAAGCTGGAAGGCGTGCGCGCCTACGTCGATTACGAGCTTGACGATCGCTACGGAAGCGTGGAAGAGGCTTTTCACGAGGCAGTAGACGATTATCTCGCCTACTGCGAAGACGCGGGCATCGTTCCCGAGAAGCCCTACAGCGGGAAATTCAACGTTCGCGTGACGCCGACTCTCCATGCCGCCGCGGCGGCGAAGGCTGATCGGGAGGGAACGACGCTCAACAACGTGGTCAAGGAAGCTCTGGCGGCGTACGTTTGAGATGCTCGACCCCGTACTCGCGCGTGGAGGGCCGGCCCGAGGTGCGAGGGGTCTTGAGGTACGACTCCAGCGACGCTTTCGTGATGTAGTTCTTCCGACCGCGTTTGAGCGCGACGAGCTTGCCGTCGCGGATAAGGTGGGACACGCGAGGCTGCGTCACGTCGAGAACGCCCATCGTCTGCTCGACGGAGAAGAGTTCGTCTTCGGGAAGGTCCGCCTCCAAGGCGATCGTCACGACGCGTTCGCCTCTGTCGCGCCGATCGAGGTTCTGGCTTTCAGGAACGGGCTCGCCTGCAATGAGGAGCCGCGTGATCTCGTTCTTGATCTCCTCGGCGGCGAATTCGATGGCCTTGCGCCTGCTGCCGACGCAGGCGAGCGAGAGGCCCAAATCCGGAACGTCGAGATGCCATTGCGCCTCGACGGCTTCGTCGGCAGACAATGCGATATCGAAAACGTACATGAAAGCTCCCGTGTCGGCTCGTGCAGCGCTTCGCGTATCGTAGCATATGCCGTGCGCCCTTCGCCAACGCACCGTCCTGCCTCGAAACGCGTTGAGTCGGTAGAGAATGCACGCTCGCGTCAACTCCATGCTACACTCGTGCTTTATCGAGACCCCGATCAGAACGGAGAGGCTTGAGCGTGACCAGCGTGGGAGCGAGAGAAATGCCGCCGGTGTACCCGCCGGCCGACGTCGATCGCGAGGCGGCGGCGAAGCAGTGCGGAGGGTGCGCCGCGCGCGAGGAGGCGCCCCGGGCGCTCGTGCGCGCCGTCGCGCCCAACAGCCCGGCCGACGACGCGGGATTCGAGCCCGGCTGCTACGTGACCACGGTGGACGGCCGTCCGGTGCGCGACCTCATCGATTGGCGCTGGCTTTCGGCCGACGACGCCATCGAGCTGGGATACGTCGACCTCGACGGCGACGAGGGGGTGGTGGAGCTCGAGCGCGACGAAGGAGAGGACTGGGGCTTCGACTTCGAAGGCGTCGTGTTCGACGGCGTGAAGCAGTGCCGTAACGCCTGCACGTTCTGCTTCATGCGCCAGCTGCCCGACGACATGCGCTCCTCGCTCACGCTGCGCGACGACGACTACCGCCTGAGCTTCCTCGCGGGCACGTTCGTCACCTTCACCAACCTGAAGCCCGAAGACGAGCGGCGCATCGTCGAGCAGCGCATCTCGCCTTTGCGCCTGTCGCTGCATGTTGCCGACGCACAGGTGCGCCGCCGCATGATCGGTCGTCATGCGGGCCACGGCATCGAGGTGCTCGAGCGGCTGCTGGCGGCCGGCATCGAGTTCCACGCGCAGATCGTGCTCGTGCCCGACCAGAACGACGGCGCGGTGCTCGAGGATACGCTGGCCTGGGCCTACGCGCGCACCGGCATCAAAGACGTGTGCATCGTGCCGCTCGGCTTCACGAAGCACCAGAGCGTGTTCGACCGCAGCTTCAACGATCCGGCGTCCTCGCGCGCCGTCATGGACCTCGTCATCCCGTTCCAGCGACGCGCCTTGGCCGAGCGCGGGAGCATGTGGGCCTTTCCTGCCGACGAGTTCTACCACAACGCCTACGGGCCCGCGCTGCTCGAGAACCTGCCGCCCTCGGCGCACTACGGCGACTTCGGCATGTTCGAGGACGGCGTGGGCATCATCCGCTCGTTCGTCGACGATTGGGAGCAGGCCGAGCGCTCGGGCCTCGTCGAGCGTTGCGCCGCGGCCCTGCGCGAAGCCGACGCGCGCGTCCACTACGTGGCCGGCTGCGCCACGCGCCACTTCCTCGGTCCGCTCGTCGCGGCCGGCCCGCTGGCGGGGCTGCTCGTGCCATTGTACGTGAAGAACGACTTCTTCGGCGGCAATGTGGACGTGACGGGGCTTCTGTGCGGCTGCGACATGGCCGACGCCGTGCGCGCCGAGCGCGAGCGCGGCCTGCAGCTGGCCCTCGTCCCGCGCGTCGTGTTCAACGACGACGCGGTAACGCTCGATGACATGAGTTTGGAGGATATGGAAAAGCGCGCGGGCGCGCCTATGTCCGTGGTATCCTGTAACGCGTCTGATTATCTCCTCGAGATCATCGACCTGGTCGGGCGCAACGCCCCGATCCCCTGACCGCACCAACCGAAGC
Source organism: Eggerthella timonensis (assembly GCF_900184265.1). Taxonomy (NCBI): domain Bacteria; kingdom Bacillati; phylum Actinomycetota; class Coriobacteriia; order Eggerthellales; family Eggerthellaceae; genus Eggerthella; species Eggerthella timonensis. The sequence goes on from NZ_FXXA01000002.1 coordinate 2,176,629, forward strand.
AATCTGCGAGGTAGCCCATGCCTTTACCCATCGTCGCGGTGGTCGGACGGCCGAACGTCGGCAAGTCCACCTTCGTCAACCGCATAGCCCAGGCCGACGAGGCCATCGTCCACGAGATGCGCGGCGTCACGCGCGATCGCTCCTATCATGAGGCCGACTGGAACGGCGTCGATTTCAAGCTCATCGACACCGGCGGCATCGAGATGGGGGACGACGACGCCTTCCAGGGCTCCATCCGCAACCAGGCGCTTGCCGGTGCGAACGAGGCCGACGTCATCCTGTTCCTCGTGGACGGCAAGACCGGCGTCAACGCCGACGACGAGGCCGTGGCGCGCATCCTGCGCAAGACGTCCAAGCCCGTTTTCCTCGTGGTGAACAAGCTGGACACGCCGAACCGCACCGACGAGGTGTGGGAGTTCTACCAGCTGGGGCTCGGCGATCCATGGCCCGTGTCGGCCATGCACGGCCACGGGACGGGCGACCTGCTCGACGCGGTGGTGGACGAGCTTCGGAACGTGGAGCTGCCCGCCGACGCCGACGAGGACGACGGCATCAACGTGGCCATCATCGGACGCCCGAACGCCGGCAAGTCGTCGCTCACGAACAAGCTCACCGCGAACGACCGCTCCATCGTTTCCGACGTGGCGGGCACGACGCGCGACGCCATCGACACGCACATCGTGTACGACGGCCAGCGCTACACCATCGTGGACACCGCCGGTCTGCGCCGCAAGAGCCAGATCGACGAGGACGTGGAGTACTACGGCTTCGTGCGCGCCATGCGAGCCATCGACCGCGCCAACGTGGCCCTGCTCGTCATCGACTCCACGTTGGGCCTCACCGACCAGGACCAGCGCGTCGCCGGCTTCGCGGCCGAGCGCGGCTGCGCCATGGTCATCGTGCTGAACAAATGGGACCTCGTCGAAGGCCCCGAGGCGAAGGCGGAGATCCGCGAGCGCATCGCCGACCGCCTCACGTTCGTGGGATACGCGCCGGTCATCGCCATCTCGGCGCTCACCGGCAAGAAGGTCGACCGCATCTGGGACGCCGTCAACACGGCGTACGAGAACTACAGCCAGACCATTCCCACGAACCGCCTGAACACGTGGCTGCAGGGCATCCGCGAGTTCGGTCACACGGTGAGCAAGGGCAAGGCGGTGCTCCGCATGAAGTACGTGACGCAGACGGCCACGTGCCCGCCGCAGTTCACGTTCTTCGCGAACCGCCCCGACCTCGTGGACGACAACTTCGAGCGCTACCTCGAGAACCGCCTGCGCGAGGGCTTCGACCTCGTGGGCACGCCGATCGGGATCAAGTTCAAGAAGAAGGATTAAGGAATCATGGGGGATTTGCTGGTTGCGGCCGGGTTGTTCGTCGCCGCGTTTTTGTTGGGGTCGATCCCCTTCGGGCTGATCATCTCGAAGGTGTTCTACCATACCGACCTGCGCGAGCACGGCAGCGGCAACATCGGAACCACGAACGCCATCCGCACGATGGGCAAGGTGGGCGGATACGCCGTGTTCGTGCTCGACTTCGGCAAAGGCTTGTTGTCGGGCGTGCTGGCCTGGGCGTTCAGTTCGTGGTTCCTGCCGGGCGGCGGCCTTGAGCCGGGCGCGCTCGTCACGTACGACACCATGCTGGCCGTGGCGTTTCTCGGCTGCACGTGGGGCCACATCTTCTGCCCGTGGCTGGGTTTCAAGGGCGGCAAGGGCATCGCGGTGGCCGTGGGCTGCTTGTTCGTGACGTTCGGTTGGATCGGCGCCTGCCTCGAGCTGCTCATCTTCATCGTGCTCGTCGCGACGACGAAGCGCGTGTCCATCGGCTCCATCGCGGCCGCGGCTGCGTGCCCGTTCTTCGCGCTGTACTTCTTCTGGGGCGACTGGCTGGCCTGGCTGTTCTGCACCGTCGCGGGCCTGACCGTCGTCTGGGCGCACCGCGAAAACATCAAGCGCCTGCGCGCCGGAACCGAGAGCAGGATCGGCGACAAGAAGAAAGCGTAGGCAATCATGAAGATCGCAGTTATCGGGGCGGGGTCGTGGGGCACGGCGCTCGCCCAGCTGTTGGCATGCAACGGCCACGAAGTGGGGCTGTGGGCGCGCAAGCCCGAGGTGGTGCAGGGCATCAACGAGGGCCATGTGAACCCCCGCTATCTGAGCGACGTCGAGCTGTCCCCGCACGTCGTGGCCACGACCTCGTACGAGGAAGCGCTGGCGGGCGCGGCGGCGGCCGTCATCGTGACGCCGTCGAGCCTCATGCGCGACGTGGCCTCCACGCTCGCCGAGGCGGTGGACGGCGATTTTCCGGTGATCATCTGCTCGAAGGGCGTCGAGGAGGGCAGCGGCCTGTTGCCGGTGGAGGTGTTCGAGGCCGAGATGGGCAACGCGAGCCGCCTGGCCGTGCTGTCGGGCCCGAACTTCGCCGCCGAGGTCGTCCGCGGCATCCCGTCGGGCACCGTCATCGCCAGCTCGGACGAGCGCACGGCGACGTTCTTCCAGGAGCTGTTCGCGGCGGAGACGTTCCGCACCTACGTGAGCGACGACGTATGCGGCGTGGAGCTGTGCGCGGCGTTCAAGAACGTGATCGCCATCGCCGTGGGCGTGTCCTACGGCCTCGGTTACGGCGACAACACGGCCGCCATGCTCATGACGCGCGGCTTGGCCGAGATGAGCCGCCTCGTCGTGCGCTCGGGCGGGCAGGCCATCACGTGCATGGGGCTGGCCGGCACGGGCGACCTCGTGGCCACGTGCACGTCCGAGCATTCGCGCAACCGCCGCTTCGGGAAGCTCTTGGCCGAGGGCGGCACGCTCGACGAGTTCACCGCGCAGACGCATATGGTGGCCGAAGGGGCGCTCGCGTGCAAGACGCTCAAGACGCTGGCCGACCACTACGACGTGGAGCTTCCCATCACCGATGTCGTGCGCAGCATCGCCTGGGAGGGCGCCGATCCACACGACGTGGCGAAAACGCTCACGAGCCGCCCCCTCACCACCGAGTTCTACGGGCTGTAGGGGCGCGCGTCACGCCGGACGCTTGCGGGCGACGAAGCGCAGACGTCGGTAGTCCGCGACCCAGCGGCCTTCTGCTCCATCCCAAAGGCCGTCGCGGCAGGCTGCCTCGTATTCCTCGAGGACGGCGTCGCGCTCGACGTCGTCGAGGCCCTCGAGGCTGCCTGCGTAGAACTGCTCGGCGAACAGGCGCAGGCCTGCAGCCCCGCCTGCGAGCGGGGTGGGACGGTCGAACGAGCGCAGCGACACCACGTCGAAGCCGGCGGCGGCGAGCCGTTCTTCCTGCTCCCGATCTTCCGGAAAGCAGAACGTCTCCGCGAAGGCGCGACCCCGCTTCCGGAGCGCGGCGGAGATGCCTGCGCGCATGCGGGCGTTGTTTCCCGCACCGCCCATCTCGGCCACGAGCGCGCCTCCGTCGACGAGCGCGCGGGCCACGCTGGCCAGCAGCGCTTCCTGGTCGGGAACCCAGTGGAACACCGCGTTGGAGAACGCCACGTCGAACTCGCCGTCGAACGGCAGCGCGCATGCGTCGGCCACGCGAACGTCGGAGCCCGGGTGGGCGCTGCGGGCGCGATCGACCATGGCGGGGGAAGCGTCGACGCCCACCGCGTCGCCGAGCTCCTCGAGGGCGCCGAGATGGGCTCCCGTGCCGCATCCGACGTCCAGGATGCGTAGCCGCCGCCCGCCGCCCGCATCCGCGCGTTCGCGCGCGATGGAGCGCACGATGCCCACGAGATCGTTGCCGTAGGCGCCGACGAACGCATGCTGCCTATCGTAAAGCTCTGCGTCCCAATCCATGATCCGGCCCTTCTTCCTGAGGGAAACCCTCGTATTCTTTCGCATGGGTGACAAGGCATTGACCGGGGGTTCACCGAACGCCCGAACGTATTGTAGCGCTGCGGGAACGGGGGTACTCTAGTCCCTGCCAGCGCAACACGGCAATTGACAACCTATCCGAGTGCCCGTCGTCTCGTCTCTCGTGTGAACCCCCCCCTCTCTCTCACTCTCTCAAACCTCCGACGGGCCGTGAGCATACGCACCTTCCCCCTTCTCCTCTGTGCGTACTGCATAGCCTCCCTTGGGTCCCCCCAACCCAAGGGAGGCTTTTTATTGCCCGCATTTCGCCATGTCGTCCGGCTGTCGTCGGTTTTCGTTGATCGATATGTGGCAGAATCGGGTTTTTGGCAATCGCATGTACCTGCTCGGCGAAGAGGGCAATGTGCGACCAGGGATTATGATGCCAGCGCCTTCTTTGGCGGGCTCTTGCTTCGCTGCATGCGCAGGAATTTCTGCCAAAAAGCCGATTTTGCCACACATAGCAGAACAGTCCGGCGCGGTCGCATGCCCGCCGCGCCGCGCCCGCCGCCTCGCACGCGCGCCGCGCCCGGCCGCCTTCGAGGATGCCCTCGCGCCCCGGCTGCCGTGCTGCGGCCGAACCGCCTCAAGCCTCGCGGTACTTCGCCACGTCCACGCCCAGCTTCGCCAGCTTCACGGCGCCGACCCAGGGGGAGGCGGTTGCGACGACGAGGCCCGGCTTGAAGGCGAGCATCGTCACGGTCGCATCGGCTGCGAACGTGGGCCGCGCCGCCGAACCGGTCTGGGCCGCGAGCCCGCTCGGCACGTCGACGGCCACCGCGAAGGGCGCGTCCTTGGCCTTCGCGGGCAGCGAGCGCCGCGCGCGCTCATGGTCGCCGCGCTCGTGCGTGCGCTTGCGGTGCCGACCGCGCCCTTTGCCGCGCGGACCCTCGAAGCGGCGCCGGTTGGCGGCGCGTATCCAACTCGCGTACGGCTCGCGCACCTCGTCGCCGGAGAAGCCGGTGCCCAGCAGCGCGTCCACCACGGCCTCCGCCCGGTCCACGGCGTCGGCCAGCACGTCGGCGTCGGGCGCGATGAGCACGGAAAGCGGCAGGCCGTCCTCGGCCGCCAGCGCGAACGCGTCGAGAGCCGTGGTGCGCGCCGGCTCGGCATGGAGGCGCTCGGCCAGGTCGGGCGCCACAAGCGTCACGGGATAGCCGGCCTCGGCCAGCGTGCGCGCCGCCACCCAGCCGTCGCCGCCGTTGTTGCCGGCGCCCGCCAGCACCACCACGGGCGCGGGGTCGGGCACCCAGGCGCGCACCTCCTCGGCCACGGCGCGTCCCGCGCGGTCCATGAGCTCGATGAGCGGCGTGCCGTCCTCTGCGATGGCGCGCTCGAGCGCGGCCACCTCGTCAACATCGAGCACGGCCCGCCGCTCGCGGGCCAGCTCGACCCCGGCTTCCGTCATGACGCGCGTGTTCGACAGCACGCCGTTCAGCATGACGAAGGGCTGCTTCAGGTGCCATGAGCGCACGGCGCGCACCGCGAGCGAGACGCCCCAGGCGACCATGAGCGCGATCCATGCCAGCATGAGGACCGCCTGATGCTCTGCCGCGAACCCGACGAGCGAGCCCATCTCGCTCGATGCCGCAGGATCGAGCTCCGCCACCCCGTTCAGGACGGCGAACGGCGCCCAGATCATGAGGTACAGCAGGCCGTAGCGCGCGAGGTACTGGTACCAGTGCGCGCGCGACGCGTCCGAGCGTACGATGCGCAGCCTGAGCAGCTTCTGCCCGAGCGTCTGCCCGCGGGTGAGCGCGGGCACGATGACGAAGAACGTCCCCAGCACGATCAGGTCGAGACCGTACGCCGCCGCGTTCCAAACGCCTTCCTGCGCGATCAGCTTGTCGGCGACCCCGGATCCCGTCACGCCGAACAACAGCACGATCGAGACGGCGAACGCGATCAGCACGTCGATGAGGAAGGACAGGGCTCGCTTCGTCACGCTGGCGCGCATGCCGGCCTCGCGCGCCTCCTCGTTCACGAGGCGGATGTCGGGCAGCACGCGCATCGCCGGGCCCACCATCCAGAAGCCCGTCATGGCGCCCAGCGTGTTCATGATGAGGTCGTCCACGTCGAAGAGGCGGTACGGGTGCTCGTAGAGGCCCCACAAACCCGTGAGCTGCGTCGTCTCGAACGACAGCGTCACCAGAAAGCCGATGACGAGCGTCTGCCACCATGTGCGGCGGAAGTAGTAGCGCAGGTACATGCCCAGCGGCACGAGCAGCAGCACGTTGAAGAACGCCTCGTAGATGTACGGGTCGCGCAGCGTGGCCAGCCAGGTGGAGGGGTCGCCGATCGAGAACGAGGTCTCGGCCAGGAACCCGTGCACGAAGTTGAACGGCACGAGCTGGGGCGTCTGCGCGTAGGGCACGATGGCCGAGCGGTCCTCGGGCAGCGGCAGCAGCACGAGGAAGTAGGCGCACAGAAGGTAGAACACGAACGAGTACACCACGAGCGTGCGCAGCCAGGGGATGGATCCGAACTTGCGGTACTGGTAGACCATATAGGGCAGCGTGATGAGGAAGGCGATCAGCGGAAACGAGAGCGCGGCCGTGAGGATGTTCGAGACGTAGACGTTCATGCGGGGGAGTGCCTTTCGAGATTCGGGTCGTAAGCGGCCGGGTCAGCGGGCATCGTGCGCGCCCGCGCGCTCGAGGGCCAAAAGCGCGCCGCGCAGCCGGGCGTTCGGTCCGATGGGCACGCCGCCCGCTCCCACGATGCGGTGGTCGGGCACGAGCACCGCCAGCGGGTTCTTGTGCACGGCGCTGCCCACCGCCCGGTAGGACGTGGGCTTGTCGAGCAGGGCGGCCACGTCGGCCGTGGTGAGCGTCTGACCGTACGGGATGCGCTCGATCGCGCGCCATACGGCCAGCTGGAAGGGGGTTCCGTCGGGGTCGAGGGGGACGTCGAAGGCGCGCCTCTTGCCGGCGAAGTACTCGAGCAGCTCGGTGGCCGCGCGGTTCGCCAGCTCGCTCGGCCGGCGCTCGCCGGGCAGGGGCGCGTCGCCGAACGCGACGCGGGTGACGCCGCGCTCGTTCGCGGCGATGGTCACCGGGCCGTGCGGCGTCCGATATGCGTAGTGCGTGCCAGCGCGTGCAGCCATGGAGCCTTCTTCCAGAGGGGGCCTTCATTATAATGCAGCGCGCGCCGTCGCGGGGAAGCGGTTGAGCTTCGCCGTCATCGTGTTGTTTTCCTCCATCGCCCGCGGCACCGCTGCGGCAGACGCGGCGCTTGCGCTAGAATGGGCGCAACAACGATGAGGAAGGATTTGAGCATGTTCGAACCGGTGAAGATCGCACCATCCATCCTGTCGGCCGACTTCATGCACCTCGGGCGCGACATCGAGCTCATCGAGCGCGCGGGCGCGGGCTACGTGCACGTCGACGTCATGGACGGCCACTTCGTGCCGAACCTCACGATGGGCGTGCCCGTCGTGAAGCAGCTGAAGAAGGCCACGGATCTGCCGCTCGACGTGCACCTCATGATCTCGAACCCCCTGGAGCAGCTCCCCTGGTTCCTCGATGCGGGGGCCGACTCCGTCACCGTGCACGCCGAGGCGCTCGACGCCGAAGGGCTCGCGCGCGCCATCGCCGCCATCCACGCGGCGGGCGCGGCGGCCGCCGTCTCGCTCAAGCCGCGCACGGCGCCGGGCGCGCTCGCCCCCGTGATCGCCGACGTGGACATGGTGCTCGTCATGAGCGTGGAGCCGGGCTTCTCGGGCCAAAGCTATATCGAGGGCAGCGACGCCAAGGTGGCGCGCATCGCCGAGATGGCGCGTGCCGTGGGGGCCGCGCCGCTCATCCAGGTGGACGGCGGCATCGGCGTCAGGACGGCGCCCCTCGTGTCCGCCGCCGGAGCCGACGTGCTCGTATGCGGCAACGCCGTGTTCGCGGACGCGGACCCGGCCGCCGCGCTGGCCGCCGTGCAGGCGGCCGCCGACGAGGCGCGCCTCGCCGCGCTCGACGGCGCCAAGGGGGCGCAGGCGCGATGACCCCGATCACGCACGAGTACGTGTACCTCGACTACGCCGCCACGGCGCCGCTTTGCGAGGAGGCCGCCGCGGCCATGGCGCCCTATTTCGTGCCGGGACGCGCGAACCTCGCCGCGGGCGGAAACGCCAACTCGCTGCACGCGCCCGGGCGCGCCGCGTTCGCCGCGCTCGAGGACGCGCGCAAATCCGTCGCCCGCGACCTGGGCGCGCGCCGTCCCGACGAGATCGTGTTCACGAGCGGCGCCACCGAGGCCGACGACGCGGCGCTGCTGGGCATCGCGCAAGCCGCCGCCGAAGAGCGGCGCCGGCGCGGCGCGGGCGCGTTCACGCCGCACATCGTCGTCACCGCGGTCGAGCACGATGCCGTGCTCGCGCCCGCGAAGCGCCTCGAGGCGCAGGGCTTCCGGGTGACCCGCCTCGTCCCCAACCGTCAGGGCTTCGTGGAGGCGCGCGCGCTCGAGGAGGCGCTCGACGACGACGCCGTGCTCGTGTCGGTGCAGGCCGCCAACAGCGAGGTGGGCAGCATCCAGCCCATCGCCGAGCTGGCCCGCATCGCCCATGGGGCCGGCGCCCTGTTCCACACCGATGCCGTGCAGGCGCTGGGGAAGGCTCCCGTGAACCTCCAGGAGCTCGACGTGGACGCCGCGTCGTTCTCGGCCCATAAGGTGGGCGGCCCCAAGGGCGTGGGCGCGCTGTACCTGCGCGCGCGCACGCCGTTTCAGGCCTACGCCATCGGCGGCGGCCAAGAGGCCGGGCGGCGCAGCGGCACGCAGAACGTGGCCGGCATCGTCGGGTTCGCGGCGGCCGTGCGCGCGGCGTGCGCGATGCAAAAGGACGAGGCCGCGCGCCTGCGCGGGCTGCGCGACAGGCTGTACGCGCAGCTGGGCGCGCTCGACGCGGTGGAGGCCACCGTCGACGTGGAGCCGGGCAGCTGCGACTTCCTGCCGAACATCGTGCACGTGCTGGTGGACGGCCTGGAGAGTGAGACGCTCATCCTGCGCTTCGACATGCAGGGCTTCGGCGTGTCGGGCGGGTCGGCCTGCTCGTCGCATTCGCTCGAGCCGAGCCACGTGCTGCGCGCGCTCGGCATCGACGCGGACCGCGCGCACGGCGCCCTGCGCATCTCGATGGGGCGCTACACCACGGAAGCGGACGTCGACGCCTTCGTCGCCGCCATGTGCAAGAGCCTTGCCTGGAACTGAGAACCGATAACCGATAACCGAGACGCGTCGAGGAGTAGAGCCGTCATGGAGCTGATCACCACCCACACCCACACCTGCTTCACCAACCACGGCGAGGGGACGGTGGAGGAGCTCGTGTCCGCTGCCGTCGAGGCGGGCGTGTCCACCATCGCCGTCACCGAGCACTACCCGATGACGGCGGCGTTCGATCCCGACCGCTACCTGTCGATGCCCGCCGAGCGGATGGGGGAGTACCTCGAGGCCGTCGAGGCCGCGCGCGCGGCGCATCCCGAGATCGAGGTCATCGCCGGCTGCGAGATGGACTGGCTGGGCGACGACGAGGACCGCGCCATCTCCGCGGAGGATCTCGCGCCGTTCCAGCTCATCTTAGGATCCGTGCACTTCGTCGACCGCTGGCCCTTCGACGATCCCGCCCAGCGCGGGCGTTGGGACGAGGTGGGGGCCGACGATATCTGGAGGCGCTACTTCGAGGTATGGTGCGAAGCCGTCTCGTCCGACGCCCCCTTCCACGTGATGTCTCATCCCGATCTCGCCAAGAAGTTCAACTTCTATCCCAGCTTCGACCCGCAGCCCCTGTACGACCGAGCCGCCGAGGCTTGCGCCGCGTCGGGGCGCATGGTGGAGGTGAACACGTCGGGATCCTACTACGCCTGCAAGGAGATGTTTCCCGCGCCGGCGCTGCTGGCCGCGTTCTGCCGCGCAGGCGTGCCGTGCACGGTGGGAACCGACGCGCACGTGCCGGGGCACGTCGCGCGCGATATCGAGAAAGCTTACCGCCTCATGTACGAGGCGGGTTATAGAACGGTAACGGTCCCGACAGCCGACGGCGACCGCCGGGCCGTCGCAATCGAGTAACGTGGGTTCGAAAAACCAATTCGAACACGAGCGAAGGAGCCGCGCCATGGTTGCAGCGAAGAAGAACCAGAAGGAAGCCAAGGGTCGGGAAGGTTTGGCGCGCCGCGCGTCGGGCCCGTTGTCCAAACCCGTCACGGCCGTCACCACCGGCGCGCTCGAGCGGGCGCTGCTGGCCGAGTTCCCGGCTGCCGACGCCGAGCCGTGGGATCGCACCGGCATGTCGGTGGGCGATCCCGCCCGCCTCGTCACGGGCGTGGCCGTCGCGCTCGACCCGACGGTCGAGGCCATCGACGCGGCCGCGAACATGGGCGCGAACGTGCTGGTCACGCATCATCCCGCGTTCCTCGCCCCGCCCGATTCGTTCATGCCCGCCTCCTCGGTGGCGGCCAACCCGGGGGCCGGCGTGTGGCGCGCCGTCGAGCGCGGGGTCTCGATCCTGTCGTATCACACGGCGCTCGACGTGAGCGTGCGGGCCCAGCGTGTGCTGCCCGGCATGCTCGGCCTCGAATTCCAGCAGGTGCTCGTGCCCCTTCCCGGATCGCGGGACAAGGGATACGGCCAGCTGTGCACCCTCGGCGAGGACGACGCCCTCACGCTTGGCCAGCTCGCCGCGCGCTGCACCTCGGTGTTCGCCCGCGCGCCGCGCGTGTGGGGCGACTTCCCGCGCGAGCTGGACCGCGTGGTCACCTGCACGGGGTCGACGGGCGACGACCTCGGCCGCGCCTGCTTGAAGACGCAAGTGGATTGTCTCGTGTGCGGCGAGATCAAGTACCATGCGGCCCTCGAGCTGTCGCAGGCGGGACTCGCCATCGTCGATCTCGGCCACGACACGAGCGAGCTGCCGCTCGCGGCCGTGCTGGCCGCCGCCGTGGAATCCGTGGGCATTCCCGGTGATCTGGTCACGGTGCTCGATCAGGGAGATAACTGGTCGTACCCTGAAACGGTACGGGTATAATACAGGGAGCGTCGCAGCTGCGGCGCTCCGTTCGAACAAAGGATGCGCATGCACGTAGACACCGACGATCTCGCCACGCTGCTCAAGATGCAGCACCTCGACCTCGAGGCGATGCAGTCCAAGAAGAAGCTCGAGGAGCTCCCCCAGCGGGCGATCATCCTCGAGGCGCGCTCGAAGAAGAAGGCCGTCGAGCAGAAGCGCGACCAGCTCGACGCACTCCATGCGAAGGCAGACGCCCAGCTCGCGCGCATCGGCGACGAGGACGCGTCGCTGGCCGAGAAGCAGCGTCAGGTGCAGGGCGAGATCGACGCGGTGCGCGGCGACTACCGCGGCGTCGAGGCGCGCACGAAAGAGCTCAACGGCTTCGCGAAGCGCCGCAACACGCTGGAGGTCGAGCTGAACGCCGTCGGCGACGAGCTGGCGAAGATCGAGGCCGTGCAGGCGCAGGTGGCGTCGGCGCTTGCGGGCTTGGAGCGCCAGGAGGCCGAGGCCACGGCGACGTTCGTGAAAGAAGGCGGCGCGCTCAAGGACGCGGTGGCGCGCATCGACGCCGAGCGCGCCATGCTGGCGTCCTCGCTGCCGGCCGAGCTGCTCGACGCCTACGAGAAGACGGCCGCGCGCACGGGCGGCGTCGCGGTGGGCCGCCTGCAGGGCGGCAACTGCGGCGTGTGCCGCATGGCCATCGAAGGCGGGCGCCTCATCGACATGAAGGCCCAGGGCAACGTGGCGCCGTGCCCCCAGTGCGGCCGCCTGCTCATCATGGAATAGGCGGAAGCGAGACAAGGGGACAGCGAGACGGGGGTGAGACAGAGGGACGGGGGTGAGACAGAGGGACGGGGTAATTGTCTCATTTGCTCGAAATGAGACAATTACCCCGTCCCTCTGTCTCACCCCCGTCCCTCTGTCTCACCCCCGTCTCGCTGTCTCAACCACCTATTCTGTAAACGACAAAAAGCCCGCGCGAGCGGGCTTTTTCGGTGCCGGTTTGTTCGCCGGTCGAACCGGAGCAGGCGTGTTACGCGCGCTCGACCTTGCCGGCCTTCATGCACTTCGTGCAAACGTTGGCCTTGCGGACATGGCCCTCTTTGTCCTTGATCGTCACGCGCTGAATGTTCGGACGGAACCAACGGTTCGTCACGCGGTGCGAGTGGCTGACGTTGCGTCCCGCGCTCGGCGCTTTACCGCAAACTTCACAAATCTTCGACATCGTTCATCACTCCATGTACGTTGGGTACTCATCGGCAAAAACCGTTGATGACAAAAAAGCCCTCATACTATAGCACATAAACTTCAACAGTTACAAGAATTTTTCGTGTAGTATACTTTCGCCTGCGATCAGGCGCATCGCACAGCACCGAGCCCATGCGCTATACTGCGTTAGCAGGTTTTTTGTCGTGCGCGGGATCACCCGCGCCGTGAAAGGAATGCCATGAACGATACGATAGCGGGCAACCTCCACGTTGCCAATGACGTACTGGCCGACATGGTCGGCAATGCAGCGCTCGAGTGCTACGGCGTCGTGGGCATGGCCGCCCCGACCGCCGTCGACGGCATCGCGAAGATCCTCCCGGCGTCGCGTCTGCGCCGCGGCGTGGTGGTCACCACGACCGATGCGGGCGTGCACGTGGAGCTGTACGTCGTCATCGAGTACGGCACCAACATCAACACGGTATCGCAGAACCTCGTCGATCAGGTCACGTTCGCGCTGACCGAATACGCTCGCGTCCCGCTCGACGGCGTCGAGGTGCACGTGCAGGGCGTGAAGGTGCGCAAGTAGCGCTCGCCCTGCCATGATGAGCCGCAGCCCGCCCGAGAGAGGGGCGCGGCGCTCTGCGGCATTACGTTTAAGGAGAATCGATCAGCATGCCAGAACCCTATACCGCGAACGATCTGCTCAACGCCATCGCCGTCGCGAGCAAGACCCTGAGCGAGCGCAAGGACGAGATCAACCGTCTGAACGTGTTCCCGGTGCCCGATGGCGACACGGGCACGAACATGTCGCTCACGCTGGAGACCGTCGTCGAGAACCTGGCCAACCTGCCCATCGGGGCGGGCGGCGCGGAAATTCGCAAGGCGATCACGACCGGCGCGCTCATGGGCGCACGCGGCAACTCCGGTGTCATTACCTCGCAAATTTTGCGCGGCCTGTGCGAGGGCAGCGTGGGACACGACGAGCTGAACGCCGACAGCATCGACGCGGCGTTCGCGAAGTCGCAGGAAGTGGCCTTCCAGGCCGTCCGCAAGCCGGTCGAGGGCACCATCCTCACCGTGCTGCGCGACAGCGCGTCGGCCGCGAAGCGCGCCCGCAAGAAGAAGCTCCCGGCCGACGAGGCCCTCGCCTACGTGGTGGAGGAGGCCTACGCCTCGGTGCAGCGCACCCCCGACTTGCTGCCCGTGCTCAAGGAGAACGGCGTGGTGGATGCGGGCGGCTTCGGCCTGGCCATCTTCTTCGACGCGTTCGCCTCGGCGCTCACGGGCAAAGAGGGCCCCATGGTGGACGAGCTGGCCTTCGCGCGCGGCACGGCGCCGAAGGTGGAGATCGAGCAGATCAACGACTGGGAGGGCTCGGCGTACCGCTACTGTACGGAGTTCCTCGTGCACTCCGACACGGTGGACGTGGACGCCGCCAAGGACTTCCTGCCCACGATGGGCGACTGCGACCTCATGGTGGGCATGCACCCCAACTTCAAGGTGCACGTGCACTCGAACCGCCCCGACGAGGTGCTCGGCTGGTTCCTCACGCACGATGCGCAGATCTCCGAGGTGCACATCCACAACATGCAGCAGCAGAGCGCGGCGCGCACCGACGCGCTGGCCGCCGAGCAGGAGGAGGCGCCCAAGCCGCTCGGCTTCGTGGCCGTGGCCGCAGGCGAGGGCAACGCGAAGATCCTCAAGAGCCTCGGCGTGGACGTGGTGGTGTCCGGCGGGCAGACCATGAACCCCTCCACGAAGGACCTGCTCGACGCCGCCGGCCAGGTGAACGCCGATGCCGTCATCATCCTGCCGAACAACAAGAACATCATCATGGCCGCCCAGAGCGCCTGCGAGCTGTCCGAGACGCCGTGCGCCGTCGTTCCCACGCGCAGCGTTCCCGAGGCGTTCGCCGCGCTGTTCGGCTTCGACGAGGGCGCGAGCCTCGAGGAGAACGTCGAGTCGATGACCGAGGCGTACGCCGAGGTGAAGACCGGCGAGGTGACCACGGCCATCAAAGATTCCAAGGACGCGCACGACAACCCCATCAAGGAGGGGGACGTGATCGGCATCGCCGACGGGGCCATCGAGGCCGTTGGCGCCACGACCGAGGGCGTGGTCATGGCGCTGCTCGACACGATGGGGGCCGACGAGGCCGACACGCTCACCATCCTCGCGGGCGAGGATCTGGGCGAGGAAGCCTTCGCCGCGCTGCTCGAGCGCATCGAGGGCGCCTACGACGACCTCGAGATCGACGCCCACCGCGGCGACCAGCCCCTGTACCCGGTGGTCATGTCCGTTGAGTAAAACCGCTGCGCCGTTCTCCGAACGGCGCACCTGCTCGATGCTGCTCCCCTCGCTGACCTTACGAACGACCTGGAGAAGTGCATGGACGCGCCTGACCGTTTAGCAGCAACGCTCGCGCTCGACGAATCGGTCGGGCGCGTTCGTTTGGTGAGCCCGACGCGCGCCCGCGCGCTCGACGGGCTCGGCATCCGCACGGTGCGCGACCTGGCCACGCATTTCCCGCGGCGCTACATCGACCTCTCGCGCAAGGCCGAGGTGGCCACCGCGCGCATCGGCGAGTCGTGCACCATCGAGGGCTCGGTGCACGAGATCAAGTTGAAGAAGCCGAAGCCGCGCCTCTCCCTCGTGGAGCTGTCGCTCGTGGACGCGACGGGCGTGCTCATGGTGACGTGCTTCCGCCAGCCGTGGCTCATGGACCAGGTGAAGCCCGGCATGCGCATCGCGGTGGCGGGCAAGCTCGAGTTCAACTACGGCTTCAAGCGCATGACGAACCCCTACCTGGAAGTGCTCGAGGGCGAGCGCATGGCCGAGGGCATGATCATCCCCGTGCACCCCGCTTGCGAGAAGATATCGGCCGCGTGGATGCGCCGGCTCGTGGGCAACGCGCTGGCGGCGGCCAGCGGTATGTATGATCCGCTGCCGCTCGAGCTGCGCGCCAAGTACCGGCTGATGAGCCGCGGCGCGGCGCTGTCGTGCATCCACTTCCCCCACACGATGGACGAGGTGGCCGAGGCGCGTCGCCGCCTCGTGTACGAGGAGCTGCTGCTGCTCGAGCTCATGCTCATGCGCGAGTCGCGCGAGCGCAGCGACGGGTGCGAGCCCGTCGTGCACGTGGTGGACGGGCCGCACCTGGCCGCGCTCGAGGCCGCGGTGCCCTTCGAGCTCACCGACGAGCAACAGCAGGCCAAGCGCGACATCCTCGCCGCGCTCGCCGCGCCCGAGACCGCGAACCACCTGCTGCTGGGCGACGTGGGCACCGGCAAGACCGTCGTCGCGGCCTTCGCGCTGGCGGCGGCAGCCGACACGGGAGCGCAGGCCCTGCTCATGGCCCCCACCGAGGTGCTCGCGCGCCAGCATGGCAAGAGCCTGGGGCCGCTGTTCGACGCGGCCGGCGTCACCTGGGAGGTGCTGACGGGCTCCACTCCGCCGGCCGACCGCGAGGCCATCCTCGCGCGCGTGGCGGGCGGCACGACGGACGTGCTCATCGGCACCCACGCGCTGCTGGAAGACGACGTGGCGCCGCGACGGCTCAGCCTCGTGGTCATCGACGAGCAGCAGCGCTTCGGCGTGGAGCAGCGCGCGAAGCTGCTGGCGAAGGGCGAGGCGCCCGATGCGCTGTACCTCACGGCCACGCCCATCCCGCGCTCGCTGGCGCTGGCGCTGTTCGGCAACCTGACGCTGTCCTACCTCAAGCACCGGCCGCATGACGCGGCGCGCCGCACCACCTTCGTGCACCAGAAGGCCGACCGCGGACACGCCTACGACGCCGCCCGCGCGGCGCTGGCGCGTGGCGAGCAGGTGTACGTGGTGTGCCCGCTCATCGGCCAGGACGGGGGAGAGCGCGACGCGAAGGCGGCGGACGGCGGCAGCGGCGGGCGGCGCCGCGAGGCCGACGAGGAGGCCTACGAGTACGCGGCCATCAGCATCGAGACCGACGACGACCTGGCGGGCGATGACGTGGCGGCCGCCGCGAAGGAGGCGTCCTACCTGCAGACCACCCTGTTCGCCGACTACCGGGTGGAGCTGCTGCACGGGCGCATGCCCAGCGCGGAAAAGCAGGCCGTCATGCAGCGTTTCCGCGACAACGACACGCAGGTGCTCGTGGCCACCACGGTCATCGAGGTGGGCGTCGACGTGCCGAACGCCACGGTCATGATCGTGGAGGACGCCGACCGCTTCGGCCTCTCGCAGCTCCACCAGCTGCGCGGGCGCGTCGGCCGCGGCGAGAAAGCCGCCGAGGTGCACCTCGTGTCGGCGTCGAAGTCGGATGCCGCCCTCACGCGCCTCGCGGCCATGGTGAGCACCGACGACGGCTTCGAGCTGGCCAGCTACGACCTGTCGCTGCGCCGCGAGGGCGACATCCTCGGCAACCGGCAGCACGGCGCGTCGGGCCTCAAGCTGGTGAACGTCGTGCGCGACGGCGCGGTGATCGAGGCCGCGCACGCCGACGCCGCGGCCATCATGGCCGAGGACCCCGAGTTGGAGCTGCCCGCGCACCGCGCGCTCGCGCGCGAGGTGCGCATCATGTACGCCCACGACCACGTGGCGCAGGGAGGCTGATACGTATGAGGATCATCGCAGGCGAGTTCCGCGGGCGCACGCTCAAGGCGCCGAAGGGGGAGAGCACCCGCCCCACCACCGACCGGGTGCGCGAGGCCATGATGAGCACGGTGCACAGCGCGCGCGACGGGTTCGATGGCGCCGTGGTGCTCGACGCGTTCGCCGGGTCGGGCGCGCTCGGGCTCGAGGCGCTCAGCCGCGGCGCCCGCAGCGCGCAGTTCTGCGAGCGCGCGGGCGAGGCGCTCAAGGCCCTCAACGCGAACGTGGGCCTGCTCGGGCTTGACGCGCGGCGCGCCCGCGTGCGCAAAGGCGACGTGCTGAAGGACGTCCCCTACGCCCGCCCGCCGTTCGACCTCGTGTTTCTCGACCCGCCGTACGCGTGCGAGGCCGACGCGGCGCTCGGGCTCGTGGGCGCGCTGCGCGAGCGCGCGGCGCTGGCCGACGACGCGATCGTCGTGTACGAGCACGCGGCGGGCGCGAACGCCGCGGTGGAGGATGCGGCAAAAGCGCGCGATTTGTCTATTGCGCAGCGCAAGAAGTACGGGGATACTGTCGTGGACGTGCTGCGCCTGGAAGCGCCGCGCGACGCGATCGACTGAGAAGCTGAGAAGGAACGGAAAACCTTACATGAAACGTGCACTGACGCCCGGAACGTTCGATCCCATCACGAGTGGGCACCTCGATGTCATCACCCGCGCGGCGCAGCTGGTGGACGAGGTGGTCGTCGCCGTGGCTGCCTCGCCGAAGAAGAAGCCCCTGTTCGCGCTCGAGGAGCGCGCCGAGCTGGTGCGCCAGGCGACGAGCCATCTGCCCAACGTCCGCGTCGAGCCGTTCGACGAGCTGCTCGTCGACCTCGCGGCGCGCCTCGACGCCACCGTGGTCATCAAGGGCCTGCGCGCCATCACCGACTTCGAGTACGAGTTCCAGATGACGGCCCTCAACTACCAGTTGAACCAAGAGCTCGAGACGCTGTTCATCATGTCGCCGCCGCAGTACATGTACCTGTCGTCGTCCATCGTGCGCGAGATCGCCAGCCTTCACGGGGACGTGGAGCAGTTCGTGCCGGCATGCGTGAACGAGGCGCTGCTGAAGAAGTTCGGCGACGCGTAGCATATCCTGCGCGCCCGCAGGTCACCGTTCGGTGTCGGCACGGGTCCGACCGGGTAAAATGTGCACGCTTTGTGCATTGGAGGTTGGTTTTCCCAGCATACATGCTAGAATATTGCGACGCATGCACGCGAGGATACCCGTGCGCGCCAACGCAGATGAAACGCAGCACGCCTGGGTGGAAGGACAATCATGGACGAAACAGGAGTCTTGGGGCTGTTGGAAGAGCTCTCGATTCTGCTTGAGGACTCTAAGCCGGTTTTCGGCAAGGGCAACATGCGCCAGGTCGACATCGCCGCGGCGTTCGAGATCATGGACGAGATCCGCGACACGTTCCCCAGCGAGTTCGCCCAGGCCCGTCAGATCGTGCGCGAGCGCCAGAGCCTGCTCGACGATGCCGAGGCCGAGGCCAACCGCATGATCGAAGACGCGCGCAGCCAGGCCATGACCATCGCCAGCGAGCAGGAGATCGTCCGCATCTCCCAGCAGCAGGCCGACCAGGTGCTCTCCGACGCCCGCGAGCTGGAGCGCCAGACCCGCGCCGGCGCCGAGGACTACGCCGACGAGGTGTTCGGCCATGTCGAACAGAGCCTCGACACGCTGCTCAACAACGTGCGCCGCTGCCGCGACCGCCTGAACGCCAACTCCCTCGCGTCGGGGCGCTAAATGGAGACGCTGCGCATCCATATACCCTCCGAGCTCTTCGCACCGGCGGAGAGCTCTCATTTTGAAGGAACCGTCGCCATCCCGGTCATGAAGGCGGGCCCTGACCTGTACGATTTCGCGGGGCCGCTGGCCTGGCAGGCCGACATCACGAACACGGGCGATGCGCTGCTGGTCACCGGCACGGTGGAGGGCGAGGCGAAGACGGCTTGCGCGCGCTGCCTCGACGAGTTCTCGTTCCCGGTCACCGGCGAGCTGGAAGGCTACTTCCTGCTCGACGAGACGAAGGCAGCGCCGGAGGACATGGACGACGACGAGTTCGAGGTGCTGCCCTCCGACAACGTCATCGATCTGGAGCCCATCATCACGGCGGCGCTGCTGCTGGAGTTCCCGCTCATCCCGCTGTGCGACGAGGACTGCAAGGGCCTGTGCCCGCAGTGCGGCGCCGACCTCAACGAGGGCCCGTGCGGCTGCGCGCCGGCGTCGGACGACGATGACGGCACGCCGCCGAACCCCTTCGCGGCGCTCAAGGACTTCCCGTTCGACGAGCCCCAGAACTAGCGCCGCGCATCGCTTCCCCGTAGCGCCCGCCCTCGACGGCGGGCGCTTTTCGTTCGTGTGCTTTCCGAAGAGCGCAAGATCGATAGAGACGCGCCCGCTTGTTTCTGGTTACATGGATGGTTCGCCGAACCAGGATGAAGGAGGACGCCCATGAGCCGTGAACAGGAGCGCGCGATCGCACGGACGATCGACTGCATCGAGAGCCGCCTTGGCGAGCGGATCGACCTCGATTGGCTGGCCGAGGAAGCGGGATACTCGAAATATCACCTGCACCGCCTGTTCACCTTTACGGTGGGCTTCCCCGTGTACGACTACGTGAAGCGCAGGCGGCTCACCGAGGCGGCGCGCGCCCTCGTATCGACGGACAAACCGCTCGCGGAGGTGGCGCTCGAGGCCGGCTACGACAGCCAGCAAGCGTTCTCGCTCGCCTTTTCCGCTCTGTACAAGACCACGCCCGCGCGGTTCCGCGCCGTGGGTTCGTTCTACGCGCTGCAGCTTCCGTTTGCGCTGCGCGACGGGGTGCCGGAAGACGAGGGCGCCTGGACGATCGGGTGCGCGTCGCCCGGCGACCTGCCCGCATGGATGGACCTCATGCGCTCGTCGATCGACGGGTTCCCGTGCTTCGACGAACGCGACCACGAGGCGTGGGCCGCCTCGTGCATCGGGCGGCGGCGGGCGTTGGCCGCGTGGGACGGTGAGGCGCTGGCGGGTGCGCTCGCGTTCGATGCGGAGACGGCGCGCATCGACGTTTTGGTCGTGCACCCGCAGTACCGCCGCCTCGACGTGGCGCGTGCGCTGCTCGACGCGCTGCGCTCGGTGGAGCTGCCGGAACGCGACGTGTCGCTGACCACGTTCCGCGCAGGCGACCGGGCCGACACGGGGCATCGGCGCGATCTGCTGGCCCTCGGCTTCGAGGAGGCGGAGCTGCTCGAGGAGTTCGGCTACCCCACGCAGCGGTTCGTGCTGCGCGCGGAGAGAAGGCTCGCGGGCGGAGACGGAGCGGAGGCCGCGGGCGACGCGTCGTGCGAGGAAGGCGAAGCTGTCGAGGACGCCGTGATGCGCGAGGAGCGCGCGCACCTCGACGACGTGCTCGCGCTGCTGCGCGCCGCGCGCGACCGGGCGGCGGGGCTGCTCGAGCGCGTGGATGGCGGGTACGATGAGGCGAAACGCTACATGGCGGCCTACCGCGGCGAGATCGACCCGAGCGAGCAGTACCGAAACGAGCTGTTCCTCAAGGAGGTCGACCGTCAGGCTGCCGAGGCGGGCGCGTCGGCCGAGCGCCTGGAGAAGCTGCTCGACGCCCCCTATTTCGCGCGCGTGGACTTCCAGGCGGCGGGCGCGAGCGCGCCGACGCCGTTCTACCTGGGTCGTTTCTCGTTCAGCTCCGACGAGGCGGCGGTGGTGTCCGACTGGCGCTCGCCGATCGCGGGGCTGTTCTACGAGCACGACGGGACGGGGCCCGCCGCCTACGATGCGCCTGCGGGCCGCGTGGAGGGCCTGCTCGCGCGCAAGCGCCAGCTGGGGGTGGAGCGGGGAAGGCTCGTGTACGCGGCGGACAGCGCTTCGAGCGTGCGCGACGAAGTGCTGGCGCGCGAGCTGGGACGCACGTCCGACAAGAAGATGCGCACCATCGTCGCGTCCATCCAAGCCGAGCAGAACCGCATCGTCCGCGACGAGGAGCCGGGCACGCTCGTCATCCAAGGCGCGGCGGGCTCGGGTAAAACGTCCATCGCGCTGCATCGCGTGGCGTACCTGCTGTACCGTCGCAAGGGCGAGCTGTCCTCGCGCGCGGTGGCCATCCTGTCGCCGAACCGCGTGTTCGCCGACTACGTCTCAGGCGTGCTGCCGGAGCTCGGCGAGGAACCCATCGCGGCCCTCGACCTGCGCGCCGTCGTCGAGCGCGCCCTCGGCGGCGCGGCGAGGGTCGCGCCTGCGCGTTCGAGCGTGGACGAGGCGGACGTTGCGTGGCGCGAGCGCGCCCGCCTGAAGGGCTCGGCGGCGTTCGCCTCCGCGGTGCTCGCGTTCCTCGAACGGGCGCCCGAGGCGGCGTTCGCGGCCGAGGACATGGCGTTCGGCCGGCGCGTCGTCGAAGCCGCGTGGATCGATGCGCGGTTCCGCGCCCACGGGGACCTCGCGCTGGAGGAGCGGCTCGACCTCGTGGCCGCGAGCGCGGTGTACGAGCTTGAGTCGACGAGCGTCGGGCGGGACCGCCACGCCGTGCCGACGAAGCGCGAGGTGCGCCGCCGTCTGGCCGGCATGCTGCGCGCGAAGGACGCGCTGTCGCTCTACCGGCTGTTCCTGCGCGAGCGCGGATGGGACGATGCGCTCGAGCTCGGGCCGAAGCGCACGGTGGAGTGGGAGGACGCCGCGCCCCTCGCTTTGCTGCAGGGAGCGTTTTCCGGATTCGATGCGTACGACGGCGTCCTGCACCTCGTGGTGGACGAGATGCAGGACCTGACGCCGGTTCAGCATGCGCTCGTGGCTCGCCTGTTCCGCTGCGACAAGACCGTGCTGGGGGATTGCTGCCAGGTGGTCGACCGGGGCAACGGAACCGAGCTCGAGGACGTGGCGGCGGCCTACGAAGCCGCGCGCGTGATGCGGCTCGCGCGCAGCTACCGCTCGACGAGCGAGATCGTGGCGCTCGCGAACCGCGTGAAGCCCGCCGCCGGGCTCGAAGCCGTGGAGCGGCACGGCGAGGCGCCGCGCATCGTCGGCTGCGCGAGCACCGAGGAAGTGCTTGCACGGACGCTCGAAGCCGTCGAGGGGTTCCGGGCGAGCGGCCGCAAGACGCTCGGCATCCTGCACGCCTCCGACGAGCTGGCCGCTCGCTACGCCGAGCTGCTGGGCCGCGACGCGGACGTGCGCCTGCTGACCGAGCGCACGACGACGTTCGAGGACGGCGTGTCGGTGGCGTCGGTGAAGATGGCGAAGGGCCTCGAGTTCGACGAGGTGGTGGTGCTCGACGCCGACGAGCGCTTCTTCTCCACCGAGTTCGACCGCACCCTCCTCTACGTCGCCGTCACCCGCGCCATGCACCGCCTCACCATCCTCCATCGGGGTACCCCCTCCCGCTTCCTGGAGGGGTAGGGGCGCGAGGAACCTCGCTAAGCCGCACCCCATCGGGAGCACCTTGCCCGGTCGGGCGCGGCGCAAACGCCTCCCATCCGGCAATCCTTCGCCTCCAAGGCGGCGAAACGATGCGTGGGGCGCCCGCATCGCGCCCGAACATCGCGATCCTCCTTGCGTTCCTTCCGTCCCGTGGTATTATGTTGAATAGTAATTCAATGAAAGGAAGTTCAACGAATGGCGACGAGGCAGGAGCAGCGGGAACGGCGCCGCGAGGAGATCCTCCGAGCGGCGATGCACCTGTTCGTGCGCAAGGGCTATGCGGGCACGAAGGTGGGCGACATCGCCGAGGCGGTGGGCATGAGCACGGGGCTCATGTTCCATTACTTCGAGTCGAAGGAAGCGCTCTACGAGGAACTCATAGGCCTGGGCGTGAGCGGGCCGATGGCGATGATGGGCAACGGGGCCGAGGTCGACGCGATCGCGTTCTTCGAAGGGGCCGCCGCGAGCATCCTGGCCTTTTTGCGCGAAGACCCCTTCATGGCCGACATGTTCGTACTCATGGGCAACGCGCTTATGGACGACGCCATCCCCGAGCGCGCGAAGGAGCTGCTCGCGGGCTTCGACATGAACACGCCCACGGCCGAGATGGTGCGTCGCGGCCAGCGCGAGGGCACCGTCCGCGCGGGCGACCCGACGGCGCTCTCCATCGCGTTCTGGGCGGCCATCCAGGGCATCGCCGAGGAGCTGGCCGTGTATCCCGATATGCCGTGCCCGGAACCGGAATGGATCGTCGACATCGTGAGGAAGAGGTAGGGGAATGGATCAGCTGAAGAGCGAGCACGCAAGCGCGAGCGCGGCCAAGCGAACGGATGTTTCACGTGAAACATCGGAGGAGCGATCGTCGCGCGCGACGGGCGCGGCGGGGGCGGGAGCTTCGTCGAAGCGCGTCGCCGTCGTGGGCGCCGGCATCGCAGGGCTCGCGGCCGGGGTGTACGCGCGCCAAAGCGGCTTCGACGTCACCGTCTTCGAGTCGCACGCCATCCCCGGCGGCGCATCGACCAGTTGGAGCCGCAAGGGGTACCTGTTCGAGGGCGGCATGCATTGGCTCACGGGATCGTCGCCGAAGACGGCGCTCAACGCGGTGTGGAACGAGATCGGCGCGCTCGATGCGGACGTGCCGATATACGTGCGCGACCCCTTCCTCGCCTACGAGTTCGAGGGGAGGACCGTCTACCTGTACCGCGACGTCGACCGCCTCGAGGAGCACCTGCTCGACGTCGCGCCCGAAGACGCGCGCCAGATACGGCGCCTCGTCAAGGACGTGCGCGCGTTCATGAAGGTGAGCATGCCCGTCTTCGACCTCAAGGGCGTGAAGGCGGCCGTGCCGCGCAAGGCGGGCATGGGGGAAATGCTTGCCATGCTGCCGGCGATGACGCGCATGCCCGTCTACGCGAACCAGACCGCCCGTGCGTTCGCGGATCGCTTCTCCAACCCGCTGCTGCGCACCCTGTTCGCGAGCATGGTCGGCGAGGACATGAGCGCGATGGGACTCGCGTTCACGCTCGCGACGCTCGCTGCGGGCGACGGCGGGTACCCGCTCGGCGGCTCGCTCGCCATGGCCCGGCGCGTCGCTGAGACGTTGGAGCGGCTGGGAGGTCGGATCGAGTACCGGAGCCTCGTCGAGCAGGTTGCCGTGCGGGACGGGCGAGCGGTGGGCGTGGTCGTGGACGGCGAAGAGCGGGCGTTCGATGCCGTCATCGTGACGCAGGATCTGCGCATGGCCGTCGACGAGCTCTTCGACCCGCCGATCGTCGAGCCTTGGGCGGAGCATTTGCGGGAGCACGTGCATCCGATCCTCGACACGTTCGTGAGCCTCGGCATCCGAAGCGACCTCTCGGACGTGCCGGAATGCGTCGGGTTCCCTCTCGACGAGCCCGTTTTCTGCGGAGGGCAGCTACACGACGCGCTTTCCTTCAACAACTACGCCGCCTACGAGGGCTACGCGCCCGAGGGCTGCACGGCCATGACGCTGTTCATGAACGGCGACACGTACGACTGGTGGGCCGCGCGCAAGGCCGACGGCACCTACGCGCAGGAGAAGCGCAAGCTCGCCGAGGCGGTGATCGCCGCGGTGTCGAAGAAGTGCCCGCAGGTGGAGGGCAACGTCGAGGTGTGGGACGTGGCCACGCCGCTCACCTACGAGCGCTATCTGCGCTCGTACAAGGGATCGTGGATGTCCAACATGCTTCCGGGCGAAAAGCAGACGAGCTACCCCGCGAAGCCCGAAGGATTCGTGGGCGTCTACTTCGCGGGGCAGCGACTCGTCGCCCCCGGCGGCCTGCCCACGGCGGTGGAGACCGCGCGTACTGCCGTCCAGCACCTGTGCAAGGACGAGGACGTCGTATTCCAGGGCGCGATGGGGTTGACGAGGTAGCGCCCGGCTGCACGGTTTCCTGCGCCCGCCTTCGCTCCTTGGCAGCGGCGAGCCGCTCTTGAGCGCTCGGCCCGCTCGCGCGCGGCTCGCCCGAATCGAGCGCGTCGTCAACGCGCCGGACAACAGGGCGCGACGGTACGGCAACCGCCTTTCGCCGCTACCTCCCGCAGGCGCATCCGCTCCGTACCATGGGGCGGATGCGTTGGTATTCGGAGCAGGTTGGGAGGCGAGGCGCGCGTGGACGCACAAGACGGCGGGCAAGCGGAATCTTTGCAGGACGGTCGCTTCGACCTCGGGCAGCTCGTGCGCCATACGGCGTGCGCGCTCGTCGTGGGCGCGGCCGGCGCTGCGGCTTCCATCGTGCTCACCCTGACCGTCGACCTCGCGGGGACGCTCTCGCGGCGCTTCCCCTGGCTGCTGTTCGCCCTGCCCGCGCTCGGCCTCGCATCAGTCGGGTTGTACAAGCTGCTGCGCCTGCCCGTGAACCTGGCCACCGACGGCGTCATCGAGCGGTTCCGCGCCAACGAGCGCATCCCGGGCGGCGTGGCCCCCGGCATTCTCGGCGGCACGTTCCTCACTGTGCTCGGCGGCGGATCGGTGGGGATGGAGGCGGGCGCGCTGCAGATGGGCGCTTCCGTCGGCTCGATGATCGGCCGCCCCTTCAAGCTTGCTCCCGTGTGGCGCCGCGGCCGCGCCATCCCGAACGGCTATCCCGCCGCGCTCGGCATGGCGGCGGCGTTCAGCGCGTTGTTCTTCGCCCCGTTGGGCTCGTGCATGCTCGTGCTCGAGCTCGCGCGCTTCGACCGCGCGGTGGCGCGCCACGTGCCCACGATGCTCGTCGCCGCGTTCGTCGCCTTCGCCATCGCGCGCCCGATCGGCATCGGCGACCTCATCCCGACAGTCGCGCTGCCCGCGCTGTCGTGGGCTTCCGTCGCCCAATGCCTGCTCGTGGGCTTGTGCTGCGCCGTGGGCGGCGCGCTGTTCGCGAGCGGCCTGCGCGCGCTGCGCCATGCGACGCGCCATCGGGTCGGGCGCCCGCTCGTCGCCGCCGCGGCGGGCGGCCTTCTGTTCGCAGGGCTCGTGCTGGCTTTCGGCTGGCAGGCCTTCGAGGGCACCGGCGTGGGGCTTTTGCGCGGCGCGCTCGCCGGTCATGCGGCTCCAGGCGACTTCGCCGTCAAAGGGGCGCTCACCGTGCTCGTGCTCGGCTTCGGCTACAAGGGCGGCGAGATCATGCCCATGTTCACCGTCGGCGCGCTGCTGGGCTGCGCGTTGGGCCTCGCGACGGGGCAGCCCGCTGGGTTCTCGGCCGCGCTCGGCATGGCGGCGTTCTTCGCGGCTGCCAGCCGCTGCCCGCTGGCGGCGGTGCTCATGGGCGCAGAGATATTCGGCTGGCTCGCCTTGCCGTATCTGCTGATCGCCGTCGCGGCGGCCTATGCCGGCAGCTACGACGTGGGCGTGTTCGGGCGCGGGGCGGCAAGCGAGCTCGCGCGCGTGCGCCGAGAGGCGCGACGCGGCGAATCGATTATCGAGGAGGCCCGATGAGGCAACGCGAAGAAACCCTGCGCCCACGGCGCCGTTCCCATGCGAAGCCCACGAAGCGCCGCGCGCCGCGCCGATTCGAGGTGCTCGGCGCTCGGAGTAGCGCTACAATGGGGGGTATGGATACCATCAAGAACCTTGTCCGGAAGGCGGCCCCGCGCGCGGGCGGCCCGTCCGTCGGCGCAACGCCCGCGCCCGAAACCGCGCCCGCTCCCGCGACGAATGCGCCCGAAGTGACCGCGCGCCAGGTGTTCGCGAAGTTCGCGAGCTACTACAAGCCCTACACGTTCCTGTTCGCGTTCGACCTCGTGTGCGCGACGGTGCTCGCCTGCGTCGACTTGGCTTTCCCCCAGTTCCTGAGCTTCTTCACGAAGGACTTCTTCCAGAGCTCGCCCGAGGCCATCATCGGCTCGCTCGGCTGGATCGCGCTTCTGTTCGTCGTGCTGTACGGCGTGCGCACGGCCTGCCAGTACTTCATCACCAGCTGGGGCCACATCATGGGCGCGCGCATGGAGGCCGACATGCGCATGGACCTGTTCAAGCAGTACCAGCGCCTCAGCTTCTCCTACTACGACCGCAACAACACCGGCGAGATGATGAGCAAGCTGGTCACCGACCTGTTCGACATCTCGGAGCTCGCGCACCACGGGCCCGAGAACCTGTTCATCTGCATCCTCAAGATCGTGGGCTCGTTCGCGCTGCTGTTCTTCATCAACGTGCCGCTGACCGCCATCATGCTGGTCGCGACGCTGCTTTTGGCGGCGTACTCGTTCTGGCGCAACTACCAGAAGCGCGTCATCTTCACCGAGAACCGCAAGAAGATGGCCGACATCAACGCGCGCCTGCAAGACTCGCTCGGCGGCATCCGCGTGGTGAAGTCGTTCGGCAACGAGCCGGTGGAGATCAAGAAGTTCGACCGTACGAACGAGCGCTTCGTGGCGACGAAGGAGAGCTCGTATCGGTTCATGGGATCGTTCCATGCGGTGAACTCGCTGTTCATCGGCGTGCTGTACACGGTGACCATCGTGGGCGGCGGCTACTTCGTGGCCACGGGCGGCCTGCAGGTCGCCGACCTGGCCATCTACGCCCTGTACATCGGCATCTTCATCTCGCCCATCGAGCAGCTCATCAACTTCGTGGAGACGTTCCAGAAAGGCTACGCCGGCTTCCGGCGCTTCATGGAGGTGCTCTGCGTGCGCCCCGACATCGCCGACGCGCCCGACGCCGTGGACCTCAACGCGGCCGAGCGCGCCCGTTGCGGCGGCCCGGACGGCCACGTGGCCGGCGAGGTGCGCTACCGCGACGTGCATTTCAGCTACGACGGCATCCACGAGGTGCTGCGCGGCCTCAACCTGGCCATCCCGGCAGGGTCCACGGTGGCGCTCGTGGGTCCCTCGGGCGGCGGCAAGACCACCACGTGCTCGCTCTTGCCCCGCTTCTACGACCCGACGAGCGGCACGGTGGAGATCGACGGCATCGACGTCCGCACCGTCACGGTGGAGTCGCTGCGCGACGCCATCGGCATCGTGCAGCAGGACGTGTACCTGTTCGGCGGCACCATCCGCGACAACATCGCGTACGGGCGCCCCGACGCCACGACGGCCGAGATCGTGGAGGCGGCCCGCCGCGCGAACATCGACGAATTCGTGCGCGGCCTGCCCGACGGCTACGACACCTACGTGGGCGAGCGCGGCGCGCGTCTGTCCGGAGGGCAGAAGCAGCGCATCGCCATCGCGCGCGTGTTCCTGAAGGACCCGCGCATCCTCATCCTCGACGAGGCCACGAGCGCGCTCGACAACGAAAGCGAACGGGCCATCCAGAAGTCGCTCGAGGAGCTGTCGGCCGGGCGCACGACGCTCGTCATCGCGCACCGCCTGTCCACCATCCGCAACGCCGACCTCATCGCGGTGGTGGAGGACGGCAAGGTGGCCGAGCGCGGCACGCACGAGCAGCTGCTCGCCCTCGGCGGCACCTACGCCCACTACTACGAGATGCAGTTCGGCCCGGCGGAGTAGGGATATCCTTCGGTTGCGGCCGTTTTCGACGGATATACGTCGTTCGGAAGAGGCCCCGCCAGAGCATGCGCGCTGCCCGCAAAGGACGCTTTTTCGAAAGGCCAGGTCAGAAGCTCGTCGCGTTTTTCCACGCCGGAAGATGCTTTGAACGACGACGTATACCCGTCGAAAACGGCCGCGAAACGCGAATCTCCATGTTAGTCCGTCGTTGGCAGGCGTTGGCGTTCGTTCGCGAGTCGAACGCAGTTGCCTGCGAGCAGGGCCTCTCGCCAGGAGGCTGCGCAAGGCGCGCAAAACGAGGAAATCGGCTGCTTCGGGCCGATTTCCGCGACGGCCTCTTCAGCGCGGGTGCGGAGCATCTGCCACGTACCGCTCGTGAGCGTTTATGAAACCTGGGTGCGGATTGGATTTTGCGGGTGATCGGGGCTTGCGGCGCGGCTCCGTGTTTGATACTATACCGTTTCGCGTGTTTACTTAAGCGAGAACGAGCGATCGTGATCGCTCGGCTTAAAGAAGGAGATAGAGAATCATGGCAGTACCTAAGCGCAAAATGGGCCGTGCCCGCACCCACGCCCGTCGCAGCAGCAACGACAAGATCGCGGCGCCCTCGCGTTCCGTGTGCCCGCAGTGCGGCGAGGTCAAGCTTCCGCATCGCGTGTGCCCGAACTGCGGCTTCTACAAGAACCGCGAAGTCATCGAGACGGACTAGCGCAGCGCCCATGCGCGTGCGTTCTGCTGACGCGCATTGACAAGCCTCCCCGCACACCGCGCTTCGCGCGTGATGCGCCGGGAGGCTTTTTGCATGTTCGTAACCCGCGCTGCGCGCATGCGCCTGCTCGCATCGGCGGCCAGACGCATGCGTCCACGCGATCCGAAGAGGAATGCGAGGACATCATGCCCGATAAGGTCACCATCAGCGTCGACGCCATGGGAGGCGACAACGCTCCCGGCGTGGTGCTCGACGGCGTCGCCCAGGCGCTCGCCGCCGACGCTGCCCTCGAGGTCGTCCTGTGCGGCCCGGCCGACGTGGTCGAGCCGTTCGCGGCCGAGCACGACCGCTGCACGCCGCAGGCGGCCTCCGAGGTCATCGCCATGGCTGAGCACCCCGCCAACGCCGTGCGCAAGAAGAAGGACTCGTCCATCGTGGTGGGCTGCCGCCTCGTGAAGGAGGGGGCAGCGCAAGGCTTCTTCTCGGCCGGCTCCACCGGCGCCTGCCTGGCGGCGGGCACGCTGGTCATGGGCCGCATCAAGGGCGTCGCCCGGCCCGCGCTGGCCACGGTCATCCCGTCGCCCGTGCGCCCCGTCGTCATGTGCGACATCGGCGCGAACGCCGATTGCAAGCCCGAGTACCTCGTGCAGTTCGGCCAGATGGCTTCCATCTACGCGGAGAAGGTCGTCGGCATCGAGCACCCGCGCGCCGCGCTGCTCAACATCGGCGAGGAGGACGAGAAGGGCTCGCAGTTCGCCCAGGAGGCGCACGGACTGCTGAGGGAGCAGCTGCCGAACTTCGCGGGCAACGCGGAGGGCTCGGACATCCTGCCTGCGAACTTCGACGTCATCATCACCGACGGCTTTACCGGCAACGTGTGCCTCAAGACCATCGAGGGCACGTCGAAGACCTTGTTCAAGACGCTCAAGGGCATCATGATGTCCACGCCGCTGACGAAGCTGGGAGCGCTCGCCATCAAGGGCGGCTTGAAGCAGCTCATGGCGCAGGTGAGCCCCGACACGTACGGCGGCGCCCCGCTTCTGGGCGTGAAGGGCGCGCTCTTGGTGGGCCACGGCTCGTCCAACGCGCTGGCGGTGAAGAACGGCGTGCTGACCACCGCGAGCATCGTGCGCACGGGCGTTTCTGATATAATCGCGCAAACGGTGTCCGCGCCGCGCGCCGCCCAAACGACGGAGGGCGAGTGACGCCATGCCCGGTCAATCATGGAATCCCGCCCACGCCCCCCATCCGCAGCCTGAACGAAAGCCCGAGCACGCCATGACCTTCACCGACGAACAGCAGAGAAAACTTGCGCGCGCCCAGGAGATCCTGGCCTACCGCTTCGCGGACGAGCAGCTGCTGCTGTCCGCCATCACGCATCCCTCGGCCACCGAGGGCAAGTCGGTCAAGTACTCCTACGAGCGCCTCGAGTTCCTCGGCGACAGCATCCTCGGCGCCATCGTGGCCACCATCGCGTTCGACCGCTTCCACGATCTGGACGAAGGCGGCCTCACGCGCATCAAGGTGGCGCTCGTGTCGGGAGCGAGCCTGTCCGACGTCGCCGAGCGGCTGGGCTTCACCGACATCATCGTGTTCGGCTCGTCCGAGACGGGCACGGGCCGGCGCGGGCTGCACTCCGCGCTGGAGAACGTGTACGAGGCCGTGGTGGCTGCGCTGTTCCTCGACGGCGGCATGGACGCCGCCGTGTCGTTCGTGCGCGCCACGCTCATCCCGCGCATGTCGGTGGACATGGCCAGGGAGCCCGAGAACCCCAAGAGCGCCCTGCAGGAGAAGCTGCAGGAAGACGGCATCACGCCCACCTACAAGCTGGTGGAGACGCAGGGGCCGCCGCACGACCGCACGTTCGTCGCGCAGGTGTTCGCCGGCAGCCAGGGCCTCGCGCGCGGCACCGGCCGCACGAAGAAGGAGGCCGAGAGCCAGGCCGCCAAGAGCACGCTCGCGCGGCTCGGTGAGTTCTTCGGCCTGGGCGTGGACGGCGAGGCGCGCGCCGAGAAGGCCGAGGCCGCGAAGCTGGCGAAGGCCGAGAAGGCCGCTGCGCGCGCCGAGGAGAAGGCCCGCAAGAAGTCCGAACGCGAGCGCGCCAAGCAGCGCAAGCAGGGGTAGCCGCGCATGTACCTGAAATCACTGGTCCTCAAGGGCTTCAAGTCGTTCGCCGACCGCAGCGTGCTGGCGCTCGAGCCGGGCATCACCGCCGTGGTGGGCCCGAACGGCTCGGGCAAGTCGAACATCTCCGACGCCGTGCTGTGGGTGCTCGGCGAGCGCAACGCGAAGCACCTGCGCGGCCAGGCGATGGAAGACGTCATCTTCGCAGGATCGTCCGCGCGCAAGAGCGTGGGCATCGCGGAAGTGGACCTCGTGCTGGACAACTCCGACGCCACGCTGCCGGTGGACTTCGACGAGGTGGCCATCACGCGCCGCATGTACCGCTCGGGCGAGAGCGAGTACCTGATCAACGGCGTGGTGGCGCGCCGCATGGACGTGCTCGACATCCTGCACGACTCGGGGCTGGGCACGGGCACGCACTCCATCATCTCGCAGGGCAGCCTCGACTCCATCCTGCAGTCGAAGCCAGAGGACCGTCGCGCCCTCATTGAGGAGGCCGCCGGCGTGCTGAAGCACAAGCAGCGCAAGGCGAAGAGCGAGCGCAAGCTGGCCGCCATGGACGCGCACCTGGCCCGCGTGAAGGACGTGGCCGCCGAGGTGGAGCGCCAGCTGGGGCCGCTCGAGCGCAAGGCGAAGCGCGCCCGCACCTACCAGGGGCTGGCCGACGAGCTGGCCGACCTGAGCCTGGCGATCGCCGTGGACGACCTGCGCACGCTGCGCCGCGGCTGGAACGACGCCGTCCAGCGCGAGCAGGCGCTGGAAGCCGAGCTCGAGGAGAAGCGCGCCGCCATCGGTCAGGCCGAAGCGGCGGCCGAGGAGCTGCAGGAGAAGATCCGCCGCGAGAGCGTGGACGCGGGCGAGCTGGCGCGCCGGCACCGCCGGGCCTCGTCGGCCGTGGAGCGCTTCGACGGCGCCACGCTGCTCTTGCACGAGAAGCGCCGCGCGGCCCAGAGCTACGAGGCCGAGCTGCGCGTGACGCTGGAGGCCAACAAGGCGAAGCGGGCGCAGGCCGAGGTCGACCGCGCGCAGGCGGCCTCGCAGCTGGCCGAGGTTCAGCGCGACCGCGAGCAGGCGGACGCGACCGTGGCGCGGCTGGCGGGCGAGCAGTCGGAGAACGCCCAGCGCCGCCGCGCCTTCGAGCGCGAGGTGGAGGAGCTGGAGCGCGCGAAGCGCGACGGGGAGCGCGCGCAGGAGCAGGCCCGCCGCGAGCTGGCCAGCACCCAGGAGGCGCTGACGAGCGGGCTGGCGCACGTGAAGCTCATCGAAGGCCACGGCAAGGAGCTGGAGCTGCAGCTGGAGCGCGCCCAAACCGAGGCCGTGGCGCTCGCGGAGGCCGCGACGCAAGCCGAGCAGGCGCTCGCGTCGCTCGTGGAGGCCGAGGGCGCGGCGCGCGCGCGCGTTGGCGAGGCGCTGGGGGCGCGCGAGGCGGCCCGCGGGGAGCTCGACGAGGCGCGCGACGCGGCGTCGCTTTTGGCGTCCGAGATCAAGGGGCTCGAAGAGGTGGAGCGCGCGAGCGCCGCGGCGGGCCCGGCGCGGGCGTGGGTGCTCGACAACGCCGCCGACCTCGACGTGCGCCTCGCGCCCATCGCGCACGCCGTGCGCGCCTCGGAGGGCTTCGAGGCGCTCGTGGAGCACCTGCTGGGAGGCGACGTGTCGGCGCTGCTCGTGGACGACGCGTCCCGCGCGAACGCCGTGGCCGCCGCGCTGGCGGCGCGCGACGAGCAGGGCGAGGTGGTGCTCGTGCCGCGTGCGGGCGAGGCCCGCCGCGCGTGCCCCGCCCGCGATGCGGCCGCCGCCGGCCTGGGCCGCGCGCTCGTGGACGAGCTGGCGTACGCGGAGGCCGACGCCGCCGCGGTGGAGGCGCTGCTGGGCGACGTCGTCGTGTGCGACGACGTCGACGCGGCGTTCGCCGCGCATGCGCGCGGGGCCCACGACGTGCGTTTCGTGACGCGCGGCGGCTGCATCGTGTGGCCGAACGGCAAGGTGACCGTGGGCGCCGCGGCGGCCGACAGCGAGGAAGGCGTGCTCGCGCGCGCCCGCCGCCTGGAGGAGCTGCGCGCGCAGCTGCGCGCCGCGGAGAGCGAGCGTGCGGGCGCGGAGGAGCGTGCGGTGGCAGCGGAGGAGGCCTTGCGCGCCGCGCAGGGGGAGAGCCTGCGCCTGTCGCAGGAGCTGGCCGAGCTGCGGGGCAAGACGGACTCCGCCCGCACCGAGGCGCGGCGCGCCGAGGAGAAGTTGGCGGCCGTCCGCCGCGAGTTCGAGGACATCGAGCGCCAGCGCGGCGAAGCCGAGCGCACCGTTGCCGAGGCGCGCCCCTCGGTGGAGGCGCTCGAACAGAAGCTCGCGACGCTCAAGCAGGAGCTCGAGGCGGGCGCGGCGCGTCTCGAGGAGGCGCAGGACGCGGTGGTGCCGCTGCGCAAGGACGCGGCGCGCCTGCGCGACGCGTTGTCGGAGGCCAAACTCAAGGCCGCCACGCTCGCCGAGCGGCAGACGTACGAGAGCCGCGTGGTGGACGCGCGCACGCGCGATCTTGCCGCCGTGGCGGCGAGCGACGCCGACGCGCGCGAGGCCCTCGTGAAGAAGCGGGTCGCCCAGGAACGCATCGAGCCTTTGCTCGCGCTGTTCGAGGAGCTCGTGGCCAGCGCGCGGCGTTGGACGCGCGACCTCGAGGAGGCGGCCACGGCCGCGCAGGACTCCTCCGCGGGGCTGCACAACGCCGTCAACGAGGCCCGCGCCGTCGCGCGTGCGGCCCATGACGCGTTCGACGACGCCAACGCGCGCCTGTCCGCGGCCCGCGTGGACAAGGGCCGCCTCGAGGTGCAGGTGGACGCGGCGGTGAACGCCATCGTGCACGACTGCAACGTACCGCTCGAGCGCGCGCTCGAGATCCCCGAGCTCGAGGATCGCGGGGCGACGGAGGATGCGGCCTTCAAATTGCGCCGTCGTATTGCCAACATGGGCACCATCAACCCCGACGCCGCCGAGGAGTACGAGCAGCTGAAGACCCGCTACGACTACCTGGCCGCGCAGCTGGCCGACCTCGACGGCGCGCGCCGTTCGCTCACGAAGATCGTCCGCGTAATCGACGCGCGCATGAAGGACGATTTCATCCGCACGTACGAGGCGGTGAACAAGAACTTCAGCGAGATATTCGCCGTTCTGTTCCCGGGCGGCTCGGCCGAGCTCACGCTCGTGGATCCCGACGACCTGGAGACGACGGGCGTGGAGGTGACGGCGCAGCCGCGCGGCAAGCGCATCACGAAGATGATGCTCATGTCCGGCGGCGAGAAGTCGCTCACGGCGCTCGCGCTCCTGTTCGCGGTGTACCGCATCCGCACGACGCCGTTCTACATCCTCGACGAGGTGGAGGCCGCGCTCGACGACTCGAACCTGCGCCGCCTCACGTCGTACCTGGAATCGCTGCGCGACTCCACGCAGCTCATCATGATCACGCACCAGCGCCGCACGATGGAGATGGCCGACGTGCTGTTCGGCGTGTCCATGCAGGCCGACGGCGTGACGAAGGTGGTCAGCCAAAAGCTGGAGAACGCGCTGCGCCACGCGGAGTAGCGCGTTCGAAATGTCCCAAAGGTGTCCCAAAGGGGACAGGCACCTTTGGGACATTCTGGAACATTCGGCGCAGCGCGCGACCTCGCGCTATTTCACCAGCAGGTAGACGACGTTGGCGAGCGCCCAGACGAAGAACAGCACGCAGTTGGCCTTCGCCAGGACGTTGAGCACCTTGTTCGACAATTTCTCGCCCTTGATCAGCACGTCTGCGTTCAGCATCGAGAAGAAGAGTATCATGAGCGAGTAGCTGTTCATGTTGCTCTCGTTGCCCGTGAACAGCGAATAGGCGAAACCCGCCCACGTGAGCGGCAGCAAAACCAGCGTGATCGTCTGGAACAGGTTCGCATCCTGCCGCTTCCTCAGCTCGGGATCCTTCCTCTGCTCGAACCAGCCCGCCGCCTGCCCGCTTGCAGATGCTTCCAAATGCTCTTCAACCATGATGAAACGCTCCATTTCCAGATAGAGTATAGTGGGACCAAAGGTTGTTCGCTTGCAAGCAGGCTCATTGTAGCATAGTATCCATCATGGATATATGAGAGGAACGAAATGGCGAAGAAGAGCCCGTACGAGACAGGGGAGCTGTCCGACAGCATCTTCCTGATCCTGCTGGCTACGCTCGAGCCGGTGCACGGCTACCGTATCATGCAGGGCGTCGAGGAGTCCACGGGGGGCGCGGTGAAGATCGGGCCCGCCACCATGTACACGACGCTCAAGAAGCTCAAGGCGGCGGGATGGATCGACGAGATCGCTGAGGATGAGAGCCGCATCCTGTACGCGGCCACCGACGAGGGCCGCGCGGTGCTGCAGCGCGATTTCGTTCGACGCAAGCGGCTGGTCGCCTTCGCGGAGGGGCGGCTGGGCAAGAGGAGCGAGGAGAAGCATGGCTAGGTACCGGATGTGCGGCGGGCTGGCGATCATGCCGAAGCACGATATGGCGATGCTCAAGCGCATGAGCGCGAAGGGGTGGCACGTGACCGGCGTGAACCGGGCGCTGTTGTACCGGTTCGAGCAGGGCGAGCCGCACGCATACGACTACGCGGTGGATTTCCAGCGGGACTTCTCGGAGGAGGCGCGGGAGCTGTACGACCTCGGCGGCTGGCAGCCCGTCGCGTTGGGGCCCGGCTGGCAGATCGTGCGCGCCGAGGCGGGCACCGTCCCGCTCTACACCGACGACGACGCGCAGGCCGAGACGCTCGGCGCGAGCCGGGCGGGCCTGGGCTGGGCGGCGCTCGCCTGCGCGATCGCGGCGGCGCTGTTCTTCGCGCTGCAGGCCCGCCTCTCCGCTCAAGGCAACGAGCCGGGGTCGTGGGCGTGCCTCGCCCTGTGCGCGGCGTTCGCTGCCGGGTTCGTCTTCTCGCTCTTTCCCTTCCTCGGCTACACGCGCTCCTTGCGCGCGATTCGCAAGGAGCAGGAGGAGGATCCCCGCCGCTGACGCGCAGCCTCATTTGGGATACACTGTTCAGGCGACCAAGAAAGGAGTCCGGCATGGGATTCTTCGACCGAATAAGCGAGGGGCTCTCCCGCTCGCGCGACAAGTTCAAAGAGCAGATGAACGTCCTGCTCGACCGCGGCCCCGACCTCGACGAGGAGTTTTGGGACGGCCTTGAGGAGACGCTCATCCTGGCCGATGTCGGCGGGGCTGCGGCCACCGAGATCGTGGAGGGCCTGCGCGACACGGCCACGCGCAAGGCGCTTCCCGACGCGTACGCGGTGCTCGACCTGCTGAACGACCAGATAGCCGCCACGTTCACGCCGGGCGGCGAGGACGTGCTGGGCGGCGGGCCCGCGCTCGTGCTGTTCGTGGGCATCAACGGCACCGGCAAGACCACCACGGTGGGCAAGCTGGCCAAGGAGGCGAACGACGCGGGCCGCACGGTGATCCTCGGCAGCGCCGACACGTTCCGCGCCGCGGCCATCGAGCAGCTCGAGGTGTGGGCGAAGCGCGCGGACGTCGAGGTGGTCACGCGCGAGCGCGGCAGCGATCCGGCCAGCGTGTGCTACGACACCATCGAGCGCGCCGAGAAGCTGGGC
Organism: Eggerthella timonensis; assembly: GCF_900184265.1. Lineage (NCBI taxonomy): Bacteria > Bacillati > Actinomycetota > Coriobacteriia > Eggerthellales > Eggerthellaceae > Eggerthella > Eggerthella timonensis. Next base: position 2,213,092 of record NZ_FXXA01000002.1, read on the forward strand.
GCCGACCTCGTGCTCGTGGACACGGCTGGCCGCCTCCACACGTCGGCCGATCTCATGCGCGAGCTCGAGAAGGTGGTGGGCGTCGTGCGCAAGCGCTCGCAGCTGCCCGTGTACACCGTGCTCGTCACCGACGCGACCACCGGCCAGAACGGCCTGTCGCAGGCGCGCGAGTTCGACCGCGCGCTCGATCTGGACGGCGTCATCATCACGAAGCTCGACGGCACCGCCAAGGGCGGCATCGCGCTGGCCGTGTCGCACGAGCTGGGGCTGCCCGTGCTCAAGATCGGCGTGGGCGAGGGGCTCGACGACCTCAAGGACTTCGACGCGCACGACTTCGCCCGCGCCCTCGTCGGCGAGTTCGACGAGCGGGGATAGCGTGGCGTGCGTCCAGGTCCACAGCGACCCCGACGTGTTCGAGGTGCGCGTGCCGTTCGAGAACATCTCCACGAACGATACGAACTGCTTCATCGTGCGGGACGGCGACGACGCGTTGGTCGTCGACACGGGCGCGCCGTCCGACGAGGGGCGCGCCATCCTCGACGCGGCCCTCGACGAGCTCGGCGTCGACCGCGCGCGGCTGCGCTTCTTCCTCACGCACCTGCACCTCGACCATGCGGGGCTCGTGGACCGCGTCGCCCTGCCGGGCGCGAAGCTCTACGTGAGCCCCGTGGACTTCGAAGCGGTGCGCGCCTCGCGGGCGGCCTCGTCCTACGACGCCGCCCGCCGCGCCTTCGTTGCCGAGGGCGTGTCGCCGTCCGACGCGTCCGGCTACGCCCGCTACGCCGTGGAGCCGCGCCTGTTCGACGCCTCGCGCCTCACGCTCGTGCCCTCGTGCGAGGGCGACGTCGTTGAGGTGGGGCGCTGGCGCTTGCGCGTGGTGGAGACGCCCGGCCACACCCCGGGGCACCTCGCGCTCTACGAGCCCGAATCGCGCATCCTGTTCGGCGGCGACCACGTGCTGTTCGTCATCTCGCCGAGCATCGCGCTGTTCCCGGGCGGAGCCGACGGGTTGCAAGCCTACCTCGACAGCCTCGCGAAGGTGCGCAGGCTCGGCGTTAAGCGGCTGTTCGTCTCGCACGGCGACGAGCGCGACGATTTCGACGCGCGCATCGACTGGCTGGCCGCCCACCACCTCGAGCGGCTTGAGGAGACGCGGGGCATCGTGAGCGCGCAGCCGGGCCTCACGGGCGAAGGGGTCATCCGAGCCATCCGCTGGAACGTCCCGTTCGACACGTGGGAGGAGATATCCTTCGTGCAGCGCTGGTGCATCGTCACCGAGGGCGTCGTGATCCTCAATCACCTTGTCGACCGCGGCCTCGTCCGCCGCGAACCCGACGAAGCGGGCGTCAACCGGTACTTCTGATCGAAAAGCATTCCGTGTTCGGAATGCTTTTTTTCTTCGGAAGCGCTCAAAAGCGTTCCGAACGCGTAATGCGCCGCGATGGTAGAATAGGCGCCATGAACGAAACCCGCACATACCTCCTGAGACTCTACGATGACGATCTCGCATCGTTCACCTTGGCGCGCGACGAGCGGGGCGCGGTGAGATGCGTGGGGGCGGAATGCGACGAATCTCGGCGCGGGCTCCTTCCTTTTCGCATGTCGGGGGATGCGGCATCGTTCGAACGGTGGATCGAAGGGCGCACGATCTCGAAGAACCGAACGTTCGCTTCCCGCATCGTGCGCCAATACGGCATCCGGTTCGACGACGCGATGCAGATGCTCGATGCCTGCAACGGCCTTTCGCTCAACGATGCGTACTGGGTCGTCCCCGAGGGGTCGGCCGCGACGTTCGCGGAGAGGAACCTGTACGAGAACCCGTTCGACGAGCTTGTCGCCACGGTGGCGTTCTCCGGCGTGCTCGACACGTCGAAGGAGCCGGAAGGGCTTTCGGGCGAGTTGACCACGAGCGGCCAGTTCCCGAAAGCCTGGCGCATCGTGGGCGGCGAGCGTTTCTTGTACAAAGCGGGCGCGCCCAGTTCCAACGGGCTGGAGCCGCATGCGGAGTACTATGCCGCGCAGTTGGCCGAAGCCATGGATATCCCCCATGCGTCCTACGATCTCGCGACATGGCACGGCGAGCTGTGCAGCGCGAGCCCCTTGTTCACGAGCTACGACATCGGTTTCGCGACGTTCTCCGGCATGTTCGGGACGTTGCCCTTCGAGGATATAGCCGACGCGTACGCCGAGCATGGGCCCGAGGCTCGCGAGCGCTTCGCCGCGATGACGGTCTTCGATGCGCTGATCGCCAACGACGACCGGCATCTCGGCAATTTCGGGTTCCTGTTCGACAACCGCACGCGCGCCGTCGTGTCGGCCGCGCCGGTATTCGACAACAATCTGGGACTGTTCATCCGCGACGTGGACGCGGGTCTGACGGCGTCGGATTTGGCGCGGTCGGCTGCCTGGTACAAGAGTCCCTCGAACGTGCTGTTGGACTACCAGGCGCGCTACGCGATGACCGACGACCTGCAGGATCGTTTGGCGGCGCTGCGCGGTTTCGAGTTCGCCCCGCATCCCGACCTTCCGCTCGACGAGCGCTATACGGCGCTCTTGAACGACTACATCGGCTTGCGCATCGAGGCGCTGCTGACGCTTCGATAGCTCGAGGCTGCTTTCGAGCAGTTGAAACGGTGAAGTTCGCTGCGGGATGCTCGGTTCCGGTATAATTCCCTCAAACAAGCTCATTCGCAACGTGATGGGAGCGACACACCATGCTCGAGAACCTTTCGACGCGCCTTCAGGGCATATTCAGCGGGCTGCGCGGCAAGGGCCGCCTGACCGAGGACGATATCAACGATGCCATGCGCGAGATCCGCATGGCGCTGCTCGAGGCGGACGTCAACTTCAAGGTGGTGAAGACGTTCGTCGCGCGCACGAAGGAGCGCTGCCTCGACGCCGAGGTGCTCGACTCGCTCACGCCGGCGCAAAACGTCATCAAGATCGTGCTCGACGAGCTCACCGAGCTTCTGGGCCGCACGGATTCCAAGCTCGTCCTGGGCAGCCGCATCCCCAACGTCATCATGCTCGTGGGCCTGCAGGGCTCCGGCAAGACGACGGCCGCCGCGAAGCTGGCCTACCGCCTCAAGCAGGAGAACCACTCGCCGCTGCTCGTGGCCTGCGACGTGTACCGTCCCGCCGCAGCCGACCAGCTGGAAACGCTCGGCGCCGAGATCGGCGTGCGCGTGTACCGCGGCGACGGCCAGGACCCGGTGAAGATCGCGCGGGAGGGCGTCCAAGACGCCATCGACAACCTGCGCGACGTGGTGATCGTCGACACGGCGGGCCGCCTGCACGTGGACGACGAGATGATGGACGAGGCCGAGAACATCAAGCGCGCCGTGAAGCCCGACCAGATCCTCATGGTGGTGGACGCGATGACCGGCCAGGACGTGGTCAACGTGGCGGCTGCGTTCTCCGAGCGCGTGGACTTCGATGGCGTCATCATGTCGAAGATGGACGGCGACGCCCGCGGCGGCGGCGCGCTGTCCATCAAGCAGGTCACCGGCAAGCCCATCAAGTTCATCTCGTCCGGCGAGAAGCCGGATTCGCTCGAGGAGTTCCACCCCGACCGCATGGCGAAGCGCATCCTCGGCATGGGCGACGTGGTCAGCCTCATCGAGAGCGCCGTTAAGGTGCAGCAGGAGGAGGTCGAGCAGGAGCAGGCCGAGCGCATGATGCGCGCGAACCTCACGCTCAACGACTTCATCGACATGAACCGCCAGATCCGCAAAATGGGCGGTGTGTCGAAGCTGCTGTCGGCGCTGCCCGGCGGCGACAAGGCCATGGCCGCCGGCCAGGTGGACGAGGGTGCGTTCGACCACATGGAGGTCATCATCAACTCCATGACGAAGGCCGAGCGCGAGAAGCCCGACCTGCTGAACGGCTCGCGCCGCGCGCGCATCGCCGCAGGCGCGGGCGTCGCCGTCTCGGACGTGAACCAGCTCATGAAGAAGTTCAACGAGACGAAGAAGATGATGAAGAAGATGATGCCCGCCATGGAGGATATGCAGGGCGGAAAGAAGGGCAAGAAGGGAAAGAAGGGCCGCCGACGCCGCATGGGCCTTCCCGGCGGCATGGGCGGCATGAGCATGGCCGACATCAAGAAGCTCCAGGACATGATGGGCGAATAGGCATGATGCGGCGGCAACGGGGCCGCCGCATTCGTTTGTTGAGGAGGGCTGCTATGCAGGGGTACGAGAGCAAGGAAGCGCTGATCGCCGAGATCCGGAAGACGGCCGGGCTGTTCGCCGCGGAGTTCGACGACGTGGCCGAGGCCGACGCCGACTCGATGGTCGAGGGCGTGGACCGCACGCCGCGCGAGATGCTGGCCTACCAGCTGGGGTGGATGGGGCTGTTGCGCGGCTGGGACGCCGACGAGCTGGCCGGCAAGGACGTGGCCATGCCCGCGCCCGGCTGCAAGTGGAACCAGATGGGCGTTTTGTACCAAGGCTTCTACGACGAGCATCGCGCGGAACCGTTCGAGCACCTGAAGCGGTCGTTCGAGGACGACGTGGACGCGCTCGTGCAGTGGGTCGACGGGTTCTCCGACGAGGAGCTGTTCGAGCCGGGCGGCAGAGCCTGGGCGCAGTCGACCCCTTCGAACTGGCCGGTGTGGAAATGGATCCACACGAACACCGTCGCGCCGTTCAAATCGTTCCGCAGCAAGATCCGAAAATGGAAGAAGACGCGAGCGTAGCGGAGGTCGAGCGCCCGCCCCGAAGGGCGGGCGCTTCTCTGAGCGGTCGCGTCAGCGGACGTAGACGCCTTTGAGGGCCTGGTCGAGGGTCACGGTCTGGCGCACGCCGAACACGCGGTTGAGGTCGGCGCTGCGCACGAAGGCCTCGATGTCCCCGTCGCGCTCGTCGTCGGGAGCCCCATCCTCCTCGTCCCAGAACGCGTCCTCGTCGGCTTCCGGGTCGGTCGGATCGTCGTCGCCGCTGCCGACGTCGGCCTCGACCGCCGCGCGGCGGTCGAGGCTGCGGTACAGCGTCCCGGCCGCGAAGGCGAGGAAGGCGAACGCCGCGTACGACGCGCAGCCCGACAGGACGGCGTTCGCGATGGCCAGCTCGTTGCCCTGCACGGGCACGCCCTGCGCCAGCTGCGCCGATACGTTCGCCCAGGTGGCGACAGCGGCGAGAACGAAGCAGGCGGTCAGGATGCCGCCGGCCGCGTACGAGGCGACGGCGAAGGCGGGGAGGGCGGCGGCGCGCTTGCGGGCTTTCATGGACGGCTCCTTCGGCTCGAGGGGCTTCGGCGGGAAGCCGCCCCGCCTGCGGCTGCGTCCTCCTGGCTGACGACGCCCTTCTTCAACCGCAGCACGCAGTCGGCCTTGCGGGCCAGCTCGCGCGAGTGGGTGACCACCACCACGCACTTCTCCATCTTATGGGCGCAGCTTCGCAGGATTCCGGTGATCTCGGCGGCGGTGTCCTCGTCGAGGTTGCCCGTGGGCTCGTCGGCCAGGATGACCGGCGCGTCCGTTGCCAGCGCGCGGGCGATGGCAACGCGCTGCTGCTGGCCGCCCGACAGTTTCAGCACGTTGCGGCGCGCCTCCTCGTTCGTCAGGCCCAGCTCTTCCAGCAACGGGTAAGGAGACGAGCGCGTGATGAGGGCAACGTTCTCAGCCGGCGTGAGGTAGTCGATGAGGTTGAAGCTTTGGAAGACGAACGCCACGTGGCTCTTGCGGTGCTCGGCGAGCCCCGTGTCGGCGATGTTCTCGCCGGCGAAGCGGATGGTGCCGCCGTCGGGCGCGTCGAGCCCGCCCATGAGAGACAGCAGCGTCGTCTTGCCGCAACCGGACGGGCCGAGGATGGCGTAGAGCCTGCCCGCATCGAGCGTCAGCGACACGTCGCGCAGCACGGGCTGTGCGGAGCCGTAGGAGTAGCGTACGTTCTCGAGTTCCATGAGGTGCATGACTGGTCCTTTCTAGCTCATCTTCGTGAGTATCTCTTTGGGCTTGAGGCGCAGCACCGGCAGCGCTGCTGCGGCCACCGAGCCCACGATGAGCACGCCGCCCGCCAAGTAGACGCCGACAAGCGCCGCAGGGTCGATGACGACCTCGATCTTCGTCATATCGCGCTTCTGCTCGAACCTCGGCGCCATGGAGGAGGAGTCGGCCACGCTCGTGCCGTCAAAGTTCTTGGGGCCCGCAGATCCCGATCCGCCTACGTCGCCCGCCTGCTCGGTGGCGTAGTCGAGCAGCTGCGCGGCCGCCGTCTGGGCCACGAGCCCGCTCGTGAAGTACGAGGCACCGAACGCGAGCACGGCCACGAGGGAGATCTCCACGAGGTACTGCGCGACGATGGCCCGCTTGGTCACGCCGAGCGACAACAGCACGCCGCTCTCATGGATGCGCTCGCGCACCCGTCCGGCCAGCACGAGATAGAGGATGATCGCGCCGATGACCACCATGACCGCGATGAGCCCGGTCATGAGGCTGTCCATGTTCTCGAGCGGCTCGATGACGGAATCGACGTTGCCCGTGTCCACGTCAACCGTGAAGTCGGTGGGGTCGAGGCCGTCGAGGTTCTTCACTTCCTCGACGATGCGGTTCACCTCGGCGGGATCGTCCACGTGGAAGTCCACGCGCTCGTAGCTCTCGCCGCCCGTCTCGGGGCGCACGTGCTGGATGACCTCGAGCGAGGTGAACACTGCGTTGTCGATGGACCAGTTGCTCATGACGGCGCTCGCCTTGGCGGTGGGCTCGTACAGCCCCACGATCTCGACGTCTATCTTCGTGTCTTCGGGATCGATGCCGTTCATCTGCGCTTTCGTCTCGCTCTGCTGGAGAGTGAGCCTATCGCCCACCGCGAGGCCGTTCTTCTCGGCCAGCTCCTTGCTGATGAGCGCCTTGCCGGTTTCGCCGTGCTCGAGGTGCCGCCCGTCCACGAGTTTGAGAAAGCCCTGGGCGAAGTAAGAGTCGAAAGCGGTGTCGGTTGCGCCGAAGGCGGTTGAGGTCTTGTTCATGTCGCCCGACGAGGCCAGCATCGCGCCCAGCCCTCCGCCGTCCTCCGCGTCCGATTCGACGAGATCGAGATAGGCCCCCTGCTTCTTCATGAGCACGGTGGACTGATAGGATGCGTTGTAGCCCTTGATACCGTCCACGCTTCCCATGATGCGGTCGGCCAATTCCTTCGTGATGGGCTCGCCGCGATAGAACCCCTTCGAGCCGTTCGATCCCTGCTGGACCGACTCCCATTTGCTCGCGTCGCTCGTGTTCTGCTTGAGGGCGAACGACCCGCCCAGCGCCTCGCGCACGTTGAGCTGCGCGGTTTGCGCGGCCTGCTTGATGGCCAGCCCTGACAACGCCATCGTGGCGATGACGAGCAGCAGCAGGAACAGGATGAGCGTCTTGCCCCGCTTGCGCGTGAGGTACAGCAGGGCGCGTTTGCCAAGTCCCATGAAGACTCCTTTCCGTTCGGTGGAATTCCACTATCGGCCAGAAAGGCGAGGATCCGGTTGAGCGTCGGTTTAGATTCGGTTTAGATGCTGCGGCCCTTGGGGAAGCGCGCCCAGAACGTGACGCGGTCGTTCGCACTGTCGAGCGCGAAGCGGATGCCGTAGCGGTCGAACGCCGTCTTCGCGATGTAGAGACCGAGGCCGCTGCCGCCCGTTGCGCGGCTGCGCGAGGCTTCGGCGCGGAAAAACGGTTCGAACGCGCGGGCCAGCTCGTCGTCGGAGAGTTCGATGCCCGTGTTCTCCACGACGAGCGTCCCGTCGGCGAGGCGGACGGACACCTGCGCGCCGGGCGGCGAGTACGTCACGGCGTTCCCGACGATGTTCGCCAGCGCCTTGGCCACGAGCGCGCGGTTCGCCCGGACGATGGCGTCGCCCTGCACGTCGGCGTCGAATGCGAGCCCCCGCTCGGCCGCCCGCGGCGCCCACGCGTCGACGGCCTCCTGCACGAGCGCGGTCGCCGAGACGTCCTCGCAGGCGCGGTCGATGTCGTCGGCCTCCATGCCGGCGACGAGCACGATCTCGCCGACGAGCCCTTCGAGGCGCTCGGCGGTCTCGAGCGCCACCGGCAGGTGCTTGTCGCGGTCGGCGAAGTCGCCGATACCGTACAGCATGCACTCGATCTGGGCCTTGAGGGCGCACAGGGGCGTCTTCAGCTCGTGGGACACGGCGGCGAAGAAGTCGCGGCGCTGCCGCTCGGCGCGCTTGGCATCGGCCACGTCGGCGACGAGCCGGTTGATGATGCGGCTCACGCCCCAGGCCACGAGCACGGCCGCGGCGAGGATGGCCGTGACGACGGCGGGCAGCATGCTCCAGAACGCCGAAGGCAGCTCGCCGGCGGCGGGCAGGTTGGCCACGATGGTGAGGTAGCCGCTGTCCTGGTCGGCGAACCGCACGTTGGTCGACAGGGCGACGGCCGATTCGCTTCCCGCGTCCGGCTCGGTGCCGAAACGGGACGAGTCGTTGCCCACGACGAGCACGGCGGTTGCGTTGTTCTCGATGCAGAAGTCGTAGATGGGCTGGGCCGCATCGGCGTAGGGCGTTTCGGCGAGCTGCGCGCCGAGCGCGTCGAGGCGTTCGTGCACGCGCGATGTGGCCACGTTCTCGTAGCTGGCGGGCAGCGCCACGGCCACGAGCGCGTAGATGAGCGCGCTCGTCAGCGCGAGCGCGGCGGCCACGGCCAGGAACACCTTGAGTCCGAGGCGGCGCCGTCGCCTGCTCTCGTCGCTATGCCGCCTACGCCTCTCCAAGCTTGTACCCAATCCCCCGAACGGTGGCCACGAGGCCGGCGCCGAGCTTCTTGCGGATGTTCATGACGTGGATGTTGACGATCTTCGGATCGCTGGCGAACTCGTAGTGCCACACGAGGGAGAGCAGCTCGTCGCGCGTGAACACCCGGCCGGGATGGGCGAGCAGCAGCTCGAGCACGTCGAATTCGGTGCGGGTAAGCTCCACGGGAGTTCCGCCGCGGCTCGCCGTGCGGCCGGCGGGGTCGAGCGCTACGTCGCCGCAGCGCAGCAGTCCGTCGGCGCCGTCGGCCGGAGCGTGCGCGGCCCGGCGCAGCAGGGCCTCGGCGCGCCGCAGGACCACCTTCACGGAGAACGGCTTCGTCACGTAGTCGTCGGCAAGAAGCTCGAAGCCGCGCAGCTCGTCGGACTCGGCACCGAGCGCCGTGAGCATCATGACGGGGACGTCGGATTCCTGCCGTATGAGCTCGCACACGGCGAAGCCGTCGATCTTCGGCAGCATGAGGTCGAGCACGACGAGGTCGCAAGGCCGCGCGCGGAACGCCGCGATGCCCTCCATCCCGTCGGCGGCGAGCGCCACGTCGTGGCCCGCGCTCTTGAACACCTCGGCGAGCACGGTGCGGATGGCTGGTTCGTCTTCGATGATCAGCATGTGGGCCATGGGGCACCTCCTGCGCGCATGGTATCACAGCCCCTCGCTGCTGCGCCCGAACGACACAGGTTCTGCGAACGGCTCGCCGGATCCGCGCGAAACCCCCGTCCCGCGAGGGCGGTCGGCGTCGCTCCTTGCTACAATGGAGGCGTTCCCCGCCCGATGCGGGGCCGAAGCGAGGGAAGGGGAGCGATGCCGAGCGTACTCATAGTCGACGACGACGCGGATCTGTCAGCCATCGTGGCGCGCTACCTCGAAAGCGAGGGGTTCGCGGTCGTGCGCGCCGCGAGCGCCGAGGAGGCCTACGACGTGCTGGGCGCCCGTCCGTTCGACCTCGTGCTGCTCGACATCAACCTGCCGGGCGACGACGGCTTCGCGGCGTGCGAGGCCCTTCGGCGCGCGAGCGACGTGCCCATCGTGTTCGCGTCGGCGCGCACGAGCGAGACGGACCGCATCGTCGGGCTCGACACGGGCGGCGACGACTACCTGCCCAAGCCCTACTCTCTGCGCGAGCTGCTCGCGCACGTGAACGCGCTGCTCAGGCGCTCTCGGGGTCGCTCCGGCGGCGCGGGACGGCCGCTCGTCGCGGGGCCGTTCGCCCTCGACGAAGCCGCCGGGACGCTCGCGAAGGACGGCGTCGTCGCGGCGCTGTCGCCCAAGGAGTTCGCGCTCGCCCGCTTCCTGATCGCGCACGAGGGCGAGGTGGTGTCGAAGGAGCGCCTGCTGGCCGAGGTATGGGGCGCGTTCTCGGAGGTGGAGCCGCAGACGGTGTCGGTGCACATGAGCTGGCTGCGCGCGAAGGTGGAAGACGATCCTTCCCGCCCGGCCCATTTCAAGACCGTGCGGGGGAGGGGCTACCGCTTCGACGCCGAGGGCGGCGCGTCGTGACGGCGACTTCGCGCGAGGGCGCGCGCATCGCGCGACGGCTTGTCGGCATCGCCGCCGCCGCGACGCTCGCCCTCGCCCTGACGGCGCTCGCGGCCACGGCCCTGCTCGCGGGCGACGGGCCGGCCGCCGAGATGCGGGCGCAGACCGTGGAGCTGAACGCGGCCCGCGCCGAGCTGCCCGAAGGCGCGGACGCGGAGGCCGCCGACGCCGCGCTCTCGCGCGCGCAGGATGCGCTGCGAGCGGCCGCCGACGCGCGCGGCGGCCTCCCCGTCGCGCTCGTCTGGGCGCTCGCCGCGCTCGGCGCGGCATTCGCATGGGGCGTCGTCGCCTACCTTTACGTCGGCGTCGTGCGTCCCTTCATGCGGTTGGAGGCGTTCGCGCAGGACGTGGCGACGGGCAACCTCGACGCCCCGCTCGCCTATGAGCGCAGCAACCCGTTCGGCCGATTCACCTGGGCGTTCGACAATATGCGTGTGGAGATCAAACGCGCCCGCGCCGCCGAGGCCGAGGCTGTGGAGCGGGGCAAGACGGCCGTCGCCGCGCTGTCGCACGACATAAAGACGCCCATCGCGTCCATCCGCGCCTACTCCGAGGCGCTCGAGCTGGGCCTCGCGCGCACGCAAGCGGAGCGCGAGGGCTACGCGCGCACCATCGCGCGCAAGTGCGACGAGGTGACGTCGCTCACCGACGACCTGTTCCTCCACGCGCTTGCCGACCTCGACCGCATCCAGGTGCGCTGCGAGGAAGCGCCCATCGCCCGCGTCGTGGCTCGGGCGGTCGCGGACTTCGACGCGGGCGGCAGAGTGACGCTCGGGCGCCTCGACGAGGCGCAGGCGAGCTGCGACCCGAAGCGCCTCGAGCAGGCGATCGGGAACCTGTTGGCGAACGCCGCCAAGTACGCGCCCGGCGCGGACGTGGAGGTGGAGGGCGTCCTCGACACCGCCGCGCGCGCCTATCGCGTGCGCGTGCGCGACCGCGGCCCCGGCATCCCGCCCGAGGACCTGCCGTTCGTCACCGACCGTTTCTACCGCGGCTCGAACGCCGGCGATGCGCCGGGCGCGGGCCTCGGGCTGTTCATCGTGCGCTACCTGGTTGAGCAGATGGGAGGCGGCTTAAGCCTCGAGAACGCCGAGCCCGGCCTCGCCGCCATCCTCGAATTCCCCCTCGCATCTTAAGGACGCCTTAATGTTCGCGCGGCTACGATGCCTTCCAACGAATAGGCGAGACGAGAGGGCATCATGAAGAATCCCATCATCCAAACCGAGCGGCTGTGCAAGAGCTACGCGGCCGACGGAGTGCAGACCCACGTGCTGAGCAACGTCGACCTGACGCTCTACGAAGGCGATTTCACCGCCATCATGGGGCCGTCGGGCTCCGGCAAGTCCACGCTTCTGTACTGCCTTTCCGGCATGGACGCCCCGACGGCCGGCGACGTGCGCTATCGAGGCTCGTCCATCACCGGCTTGCGCGAGCGCGACATGGCCGAGCTGCGCGCGCAGCGCTTCGGGTTCGTGTTCCAGCAGGCTCACCTTGTGTCGAACCTCACGCTGTTCGAGAACGTGGCCGTACCCGGCTACCTGAAGGCCGGCCGCTCGGCTGCCGACACGCGCGCGGTCGCGCAGGCGTTCGTCGAGCGCATGGGGCTCGATGCCGACGCGCATCATCTTCCCAGCCAGGCCTCCGGCGGCCAGCAGCAGCGCTGCGCCGTGGCGCGCAGCGTGGTGAACGATCCCGACATCGTGTTCGCCGACGAGCCCACCGGCGCGCTCAACCGTGCCAACACGCTCGAGGTGCTCTCGCTGCTTTGCGAGCTGAACGGCAGCGGCCAGTCGATCTGCATGGTCACGCATGACGTGCTGTGCGCCCTGCGTGCGAACCGCGTGCTGTACCTGGAGGACGGCTCGATCAAAGGCGAGCTCGAGCTGCCGGCCTTCCGCGGCGACGGCGGCGGCGCCTACCTCAAGGCCCGCGACGCCCAGGTGAACGCCTGGCTGTCGTCGTTGGCTTGGTAGGGGGTGCGAGATGGCGCTCATGCGAACGCTCGTCGCGGCCGGCCTCAAACGGGGGAAGGGCTCGTTCGCGGGCATCTTCCTGCTCATGGCCCTCACCGCCGCCGCGCTCACCTTCACCGTGAGCATGTACGCGGACTTGAACGCCCGCGAGGAGGCCGCGCTTGCCGAGATCGGGGCGGGCGACGTGTATGCCGTCGATATGGCGACGAACCTCACTGACGAGGTGGCCGCCGAGGTGGAGGCGCTGTCCGAGGTAAGCGAGGCACGGTTGAACGGCGCCCTCTCCGTTCCCGTGAGGTTCTACGATGCGGGCGGCGAGGCCGTGGACAAGAACCCCACCTCGGGTACCGCGCTTGTGGCTTGGGGCGACGCCCTCGGCTTCCGCCTGTTCTCCGACGACGGGACGCGTCTCGTCGTCGGGGCTTTCGAGCCGGGCCCCGACGAGGTCTACGTGCCGGCGTCGCTCAAGGTCGCTCCTGGCGTTCAGGTAGGCGACGAGCTGGAAGTGCTGGTGGGCGACGAGGCGCGTCGCTTCACCATCGCGGGCTTCTTCGAGGATCCTCAGCTTGGCACGCCGTTTCTGGAGATGAAACGCTACGTGGTGGCGCAGGGAGCCTACGACGAGGTGGGCTCGCTCGTCGACGCGACCGTCGCGCAGGGCGGCGAACCGGCCGACGTTCTTTCTTCCTCGTCGAAGATGTCGGCGTATCGCATGGCCGAGATCAACGTGCGCTTGTCGGACGAGGCCCGCGCGTCGGGCACGACCTCGACCGACCTCGCCCGGCTCATCGCGGATGAGGTGGCCTGGGCGAACACGGCAACGGGCATGTTCGCCGCCGACACGCTTGCCGGCTATGCGATGATGGTCGTGGTCATCGGCGGCGCCGTCCTGGGCGTGTTCGCGCTGCTGCTGTTCGTGATAGCGCTCGTCATCTGCACGCACGCCATCGCGACGTCCATCGAGGAGGATTACGCGGATTACGGCACGCTCAAGGCCCTCGGCTTGTCGAACCGCTCGCTGCGCGGCATGCTGGGCGTGGAGTACGTGGGCGTGAGCCTTCTGGGACTCGCGGCCGGCCTCGGGTTGGGCTGGGCGCTCGTGCCTCCCGTCCTGCCGTTCTTCGCGCAATTCACCGGCGTGCTGGCGACGAACGCAGCGCCTCCTGCGGCGGCGCTGCTCCTTTTGGCAGCGCTGCTGGCGCTGGTCGCGGCCGTCGTCGTATGCAAGACGCACAAGCTCTCGCGCATCTCGCCGCTCGTCGCTTTCCGTGGCGGCGCGGTCGACGTGACGTTCCGCAGCCGGGCTGCCCGCCCGTTGGGCGGTTCCCATCTCGGTTTGGGGTTGGCCGTGCGCGCTATCGTATCGGCGAAGCGCCGCTACGTGGGGCTTGCGGGATGTGCGCTGGTCATGTGTGCATTCATCGTGCTCGTGTTCGGCATAGGCGGCGCGCTCGGCGGCCCGAATGCGGCGAAGGAGGCTTTCGGCATGTGGACGAGCGACGTGTCGGCCACCCTCGTCTCGCCCGACGCGAGCTTCGACGAAGTGGAGCGGGTCATCGAAGAGGTCAGCCCCATAGAGAAGTCGTGGAAGGAGTCGTTCGCCATGGTGAGCTTCGGGGGCGAGAGCCACTCGTTCGCGGGCTTGAGCGACCTTTCGCTGGTGACGGGTGTGGTGGCAGGGCGTCTGCCGATTCACGACAACGAGGCGCTCATCGGCGGAAACCTTGCGAAGTCGATGGGTCTTGGCATTGGAGACGAGCTGGCTGTCGACGGGGCGGACGGCGAGGAGCGCCGCTTCGTGGTGTGCGGGCTGCTCTCCGCCATGTTCAATGCCGGCTACGGCACCATCCTCACCTACGACGGGGTGTGCGACCTGGCCGGAAAAGGCGCGGACGTCGCCGAGACGGCGCGGCAGTACGTCCTGGCCGATCCGCAGAAGGCCGACGAGGCGCGTGCGGCCATCGAGGCGCGCTTCGGCGATGCGGTGGACGCGCGGCCTGCCGGCATGTTCAGCGATACCGAGGGCATGATCGGCCTTATCCAACAGCTGTTCACCATCATGGGCTTCGCCATGGCGACGGTCGCCGCGACGCTCGTGTTCCTCGCCGTGTCGCTCATTATCGGGCGCATGTTCACGGCCGAGCGTCACGACTTGGGCGTGTACCGCGCGCTCGGGTTCACGACGCGCGCGCTTCGCGTGCAGTTCGCCCTGCGCTTCTTCCTCGTGGCGCTCGCGGGCTGCACGGCGGGCGCAACGCTGGCGGCGCTCGGCGGCAGCTGGCTCATGGGGCAGCTGTTCGGCCTCTTCGGCGTTTCGCGCTTCGCCATCGATACGAATCCGCTCATGGTAGGCGGCCTCACGCTGGGCCTTTCGACGCTGTTCCTGATCGCCGCCTACGTGAGCGCCCGCAAGGTGAAGCGCGTGGACGTGCGCGAGCTGGTGGCGGAATGACGCGGGGTGCCTCCGGGGTGCTATACTGCGCTGGTACCGTTCTGGAAGGAGTGCGCCATGGCGCTTGAGATACGTCCCTACCGCGAGGAGGATCTCGCGGGCATGTGCAAGGTATGGAACGAAGTGGTGGAAGCGGGAAATGCGTTTCCCCAGATCATGCCTCTTTCCATCGATGAGGCGCACGCGTTCTTCGCCGAGCAGGCGCTGACGACGGTGGCGGTGGTCGAGGGTAAGCTGTTCGGCCTGTACATCCTGCATCCGAACAACGTCGGCCGGTGCGCGCACGTGGCGAACGCCAGCTACGCCGTGGTGTCGAGCGCTCGCGGCCTGGGCCTCGGCCGCGAGCTCGTGAAGGACTCGCTCGCACAGGCCGCGCGCCTGGGCTTCCGCGGCCTGCAGTTCAACGCGGTGGTCGCCTCGAACGCAGGAGCCGTCCACCTGTACGAGGACCTCGGCTTCGCGCGCGTGGGCACCGTGCCGCGCGGCTTCTGCAACAACATGGGCGCTTACGAGGACATGCATATCTACTACAAGGAATGCGTCGACGAGAACCGCGGCTGCTGAGGCCCGCGGTAGCCCTCGGTCGGGGGCTGGGCCTTTGGGCGAACGCGCTTGCGAGGCGCGCGGGACGTTCTTGCCGGGCGTATGCCCGTTCGTGGCCGAATACGACGGAAATACGTCGTACCGCCGGTCGCGTTGCAAGCGATCCGAAATAGTCGCGCCTATGATCTGGGAAAACGGAAGCGCCTGAAAGGCCGACCGCCCTCAAACGGGGCTTTCAGCCTGCGGCACGACGTATTCCCGTCGAAAACGGCCGTGATTCGCGGTTTTGGCGACGATCGCCGGCTGCATGTCGGCGATCGGAGCGCCTATCGCACGATGACCGTCTCGGGGTGCTCGCGGTCCACGACGGTGCGCACGACCACCTCGGCGCCCAGGTAGCGCTCCATGAGCCCGGCGAACTCGTCGAGCGCGGCCTCGAGGTCCGCCCGGCGCGCCGCATCGACGCTCTCGACGATGAGGAACGCGTTCTCGGAATCGTCCTTGAGCGCGGTGCGCTGGCCGTCGCGCCAGTTGAAGCAGCGGCAGACGGCTCCGGCTTCGTCGCGGTAGCACAGCTCGCCGGGAAGCGTGGGGTCGTCCTCGTCCTCGCCGAGGGGCGAAAACGCGTCGCCGCCCTCGGTCAGCCCCAGGCGGAGGTCCCCGACGAAGGCGTCGATGTCCTCGCCGCCCACCGGCAGGGCGTACTTGAGCGAGATGGCGTTGTACAGGTCGACCGACGGGGTGATGGAGCCCACGGGGTTGCCCTTCAGCACGCGCTTGAGCAGGTTCTCGATGGAGCAGCGCGCGCCTTTCTTCGTCTTGAACTTCTGATAGGCCGCGCGCCAGACCTTCACGGGCTCGTTCTCCGAGATGGTGTTGCTGGTGAGGTACACGTTCGCGCGCTCGTTGGCGTCGTGCAGGATCTTCGCGATCTCGGCAGCGTCTTCGGGCTGCACGTCATCGGCGCCCTTCATCCCGCGCACGACGATGATGCCGAGGGAGGCGTCGGGGAACAGCTCCCAAAACGAGTCTTCGGCTATGAACTTCTGCATGAGGCGGGCTCCTTCGGTCGGGGCGGGACTGACGGGAACCATGATAGCAAACGTCCGCATCCGCAGGGTCCGCGCGTTTCGATCCGCAGGGCGTCCGGAGCGCATCGTGAAGCGCCTATCGTGGCAAGAAACCGCCGGATTCGGAGGTTTTCTGGCCCCTTCGGGCGCGCTCTGCAGGATCGCTTCCTTAAAATGCCTGGTCGAGAGGAACGGTTTCTCGCTCCGGGCGCGTGAGAGTTCCGAATCCGGTGATTTCTTGCCATCGGAGGGATGCTGCGGCGCAGCGTACGCCCCCGCTTCCTCTTCGCCCGCATGCGCGATAGCCGCGCCCGGCTCCTCATGCGCAGCACGCCGAGTCGTGTTCCAGGAGCCAAGATGCGGACGCGCCGCCCTGCCGGTCCCGCCAAACGTGGGATTTTCGAGGACGCGGGAGGTCGGGGATGCGCCCGGGACGTCCCCGCGCTACAATTCTGCTTGGTAATCGCTTGTCAAACGATTGATTACGCCGTATCATAAGCAATTGCTGTTTTCGCTGCACCGCATACGCGCTGCACGCATCGAATCGAATGTAAGAAGCAAAAGGAGTTCATCTTCATGGCAGTTAAAATTCGCCTGGCCCGCCACGGTGCCAAGAAGCGCCCGTACTACCGCATCGTCGTTGCCGATTCCCGCTGCCCGCGCGACGGCAAGTTCATCGAGGAAGTCGGTCGCTACAACCCCTGCACCGAGCCTGCCATGGTGCAGTTCGATCTGGAGAAGGTCGACCAGTGGATCAAGAACGGCGCGCAGCCGACCGACACGGTCGCCAGCCTGCTGAAGCGCGCTCGCGAGAACGCGTAAGCAGCATGGCCGAGCAGACGGAAGACATCGTCGGTCTCGTCGAGTCCGTCGTGCGCCCGCTCGTCGAGTTTCCCGACGAGTTGGAGATCACGTCGAGCGATGCCGAGGACGGTTCTATTCTCGTCGAAGTTCGCGTGAACGAAGAAGATGCCGGCAAGGTCATCGGTCGCCAGGGGCGGGTCATCAAGGCTATCCGCACGCTGGCCCGTGCCGCTGCATCGCGTACGAACACCCATGTCGAAGTGGAGCTTCTCGACTAGATGCGCGCGTGGGCGAACGTAGCCGAGCTATCTAAAACGAAGACCTTGACAGGAGGGCTCGTCGCGCGCTGCGCGCCGGGTCTTCCTTTTTTGCTGGAGGAGGGCATGGAGGTCGCCTTCGTGCCGCCCCAGCACGACGCGCCGCGCCGTGCGCGCGTGCAATCGGTGCAGGACCTGGGTAAGGGCTCCTACCTCGTGGCGTTCGACGGGGTCGACTCCATCGGCGTCGCCGAGCTCCTGGTGGGCTGCAGCTGCCTCGTGCGCCGCGCCGACTTGCCCGAAGACGCGCTGGCCGCCGAGGCCGACACGCTCGTGGGCTTCGAGGTGCGCGATGCGCGCGCGGGCCTGGTGGGCACCGTCGAGTCGGTGGTGGAGAACCCGGGGCAGTTCCTGCTCGCCGTCGCCCGTGCGGACGGGGGAGCATCCGTGCTCGTGCCGCTCGTGGACGCGCTCGTCGTCGATCTCGACGAGGACGCGCGCCGCATCGAAGTCGATCTGCCGGACGGCCTGCTGGAGCTATGACGATCATGCGGCAATACGAGCCGGCACCAACAAAGGCTAGGGATTCTGTGGTGAGTCAGATTGGCTTGAAGGTTCCGGGTTGCTTGAAGGAACGGCCTTAAAGGCCGTGACTGAAAGCGATCCGGGTTCTGAAAGCCAAGCTGGCCGCCACAGAATCCCGTCACTCATGAGGGAATACCCAATGATCATCGAAACGCTGTCGACGTTCCCCGACATGTACGCATCCGTCATGGGCTCCTCCATGATGCGCATCGCCCAGGAGAAGGGCATCCTGACGTTCAAAGCGCACGACCTGCGCGATTGGACCCACGACCGCCATCGCACCACCGACGACGACCCCTACGGAGGCGGCGACGGCCTCGTCATGAAGTGCGAGCCCATCTTCGAGGCGCATGACTCAATCGCGAGCGAGGGCCCGCGCCCGACCACCGTGTTCCTCTCGCCGTGCGGCGAGCCTTTCGACGACGCCGTGGCGTGCGAGTTGTCGCGCGAGGAGCGCCTGCTGTTCGTGTGCGGGCACTACGAGGGTATCGACGAGCGCGCCTATGCGCTGGCCGATCGCGTGATCTCGCTCGGCGACTACGTGCTGACCAGCGGCGAGCTGGCCTCCATGGTGGTCATCGACGCCGCCGTGCGGAAGCTCCCCGGCGTGCTGGGCGCCGAGACGGGCGCGCTCGGCGAGAGCTTCGCCGACGGCCTGCTGGAGTACCCCCAGTACACGCGCCCGGCGACGTTTCGCGACATGGACGTGCCGCCGGTGCTGCTGTCGGGCAACCATGCGGCGGTTGCGCGCTGGCGTCGGGAGCAGAGCTTGGAGCGCACCGCGCGCCTGCGCCCCGACCTGCTCGAAGACGTCGAGCTGAGCGCCGCCGACCGGAAGTTCCTCGAGGGGTTGGGGCTTGAAGCGGAGAAGTGACCGGTGCGGATCTTCGTCCTGAGCAGGCGCAGGTTCCATGCGATCGGCCAGCGCGTGTTCGGGTCTCCGGTGTGCTAGAATGACCGATCAGGTTTCGGTGGGGCGGCCGATCGTCGGCTTGCCGGCTAATCCTATGGGGGAATCGGATGCGGAACGGTTTGGACGGCACGGCGGACGTCGCCGGATGGTCGACGGCGAAGTACCTTTCTTACGCCCTGTGGCGGGCGTGGTTCTTGGTCATGTACTCCTCGCCTGTATGGGCGATGCTCGCGCATCCTGGGGCGTCCAACGCCAGCTTGTGGATGTACGGCATCTCCACCGTGTGCTTCATCGTGACCTCCGTTCTTCTGTCCGTGCTCCACGTGAGGGCCGTCAACCTCCTCTCGCTGCGATGGTTCACCATAGCGTGCGGAGCAGGCGCGAGCGTGGGCGTGCTGTTGGAGTTCGCAGCGCTCGCAATGCAGCAGAGCCCGGAATCGGCCCTGTTCGTGGCGGGCAGTGCGCTCACGGGTCTGTGCACGGCGCCCATCGCGGTGCGCGCTGGGCAGGTGTACGCGGCCGTCAAATCGAACGCGGCCATCGTCGCCACGCTCTTGAGCGACGTCGTGGCCGGCTTCATATTCTTCTTCTGCGTCGGCACCTGGCCCTTTCTGTGCCTCGCCACCGCGGCCGCGCTGCCGCTTCTTTCGGCGTTGGCCATCGTGGTGATCGTCCCCACTTCGTACGAGGAGGCGATGGACGCGCGGCCCATCGATCCCGAGCGGCCCCCGTGGCGGTCGTTCGCGCGCTTCCTAGCGGCGGTGTTCCTGATCGCGCTCGTCGCCTTCCTGCAATACGGCCTGGGCAATTCATGGTTCGCTCAGGCGGAGATCGACCGCGGTCTCACGCTGGGCGTGAGCCTGCTGGTCGTTTCGTCGCTCGCTTTGGCCCTGTTCTTCACCTTCGGCCGCGAAGGAGCGTTCATCGCGCTGTACCGTCCCATCATCTTCATTCTGATCGTGTGCATCGTGGTGGCCTACCTGCTCGATTTCGGCAATCCCGTCGCCATCGGCACGACGTTTTTGGTGTATTGCCTGTTCTCGTCGTACGTGTGGGCCTTCATGTCCTACCTGGGGCATAGCCGCTACTTCTCGCCTGTTCAGGTGTTCGGCCTCGGGCGCGGCGTGTACTCGGCAGGGTCGCTCGCCGGGTGCCTGATCGGTGTGTTCGTCCTGCCCGGCATGGACGTGGAGCGCGCGCTGCCCGTGGTCGTGGTGGCGATGGTGGCGGTGCTCATGCTGTGCGCGGTCGCCATTCGCAGGGAGGACATCGAGTCCATCCTCATGCTTGACGCCGACGGCGGGCGGGACGTCCCTCTCGAGGAGGCCTCCGCCGGCACGCAGGCCGACGAGCTGGGCGACGTGCATCTCTCTCCGCGCGAGTTGGAAGTCTTCGCGCTGATGAAGGCCGGCCGCGATTCGGAGTACATCGCCTCCAGCCTGTGCGTGTCGCGCAACACCGCCAAGACGCACATCAGGAACATCTACGCGAAGTTCGGCGTGCATCGGCGCCAAGATTTCATCGACGTCATCCAGAAGCTCTAAAATACCTGGTCAATCGGCATCACCCAATGGGTGATGCCCCTCATCCGCCAAGATCATGCTCCGGGAGGATGGTTTCGCCCCCTGCTCGACGGCGATAATGCGCAGCGCTTAGCGCTATGCGATTCGCCAATGAAACGAGGAGGAGGACCATCCATGAGCGAAAGCTTGACCAGACGCTCGTTCGTCAAGGCAGCGTCCTTGGCGGGAGCCGCAGCTGCTCTGGGCACGGGGTACGGCGGCAAGCTCCAGAAGACGGACAAGGCGTACGCCGCCGACGCGTCCGCAGGCCAGCGAAAGACCTACGTGACAACGTGCCGCGGCTGCATCCAGGCATGTCCCGCCCGCGTGTACGTCGAGAACGGCATCGTGGTGAAGATCGAAGGCCATCCGTACGCGCCGACCTCGATGGGGTCGCTGTGCATGAAGGGCCTCAACCAGATCAACAACGTCTACAGTCCCCGACGCGTGCTCTACCCGCTCAAGCGTTCCGGCCCGCGCGGCGCCGAGGAGATGGCGTGGGAGCGCATCAGCTGGGACGAGGCCATCGACCTGGCGGCGACGAAGATCGCCGAGGCCATCGAGAAGTACGGCACGTACTCGTTCTTCACCTCGGTGGGCGGCGGCGGGTCGTACGCCATGCGCCAGGCCATCACCATGAGCCATTCCCTCGGCTCGCCCACGGTGTTCGAGCCGGGCTGCGCGCAGTGCTACCTGCCGCGCTACTCCGTCGCGCTGTTCATGTACGGCGGCATGGACCAGTCCATCGCCGACGCGGCCGCGCAGGAGCCGTTCAAGGGCATCGCGAAGCGCTGGTACCAGAAGTACGGCGTATGGGACCAGATCGACGACGAGAACAAGAAGGGCTACGCCGACGAGATAGACACGAAGATGATCGTGCTGTGGGGCGCCCAGCCCTCGGTGTCGCAGACCGCGCAATCGGGCCGCGGCATGGCCGAGCTGCGCGAAGCAGGCTGCAAGACCGTGGTGGTAGATCCCAACATGAGCCCCGACGCCGTGAAGGCCGACGTGTGGCTGCGCGTCCGTCCCGGCGCCGACGGCGCGCTCGCGCTCTCGTGGTGGAACTACATCATCGAGCACGAGCTGTACAACGAGGAGTTCGTCAAACAGTGGACGAACCTGCCCTTCATCATCAACGAGGATACCAAGCTGCCTTACCGTGCAACCGACATCTGGCCGGATTTCGAGCAGAGCACGCCTGCCGACACCCCGGCCTACGTGTGCTTCGACGCCAACGCCGGCAAGCTGGCTCCCTTCGAGTACCAGGACGATTCGGTCGATCCGGAGATTTTCTGGAGCGGTTCCATCGAGGAGTTGGGCGGAGTCGCCGCCCGCAGCGCAGGTCAGATCTACAAGGAAGCCGCTTCCGTGTGGACGCTCGAGAAGACCGAAAAGGTCACGTGGGTGCCCGCAGCCGAGAACGAGAAGGCCATCCTGCTGTACGCCGAGCCCTTGAAAGAGGGGAAGTGCGGCGGCATCTGCCACGGCGTGTCGTCCGACATGGAGCAGATCGCCCATCAGCTGCCGGTGGGGCTCTGCGGCCTCGACGCCATCATGGGCTACGTGAACAAGCCCGGCTGCACGCTGACGCAGAACTCCCGTCCCAAGACCGACGAGAACGGCCGCGTTGCGCGCCCCACCACCATCTTCCAGTACCGCAACGTGGACATCGTGCACGACTGCGGCGTAGGCTACATCGTGGGCAACTCGCCTGAGGAGAACGCCGCGCGCCTCGAGGGCTTCAAGCCCGATCCGGACGGCTTCCCGAACCCGCGCACGGCCGAGCTGCTCTACCTCACGAACCAGCTGCGCCTGGATCGCCTTGGCATGAAGAACCACAAGGGCCTCTATCACTGGGAGCACAGCCATATCCCCTCGGTGCTCGAGGCCATCCGCACCGGCGAGCCGTACAAGCCGCGCGTGTGGTTCGACATGTCGGGCAACAAGCTGGCGATGCTCGGCAACGCGGCGTCGTGGTACGACGTGTTCCCCGAGATCGACTACTGCATCTGCCAGCATCCCATGATCACCTCGTTCCAAGCCGAGGTGGCCGACCTCATCTTCCCGATCGAGGAGTGGCTCGAGGTGACCAGCCACGACGGCCGCGACATCACGACCGAGGGCGAGATCAAGGATCCCTCGCCCGACACCACCGATACGGGCCAGCTCAACTTCAAGTTCGGCATGTTCCCCATCCTGCATCTGGGCGAGACGGTATCGTGCTTCGTGCCCCCCAAGAAGGTGACGGGCAAGGTGGCCGAGATCCTGAACGCCAAGCTGGAAGCCGGCCAGGACATCGTGCTGGGCGCGGTGGGGCAGGCCACGGGACGCACCTATATGGAGGAGCCCACCACCGCCGTCGACGGCTTCCTGTCCACGTCGAAAGGCGCATCGTACCTGCACGACATCGACCGCTCGAAATTCAACCTGCGCTTCCCGCTGCCTCCCGGCGTCATGTTCGGCGAGGAGTCGGACGAGCGTATCCAGCAGTCCTTCGCGGAGCGCTTCGGCGCGCCGAGCATGGAGGCGTTGCATGGCGAGCCCGAGAAGTACCAGACGCCCGTTGCGGGCGAGGGCGGCGGCAAGCTGTGGCCCGACGGCACGCATCACTGGTGGAGCCCTCAGGAGGAGTTCTGGGTGTACGATCAGCACGAGATGACCGCTGTCGACGGCCTGAAGGCCGGCTTCGGCACCGAGAGCCGCAAGTTCGAGGTGTACGCGCAGATGCTCGTCCAGCTTGCCAAGACCGGCTTCCCCTGCTGCTACCCGCGCGCGCAGGTGGACGTCGATCCCTCCATCGGCCAGGGCGATTACGAGGGCACCTACGCGCCCATCTGCCAGCACATCGAGCCCGCCGAGAGCCCGCTCGAAGGCACGGAGGGCTACGATCCCGAGTACCCGCTTTCGCTCACGAGCGGTCGCGTGTACTACACGCACCACGGCACGCAGCGCCAGGCCCCGTACATGCGCGAGATCTGGCCCGCTCCCGACCTCCGCATGAACAGCAAGACCGCCGAGAGGTACGGGCTTGCGCATATGGACTGGGTGAAGGCGACCTCAAGGCGCGGCTCCACGCATGCGCGGGTGTACATCACCGACGGCATGCATGAGAACGTGGTATGGATGGAGCGCTTCTGGAATCCCGAGTGCTTCGATTCCTCCCAGGAGACGAAGAGCGGCGGATGGCGCGAGTGCAACGTGAACATCCTGACCAAGAACACCGCGCCGTTCAACGAGTGCTACGGCTCGTACACCAACCGCGGATTCTGCGTCAAGGTTGAGAAGGCGGAGAGGCCGCCCCGGGTGTGGGTGGAGCCGCAGGAGTTCGAGCCGTTGATGTACACGCGCAAGAACCAGTACGTCGACGCGAACCCGTTCGAGGAGACGCTGAAGGATCCTTCGGCCAGCTGGACCCCGGTCGTCACGTTCGACGAGGCGCACACGTTCGCCAACGAGACATTCGAGAAGTAGGAGGGATCCATCATGGCGAGAAGAACCTTGGTGATCGACTTGAACCGCTGCTCAGGCTGCGATTCATGCACGGTGGCCTGCAAATTCGAGAACAACATCCAGCTAGGGACCTTCTGGAACCGCGTGCTGGCCGTCGGCCCCACGGGGGAGTACCCCGACATCGAGATGTACTGGCTTCCCATGCAGTGCCAGCAGTGCGAGAACTCGCCCTGCGTGAGCGTGTGCCCCACGGGCGCGTCGTACCGCGACCCCAACAACAACGTGGTGCTGGTGGACAAGGAGAAGTGCATCGGCTGCCAGTACTGCATGTACGCCTGCCCCTACGGCGTGCGGCAGTTCAACGAGTCTGCGGGCGTCGTGGAGAAGTGCACGCTGTGCAACCACCTGACGGCCAAGTCCGACGGCGTGGAGAACATCAACGACAGCTTCGACGAGGAGCATGCGGTGCCGCCGTGCGTGCATAACTGCTGCTGCGGCGCGCGCTACTACGGCGATCTGGACGATCCGGATTCGGCGGCTTCGAAGGCCATCGCGGCCGCCGGCGGCGAGGGCTCGGAGAACGTGCACGCGCTGAGCGATCCGTCGGGCGCGAAGCCCACGGTGCGCTACATCCTGAACCCCTCCGTGGCCCAGTGGAAGGAGCTGTGAGATCATGGAAATCGGAATCCAATGGCCCTTGGTGCTGTTCACGGTTATTTCGGGCGCGGGCTACGGCGTCTTGGCCGCCACCGGCGCAGCGCGGCTGGCGGGCAAACAGGGGGCGGCGACGTGCAAGGTGGCTCTCGTGGTCGCGATGGCGCTTCTGGGTGTCGGCGGGTTGATGAGCGTGTTCCATCTTGCGCACCCGGAGCGCTTCATGGCCGCCATCGCGAACCTGCTGTCGTTCTCCGGGATCGCTCTGGAGCTCATCGGCCTGGCGCTCGGTTTTGCCGCCGCGGCCTTGTTCCTGGTGTTCGCCTCGACGGGCAACCTCGCCGGCGAGAAGACGCTCGCCGCATGCTCGGTTGCCATCGGGGCGGTGGCAGCGTTTCTGCAAGGTTGGGCGTACTTCGAGGTCGCTGCCCAGGCGGGTTGGAGCACCCCCGCTTTGCCGGCGAGCTACCTGTTCACGTCGCTTGCGGCCGGCGTGCTGGTGTACGCAGCGATCGCCGCTGCCAAAAAGGAGGATGCGGCGGCGCTCAAGCTGACGGGGACGATCGCTGCGACGCTCGCCGCCCTGGCCGTGGTCGCGGTTGCGGCCTACGCGGCAGCTTTGGGAGGCGCGGGCCTGCTGGAGGGCGCGGCGACGGCGTTCGTCGTGCTGGCGGCCGTCCTCGAGCTGGCGACCCTCGGCTTGGCAGCGTGGTTCGCCTTCAAGGCACCCGCTCTGACGATCGCGCTCGCCGGCGTTTTGGTCGGCGTCGGCGGATCGATCGCGCTGCGCGTGCTCATGTGGCTGGTCGCGTCGTACCAGTACAGCTTCATCTGGGACGCGGCGGCAAACCGCGGGTTGTATCTGTTCTAAACCGTTCTAAACGAGGAGAGGCGGGGTTCCCATGTCGGACAATGCTTTTGCGGAAGAAGCCGTGAACAGAGACGTCGCGGTCAAGAAGGAGCAGGGCAAGATGACCTTTGACGAGAAAGTGGCCGACCTGATGCGGTTCGTGCAGTTCGAGCCGCTTATCAGGGAGATCGATTACAAGGTGCTGGCGTACTGCTTCGAACGCAGGGGCTTGTCCGACATCGAGGAGCATATCGCAGGGCTCCCCGAGTTCAAGTCGGCGACGCGCGACCAGTACTCGCTCATCACCGAGCTGGTGCGCCACCACGGCCTGGCGTTCTACGAGCTTGACGTATCGGGGTGCGTGGTGACCGAGGAGGACAAGGCGGGCCTGACCGAGAACGAGGTGGACGACCTGGTGGCGGGCTTCGCCTACCGAACCACCGACGTCGGACGCGAGGTCGCGGCCCGCTTGGATCCTCGTCGACGCCTGGCGGAGCTGCTCGAAGCCGCGCCTCGCCGCCGCGACGCGTACCTGGCGCTCTTGGAGTTCGTGCGGGAGAAGCGCTCGTTCGCCGAGATCGACTCGTTCATGCGCGCCTGCGGTGTGGCCGAGCTGAGCCGCGCTGCTGGCGACGGGGGCGTGCAGCCTTCCGTGTTCGTGGACAAGCTCGAGCGGGCGGGTGCCATCTCCTACGACGGGGGCTGGCAGGCGACGGATGCGGCGCTGGAGGCTTTGGAGGGCCGCCCGGGCCGCGCGTAGGGAAGAAGAGAGGACGGTTGAACCATGCAAAACGAGAAAACCGGCGCCCACGCCTTCGACGAGGCATGCGGCGTGCTTGAAGAGCGGTCGGCGTTCTACCTGATGCTGGCTGGTCTGTACTACCGGCCGCTCACGCAGGAGCAGATCGACCGCATGGCCGGGCAGGACTTCTCGGCATACGCTACGGGCGAGGAGCTGTTGGACGAGGGCTTCGACGATATCCGTCGGGCGCTGCGCAAGCGTCACACGGGCACGCGGTCGATCTTGGCCACGGAATGGACGAGCACCTTCGGCGGCGCCGAGGCGTACAAGGGCCGCTACTGCGTGCCCGAGGCGTCGCTGTTCCTGGACAAGTCCGGGCTCACGTACGGCCCGGCCCGCAACGAGGTCAGCCGCGTCTACCGTGAGCAATGCCTGCGACTGGAAGACGGCGCCGGCATGGCCGAGAGCCACCTGACCTTCGAGCTGGAATTCCTGTCGGTCCTGTCGGACGCGACGGCAGAACATCTCCGCGCAGGCGAGGTTGACGAGGCCGTGCGCCTGATCGACCTGTCCCGGCAGTTCGTCGAGGAACACGTCCTGACCTGGTTCCCGCAATTGCAGGAACTTGCGTTGGCCATGCTCAAGACCCGATTCTACAAAGGCGTCATGAAGATCACGAAGGGCTACCTCGAGCTCGACCTGCGAACGCTGGACGAGCTCGAGGCCGAGGTGCAAAGATCATGAACGCGCCGCTCATGACGCGCCGCTCGCTCGTCGTGGGCGGCGTGGGCGCCGCCCTGCTTCTGGGCCTGGGAGGCGCGTCGCGCTACGCCTGGGCGACCGACAGGCAGCTCCTGCGTCCGCCCGGGGGCCAGGACGAGGATCGTTTCATCGGTTTGTGCGTACGCTGCGACCGATGCCGGCAAGCGTGCCCGATGCACGCTATCGAGAGCGCCGGCGTGGAAGACGGGCTGATCGACGTTCGAACGCCCAAGCTGAACTTCCGGACGAGCGCGCTCGGGCGCACGATCGGCACCACCGAGTACCACGAGGCCGGGTCCGGCTACTGCAACTTCTGCGACCCCGAAGGCGCAGGAGGGAAGACGAAGAAGTGCATCGCCTGCTGCCCGACCGGCGCGCTCCAGGAGTTCGACGAATTCAGCGACAAGATCGGCGTCGCGGTGATCGACCCGGTGTACTGCATCAACTTCCCCCAGATGGGGCAGACGCCCACCGGGTGCCGCCTGTGCGTGGACGCGTGCCCCTACGAGGCGGTCGCCATGAACGACCAACAGCGCCCCGAGGTGGTTGCGGACAAGTGCAACGGATGCGGCAAGTGCGAGGCAGTGTGTCCGAGCGCGTCGTACCGGCAGGTTATCGACGTGAGCACGTTGCAAGAGCGTGCGAACGACGGCAACGAGGACTACGCGCGCTCCCTTGCGTACTGTCGGCGTACGGGCAACGTCCCGCGCGGCATCAACGTCGTCGATCGGGCCGAAAGCGTCGAAGGGCGGGCATTATGAAAACCGATTCGATTCCGCTCGACGAGGTCGAAGGCGTTTCTGCCGCCCCATCCGCTGTCGATTCCCCCTCAGCCGCCGACGAAGCCGTGCGGCCGATCGAGAAGCCACGTGCGCGCCGGATCGTCGTGGCTGCGGCGTTCGCCGTCGTGTGCGCCGGCATCGTGCTCAACCTCGGCACCGGGACCCTCTCATCGTTCGGGTGGGAATCGATAGCGTCCATATGCCCGCTGGGAGCCATTGAAACCATGGTGGCGAGCAAGCTGCTCGTTCCTCGCGCGCTGGTGTTCTTGGCGGTGGCAGCCGTGGTCGCGATCGCGTTGGGGAAGGTTTTCTGCTCGTGGGCGTGCCCGGTGCCCGGCGTGAAGTCGGTCGTCGACAGCGTTCGCGGCAAGACGGCCCGCATTGCGACGCGCAAGGGCGTCTCCGACGGAGAGCCGACGTCGATCCACGTGGAGGGCGGCGCGTCGTGCCCCTCGTGTTCCTCGTGCGTTTCGCGGGCGCGGTTCGACTCTCGGCACCTCGTATTGGGGGGAACCCTGCTCAGCGCCGCGGTGTTCGGCTTCCCGGTGTTCTGCCTCGTGTGCCCTATCGGTCTGACGTTCGCCACCGTCGTGGCGTTCGTGCAGCTGTTCGGGATGCAGACGCTGTCCTGGGGATTGCTCTTGTTTCCGCTCATCCTCGTTCTGGAGCTGACGGTATTGCGCAAGTGGTGCTCGCGCTTTTGCCCGCTGGGGGCCCTGATGTCGCTGCTCAGCTTGCCGAATCGCTGGCTGCGCCCCAAAGTCGACGAATCCCGGTGCCTGCGCGGCAAGGGCGTGGACTGCCAGGTCTGCACGGGCGTGTGCCCGGAGGAGCTCGATCCGCACGTTGCGGAAGGGATGCACGACTGCTCGAAATGCGGCGATTGCGCGGCGAACTGTCCTGCGAAAGCCATCAGCTTCCCCGCTCGCCGAGCCTGACGTCGGCTTGAAGCGGCATCCCGCCCCTGCGCTGCCGCAAGCGCGGGGGCTTCTTTTTTCGCACTGCTTCGTGCAGGCCCTCGCTTTCTCGCATACGGCCGTGAATTCCTGCAGCCTTTGCCGAATATTTCGCACGGACGCGCTATCATGTATATCCGCGTCCCATTCGGACGCCACGTCCGCTTCGAAAGGATAGGCAGATTTCATGAACTCCGGAGAGCACGCCGCCGTCCAGGAGCCCGGCCTGCTGCGCCGCTTCCTCAACCTGCTCGTGTGGCTGGGCTTCGTCGCGCTGATGTCGTACCTGACGTTCGCCTACGTGGGGCACGCCTACGCGGTTCCCTCCGGTTCCATGGAGCAGACCATCATGACGGGCGATCGCGTGCTGGCGGAGAAGGTGAGCTACCGCTTCCGCGACCCCGAGCCGGGCGACATCGTGATGTTCCAGGATCCCGAGATACCGGGGCGGCTCCTCCTCAAGCGCTGCATCGCCGTGGGCGGGCAGACGGTGGACATCAACGACGAGGACGGCCTCGTGTACGTGGACGGCGCGGCGGTGTCCGAGCCCTACACGGGCGGCCTCCCCACGTATTCGCTGGCCAACGGCGTCTCCTACCCCTACACGGTGCCCGAAGGCATGATGTGGATGATGGGCGACAACCGCACGAACTCGCAGGACTCGCGCTATTTCGGCGCCGTGCCCGCCTCGTCCGCCGAGGCTCGCAGCGTGGCCGTCCTTTGGCCCTTGGACGACCTCGGCCTCCTGGAGTAGCCGCGTTCGGCCGATTTGAAGGTTTCGCCCGATGATCGGGAATTTCTGCAAACTTTGTCGAACGCGCCGAACGTATTGTGCAGACGCGCTATCATATACGCTCGCGACCTCATCCGGGCGCCGCGCGCCCGCTTCGAAAGGATAGACAGACTACATGGATTCCGGACAGCACGCCGACCGCCAGAGCCCGGGCATACTCAGAACCTTCGTCAGCCTGCTGGTCATGGTGGCCTTCGTATTCGGGCTGTCGTGGGTGCTGCGCACGTACGTGTTCCAGGCCTACGAGATCCCCTCGGGCTCCATGGAGGAGACCATCATGGTGGGGGACATGGTGTTCTCCGAGAAGGTGAGCTACTACTTCCGCGACCCCGAGCCCGGCGACATCGTCACGTTCCAGGATCCCGAGATCCCCGGACGCGTGCTCATCAAGCGCTGCATCGCCGTGGGCGGGCAGACGGTGGACATCAACGACGAGGACGGCCTCGTGTACGTGGACGGCGTGGCGCTGTCCGAGCCCTACACCGACGGGAAGCCCAGCTACACGCTGGCCAGCGACGTCTCCTACCCGTACACGGTGCCCGAGGGGTACCTGTGGATGATGGGCGACAACCGCACGAACTCCCAAGACTCGCGATTCTTCGGCGCCATACCCGTCTCCTCGGTGACGGGCAGGGGGGCGCTCGTGTACTGGCCGCTCAACGATTTCAGCCTGCTCGACTAGCGCGCTAGCCGAGGGGTACGGGTTTGATCGAGACAAGGAGAACCATGTCAACCGAACATGCATCCGCAGCCGCGGACGAGGGGGCCGCAAGCCAGCTCCCGCCGACGTTCCAGGACGTCATCATGAACCTCCAGCGCTACTGGGGCGATCAGGGGTGCGTCGTGCTGCAGCCCTACGACAACGAGGTGGGCGCCGGCACGAACGCCCCGGCCACCACGCTGCGCTCGCTGGGCCCCGACACGTGGCGCACCTGCTACGTGCAGGGCAGCCGCCGCCCGACGGACGGCCGCTACGGCGAGAACCCGAACCGCACCCAGCACTACTTCCAGTTCCAGGTGCTCATGAAGCCCTCGCCCGATAACATCCAGGAGCTGTACCTGGGCTCCCTGCGCGCCATCGGCATCGACGTGGACGCGCACGACGTGCGCTTCGTCGAGGACGACTGGGAGAGCCCGACGCTCGGCGCGTGGGGCCTCGGCTGGGAAGTGTGGATCGACGGCATGGAGGTGACGCAGTTCACCTACTTCCAGCAGGTGGGCGGCTTCGAGTGCAATCCCGTGCCCGTGGAGATCGCCTACGGCCTCGAGCGCCTGACGATGTACATCCAGGGCGTCGACAGCATGTTCGACATCGTGTGGAGCCGCGGCGCCGACGGCGTGAACTTCACCTACGGCGACGTGTACCTCGAGAACGAGCGCCAGTACTCGCGCTACAACTTCGAGGTGGCCGACACTGACTTCCTGTTCCAGGAGTTCAACGACCGCGAGGCCGAGTGCCTGCGCACGCTGGAGGCCAACCTGCCGCTTCCGGCCTACGACAGCGTGCTCAAGTGCTGCCACGCGTTCAACCTGCTCGACGCGCGCGGCGTGATCTCGGCCACCGAGCGCATGGCCTACATCCTGCGCGTGCGCACCATCGCCAAGGCGGTGTGCGCCTCGTACATGGAGCACGTGGTAGGCATCAAGCCCGCCGAGGAAGACGAGGCGGGGAAGGAGGCCGGCCGTGAGTAACCTGCATACGCTCGCGTTCGAGATCGGCACCGAGGAGATCCCGGCGTTCGACCTGCACCGCGCAACCCAGCAGTTGGAGAAGCTCGTGCCCGAGGCGCTCGACCAGGTGCGCATCCCGCACGGCGACGTGGCCGTCTACACCACGCCGCGCCGCCTCATCGCGCTCGTGTCCGACGTGGCCGACGAGACCGCGGCCCTCGAAGAGGTGTTCCGCGGCCCGTCCGCCAAGATCGCGTTCGACGCCGAGGGCAACCCGACGAAGGCCGCCACGGGCTTCGCGCGCGGCAAGGGCGTCGAGGTCGACGCGCTGGAGCGCCGCGAGGAAGGCGGCGTGGAGTACGTGTTCGCCACCAAGAGCATCGCCGCGCGCGACGTGGCCGAGCTCTTGCCCGGCGTGCTGGAAGGCGTGATCACCGGCATCTCGTGGCCGAAGTCGTGTCGCTGGGGCACCACGAGCGAGTACTTCTCGCGCCCGGTGCGCTGGCTCGTGGCGCTGCTGGACGAGCGCGTGATCCCCGTGCGGTTCGCGGGCCTCGAGGCCGGCAACCTCACGCGCGGCCATCGCTTCCTGGCCCCCGGCCCTCACGAGGTGGCCACGGCCGCCGACCTGCTGGGCGTCGTGGAGGCAGCGCACGTGGTGTGCAGCGAGCAGGCCCGCGAGGCCGTCATCCGCGCCGGCGTGACGCAAGCCGAGCGGCGGACGGGCGCGCGCGCCGAGCTTCCTGAGAAGACGCTGCTGGAGGTCGTGAACCTCTGCGAGCAGCCCACCGTGCTCGTGGGCTCCTTCGACGAGGAGTTCCTGCGCGTCCCCGAGGAGATCATCGTCGACGCCATGCTCATGCACCAGCGCTACTTCCCGCTGTACGACGCGGACGGCAAGCTCACCAACGACTTCATCGTCGTGACCAACGGCGACCCGGCGCACGCCGACACCATCATCGACGGCAACGAGCGCGTGGTGCGCGCCCGCCTGTCCGACGCGAAGTTCTTCTACGAGGAGGATCTCAAGCACCCGCTGGAGACCTATGTCGACCGCTTGGACGAGGTGGTGTTCCAGGAGGCCCTCGGCACGATGAAGGCCAAGGCCGACCGCATCGTGGCGCTGGCGAAGCACCTCGCCGCCGACGCGCGGCTGGACGCCGCCGACGCCGCCGACGCCGAGCGCGCCGCGTATCTGGCCAAGGCCGACCTCGTGACGAACGCCGTCGTGGAGTTCACGAGCGTCCAGGGCGTCATGGGCTCCTACTACGCCGCTGCCTGCGGCGAGAACGACCAGGTAGCGCGCGCCATCGCCGACCACTACCGCCCGCGCTTCTCCGGCGACGAGCCGCCCGCGTCCGACGTGGGCCGGATCGTGGCCATGGCCGACAAGCTGGACACCATCTGCGGCCTGTTCGCCGCGGGGCAGGGTCCCACCGGCTCGTCCGACCCGTTCGCGCTGCGCCGCAGCGCCATCGGCATCGTGGCCATGCTTGAGGCGGGCCTGCCCGTGTCGCTGGCCGCCGCGATCGACGCGGCGCTCGGCACCTACGAGAACGCCGGAATCGACTACGACCGCGATGCGACCCGCGCCGAGGTGGCCGACTTCTTCGTGACGCGCACGAAGGTCATGCTGCGCGACGGCGGCTGCGCTCCCGACGCTGTGGAGGCCGTGCTGGCCACGGGCGTGGAGGAGCCGGCGCAGATCATCGCCCGCACCCGCGCCCTCGAGGCCGCGCGCGTGGACGACCCCGACACGTTCGCCGACCTGGCCACGGCCTACGCCCGCGCGAACAACCTGCGCGACGCCGATCTGGGCGTCGAGGTGGACGAGGCGCTGGCGGCCGACGCCGAGCGCGCGCTGCTCGCCGCCGCCGACGAGGCCGCGACGCGCGTGGAGGAGGCTCTCTCCTCCGACGACTACGCGGCCGCCCTCGCGGCGCTCGCCGCCCTGCGCGCGCCCATCGACGCGTTCTTCGAGGACGTGCTCATCATGGACGAGGATCGGGCCCTGCGCGAGAACCGCCTGCGCCTGCTCAACCGCTTCGTCGCCGTGTTCGCCCACGTGGCGGACTTCGGCAAGATGGCCAAGGGCGCCAAGTAACCATGGACGAGTTCATCGCCTACGGAAGCTCCACCGAGTTGCCCACGATCCACGTGATCAGCGACTCGGTGGGCCTGACGGCCCAGGCGGTGGCCCGCGCGGCCGCCGCCCAGTTCGGCGTCACGAACCCCGTCATCGAGGTGCTGCCGAAGGTGCGCACCTTCGAGGAGATCACGGAGTTCATCGACGAGCACAGCGCCGTGCACAAGCGCAACACCGGCGACGGGCGCATGCTCGTGTTCTACACGCTCGTGGACGGCTCCCTGTCGCGGCAGTTCGCCGACTACGCGGCCGCGCGCGATGACATCGTGGCCGTCGACCTCGTCACCGACGCCATCGGCGCCATCGCGCGCATGACGGGCCGCGAGCCCTCCACGAAGCCGGGCGGCCTTCACGTGGCCGACCAGTACTACTTCCGCCGCATCGAGGCCATCGAGTTCACCATCGCCCACGACGACGGCCGCAACCCGCAGGAGCTGCACCAGGCCGACATCGTGCTGTTGGGCGTATCGCGCTCGTCGAAGACGCCCACGTCCATCTACCTGTCGCAGCAGGGCTACAAGGTGGCGAACATCCCGCTCGATCCCACCACCGAGCCGCCGGCCGAGCTCGCGCAGATCGACCGCACGCGGCTGTTCGGGTTGATGACGACCCCCGAGGTGCTCATCGGCATCCGCCAGCGGCGCCTGGGGCGGGCGAGCGCCGTCGCGTCGCGCTACGCCGATCCGGAGTACGTGTACCAGGATCTCGAGGACGCCCGCGCCCTCATGCGCAAACTGGGCTGTATTGTCATTCACACCGAAAATCGTGCCGTTGAGGAAACGGCACAGGAAATTTTGCGCTACTATGAGCGGGCTCATCCCCCATCAGCTGATATGATGGGCTCAGCCTGAGACCAGGGTTCCCAAGTTTTGTAAAGTCGGTACGTCGGGTTAAGGAGAAAAAGGTGACTGAAGAAGTCAAGCGAGTGTATGCGTTCGGCAAAGACGCGCAGGGCAACAACGTAACTGAGGGCAACACCAACATGAAGGCGATCCTCGGCGGCAAGGGAGCGAACCTCGCCGAGATGGCCAACATCGGGCTGCCGGTGCCTCCCGGGTTCACCATCACGTGCCAGACCTGCATGGAGTACGCCAATGCGGACAACACGTGGCCCGAGGGCGCGCTCGACACCATCCAGGAGTACCGCGACGATCTCGAGGCCCGCATGGGCAAGAAGATCGGCGACGCCGAGGATCCGCTGCTCGTGTCCGTCCGCTCCGGCGCCCCCATGTCCATGCCGGGCATGATGGACACCGTGCTGAACCTCGGCCTCAACGACCAGTCCATCAACGGCCTGATCAAGCAGACCGACAACCCGCGCTTCGCCTGGGACTCCTACCGCCGCTTCATCCAGATGTTCTCCAACGTGGTGATGAACCTCGACGGCGACCTGTTCGAGAACGCCATCACGGCTATGAAGCACGCCCGCGGCGTCGCGTCCGACACCGACCTCACCGCCGAGGACCTGCAGGAGCTCGTGAGCGAGTTCAAGCAGATCTTCGCCGAGAACGTCGACGCCGAGGCGTACCCGAGCCTCGTCGTGGACGGCGCCGTGCAGTTCCCGCAGGACCCGAGCGTGCAGCTGCAGCTGGCCATCGAGGCCGTGTTCGGCAGCTGGAACAACCCGCGCGCAACCCTGTACCGCAAGCAGAACAAGATCGCCGACGACCTGGGCACCGCCGTCAACGTGCAGTCCATGGTGTTCGGCAACAAGGGCAACACGTCGGCCACCGGCGTCGCGTTCACGCGCAACCCCGCCAACGGCGAGAAGGAGTTCTACGGCGACTACCTGGTGAACGCCCAGGGCGAGGACGTCGTGGCCGGCATCCGCAACACGAGCCCCATCGCCGACCTCAAGAACGTCGAGGGACTCGAAGAGGCCGGTCGCGAGCTCGAGGAGGTGTTCGTCACCCTCGAGAACCACTTCCGCGACATGTGCGACATCGAGTTCACCATCGAGCAGGGCAAGCTCTGGATGCTGCAGACCCGCGTGGGCAAGCGCACCGCCGCCGCCGCGCTGCACATCGCCATCGAGATGGAGAAGGAGGGCCTCATCTCGAAGGAGGAGGCCGTCATGCGCGTCGATCCCGAGCAGCTCGACCAGCTGCTGCATCCGCAGTTCGACAAGAACGCCTCCTACGACGTGATCGCCAAGGGCCTGAACGCCTCTCCGGGCGCCGCCGTGGGCGAGGCCGTGTTCTCCGCCGCCGACGCGGTGGCCGTGGCCGAGGCTGGCCGCAAGTGCGTGCTCGTGCGCTGGGAGACGAACCCCGACGACCTCGCCGGCATGATCGCCGCCGAGGGCATCCTCACCTCGCACGGCGGCAAGACGTCGCATGCGGCCGTCATCGCCCGCGGCATGGGCGCCCCGTGCGTATGCGGCGTCGAGGCGCTGCGCATCGACGCTGAGAAGAAGCAGGCCAGCGTCGTGGGAGGCGACATCGTCATCAAGGAAGGCGACATGATCTCCATCGATGGCACCACCGGTTCCGTGGTGCTGGGCGCGGTCGAGCTCGTGCTGCCCGAGATGACGGGCGACCTCGACACCATCCTCGAGTGGGCCGACGAGTTCCGCACGCTGGGCGTGCGCGCCAACGCCGACAACCCCGAGGACGCGGAGCTCTCCCGCGGCTTCGGCGCCGAGGGCATCGGGCTCTGCCGCACCGAGCACATGTTCCTGGGCGACCGCAAGCAGATCATCCAGACCTTCATCCTCAACGAGGATCCGGCCGTGCGCGAAAAGGCCGTGAGCGAGCTGCTGGAAGCCCAGACGGGCGACTTCCTCGGCATGTTCCGCGCTATGGACGGGCTGCCGGTCATCGTGCGCCTGCTCGATCCGCCGCTGCACGAGTTCCTCGAGAGCCCCCGCGCGCTCGACGTGGAGATCGCCAAGCTGGAGGCCACGGGCGGAGACCGCGAGACCATCGCGCAGAAGCGCATGCTCATGGAGCAGATCGACGGCATGAGCGAGGCGAACCCGATGCTGGGCCTGCGCGGCTGCCGCCTCGGCATCGTGTACCCCATCCTGCCGGTGATGCAGGTGCGCGCCATCGCGACGGCCTGCGCTCAGCTGAAGAAGGAGGGCCTCGATCCGAAGCCCGAGGTCATGATCCCGCTCGTGTCCGTGGTGGCCGAGCTCGAGAAGCTGCGCAAGGTCGCCGAGGACACCATCGCCGAGGTCGCCGCCGAGCAGGGCGTCGAGCTGGACATCCCCGTGGGCACGATGATCGAGCTGCCGCGCGCGGCCGTGACGGCCGACGAGATCGGCGCGGTGGCCGACTTCTTCAGCTTCGGCACGAACGACCTGACCCAGACGACGTTCGGCTTCAGCCGCGACGACGTGGAGGCCGAGTTCGTCCCGCAGTACCTGGCCGAGCGCCTGCTGCCCTACAACCCCTTCGCCACCATCGATCCGGGCGTGGCGAAGCTCGTGGAGATGGGCGTCGACCTGGGTCACAAGGGCAACCCCGACCTCGTCTGCGGCGTATGCGGCGAGCACGGCGGCGACCCCGACTCCGTGAAGATGTTCCACACGATCGGCCTCGACTACGTCAGCTGCTCCCCGTACCGCGTGCCGCTGGCCCGTCTGGCCGCCGGCCAGGCCGCCCTGGCCGAGAAGATGGGCGACGGCCGCGACAAGTAGCCGCCCGCTTCAACCTCGCCTGATCGAAGGGCCCGCAGCACGCGCTGCGGGCCCTTCTGCGTGCGGGGAGCGGCCTTGTGCCCTTGCGGGGAGCCGCGATGTCGGCCCGAACGCACGGTTTCGAGTCGAATTCCGCGTGTTCGGGCCGACATCGCCCTTGCGCGGCGCAACGAGGCTAGTCCTCCACCGTTTCCTTGAGCGGCGTGTTCTTCAAGAACGCCATGAGCGCGATACCCGCCGCAAGCAGCGGCACCATGACGAAGAACACGGGCAGCAACGCGTCGTTGTAGGCGCCGGCGATGGCTGCGTGCACGTCTCCCGGAAGGGCGTTCACAACGGCGGGAGTGATCGAGTTCGCGTCGATGCCCAGCGCCTCGCCGCCTCCGAGCGGCGCCAGTCGCTCCGCCATGAGGCGCGTAAGGTTGCCCGTGAACAGCGCTCCGGCGATGGAGGAGCCCAGCGTGGTACCGATTTCGCGGAAGAGGTTCGTGGCGGAGGTCGCCGTGCCCACGATGGAGGCGGGGAACTCGTTCTGCACGATGAGCACCAGTACTTGGAAGCTCATGCCGATGCCGAATCCCACGATGCAGAGGGAGACTACGGCGAATGCCGGGGACATGTCGGCGTTCAGCATAGTCATGGCGATACCGCCCGCCGTTGCTATGGCGAAGCTCGTTACCATGATCGCCTTGTACTTGCCGTTGCGTGCGATCAGGAAGCCGGCCAGCAGCGAGGCGATGAGGTTCGCGATGCTCATGGGCACTTCCATGTAGCCGGCCGCCGTGGCGCTCATGCCGTGGGCGATCTGGAAGTACATGGGAAGATACGACATCGAGGCCATGAGGGCGAACAGGGTGACAAGCCCGGCCAGCGTGGTCAGCACGAAGTTGCGGTTGCGGAACAGCTCGAGCGGTATGATGGGCTGTATCGCGCGCCGCTCCACCAGCACGAACAGGACGACGAGCACGGCCGTGGCGGCTAACAGCCCGATGATCTGCGGGCTGTCCCACGCGTAGTCGATGCCGCCGAGCGAGGTGGCCAGCGTGAGCGTGCACACCGCCGCCGACACCAGCACGGTGCCGCGCACGTCGAAGGACGAGAGGCTCTCGCGCTTCTTCGGGTTCGGCAGGAACGCCACGGCCGCGACGATAGAGATCGCCGACAGGGGCACGGTGATGAGGAACGCCCAGTGCCAGCTGAGGTAGTCGGTGAACAGGCCCCCCAGCAAAGGGCCGGCCAGCATGGGCACGGCCCAAGCGATGCCCATGATGTTCATGTACAGCGGGCGCTTGCGGGCGGGTATGACGTCGGCCACGATGGCCTGGGAC
The DNA here is from genome assembly GCF_900184265.1 of Eggerthella timonensis. Taxonomy (NCBI): domain Bacteria; kingdom Bacillati; phylum Actinomycetota; class Coriobacteriia; order Eggerthellales; family Eggerthellaceae; genus Eggerthella; species Eggerthella timonensis. The sequence goes on from NZ_FXXA01000002.1 coordinate 2,251,309, forward strand.
AGCACCATGAGTCCGCCGCCGCCCAGCCCTTGTACGGCGCGCCCCGCTATCATCTGGGTCATGTCGAAGGAGATGCCGCAGACCACCGATCCGCCGGTGAACAGCACGAGCGCGCCGACGAATATCCACTTGCGGCCGATGAGGTCGCCCAGTTTGCCGTAGATGGGCATGACGATGGTTGCCGTGAGCACGTAGGCGGTGGTCACCCACAGCATGCGGTCGACGCCGCCCAGGTCGCCCACGATGGTGGGCAGGGCCGTGGCGACGATGGTCTGCTCGAGCGAGCCGGACAGCATCGCCAGCATAAGGCCGACGAACACGAGTATCATCTTGCGATTCACGAAGCACCTCCTTCTTCGCGCATAAGCGCCGACAGCTCATAGGACAGAATGCAGCTGACTGCATGTTTGGGCGCGTGCAGCGTTTCCGCCAATCGCAAGCGCTGACGGTGTACGAGACCCTTATCGCGGGGCATTTCCTTCACGCTGGAACCTCCTTGGTCGATGGCGTCCGGTTTGACGCAACTTAAATTAGTCTGTAATCGGACAATATCATAGGGGAGTGGGAAGGGCAATCGAGCGCGCCTCTCGAGGACGTTCGCGAGAATAGGATGCGGGCGTTGCGATCAGGACTTATGTAGAAAGACTGAAATCAGACTATATTTTGTCTCATGGTCTTATATGGGCTTCGCCCCATGATAGTCTGAAATCGGGCGAACAATTCAAGGACTTCTGAGAGGTGGGGAAGGCGATGGCGTGGTTTTCAGCGGCGGAGGGATGCGAGGCGCGTCCGAGAAGCCTTTCGAAGGGAGGGCTCGACGGTGTGCGCATCGATGGGCGCGCTCGCGCCGTTGCCAAGCTCGGCTTCTTCGAGCTCTTCTGGATATTCGTCGTATGCAGCGTGCTGGGTCTTGTCCTGGAAACGATGTTCCACCTTCTGGTGTTGGGGGTGAGGCAAGACCGTGCCGGGCTTTTGTTCGGGCCGTTCTCGCCCATATATGGGTTCGGGGCGGTGCTCATGACCGTTGCCCTCAACCGCTTCCGCGCTGTTTCGCCGTTCGCGTTGTTCGTGGCCAGCGCCGTCATCGGAGGAGCGTTCGAGTTCTTCGTCAGCTGGATCATGGAGGCGCTATTCGGCATCCATGCATGGGACTACTCGGGTACGTTTTTGTCCTTTGACGGTCGCACGAACTTCGTGTTCATGGTGGCGTGGGGCATACTGGGATCGGTTTGGATCAAGCTGTTGCTGCCGCTCGTGTTGGGGGCGATAGGTTCCATTTTGCCGCGATGGCGGGGAGGCCTGACTGCGGTATGCCTCGCGTTCATGCTGCTCGACGGCGTTATGACTGTGCAAGCGCTCGACTGCTGGTACGGGCGCTTAGCGGGCGATGCCGTAGACACCCCTTTAGAGCAGTTCTACGCGCAGTGCTTCGATGACGATCACATGCAGGCCCGGTTCCAATCCATGAGCATGAACGCGCAGGATGCCGTGCGGTCGAGAAGATAGCGTCTATTCGCCGTGCTCACTGCTCCGTCGGCTCGGCCGCTTCGTCCAACCCCGCGTTGAATGCGTCGGCGAAAGCCCGCATCGAGCTCGCGGCGGCCTCGATCTCGGTTGCGTCCACGGTTTGGAAAGCTCGGTTCTCCAGTTTGCGAAGCTCTTCGAACACCTTATCGCAGAAGCGCGCGCCCTCATAGGTGAGCGTGATGTCCTTGGCTCGGGCATCTTCGGCGGAAGGGCTCTCGGCTAGATAGCCTATCTCCTTGAACTTCGAGGATATGGATCCAACCGTCTGCTTGGGAAGCGATAGCGCTTCGCTGATGAAGCGCTGATTGCGGGGTGTCGCGGAGTAGTGCAGCACCATGAGCACCATGAGCGAGTTGACGTTAAGGGCATGGCGTTTGGCGAACCGGTCGTACAGCGCCGTCGTCTTGAGCATGGTTTGGGTGAGCTCGACGGTGGCCTTGAAGCTCGCAGGCAGGTTGTCGCCGTAAAGCGCCTGCAGCATCTCGTCTCGAGAAGCCTCGGCCTGCGCGTGTGCGACCGCCTTCTTCTGTCCCATGGAGCCTCCTTAGCCTTCTTAGGCGCTCGTCGGCGCCTGTTTTCGCCCATCGTCCACTATAACGTATTTTCGGGCCCTCTGTTCCGAATCGATACTGATCAGGAGGAGTTTGATAGCATTCATTCTTGTTCCGGCTTCCCTGTACGTACATGTGAATTTTGCCTGAAATCAGACTAAATACTGTGGATCTTCCTGTCTCCGAAGTCGTTCTTGCCGTATAATAGCCTGTAATCGGTCTATTGTAGGCAACTTCGGATTGATTCGGACTCGAGATGGCCTTAGCGCGCCTGCTTCGGACGATCTTGATCGACCGACCCGATCGTCGAGAGAGAGGAGGGGAGCCATGGGGCTTTTCAGGTGCGCGGCGTACCTCGCAGCGGCAGGGGCGACGTCGTTCGTCCTAGGGCGCGCGCTTCCATCAGCTTGGCTTCGAGAGCCGCGCGGAATATTCCGCTGCTTTCCGTTCGAGCGGGAAGGGCGTCTCTATGATCGGATCGGGGTGAAGCGTTGGCAGGGCAAGCTGCCGGATATGAGCAGGATTCTCCCCGGCTTCCTACCGCCCAAGAGAATCGGACCGACCGGCGGCGACCTTTCCGAGATGGTGAGGGAGACCTGCGTGGCAGAGCTTTGCCATTGGGCGCTCTGTGCAGCGGGCGTTGCGTGCCTTTGGCTGTGGCCCGGTGCGGGAGGCATCGCCGTCTTCGCTGCGTATGCGGCGGGGAACGCGCCTTTCATCCTGGCGCAACGATGCAACCGGCCTCGGCTCGTCCGTCTCGAGGAGAAACGGCGGGCTCGGTGGGGCGGCGGAAGGGAAGGGGTTCTTTCATGAGGATGCTGATCTTGAGCTGCAGCACCGGGAAGGGGCATGATTCGTGTGCCATGGCCGTCAAGGAGCACTTCGAGGATCGAGGGTGGGCATGCGAGATGGATGACGCGCTCGGATTTGCCTCTCCGCGGCTCTCACGGTTTTTGAACTGGGGTCACTCCACGATGTACCGGCATCTTCCCTGGCTTTTCCGTGTGGGCTACCGATTCTCCGAGCGGCATCCCGACGCGTTTTGGAGAAAGCTCGGGATATACCGGGTGTTCGGACTCGGAACCGAGCGTATGATCGAGCGCATTGAGACGGGCTGCTTCGACGCCGTTGTCTGCACCCATGCGTTCGCAGCCGTGATGCTGACGGACGCTGTCGGACGGCGTCCCTTATCGGTCGCAACCTTCCTGATCGGAACCGACTACACCTGCAATCCAGGTACGAAAGACACGATGCTCGATCGTTACTTCGTGCCCGACCCTTCACTTGCCGGTCTCTACGCATGCCCGGCGATAGCGAAAGAGCGCGTGATCGGCTCGGGTATACCACTGCGGAAGGAATTCTATCTCCGAACGCCCCGAACGCTCGCTCGCCGCGAGCTCGGCATACCCGAAGATGTGCCGCATGTGCTCGTGATGTGCGGGAGCATGGGATGCGGGCCGATGGAAAGGCTCGTGCAAGGTCTCGAGCGCGAGACGGCGGGCGATGTATGCGTTACCGTCGTATGCGGCACGAACCGGCGACTGCGACTGAAGCTCGCCAAACGCTACGAGGGAAACCCCGATGTGCGTGTTCGAGGGTTTGCGAACGACGTGCCGCTGCTCATGGACTCGGCCGATCTGTGCCTCACCAAACCCGGTGGGCTCACGGTCGCCGAAGCCGCCGTTAAGGAGCTGCCCATGGTTCTCGTGGATGCCGTGGCGGGGTGCGAGGAGCCCAACCGAAAGTTCTTTGTGCGCAGCGGCGGCGCGGTAACGGGCGAGAGCGTTCGCGAGCTCGTCGCCGCCGCCGTCGGCCTGCTGGCGCGGCCCGGTGAGCTCGAAAAGATGAGGGCCCGGCTCGCCTCCCTGCCGGGGAGGGACGCACCCGCCGTGCTTTGCGAGCAGGTGGAAGGGTTCGTGCGGGATAGGAAATCGGCCGCGGTCCGCGCCCAGGCGTCGGTTCGGCCACGAAAGGAAGTCGCCATGCTGTTAGGTACGCCTTGCCTCGACGTTCATGCAAGGGGGATCGCATCGCCTGCTGCCGAGCGGCAGGCGATGATCGCCGCCGCCACCCGGCTCATCGCGCGGGAGGGGGTTGCACTCGTCACCCTTTCGCGCGCCGCCGAGGAAGCCGGCGTCGAGCACGACGCGGTCTCGAGAAGTTTCGCCAGCTCGGAAGAGCTCAAGAAAGCGGGGCTTGCCGAATTGGCCGTGCGAATCGAACGGCATTTCGAGCGCCTCTTCCTGCTAGTGGGAAGAGAGGGGCGCGAAGACGCCTTCTTGTTCTCGAGCCCGGCGACCGTTTGGGCCGACGATTTGGCCGCCGCGCTCGATTCGTTGCTGGGAGATCCTCGCGCCGCCGAGGAAGCGGCGGCGCTTTGCTCGACGGCGATGCGGGATCCCGAGGTCAATTCCGTCGTGCGGGGTGCGCTCAGGTTCTTCGTGCGAATCTGCGCGCCCTTCGTGGGAAGGCGAAAAGCGCGGATGCTCTGCCTTATCGTGGAAGGAGCCGTTGTCGACACATGCCTGTTCGGCGAGCCGTTCGATGCGGGCGAGCTGAGCGAAGCGGTCGCATCGATGTTCGCGTCGCCCGCTGCGCGTCTAGCGGGTTGACGGGGGCTCGCGGTGCACCCCCCCCCCTTTTTTTTTCTCGTTTCCCAAAGACTACCCGTTCGGGTGATGCGGGCAGGGTATAGAGGCTCCTACACTTGCAGTGAGGAAAGGAGGAGCCGATGCAGGTGTTTCCGAACGCGTGCGCGGCCGTGCTGGCCGCTGGCGCGTCGACGCGCATGGGCGCATGCAAGCTGACGCGGCCGTTCGCCGGGTCGACGCTGCTCGAGCGGGCGCTGCGGGCCGCGCGCGGGTGCGCTGCGGCAGAGACGGTCGTGGTGACGGGCGCCCATCGCGACGCCGTCGCGCGCTCGGCGCAGGAGGCGGGGGCGCGCGAGGCGTTCAACCCCTCGTGGGAGCGCGGGCAGTCGACCTCGGTGCGCACGGCGGCGCGCTTCGCCGCGGCGCACGGCTACGACTTGCTGCTGGTCATGGTGGCCGACCAGCCCTACGTGGAGGCGGCGCACCTCGACGCGCTGCTGCGCGCGTACGCGGCGGGCGGCGCCCATGCCTGCGTCACGCAGGGTGCGCTTCGCCGCGGCAACCCGTGCCTGTTCGACCGGGCGTGCTTCCCCCTGCTCGAGGAGCTGGAGGGCGACGAGGGCGCGCGCTCGATGCTGCGCGCGCATCCGGAGCTTGCCGTGCGCGCCGTGCCGGCGGCGGACGCGCGCGTGCTCGACGACGTGGACACGCCCGACGAGCTCGCCCGCATCGAGGAGGCGATCCTCGGTGGGCGCTAGGCGCCCGGCGGGCGCGCCGCCGATCGACCGCGCGCAGTTCCCCGTGCTCGAGCGCCGCATCGGCCGCGACGGCGCGCGCCCGCTCGCGTACCTCGACAGCGCGGCCACCTCCCTCGTGCCGCTGCGCGTGACCGACGCCGTGACGCGTTTTTTGCACACGAGCTGCGCCAACATCCACCGCGGCGCGCACACGCTGGCCGAGGAGGCCACCGACGCCTACGAGTGCGCGCGCGAGCGCCTTGCGGCCCACCTGGGCGTGGGCGACGCGTCGCGCGTCGTGTTCACGCACGGGGCCACCGAGTCGCTCAACCTGGCGGCGCTCGGCTGGGCGGAGCATGCGCTCGGACCGGGCGACGTCGTGGCCGTGGCCGAGGACAACCATCACGCCAACATCGTGTGCTGGCAGATGCTGGCCGAGCGCCGCGGCGTCGAGATCGCCTGGATACCCGTCGATGCGGACGGACGGCTCGACTACGGCGCCTGGTGCCGCATCGCCGAGCGCGGCCCCAAGCTGGCAGCGCTGTCTCAGCAGTCGAACGTCGTCGGCTGGGAACAGCCCGACCTGGCCCGCATCATGGACGACGCGCGCCTGGCCGGGGCCTTCACGGCGCTCGACGGCGCGCAGGTCGTCGGCCACGAGGCGGTGGACCTCGCCGCCCTGTCCGTCGACTTCTACGCGCTGTCGGCGCACAAGATGCTGGGGCTCACCGGCATCGGCGCGCTCGCGTGCTCGCCGCGCGCCCTCGAGGGCATGCGGCCGGCGCTCGGGGGCGGCGGCATGGTGGCGCAGGTAGACGCCCGCGGCTACGCGGTCGCGCCGGGCCCGCAGGGCTTCGAGGCGGGCACGCCCGCCATCGCCGCCGCGGTCGCCTGGGACGAGGCGCTGCGCATGCTGGAGGAGGCGGGCATGGAAGCGGTCCGGCGCCACGTGGCCGCGCTGGCCTCCCGCGCGCAGCGCGGGCTCGCGGCGCTGCCGGGCGTGCGCGTGCTGGGCGGGACGTCGCCCGCCAGCGCCTCGCTCGTGAGCTTCACGGTGGACGGCGTGCACCCCCACGACGCGAGCGCGGCCCTCGACGCCGAGGGCGTGCTCGTGCGCGCCGGCCATCACTGCGCCAAGCCGCTCCATGCAGCCCTCGGCGCGCGGGCCAGCGTGCGCGCCAGCTTCGCGGGCTACTCGAGCGACGAGGACGTGGACGCGCTGCTGCGCGCTGCGGCGCGCCTCGTCGAGCGGGGGGCGTGAGGGCCGTGCGCATCGACGACGAGCGCATCGTGGAACGGTACCGCCGCCCGCGCTGCAAGGGGTTCGAGGGCGCCTACGACGGCGCGGCGTCGGGCGACAACCCGTTCTGCGGCGACGCCCTCGAGGTGCGCGTGGCCCTCGAGCGCCGCGACGGCGGCATGGCGGTCGCCCGCGCGGCGTTCGACGGTTACGCGTGCTCGCTGTGCACGGCGAGCGCCGACGTGCTCATGGAGCGCGCGGCGGGCATGTCGGCGGACGAGGCTGCCGCCTTGACGGGCGACGACGTGCTGCGCTGGTGGGGCGGCCTCGAGGTGGGCCGCACGCGCAGGGGCTGCGTCGACCTGCCGGTCTCGGTGTTCAAGCGGGCGCTCGAGGCCGCGCTCGAACGCCCGCGGGCGAGTTTGCTACAATAGGCTGCCAGGGGATGCACGGCGCCGCCGGCAGGCGGCGGGGCAAAAGGGGGAGAACATGGGCGAGAGCGAGCCGGCCGACGGCATGCGCGACATCGTACTGCTGCCGTCGAAGATCATCGTCCCGTCGCGGGCAGCCCACGTGGTGGAGCGCCCGGCGGTCACCGAGAAGCTCGCGGCGGCGATCTCGTGCCCGCTGACCGCGGTGGTGTCGCCTGCGGGGTTCGGCAAGACCACGGCGGTGGTGTCGTGGCTGCGCACGCTGGACGGCGTGCCGTGCGCCTGGTACCTGCTCGACGCCGAGGATGCCGCGCTCGACCGCTTCTGGCTCTACCTCGTCACCGCGCTGCGCCGCGCCGACGAGCGCATCTGCCAGTCGTTCGACGACGTGCGCCTGCCCGACGACTTCTCGAAGCTGCGCCCCGCGCTGGACGCGCTCATCATCCAGATGGCCGAGTACGGGCGCGATTTCGTGTGCGTACTCGAGGACTTCCACGAGGTGCACGAGGACGCAGGAGTCCACGAGAGCGTGCACTACCTGCTGAAGCACCTGCCGCCGAACGCGCACTTCGTGGTGACCTCGCGCCAGGCGCTCAGGTTCCCCACCGCCAAGATGCGCGTGGAGGGCGCGCTCAACGAGGTGGGCGAGGCCGACCTGCGCCTGTCCGCCGACGAGACGGGCGCGCTGCTCGCGGGCATGGGCATGCGCCTGGGGGCCGAGCAGGCGAGCGCCGTGCACGAGGCGACGGCCGGCTGGGCAACGGGCATCCGGCTCGTGGCGCTGCTGTGCGGCGACGGGTCGCGGACGCAGGTGGACGAGGCCCTGGCCTGCGCTCGCGTCAGCATCAACGACTACCTGTTCGAGGAGGTGTTCAGCGTGCTGCCCGCCGAGCGGCGGCGGTTCCTCGCGGCCACGTCGGTGGTGGGGTCGTTCTGCCTGCCCCTGGCCGAGCGCATCACGGGCCTGTCGCGCGAGGAGGCGGCCGGTCAGGTGGACTACCTCGTGCGCAACGGCCTGTTCATCGAACGGTTCGAACGCAAGGAGGGCGAGGACTGGTACCGCTACCACCCGCTGCTGGCCGACCTGCTCCACCAGCGCCTCGACCGCATGGACGACCTCGACCCCGGCTCGCTGGGAGCCGCCGCGTGCGCGTGGCTCGAGGAGCACGGCTACTTCGACTCGGCGGTGGAGGTGGCGGCCGATCAGGAGGACTTCGGGCGCGTGCGACAGATCATCGTCGACAACTGGAAGCGGCTGTACATGAGCGACAGCCACTACACCGTGCTGCGCTGGGCGTCGTTCCTTCCCGAGGCCGAGATCATGGCGAGCCCGCTTCTGTGCGCGGTGCTGGCCATGCCGTTCGCGCTGAAGGGCGAATCCGAGCGCGCCAACGCCTGCTTGGAGAACGCCATCGCGCGCCTGCACGACGACGAGGACTTCCTGTTCGCGCTATGCCTCGTGCAGAAGGCGTTCGTAGCGTCGTTTAAGAACGATTGGGGGCATATGCGCCAGTTCGCGACGCAGGCGCTGAAGTACCTGCCGGCCGACGAGTTCTACCTGCGCAGCATGATGCTGCAGGTGGAGGCGTCGTCCAGCGCGGCATTCGACCTGCTGGGCGCGAAGGCGGCGTTCGCGAAATCGCTGGCCATGCAGCTGGACTACGGCAACAAGTGCCTGTCGAGCTCGGCTTTCTGCAACCTGTCGCGCATCTGCGCGAACCTCGGCCACGTGCAGGAGGCGCGCCACTACGCCGATCGCGCGCTCGCGCTGTACCCTGAGCAGGAGCGGCGCTTCAAGCCCATGCTGGGCTACGCCTACCTGTCCGTCATGCTGTGCTCCTACGAGGAGGGCGACCTCGAGCGGGCCCTGCGCGAGCACGAGACGTACCTGGTGGTGTCCTCGGAGGGCGTCGTGCCGGGCAGCGCCGCCGAGGAGGCGCTGCTCTTGGCGAAGATCCGCTACCGCACGGGCGTCCCGGGCGCGCGCGAGGGGTTCTTCGCGGCGATGGCGATGGACGAGGAAGGGGCGATCCTTGCGGCTCCTTCGTTCGCCATGGCGAGCGACTGGTGCCGGGCGTTCCGCACGCGTGCCCTCGAGGAGGCGTCGTCCCCGTTCGAGAACCGCACCACGGGCGTGTTCCGCGCCATGCTGGCGTACTGCCTGGACGCGGTGGCGCGCTACGAGGACGCGTGCGCGTTCGCCGATGCGACGGAGGCGGAGGACCGTTCGGTGTTCGTGCGCGCCTCGGCCGTGGCCTGCGCGTTCTCGGAGAAGGTGGCGCGCCTCGGCCGTGCGGACGCCTACTTCGAGCGCGCTGCGCGCCATGCCCGCGACTCGAAGCTCGACAGCGCGCTTGCCGAGAACATCGCGTTTCTGCGCCCGGCTGCGCAGCGCTTCCTCGCGCAGACCGAGGACGCCGCGCTCGCGGGCTACGTGCGCGGCCTGCTCGACGCCGACGTCGACGCGGGCGAGGCCTCGCGCCTCACCGAGCGCGAGGCGGACGTGATGCGCTGCATCGCCGCGGGGCTGACCATCGCCCAGGCGGCGGACGAGCTGTTCGTCTCGCGCGAGACGGTGAAGAAGCACCTGGCGAACATCTACGGCAAGCTGGGCGTGCACTCCAAGATGCAGGCGGTCGCCCTCCTGCGCGACGCCGGCGTCATCTAGCCTCCTCGCCGCCGCGCGCCGCCGGGGGCGCCTGCCCCCCGGCTCGGCGGCACCTCGCGCGGTCCCCTCGGCCTCGACTCCCCCCCCCCCGATATACCTCGTTGGAAGACCCGGCGTGCAGGAGGGGAGGGTATGCGCTCGCACGTCCGGATGCAAGGGACGTATGAAACGACAGAAGGAGGAGAGGCTCATGGGCAACGACGTGTCGCGCCGTGACTTTCTCAAGGTCGGCGGGTTCGCCGGCTTCGCGGCGGGGGCGGCGGGACTCGGGATCGGCTCGATCCTGGGAACTCCGGCCGAGGCTCACGCCGAGGCGATCACCGTCACCGATTTCGTGTACACCTGCCCGCTGTGCGGGCAGAAGACCGCCGACTACGACGCCCTCGTGAAGCATTTCGAGGAGACCCACCCTCAGGCGGCCGTGCCGACGTGCGCGGCGCTGTCCATCAACGGGACGGACGTCAAGGTGCAGGTGGAACCCCACTGGACGTTGCGCGAGACGCTGCTGAAGGCCGTGGGCCTGACCGGCAACGCCAAGCAGATGTGCGATCGCGGTGCCTGCGGCTCGTGCACGGTGCTCGTCGACGGCGTGCCCGCGCTGTCCTGCACGACGCTTGCGGTGGAGTGCGAGGGCAAGCGCATCGAGACGTCGGAGGGCATCGCCGCCGACGCGAAGTGGCGCCCGCTCGTGGAGGCGTACGCCAAGCACGACGCCGCCCAGTGCGGCTACTGCACGCCCGGCCAGTTCACCGTGGCGAAGTACATCATCGAGAAGTACGGCGCGCCCACCGACGAGCAGATCCGCGCCGAGCTGGCGGGCAACATCTGCCGCTGCGGCACGTACTCGCGCCACGTGCAGGCGATCCAGGAAGCGGCCGCCGCGATCGAAGGAGGCAACTGATGGGCGAGACGAGCGTGTGGGAGCCCGAGGGCACCAACCAGGACCGCGCCGACTTCAAGGTGGTGGGCACGTGGGACCATCCGGGCCGCCAGTCGTGGGACATGGTGTCGGGCGCGGCCAAGTACCCCACCGACCTGTGGATGGAGGGCACGCTGACCGCGATGGCGCTGAGGTGCCCCTACGGCCACGCGAAGATCAAGAGCCTCGACATCGCCGAAGCCGAGAAGATCGAGGGCGTCAAGCTCGTGCTCACCTACGAGGACGAGGAGCTGGCCAGCATGCCGAAGTACCGTCCGGCGTACTTCGAGTTCGGCGGCAGCCCGCTTCTGGGCGACGAGGCCGAGTTCGAGGGCGACGAGGTGGGCGCCGTCGTGGTGGCCGTGAACGAGGAGGTGTGCAAGCAGGCCCTTGCCGCCATCAAGGTGGAGTGGGAGGTGCTGCCGTTCATCCTCGACGCGCGCGAGGCGGCCAAGCCCGGCGCGCCCATCCTGCGTCCCGAGATGAACCCCGACTCCAACATGACCGGCAACACGTTCGGCGCCGCCGTGGAGTGGGAGCAGGGCTGCGTGGAGGACGGGTTCAAGGAGGCCGACCACATCGAGGTCGTCGACTACGGCCGCCCCATGTGGAGCCAGTTCCGCCCCATGCCGCCGGCGTACTTCTCCTACTGGGCGGACGACCCGTGGGGCAACCCCGACGGCGAGAAGATGTGCTACGTGACGAACCACGCGCACTTCCCCTCGAACGGCCCCATCGTGTCGGCGTTCATGGGCGCCGGCTCGCACGCCGACAAGTACCGCGCGCTGTCGCCCTACATGGCGGCGCGCTACTGCGACTTCGTGGAGAAGCGCGGCGCGCAGTTCGCGCCGGTGCTGTCCAAGCGCTTGGGCGGCACGCCCGTTCGCTACGTGCAGTCGCGGCGCGAGTCGTTCGACGCGGCGGTGCCCCAGACCTACCTCACCGTGCGCATCGGCTTCAAGGACGACGGCACGCTCGTGGCGGTGCAGTCGGAGAACGTGCATCAGACGGGCGCCCGCGGCGGCTACGGCGACAAGACGCACGGGCACCTCGTGCTGCCGCCGAACGCGCAGGGCTTCAAGCAGACGGTCAGCCCCAACGTGTACTCGGAGATGGCCTACTACGTGACGAACGGCGCCTGCACCACGGCCGATCCGGGCCAGCCCATGTACGAGCCGGTGAACCTCGCGTTCGCCAAGATGGCCGACGTGCTGGGCATGGACGTGAGCGACGTCATCATGAAGAACGTGCGCGTGACCGACCCGTCGCTCACCGCCTGCATGGACGCGGCGCGCGAGGCCTTCGACTGGGCGGGCAAGTGGCACCTCGCCGGCGAGCGCACGCTTGAGGACGGCCGCCTGCACGGCGTGTCGTGCCGCTACGCCGCCTCGCAGACCTGGGGCATGATCTCCTACAACATCAACCTGCGCATGGGCGTGGACGGCAAGATCTACATGCCCTATGCAGAAGCCCTCATCGGCACGTACTGGCCCGACGCGGTGCAGCTGGTCATCGCCGAAGAACTGGGATGCAAGCTGGAAGACGTCATCGTCTACTATTCCCCGAACTACAACAACTGGCAGGAGGGCGACGCGGCCGATCGCGGATCCACGTGCACGTGGGCGGCGAAGGAGGCGGCCGTGCTGCTGAAGCAGCAGATCCTGGCCACGGGCGCGGCGGCCATGGGCGTGACGGCCGACGAGGTGGACCTCGTCGACTCGCTCATCACCCTCAAGGCCGACCCGACCAAGCAGATGCCCATCGTGGGGATGGGCCAGCTGGCCGTGGGGTACTGCGGCAAGCCCAAGGTGCCGTTCCAGACCGACGTCATCCGCACGATGAACGTGGACATGTGCGAGGTGGCCGTCGATCCCGAAACGGGCCTCGTGGAGATCCTCGACTACGTGGTGGCGCACGACTTCGGCAAGGTCATCCGGCCCTCGTCGGCGCTCGGCCAGATCGAGAACGCCATCACCATGAACTCGGGCCGCGCGCTGCGCGAGGAGCTGATCTGGGACGAGGCCACCGGCGTGCTGCTGAACGGCAACATGTACGACTACAAGGTGCCCACCATCCTCGACCAGCCCAAGATCGAGCCCGTGCCCGTGGAAACCCGCTGCGGCGGCGGTGCGTACGGCTCCACCGGCGTGGCGCACGCGCACGCGAACCCGGGCCTCGTGGGCCAGGCCATCCAGAACGCCACCGGCGGAGACTTCATCGACATGGTTCCCTACACGCCCGACAAGGTGCTGGCCGTGCTCGGGAAGATCGAGCAGTAGAGGAGGAGCACCTATGAAACACTACAAGCATCAGCAGGCCGCCTCGGCCAAGGAGGCGGCGTCGAGCGCCGCGTCGGGCACGGCCGCGCTCATCGCGGGCGGCACCGACCTCTTGGGCACGTTGAAGGACGAGATCCTGCCGACGTACCCCGACACGGTGATCGACCTCAAGACGATCCCCGACATGGACGGCATCGCCGAGGACGGCGACGCGGTGCGCATCGGCGCGCTGGCGAAGCTGGCCGACGTGGCCGACAGCGACGCGGTGAAGAACGGCTGCGCGGCCTTGGCCGAGGCTTGCGCCCGCGCCGCGTCGCCCACCATCCGCCACATGGGCACCATCGGAGGCAACGCGTGCCAGATGCACCGCTGCTGGTACTTCCGCACGCCCGACGACCGCTTCCACTGCAAGCGCAAGGGCGGCGACTGGTGCCCGGCGCGCGTGGGCGACAACCGCTACCACTCCATCTTCGGCGACCAGGACGGCTGCTACGCGGCTAGCTCGCACGATACGGCGCCGGCGCTCGTGGCGCTGGGGGCCACCGTGGTCACCACGAAGCGCGAGGTGCCTGCCGAGGAGTTTTTCAAGGCCAACGGCGCGCGCTCGAACGTGCTGGAGGACGGCGAAGTGGTCACCGAGTTCAAGGTGCCGAAGGCGGCCAAGAGCGCGTTCCAGAAGTTCGCGCTGCGCAAGTCCATCGACTTTCCCGTCGTGAACTGCGCGGTGGCGCAGGGCGGGGACGGTACGGTGCGCGTGGTGCTGGGCGGCGTGTACCCGGCTCCCGTGCGCTCGTCCGAGGCCGAGGCCGCGGTGGCCGACGGCGTGAGCGAGCAGGCGGCCGCGCAGGCGGGCGACGCCGCAGTGGCGGCGTGCAAGCCGCTCGGCAAGAACGCCTACAAGGTGGAGATCGCGCGCACGCTGGTGAAGCGCACGCTCATGGACATCGTCTAGGCGATGCGCGACGGGAGGTGCGATATGGACGAAGGCAACGGCGGCGTCCGCGCGTCGGAGCGCGAGTGGAGCGACGCCTACGGGCGGCTGCGGGACTACGCGGCGGCGCACGAGGGCATCCGGCTGGCTCCGAGGAGCCTGACGGTGCCGCCCGAGGCGCGGCCCGAGTTCTACGATCTGGTGGAGCAGGTGCAGCGGGGCTTGACGGAGGAGGTGCTGGGGCCCGAGGCCGAGCGCGTGCGCGAGGCCGCGCGGCGCTGCGCCGCGATGCGCGGGCGGGTGCTCGACCGAAGCGGGCTCGCCGCGTTCCACCTTGCGCCCACGCTGGAGAGCCTCATGTCCGATGCGGACAAGACGCTCGCCAAGCCGGCGTTCGCGCTCGTGCTCGACGCGGTAGGGCAGGGGTCGTCGCCCGAGGAGCTGGAGGCGGCCGCGCGTCGCGCGCTGCCGCCGTTCTGCTCGTCGCTGCTGCGCAACGCCTACGAGGCGTGGGCCTACCTCGGCGTGGTGGCGGCGCTCGAGCCGACGAGGTTCTACGCGGCGCTGTCGTCGGACACCGAGGAGGTGCGTGCCGTGCGCACGGACGAGGTGTGGGCGTCCTCCCAGGTGACGTCGCCTGAGCGGCGGATCCCCGAAGCGGTGTTCGAGACGGCCGACGGGCGCGTGTTCGCCATGAAGAGCGAGGCGGCCCGCGAGCTGGACTACTACGGCGTGCGCATCGAGCGGCGACGCGACAGCTCGGCCGGCGGCAACACCGTTGGGCTCATGGGCCATCGCGTGCTGCTGCTGTACCGCCTGGGCAGCGTGGACGACGTGACCGTGACGGTCGATCGGCAGAAGCGCGTGCAGACGCCCATCGACCTCATGTGCGAGGTGCTCGAGCCGCACGACATGAGCTATCCCGCGTACGTGAGCGCGTTCGTCGAGCGCATCAACGCCGCGCGCTCGCGACGGCCCGTGCAGGTGATCACGTTCGACGCCTCCGGGGAGTTCGCGCCCGGGCTGCTGGACGACGAGGCTGTGGCGCCCGTGCAGCGGCGTACGGTGGGGTTCGACGAGGAGAAGCTCGCGGACATCGCGAGGACATTGAACGACTGATGAAGACCCGCTAGAAACGGAGGAACCATGAAAGCAACGAGAGAGTACCGGGCCGCGCGCCTCGGGGCGCTTGCCTGCGCGCTCGTGTTGGCGCTCGCGGCGGTCGGCTGCGCCCCGCAGGGTGCGGGCGAGGACGCCTCGAACGGCGCGCCGGCCACGAACGACACGGCGGTGGAAGGGGAGTACAAGCCCTTCGACCCCGCAGTGGAGGCCGAGAACACGAGCGGCAAGGCCATCGAGGGCTCCGAGGAGGAAGAGCTGCAGCAGGAGCGCATCGCCGGCGGCAGCGTGGGCGCGGTGACGTCGCAGAACCTCGAGCCGCTCGAGGGCATCGTGGAGGCGAGCGACGGCGACTACGTGCCGAACTACGGCATGGCGGGCGAGCCGCCCGCCATGGGCCACGACGACAACGGGTCGGACTGCCTGAGCTGCCATGACGGCTCGAGCGCCGCCGCGCAGCAGCCGTCGAGCCATGCGGGCCAGAACCTGGCGAACGAGGAATGCGCCTCCTGCCACGCCGAGCGGTAAGGGGGTTGGGCTTCGCGCCGCCGCGGGAGACGGTTGGCCCGCGGCGGCGCCCGACGAGGAGAAAGGGGTCGTCATGCGCGAGATACGCTACGACGTGGACCGATGGTTCGAGGCGGGGCGCGACGTCGCGCTGGCCCAGGTGACGAAGACCTGGGGGTCCTCGCCGCGCGTGCCGGGGTCGGTGATGGCGGTGAGCGATCGCGGCGGCATCGCCGGGTCGGTGTCGGGCGGCTGCATCGAAGGCAGCGTCATCCAGGCGGCGCTCGACTGCCTCGAGGGCGTGCGCGATGCCAGCCTCGAGCGCTTCCATGCTTCGACTGCGCGCGCCCAAGAGGTGGGGCTGTCGTGCGGCGGCAACATCGAGGTGCTCGTGGCGCGCCTCGACCGGGCGCTGTTCGAGGCGGAATGCGCCGAGCTCGACGCGGAGCGCCCGTACGTGCGTGCGAGCCTCGTCGAGCCGGCGGACGGGGACGGCGCGGGCGCGAGCTTCCTGCTCGTGTCGCCCGATGCGGCCGCGGCGGAAGGGCGCGTGGGCCTGCGCGCCTTCGCGGCGCCGGGCTGCGAAGGATGGCGGGTGGTCGCGCCGCGCGATGCGGAGGAGCGCCTCGGGCGCGCCGTGCTCGCAGAGGCGGCCCAGGGCGTATGCGCCTGCGCGCCGACGGAGGGCGCGGGGCTCGTGCGGACGGGTGCCGGCACGTTCTTCTTCGCGCGCACGAACCCGCAGCCCCAGCTCGTGTGCGTGGGCAGCGTGCACATCTCCATCCATCTGACGCGCATGGCGAAGATGCTGGGCTATCGCACCGTCGTCATCGACCCGCGCGGTGCGTTAGCCACCGAGGAGCGGTTTCCCTTCGTCGACGAGCTCGTCCACGCCTGGCCTCAGGAGGCGTTCAAAACGCTGCGCCTCACCGCGTCGACGGCGCTGTGCGCGCTCACGCACGACCCGAAGATCGACGTGCCCGCGCTGGCGGTCGCGCTCGATTCGCCGGCGTTCTACATCGGCTCGCTCGGGCGCTACACCACGCAGCTCGCGCGCTACCGCCAGCTCGTATGCGAGGGCTACGACGACGAGGCCATCGGCCGCGTGTACGGGCCCATCGGGCTCGACCTCAAAGGCCGCGAGCCGGCCGAGATCGCGCTGTCGGTGATGGCCGAGATCACGGCCGTGCGCCACGGAGCGGCCTTCCCGATGTCCACGATGCTCGCCTCCGCGCGCCGCGCCGAGGCGGAGCGCGCCGGTGCGTAGCCGGGCGGCGGCCGCGGCGTGTGCGGCGGCGTTCGCGCTGACGGGAGCGCTCGCACTGGCCGGTTGCGCTGCGGATGCGGGCGAGGGCGAGGCGGCGCCGGCCGTGCAGGTCGTCACCGCGGCGGAGGCGCACGGCCTCATGACGTCGGACCGCGTGGCCGTGCTCGACGTGCGTACGCAGGAGGAGTACGACGCGTCGCACATCGTGAACGCGCGCCTGCTGCCGCTCGACTCCGTCGACGAGGCGGCGGCTGCGGCCGTCGCTCCCGACAAGGACGCGCTCGTGCTCGTGTACTGCCGCACCGGCGTGCGCTCGGCCGAGGCGAGCGCCAAGCTGGCCGAGCTCGGCTACACCCAGGTGCGCGACTTCGGCGGCATCGAGTCGTGGCCGTACGCCACCGTCGACGCCGAGGATGGCGAGGACGCGGGCACCGTGGTCAACGACGATCTCCCCGTGGGCGTGAAGGTGGTGTGCGGCAAGACGAAGCCGGTGCCGGAGTGAGACAAAGGGACGGGGTAATTGTCTCATTCCCGCATGCTCCGAGAGGGCCGCGACGTGCTGCAGAATGAGACAATTACCCCGTCCCTTTGTCTCACTCCGCCGGCTCAGCCAGGGCGCGCGCGGCCGCCGTCTCGCCCACGAGCCAGATGCGGTCGTCGGGGAACAGGCGCGTGTTGCGGCTCGGCTTCATCTTGAGCAGCTTCTCGTGCTCGTGCGCCACCACGAGGCAGCCGAACGCTCCCTTGAAATCCACGGCTGCGATGGTCTTGCCGACGAACGGCGATCCTGCTTCCACGGAAAGCGGCACGCACGCGAGATCGAGCTTGTCGGGATGGGAGGCCGCGTACTCGTCGAACGCGACGCTCACGGCGTCGGCCTCGTCGATGGAGTCCTCCTTGAGCAGGGTTTGCAGGTAGGCGTCCACCTCGTCCTCGGTGCCGAGGAACGTCAGCACGTCGCCCTCGCGGATGCCGAGCGCATCGGACGGGTCGTTGATGCGCCGCGTCAGCTCCTCCTTGGTCAGCCGCGCGAGAGCCTGCGAGCCGATGCGCTCGCCGTCGCGCTCGATGGCCATGAGGTCCAGGTTGTGCGCGATGCCGAACAGGAAGTCGCTCGACCGCTCGGAGCCCAGCCGCCGCAGCGTACGGGACGCCTCAACCTCCACCACGTACAAACGCTCCTCCACCCAATGGGCGCGCTCCTCCTCGTCGATGTTCGCCAAGCGCTCGGCCAGGATGGATTCGTTGAGGTTGCCCACGAAGCTCGTCTCCAGCTTGAGGAACCACGAGTGCAGCGTGCGCGAGCGCGCGAGCAGAAGCGAGCACATCGCCGCCAGCGCGAACATCCACACCGACTGGCGCGCGCCGGCCGCATGCACGATGTAGGCCACCACGCCGCAGGAGGCCGCGGCGCCGGCCAGCATGAGCGCGGCCAGCGGCACGTGGTTGCGACGGCTCTTCATCCACAGCACCCCGAACTCGTTCTTGCGCCCCGTGTAGAAGAGGTTCGACAGGAACAGCCCCGTCACGAAGATGCCCGCGCCGGCCAGCAGCGGGTTCAGCACGGCCTCGTCCACGTAGCCCGACAGCAGCGGAAGCGCCACCTTCATGAGCACTTCCACCGAGGCGATGCCGGCCAGCACCACGAGCCCCAGCTTGAGGGCCCAGCGCTTGAGGTAGTCAACCCACAGGTTCGGCTCGCCCTCGTCGTCCTGCGCGCGCCTCAGGTGCTTGCGGCGCAGCGCGAACAGCCGGTCGGGCAGGATGCGCACGAGCAGGAGGTAGACGCGCTCGGAGTTCTTCACGAGGAAGGGCGAGGCGAGCGTCGTCACCACCGAAACGGTGACGATGACGGGGTAGAGGAAGCTCGGCGTGACCCCTGCCGCCGAACCCAGCGAGGCGATGATGAACGAGAACTCCCCGATCTGCGCCAGGCTGAGCCCGCTCATCACCGAGGTCTTCAGCGTCGCGCCCGACAGCAGGGCGCCCAGCCCGCAGAACAGCGAGCGCCCGACGAGGGCCACCGCCGAGATGACGACGATGGCGCCGAGGTTGTCCACGACGGCCGAGGGCGTGACCAGCATGCCGACCGACACGAAGAACACGGCGCCGAACAGGTCCTTGATGGGCTTGAACAGCGCCTCGACGCGCCTGGCCTGCACGGTGCCGGCAAGGATGGACCCGGCCAGAAACGCGCCGAGGGCCGAGGAGAACCCGATGGCGTCGGCCAGCACCACCATGCCGAGGCACAGCGCGATGGACGCGATGAGCAGGATCTCGTCGTTGAGCTCGGAGCGCAGACGCTTGAGCGCGCTCGGCACGAGGATGACGCTGAGCGCGAACCACACCACGAGGTACAGCGCCATGCGCCCGATGTGCACCGCCACCGCGCCACCGTCCACCGACGCGCTCACCGCCACCGTGGACAGCACCACGAGCAAGAACACGCCCGCGATGTCCTCGATGACCAGCACGCCGAACACGAGCTGCGCGAAGGCCTTGGTGCGCAGTCCCAGCTCGCCGAACGTCTTCACGATGATGCTCGACGACGAGATGGCCAGCATCCCGCCGAGGAACAGGCTCGTGGACGTCGACCAGCCCAGCAGCGTGCCGCAGGCGAACCCGGCGGCGATCATCAGCGACATCTCGAAGGCCGCCGTCACGAGCGCCGAGCGCCCCACGGTGGTCAGCTTCACCACGCTGAACTGCAGCCCCAGGCCGAACATGAGGAAGATCACGCCGATCTGCGACCAGGTCGACACGTCGGCCGTCTCCACGATGTTGGGGATCCAGCCGATGGCGGGGCTCACGAGGAACCCGGCCACCACGTAGCCCAGCACGAGCGGCTGCTTGAAGCGCTTGCAGACGATGGTGGCGACGGCCGCCACGGCGAGCAGCAGGGCGAGGTCGCTGACGAGCTGGGGAATTGACTGCATGGCTTCCTTTTCGCAGAACGGCATACGGTTTGCACAACATTCTATTGTAGCAGGAGCCCCGTCTTCCACGTGCGGCGGATCGCACGGGGAGAGGTCGGTTTCCGCGGCGCGTCTCCCTCGGGCGCGGGCAGGGGCCTGCGACGCTCTCCCTTGGCGCGCGGCGTTGCGGAGGATGCGTGCGCAACGCGGTCGGCGAAGCGCATGACCCCCCTCCGCAACGCCGCGCGCCTCAGGGACGACGCCGATCCGCGTGGCACAGAATCGCCGATATGAACGATTTTCGAGGGTCTGTGAAAACAGCGACCTGGGGTTTTATCGGATCATACGCGAAACCGCCTCCCAAAATCGTTCATATCGGCGATTCTGTGCCAGAGCCGGAAACGGCCCGCCGAAGCGGGCCGTTCGAAGAAGCGCGGTGCGTGCGGGTTGCGGACGAGTCCCTAGCTCTCGGCCAGCTCCGCGGGGGTGGCGCGACGCGCCATGGCCTTGTCGTAGTCCTTCGTGCCCACGAACACCTCGTTCATGTACGGGTTCACCTTGAGCTTCCTGGCGCGGTACATGATGTAGGCGAACGCGGCGATGTTGGCCAGCAGCGCGATGACGGACACGGCCAGGTTCACGTTCGGGTTGTTCACCGACTGCACGCTGAACACGCTGTAGTCCTGGAACGCGGGGAACACCTGCGCGAACATGCACCAGAAGGCCAGCGTGAACGCGCGGTTCTGGATCCAGCCGCCCTTGTTCCAGAAGAACGCCGCAACGGTGGGGGCCAAAAGCAGGGCCAAGCCGCAGTACCACGCGTGGGTGGGCAGGCAGTTGTACGTGTAGCAGAAGTTCCACAGGTCGTAGGCGATGATGAACACCCAGGTCATGTCGGGCCACAGCATGTCCTGGCGCTTCTTGGAGATGTAGATGCCGAACCAGCCGGTCATGCATGCGATGTTGATGATGCCGGCCAGGCCGTTGAACACGTTGTGCCAGCCGCCGTACAGCGTGATGCCCTCGGTGGACACCCAGGTGGTGCCCCAGGCGCGGATGGCGCTCTCGAAGTCGCTGACCACGGCGATGAGGATGTTGATGGCCACGATGACGAACGGGAAGCACTTGAACCAGTGCGCCTTGCCGATCTTACCCCACGAGTACTTGATGGCCATGAAGCCGATGCAGCCGATGGTGGCCGCGTAGAGCTTCGCGTAGTGGAACCAGCTGTTCATGTGCACGTGCGTGGGGTTCGTGAGCGCCCACTCCGCCCCCATGCCCGCGCCCACCGAGATGGCCACGAAATACACCGTCAGCGCGATGGGCAGCACGATGAAGCAGAACACGCCGCCCGCCTTCGTGCGGCGCGCGATCTCGTTCACCAGGATCAACCCGATGAACACGATGGCCCAGCCGAGCCACTGGTACAGGGCGTTCTCCCCGTAGACTTGGAACAACATGAAAACCCTCCTTACGTAGCGTATGCTTCGCACAGGCCGCCTTCCGGCCTGCTCTTTCCGCAGATGAGATGATTGACGCCGTCGTACGCGAGCCTTGCCCGCGCGAATCCTAGCCGCCCTCGGGGGCGTTTTTCCTGCCCGGGCCGCGGTCCATGTGCAGCGTTTGGGCGATGATGTCCTTGAGAACCTCGTCGTCGGCGTCCGGGTGCATGCGCAGGTAGCCCACGATCCCCAGGATGAGCACGTAGAACGTCTCGTAGACGTGCTCGATGCGGATCTCGTGCAGCGCGCCGTAGTCGCGCACGGTGGTGTCCACGATGTAGGTGGCGATGCGGTCGGCCACGCGGTTCACGAAGTCGATGTAGAGCGCCGCGTTCTCGCGCGAGGCGAGCGAGCGGCGGAACGCGTCGTGCTCGAACACGCCGAGGCGCATGAGCTTCACGACGCTCGTGAGGGCGCTCTCGATATCGCCCGGATGGCGCTGCGCGTTCCAGTAGTGCGTGGCCTCGATGAAGTCGGCCACGTAGTCGTCGAGCACCGCCGAGGTGACGGCGTCCTTGTCGGGGAAGTAATGGTAGAACAGCGAGCGCGTCACGCCGACGCGGTTGGTGATGTCCTGCACGGACGTCTTCGACAGCCCCTGCTCCTCGTACAGCTCGCGGGCGGCGGCCACGATGTCGGCGCGCCGTTCGGCCGATGCCGCGTTGCGCGCCCGGTCGCTTGCGGTTTCCATGCTGCCCTCCTTGCCGCTTGCCTTCGATCCCCTGATGAGCGCAGCATACGCCCCTCGTTGACAGAGCGTCAATAGACACTTTCGACATTCCGTCAACGGAGGATGGGGGCGATGCGGGGCGGGGAGCCGCGCATATGTTGACGGAACGTCAGGCGGTGTCAAAAGCGGCTTTCTCTTCGCCGCTCAAGATGCTAGCATGCGCAGAAAGTTCAACAATGAAATAAAAAAGAAACAGAAGTGAAGTAAAGACGGAGAACGGAGGAGGGAGACGCATGGAGAGGAAGACGGGAACGGAGCCGCACGAGGCTGAGCCGGACGCGGGAGCGCACGGGGCCGCCGCGAACGGGATGCGCGCCGCCGGGGAACGCGGGTCCGACGCGGACGCGCCGCGCGCCGACGGAGGGCCGACGGGCAAGCGGAGCCGGAAGCGGAGGCGCTGGCCGATCGTCGTCGGCGTCGCGGCCGCGGTGGTGCTCGTGGCGGGAGCCGGGTTCTGGACGTGGCACGAGCAGCCGAGCTTCTGCAGCGCCATCTGCCACGATCCGATGGACGCCTACGTGGAGGGCTACTTCGACGACGCGACGCTCATGGCGAACGCGCACGAGCGCGCCGACGTCGCGTGCCTGGAATGCCACGAGGCGAAAATCGAGGAGCAGGTGGCCGAGGGGCTGGCCTGGATGCGCGGAGACTTCGCCACCGACGAGACGGGACATTTGACCGTGCAGGGCGTGACGGCCGACAAGAAGATGTGCGCCACGGGCGGCTGCCACGACTGGGAGGACGTGAAGGCGGCCACCGAGGATTGGGGCGGCGAGGCGGGCGTGAACCCGCACGCGTCGCACCAGGGCGAGGCCATCGACTGCAGCAACTGCCACGCCGCGCACGGCTCGTCGTATATGTACTGCAACGCCTGCCACGACTACAAGCTGCCCGACGGCTGGGAAAGCCCCCGGTAGGGCGCGAGAAGGAGGAGCGATGAAGAAGAAGACGGCAGCGGCCGTATGCGGGGCCGCCGTGCTCGCGGCGGGCATGTCGGGCTGCGGCGCGGGGTTCGAGGGATCGGGGTCGAAGGACGCGGCGAGCGCCGAGCAGCTGGCCCTGCGCCTGGACGACCCGTGGGCGCAGGAGGTGCGGGCGGACCCGGCCGCGAAGGCCGAGGGCAACCTCGCCGACGGCGTGTACACGGGCACGGGCAAGGGGATGGAAGGCCCCATCACCGTCACGCTGCTCGTGCAGGACAACCGCATCGCCTGTTTGGAAACCACTCAGGAGGGCGAGAGCCAGAGCCGCGGCGGCTACGAGGCCATCCGCGACGGCAGATTCGCGGCCATGATCGAGGCCGCGCAGGGCGCCGACATCGACGCGGTGAGCGGCGCCACCATCACGACGGCGGGCGTCAAGCAGGCGGTGGAGGACGCGCTTTCGCAGGCGGAAGCCGCGGGCGCAACGCAGGATGAGGAGGGGTCCCGATGACGGAGCAGGCACCTGAGCGGGGACGCGCGCACGCGGCGCTGTCCCGGCGCGACTTCTTGACGAAGGCGGGCGCGGCGATGGGCGCCGCGGCCGCCGCGGCGGCGATGCCGGGCGCCGCATACGCCGTGCAGGAGGGCGCGATCGGCGATTGGGCCGCCGACGGCTCGAAGGACGCGGCCGTGCCCGACAGCGCCGCCACGAACGCCTCGTGGTCGGACGGCACGTACCGCGAGCATAACGGCGCGGCCTTCCCGGCCGACGACGCGAGCCCCATTCCCCCGCGCGCGATCCCCGCGTCGTGGGACTACGAATGCGACATCTGCGTGGTGGGCGCAGGCGGCGGCGGGCTGAACGCGGCGGCGCGCGCGGCCGAGCAGGGCGCGCGGACCATCTGCGTG
The DNA here is from genome assembly GCF_900184265.1 of Eggerthella timonensis. Lineage (NCBI taxonomy): Bacteria > Bacillati > Actinomycetota > Coriobacteriia > Eggerthellales > Eggerthellaceae > Eggerthella > Eggerthella timonensis. The sequence goes on from NZ_FXXA01000002.1 coordinate 2,275,055, forward strand.
GAGGCCATGGGCCTGCACGGCGGCAACGCCCAGGAGGCCGGCATGTGCGCCATCCTCGGCGGCTCGAAGCTGCAGGAGTCGAAGCGCTTCGCGTTCCCGTCCTACCCGTTCGACGCGCGCAAGCTGGCCGACTGGGCCATCGACGAGTACCACTACGCGGCCGACCCGCACCTCATCTACCGCATCGCCGAGGCGGGCGGCACGTGCATCGACTGGATGGGCGACTGCGGCGTGCGCTGGCGCTTGGGCGAGGTGCCGGTGTACGTGGCGCCGAAGAACTCGACGCTCGACCACCACGTGCTGAAGATGAAGGACGCCACCGACGCCATGTTCAGCTTCGGCCAGAAGCACGGCGTGCAGTACCTCTTCCAGAGCCCGGCCGAGGCGCTCGTGCAGGACGGCGACGGGAGGATCGTGGGCGTGGTGGTGCGCGAGGGTTACGGCGAGGAGAAGTACATCCACGCCGAGCGCGCCGTCATCCTCACGGCGGGCGGGTTCTGCAACAACAAGGCGCTCTTGCAGCGCTACATCCCCACGGCGGCCATGGGCTGCGCTTCGAGCTACCTCACGGCGGGCGAGACCGGCGAGTGCTTCCGCATGGGCCTGGGCGTGAACGCCGACGTGTCGGGCTTCAACAGCTCGGCCAGCTTCGACGGCGGCGTCGATTGGGAGGCCGAGGGCGGCCAGTGGGCGCGCTTCCTCTACGACGGCATGACGCAGCTGTCGCGCCAGCCGTGGTTCACCGTCGACCGCTGCGGCAACCGCCTGCGCTACATGGACAGCCGCGTGGGCGAGGACGGCGCGAACGCCATCTACGCGCTGGGCGATCTGGCCACCATCCAGATGACCCCGCCGGGGCACCGCTCCTACATCGTCTTCGACGCGCACTACGAGGACCATCTGGCGGGGTTCGCGCAGGAGCACTGCCGCAAGCTCATCACGCCGGACCTCGAGCAGATCGACAAGGTGCCCGAGCACTACCGCGACTGGCACCACGGCGTCGAGGACGCCATCGAGGCAGACGTGCTGAAGAAGCGCGACACGCTCGAAGAGCTGGAGCGCGACCTCGGGTTCGCCCCCGGCGTGCTCGTCGAGGCCGTGGAGAGGTGGAACGAGGCGTGCGAGCGCGGCGAGGACGACTATATGTACCCCATGCCGCCCGAATGGCTGCACGCCATCAAGGACCCGCCGTTTTTCGGCTGCCGCATCGGCGGCAACCTGTACGGCACGAAGGCGGGCCTCATGATCAACGACGAGATGCAGGTGATCTCGACGAAGGGCACCGTGATCCCCGGCCTGTACGCCGGCTGGCACACGGCCGGCGGCGCGTGCGGCGAGAACAGCTACATCGGCGATCCCATCCTGGGCTCGCTCTTGGGCGACGTGAGCCTGGCGTTCTGCGGCGGGTACCTGTGCGGCACGTACGCGGTTGCCAACGAGATGAAGGGAGGGGAGTAGCATGATGCAGCGTTTGAAGGGCATGGCCCGCCCCTACGCGATACTGTTCCTGATCGCGCTCGCGGTGGCGGTGGTGGGCCGCATCGGGCTGGCCGCGATGGATCTGACCGGAACGCTTTCCTACGACTACATCTCGGCGGCCGACGTGCCCATCTTGGACGTCGTGTGCTCCATCCTCACCGGCTCGGCGCTCGTGGCGTTCATGTACGCGGCGTCGCTCGCGATGGTCGTGTCCACGGCGGGCGTCGCGCTGTACGGCCTCTTGTTCGCGCGCCGCGACGACGGCGCCGGCAGGCCCGCGACGGCGTTTCTGTGGGGCTGGGCGACGGCGCTCGCGGCCATCGTGTGCCTGCTGGTCACCGTGAGCGGGATCCTGTCGGCCGTGCAGGTGGCGTCCATGAGCTCGAAGCTGCCGAGCGCGCCGGTGCTCGCAATCGCGCTCATCGGGTTCGCGGCGTTCCTCGGCACGCTTCTGGGCGCGGCGTCCATGACGGTGTGCGCGTGCCTCGCGCGGGCGCGCGACGAGAAGCGCGCGGGCTGGAACCTGGTGCTCGCGGCCTTCGCGTGCGGGCTCGTGGTCATGGCGCTCACCGTGGGCACGTTCTCGGCCCTCAATGCGGCGTCGATCAGCCTGTCCGCCGTCGGCGGCTGGTTCGCCGCCGACGTCGTCGTGAACCTGGCCATCATGTTCGGGATGGGCGCGCTTGTGAAGAAGGCCCGCGCGTAGGCTGCTCGGGGCGCGGGGGGCGGGGACCGAAGGCGTGCGGCCGCGATCCTGCGCCCTGCAGCCGCGTTGGTCGCGCTGGTCGTGCTGCGTGCTGCGTGCTGCGTGCTGCGTGCTGCGTGCTGCGTGCTGCGTGCTGCGTGCTGCGCAAACTTTGGCACGTTCGAGCCGTTTTGGCTAGGTTTTCTCGGAGCCGGGAGCGATGCCCCCGGCTCCTTCGTTTATAACGCCTGGTCGGAAACCTGCACCTCTTGATAGTTCGCGTTTGGGGATAGCCATATCGGCTCGGACGTGCCAAAACTCGCCGCGAGCCGACGGCCTCGCCGGTCCGCGCTCGCGGTCGGGCTCGCCTCACTCCCTGGGCTGCAGCTGGCCGAGGGCGGCTTTGCGCTCGGCCTCCTTGCGGGCTTGGACGTCGGCGATGACGACGCGCCAGGCACGGGCGAGCGCGCGGCGCTGGCGGTCGTCCAGACGGCTCCACAGCTGGGTGCGCGCCAGCAGGTCGATGGTGCGCGCGATGACCCTCTGCTGCCGCTCGCCGCGCGGCGTGGCGGCCAAGAAGACGGCCTTGCGGTCGTGCGGGCTGGCCAGCCGCTGCGCCCAGCCCTGCTCAACGAGGCGGTCCGCCGCGCGCGCCACGGCGACGGGCGTCATCTGCAGCTGGGTGGCCACGTCGCCGATGCGCAGCGGCTCGCCCACCTCGCCGAGGCGCTGGAGCACGCGGCACTCGCCCAGCGACGCGCCGCACGAGGCGCGCAGGGCGTCCTCCATCCCGCGCTTCACGAGCTCGAGCGACACGAGCGCGCGCGAGGCCGCGTAGGGCGACGACGCGTCGCCGGACAGCGGCGGGTCGATGCTGGCGCCGGCGGCGATGGACGCCTCGAGGATGTCGCGGTACGCGGCGTCCTCGGTGGGGAACAGGGCGTAGAGGCGCTCGACGATGGCCGCGTTGACCTCGGCCACATGGCGCACGCCCGCTTCGGAGATACGCGCGGTGCGCACGCGAGCGTCCGCGCCGTCGCCGCTGCGCACGGCCAGCCCGGCGACGACGAGCGCGTTCATCGCCTGAGTCACCACGTTGGGCTTGAGGTCGAGCAGCTTGCCGAGATTCGACTGCGCCACCCCCTCGGGGCGCGCGGCCAGCAGCTTCACGAGCATGCGGTACTGGGTCGTGTTGAGGTCGCTCGCCTGCGCCAGCCCGCTTTTGAGCGCGCGATGGGTGAGGTCGAACGCGACGAAGAACGTCGAGTCGAGAGAGAGGTCGCGCTCGGTTCCGATCCCGTCCATGCCTCAGCCTCCTTCGCGCGCTCCGCAATTCGTTCATCAGTGAAACGATATTGTAGCGCGAGCATGAGCGGTTCGGGGGAAACCCATCAGAGCGCCACTTCGCCGTCGCCGACGGCGAAGTGGGATGAGCGCGCATGCGTCCGAGCGGCAAACCCTTTCTTCTCATGCACGCTTTAGTCAAGCATGCGCAGGCGTTTCGACCCGTTTTCCTTGTCGAAAGCGCGCATGGAGGCGCTGCGCCGTTCGAGCGCGCTCGAGCGGTTCCGCCCTCTTTTGCTGCCCGTCTAGCTCCGCGCGCGGATGCGCCCGATGGCCTTCGCCACCTCGGTCTGCACGACGGACAGCAGGGCGAAGCCGAGCACGAGCGCCCATTGCCACAGGTTCATCACCGTGCCGCCGAACGCGTCCACGATGGGCGGCACCAAGAGCACGATCAGCATGAGCGCGAGGCTGGCCGCCACGGCGAGCCCCAGCTGCGGGTTGCGCGCGCCCTCGCGGTCCCAGATGGGGTCGGTGGTGGAGCGCTGGTTGAGCGAGCGCAGCACCTGGGAGAACCCGAGCACCCCGAACGCCATCGTGCAGCCCAGTGCGTAGCCGCCGGCGTTCTGGCCCACCACGAAGGCGACGAGCGCGAGCGCCGCGATGAACACGCCCTGGAAGATCACGCGGCGCGCGAGGCGGCCGTCCAGCAGGTTGTTCACGCGCATGGGCGGATGCTCCATGATGTGGCGGCTGGCGGGCTCCACGCCCAGCGCCAGCGCGGGCAGCGACGCGGTGGCGAGGTTCACCCACAGGATCATGACGGCGGTGAGCGGCGCGTTCCAGTTCAGCAGCACGGCGGTGAGCAGCACCACGATCTGCGCCACGTTGTCGGCCACGAGGAAGGCCACCACCTTCTGGATGTTGCGGAACACGCGGCGGCCCTCGCGCACGGCGTAGACGATGGTGGTGAAGCGGTCGTCCATGAGGATCATGTCGGAGGCGTCCTTCGCCACGTCGGTGCCCGTGATGCCCATGGCCACGCCGATGTCGGCCGCCTTGAGCGCGGGCGCGTCGTTCACGCCGTCGCCCGTCATGGCCGTCACCTCGCCGGCGTGCTGCAGCGCGCGGACGATGCGCAGCTTGTGCAAGGGCGACACGCGCGCGAACACCGAGGTGTTGCGGGCCGCGTCGTCGAGGGCGGCGTCGTCCATCTCGTCGAGCTCCTCGCCGGTGACCACGAGGTCGCCGGGGCGGTAGATGTCCAGCTCACGGCCGATGGCCCGCGCGGTCGATGCGTGGTCGCCCGTGATCATCACGGTGCGGATACCGGCGGTGCGGCAGGTTTCCACGGCCTTGCGCACGTCGGGACGCGGCGGGTCCATCATGCCCACGAGGCCGATGAGTACGAGGTCGCGCTCGATGTCGACGCCCTCGTCCGGCACGTCGGGAAGGGCGCGGGTGGCGAAGGCGAGCACGCGCAGCGCCTCGTCGGAGAGTTGCTGCGCCACGGCCAGCGCGCGGGCGCGATCCTCGTCGGTCAGCGGGCGCGCGCCGCTGCCGTCCATGATGAAGGCGCAGCGGGGCAGCAGGGAGTCGAGCGCGCCCTTCACGGCGACGACGATCTCGCCGTCGCGCTCGTGCACGGTGGACATGCGCTTGCGGTCGGAGTCGAAGGGGCGCTCGGCGAGGCGCGGGTAGGAGGAGCGCAGCGCGTGCGGGTCGATGCCGTTGTCGCGCGCCAGCACGAGCAGCGCGCCTTCGGTGGGATCGCCGATGAAGGCGGGCGCTCCCGGCGCACCGTCGTCGTCGGCGGCGAACGCGGCGTCGTTGCAAAGCACGGCGGTGAACGCGAGGTAGCCGAACAGGTCGGGGTGCTCCTCGAGGGCGGCGGCGGGCTCGAGGGCCTCGTCGCGGTCGAGGTCGGGACCCAGCGCCACCCGCACGACGCTCATGCGGTTCTCGGTGAGGGTGCCCGTCTTGTCCGTGCAGATGACGGTGGCGCCTCCCAGCGTCTCGACGGCCGGCAGGCGGCGCACGAGCGCCTCGTGGCGCGCCATGCGCTGCACGCCCAGCGCCATGGTGATGGTGGCCGTGGCCGGCAGGCTCTCGGGGATCACCGAGATGGCCAGCGACACGGCCAGCAGCAGCAAGGGGGCGAACGGCCGGCCGTAGGCGAGGCCGATGGCCAGCACGGCGAGCGCGGCCGCCACGCCCACGATGGTGAGGATCTTGCCGAACGAGGCCAGCTTGCGCTTGATGGGAGTGTCCAGCTCGTCGTCGCCCTCGAGCATGCCGGCGATGTGCCCGACCTCGGTGCCCATGCCCGTGGCCACCACGATGCCCGCCCCGCGGCCCGCCGTGACGATGGCCGTGGCGAACGCCATGTTCGTCCGGTCGCCCAGCGGCGCGCCGGGCAGCACGACGGCGGAGGCGTCCTTCTCGACGGGTACGGACTCGCCCGTGAGCGCGGCCTCCTGCATGCGCAGCCCGGCCGCCTCGACGAGGCGCAGGTCGGCGGGCGCCATGCTGCCGTCGCCGAGCTGCACGAGGTCGCCCGGCACGAGGTCGCGCGCGGGCACCACCATCTCCACGCCGTCGCGCACCACGCGCGCCTCGGGCGCGCTCATCGATTTCAGCGCTTCGAGCGAGGACTGCGCTTTGCGCTCCTGCACGATGCCGATCACCGCGTTCACCACCACGATGGCGAAGATGATGCCGGCTTCGGCCCACTCCTGCAACATCGCCGACAGCACGGCCGCGACGAGGAGGATGAGGATCATGGGGTCGGTCAGCTGCTCGCGGGTCATCTGCGCCAGGGTGCGCGGAGGCTTCGCGTTCAGCTCGTTCGGGCCGTGCGCGGCGAGGCGGCGCGCGGCCTCGAGGTCGCTCAGCCCCTCGAGCGAGGAGTCGAGCTCGACGAGGACTTCGGGAAGGGGCTCCGCGTGCCAGGGTCGGGGCGCGGGCTGGTTGCTGGGTGTTTGAGGGTTCGACATGGAAGGTCCTTTGCGCGATCGCTGCAGCGTTGTCTGCGTTCACCATACCCGCTTGCGGCCCGCTTCAGGCGAACCGTCACGAGCCGGTAACCGATCGGGCGCTCGGATGCCGCGCGCGGCCCGTTCGCCGAGGCGGGGCTGCGAGCGCGCGACGTCGCGCTCCCCGCAGGCGAGCCACAAGCGCACCCCCCCCCGGCGTCGCGCTCCCCGCAGGCGAGCCAAACGCAGCCTCCCGACGTCGCACTCCCCGCGGACGAGCCGCCGGTCCTCGTCCGGGCGGGGAATCGGCCCTAGCTCGGGCGGGGAACCGGCCCTTGTCCGGCCGACTTCGCCCTCTCGCCGCCGGCGAGCACGTTTTTCCGGTCCTTTGTGTTGCAGAATCGGGTTTTTGGCAGGTTTCGCGTGCTTCTCCGAAGAGTTTTCGATCAAAACCCCAGGTCGCGATTTTCCGCAACCTCGAAGATGCCGTCCCGGACGGTTCAAGATTGCCAAAAAGCCGATTCTGCAACACATGAGGTCTCGCCGGTCGCGCATCCGGCGAGATACGGCCGCGCACCCGGCGAGATATGGCCGCGCATCCGACGAGATACGGCGGCGCCCCCGGCGAGATGCGACGATTACGCACCCGGCGAGATGCGGACGCGAGCGCCCGGCTGCGAGCCGTGCCGCGCGGCGCGCTCCCGCAGCCGGGCGCTTTCCGGTAGAATGAGCGGCATCGAGAAGAAAGGAAGGACCCCTGTGACCGCGAATCTCCAGCTCGACCGCCTTCCGCGCACCGTGGAACTGGCGCGCGGAGCCGACGGCTCCGCGACGCTCGCCTACGTCGACCAGCGCCTGCTGCCCGCCGAGCTGCGCATCGCGCGGACGCGCGACTGGCGCGCGGTGGTGGGCGCGATCAAGGCGCTCGCGGTGCGCGGCGCGCCCGCCATCGGCGTGGCGGGCGCCGCGGCCGTGGCGTTGTGGGCGCAGCAAGCCGCGGCCGGCGCGACGGGCGCGGGCACGGGGCCGGGCGCGTACCGGTCAGCCCTCGAGGCGGCGGCCGAGGAGGTGGCCGGCGCGCGCCCGACGGCCGTCAACCTGCGCTGGGCCGTGGAGCGCGTGCGCGACGGGGCCGTGGCGGCCCTCGACGGGGGCGCGGCGCCCGGGGAGGTCGCCGAGGCGCTGTACGACCAGGTGAAGCGCATGGAGGCCGAGGACGAGGCCGCGAACCGCGCCATCGGCGCCCACGGCGCCGCGCTGTTGCGCCCGAGCAGCTGCGTGCTCACGCACTGCAACGCCGGCAGCCTTGCCACGGCGTTCTTCGGCACGGCGCTCGGCGTGGTGTACGCCGCGGCCGCCGAGGGCAAGATCGAGCGCGTGTACGCCGACGAGACGCGCCCGGTGGGGCAGGGCGCGCGCCTCACGGCGTGGGAGCTGGGGCGCGCGGGCGTGCCCTGCACGCTCGTCTGCGACAACATGGCTGCCAGCCTCATGGCGAAAGGCGCAGTGGACGCCGTGGTGGTGGGCGCCGACCGCATCGCGGCCAACGGCGACGTCGCGAACAAGATCGGCACGTACGGCGTGGCCGTGCTCGCGCGCCACCACGGCATCCCCTTCTACGTGGCCGCGCCCTCGTCCACGATCGACGCGTCCGTCGCCGACGGGGCGGGCATCCCCATCGAGGAGCGCGATCCTGCCGAGGTGCTTCCGCAGCCCCTCGAGGGGGTGCAGGTGTGGAACCCGGCCTTCGACGTGACGCCCGCCGCGCTCGTCACGCGCATCGTCACCGAGCGCGGCGCGTTCGAGCCGGGCGGCTTGGTATACTGATATACTGATCCACACCGATCCCGCGGGCCGCCCGCGAGCGGGCGACGGACAAGGAGGGCCTTATGCGCATCATCCATCGCGAGGACCAAGAGCAGCGCGAGCACGTCGAGCTGGCGCGCGACGCGGCGTTCGCCGACGAGAGCGACGGCCGCGACCGCTCCACCGAGCCCGACATCCTGCGCACCGACTTCCAGCGCGACCGCGACAAGATCCTCCACACGAAGTCGTTCCGACGCCTGTCGCACAAGACGCAGGTCTTCCTCGCCGCCGAGGGCGACCACTTCCGCACGCGGCTCACGCACACGCTGGAGGTGGCGCAGATCGCGCGCACCATCGCGCGGGCGCTCGGGTTGAACGAAGACCTCGCCGAGGCCATCTCGCTCGGCCACGACCTGGGGCACACCCCGTTCGGCCATACCGGGGAGGAGGCGCTCGCGCGCTGCATCGCCCGGCACAAGGGCGTCGACCCGGCCTCGCCCGAGGCCGAGGGGTACTACCGCCACAACGAGCAGAGCCTGCGCGTCGTCGAGCGCATCGAGAACGGCGGCAAGGGGCTCAACCTCACGCCCGAGGTGCGCGACGGCATCGTCAACCACACGGGAGACCTGCGCGCCGAGACGCTCGAGGGGCGTATCGTGGGCACGGCCGACCGCATCGCGTACGTGAACCACGACATCGACGACGCCATCCGCGCGGGAATCCTGCGCGAGGAGGACCTGCCGGCCTCGACGCACGCCATGCTGGGCCCCGACCACTCGTCGCGCATCGAGACGCTCGTGCTCGACATGGTGGAGACATCGGCGGCCGTCGACGACATCCGCATGAGCGACGCGGTGTGGAACGCCATGATGGAGCTGCGGTCGTTTTTGTTCGAGCGCGTGTACAACGCGCCCGCCGTCACCGACGAGGTGGCGAAGGCGACGCACCTCGTGGACGATTTGTTCGAGCACTACGTGGCGCATGTCGACGAGGTGCCGCAGGAGTACCGCGCCATCTCCGAGGGCGACGACCTGCGCGCCGTCACCGACTTCATCGCCGGCATGACCGATCGCTACGCCAAGAACCTCTACCAGCGCATCTTCATACCTAACGCGCTGCATTATTAGGGACGGCGCCTTGCGCCCGCGCGGGCGGGCCCTCGCGGTTCTGCCCGCGCCGGCTTTTCCATCCTTGCGCATGTGCACAATGATTGTATAATCGTCTGACTATGCTTTCGGGGGATCACATCAGGCAATCGTTTTCGGCGGCGCTGCCCATCATGCTGGGCTACGTCGCCATCGGCATACCCTGCGGCATCCTGAGCGCCTCCATCGGCATGAACGAGCTGCAGGTGTTCCTCCTGTCCGCCGTGTTCTATTCGGGCGCGGGGCAGTTCATGATCCCGAACATGTGGCTGGCCGGCTCGCCGCTCGCGTCCATCATCGCCAGCGTGTCGCTCGTGAACACCCGCCAGATGCTGTATTCCGCCTCGTTCGCGCCGCGCTGCGAGCACGTGAAGAAGCGCTTGGCGTTCTTGTTCGCGGCCACCGTCACCGATGAGAGCTACGGCGTGAACACGGCGAAGTTCGAGGAGGGCGGCTGGTCGGTGGGCCGCGCGACGCTCGTGAACCTGCTGTCGCAGAGCTCCTGGGCGCTGTCGAACGTGGTGGGCGTGCTCGTGGGCAACGCCATCGGCATACCGCTGGCCATCGCGTCGTTCGCTATGACCTCCATCTTCATCTGCCTGCTGGTCACGCAGAAGGTGACGCCCGCGAATGTGATAGCCGCGGCGTTCGCCGTGCTGGGAGTGTACACGTGCAAGACCATCGGGCTCGCGGGCCCGGCCATCCTCGTGGGAGCGCTCGCGGGCGTGATGGCGGCGCTGCTGTTCACCTGGGCGAAGGAGCGCGGCTGATGGCGACGATGGGCTGGGGCGATTACTTCGTCGTGCTGGGCTGCTGCGCGCTCACCATGCTGGTATGCCGCGTGGTTCCGCTGTTCGTCCTCAAGGGCAAGGAGCTGCCGCAGGGGGTCGAGCAGGCGCTCGGCTTCATCCCGCCGGCCGCGTTCGCCGCGCTCGTGGCGAACGACCTTCTGACGCCCGGGATGTTCGACGCGGGGCTGTGGCCGGCCGCCGCGCCGCTGGTCGCCGCGCTCGTGGTGGCGCTCGTCGCGTGGAAGACGAAGTCGCTTCTGTGGTGCGCCGTGTCGGGCGTGGCCGCCTACGCGCTGCTCACGCTGGTGTAGGGCGCAGCGTCGGCGACGGATCGGCGCGCCCCTTTCGCATGGGGCACGGAGGGCCTTCGTGAAGGGAGAGCGGGCCGAGAGGCGGTTTCCCTGTGGGCATGGCCTGTGCCCTCGCACGCGAGGAGGCGTTGTGCGAGAATGAACAGTTGACGGTACCTTGTGCGAAAGGCGTGCACCTATCATGACGCAGACCCCCTCGGCGCTCTTCGATTCGGCGAACTTCGTGGTGCTCTACATCCGCTGCGATGCGTTCGAGCGCTGCCTGCGGGCGCACGGGCTCAGTGCAACGCAGCTTGCCGTGCTGCTCAAGCTCGAGGAGATCGACGGTGCCGAAACCGCCATCCAGGACCTCGCGGAGCTCGTGCGCGTCCAGCCGAACGTGGTCACCCAGGCCGCCAACGAGCTCGAGCGGCTCGGATTCGCCGAGCGCTGCACGCGAAGCGGGGACGGCCGTTCGAAGTACCTGCTGGTCACCAAGCGGGGACGGGAGTTCCTTTCTCAGTTCGACGGCGAGCTTTACGTGGCGCTGGAGGATCTGTTCTCACCCGAGGGCGGCATGCAGATTCGCGACGTTTTCGAGCGAGGCCTGCGCATCGGCGCGCGAGTGGGAGAGCTGTGGTCCGAGTCGTTCGTCGAGCGGTATCCTTCGGCCACCAACCTCGTGGCGGTCACTTCGTTTTTGCGCCGCGTCGAGCGCGAGCTGCGCAAAGGGGAGGGGACCACGCTGAGCGAGGCGCGCGTGCTGCAACGGCTCGACGAAGTGAGCCTGCCCATGCGTGTGGTCGACCTGTCCACCTACCTGCGCCTTCCTGCGGCTACCGTAACGCGCGCGGCATCGAAGCTTGAACAGTCGGGTCTTGTCGAACGGCTGGTCAGCCGCCATGATCGCAAGGCCGTCTACTTCGATCTCACCGACAAGGGCCGTTTGTCTGCCGCGTCCATCGAGCGCACGCTCAACCGCCTCAGCAACGAGATGTACTGGGGACGGCTTCCGGCCGACGACCTGTCGGTCACCGATCGAATCAAGGAGCACACGCTTGCCGTCATCCGCTCCGCCGAGCAGCGCGAGCGCGACGAGCGCCTCGCGGCCTTGGAATCGGCGGCTCGCCGCTAGCGTGCCGCGCCGCGTTCGAGCGGTTTTCTCCGAAATAGCTTGACAACCCTCTATCTGACTGTATCATGCAAATATAAAGTTACCTAAGTTAGGTAATGAAAAAGATATGGGAAGATTGGAAATGCGGTCGAGTGCCGCGAGTCGGAAGGGAAGGGAAGCCGATGGGAACCGAATTGAATCGAAGGGAGTTCCTGCTGGGGATGGGTGCGAGCGGTTTGGCCGTCGCAGGCGCGGGGATGCTGGCGGGGTGCGCTTCGGGGGAGGACGCCCAGAGGGCGGCTGCCAAGGAGGAGCCTGCGGAAGCCGTGGGCCGGACGGACGCTCCTTCGTCGTGTTCGACTCCAACTGGGACGAGTACCTCCAGACGTTCGGGCAGAAGGCGTGCCGGGAGCCCATCCAAGAGGGCGTCGCCCGCCAGCCGCTCGTCCCCGAGTACTATCAGGACTACCATGCGGGCGTCCAGGACGCGATCGATGCGGGCATCATCAAGGAATGCGGTACGCTTGCAGAGCTGGCCGAAGAGCTCGGACTCGATGCCGACGTGCTCGTGCGCACGGTTGAGGATTGGAACGCCATGGTGGCGACCGGGCACGACGACGAGGTCTTCCCCTATGAGGACGGCTGGCTGCATCCTGTCGACACGCCGCCCTACTACGGGGCGAAGATCAGCGGGAACCTGTTCATGACGCAGACGGGGCTGCTCGTGAACACGAGGTTGCAAGTGCTTGACACCGAAGGGCGCGCGATCCCCGGCCTGTACGCCGGTTGGCATACCGCCGGCGGCGCGGCGGCGCCCGTTGCCGTGACCAGCATGGCATTCGACACAGGCGGCGTGAGCAAGTCCTACCTTGGCGGCTATCTGGCTGCGGAGAGCATCGCCGAGCTCGAGTAGATCACCTCTCGCGGCCCCGGGGGCTTCCAACCCCTCCCTCCCTGGAGTTCCCGGTGGCCGCTTCACCTGCATTCAACCATCCAACAGAAAGGAAGGCATCATGGTCGACATCAAACGGAAGGTTCGCCGCACTGCCCGCGCGGCCGGCGCGGCGGCGGTGTGCGCCTCGTTCGCGCTGGGCGCCGCCGGCTGCGGCGGGGCCCAGGCGGCGGGCAAGTACGTGCCCGGAACCTACACGGGCGAGGGCAACGGCATGAGCGGCCCCATAAAGGTAGAGCTCACGGTGGACGCGGAGTCCATCGCCAGCGTCGACTCCATAACTGATTCCGGCGAGACCAAGGGCGTCGGCGGCAAGGAGGCCATCGAGGACGGCACCTTCGCCGCCCAGATCATCGAGGCCCAGTCCTCCGAGATAGACGGCGTGTCCGGCGCCACGGTGACCACGGGCGGCGTCAAGCAGGCGGTGGACAACGCGCTCGCCCAGGCGGCGAACGAGTAAGGATGTAAAGGACGGGCCGAAAGGGCAAGCCCCCTTTTGGCCCGACGAAGGGCCGGAAGGCTCGAAGGGGAGTGGTTCGAGATGGAAAAGACGATGGACAGGCGCGATTTCCTGCTGGGCATGGGGGCGGGAGGCCTCGCCATGGCGGGGGCCGGCCTGCTGGGCGGCTGCGCCGCTCCTGCTCCCGAGGGAGCGGCTCAGGCGAAGGCGGCGCCCGACGAAGGAGGGGCTTCCGATGGGGCGCCGAAGGGCATAGCCTCCACGGCGCCCATCGAGCCGGTCGGCGTTCCGCAGGCGTGGGACAAGGAAGCCGACGTCGTGGTGGTGGGCATGGGCGGAGGAGGCTTGAACGCCGCTTCGCGCGCACGGCAGCTGGGCCTCTCGGTCATCATCATCGACAAGCTGGCGCGCCCCGGCGGCAACAGCCAGAGCGCCACCATGTTCACCATCGGGGGCGGCACGCCCGAGCAAGACGCCGTCGGCTTCGCCACGCCGTCGTTCCCCTACGAGGTCGACAAATGGGTCGACCATATGATGACGGGCCTGGGCCAGGGCGGCAACCCCGAGATGCTGCGCCTCATCGGCGAGAACATGCCGAAGTGCTTCAGCTGGATGACCGAGACCTACGGGCTCGAGTGGACGATGGGTCCGAACGCGTCCTATTTCTTCGTGCAGCAGGACGGCATGACCAAGATCATCGACGCTGCCTCGTCCTATGCCCAGGGCGAGGGCGCGGAGTTCATCCAGAGCTGCGAGGCGCAAGCCCTCGTGATGGATGGGGATCGCGTCGTGGGCGTGAAGGCGAAGCAGGGCGACGGTTCGGAGATCTTCCTGCACGGCTCGAAGGCGGTGCTGCTTACCGGCGGCGGCTTCGCGGCCAACAAAGACCTGCTCGCCGAGCACTGTCCGAGCGCGCTCGAGCGCGCCAAGGCGTGCTACCTGGCCAACACCGATACCGGAGAGTGCTTCCGCATGGGGCTCGGCGCGGGCGCGGACATCGTGAACCGCAACTGCTACACCATGTTCGACGGCGGGATGGACTGGGAGGGCCATGGCGGCGAATGGTGCCACTACCTGTTCGACGGTGCCACGCAGCTCGTGCGTCAGCCATGGCTGGCCATCAAGAAGGATGGATCGCGCATCCGCTACATCGACATCATGGAGAGCATGGGCGCGCTGACCGATCTGGCCGCCGTGCAAAGCGCGTCTCCCGGAGGCGAGAGCTACGTGGTGTTCGACGGCCGTTGGGACGACTATCTCAAGGGCGTCGAGAACTACATGTCGGGCTTTTGCCAGTACGAATGCCGCATGCCCGTGCAGGACGGCATGTACAAGCAGGCCGATATCCCCGAGTACTACCAGGACTACCATCAGGGCGTGCAGGATGCCATCGACGTGGGCGTCATCTGCGAGTGCGACACCCTCGAGGAGCTTGCCCGCGAATTGGGGCTTGACGAGGAGGTGCTGGGCGCGTCGGTGGAGAAGTGGAACGACATGGTGGCCTCGGGCAAGGACGACTTCGTCTACCCCTACAAGGAGCAGTGGCTCCATCCCATCTCCGAACCGCCTTTCTACGGCGCCAAGCTGGGAGGCTTCCTGTTCATGACGCAGACGGGCCTGCTCGTCAACACGAAGATGCAGGTTGTGTCCTCGACGGGCGCGGTCATCCCCGGGCTGTACGCGGGCTGGCATACCGCCGGCGGCGCGGGAGCGCCCGACACGGTGACCAGCATGACCTTCGACACGGGCGGCGTGAGCAAGTCCTATCTGGGCGGTTACCTGGCCGCCGGCTTCATCGCAGAGGAGGAGTGAGGGAAGGCTTCGAGCCGCGAATCCGACTGACGTGGTTTTATTTTATCGACGCAATGATATCATGACGGTTTGAAATGGAATCGGGTATGATCGGAGGGGATGCGCGCTCGTGCGCGTCTCCTCCGAACGTCTGCCATGCGAAGAGAGATTGCGATGCGCACCTTGCCCTACTTCGATTCTGTGAACTTCATCGTGCTCGACGAGCGCTACCGTCTTCTCGACCGGGTGCTCGTCGCCAACGATCTCAGCCTCACGAAGCATTGCGTGCTGCTGAAGTGCGTCGAGCTCGAAGGCGTCAAAGTGCCTACCAAGGATATAGCGGAGATGCTCGGGCTCAAGCCGAGCATCGTCACCCAGGCGGTCAACGACCTCGAGGGCCGGGGCCTCGTCGAGCGCCTCGCGTCGGAGGCTGACGCGCGCGCGAAGCACGTCGTCATCGCGTCGGCCGGCCGCGAGCTCGTCGACAAGGTGGACGGGGAGCTGTACGCTTCGATGCGGGAGCTGTTCAATCCCGAGGGCAACGCCGAGAACCGCGGGTTCCTCGAGCGGGGTCTGCGCGTGGGCGGCAAGATCGGCGGCATATGGTCGACGAAGCTGATCGAGGCGTTCCCCTCGTCGACGAACCTGACCGCTATCTCCTTGTTCAGGCGCAGCGTCGAACAGGAGCTCAAGGATGCGACGAGGCTCTCGCTCAGCGAATGCCGCGTGCTCCAGCGCCTCGACGAGGCAGGCGAGCCCCTCCGTATCGGCGATCTGGCCGATCAGATGAGGCTCTCGCCGACGATCGCCACGCGCGCGGGCGCGGGCCTCGAACGCGCGGGCCTCGTTCGGCGCCTCTTGAGCCCCGACGACCGCAAAGCCGTCTACCTCGAGCCCACCGAGGAGGGGGAGCGGGTGCAGGACGCGATCGCCGAGCGCCTCGACGCGATTGGGCGCGACCGTTATTGGGGACGTCTCGACGCGCAGGATCTCGAGGCCACGATGAAGATCCGCGAGCTCTTCGACCTCGCGAGGAACCGTCGAGCCGAGGAGGAGCGCCGCCGCGCCCTCGCATCGCTTGAAGCCCGCTGAGCAGCTTCCGCGCCGCCTTCGCGGGCCCCTCTTCATCGCCGCGTCGCTTTTCTTGCAGAAAAACCTTGACAAGCCTATTTTCCGATTCTATATTGCAAGTATATTATTGCTCAAATAAAGCAATAATATACATACAGTAATGCCGCAAACAAACAAGCGAAGGGAAGCGGCAAGGAGAGAAGGAGGGCAAGGATGGAGAAGGGGATAGACAGAAGGTCGTTCCTCGTCGGCGGCGCGGCCGCCGGCATCATGGCGATGGCTGGAGGCGCGCTTGCGGGATGCGCGACCGGGAAGGCCGACGGAGCCGATGCGGCTTCCGGCAAGACCGGGACGGCGCAGGGCGAGGCGAAGGCCGAAGTCGCGCGGAACGATCGCACGGCCCCCATCGAGCCGGTGGCCGTGCCGGAGAAATGGGACAAGGAGGTCGACGTCGTGGTGGTGGGCGCGGGCGGCGGCGGCCTGAACGCGGCCTCGCGCGCTTGCCAAGAGGGACTCTCCTGCGTCGTTCTGGAGAAGCTGACGCAGCCCGGCGGCAACACGCAGAGCGCGACCATGTTCACGCTGCCTGGCGGCACTGCGCTGCAGAACGAGGCGCAGATCGCGCTCCCCGAATACCCTTACGACGCGGTCAAGTGGAACGAGTTCATCGCGAAGAGCTACCATAACGGATACAACCCCGACATGATCAAGCTCATCGGCGAAAACATCGTCCCGTGCTTCGATTGGATGACCGAGACCTACGGCTTGGAATGGCAGCTGGGCAACGGCGGCACTTACGCCACGGTGGCCCCGGTGGGAATGACCGTCATCACGGAGGCGGCCTACCGCTACGCCACGGAGAACGGGGCGGAGTTCCTGCTCGGATGCGAGGCGTTGGCGCTCGTCATGGACGGCGAGCGCGTCGTGGGCGTGAAGGCGAAGGCTCAGGACGGCTCCGAGATTCACCTGCACGGCAAGAAGGGCGTCCTGCTCACGGGAGGCGGCTTCGCGGCGAACAAGGACCTGCTCGCCGAGTACTGCCCCTCCGCGGTGCGCCGGGCGGTGTCGTGCTACCTCACGAGCACCGACTCCGGGGAATGCTTCCGCATGGGGCTCGGCGCAGGGGCCATGGTCTCGGCGCGCAACAGCTTCGCCATGTTCGACGGCGGCATGGACTGGGAGAACCATGGCGGCGAGTGGTGCCGCTACCTCTACGACGGGTCGACCCAGCTCGTGCGCCAGCCATGGCTTTCCATCGATTGCGCGGGGCGAAGGATGCGCTACATTCCTACGAAGGTGGGCGGGGCCCTCACCGACCAGGCCACCGTCGAGACGTCCACGCCCGACAACCGCGCCTACGTCATCTTCGACTCCAACTGGGATGAGTACCTCCAGACGTTCGGGCAGAAGGCGTGCCGCGAGCCCATCCAGGACGGCGTTGCGCGTCAGTCCTATGTTCCCGCGTACTACCAGGACTACCATGCGGGCGTCCAAGACGCCATCGATGCGGGGCTCATCTTCGTCTGCGACACTCTCGATGAGCTTGCGGAGAAGTTGGGCCTCGACGCGGGCGTCGTGAAAGCTTCGGTGGACGATTGGAACGCCATGGTCGCTTCCGGCCACGACGACTTCGTGTTCCCGCTCGAGGACGAGTGGCTTCATCCCGTGGACGCTCCGCCGTACTACGGCGCGAAGATCGGCGGGAACTTGTTCCAGTCGAAGACGGGGCTGCTCATCAACACGAAGATGCAGGTGCTCAACACGAAGGGAACGGTCATCCCCGGCCTGTACGCCGGCTGGTACACGGCGGCATCCGGTATCGACGACCATCTGAGCACCATGGCAGCTTCGGTGGGAGGGGTGAGCAACTCCTATTTGGGAGGGTTCTTGGCAATCGGGACGATTGCGGAAGAAGAGTAAGCATGCGCGCAGCATCGCGCGGGATGTTCGGATCGATGAGAGAGGATGGGTCGAGGCTATGAAGACTGCTATGGGCAAGGCCATGCGCGCAGCGGGCGCAGCGGCGGTGTGCGCCTCGTTCGCGTTGGCGACGACGGGGTGCGCCGCCGGCGCGGCGGAGGCGGCGGGCAAGTACGTGCCCGGAACCTACACGGGCGAGGGCAACGGCATGAGCGGCCCCATAAAGGTGGAGCTCACGGTGGACGCGGAGGCCATCACAAGCGTGGACGGCATCTCCGATTCCGGCGAGACCAAGGGCGTCGGCGGCAAGGAGGCCATCGAGGACGGCACCTTCGCCGCCCAGATCGTCGAGGCCCAGTCCTCCGAGATAGACGGCGTGTCCGGCGCCACGGTGACCACCGGCGGTGTGAAGCAGGCGGTGGAAAACGCGCTTTCGCAGGCGAAGAGCGAGTAAGGCTCGCGCAAAGACGACGGATGCCCGCAGGAGCGGGCATCCGTCGAGCGCTTTCGAGGATGGAGGAACGGGCGATGGCCGAAGCGCTGATGAGAGAGGGCGGCCTCCGCGTAGAGTACGAGGAACCCGATGCGGACGGCTTCGCGTCGTGCAGGTTTTTCGCGTTCGACACGGTGGTGTCGATACGCGTTGGGACGTGCGTCGGAGCGGAGCGCGCGGCAACCGCCTTCAACGCGCTCGAAAGCGCGGTTGGGCTGTGCCGTCGGTTCGAGCGGCTCCTATCGAGAACGTCGGCAGGCGGGGACGTATGGAATCTGAATCGCTCGACCGGAGAGCTGATCGAGGTGCATTCCGACACATGGGATGCGCTGCGGGACGCAAGGCGCTTTTCGGCAGAGAGCGGAGGAACATTCGATTTCACCATGGGAAGCGTGACGCGGCTTTGGGATTTCCATGAAGGGATCGAACCCGATGCCGATGAGCTTGCAGACGCGCTCGCCCATGTCGGATGGCGCAAGGTGGAGCTGTTCGAAGCCGACGAGCCCGGCAGGCGGCGGCGTTTCGCGCGCAAGGCCGACCCTTTCGTCTGCGTCGACGTCGGGGGCACGGCGAAGGGGCTGATAGCCGATCGCGTCTGCGCTTTGCTGCGTCAGGCGGGCGTGCGCTGCGGATACGTGGATTTGGGCGGCAACATCGCCGTGTTCGGGGGCAAGCCGGAAGGAGCTCCTTGGCTCATCGGCGTGCGCGATCCTTTCGGCAATGAGCAACCTGTCGCCATCGTGGCTCTTCGCGACGGGTCGGTTGTGACGAGCGGCGCATCGGAGCGGAGCTTTTTCCGGGCCGGAAGGCTCTTCCACCATATACTCGATCCGGTTACCGGCATGCCGGTCGATTCCGATTTGGCCAGCGTGACGCTGGTCGCCCCTACATCGACTGAGGCGGACGGGCGCTCCACCATGGTCTTCGCCATGGGGCTCGAGCGGGCTCTCGGCTATGTGGAGCGATGCGAGGAGCTCGAGGCGATCCTCGTCGCAAAGGACGGAAGCGTGCTGTCGACGAGCGGGCTGCGGTGATCCTTTCTGGTTTTCGTGCCGAAACGTTTGGCGAGACGCTCGGTAACGGCGCTGCTCTGCGTGAAGAACCCAAGTTTTTGCCGAAGACCTTGGATTTCTCCTTGCAGTACCATTCCGTTGACGGTATACTATCCAATCGTGTCTTTACAAGATGACATGCAATTAGGTTTCATTGAACATATAAGAAGGAACGGGTCATGGATATCATTCGCGCCATCGAACAGCAGCAGATCAAGCAGGACGTCCCCGAGTTCAACGTCGGCGACAACGTGAAGGTTCACTACCGCATCACCGAGGGCAACCGCGAGCGTATCCAGGTGTTCCAGGGCGACGTCATCCGTCGCCAGGGCGCCTCGAACCGTGAGACGTTCACCGTTCGCAAGATCAGCTTCTCCATCGGCGTGGAGCGCACCTTCCCCGTGCATTCGCCGAAGATCGACCGCATCGAGGTCACGCGCAAGGGCGACGTGCGCCGCGCCAAGCTGTACTACCTCCGCAAGAAGGTGGGCAAGGCCGCGAAGATCAAGGAGAAGGCCTACCGCTAGGC
This sequence comes from Eggerthella timonensis, assembly GCF_900184265.1. Lineage (NCBI taxonomy): Bacteria > Bacillati > Actinomycetota > Coriobacteriia > Eggerthellales > Eggerthellaceae > Eggerthella > Eggerthella timonensis. The sequence continues at coordinate 2,294,892 of NZ_FXXA01000002.1, forward strand.
CTGCAATCCGATTCGGATCTGCAAGAACCCCTCGCCGTCCCCGGATGGCGAGGGGTTCTTTTCGTCGCGGCGCGCTCGGGCGCGCGCGGCCTTCTGGTATCATAGTCGCTCGAAGACGAGCATGCCGAGGGGGATTCATGGGACCGACCGTCGCCGATATCAAGCAGCGCCTGCACGAGGCCGACGAGCGCGAGTTCGCGGTGCTCGAGCGCTCGCTCGTGGCCGACACGCGCAAAGGCGTGCGCGATGCCGTGGAACGTGCGCGGCAGCGCCTGGCGGCCGACGCTGCGGAGCGGCGGCGCCTGGAGGCCCTATACGCGTTCGAGCGCGCGTTGGCCGAAGGCCGCGGCGACGGCGTGATCGTGGGGCTCGACGAGGTGGGCCGCGGCCCTTTGGCCGGGCCGCTGGCCGTGGGCGCGGTGGTTCTGCCCGCCGAGCCCGTCATCGCGGGGCTCAACGACTCCAAGCAGGTGAAGCCCGAAGCGCGCGAGCGCATCGCCGTGCAGGTGAAAGCCGTGGCCGTGGCGTGGACGGTCGAGTACGTGGAGGCTTGCGACATCGACGCCTGCGGCATGACGGCGTCGCTCGTGCTGGCGTTTCGGCGCGCGATCGCCCGCATCGAGGAGGCCGGCGTGCATCCTGACGTGGTGCTGCTCGACGGCAATCCGATGCGTCTCGACGAGCGAGAGGTGAACGTGGTGAAGGGCGACGGGAAATGCGCTTCCATCGCCGCCGCCTCCATCGTGGCGAAGGTGGAGCGCGACGCGCTCATGTGCCGCTATGCCGAGGAGTACCCTGCATACGGCTTCGAGGCCTGCAAGGGCTACGCGAGCGCCGCCCACATCGAGGCCATCAAGCGCTACGGGCTGACGCCCATCCACCGCGCCTCGTTCTGCACCGCCTTCACGCAGCCGACGCTGTTCTAGCCCCTCGTGCGCAGGACGCTGCGCTTCTGCTGCCACGTCTCGGCTCCGCTGCGCTTCGGCGCCGCCGCGCGCCGCCCGCGCGTTTCCGCCGGTTCCGCCGATATCCGCGTTTCCACCGGCTTCCCCCTCGGGTCTCCACGCCGTTCGGCGCGCTTTCGAGCGTTGTCGGGCGGCTTTTTCATCTGCGGATACGGCGCGACATCGGATGCTCGTGGGAATCGCGTGCGCTCCGCGTTCGAACCGCGTTGGAAACGGTGGCACGGCGCGTGTACTTCGCGTGGAAACGGCGTCGCTTCCCGGATGGATTCCGCGGCGCGTTTCGCTGGATACGCGCCATCGGCGCGTAAGACGGCGTCCTTATCATGGAACCACAGACGAAAGGGGCGTGGTGCCATGGAACGGGAAACGGCGGCGGCGACGATCGTGCGCGAGGAAGCGGGAGGGAAGCCGGAGCGCAGCGCGGCGGCGCAGGGCGAAAGGGCGGACGGGGAAGAGCGCCGCGGGCGCGGGAGCGAAGCGACGCTCGAAGAAGGGCGCCGCGGCGCTCTTCCCCGTCCCGTCGCGCGACCGCTACGAGCGCATCGCCGCCCTGTTCCTGCAGGGATACGACGTGGTGGACGTGCCGGTGCGCTTCGACATCGTGTCCATCGTGGTGATCGCGCCCGACCGCGCGATGATCCGCCACCACATCAACGCGTTCGGCGCGCAATGAGCGTGCAGGGCCAATGCGTCGTGCGGGCCGCGACGCTGCGCGGGGTGGATGCCGTCCCCGTGGACGTGGAGGTGGTCGTGTCGAACGGGATACCCGGGTTCTCCATCGTGGGAATGGCCGACGCGTCGGTGCAGGAGTCGCGCGAGCGCGTGAAAGCCGCGCTGCGCTCGTGCGGCTTCGCCATGCCCGCCAGCAAGGTGGTGGTGAACCTGGCGCCGGGCGCGCTGCGCAAGACGGGATCGGGGTTCGACTTGCCCATCGCGGCGGGCATCCTGTGCGCGACGGGTCAGCTCGACCCGCGCGCGGTGGCCGGCCAGCTGTTCGTGGGCGAGCTGTCCCTGGAGGGCGCCGTGCGCCCGGTGGCGGGGCTGCTCGCCTACGCCCTGTGCGCGCAGCGGCTCGGCGTCGACCTCGTGTGCGCGCCGGTTCGGCGGGGGTTCGCCAAGCTCGACGGGCTCGTGCGGCGCGCGGCGACGTCGCTTTCGGGGTTCCGATCGGGGCCGTTCCCGGAAGCCGTCGCCGACGCCTCGCCGCGCAGCGCCGCAGCGCTGGACTTCCGCGACATCGCCGGGCACGACATGGCGAAGCGCGCGCTGCAGATCGCGGCGGCGGGCGGCCACGGGGTGCTCATGTCGGGCCCTCCCGGTTCGGGGAAGACGATGCTCGCATCGAGGCTGCCGTCCATCCTGCCGCCGCTGGCCGAAGCCGAGGCCATCGAGACGGCGGTCGTGCATTCGGTGGCCGGCGAGGAGGTGGAGTCGATCCTCGGCGGCGTGCGGCCGTTCCGAAGCCCTCATCATTCGGCCAGCCTGGCGGGCCTCATCGGCGGCGGCGCGCCGCTGCGTCCCGGCGAGATATCGCTTGCGAACAACGGCGTGCTGTTCCTCGACGAGCTCGCCGAGTTCAGCCCCTCGGTGCTGCAGGGCATCCGCCAGCCGCTCGAGTCGGGGCGGGTCACCATCACGCGCGCCGACGGCAACGTCGACTTCCCGGCGCGGTTCATGCTGGTGGCCGCCACGAACCCGTGCCCGTGCGGCTACTACGGCGACGAGGAGGAGCCGTGCACGTGCACGTACCGCCAGATGCAGCTGTACCGCAACCGCATCGGCGGGCCCATCATGGACCGCATCGACGTGCACATCGCCGTGCGCCGCATCCCTCCCGGCGAGGTGCTGGCCACCGGGAGGGGCACGAGCTCGGAGGAGCTGCGGCGCGACGTGCTGCGGGCGCGCGAGTACGCCTCGTGGCGACGGGCGCGCTTGGACGAGGGGGAGGGTCCCCGCACGTCGGAGGCGCTCGTCAAGGCGTGCGCGCTCACGGCGCAGGACGAGGGGTTCCTCGAGGGGGCGGCGCGGGCGAGCCGCCTGAGCGGGCGCGCCATCATGCGCACGCTCGCGTTGGCCCGCACGATCGCCGATATGGAGGAGAGCGCGCGCGTGGAGCGGGGGCACCTCTGCGAGGCCATCGGGTTCCGGCTGCGGGAGGGGGAGTCGTGAGGGCGCTCGCAGGGCGGAGGACGGTGCTCGAGCGCGGGGGCGCGGGGTACCCGCCTGCGCTCGAGCGCGTGCCGCAACCGCCCGAGCGGCTCTACGTGGCGGGCGACCCCGCCGCGCTCGAGGAGGGCATCGCCATCGTCGGCGCGCGCAAGGCCACGCCGTACGGGCGGGGGTGCGCGCAGCGCTTCGCGGCCTTGGCCGCGCGGCGGGGCGTCGTGGTGGTGTCGGGCGGCGCGCGCGGATGCGACGCTGCGGCGCACGAGGCCGCGCTCGGCGCCGGCGGGCGCACGGTGGCGTTCTTAGGCGGCGGGTGCGACCGCCCGTACCCGGCCGAGCATGCGGGGCTGTTCCAACGCATCGTGGACGGAGGCGGCGCGGTGGCCTCCGAATACGCGTGGGACGAAGATCCCAAGCCCTACCGCTTCCGTCTGCGCAACCGCCTCATCGCGGGGCTTGCGCGGGCCACGCTCATCGTGGAGGCGGGGCTGCCCTCGGGAACCTTCTCCACGGCCGACGAGGCGCTCGCGGCGAACCGCGACGTGCTCGTAGTGCCCGGCGCCATCACGGCCGCGTCCTCGCGTGGGGCGAACCGGCTGCTCTACCAGGGGGCGACGCCCGTCGTCGACGACGAGACGTTCGAGGACGCGCTGTTCTCGCTGTTCGGTCTCCTGAAGCAGCATGAGGCTGTCGGCGACGGATCGCGGCCGGGCGGCGACGGGCCGTCGAACCCGGTGGCGGACGCCCTGCGCGCCGAGCCGCTCGGCATGGAGCAGCTTTACGCGATCGCGACGGCGTCGTGCGGCGAGGCCGACGCGCGCTCGTGGCTCATGGAGCGCCTCGTGGAAGCCGAGCTCGCCGGCGCCATCGCCCGCCACCCCGACGGCCGCTGGGGCCCCGCCGTGAGGTGAGGGCCGACCCTCGGCGTTTGCATGCGGGCTATTTTTGTCATACAATAATATGGGAAAGCAGAGGGGCACATGAATCGCGTATTCGTGCATCCGCGGGTGATGGAACGTCATCCCGACCTGTCCGAAGCCGACGTTCTCGCGGCATGGGAGGGCTGCGAGCGGTGGGCTCAGCGAAGGGCATCGAACGCAAGCGTTGCGGTGGGCTTCGACGCTCGAGGGCGGTTCGTCGAGATGGTCGCCGCTCGCTCGCCGGACGGGGACTGGCTTATCTACCATGCCATGACGCCGCCTTCGAAGAAGGTGCTCGCAGAGGTCAGACTGAAGGGAAGGTAAACATGGATCGGGAAGAGCTCAACAAGGCGTTCGGCGTGACCGAGGAGCAGTTGGACGACTGGGCGGAAGAGTACGAAAACGGGACCTGGGACGCCTCGACGCTCGGCGAGGTGCGAAGGGGCCGTCCGTCGATCGCCGACGAGGACGTCAAGCCCGTGACGTTCCGCCTCCCTTCTTCTCAGATCCTCGCGGTGGACAGGCGAGCCGAGGAAAAGGGCATCACCCGTTCAGAATTCCTGCGCGATGCCGTGCAATCGGCGCTCGCCGATTGCGGTTGACGGGGCGCAATCGCAGGACGCGCGTAGATTCGGAGGTTTCCGGGCGTTTCCGGGCCGGGTTTTGCTATCCTTGACGGCATGTCTCAATCCGTAACCATACTGGGTGCCGGCCTCGCGGGGAGCGAGGCGGCGTTGCAGCTCGCCGACCGCGGCGTGCGGGTGCGCCTGGTCGAAATGCGCCCGGCGGTGCCCACGCCCGTGCACGTCACGGGGTGCTGCGCCGAGCTCGTGTGCTCGAACTCCCTCAAAAGCGAGAAGCCCGACAGCGCGGCCGGCATGCTCAAGCGCGAGCTCGCCGAGCTGGGCTCGCGGCTGTACGCCCAGGCGAAGGCCCATGCCGTGCCCGCAGGCGGCGCGCTGGCCGTCGACCGCGCGGCGTTCGCCTCAGCGGTGACCGTGCTCGTGGAGGCCCATCCGCTCATCCAGCTCGTGCACGAGGAGGCCGTCGACCTCGCGCAGGCCGCCGAAGGCGCCGACGCGCTCGTGGTGGCCTCGGGCCCGCTGACTTCCGACGCGCTCGCGGCGTCGCTCGTCCGCTTCACGGGCGAGGAGTCGTGCGCGTTCTACGACGCCGCCGCGCCCATCGTCATGGCTGACTCCCTCGACGGCGAGCGCCTGTTCCGCCAGAGCCGCTACGAGGATGCCGGCGCCGACGTGGGCGACTACCTGAACGCGCCCTTCTCGCGCGAGGAGTACGACGCCTTCATCGACGAGCTTGTGAGCGCCGAGCGCGTCATCCGCCGCGACTTCGAGACCCGCGACCTGTTCCAGGCCTGCCAGCCCATCGAGGAGATCGCCCGCAAGGGCCACGACGCGCCGCGCTTCGGCACGCTCAAGCCGGTGGGGCTCACCGACCCGCGCACGGGCCGCCGCCCGTGGGCCGCGCTGCAGCTGCGCGCCGAGGACGCCCACGGCTCCAGCTACAACCTCGTCGGGTTCCAGACGAACCTCACCTTCCCCGAGCAGCGCCGCGTGTTCCGCCTCATCCCGGGCCTCGAGCACGCCGAGTTCGCGCGCTACGGCGTGATGCACCGCAACACGTTCGTCGACGCGCCGCGCCTGCTGGACGCGAACCTGCGCCTGCGCACGCCCGAGGCCGAGCGGCTCGGGACGCCGGTGTACCTCGCCGGCCAGATCGCCGGGACCGAAGGGTACTGCGAGGCCATCCGCTCGGGGCTCCATGCCGCCATCGCCGTGGCCGCCGAGCTCGGCAACGCGCAGGCGCCCCTGCTGCCGAGCGAGACGGCGTTCGGCGCGCTCATGGCCTACGCCACCGACCCGGCCACGTCCGACTACCAGCCCATGCACGTGAACTTCGGCATCCTGCCCCCGTTCGAGCAGCGCATCCGCAACAAGCGCGACCGCTACGCCGCCTATGCCGCGCGCGGCGCCGAGGCGCTCGCCGCGTACCGCGACGAGCTGGCCGCGCGCGGCCTCGCGCTCGATGAGCGCGGCAAGCCGGAGGCGGCCTCATGACCGTGGGCGACGGCTCGTCGTCCTTGCGCGACCCCCTCGACTGCGATCCGCGCATCGTCGAGCTGATCGACGCGTTCTGCCACGCCATGCGCGTGGAGCGCAATGCCTCGGTGCACACGCTGCGCGCCTACCGCATCGACCTCATGGACTTCGCTCGCTGGGCCTTCCGCGAGCGCATCGACATCCTCGCGGCCACCCATCGCCAGCTGCGCCGCTACCTGGGAGAGCTCGACCGCGCGCAGTACTCCCGCACCACGGTGAACCGCCGCCTGTCGGCGTTGCGCAGCTTCTTCCGCTGGCTCAACGTCACCGGGACAACTGACGAGGACCCCGCGAGCATCCTGCAAGGACCCAAGCAGCCGAAGAGCCTGCCGCACGTCATCCGGGCGTCAGACATGGTGAAGCTGCTGACGGTGTACGGCAAGCGCGACATCGCCGGGCGCGAGCGCGACCAGTCGTCCGTCGACGCGCGCAACCAGGCGCTGCTCGAGTTCCTGTACGCGTGCGGCGCCCGCGTGTCCGAGGCGTCGGGATTGCTGGCGGCCAACGTGGACTTCGGCAGCGGCCAGGTGAAGGTGTTCGGCAAGGGGTCGAAGGAGCGCATCGTGCCCCTGCACGACATGGCGGTGTCGTCCATGCGCGCCTACGCCACGTGGGCCCGCCCGCTCATCCTGCGCGACCGCACCTGCGACTACTTCTTCGTGTCCACGCGCGGCAACCGCATGGGCACCGACGCCATACGCAAGATGTTCAAGGAGGCGCTGCGCCAGGCCGGCCTCGACGAGACGCTCTCGCCGCACGACATGCGCCACACCTTCGCCACCGACCTGCTCGACGGCGGCGCCGACCTGCGCAGCGTCCAGGAGATGCTCGGCCATGCCAGCCTGTCCACCACGCAGATCTACACCCACCTGTCCCCGGGCCGCCTCAAGCAGGTGCATGCCCGTACCCATCCGCGAGGGTAGGGTTCCCGGTTCCCACCCGGTTGCGGCTGCGTGACCGCCGGCTGACGCTTGGCGCGCGCCGCGATTCCCACCCGCTCGATCCTCCACAATCGGGGGCGTACATCGAAACGCTCACGACGTGCGCGCCGCGCACCGACCCATAAGGAGGCTTCATGAGCAAGAAGAAGATGCGGGCGTTCGCCGGCGCGATGGCTGTCGTGCTCGCTTTCATCCCGTTCCTGAGCGGCTGCACCACCAACGCGGCCGAGGACAACCCGCAGGCTCAGCAAGAGCTGAACGCCGACGAGCAATCGCGCAACGAAGCCGAGGGCTCCATCGGCGAAAGCGTCCAGTACGGCCAGGTCATGGCAGTGAACGGCACCGAGGCGACGGTCGTCGTCGGCACGCTTGACGACGCGAACGACGGCAGCGGCGGCCAGGCCTTCAACGCGGGCCAGGACGAGATCACGTTCGATGCGAACAACGTGTCCATCGTCGACGAGTCGGGCGCCGAGATCGAGGGCCGCACCCTTTCCGCCGACGACGTCATCGTCATGCGCGGCACGGGCTCCGGCTCCGGCTTCACGCCTACGACCATCGAGATCCTCGACGTGGCGGGCGCCGGCACGAACGCCGACGATGCGCGCGTTCCCCAGAACGTCCTGTAGCGAATTCCCGAGCGGGCCGGCGCTTCCCTGTGGAGAACGCCGGCCCGACCTTGCCTCGGCCGGCTTCGAGCCTATAATGGGCAGATGCTCGCGCGCGGCCGCGTGACGCGGGCGATCGGGTACAAGTCGCATCGAAGGAGCATGGCATGCAGCTGCTGAAGGTTTCGACCGAAAAGCTTCTGCTCGTGGCCGGCATCGTGTGGTTCATCGCCGGCGCGAACATCGTGAACATCGGTCTGACGGCCTTCCTGGACGAGACCGGGTGGCTGTTGTGGGTTCTGATCATCGGGACCCTCGTCATTTTCGTGCTGTTCCACATCTTCGTGTTCACGAAGATGGTAGGCAAGCACGCGAGCCGCATCACGGGTTACGAGGAAGACAAGACCCATGTGTTCAAGTTCTTCGACAAGAAGGGCTACATCATGATGGCCATCATGATGGGCGGCGGCATCGCGCTGCGCGCTTCGGGCATCGCCCCCGAGTGGTTCATCGCGTTCTTCTACACGGGCCTCGGCTTGGCGCTGGCGGTGGCGGGCGTCAGCTTCGTGCTGCGCTACTTCAAAAGCAGCAAGGCCGCCTGTCCGGCGATGCCGAGCACGTACTCCAAACATCATAAAGGCTAGCTTCGGAGCGGCAACGAAACGGTTACGCCTCGCTGTCGGCAACGGTGCGCTGCCGTACTATGGATGGGAAAGCGAAGTCGAAGGGCCGTCCGGGGCGGGCGGCCGTGAGGAGGGCCCATGGCACGCATCTTCGTCGTGGAGGACGACGCGTCGCTGCGCGACGAGCTTATGCGCCTGTTGGAGCTGCAAGGCCACGAACCGTTGACCAGCATCTCGTTCGACCGGATCGCCGACGACATCTTGGCCGCATCGCCCGACATCGTGATCCTCGACCTCAAGCTGCCCGGCACGGGAGGGCACTCCGTCTGCCGCGACCTGCGCCGCGCAAGCCAGGTCCCCATCATCATGCTCACCTCGTCCGACAGCGAGTTCGACGAGGTCATGAGCATGAACCTGGGTGCGGACGACTACGTCACCAAGCCCTACAACCCCGCCGTGCTGCTCGCGCGCATCCAGTCGGTGCTGCGGCGCTCCCAGAGCGCGGAGCCGCCGACGCGCATCGCCCATCGCGGCGTGGTGCTCGACGTGGCGCGCGGGCGCGTGGAGCACGACGGCCGTACCGTCGACCTCACGCGCAACGAGCTCAAGATCCTCCATATGCTCATGGCGAACCACGACGCCATCATATCGCGCCAGGAGCTCATGTGCGAGCTGTGGCAGTCCGACGCCTTCATCGACGACAACACGCTGACCGTCAACATCAACCGGCTGCGCAAGAGCCTCGGCAGCATCGGCGTGCCGGACGATTTCCTCATCACCCGGCGCGGCCAAGGGTACGTGGTGTGATGCGCGCGCCGCAGCGTCCGGGGGAGGGCCGCTCGCGATGACCTTGTCCGCCTTCCTCAAGGACCGTGCGATCTCCATCGCCATCGCCGTCGCATGCGCGCTCGCGCTGGGCTTCATGGTGGCCGTTCTGGGGGCGGGCGCCGATGCGTCGGTGCTGGCAGCGTGCATCGTGCTCGCCTGCGCCGCGGTGGCGCTGGCCGTGGACTTCGCACGGCGCCGCGCGTTCTACCGCGACCTCGAGCAGGTGGTGGGCGATCTCGATCGCACCTACTACGCCACGTCGCTCATCGAGCCGCCCGACTTCCTCGAAGGCCGGCTGGCCTTCGAGGCCCTGCAGGCATCGGGGAAGGCCGCTGCCGACGACGTGGCCGTGCACAAGCAACGCTCCGAGGCCTACCGCGACTACATCGAGCTGTGGATCCACGAGATCAAGACGCCCATCGCCGCCGCTGCCCTCATGGCTTCCGACCTGCACGGGCCGCAGGCGGCGCGGCTCAAAGGAGAGCTCGACCGCATCGAGGGGTACGTGGAGCAGGCGCTGTACTACGCGCGCTCCACCTCGCTCTCCCAGGACTACGCCATTCGCGAGACGAGCCTCGCCGATGCCGTGCGCGAGGCGGTGCGCAAGCATGCGCGCTACCTTATCGAGCGCGGCGTGTCGCCGACGGTGGACGTGCCGGACGACGTTCGCGTGTTCGCCGACGCGAAGTGGCTCGCCTTCGTCATCGGGCAGCTCGTGGCGAACGCGGCGAAGTACGGCGCGACGACGCTGCGCTTCTCCGTGCAGGAGGAGGGCGCGAAAACGAGCGGCGAGCGCACGGTGCTCGAGGTGGCCGACGACGGCTGGGGCGTGCCGGCCGGCGACGTGCCCCGCGTGTTCGAGCGGGCCTTCACCGGCGAGAACGGGCGGCGGGTCGGCTCGTCGACGGGCATGGGGCTGTACCTCGTGGCCGAGCTGTGCGCGAAGATGGGGCTGTCCGTGGCGCTCGCGTCGGAAGAGGGCGCGGGCACGCGCGTGCTGTTGGCGTTCCCGCACGATCGCCGCAGACTCGACCTGTGCGGATGAGACGGGGCGGGACGGGGGTGAGACAGAGGGACGGGGTAATTGTCTCATCGGACGATGAGACAATTACCCCGTCCCTCTGTCTCACCCCCGTCCCGCCTCCACTCTTGCATTTTCGTAAGGTACGCGTCACCGACTTCGATGGCGCCCGCGCGTACTGGGCCGTAGCATGGTCGCAGACCGTAAAGCGAGGAAGGATACGACCATGACCGAAGTCTACGCGACTCCGAATACCGCGCCCGCACCGCGCTCGGGCGCCGCGGCCCCGTCCCTGGGAAGCCGCCCCATCCTGTCGGTGCGCCAGATCGAGAAGGTGTACGGCAACCGCGATTCCGTCACCCATGCCATCAACGACATCAGCTTCGACGTGGCCCCCGGCGAGTTCGTGGGCATCATGGGGCCGTCGGGCTCCGGCAAGACGACGCTCTTGAACTGCGTGGCCACCATCGACACCGTCACGAGCGGCCACATCCTCGTCGACGGCCGCGACATCACGGGCCTGCGCTCCCGTGCGCTCGCGAAGTTCCGCCGCGACGACCTGGGCTTCATCTTCCAGGATTCCAACCTCCTGGACACGCTCACCGGCTTCGAGAACATCGCGCTCGCGCTGACGGTGAAGGGCGAGCCCGCCGCCTCCGTCAAGCCGCGCGTGCAGGCCATCGCGCGCACGTTGGGCGTGGAGGAGGTGTTGGGCAAGTACCCCTACCAGATGTCGGGAGGGCAGCGTCAGCGCATCGCCGCCTCGCGCGCCATGGTAGCCGACCCGAAGCTCGTGCTGGCCGACGAGCCCACCGGCGCGCTCGACTCGCGCAGCGCCACGGTGATGCTCGAGACCCTGTCCATGATGAACGCCGATCTGCATGCCACCATCATGATGGTCACGCACGACTCGTTCGCGGCCTCGTTCGCCAGCCGCATCCTGTTCATCAAGGACGGCGCGGTGTTCAACGAGATACGCCGCGGCGCCACGAGCCGCGCCGACTTTTTCAACCGCATCATGGAAGTGGTGACGTTCTTGGGCGGTGACGTGCGCGATGCTGGCTAAACTCGCATTCCGCAACATCGGGCGCTCGGTGAAGGACTACAGCGTGTACTTCGTCACGCTCGTGTTCGGCGTCGCGGTGTTCTACGCGTTCAACTCGGTGACGAGCCAGTCCATCCTGTTCGACCTCGAGGACGCGGCGTCGGCCAGCGTGTTCGAGATGACCGGGCAGTTCATCGGAATGTTCAGCGTGGTCATCGCCTGCGTGCTGGGCTTCCTCGTGCTGTACGCGAACGGCTTCCTCATCAGGCGGCGCAAGCAGGAGTTCGGCACGTACCTCATGTTGGGCATGAACCCCCGCAGCGTGTCGGCCATCGTGCTCATGGAGACGGCGGCGGTGGGTTTCGTTTCGCTCGTCGTGGGCCTCGCGCTGGGCTTCGCGCTGTCGCAGGGACTGTCGTTCGTCACGGCGGGGCTGTTCAACATCGAGATGACCCAGTACCGCTTCATCTTCTCGGTCGACGGCTTCGTGCTCACGCTGATGTGCTTCGTGCTCATCTTCGCCGTGACGGGGCTGTTCAACACGCTGTCCATACGGCGCTACAAGCTCATCGACCTGCTGTCCGCCCGCTCGAAGAACGCGCGCTTCCGCGTGCGCAACCCGTGGATCAGCCTCGTCGGGTTCGTTGCGGCCGTGGGCGTGGTCGCGTGGTCGTACCTCACGCTCCTGGACAACGGCCTCATGCAGTTCGACGAGGGGTTCTGGAAAGCCACCGTGCTCATGGTGATCGGCACGTTTTTGCTGTTCTGGTCGCTGGCGGGCTTCGCGCTCGCGGTGATCGAGCGCACGCGCGGCATCTACTTCAAGGGCCTGGCCATGTTCACGATGCGCCAGATCGCCAGCAAGGTGAACACGGCGTTCGTGTCGCTGTCGGTGGTGTGCATCATGCTGTTCTTCTCGCTCACCGTGTTCTCCACGGGCATGGGCCTGGCGCGCGCCTTCAGCGGCAACATCGAGGACGGCACGGTGTACGACGCCACGCTCACGGCGAACGTGTACCTCAACGCGGGCGGCGTCCACGACGAGGAGGCGCTCGCGAGCATGAGCGAGGAGGATCGCGAGTACCAGCGGGTCGCAGACGAGAAGGCGGCCGCCGTGACCGCCGATGCGGAGGCCTACGGCTGGGACATCGCCGCCAAGCTGGCGGACTCCTCGCCGGTGTGGGACCGGCTGGTCGATCGTTCCGCGCAGATCGATGCGTTCGTGAACGACGACGTGTCGTACGGCGAGCTCATGGACCGCTACGGGCACGACACGGGCAACGAGAAGCAGAACGAGGCGCTGCACAACCAGGGCGTCACGCTCATCGGCGTCTCGCAGTTCAACGCGGCGGCCGAGCTGTCGGGTCGGCCGACGGTGGACGTGGGCGAGGACGGCTACGCGGTGAACAACACGCTCGACGCGATGAAGGCGCTCTCGGAGGCCGTATCGCGCAAGGGCGAGACGATCGAGGCGGCCGGTCGCACCTTGACGGCTACGGGCGAGCTGCGCAGCCAGCCGCTCGAGGATGCCGCGTTCTCCGCGAGCGGGGCCGAGCTCATCGTGCCCGACGCGGTGATCGCCGAGCTGCGCGCTCAGGGCGCGATACCCGAGCAGAGCCTGCTCAACCTCATGTACAAGACGGATCGCGTCGAGGGCGACAAGCTGCTGGCCGAGATGCTCGCCGAGGTTTCGCCCGCGAGCGCGGAGGTGGCGGCGTCCGGATGGGCGTTCGGCCCGAAGCCCTGGCCCGTGACGCTGTCGTTCACCGCCGAGGAGGTGCTCGTCCAGTCGAGCGGCATGAACCTCATGATCTCGTACTTGGCGCTGTACATCGGATTCGTGTTCCTCATCGCCACGGCGGCCATCCTGGCCATCCAGCAGCTGTCCGAGACGAGCGATTCCCTGGGACGCTACCAGGTGCTCGCCGAGATCGGCTGCGACCGCCGCATGATATTCCGGTCGCTGCGCACGCAGGTGCTCGTGTACTTCCTCGTGCCGCTCGCGCTGGCCGTGAGCCACACCGTGTGCGCCGTCGGCATCATCAGCGACTCGGTGCTCGCGCAGCTGGGCGTGTCGGTGCTCGAGCCCGCGATGATGACCGGCGTGCTGGTGGGCATCGTGTACGGCGCCTACCTCCTGGTCACGTACTTCGCCAGCCGGAGCATCATCCGCGCCTCGCTCGGCAAGAAGCTGTTGGGCTAGGGAGGGGAAGATTGAGGCTGCGGTCCGAACGGGGCCGCAGCCGCTCATGGCGAAGGCGGGGCGGCGCTGTCCGAAGTTCGACGGCGCCGCTCCCGTTCGGCGCAGCGCGCGTAGCGGGCGGTTTCCGCGACGATTCCGGCCGCTTCGGGCGCCGTCGGCTCGTTTCGGCGCAGCGGCCCCTTCGGCGGGCGCGCTACCTTCCCAACAGGTGGCGGACGGCTGCCACGGGGTGCTTCCGCAGCATGCGGGGGCCGGCGTAGCGCATGACGGCGCGGATGCGCTCGCGCTCCTCGGGCTTGTAGCAGTGGTTCTCGCACTCGTCGCACGAGGTCTTCACGTCCATCTTGCGGCAGCGTTCGGTGCGCAGCACGGCGTAGGCGTCGATGCGCGCGCACTCGTCGCACACCGCTTCTCCGCAGTGGGCGGTTTCGGTGCGATCGGCCGCCTCGTGGTTGTCGGCGCAGTACAGCGCCACCATCTGCGAGATGGTGCGCTTCTCGCGGACGCGGCGCTGGGCGGTCTTCGGGCTGTCCTGCTGCATCATATGCTTCCTCCGTGGTCTCAGCGCGAGGATACCAGAACCCGCGCCTGCGCGCACGCGTGATTTCCCCTCGAATCGGCCGCGAAGGCGGCGAGCGCGCGCGGAGCGCCCCGTTTTTTGCGAAATCGTTGCTTGTCCTCGCGTGTCCGTCACCGTAGAATGGCGAGAGCACGTTCAGAAGAGCGGCGTTTGCAGACGCGCAGGATCGAAGGGGGTCGAGGTGAACGCAGTGCTCGCGTGGTTCGCGCGCGTCGAGGACGTCATGGCGTTCAAGGCGATCCGCCAAGGCCTCATCCTCACGATCCCCGTCGTGCTCATCGGATCGTTCAGCCTCATCTTCCTCAACCTGCCGCTTCCCGGCTATCAGGACTTCCTGGCCGCAACTCCCTGGTTCCAGAACCTCTTCGACGTGTCGTACGCGGCCACGCTCGGCATCTTCTCGCTGTACGTGTCGGTGGCCATCGCGCTGCGCTACGCGCACGCCTACGCCGGCCGCCACGGCGACTTCTTCACGCAGGGCGCGCCGTTCGCCGCGCTCGCGGCGTACCTCATGTTCGTGGGCTTCGGCTCCGACGGGTTCGACAAGGCGGTGCTCAGCACCCGCTCGCTGTTCATCGCCATCGTGTGCGGCCTCGTCTCGTCGCTGATCTACTGCCGGCTCGTGCGCATGCGCCGCCGTCGCCGCTACGGAGACAGCATCGACGGCGTGTTCAACCAGGCCGTCACCGCGCTCGTGCCCATCGGCGCCGTCGTGGCGCTGTTCGCCGTGGCGAACGTCGCGGTGTCGATGCTGTTCGGCGTGGACAGCGTGGAGGAGCTGTTCTTCGCGAGCGTGAGCGCGCTGTTCCCGCTCGCTTCGGCCACGCTCGGCAGCGGGCTTCTGTACCTGCTCATGAACAACGTCATGTGGTTCTTCGGCATCCACGGCGGCAACATGCTGGACGGCGTGGCCCAGAGCGTCTTCGTGCCCGGCACCGCGGCCAACGCGGCGGCGCTCGCGGCCGGCGGCGAGCCGGTGCAGATCGTCACGAAGACCTTCCTCGACGTGTTCGCCTCCATCGGCGGGGCGGGGGCCCTGCTGTCGCTGCTCGTGGCCATCCTTCTGTTCGGCCGACGGCGCAACGTGCGGCGGCTGTCGGCGTTCGCGGCGCTGCCCATGGCGTTCAACGTGAGCGAGATCATGCTGTTCGGCCTCCCCGTGGTATGGAACCCCATGCTGTTCGTGCCGTTCATCCTCGTGCCCCTCGTGAACATGGTCATCGCCTACGCCGCCATGGCGACGGGGATCGTGCCGCCCACGGTGGTGGACGTGTCGTGGACCACGCCGCCCGTGGTGGGCGGCTACCTGGCCACGGGCTCGATGGCGGGAGGCGTGCTGCAGTTGGCGTGCATCGTGCTGGGCGCGGCGATCTACCTGCCGTTCCTGCGCCGCTACGAGCACCTGGCCGACGAGCGCGAGCGCGAGGAGTACCGCGCGCTGCTCGACGCGCTCATGGAAGCGGAGCGCGCGGGGGTGGGCATCGAGCTGACGGCGCTGCCGGGCGCCGTGGGAGCGTTGGCGACGTCGCTTGCCGAGGACGTGCGCGCGGCCGTCGAGCAGCGCGCGTTCGCCCTGCGCTACCAGCCGCAGTTCGACACGGCCGGCCGCGCCGTGGGCGCCGAGGCGCTCCTGCGCTTCGAGCATCCCGTGTACGGCATGGTGTACCCGCCGCTCGTCATCGAGCTGGCGCAGGAGATGGGCGCGCTCGACGATCTCGAGCGCGCCGTGTTCGCCCGCGCCCTCGACGACGCGGTGCTCGTCGAGCGGCTCGCCCATGCCGGCGTCGTGCACGAGGGGTTCAGCGTCAGCGTCAACGCCACCGCGCGGCTGCTGCAAAGCGACGGCGGCGTGCGCTACATCATCGACGGCGTGCGCGAGCGCGGCCTCGACCGGGGGCGCGTGGTGGTGGAGGCCACCGAGCGCGAGGCCCTGCGCTGGGACGACGGCGCCTCGGCGCTGCTCGAGCGCCTCGTGGACGCCGGCGTCCCCTTGGCCATCGACGACTTCTCCATGGGGCGCACGTCGTTCCAGTACCTCGAGACGAGCGTGTTCAGCGTGGTGAAGCTGGACGGCACCATCGCGAAGGGCGTGCTGGAGAACGAGCGCTACGCCGACATCGTCTCGTCCATCACGCATCTGTCGAGCCAGCTGGGCTTCACCGTGCTGGCGGAGTACGTGGAAACCGCCGAGCAGCGCGATCTGCTGGAGCGGCTGGGATGCTCGTACTTCCAGGGTTACCTGTACGCGCCCGCGCTGCCGTTCGACGAGCTGGTCGAACGCGTCCGCCTCGCGACGGCGGGGGAGCTCGCCGACCGCGGGCGGACCCGTTCCGCGCGCTGAATCGAACAGTTTGTGCTCAGAATTTGAACGAATCAGACGAACGGATGTTTTTGCCGATTCCATCGTCGGACTGCGCTAAAATGAGCGATTGCACGGAAATGATAGTTCTCCGGTAGCCATATTCACCTCCGGCATCGCGCCGGGCTGCAAACGATAGAAAGAGCGATACGCCACATGGGACAGAACGCCATCGTCATCAAGGGTGCCCGCGAGCACAACCTCAAGGACATCGACCTCACCATCCCGCGCGACGAGCTCGTGGTCATCACGGGCCTGTCGGGCAGCGGCAAGTCCTCGCTTGCGTTCGACACGATGTACGCCGAGGGCCAGCGCCGCTACGTGGAGAGCCTGTCGAGCTACGCGCGCATGTTCCTCGGGCAGATGTCGAAGCCCGACCTCGACAGCATCGACGGGCTGTCGCCGGCGGTGTCCATCGATCAGAAGACCACGAGCAAGAACCCGCGCTCCACGGTGGGCACCACCACCGAGATCTACGACTACCTGCGCCTGCTGTTCGCGCGCGTGGGCGTGCCTCACTGCCCCGAGTGCGGCCGCGTCATCAAGAAGCAGACCACCGACCAGGTGACCGACGAGATCCTCGCGCTCGCGCCCGACGCGAAGGCCATCATCATGGCGCCCGTGGTGGCGGGCCGCAAGGGCGAGTTCACGAAGCTGTTCGCCGACCTCCAGAAGGAGGGCTTCAGCCGCGTGCGCATCGACGGCGAGATCGTGAAGCTCGACGGGGAGCCGCGCACGCTCAACAAGAAGATCAAGCACTTCATCGACGTGGTGGTGGACCGCGTGCAGCTGAAGGGGAGCGCGACGAGCCGCATCGCCGAGGCGGTGGAGCTGGCCACGAAGCTGGCCGACGGGCGCGTGCTCGTGCAGGTGCTGGGCGACGACGGCCAGCCGCTCGGCGAGGCCGGCGGCCAGTCGAGCGGAGCGAAGGGCGGCCTGGGCGAGGGCGAGCACATCTTCTCGCTCGCGCTGGCGTGCCCCGAGCACGGCCATTCCATGGACGAGCTGCAGCCGCGCGATTTCTCGTTCAACGCCCCCTACGGCGCCTGCCCCGACTGCCTCGGCATCGGCAGCCGCGAGGAGGTGGACGCCTCGCTCGTGGTGCCCGACCCGTCGCTGTCGCTCAACGAGGGCGCCATCGCGCCGTTCAAGACCGGCAACTACTACCCGCAGGTGCTGCGTGCCGTGGCCGCGCACCTCGGCACCGACGCCGACACCCCGTGGGAGGACATGCCGGCGAAGGCGCAGCGGGGCCTGCTGGAGGGCCTGGGCAAGGACAAGGTGCGCGTCGACTACGTCACGGTGGACGGGCGCGAGACGTACTGGTACATCGAGTGGGAGGGCGCGCTGGCCGCGGTGCAGCGCCGCTACCAGGAGGCCCAGAGCGACTCGCAGCGCGAGAAGCTGGCCAGCTACTTCGCCGTCGTTCCGTGCGCAACCTGCGGCGGCAAGCGCCTGAAGCCCGAGATCCTCGCCGTCACGGTGAACGAGCGCTCCATCCACGACGTCACCGAGATGAGCGCGGCCGACTCCCTGTCGTTCTTCGAGGGCCTCGTCTTCCATGGTTCCGAGGAGCACATCGCCGGGCCCATCGTGAAGGAGATCAAGGCGCGCCTCAAGTTCCTCGTGGACGTGGGGCTCGACTACCTCACGCTCGAGCGCGCTACGGCCACGCTGTCGGGCGGCGAGGCGCAGCGCATCCGCCTGGCCACGCAGATCGGCGCGGGCCTCATGGGCGTGCTCTACATCCTCGACGAGCCCTCCATCGGCCTGCACCAGCGCGACAACGAGCGGCTCATCGCCACGCTCGAGCGCCTGCGCGACCTCGGCAACACCGTCATCGTGGTCGAGCACGACGAGGACACCATCCGCAGCGCCGACTTCGTGGTGGACATGGGCCCGGGCGCGGGCGAGCACGGCGGCGAGATCGTGGCCATCGGCACGCCCGACGAGATCGTGAACGCGCAAGGCTCGCTCACGGCCGACTACCTGTCGGGACGCCGCCGCATCGAGGTGCCGGAGAAGCGCCGCAAGCCGCGCCGCGGGTCGCTCAAGCTGACGGGCGCCACCGAGAACAACCTGCACAACGTCACGCTCGAGGTGCCCTTCGGCACGCTCACCGTGGTTACGGGCGTGTCGGGCTCGGGCAAGAGCTCGCTGGTCACCGACACGCTGGCGCCGGCGCTCGCGAACCGCGTGAACCACGCGCACCGTCGCACGGGCGCGTACAAGAAGATCACCGGGCTCGACAAGATCGACAAGGTCATCAACATCGACCAGAGCCCCATCGGCCGCACGCCGCGCTCGAACCCGGCCACCTATATCGGGCTGTGGGACGACATCCGCGCCCTGTTCGCCTCCACGCAGGAGTCGAAGGCGCGCGGCTACTCGCCGGGCCGCTTCTCGTTCAACGTGAACGGCGGCCGCTGCGAGGCATGCAAGGGCGACGGCCAGATCAAGATCGAGATGCACTTCCTGCCCGACATCTACGTGCCGTGCGAGGTGTGCGGCGGCGCGCGCTACAACCGCGAGACGCTGCAGGTGACGTACCGCGGCAAGAACATCGCCGAGGTGCTCGACATGACCGTCGAGGACGCGCTCGCGTTCTTCGAGAACATCCCCGGCATCAAGCGCAAGCTGCAGACGCTGCACGACGTGGGCCTCGGCTACATCCGCCTCGGCCAACCGGCCACGACGCTGTCGGGCGGCGAGGCGCAGCGCGTGAAGCTGTCGAGCGAGCTGCAGCGCCGCCAGACCGGCAAGACGTTCTACATCCTCGACGAGCCCACCACGGGCCTGCATTTCGAGGACGTGCGCCAGCTGCTCGAGGTGCTCGACCGGCTCGTGGACGCCGGCAACACCGTGCTCGTCATCGAGCACAACCTCGACGTCATCAAGTGCGCCGACCGCATCATCGACCTCGGACCCGAGGGCGGCGAGCGCGGCGGCACCATCGTGGCCCAGGGTACGCCCGAGGAAGTCGCCCAGGTGGAAGGCAGCTACACCGGCGCCTTCGTGAAGAAGATGCTGGAGGACGGCCGGCTGTAGAGGTTGCGGTGCCTCGTACGGGGGCCGGAAACATCGCGGCCGGAGCGCCCGGACCCGGGCGCTCCGCCGTGCCATGGGACGCGGCGGGCCGGGAACCGCTGGCCCGCAGGCGCGTCCTACTTTCGGATGTTTCACGTGAAACATTTGTTCCGATTCCCCCTTTGACGCGCAACGCCCGCTCGAGCGCTTTTCCCGGGCGTGCCCAGGTTCCCGCCTCGTCCTGTCCGGCATCCGCCCGCCCCCATTCTCCCAGGTCGCGGAGGCACCGCGGGAAGGGCTCGCGGGAAACGCCCTCGGACGGCACCGTACGAGGGCGTTTTTCCGTCGGAAACCGCCACGGGCCGCGCCCTCGCCCCCTCCTTCTCGGAACCGGCGCCGTGCCAGGGGCCGCCCCGCTCAGCCGTTTCCGGGCCCATGTGGAAAGCGCCTGTTCGGCGCATTCGCCCCGACTGTGCGCTTGAGGCATGATCGCATAGCGTCCGACAGGTTGCGCCTGCCCCGGGCGGACCGCCCCGTATGCATCCGACGGGGCTGCGGATGGCAAGTTTTTACCGGATTCGGATGTTTCGGGCGCGTCGAGAGCGCGCCGGGATGCTCCGTCCCGCATCATGCCTGTTCGCGGAGAACCTCTGTCCCGCCGGAGATGCTCCGCCCGCCCAGGGCGGGCCGCAAGCTTCCGAATCCGGCGATTTCTCGCCATTTCGGCGGCGCGACGATGCACGGGGGTCCCTGCGGGACGACGCGCCCGCCGGGGATGAGGCCGTACCTGGGATTATGTGCCATGCGGGGAATCGGAGCGTCTGTTCCGATTCCCTCTGATGCATGACCGCAGCTGGAAGCTCGGCGCGGCCCCTGCAGGAGGCTTTCCGAGCGGCGCGATCGCCGCCGCCTCGGAGGCGCCGCTGTGCCTCAAACGCCCGCCGAGTCACAAAAAGCAGCGCTGTGAAGGCCGCACGCGGGTTCTGCGGCCGGCCCGGTTCACCCGACCCAGGAAAACGCCTTCGCGTCGTGGCGAGTGGCAGGCGGGAGCGGCCCGAAAGCGGCCCGGAGGGGCTGAAATCCCTTCACAGCGCGTCTTTTTGTGCATCGGGGCGTGAAAGCCCCGCCGTCGGGGAGCGCCCGCGACGGGGCGCGGCGCGGGGCGACGCGGCGAAAGGCGACCTGGGAAAACGCTCGCAATCGGGAAGGCGTGGGCCCGGATCTGCAACAGGCGGGCGAGAACTGCGCAGGGGAGGCGCGCCCGGCGGGCCCGCAGCGCCGCGCGTTCGCCGGGCCGCCCGCTGGTCTTTGCCCGAATCTTACGCAAAACCCCTTTACCGCGCAGTCGGGACGTGCGACAATGCCTCGGCTTTGTTGGTGCGGGTGACGGCGGCGTGCGGGAAGAGGGTTCGATCAAGGTGGCGGAAATGGCAGCGGCGGCGGGGAGCCGCCATGTTGCGCGCGGTGTCGTGTGCGCTCTCGCGGGCGGCATCTGCTGGGGCTTCTCGGGCACGTGCGCCCAGCTGCTCATGAACGAGTACGGCGCTCCCGCCACGTGGATCACCTGCGTGCGCATGGTCATCGCCGCCGTGTTCTTCCTGTTCCTCACCGCGGTGCGCAACTGGCGCGACCTCGTGGCGGTGTTCCGCGACTGGCGCTCGCTCGCGCAGATCGCGGCGTTCGCCATCTTCGGCGTGCTGCTCACCCAGCTCAGCTACTTGAACGCCATCTCCTTCACGAGCGCGGGCGTGGGCACCACCATCGAGCAGGTGGGCCTCGTGCTCATCATGCTGTACGTGTGCCTGCGCGCGAAGCGCCTGCCGCGCCTGCGCGAGGCGGCCGGCCTCGTGTTCGCGCTGGGCGGCATGCTGATCATCGCCACGCAGGGCGAGATCGACCAGCTGGCCATTCCCGCCGAGGGCCTGGCCTGGGGCCTCGTCTCGGCCGTGGCGCTGACCTTCTACACCCTCATGCCGGTTCGCGTGCTGAAGAAGTGGGGCTCCATGCTGGTGACGGGCCTCGCCATGCTGTTCGGTGGCTCGGCCGCCTCGGTGGTGGTGCAGCCCTGGACCATGCCGGTGAACCTGCCGCTTGGCGGCATCGCCGCGCTCGTGGCCATCGTCATCGTGGGCACGCTGGGCGCCTACATGCTGTACCTGCAGGGCGTGAACGACGCGGGCCCCGTGAAGGCGAGCCTTCTGTGCTGCGTCGAGCCCGTGTCGGCCATGATCCTCGCGCTCGTGTGGCTGCGCACGCCGGTGAGCGCCTGGGACCTTGCGGGATGCGCGCTCATCGTGGTCATGATCTTCCTCGTCACCGAGCGCGAGCCGAAGACGGGGCCGGCCGCGGCGGGCGAGGGCGCGCTTTCGGGAGCCTACGACGACGACCCGCCGCTGTTCGCGGGCCGTGCGTCGGTGCTGGGCTACTACACGAGCCGCCCGGCCGTGCGCGAGGACTTCGAGCGCGCTGCTGCGCTGTTGGACGTGGGGCACCGGACGTTCGCGGAGCTCGGCATCGACGAGGGCCGCAGCAAGAAGTACCCCTCGGCGCGCCGTCTCATGCACAGCATCAAGAACTCCACGACGCACGTCATCGAGGACGCCCACGGCCGCATGATCGCCCTGTTCGCTGTATCGTTCTCGCCGGACAAGAACTACGAGCGACCTATCGAGGGCGCATGGCTCACCGATACGTCCGCCCGTCCGCAGCCGTACGCGGAGCTGCACTGGGTGGCGGTCGATTACCCGGCGCGCCGCCGCGGCGTGGGCATGTTCATCCTCGACAAGGCCGACCAGATCGCCCGCGCCGGCGGTCGGTCGAGCATCCGCGCCGACGTCTACGAGCTGAACGAGCCCATGCAGAACCTCCTCGAGAAGCACGGCTACGAGCGCTGCGGCACCCTCGTGATCAAGGACGTGTTCGGTCGCGAGAAGCGTCGCGTGTGCTACGAGCGGCTGTTGCGCTGAGCGCGCTGTATTCGCCTTTTGACGTGGTGTTTTGATCGTCTGCCCAAATCATGGGCAAAACTCTCGCAAAACGTCTTTACCGCGCTGCCCAGACGTGCGACAATGCGCTGATGCAACGTGGCGAACGGCTCGCGAGCGGGGTTCGGGCGCCTCGCCGCGCAGGGTCGATGGGAGGAGGAAGCATGGGTCAGACGGTCGCATCTGCCCCCAAGCAGGACGGCGCCGCCGCCGCTCGGGGGAACCACGTGGTTCGGGGCATCGTCTTCGCGGCGCTCGGCGGCATATGCTGGGGCTTCTCGGGCACGTGCGCCCAGCTCATGACGAGCGGCTTCGGCGTTCCCGTCGCCTGGATCACCTGCGTGCGCCTGCTGCTGGCGGCCGTCATCTTCCTCGTGGTGTGCGCCGTGCGCGAGCCGAGGAACCTGCTGGCCGCCCTGCGCGACGCGCGGTCGCTCGGGCGCATCGCCGCCTTCTCGCTCTTGGGCGTGCTGTTGACCCAGGTGAGCTACCTGTCGGCCATCTCGTACACGAACGCGGGCACCGGCACCGTCCTCGAGCGCACGGGCCTCATCGTCATCATGGCCTACGTGTGCCTGCGCACGAAGCGCCTGCCGCGCGTCCGCGAGGCCATCGGGCTCGTGCTCGCCATCGGCGGCACCGTGCTCATCGCCACGAAGGGCAACCTCGGTTCGCTCGCGATCCCGGCCGAGGGCCTGTTCTGGGGCATCGTCTCGGCGTTCGCGCTGGCGTTCTACACGCTGCTTCCCGGCAAGGTGCTGGAGAAGTGGGGCAGCTTCATCGTGACGGGCCTCGCCATGCTCATCGGCGGCTGCGTGGCCACCGTCGCGGTGCAGCCCTGGTCCATACCCGTCGACGTGTCGCCCGCGCTCGCCGGGGTCATGTTCGCCATGGTGATCGTGGGCACGTTCGCCGCCTACCTGTTCTACCTGCAGGGCATCACCGACGCCGGCCCCGTGCGCGCGGGCCTCGTCGGCTGCGTCGAGCCCGTGTCCGCCACGGTGATCTCGGCCGTATGGCTGGGCACGTCGGTTGGCGTCGTCGACATCGTCGGCTGCGCCATGATCATCGCCATGGTGTTCCTCGTCACCGAGCGCGAGGAGGGCTCGGGCGGCGCCGCGGCCTACGAGGGCGCCGCCTACGACCTGCCCCCGTTCCAAGGACGCGCCACCGAGCTGGGCTACTACAAGGCGCGCCGCGCCACGCGCGACGACTTCGAGCGCGCGAAGGCGCTGCTCGAGGACGGCCATCGGGCGATGGCGGCGCTCGGCATCAAGGAGGGCCTCAAGAAGTACCCCTCCGCGCGGCGCCTCATGCGTTCGATCGACGAGGGCAAGACCTACGTCGTGGTGTCCTCGTCGAGCGATGCCGAGGGCGCGGGCGCCCCGGCCGACGAAGGGCGCGTCATCGGCATGTTCGCGCTCAACCCGCAGGGCGACCCCGCCTACGCGCACATGACGGGCGCGAAGTGGGCCACGGAACCGTCCTCGCCCGACGATCCCGCGTACGCGGCGCTGCATTGGGTGACGGTGGCGGCCGACGCGCGAAGACGCGGCGTGGGCGGCTACATCCTGGGAACGGCCGAGCGCATCGCCAAGGACGCGGGGAAGATCAGCATCTGCTGCGACATCTACGAGGACAACGTCCCCATGCGCGAGCTGCTCCTGTCGTACGGCTACGAGTTCTGCGGCAACGTCGAGATCCACTCCCGCCTCGGCCGCGTCAAGCGCCGCGCCGTGTTCGAACGCGTCTGGTAGCCGCCTCGCTCCCGCGCGCCGCGCGCCCCTCCCGATAATCGAACGGTTAGAGAAGAAAGAGAACCTCCTGTGCAATTTCGCAGAACCTGCGCATGCGACATCGATCGCATCATGACCATCCTCGCCGACGGGCGCGCCTCGCTGGCCGCGCTCGGCATCGACCAGTGGCAGGGCGGCTACCCGCACCGCGCCGTCATCGAGGCCGACGCGGCGCGCGGCGACTCCTACGTGGTGGAGGACGACGGGGTCGTCATCGCCACGGCCATGATCGGCTTCGCGGGCGAGCGCGACTACGACCGCATCGACGAGGGGGCCTGGCTCACCTCGTGCACGTCCGAGAGCCCGTGCTACGGCGTGGTGCACCGCGTCGCCGTGGCGTCGGACGTCAAGAACCGGGGCGCGGCCACCTTCCTGCTGGCCCGCGCCGAGGACCTGGCGCGCGCGAACGGCAGCGCGAGCGTGCGCATCGACACGCATCCCGGCAACGCTCCCATGCGCAGGCTGCTGGCGAAGGCGGGCTACGCGCAGTGCGGCATCATCTACATCGCCCACGCCGAGGAGGGGACACCCGAGCGCGTCGCCTACGAGCGGCTCGTCTAGCCGAGCGCGCGCCGCTTCCTTTCCGCTTCCTGTCGAAATTCTGTCGCTCGCGCAGCGTGGGCGACGTATTCGCGACGCGGGGTATAATACGGGTCACTATGTCGGTTCAATCACGCGAGAAAATAGCATTGGCGGTGTTCGCCGCCTTGATCGTGCTGAGCCTCCTCGGCTTGGGATGGTACCTGATTGCCGGGCACTCGTGGAACGTGGCCGCGTCCAACATCGACGACACCTTCGGCAGCATGGACGGCTACACGGCCATCGTGTACGAGGGCACCGCCATGCCGAAGGCGGCAGGCGAGCGGGAAGCGGGCGGCGCGGGGGCGAGCGGGGCTGCGGGCAAGCAGGCGCCTGGCGCGGCCGATCCTGCGGCCTCCGACGACGATGCGCGGAAGGATCCCGCGTCGAAGGGTGCCGAGCCGCAATCCGACGCCGATGCCGATGCGCGGGAGCTTCCCGAGGGCGATGCCGCGGCCGACGACGCGCCCGGCGCGGACGAGGGCGCCGTGAGCGCGGGCACGGGAACGCTAGCGAACGGCGCGTCCTCGAAGGCCAAGCCGACCGTGACCGTGGACGAGGCCCAGAAGAGCTACGAGGACAAGAAGGCCACCGTGTTCTCCCTCGACACCGTCGACCTCGAGCAGTACGGCGAGGGCACCATCCTCAAGAAGGGCGACCACCGCTTCGGCGTGTTCAGCGTGACCGAGCCCACCACGGTGCGGGCCATCGAGAAGCAGGTGGCGTACTTCGCCAAGCACAAGGTCGACTTCATCGTGGCGATCACGCCCGACAAGGAGTACGTCGAGGACGCCTCGGGCATCGACATCGTCGTGTCAACCCAGGACGAGGACCTGTTCGTGATGGGCGAGACCATCGACGGCACGTTCTACGTGGACGCCCCCGAGGTGGGCAAGGTGGGCACCATCCTCATCTCGCCCAGCAACGTCGTGTCGGCGAAAGTCATCGAAGAGCTGTGATCGTCAGCGCGTCGAGGAGGACCGACATCCCGCGGTTTCATTTCGATTGGCTGCTCAGGCGCTTCGAAGAGGGCTACGCGCTCGTGCGCAACCCGGTGGCGCGCACGCAGGTGAGCCGCGTGAGCCTGGCACCCGACGCGGTGGACTGCATCGCGTTCTGGACGAAGAACCCCGCCGTGCTGCTCGCGCGCAGAGACGAGCTGGAGCGCGCGACGCCGGCGCCCTACTTCGTGCAGTTCACGCTCAACGCCTACGGGGCCGACGTGGAGGCCGGCCTGCCGCGCAAGGCGCAGCTGCTCGACACGTTCCGCACGCTCGCGAAGGCGATCGGCCCGGAGCGCGTCGTGTGGCGCTACAGCCCCATCCTCGTGGGCGGCCCCTACGACATCGCGCACCACCTGCACTGGTTCGAGGAGTTCGCCGCGCGCCTCGAAGGCAGTACGCGCGCCTGCCGCATCAGCTTCCTCGACCTGTACCCGAAGATCGCCGGGCGCATGGCGACGCTCGGGTTCTCGGGCGTGCCGGACGCGGAGAAGGCCTCGCTCGCGCTGCGGCTGGCCGAGCTGGGAGCCGCGCACGGCATCGACGTGGGAGGCTGCGGCGACGGCGCGCTCGACGACGCGGGGCTGGCGCGGGCCGGATGCATCGATGGGGGCCTCGTGGAGCGCATCGCGGGCGTGCGGGCGGGTCGCGCGCCGGGCGCCGGTCGGCGGGGAGCCTGCCGCTGCGCGCCGAGCGTGGACATCGGCACGTACGACACGTGCGCGAACGGCTGCGTGTACTGCTACGCGAATCCCGGCACGGCGGCCGCGGCTCGCGGGGCGGCCGATCCCTGGCGCTTGCGGCGCTACGACCCGGCATCGCCGATGCTCTGCGACGAGCTGGGGCCCGACGACGCCGTGGTGGAGTGCGCCGCGGCGAAGCTGCCCGACGCGCCGCCGCGGCTGTTCTGAGCGGCGGGACCGCTAGCGCAGGTCGCTCACATGCTCGCAGGCGTCGCCGTAGGGCACGTAGCGGTAGGAGGCCTCGACCTCCCGGCCGTTCGCCGGATCGAGCGCGATGAAGTTGTCGAGGGTGAGGGCGTCGGGATCCTCCACGCCCTGGTAGCCCATGAGGCAGATCCAGTGCTCGCCGTAGGGGCCCGCCACGTGGATCACCGTGGGACGGCCGGCGGCGATCTCGTCGTACGCTTCGCGCAGCAGCGCCTCGTCGGAGCCGAGCGAGCGGAACGACGAGTCGCCGCCGCCCCAGCCCGGCCACGTGCAGCAGCCGCAGCCGTAAGAGCCGTGGTCGTTCGCCTGACCGGTGAGGATCGCGTCGCCGTAGGCGCACGCGTAGGCGGGGCAGCAGACGGTGTGGCCGCCTGCCGACTGGTCGCCGATGGCGGCGATGAGGGCGGGATCGTAGTCGAGGCGCTTGTCGCGCAGCTCGGCGGCCTGCTCGGCCGCGCGCTGCGATGCGAGAGCGCGCACCTGCTCGAGGGTCGCGGCGGCCTCGTCGGCGGCGGTCGCCGGGTCGGAGAGGGCCGGGGCGACGAGGCCGCCGCGACCCTCGAGCAGGTGGGCGCACGCGATGCCGAGCGAGATCGCCGCGCCGAACGCGAGCGCGCGATAGGGAAAGCGCGATGCCATGGAGCATCCTTCCTGCGTCCGCGTCTGGTTCGTTTAGGGTGGATGTGCGGCCGCGATGCGGTATGGTAACAAAACGGCAACGCCGCAGCTCGTCCTCGCGCCAATGCTCTGCGAACCGCCACAGGAGGTTCAAAAATCCTCCATGTGGGGGGCTGCGGGCGTAGAAGCGGGCGCGCAGGACGTTCTTCGTTGCAGGTGCAAAGTCCCTTCGTTTTGCGCGCCCGCGTTCGGAAAAACGCCCGAAAATGCAAGGTCCCTTCGTTTTGCGCGCCCGCTTCGCGGAAAACCAGGCCGCCGGCGTCTCCGTGCGACGGGCCCTTCGGAGAAGTCCCAGGTGGAAAAGGTAGTCTGGGCGAATATGCCGTGCGATACGCTTCCGCGCATGTGCATAACTCGTGCACATTGCATTTTCGGGCCGTTTCCCCACGCCGCCGCGCGGCCGCGTGGGCGAAGCGGGTCTGCGACCCGCCCGGCCGGCCCTGGAAGCGCTGTGGGCGAGGATCGTCTCTTCGTCGACAAGAGGGGTACAATGGTCGTCGGACATTCGAGCCTCGTCGAGCCGCGGCGGGGCGAACGCGAGGAGGCAACATGCGAACCATCGACACCGACGTGGTCATCGTAGGGGCGGGACCGGCCGGCATCTTCTGCTCGCTCGCGCTGCTCGAGCGCGGCTTCGCGGGGCGCATCGTCATGGTGGACAAGGGCCTCGCCGTGGAGGACCGCGCCTGCCCGAAGCAGGCGGGCGCGCCGTGCGCGAACTGTGAGCCTTGTCGCATCACGACGGGCTTCTCGGGCGCGGGGGCGTTCTCGGACGGGAAGCTGTCGCTGTCTCCCGACGTGGGCGGCGACCTTCCCGACCTCGTCGGGCGCGAGGCCGAGCAGGCCGCTATCGACGAGGTGGACGGCGTGTACCTGGGCTTCGGCGCCGACGGGCGCGTGGAGGGCGCCGAGCGCAAGCCCGAGGTTGACGAGATCCGGCGGCGCGCCATCAAGGCGGGCCTCAAGCTGGTGGACTGCCCGCTGCGCCACCTCGGCACCGAGCGCGCGCACGACCTGTACGCCCGCATCGAGCACCACCTGCGGGATGCGGGCGTGGACCTGCTCTTCCGCACGGAATGCACCCAGGTGCTCATCGAGGGGGACGAGTGCCGCGGCGTGCGCGTCGCGGGCCCGGACGGCCCGGGCGAGATCCGCGCGCGGCGCACCGTGGTGGCCACGGGCCGGCGCGGCGCCGACTGGCTCGAGCGCATGTGCCGCGAGCACCGCATCGCCCACGCGCCCGGCCCCGTCGACATCGGCGTGCGCGTGGAGGGGCGCAACGAGGTGATGGAGACGGTCAACGACGTGCTGTACGAGAGCAAGCTCATCGGCTATCCCCAGCCCTTCAAGAACAAGGTGCGCACGTTCTGCCAGAACCCCGGCGGCTTCGTGAGCCAGGAGAACTACGACGGCGGCCTGGCCGTGGTGAACGGGCATTCCTACAAGGAGCGCAAGTCGCCGAACACGAACCTGGCCATCCTGTGCTCGCAGAACTTCTCGCATCCCTTCGACCAGCCCATCGCCTACGCGCAGAAGGTGGGCGAGCTCACGAACATGCTAGGCGACGGCCGCATCCTCGTGCAGCGCTTCGGCGACATCCTCGACGGCAAGCGCACCTGGGAGAAGGAGCTCGCGCGCTCGAACGTGGCGCCCACGCTGGCCGACGCGGTGGCGGGCGACATCACGGCCGCCATGCCGTACCGCGCCATGACGAACATCCTCAACTTCATGCTGGCCGTGGACGAGGTGGTGCCGGGGTTCGCCGCGCAGGAGACGCTCTTGTACTCGCCCGAGCTCAAGTTCTACAGCAACCGCGTGAAGATGGACGAGCGGTTCCTCACGAGCGTTCGCAACCTGCAGTGCCTCGGCGATTCCAGCGGATGGACGCGCGGGCTCATGATGGCGAGCGTCATGGGGTGGCTTGCGGGGCGTATCGTGGCCGATGAGCTGTGATCAGG
The DNA here is from genome assembly GCF_900184265.1 of Eggerthella timonensis. Lineage (NCBI taxonomy): Bacteria > Bacillati > Actinomycetota > Coriobacteriia > Eggerthellales > Eggerthellaceae > Eggerthella > Eggerthella timonensis. The sequence continues at coordinate 2,324,244 of NZ_FXXA01000002.1, forward strand.
CACGACGCATAACGTACCCCGTTTGCATGACACGGGTTGGTGCGGCGATGCGCATAAAATCATGCGTCTGCACGATAGGCGCGCCGCCGGTTTCGGGGCATACTGGGCCTCGTTGAAACCGGCGGCGGCTCCCCAGCGAGGCGCGCGCCACCGACACGCTGTAGGAGGCGCACATGAAAATCTTAGGCATGGGGGTTCCCGAGCTCCTCATCATCCTCGCCGTCATTCTGCTCATCTTCGGCCCCAAGAACCTTCCGAAGCTCGGCGCGTCGGTGGGCAAGACCGTGAAGAGCCTGCGCGAGGGCCTCGGCGGCGGCGAGAAGCTCGTCGAAGCCGAGGACGAGGAAGAGATCGTCGAAGAAGTCGTCGAGGAGGCGGCTCCCGCCGCCGCTCCCAAGAAGACCGTCAAAGTGGCCAAGAAGGCCGAGAAGGTCGCATAACCTACCCACCCTTCCCTTTACGGGCGCGAACCCTCCCTCCCTCGCGCCCGCAACCGCCCGCGGCATCCGTGCCGCGGGCGGTTGCGCATTTTGAGGAGGGCGCGGCGGGATACGGCAAGCCGGCGTGCAACTCGGCTATCATGGGAGCATCAATCAGGATGCGAAGGGGGAGCACGTGCAATTCGGCTTGCGCGCTGGCAGGTTGGGCGATTCGCGCTCGGCGCGGGTGATCGGCGGCTTCGTCTGCAACGAGGCGTTCGTGTTCTCGCTGTTCTACATGGGCGAGAACCGCGCGTTCGGCGACGGGCCGTTCGCCTTCGAGCGCGCCGACCTGCTGGGCACGCTGCTGTGCATGCTGCTCTCGTTCGCCCTGCTGCGCCTCGCCTCGCCGCGGGCGCGCGACGCGCTGCTATCGCGACCGCTCGTGTGGTGCTACGCCGGGCTGCTCGTGCTGGGCTCGCTCATGCCGGTCATCGCGGGCGACGGCAGCCACGGCATCGTGCTGGAGAGCTTGCTCGTGGGCGTGCCGGCGGGTCTCATGCTGGCCGCGTGGGGCCGCGCGCTCGGCCGTCGGCCGGTGAGCGACTCGGTGCCCGAGGTGTTCGTCGCCGCAGCAGTGGCGGCGGGCGTCTGCCTGGTCATGGCCGCGATTCCCGTCCCCCAGGCGCTCTTCGCGCTCAAGCTGCTGCCCCTCGGCAGCGCGCTGGCCCTGCGCGGCCTGCTGCCCGCCCGCGACGCCTCGCGCGACGCCCGTTCCGAGGGCGGGCCGCTGTCGTTCGGCGACCTGCTGGCCACGAAGGAGCAGCGCGACGAGACGGCGCGGCTCTCGAAGAAGATCATCGCCGGCACCGTGCTGTTCGGCCTGGCCGCCGGCTTCATGGAGACGTTCGGATCCGACCCCGGCATGGCCTCGACGCCCACGGTGCTCGCCAGCCTGCTGCTGCTCATCCTGTTCTGCGTCGCGGCGCTGCAGTTGCTGGCCGCCGGCGGGCTCGGCAAGGGCAAGGAGGGGGCGGCTGCGGACGGGCCGCTCGACGGCGTGTACCGTCTTGCCGTGCTCGTGATGATGGCCGGCTTCCTGTTCGTGCCCGTGCTGAAGTCGTTCGGCGTGCCGGGCGAGGCCATCGTGCTGGCGGGCTACCTCGGGCTCACCTTCGTGCTCGTGTCGCTGTTCCTCGTCATGGCCAAGATCACGGGGCAGGACGCCGCCGTGTCGTTCGCGCGCGGGTTCGCCGCGCTGTACGTGGGCGAGATGGCGGGCATCGCCTGCGGCAACGGCATCGAGCTCTTGGAACCGGCCGGGCAGGTGCCCTACGCCGTGGCGGCGTTCGCCGGCCTCGCCGCGCTGTACGCCTACCTGTTCCTGTTCACCGAGCGCGACTTCCGCGCCCTGTCGGTCATCGTGCGCGACGCCGACCGCTTCGACGACGCCTGCCGCCTCATCGCCTCCACCTACGGCCTGTCGAAGCGCGAGGCCGAGGTCTTGCCGCTCGCGCTCAAGGGGCGCACGGGCGAGCGCATCGCCGCCGAGTTCTTCATCTCGAAGAGCACGGTGGACACGCATTTGCGGCGCATCTACACGAAGACGGGCATGCACGGCCGCCAGGAGCTCATCGACCTGGGCGAGCGCACGGTGCATGAGCTGTCGAACGGCTCCTGACGAGACGGGGCGAACATGGGGAAACGGTATGCGAAGCTCGGGTTGAGCAGGGTCGACGTCCAGGTGTGCATCATCGTCGCCGTGGTGGTGGCGCTGTCGTTTCTGTGCGTGTACGCGTTCAACTACTCCGTGACCTACCATGAGATGATCGAGACGCTCAGGGAGCGCTCCGACAGCATCGAGGGCTACGTCGACGACGCGCTGGACACGGCCACGTTCACGGGCATCGATGCCGCCGAGGACATGGAGGACGAATCCTACCGCGCGATGAAGGAGGCGTTCAAGGCCGTGCGCGAGTCCACGGGCGTGCGCTACCTCTACACCGCCAAGCGCGACGACGAGGGCGGCTTCGTCTACGTCGTGGACGGCCTGCCTCACGAGAGCGAGGACTTCCGCGAGCCGGGCGCCCCCATCGAGGAGGAGATCGTCCCCGACATGGAGCGCGCTCTCGCCGGCGAGGTGGTGTACCCTGCCGACATCAAGGACACCGGCTGGGGCTACGTCTTCGTGACCTACTACCCCGTCCACGAGGGCGGCGAGGTCGTCGGCGTCCTCGGCATCGAGTTCGACGCCCAGCGCCAGTACGAGACGTTCCGCATCGTGCGCCTCGGCACGCCGGCGATCGCCGTGGCGTTCTGCCTGCTGGCCATCGCCATCGCGTTCTTCGCCTTCAGGCGCGTGTCGAACCCGTGGTACCGCGACATGGCGAACACCGACTACCTCACCGGGCTCAAGAACCGCAACGCCTTCGAGGTGGACGTCGCGAACTGGGAGCGCAGCGAGGGGCGCGCGTGCGCCGGCATCGTCTCGGCCGACCTCGACGGCCTGAAGGGCATGAACGACACGCGCGGCCACGCCGCGGGCGACGAGCTCATCAAGCGCGCGGCGGCCGTCCTGGCCGAGGCGTGCGCGGACGCGGGGGCGGTGTACCGCGTGGGCGGCGACGAGTTCGCGGCCTGCTACTTCGACCTCGACGAGGAGCGCGCGGCAGCCGTCGCCGAGCGCATCCGCGCGTTCTGCGCGCGGCACCGGGCGGAAGGGTGGCCGCTGTCGATGTCCGTCGGGTGGGCGCTGCGGCTGCCGGGGGAGCGCGTGGAGGACCTGCTGCTGCGCGCCGACCGGCGCATGTACGAGGAGAAGCAGCGCGCGAGGGCCGTGCGCTAGCGCGCGCCCGCGCCGCTCGCGTGCGCCGGGCGCGCGACGTGCTCGATCGCCCGATATGCGCTACCATGGTGCGATACGCACAACGCGGCCTGCGGGCCGCGCGACGGGAAGGACATGCGCTGTGGATCGGGAAACGCTGAGGGATGTGCTGGCGGGCCTGTTCGAGGACGGGTGCGCGCACCTCGACGTGCCGATGGCCGAGCTCACCACGTTTCGCATCGGCGGCCCGGCCGACTGCGTCGTGGAGCCCCGGACCGTCGACGAGGTGGGCGCGGCGCTGGCCGCGTGCCGCCGCGCGGGCGCGCCGGTGCGCGTGATGGGCCGCGGCTCGGACGTGCTGGTGGCCGACGAGGGGCTGCGCTGCGTCGTGGTCCGCATCGCGGAGAACCTGTCGCGGATCGAGGTCGATGGCGCGCGGATGCGCGTGGAGGCGGGCGCGTCGAACGAGGACGTGGCGCGGCGCGCGTGCGCCGAGGGGCTCGCGGGCTACGAGTTCGCCTGCGGCATCCCGGGCACCGTGGGCGGCGCGGCCATCATGAACGCGGGCGCCTACGGCGGCGAGTTCAAGGACGTGGCCGAGGAGGTGCGCTGCCTCACGCCCGAGGGCGAGCTGGTGGACGTGGACGCCGAGCGCGCCCAGTGGTCGTACCGCCACTCCATGATGGACGCCGCCGGCTATGTGGTGCTGGGCGCCACGCTGCGCCTGACACCCGACGACCCGCGCGCCATCCAGGAGCGCATGGACGACCTCGCGCGGCGCCGCGCCGAGAAGCAGCCGCTCGAGCTGCCGAGCGCCGGCAGCACCTTCAAGCGTCCCGAGGGGTTCTTCGTCGGGCAGCTCGTCCAGGAGGCGGGCCTGCGCGGCTTGCGGGTGGGCGGCGCGCAGGTGTCGGAGAAGCACACGGGCTTCGTGGTGAACGCGGGCGGCGCCACGGCCGCCGACGTGCGCCGGCTCATCGCCGACGTGCAGGAGCGCGTGCACGCGAGCGCCGGCGTGCGCCTCGAGCCCGAAGTGCGCATGTGGGGCTTCGAGGAGTAGGCGGCCGGCCGCCTGTCGCAATGTCCCGCGACAAGCGAACAAGTGTTTCACGTGAAACACTTGTTCGTGAGTGGAGAGCGGCACGAGGAGCAGCGCGGAGCGATCGCCTGCGCGATGCGCGGCTGCGGGGCCTTTGCGGGTGCCGGGATGCGGAAACTCGCGGGCGCCGGGGCGCGGCGGCGCGGAGCGCGTGCGCGCGGAGGCTTGCGGGCGTCGGGACGCCGGGACTCGCGGACGCGGAGGCGTCGGAGGCGTCGGCGGCGCCGGACATGACGCGAGGCGGGCTTCGCGAGTGCGGAGGCGCCGGGCGCCGTGACCGTGTGCGGGATGGGTTCGGCCGCCGTTTTGGCGCGGGCGATCCTTGCAGACCGGCCGGCGTGCGGTGCGCCGATTCGCGCGGGCGCTCTGCGCGACCCGCGCGGCAAAGGACGCGCTGGTGCCGGACGGTGCGTCGGGCCGTGGGGCGCCGCGCGGGAATACCCACTTGCACGGTATCCTCCTGAAATGTTACTATTGATATAACATATTACGATACGAGGGGGCTTCTGCATGATCGATCGGGCGTTGTTCGCGCTGGAGGGCATCCGCGGGGCGCTTGTGGCGCTGGTGGCGCTCGCGACGGCGCGCGCGCTGCTCGTGGTCGGCCAGGCGTGGGCGCTCGCCAGCGCCATCGTGCATCTGTGGGAGGGCGCGCCGCTCGCCGACCAAGGGATGCTCGTCGCCCTGTTCTTCGCCTGCTTCGTAGGCGGCCAAGGCGTTCGCTACGCCCAGGACTCCTACCTCGACCGCTACGCCTACGCGCGCATCGACGAGCTGCGCCGCAAGCTGTTGCAGGCGGTGTTCGGCCAAGGCGCGCGCATCGTGCAGGAGACGGGCACCGGCAGCGTCACCGCGCTCGTGCTCGAGGGCATCGACCAGGTGGAAACGTACCTGCGCCTCATCCTGCCGAAGATCGTGTGCGTGGTGGTCGTGCCGTTCGTGGTGCTCGTATGCGTGTTCCCGGTCGACTGGGTGTCGGGCGTGATCATGCTCGTGATGTACCCGGTCATCGTGTTCTACATGGGCCTCATCGGCGCGACGGCGAAGGCGGCGGCATCGCTGCAGCACGAGGAGTACCAACGGCTGTCCAACCACTTCATCGACTCGATGCGCGGCATCGACACGCTCAAGCTGCTCGGCCGGGGCAAGAGCCACGGGGAGCGCATCTTCGAGGTGAGCGAGCGCTTCCGCGAAGCCACGGTGAAGACGCTGCGCATCGCCACGCTGTCCGGCTCGGTGCTCGACCTCATTTCCACGCTATCGTTGGCGGCCGTGGCCATCATGCTGGGATTCCGCCTGGTGGACGGCTCGATCGCCTTCTTCCCGGCTCTGTTCGTGCTCGTGCTCGTGCCCGAGTACTTCAAGCCCATCCGCGAGTTCGCGAGCGACTACCATGCCTCGCTCGACGGCAAGAACGCGCTGGCCTCCATCCAGGCGATCATCGCGTCGGCGGCGTCCGGCGACGGCGGGCGCGCGGCGTGCGCCGTTCCCGCGTGGAGAGAGGACGCCGTCCTCGAGCTCGACGGCGTGGGCTTCTCGTATCCCGAGCACGAGGCGCTGTCGGGCGTCACCTTCGACGTGCGCGGCTTCGCGCGCATCGGCGTGATCGGCGCGAGCGGCTCGGGCAAGAGCACGCTCGTGAACCTGCTGGGCGGCTTCTCCGCGCCCAGCGCGGGCACGGTGCGCGCGGCGGGGCGGGGGCTCGCCGACCTGCGCGATCCCTCGTGGCAGCGCCAGGTGCTCTACATCCCGCAGGACCCCTACCTGTTCCACGCGACCCTGCGCGAGAACATCGTGTTCTACCGACCGGACGCCGGCGACGAGGACGTCGAGCGGGCCGTGCGCGTCGTGGGCCTGGAAGACCTCGTGGCCGAGCTGCCCGAGGGCCTGGAAACGCTCGTGGGCGAAGGCGCCCGCGCGCTGTCGGGCGGCGAGAAGCAGCGCATCGCGCTCGCCCGCGCGCTGCTCGACCGCTCGCGGCGCATCCTCTTGTTCGACGAGCCCACGGCCCATCTCGACATCGAGACCGAGCTGGAGCTGAAGGAGCGCATGCTGCCGCTCATGGAGGGCCGCCTCGTGTTCTTCGCCACGCACCGGCTGCACTGGGTGCACGACATGGACGCGGTGCTGGTCATGGAGGACGGGCACGCGGTCGAGTTCGGCGCGCCGTCGGAGCTCGCCGCCCGCGGCGGCGCCTTCGCGCGCCTGGCGGCGCAGGCGGAAGGGGGCCCGCGATGAGCCGTCCGGAAAGCCTTGCGGGCGCGCTGCGCCGCGACGCCTGGGTGAAGCCGTTCTTCTTCCGCTACCGCAAGGCGCTCGCGCTGGCGCTTGTGCTGGGGCTGCTGACGTTCGGGTTCGCCTCGGCGCTGATGGTGACCTCGGGCTACCTCGTGAGCGCGTCGGCCGTGGCCGAGACCATCCTGTTTCTGCACCTGCCGCTCATCTTCGTGCGCATCTTCGGCGTGGGCAAGCCCATCCTGCAATACCTCGAGCGCCTGACCAGCCATGACTGGGTGCTCCGCATGACGAGCGGCCTCAGGCTCAAGCTGTACCGCGCCCTCGAGCGCGACGCGGTGTTCTTCCGCGCCACGCACCGCACGGGCGACGTGCTGGGCCTGTTGGCCGAGGACATCGGGCACATCCAGAACCTGTATCTGCGCACGGTGTTCCCCACGGTGGTGGCGTGGCTGCTCTACGTCGTGCTCGTCGCGTGCCTGGGCTGGTTCTCGCTTTGGCTCGCGCTGGCGATGCTGCTCGTGCTGGGCGTGGCGGTGTTCCTCGTGCCGCTCGTGTCGGTGCTTGCCAACGCGGCGCGCCAGGCCCGCCACAAGCAGATGAAGAACGAGCTGTACGCCGAGCTGGCCGACAACGTGCTGGGCGTGTCGGACTGGGTGTTCGCCGGTCGCGGCGACGAGTACCTCACGCGCCACAAGGAGCGCGAACGGCAGATGCGCGCCGTCCAGGAGCGCATGGAGCGCTTCGGACGCCGCCGCGACCTCGTGCTGCAGGCCCTGTTCGGCCTGTGCGCGGTGCTGCTGCTCGTGTGGGCGGGCGGCCGCTTCGGGCCGGAGGGCGGCGACGCCGCCAACTGGATCGCCGCGTTCGTGCTGGGCTTCTTCCCGCTCATCGACGCGTTCGCGCCGCTGTCGTCGGCGGCCGTGGAAGCCGGCGCCTACCGCGACTCCATCGCACGCCTGAACGACCTGCCCGCTCCTGCGGAGGACGACGCGCCCGCGTGCGAGCCGACTGCCCCCTTCGACGTGCGCGTGGAGCATGCGGCGTACCGCTATCCCGGCGCCGAGCGGGCCGTGCTGAGCGACGTGAGCCTGACGGTGCCGCAGGGCCAGCGCGTGGCCGTGCTGGGCCGCAGCGGTGCGGGCAAGTCCACGCTCGCCTCGCTCGTGCGCGGCGACGTGCGGCCGAACGCGGGCGGCGTGACGCTGGGCGGCGCGCCGACGGCCGAACTCGGCGACGGGGCGGCGCGGTGGATCGGCGTGATCCAGCAGCGCACGTACCTGTTCAACATGACGCTCGCCGACAATCTGCGCCTCGGGCGCGAGGACGCCTCCGACGAGGATTTGTGGGACGCGCTCGACAAGGTGGGGCTACGGCCGCTGGTCGAGCGTCTTGACCAGGGCCTCGACACGATGGTGGACGAGGCGGGCCTGCGCTTCTCGGGCGGCGAGCGCCATCGTGTCGCGCTCGCGCGCGTGCTGCTGCAGGACGTCCCCGTCGTCATCCTCGACGAGCCCACGGTGGGCCTGGACCCCCTCACCGAGCGCGCGCTGCTCGACACCCTGTTCGAGGCGCTGGCGGGCAAGACGGTGATCATGATCACCCACCACTTGGCCGGCGTGGGCGCGATGGACCGCGTCGTGTTCGTGGAGGACGGCCGCATCGCGCTCGACGGCGCGCCCGACGAGCTCGCGCGCACGAGCGAGCGCTATCGCCGCCTGCTCGCCTTCGACCGCGGCGAGGCGGCAGGGTAGGGGCGCGTGCGGGAACGGGCGCGCGTGGCGTTAGGCGAGCGCGGGCAGCAGGGCGGCGGCGTCCTCGGGCGCGAGGGCGCATGCGGTCGACCGCTTCGTCGAAGAACTCGCACGACGTGCGATGGTCGGGGCGCCTCCTGTTCCTGCGTGAACCCTCGTTTCCGTGCAGTTCTCACCCAAATGTTGCGGTTTTGCGCTCCGGGGCGCGGCACAGGGCAGCGCGGCTGAGGGCGACCTGGGGAAACGCTTCCAATCGGGAAGGCGTGGGGGCTGCAAGGGCCCGTATCTGCAACATTTGGGTGAAAACTGCGCATGGCGGGCCACGCCGCGGCCCGCAGCCCCGTCCGGAGGAGGAGGGCGATCTGTCGGGGATCGTGCGTCGAACGGGGAATCAGAACAAATATTTCACGTGAAACATTTGTCGCAGGGCGATGCGACCGGGTTCCGCGGGGTTTTCCCGCGCATCGGCGCCGCTCGGCGCGCTGTTGTATTTGCAACGGATGTCGTCGCGCCTGTGCGGTATGGTTCCCCTGACATGAAAAGGCGGGGAACGAGGAGGTGAAGGCGGCCATGGGGGAGAGCGCGGAACGATCGCGGTGGGGAGCGTTTGCGCGGCGCGGCTCGATCACCGCTTTCGACGTTCTCCTCGCGCTCGCGTGCGCGCTCGGCCTGGCGGCCTGCGCCGCCGCGCCGAGCGACGGCGCGCCCGCCGCGCGGCAGGCCGGCGACGAGGCGCTTCCGGAGCTCGACGGCGCGTTCGCCTACACGCTCCTGGAGGTGGTGTCGAAGGACGCGGATGCGGACAGCTTGGAGGTTCGCGCGCTGCCGTGGGAGCTCGACGGCCCGTTCGCGAAGAGCGGCATCGAGGCGGGGGAGACCGGCACCGTGTCGTGCGCGCAGCTCGTGCTGTTCCCGGCCGGCATCCCCGACGGCCACGCCGTGGTGGTGGCGAGCCCGGCCGCCGACGCCGGCTCGTTCCCCCTCGTGGCGCGCTCTATCGAGAAGCCCGCTTGGTTCGAGGCCCGGCTCGCGCGCTTCGACAACGCCTGACCCCGAGAGAAGAGGCCCCTCATGCTTCCGTTCGTCCCCGCGTTCGTTCCCAACCTGCTGCAGGTCGCCCCGTTCGTGCTGGCCTTCGCCCTCGCGTGCGCGAAGCCGCTGCGGCTCCATCCGGGGCCGTTCTACCTGGCATGGGCGGTCCTGTGCGCGCTGGTCGCCTGGTTCGATCCCGTTTTCGCCTCGCCCGCGCTCGACGCGGCCGTGCAGTTGGCCACGTCGGCCTACACGGGCGTCTGCCTCTACTTCGTCGTGATGTTCGCGGGCGCGCTCGACCGCACGCCGTGGGTCAAGCGCCTGCTGTCCGTCCGCTCGGAGCTGTCCGTCATCGGCGGCATCGTCATCGCGGCGCACCTCGTGCGCGTCGTCGGGTTCTTCACGCTGTCGCTGACGCCGATGTGGGAGCGCGTCTGGGGCCAGCCGACGGCCTCGCTCATGTTTGCGGCGGCGGTGATCGTGGGCGTGCCGCTGACGCTGACGTTCCTCGTGCCGTGGATCACCTCGTTCAAGGTCGTGCGCAGGCGGCTGTCGGCGAAGGCATGGAAGCGCACGCAGCTGCTGGCGTACCCGTTCGTCATCCTCATGGCGGCGCAAGGGTTCCTGCTGGCGGTGGGGCACGCGCTGTACGGCTACCCTTATGACGGGCTGGCCGCGTCGGCGGCGTTCGCAGCCGATCCCGCCGGTTGGCTCGCTACCTTCGCGGGGCAGGTGGCCACCGCCTGGCTGTACCTGGCGCTCGGAGCGGGCTATGCGGTGCTGCGTCTGCGCAAGCGCGCGCGGGACAGGGCGCGCCGCGCGGCCGCGCTCGCAGGGTAGGACGAGAGGCGCCCCGGCTTCCTGTTCGGCGCACGCCGTCGGAAGCGCGGTCGTTGGGTACGGCAGGCGTTCCCTCCACGTGGCTTTTTGGCAGGATATTCCCCTATTGGCAAGCCTGCTCGGATCTGTTCATGCCATGCCTGTCTTCGCGAGCCTGCGACCTGGCTGTTCTCCGAAAGCTTCCGACATGCAAGACGCGCTTTCCTCATCCGGCTTGCCAATAGGGGAATATCCTGCCATTTCGATCGATCTCGCCGGAACAGCCCACCGTCTGCGTCTGCGCATCCGCATCTGATGATTCTCCGATCTTCGCGCCGAGCGGCCCTCGTTTCCGGTATCCTGAGCGTTCGCGACAATTTCAATCGAACAGAGCGCAAGAGAGGCTTCATGAAGATCAACCATGCGATCCTGCACGTTTTCGACTTCGTGTCGTGCGTCAACGTGTACGCCCAAGAGGAGCTCGACCTTTCGAGCAAGAACGCCAAACGCTATGTGACGAGCCACGCGAAGAAGGCGCTCGGCAACATGGACAGCAAGCGCGGCGAGTTCGCCGAGAACAGCATGTTCGCCGAGGAGCTGCGCAGCTACTTCCGCGGCCAACGCGAGTTCGTCGACCTGTCCGTCCAGGTGGCCGAGTACATCGTCGGGGAGCTGGGGCGCATGGAGAAGACCGAGTCCGCCGACCTGCTGGTGCTCGACTTCGAGGCCGACCCCGACAACACGGTGCGGGAGATGACCGACGAGGAGGCCGAAGCCGCCTACGAGGCGCGCGGAAAGCGCTACTTCGCGTTCATGCTGCTGGAGGCCAAGCAGGCCTACATGCACGAGGTGGGCTACGGCGAGAGCGGCGCGCAGCGCAACGACATCGCGCGCCATCACGCCATCCTGCCGAACCCCTCGCAGAAGGTGCCGTCGTTCGCGGTCATCGAGTCGAAGACGCTGTCGGTGTCGTTCAGCGACAAGGAGCGCACCATCGCCGGCGAGAACCGCTGGCTCATCCCCGACGGCCTGCTGCAATGCTCGATGGAGGCATCGAGCAAGGAGGTGTTCGACACGGTGACGCGCATCGTGGAGGAGGTCGCCGAGGAGTACGGCGCCAACTCGGCCGTTGCGGTGTCGAAGGCGAAGAGCTACGTGGCCGAGAACGCTGCGGAGTCCGACGAGCTGGCCCCGTGGGATCTCGGCGAAGAGGTGTTCGACGACGAGCCGCTGCAGAAGCGTTTCGAGGAGGCGCTCGCCGAGGAGGCGCTGCCCGAGCGCGTCGTGGTGGAGAAGAGCGTGGCCAAGCGCGTGGCGAAGAACCACAAGATCCGCACCGACACGGGCATCGACATCACGTTCCCGGCCGAGTACGGCGAGAACCCCGACTTCATCGAGTTCGTGAGCGGCCCGAACGGCCTCATCAACATCGAGCTCAAGAACATCGGCCGCATCGAGAACCGCTAGGGCGGAAAGGCGGCATCCGTCATTCGCCGCGCGGGGCCTTCGCGCTTCCGCGCGGCGGCCCCGTGTGAGACAATGGGGCGAACCATTCAGAACAGGAGCAACCCGATGGCAGAATTCATCTACCAAATGTACCAGGCGCGCAAGGCGCACGGCGACAAGGTCATCCTCGACGACGTGTCGCTGTCGTTCTATCCGGGCGCGAAGATCGGCGTGGTGGGCCCGAACGGCATGGGCAAGTCGACGCTGCTCAAGATCATGGCGGGCATCGAAGAGGTTTCGAACGGCGAGGCGCGCCTCTCGCCCGGCTACACGGTGGGCATCTTGCAGCAGGAGCCGCCGCTCGACGAGGACAAGACGGTCATCGAGAACATCGAGCAGGCGTTTGGCGAGGTCAAGGCCAAGATCGACCGCTTCAACAAGATCGGCGAGGAAATGGCCGAGCCCGACGCCGACTTCGACGCGCTCATGGCCGAGATGGGCGAGCTGCAAGACGCCATCGACGCGGCGAACGGATGGGACCTCGACAGCCAGCTGTCGCAGGCCATGGACGCGCTGCAGTGCCCCGAACCCGACATGCCCGTGAACGTGCTGTCCGGCGGCGAGCGCCGCCGCGTGGCGCTGTGCAAGCTGCTGCTGCAAGCCCCCGACCTGCTGCTGCTGGACGAGCCCACCAACCACCTTGACGCCGAGTCGGTGCTGTGGCTCGAACAGTTCCTGCGCACCTACCCCGGCGCGGTGCTGGCCGTCACGCACGACCGCTACTTCCTCGACAACGTGGCCGAGTGGATCTGCGAGGTGGACCGCGGCCAGCTGTTCCCCTACAAGGGCAACTACTCCACGTACCTCGAGACGAAGGCCGCCCGCCTGGAGGGCCAGGGCCAGCGCGAGGACAAGCTGGCGAAGCGCCTGCGCTCCGAGCTGGAGTGGGTGCGTTCGAGCCCCAAGGCGCGCCAAGCCAAGAGCAAGGCCCGCATCGAGCGCTACGAGCAGATGGCGGCCGAGGCGCGCTCGTTCGAGAAGACGAGCGTGTCCGACATCACCATCCCCGTGCCGCCGCGCTTGGGCGCGAAGGTGATCGAGGCGAAGCACCTGCACAAGGCGTTCGGCGACCGCGTGCTCATCGACGACCTGTCCTTCACGCTGCCGCAGGGCGGCATCGTGGGCGTGATCGGCCCGAACGGCGTGGGCAAGACCACGCTGTTCAAGACCATCGTGGGGCTCGAGCCCCTCTCGGGCGGCGAGCTGGAGATCGGCGAGTCGGTGAGCATCTCCTACGTCGACCAGAACCGCGAGGGCATCGACCCGAACAAGAAGCTGTGGGAGGTCGTGTCCGACGGCCTCGACTACATGAAGGTGGGCGACCAGGAGATCCCCAGCCGCGCCTACGTGGCCAGCTTCGGCTTCAAGGGCCCCGACCAGCAGAAGCCGGCCGGCGTGCTGTCGGGCGGCGAGCGCAACCGCCTGAACCTGGCGCTCACGCTCAAGCAGGGCGGCAACCTCCTGCTGCTCGACGAGCCCACGAACGACCTCGATGTGGAGACGCTCGAGAGCCTGGAGGAGGCGCTGCTGGCGTTCTCGGGCTGCGCCGTGGTGGTCAGCCACGACCGCTGGTTCCTCGACCGCATCGCCACGCACATCCTGGCGTGGGAGGGCACCGACGAGAACCCGGGGAACTGGCACTGGTTCGAGGGCAACTTCGAGTCCTACCAGAAGAACCGCATCGAGCGCCTCGGCGAGGAGGCCGCCAAGCCCCACCGCGTCCATCGCAAGCTCACCCGCAACTAGCGCATGTCCCAAACGGGGACAGTCCCCATTTGGGACATTCTGACGAGGCCCCGGGATCCCGGGGCCTCGCTGCGCTTCAGGACGGGCGCGCTACCAGCGCTTGAGCGTGGGCAGCAGCGCTCCCATGAACGACACGGCCTCGTCGCGCGTGATGTGGCACGTCTCGGCCATGCCCGGCGCGCAGCGCTCGATGAGCTCCTCGAGCGTCTCGTCCCGGATGAACGAGCCGTCCGCGTAGCACCACGAGCAGAACTCGCCCGACGGCGAGCCGTCCGCCTCGGTGCCGTGGTCCTTCTCCTGGAAGAACGGCATGCCGCAGCTCTGGCAGAAGTCGCCGTCGGGCATCTCCAGCAGCAGCGTGACGGGCACGTCGCAGGTGGCGGCGATGAGCTTGCACATGTCGATGCCGGGCGAGGTCTCGCCGTTCTCCCAGCGCGAGACGGCCTGGCGGGTGACGAAGAGCTTGCGCGCAAGCTCTTCCTGGGTGAGGTTGCGTTCCTTGCGGATGCGGATGAGGGCGTCTCCGATGACCACGGGGGTTCCTTTCGTCGGATGGATGCGGCGCGACCATTGAACCATGCGAGCGCGCCTGCCGTAAAGAAACAAAGCGTTGCGGCGGGCGGTCACGGGCGTTTCCGGGTATGATGGCACGACGAGACGGAGAAGCCTGCTGAGCGGTCGTGCGCGACCGAGAAGGAGACGAGAGATGTACGTAACCTGCCTGGATCTGGAAGGCGTGCTGGTGCCGGAGATTTGGATCGCGTTTGCGGAGGAGACCGGCATCGCGCAGCTCAAGCGCACGACGCGCGACGAGCCCGATTACGACAAGCTCATGAACTACCGCCTGGACATCCTCAGGCAGCACGGCCTGGGCCTCGTGGAGATCCAGGAGACCATCGCGCGCATCGACCCGCTGCCGGGCGCGAAGGAGTTCCTCGACGAGCTGCGCGCCACGACGCAGGCCATCATCATCAGCGACACGTTCACCCAGTTCGCCCAGCCCCTCATGGAGAAGCTGGGCTGGCCGACCATCTTCTGCAACGAGCTGGAGGTGGCCGACGACGGGTCCATCAGCGGGTTCCGCATGCGCTGCCCGGAATCCAAGCTCACCACGGTGCGCGCGCTGCAGTCGTGCGGCTTCGACACCATCGCGGCGGGCGACAGCCATAACGACCTGGGGATGATCCGCGCCAGCAAGGCGGGCTTTTTGTTCAAGAGCCCCGACTCCATCAAGGCCGACAACCCCGATCTGCCGGCCTTTGAGGAGTACGACGAGCTCATGGCCGCCATCGCGGGGGCCCTGGCTTAGGGGGAGAGCTTCGCGTAGCGCATCGAGCAAGGGGCGGGCTTCGGCGCGCCCCTTTCCGCGTGTGTGTCGATTCGACGAACGACTGGCGGGGCGGAATGCTTCAAAACGGTGACCGCCCGGCTCCTCGTGGTAGTATGTTCCGGTTCGAGCGAACCAACACACGATCGAGGAGACAGACGTGCCATACAAGGTGAACGAGCCGGTGGGAGAGCCGAGGCGGGTCATCGACGACGAGCAGCTGAAGCGGATGATGGCGAACAACCAGCCGAGCTTCTTCGAGCGCAACCGCTACCGTATCGTCACGCTCGCGCTCATCGCGATCAACGTGCTCGTGTTCGCGGTCGAGGTGCTGCTGTCAGGCATGCGCGTCGACATCTCCACGCGCACCCTCGTCGACATGGGCGCGATGTACGCGCCGCTCATCCAATCGCCGGCCGACCTGTACCGCTTCGTCACGCCCATGTTCCTGCACATGGACCTCATGCACCTCGGCTTCAACATGGTGGCGCTGTTCAGCGTCGGCGAGGTGCTCGAGCGCGTGCTGGGCAAGGGGAACTACCTCGCGCTGTACTTCATCGCCGGCATCACGGGCAACGCCGTGTCCTACGCGGCCGACGTGGTTCTGGGCACCGGCGCGTCCGTGAGCGCCGGAGCTTCCACCAGCGTGTTCGGCCTGTTCATTGCCGTGGCGCTGCTGGGGTTGCTGCACAAAGGGAACCGCTCGTTCTTCGCGCAGTACAGCAAGAGCATGCTCGCGGTGATCGGCATCAACGTGGTGTACACGCTGCTCATGCCCAGCATCTCCGTGAGCGGGCACCTCGGAGGCGCGCTGGGCGGCCTCATCGCCATGTTCATGATCCCCGCGAAGAACCTGCGCGTGCCGACGCCCGTGCGCATCGTCGTGGCCATGCTGTGGGCGGCGGCGCTCGTCTGGCTGCTCGCGTCGCAGGGAGTGCTCGGTGTCTAGCGAGCGCCGCGCCGCCGGTCTGCGGCCGGCTCAGCTGCTGGCGGTGGGAGGCATGCTGTTCTCGATGTTTTTCGGTGCGGGCAACCTCATCCTGCCGCCGCTGCTGGGCCTGCAGGCGGGCGGCGCGGCTGTACCGGCCATGACGGGTTTCCTCGCGGCGGGCATCGGGCTGCCGGTGCTCGGCATCGTGGCGGTTGCCGTGTGCGGCGGCGTGCGCGAGCTGGCCGGGCGCGTGAGCCCGCTGTTCGCCTCGGTGTTCATCGGGCTCATGTACCTCACCATCGGGCCGTTCCTCGCCATCCCGCGCACCTCCTCGACCGCCTTCGAGATGCTGAAGCCCTTGCTGCCCGCAACCGACGCGGCGGGTCTCGACATCGCGGCGATCGCGTTCTCGGCGGCGTTCTTCGCCGTCGCGTTCGCGTTGGCGCTGCGGCCCGGCCTGCTGTCGCGCGTGCTCGGGCGCTTCTCCGCACCGGCCCTCATCGCGCTCATCGTGCTCGTGGTGGGCGCCTCGCTGCTGGGCGGCGCAGACTTCTCGTCGCAGCCGCACGCGCCCTATGACGCGAGCCCCGTGTCGCACGGCTTCCTCACGGGGTACCAGACCATGGACCTGCTTGCGGCGCTGTGCTTCGGCATCGTGGTGGCTGCGAACGTGCGCGAGCTGGGCGTGCGCGATCCGAAGCGCGTGGCGGGCTCCATCTCGGGCGCGGGCCTCATCGCCGGCGCGCTCATGATGGCGATCTACTGCGGGCTGGCGTTCGTGGGCGCGACGATGGCGTCCTCGATGCCCGACGCGGCCAACGGCGCGTCCATCCTCACCGCGTCGGCGAGCGCGCACTTCGGCGCCGCGGGCACCGTCATCGTAGCGGCCATCTTCCTGCTGGCGTGCCTCAACGTGTGCACGGGGCTCATCTCGTGCTGCTCGGAATACTTCTCCGAGGCCTTCCCACGCATCCCGCTCCCTGCATGGGCGGCGGCGTTCGCCGTGTTCAGCTGCGCGGTGTCGCTCGTGGGGCTCGACGCCATCCTCGCGTTCTCGGCACCTCTGCTCGGCGCGCTCTACCCGCCGGCCATCGTGCTCGTGGCGATGGGGCTCGTGCGCAGGCGCTGCGATAGGTTGCCGCGCATGTGGCCGTGGGCCGTGCTGACGACGGCGGCCTACAGCGTCGCCGTCGGGTTGCGCGACGCGTTCGCCCCGGGGCTCTGGCTGGCTCTCGACGCCCTCCCATTCGCCGATGCCGGCCTCGGATGGCTGCTGCCCGCGCTCGTAGGCGCCGCGATCGGCGCGGCCTGGTCGTTCAGGGAGCGCAAGCGCCTCGTGCGGCGGGCGTAGAACGCGAAGCCGGGATAGCCTGCCGTAGGGGCAGGTTCGTCTCCTGTCGGGCTGCAACTGCGAAAACCGATCAGGCGTTTTAGGCGGAGTGACCTGCCCCTGTTGGGCCTTGCGGCCCCGAACCGCCCGAACATCCTTCGAAATCAGGCGAAATCCGCTATTGCTTCCGCCCGTGGGGAAGGAGGCAGAATGCTCCTTGGGGAAAGGGGCCGATGCGGCATCGCCGCTGCGAAAGGCGCCCTTCCGAGAAGAACAAGGAGAAGGGAGACGCATGAAGATTCGGAAAAAATGGCTTGCCAGCGGGCTCGTCGTTGCGGCAACGGCAGGTGCGCTCGTGGCCGCCGGCTGCGCCCCGCAGGCGCAGGAAAAGGCCGCGGGTTCCAGTGGGACGGACGTAGAGCCTATCAGCGCGGCTGAGTATGATTTGTACGATCCGGTTGTGAAGACGCTTGAGAACGGCGTGACAATCCAGCGAACGCCGAGCGAGGACGTTTCCGCGTCGAGCGACGCGACGGCGGTGTACCACCATCCCGACGAGAACGTGCCGTACAACACCTACTTCCTCAAAGCCGACGCAAAAGGCTGCAACGCGTGTCACGAAGACCTCGCGAAAACCGTGGCCAATATGCCGTATGGGCATGTGGAGCTGCAGAACACGCTCGGCGTGGAGGTTACCGTGGACATGTGCTTCGCCTGCCACACCGAGAGCGGCGCGACGACCAACCAGAAGTCGTTCGGGACGCTGATCCACGGCATCCACGAAGAGACCGGCTACGCGGAGTGTCAGAACTGTCACAACGCCACGAACGACGGCTCAGGTATGCAGCTTTGGGATGCGGTGAAGCATCAGCAGCTCCGCGGATTCACCGATATTGCAGAGGGTGACATGGAAGAGGGCTTCTCGTACCGCACCGATGAGACCATCGGCCAGTCCGACCTGTTCGATGTGACGTGGCTGCACTACGATGCCGTCGATTACGAGATCTGGGATCACGTGAAGAACGACGATCCCTTGGACCAGCAGATGTTCGAAGATTGGACGCTCACGTTCTCAGGAGAGGTGGAGAAGCCGGTTACCTTCAAGCTGACCGATTTGATTGCGGAGGCTCCCGTCGAGACGAAGGCCATGAAGCTCAACTGTCTGGCCAATCCTATAGGCGGCCCGCTCGTCGGCCAGGTTGAGGTCACCGGCATACCGCTGAGCTGGCTGCTCGACCGGGTCGGCATGACCGATGCAGCGAACGTGCTGCGCGTGGTGTCGAGCGGTGGAAAGGGCTACGGCTCCGCTCGCGAAATCGACCACTTCATCGAGCAAGAGGCTATGATCGTCTATCAGATCGACGGCGAGCCTCTTTCGTGGCTGCACGGATACCCCTGCATGCTCATGTCGGGCGGCGTGGCGGCGGATGCCGACATCAAATGCTGCTCCGACTTCATCCTGCAGTCGGGAGAAGATTCGGCGCGCTCAGAGGGGAAGGTCGATTACAGCGGAAACTACTACGGCAAGCCGGGCGTTGGCGTGTTCGGCGTGTATGAAGGCCAGATCGTCGAGGTAGGAGAGCCTTTCACGGTTCGCGGTTATGCCGATGGGTGGAACGAGTCCATCGCTGCGATGGAGATATCGCTTGATCGTGGCAAGACGTGGAAGCGCTTCGATACCCCCGACACCTCAACGCTGAATTGGGTGACGTGGGAATACACTTTCACTCCAACCGAGGAGTCGGCCTATTGCATAGCGGTTCGCGCGGTAAGCGAGACGGGGCGTGTCACCACGATCGCACCGTACACCGGTCGAGACGAGTCGGCGGCTCCTGTGGAGAAGATGATCGTGGCGAAGAACGATGTGTCGGCATACGAAAGCGAGGCGAAGTAACCGTGGAGCAGAGGATGAGAAGGATCGCAGGCGTTGCGGGCTCGGCCCTGATGTTGGGATCGATGGGAGCGGGCGCGACGTTGGCTTTCGCCCAGGAGACTGCCCAGCCAGAGATAGCCGCCGTCGATGCATCGCAGTTTGGTGGCGCGCGGAAAACCGTTTCGAACGTCGAGGGAGCGTTTTCTTTTGATCAGGATACCCTCGCTTCGAAAGACGCTATCGCGCGAGCGCTCGGCAAGGCGAGCGCGCGTCTTTGTGGTTCGAGCTTCGCGGAGACGGCACACCGTGCGGAAGGGAGTAGGCCTGCAGGAGCGTGGATCATCTCGATTGGCGGGGAAGTGGAGAACGCTTTCAGCGCCACGCTGAATGAGCTTGCCGAAAAAGGCGCGCAGCATGTCGTCATGGGATGCTCGTGTGGCGGGAATCCTGCCGGCGGGACGGCGAGCGCGAACGCCGAAGTGGAGGGCGTCCCTCTACAGACGATACTCGAGACGGCGCGGCCGAACGAAGGTGCCAATACGATCGTGTTCACGTCTTCCGACGGTTACGAAGTGGCGCTGCCGCTGTTCTACATGCGGCATCATTATGCGCTGATTGCGAGCACCTTGAACGAGGCTCCTCTCGAAGACTCGATAGGCGGCACCAACCAGCTGTGGCTCGGATCGACCTCCGCGTTCTATTTCGCGCGCGATATCGTATCCATCGACATCGAGACGCGCCAAACCCCTCCTCCTGTTCCTGGAACCGAAGAAGCTGAGCGTGCTAACCTGCCGAACGTCAGTGTCACCTATGGCGGCGAATCACGATGATTGCGCACATGAACGGACGCGTGGGACATCCCATGCGGTTCAAGGGGTCGGCTTATGATTTCGGTCACGCCATCGTCGCGATCCAATTCTCGCTCGACGATGGTGCCACCTGGACCACGTACGAAACTCCCGAGACGAACGATTTTCAAAATGTGGGATGGACGTTTGATTACGCTCCCGAGGAGCCGGGATGTTACGTCTTGAAGGTTCGTTCGGTGAACGATGAGGGCGCGGCGAGCCCCGAAGCCGCGTTCGCGGAATTCACCGTCGCGTGACATGGACGCGCCTGGGACACTTTCGCGCGTCCCAGGCGCAACTCTATCGTGCGGGCCTCACCGGCGCACAGAACCGGTAGAGCAGGTTCTCGCCGATGTTGAAGAATCGCGGGTAGCGGCAAAGAACCTCGCCGAACACGTCCCCTGCCAATTCCAAATGTTTCTTATGTGCGTAATCGGCCATACGGATCAGTCGATCGGTGTCCAGCTCTTGACCCGCGTCGTCGTACGCTCGATCCAGGTACAGCGTGAGGTGCTCACCGCCGGGCAACGGCTCGGAGTCCTCGAAACAGGCTCCGAACGATTCGTTGACGAAGGCGAAGATGTGCTCTTTGGAAGGCTCGCGCTCTTCGACGCTGTCTTTTGGGATAAGGACGCCGAGGTCATGGAAAAGGGAGTGAGGATAGCCTCGATCGTATACTTCCTGACGCGCGTGCCGCATTGCCCATTCCCATTGCTCGGCGGTGCTCGACGAAGCCCCCGCACGCAGTTTTTTCGGGTCGGGAACTTTGAATTTGACGATATGGCGCACGGGAAGCATCTCAAGCATGATCTGATCGATGATCGGTTTATCCAGATAGGTTGCGCAGCTTTCGACAAGGCCTTCCGCCGCCTGACGAGCTATGGCGAGCTCGCGTTGCTGCTCTTTTATCGCTTCGAGCCGCTCGACGGCCTCCTGTTGGAGATAGCCCATATCCTTGAGCTCGTCGATGCGGCTTATCTCGTTGAGCGAGAACCCTATTTGCTGCAATTGAAGGATCATGTCCAACTTGGTCGACTGCTGGATATCGTAGTAGCGCCGTCCCGTCGCCTCGTCGACGTATTTGGGGATGAGGATCCCCTTCTCCTGATACACGCGCAACGCCTTCTCGGAAATCCGGTTCGCTTTCGCCATCTGGCCGGATGTCAGATATTCCATCCCCTCGCCCCGTTCGTATTTCGGTCGTTTCCCCTTGGGGCTTGCAGCCCCTTTGCTCTTCGGGCCATTGTATATCATCTGCATTCCGTGCCTGGGACGAACGGGGCGTCTCGCGTGCGCATGGCGAAGGGCGCGTGCAAGCGTGGTCACCTCGCGTGCGCCCGCCCGCGCTAGCTCTGCGGCTTCAGGGGGCCGTAGAAGTACGAGGCGGTGGCGCCGCCGTCCACGAGGCCACTTCACCGCTTCGGCCATCACGCGCTTCTCGTTGCAGCGCTTCGCCAGCTGGTAGGCGTGCAGCGTGTAGACGATGTTCTCCGGTTGGAGGATGTCCAGATCCAGCAGCTCTTCGGCAGGCGTGGTGGCCAGCAGCTCGTCGACCTCGGCGCCGAGCGCGGGCATGCGGTGTCCCGACTGGCTCGAGATGGTGACGCCGGCGCCGTCCCGCTTGACGACCTTGCCCACCTCTTCCAGCAGCATGGCGGTGCCGTAGAGGTCGACCGCGAGGATGGCCTCGACAGGAGCTTGGCTGGGCGAGACGCCCGTCGCGTTCACGAGCATGGCACGATGGTCACGCCGTACCCCATGCGCCGCGCGATGGCCAAGCCGATCTGGCCGGCGCCGGTGAGTATCATCACGTCGTTCATGCCGTGCTCCTTAGGTTTCGTCCTTCGATGTCGCCGAGGAGCATACGGCTTGGAGCCGACTCCGAGTCAAGAGGCATTTTCGGAGCCCGCGCGCCCGTGCGGGCGGGCAGACGCGCGGGCTCCCGTCCCGCTACAGCCCCAGGCCCTTCGCCACGTTGGCGATGAAGTCCTGGACGTTCGTCACAATGCCGCGGGAGGCCAGCGAGCCGCGGTCGATGAGCTTGTTCACGGCGAACTCGGCGATGTCGACGCAGTAGAAGTACACCTGGCGTACGGTGCCGTCCTCGAGCACGCGGTACGACGGCGTCATGTTGCCCGTGGCGATGGTGTGCAGCATGGTGGCCATGCACACGACGGTGGTGGCTTTGCGCAGGTGGGCGCGCATGGCGTCCTGCGCCTCGTAGGCGTTGCCCAGCACGCACGGCAGCGGGCCGTCGTCGCGGATGGAGCCCGCCAGCACGTAGGGCACGCCCTTCTTCTCGAGGGCGTGCATGATGCCGCTCGTCACCTGCTCCTCCTCGATGAAGCGCTCGATGGAGCCGTACGGCCGCACGCGGTTGATGGTGTCGAGGTGGTTGTAGTGGCCGAGCGGGCGGTTCTCCTGCGTCTCGATGTCCTGGCCGAGCGCGGTGTGGAAGTAGGAGCCCTCCAGGTCGTGCGTGGCCAGCGCGTTGCCGGCGAACACCGCGTCGGCGTACCCGGCCTCGATGATCTTCGAGAACGCCGTGCGCGAGAACCCGTTGAACGAGAACGCCGGCCCCATGACCCACACGATGTAGCCGTGCTCTCGCTCGTGCTTCAGCAGCTCGTACAGCTCGTCGTATTCGCGGGAGAACGCGGTCTCGCGCGAGCGTCCCAGGCGGAAGGCGAAGTTGTCGGCGTGCCTGCCGGCGTCGGCCAGCTCGCCCTCGTCGTCCGGCGCGGCGTCGAACCCGTTCGTGTGGACGTAGATGCCCTGCGCGCCCGACTCGGTGCGCCCGAACACGATGGCGTCGCCTGCGCGGATGTGGCGGAACTCGCGAACGAAGATGCGCCCGTTTTCGAAGACGGGCACGCAGTCCATGCGGCTGTCCTCCGCGAGCAGCCACGTGCCGTCGATCTTGAAGTACTCGGGGTAGATGCTCATGGCGTGGTAGCCCTCGGGCGCCACGCCGTCCTTCGGCGCGGGGAGCAGCAGGGCGTCGGGCGCGCCGGCCAGCGGCTCGCGGTCGAAGTCGGGCGCGGTGTAGGGGTTCAGCGCGAAGCTCATGGGCGGCCTTCTTTCTGAAACGTCTCTCTCGGAGGGCGATTATAGCAGGAGAGGGGGCATCCGCACCGCAGGCGCTCGTACGCCCGCCGCCCGGGGTGTCGCGGGGAGCGCGCGGCAGCGGGGCGCACGCCGATGCCCCCGTCCCCTGGCGTTTTGGGCGCGAATCGGCACCCCTGCCGATCTCGAATCGCTTCCTGCCTGCCGTGCGGTTCGAATGATGAGCAAAACCCCTGACGGCATTGATTCTCGGCGCGTTTCGAGGCTCCGCGATCCCTCGAAGATTGTCAGGGGTGCCGATTCACGCCCGGAAACGCGATGCAACCTTGCGGCGGGCCCCGGCGGAGAAGCCCGAAGCCGACGAAGAGCCGCCCGGCCCCGTGTTCTTTTCCGTTCCGGGGCGTTCGGGCGGGCGGCTCGGGTAGAATACGCTTTCGAACAACGATTCCAGACTCCCGGAGGCCTTTCCCCATGGTTGAACGCGCGCAGGATGCAACGACCGAGCCCGTCCCGTCCGTCCCGCCCGACGGCGAGGGCGCGTTCGCGCACGGCTCGCTGGGCCGGCTCGCTCCCGCTTGGTGGGAGCCAGCCGAGGGCGAGCCCGAGCCCGAGCCGTGGCTTTCGCCCGACGCGGCGCTCGACCGCTTCCTCGACTGGACGCGTGCGCGCGGCATCGAGCTGTGGCCCCACCAGGAAGAGGCGCTCATGGACCTCATGGTGGGCGACCACGTGATCCTCGGCACGCCCACGGGCTCGGGCAAGTCGCTCGTGGCTCTGGGAATGCAGTTCATGGCGCTGGCCACGGGAAAGCGCTCGTACTACACAGCGCCCATCAAGGCGCTGGTCAGCGAGAAGTTCTTCAGCCTCGTGGAGGTGCTCGGCCGCGAGAACGTGGGCATGATCACGGGCGACGCGCACATCAACGCCGAGGCGCCCGTCATCTGCTGCACGGCCGAGATCCTGGCCAACCAGGCGCTGCGCGAGGGCGAGGCCGCCGACGTAGGCTGCGTGGCCATGGACGAGTTCCACTTCTACGGCGATGCCGATCGCGGCTGGGCGTGGCAGGTGCCGCTGCTCACGCTGCCGAAGACGCAGTTCCTTCTCATGAGCGCCACGTTGGGCGACGTCAGCGCCATCGCGGCGTCGCTTAAGGAGCGCACGGGCACGGACGTGGACGTCGTCGCCGACGCGCCGCGCCCGGTGCCGCTGTCGTACGAGTACGTGGAGATGCCGCTCGAGGGCACGGTGGAGCTGGCCTTGCGCAAGGGCGAGGCGCCGCTGTACCTCGTGCACTTCTCGCAGGACGCGGCGCTGGCCACCGCGCAGGCGCTGTCGAGCTACGGCGTGGCCTCCAAGGAGCAGCGCGAGCTCGTCAAGGAGGCCGTGAAGGGCACGCGCTTCACCACGGCGTTCGGCAAGACGCTCAAGCGCCTGCTGGCGAGCGGCGTGGGCGTGCACCACGCGGGCATGCTGCCGCGCTACCGGCTGCTCGTGGAGAAGCTGGCCCAGCAGGGCCTCCTGCCCGTCATCTGCGGCACCGACACGCTGGGCGTGGGCATCAACGTGCCCATCCATACCGTGGTGCTCACGCAGCTCACGAAGTTCGACGGCTACAAGATGCGCCGTCTGCGCGCCCGCGAGTTCCATCAGATCGTGGGCCGCGCGGGGCGCTCGGGCTTCGACACCGAGGGCATGGTGATCGCCGAGGCCCCTGAGCACGACATCGAGAACGCGAAGCTCATGGCGAAGGCGGGCGACGATCCGAAGAAGATCCGCAAGGTCAAGAAGAAGCAGCCGCCCGAGGGCTTCGTCACCTGGAACAAGCAGACCTTCGAGCGCCTCATCGCGGCGGTGCCCGAGACGTTGAAGCCGCGCATGAAGATCACCCACTCTATGGTGCTGTCCGAGGTGGTGCAGGGCGGCGACGCGTACAGCCGCGTGCGCCGGCTCATCGAGGACTCGGCGCAGACCGCCGAGGAGAAGGCCGCGCTCGTCGTGCGCGCCGACGAGATATTCGAGACGCTCGTGAACGCCGACGTCATCGAGAGCGTCGAGGGCGAGGACGGGGGCACCGCGTACGTGACCACGGTCGACCTGCCCGAGGACTTCGCGCTCGACCAGCCGCTGTCGCCGTTTCTGCTGGCGGCGCTCGAGCTGCTCGACCCGGAAAGCGACACGTACGCGCTCGACGTCATCTCCATGGCCGAGGCCACGCTGGAGAACCCGCGCCAGGTGCTGCGCGCCCAGGAGCGCGCCGCGCGCGACCGCGCCATGCAGGACATGAAGGCCGACGGCGTCGAGTACGAGGAGCGCCTCGAGCGCCTCGCCGAGATCACGTACCCGCGCCCGCTCGAGGAGCTGCTGGACGCCGCGTTCGAGCGCTACTGCGCCGACGTGCCCTGGGCGCGCGACTTCCAGCTGGAGCCGAAGTCGGTGCTGCGCGACATGCTGGAGGGCGCGTCCGACTTCAAGGGCTACGTGCAGCGCTACGGCATCGCGCGCTCGGAGGGCACGCTTCTGCGCTACCTATCCGACGCCTACCGCGTGCTCGACCGCACGGTGCCCGAGGCCTTGCGCGACGAGCGGCTCGCGGACGTCATCGCGTGGCTCGGCTTCGTCGTGCGCTCGGTGGACTCGAGCCTCGTGGACGAGTGGGAGAGCGCCGGCTCCGCAGCCGACGCCGCGCCGCCGACGGCGGACGACGTCGTGGTGGCCGACCGCCGCGGCCTCACCGTGCTCGTGCGCAACGCGCTGTTCCGGCGCGTGCGGCTGGCCTCGCAGGGGCGCGCGGCGGAGCTCGGCAAGCTCGACCAGGAATGGGGCTGCGGCGAACCGCGCTGGCAGCGCGCGCTCGACGCCTACTTCGAGGTGCACGAGGCCGTCCAGATCGACGCCGACGCCCGCTCGATGGCCTACCTCGCCATCGACGAGGCGGACGAGGCGACCGACCGCGTGTGGCACGTGCGCCAGATATTCAGCGACCCTGAGGGCGACCACGATTTCGCCCTCGTCGCCGACGTCGACCTCGACGCCACCCAGGAGGAAGGCGAGGCGGTGTTCAAGAGCCTCCGCGCAGGCTTCGTGGAGGACCTGGAGGCGGAGTAGCTCGCCCGATGCGCGGCTTCGCCTCGCCTCCCGCGCGCCGCGGACATGTTCCGGCGCGCGTCTCCTCGAAAGCGCGGCAGGGTGCGACTGCCCAGGATCCCCCCCAACTTGTCCCAAAGGTGCCTGTCCCCTTTGGGACAGGTTTGCTCCATCTCTCGTCCTCAACAATATTTTGAACCGTTCGCCCAGGTCTTCGCTTCGCTGACTTTTTGCCATACTGAGCATTTCGGTGCTGCGTCGCTGTGGCGAGGCGGCCGGAAGGTTAGGTGCGACGGGAGGAAACGGATGGGGAAGACCGGGAGAGGGGCGCGCATCGCGCTGCTGCTCGCCGTGGCGCTGCTTTCGTGCGCGTTGGCGGGCCTTGCAGGGTGCGCGGGCCCAGGCGACGACAAGGGAACGGCGTCGAGCGGCGAGACGCTGCGCGTGGGCGTGCGAAGCGACGTGGTGGGCTTCGGCTACCTCAACGAGGGCACGGGCAAGTACTACGGCCTCGAGATCGACATCGCGAACGAGATGGCCGCGCGCATGGGTTACGGCGCGGTGGAGTTCGTGAGCGTGCTGCCCGAGAACCGCAAGGACATGCTGCAGAACGGCGAGGTCGACTGCCTCGTGGCCTGCTATTCCATCGCGGAATCGCGGCAGAAGAACTTCGACTTCTCGCCCGCGTACTACTCCGACGACTCCATCGTCATGGTGGAGAACAGCGCGCTCATCGACGGCGTCGACGCGCTTGAGGGCAAGACGCTCGGCACCATGTCGGGCTCGAACACCGCTCCGCAGCTCGTGATCAAGCTGACGGAGGCTGGCTTCACGTCCGGCGAGGCCCTGTCGGCCAACGAGGACAACTCCGACGTCGCGTTCGACACGTTCCATCTTGTGCAGCTCGCGTCGTACCAGGATCTCAGCAAGGCGCTCGAGGAGGGCACGATCGACGCTGCGTGCATGGACGGCAGCATCGCCAAAACGTACTTGAACGACGATCGCAGCATTCTCGATTTCACGATCGACACGCAGGAGTACGGCGTCGCCACGCAGAAGGACTCCGCGCTCAGCCAGCCGGTTTCCGCCGCTGTCCAGGGCATGCTCGACGACGGCACCATCGCCCGGCTGACGGACAAATGGGACTAAGGGGGCGCGCATGTCTGTGAAACTCAAGGTGAAGATCGCCATCCTCGTCCTCGTGGCGGCCGTCAGCATGGCCGTCATGGGCGTGGTGCTGTCCACGATGCAGAACGACCTGTCGCTCGAGGACTACACGAGCGAGATGAGGCAGGAAGCCGACGCGCTTCCCGAGCTGCTGGAATCGGCGCAGGAGAACGTCGATCAGAACACCCTCACCTACGACGAGATATTCCAGTCGAAGGCCGCGAGCGTCGCTTTCATGGCGAACAACGACACGGGCTTCGAGGCTACCGACGCGAAGATGGCCGAGTACAAGGACCTCCTCGGCGTGGACAACGTCATGGTGGTCGGCCGCGACGGCAGCCTGATCGCAAAGGCGCAGGACACCCTCGCCGACTTCGCGTACCCGCGCTTCAACCAGCTGCGCACGGTGTTCGACGACGGCAAGCCCTCCCAGGCGGTGGAGATCGAGCTGCCCGAGCAGAGCTGGCTCATGCGCTACTACGCCGCCGCCGTCGACGCCGACGCCATGGTGGTGGTCGAGCAGAATCCCGCCGAGCTGCGCGAGCTCGTGGAGGTGACGGGCTCGACGGAGAGCGTGCTCAAGAACATCGCCATCGGCCAGCACGGCTACCTGTTCGCCGTGTCCGCGCAGGACTACCTTGTGGAATACCATCCGAACGCGAATCTCGTCGGCACCGACGCCATCGACGGCGGCCTCGACGCGAGCGCCCTCGAGGACGGAAACCTTGCCTGGATGGAGCTGGGCGGCGAATCGCTGTACTGCAACGTGAGCAAGATCGGCGATATGTACTACATCGCCGCGGTGCCCGAGAGCGACATGGCGGCTACCCGCAACATCACGGTGGGCGTCATCCTGTTCATCTTCTTCGCGGTGATGTGCGTGGTCATCATGTACGGCATCTTCGTCATGCGCGAGGACGAACGCGAGGGCTACGATTCGGACCATTTCCGCACGCTTGGGCCGCTGCTCTACAACAAGGTCATCGGGCGGAAGGCGGCCGTGCTGTCGTTCGTGGGCTTCTTGGCCATCCTGCTGGTGACGTTCTACATGCAGACGCTGTTCGCGCTGTCGTCGGAATCGGTGGCCAACAACGAGCGCGTCGACGAGGTGGTGGAAACCATCCAACGCTCCACGGAGCGCATGGAGGACCTGAACGACCAGTACGGGGAGCGCTACCTGAGCAAGACGCGCGTTGCCGGCTACATCCTCGACCGGAATCCCGCGCTCGAGAACAAAGCCGACTTGCAGAAGCTGGCCGACGTGCTGCAGGTTCAGTACGTGTTCGCCTACGACGAGACCGGCGCCATGACGGCCACGAACTCCTCGTACGCGAACCTCACGTTGAGCGATAGCCCCGACGATCAGTCCTTCGAGTTCAGGAAGCTGCTGCAGGGTGCCGACTCGGTGGTGCAGGATCCGCAGCCCGACGAGGTCTCCGGCGAGCTGCGCCAGTACATCGGCGTGGCGCTGCACGACGCCGAAGGAACGGCCAACGGGCTCGTGCAGCTCGGAATCCGCTCGACGCGCCTTGAGAACCTGCTGGCCAGCGTGCAGATCGACAGCGTCCTCGACGGCTTGAAGTCGGGCGCCGACGGGTTCGCCTTCGCGGTGAGCAAATCCGACGGCACGTTCGCCTCCTTCCCCGACCAGCGCCTCGTGGGCAAGCCCGCGCTCGAGCACGGGATGCTGGAGAGCCAGCTGAAGGACGGGTACTGCGACTACATCACCGTCGAGGGCGTCACGTACTACGCCTCGTCCGCCGAGACGGACGGCTACTACCTGTACATCGCCGGAACCGAGGGCGAGCTCATGGCGGAGCGCGTGCCGTTGACGCTGACGACGGGCGGCATCGCGCTCGTGTGCCTCGCGGTGATCTTCCTGCTGCTGGCGTTCGAGCCGAAGCGGGGCTTCTCCGTGCCGAACCGTCCCGGCGAGGAGGCCGAGTCGCGCATGTTCGACGTGACCATGCCGAGCGGCCGTAAGATCAAGACGGAGTCCGCCGCGAGCCGCTGGCTCGACCGGTCGTTCAAGTGGAGCGAGCGGACGGCGGAGCAGAAGACGGCCGCCGTGGTCAAGTGGCTGCTGGGCGTTTCGGTGATCGCCGTGTGCGTGGCCGTGGTGTTCCAGGACCGCTTCTTCGGCAGCGCTTCCATCTTCTCCTACATCCTCGGCGGCGATTGGGAGCGCGGGCTCAACATATTCGCGTTCACGGCGTGCATCATGTTCGTATGCGTGGCCCTGACCGTGGTCACCGTGGTGCAGAAGCTGCTCGACCTCCTGTCGACGGTGCTCGGCGCGCGCGGGGAGACCGTGTGCCGCCTGCTGGGAAGCTTCATCAAGTACGCCACCATCATCGGCATGGCGTACTATTGCCTCATGCTCGTCGGGGTCGACACCACCACGCTTTTGGCCTCCGCCGGCATCCTGTCCATCGCCATCAGCTTCGGCGCGAAGGAGCTCGTCTCGGATATCCTGTCCGGCCTGTTCATCATCTTCGAGGGCGAGTTCCGCGTTGGCGACATCATCATGGTGGGCGATTGGCGCGGCACGGTGGTGGAGATCGGCGTGCGCACGACGAAGGTGGAGGACGGCTCCCAGAACATCAAGGTCATCCGCAACAGCGACATCAGCAACGTCGTCAACATGACCAAGGAGACGTCCTACGCCTCGTGCGACGTGGGCATCGAGTACGGCGAGTCGCTCGAGCGCGTGGAGAACATCCTGTCCAAGGAGCTGCCGAACATCCGCAAGCGCCTGCCTGCCATTCTCGACGGCCCGTTCTACAAGGGCGTCGTGTCGCTCGGCGACAACAGCGTGAACATCCGCATCGTGGTGCAGTGCGCCGAGACCGACCGCGTGCAGCTCGAGCGCGACCTGAACCGCGAGATGAAGCTGATCTGCGACAAGCACGACATCAGCATCCCGTACCCGCAGGTGGTCATCAACCAGCCCACCGAGTTCAAGAAGGCGACGGCGGCCGAGAAGCGCAGCGCCGACCGCTTCAACGAGGAGCAGAAAGCCGCCTCGAAAGACCTCGGCAACGAGGACGACGACGAGACGCGCTGAGACGGCTGCGCGAGCGCGGGGAACTTGGGCCCGGAACGATCGTTCCGGGCCCTTTCGCGTTCTCGGGCTCCGAATGCGGCGTGCAGCCGGTGCAGGTTAGGGTACGCTGATGGCCGAGCGTTCGCCGCGCCGGGGTAAAAAGAGCGGCTTCGTGCGAAAACGACGATTTTCCGTGAACCGCGTCGGTCTTCGGCGCTACCAAAGGGTTGAACGCGACGACGGGAACGAGAGGCGGTGGCATGGGAGGGCTCGAAGCGGACGAGGAGCGGGCGCGCGCCGCGCTCGCGCGCATGGCGCGCGGCGACGAAGGCGCGCTCGAGGAGCTGTACCGACGCTACGCGCCGGCCGTGCTCGCGTTCGCCTCGGCGCGCTGCCCGGACCGCCAGCTTGCCGAGGAGGTCGCCGCCGACGTGTGGCTGGGCTGCTGGCGCTCCGCTCGCGCGTTTTGCGGCGACAGCCGGGTGCTCACGTGGCTGCTGGGCATCGTGAAACGCCAGGTGTACGTGCGCATGCGGCGCGTGCGGCTTGCCGAGTGCCCGCTCGACGAGGCTTCGGCGCAGGTCGTCGACGAGGGAGGCGACCCTTCGGGCGCGCTCATGGCGCAAGCGGGCGTGGACGAGATCGTGGCCGCGCTCGACGCCCTCGAGCCGGCGTTGGCCGAAACAGTGCGGCTCGCCTGGCTGCACGAGCTTCCCTATGCGGAGATCGCCCAGGTGACCGACGTGCCGGTGGGCACGGTGAAGTCGCGCGTGTCCCGCGCGCGAGCCCTGTTGCAGAAGACCTTGGGGAGGCGAGCATGAACACGGACGGAACCGAGCCGCGCGCGGCGTTGCGCGAGGCGATGAGGATGCAGGAACGGGCGTGCGCGTCCGACGTGCCCCCGTTCGCGCGCATCGCAGCGCGCATCGAGGACGAGCCGTCGATCTTCGAGGCGCCGGCCTGGACGGCGCGCAAGGGCGCCCGGTTGGCCGCGAGCCTGGCGGCCGCGCAGGCGCGCGCGATGCCGCGAGCGGTGCTGCCGGCCGCGCTCGCGATGGCCGCGCTCGCGACGGGCGCGGCGTGCTTCGTGGCCGCAAGAGGGGGTTCGGGCGATGCCGCTTGGTGGCTTTCGGCGCTTTTGCTGCTGGGCGCGGCGATCACCGTGACGGCCGCGCTCTCGAACGACGCGGCCGACGCGCTGGCGCTGGCCATGCCGTTGGGGCCGCAGACCGTGCTGCTCGCGCGGTTGGCGCTGGTGCTGGGCGTCGACGCGCTCGCCGGGCTCGCCGCCTCGGCGGTCTTCGTCTGGCTGGGCGCGCCGTTCGGGCTGGGCGCGCTCGTCTCGTCGTGGCTCGTTCCCCTTTCTGCCGTGGCCGGCGCCTCGGCGTTCGTCGCGGTGTGGTCGAACGCCCCGTGGACGGGCGCGGTGGCCGGTGCGCTCCTCGTACCGCTCGTGGTGCCGGTTGGGCGCGCGGCGGACGCGGGCGGCGCGCTCTCGGCGATCGCGCAGCTGCAGGGCGCCGTCGGGCCCGAAGCGGCTGCGGCTGCAGGGTGCGCCCTGCTCGCGGTTGCGGTGGCCACGGCGCGCCGGGCGCTGGTCGCGCATCTGGACGCAGCTTGAATTCGAGGAGGTTACGCATGATTGCAGGATATGGCGGCGGCAACGGCCGCTTGACGGGATCGCAGCTGCGCGCGCTCGCGGCCGCGCAGGCACGGCGGGTGCGCGTCGTGGGCGTCGTCGTGCCGATGGCCGTCGGCGCATGCATCGCCGTCGTCGGCGCATGGTGGGCGCACGCGGCGGGCGCGACGGCGGCTGCGCTCGCGATGCTCGCGTTCACGCAGGCGTATCCCTTGACAGTGGGCGTCTGCGCCGTCGCGGCCTTCACGGGCGACCCGCTCGTGGAGCTGCAGACGGCCACGCCGGCGGAGTTCCGCGCGGTGCAGACGCTGCGCGGGGCCGTCGTGCTCGCCGCGGCTGCGGCCGGCGCGCTCGCGATGTTCGCGCCGCTCGAGGCGATGGGCATCGTGTACCGCGATGTCGGGTGGATGGGCCTCGTCACGCCGGTGGGCGGCGCGGCGCTCATGGTGCTGGCCGCGTACGTCGCCGCGGCGCTCGCGGGGTCTTCCCGCAACGCCTCGCTCGCCGTCGTGGCGGCATGGCTGTTCTTCGCGCTCGTCTGGGATCCGAACGTGGCTCCGCTCGCCTTGCAGCGCGGGCTGCCGCTGCTCGTGCTGCTCCCGGCGGCGGCCTGCGTTTGGCGTGCGCTGGGCGCGCCCGAATACGCATGGAACAGGTTGGGAGGCGCGCGATGAGGTTCTTTTGCCTGGCGCGCGCCCATTTCCGCATGGCGGCCCGCCAGCGGGCGCTGTGGATCGTGTCGTCTGCGCTCGCGCTGCTCTCGATGGCGATCACCGTGAACGACGGCTTGCCCTTCGAGACGGGCGACGCGGCCGATCTCGTGTTCCTGGCGCAGGTGCTGGCCATGCTCCCGCCCGTCGTCTACGCTGCGGCCTTCACCGACCTCGTCGCCCAGCCCGAGCGGCTCGGCGTCTCGGAGGTCGAGGTCTCGGCGCCCGTGAGCTCCGTCGCGCTGAGCGCAGCGCGCGTGACGGGCGCGCTCGCGGTGATGACGCTGCCATCGGCAGCCGTGCTGCTGTTCTGCGTGGTCGGCCAGATGCTGCACGGCAACGCGTGGGCGCTGTCTCAGGCGATCGTGCTGCTTGCGGGCGTGGTGTTGCCCTCGGCTGCCCTCGCCGCGGCGCTGTCGGCGTTGGCGGGCGCGCTGCTGCCGCGGGCGCTGGCGCGATGCGCGGCGGTGGTCGCGTGGTGCGGGGCGCTGTTCGCGTTCTCGTTCCGCGGGGTGTCGGTGGACGGGGGCGGCGGCTTCCAGGTTCATATCGTCGCCGACCCGATCTGCCAGGCGTTCTTCGGATCGAGCCCGTTCCTCGACTATCAGGGCCCGGCCGCCGCCGCCACGTCCCTCGAGGCCGTCGCGCTGCTCGCGCTCAAGCTCGCCGTCGCCGTCGCGCTCCTCGCGCTGTCCGGAGCCATCGCCCGCAAACGCACCTATCGCCGCCGCTGAGCCTGCCAGGGCTTGCGCGCAGAAAGGATACCCCCATGTTCATCTCCCTCGACCATCTGGGCAAGGACTTCCCGAAGAAGCCGCGCGCCCTCGACGACCTCACGCTCGACCTGCCCTCCGGCATGATCGGGCTCATCGGCCCGAACGGCGCCGGCAAGACCACGCTCATGCGCATCCTCTGCGGCATCGTGGGGCCCACGACGGGGCGCGTGCTCGTGGACGGGCGCGACCTGTCCGAGCCGCGCAACCGCCGCGCGCTCAAGAAGTCCCTCGGCTACCTGCCGCAGGACATCGAGCCCTATCCCAACCTCACGCCGCCCGAGTTCCTCGACTACGTGGGCGTTCTCAAGGGCATGGACGACCGGCGCGCCCGGCGCCGCCAAGCCGACGAGCTCATCGAGCGCGTAGGGCTGACCGACGTGCGCCGGCGGCGCATCGGCGGGTTCTCGGGCGGCATGCGGAGGCGCGTGGGCATCGCCCAGGCGCTCATGGGCGACCCGCGCCTGCTCGTGGTGGACGAGCCCACGGCCGGCCTCGACCCCGAGGAGCGCATGCGCTTCCGCACGCTCTTGGCAACGCTCGGCGGCGAGCGCACGGTGGTCTTGTCCACGCACATCCTCGACGACGTGGCGCAGACCTGCCCCTACGTGTGCGTGCTGCGTGCGGGGCGGCTGCGCTACGACGGCGCCACCGCGGGCCTCATCGACGGCGCGCACGGCCGCACGTGGCTCACGCCGCCTCTCATGGCGCCGCCGGCGGGCGCGGTCGTGGCGAACGCGGTCACCACGGCGCAGGGGACGCGCTACCGCATCGTGTCCGATGCGCCGCCCGCCGGTTCCGAACCCGTCGAGCCCACCCTCGAAGACGGCTACATGGCCCTGAGCACCCGATAAGGCTCCCCGGGGCGTTTCATCGCGATCGCGGTTCGCTGTTAAACCAACGTTGACACATACCCGTACCTCTCGCCGATCGTCCACCCGTTGACGCAGCTCATGAACGGGCGGCTCTCCAGGTGCGTCAGCCGCGGCTCGGCCGCCGCTGGCCGCCCGAGCCGTCGCGGCCCTTCCGCACGAAGGAGGGGCGGCCGCACCTCGGGCACCGGTCGGGCTCGCCGCAGGCGGAGGCTGCGAGGTCCTCCGCGATGGCCCTCCACAGCGCCTCGGCAAGCTCGCGCTTCTCGGCGAGCGTCATCGTCGCGACCTGGTCTACAATCCCCATGGCGGGTCCTTTCCCCGATGCTTTCCGGCAATCGCATCGTAGGCGGAAGGGCCCGTTTTCCATGTCCCGGGAAAGGGACCGTGTCGATGTTGGTTTAACAGCAGAATCGCGATCGGCAAGCAATTTTTTCGTTTTGCGAACGATTCAGACGCTTTCGAGCGTTATCGGCGAAGAGCGCGCACGAGAGGCCGGACATCGCCCCAGGTCGGCGAAGTCCGATACTGCGGACAATGCTCCGCTGAGGCCCTGCGCGTTCGCAAAACGCTAAAATTGCTTGGAACTCGGCGATTCCGCTGTTAAACCAACATTGACATTTCGCAGGCCGGCGCGCGCCTTGTCATCCTGAGCTGAGCGGCGCAGCCGCGGAGTCGAAGGATCCCGTGCGGCGC
Organism: Eggerthella timonensis; assembly: GCF_900184265.1. Classification (NCBI taxonomy): domain Bacteria; kingdom Bacillati; phylum Actinomycetota; class Coriobacteriia; order Eggerthellales; family Eggerthellaceae; genus Eggerthella; species Eggerthella timonensis. Next base: position 2,359,040 of record NZ_FXXA01000002.1, read on the forward strand.
CAGCCGGGATCCTTCGACTCGCTTGCGCTCGCTCAGGATGACGATCTGGCCGGGCCTATGTCAATCTTGGTTTAACAGCGGAGATCGCGGTTCGTGGCAGAAACGCGGAGAAATTCGTCGTTTGCGCCCGCTCTCGCGGGCATAAACGGGCATTGGGCTTCGGGACTGCAGCATACTGCCTGGTCGGCAGTTTGTATTCGAGCGCCCGCCGGCTCGAAGCGCGAAAATGCGACGAATTTCTCCAAGTTTCTGCCACGAACGGCGCGTCCTGCGTGCACCGCCCGCGACCGCGATGCGCTACCATGGGGGCGTAACCGTTGTCGGGGGAAGGGGGCCGCCGTGCGCGTGCTCGTGTTGGGCGGGACGCAGTTCGTGGGGCAGGCGCTGGCCGGGGAGCTCGTCGCGCGCGGCTGGGACGTGTCCATCCTCACGCGCGGCATCCTCCCTTCGACGGTTTCGGGCATCGGCCGGTGGTACCGCGCCGATCGGCGCGCCGCGTCGGGTTGGGGCGCGCTCGCGGGCGAGCGCTTCGACGCGGTCGTCGACGTGTCCGCTTACACAGCGGCGGACGTGGAGCCGGTGCTCGACGCGCTGCGCTTCGACGACGGCGCGCGCTACGTGCTCGTCAGCTCGGGCGCGGTGTACCGGCCGAGCGACCGTCCGCTCGCCGAGGACGCGCCGGCGGGCGAGAACGTGCATTGGGGCCCGTACGGGCTGGGCAAGCTCGAGGCGGAGCGCCTGCTCCTCGATCGCCAGCCGCGCTGCGGCTACGCGCTCTCCATCGTGAGGCCGGCGTACCTGTACGGGCCTGGCAACAACCTGCTGCGCGAGGCCTACCTGTTCGATCGGCTCGAAAAGAGGCTGCCCGTGCCGGTGCCGAGCGGCGGCACGCGGACGCAGTTCGCGATCGTGGACGAAGCGGCGCGCATGGTCGCGTCGCTGGCCGAGCCCGTCTGCTGGAGCGCCGAGGCGTTCAACTGCGCGCATCCCGAGCCGGTCGGCTGGGACGACCTCGTCCGCGCGGCTGCCCGCGCGGTGGGAGTCGAGCCGCGCATCGCGCACGTCCGCTGCTCCGACGCGCTCGAAGCGCGTTCGTTCTTCCCGTTTCGCGACTGCTCGTACGTGCTCGACGTTCGCAAGGCCGCGAAGTTCGGGTTGCCCTCTCCCCGAACCGCCCTCGAGGAGGGCATGGTGCGGACCTATGCCTGGTATCGCGAGCGCCGCCCGATCCTCTGCGATCCCAAGATGACCCGCATCGAGGAAGCCCTGCGCCGCTCGGAGCGGTGAAGGCCTCTCGTAAGCGCCCTTGCGCGCCGCGTCGTCTCAGCGCTTGTGCCTGCCCCGCTTCCCCAGGCGTGTTTTCGGGGCGAAATCGGCGGGTCGCGCGTCATCTGCGGCGCGGCAACGGTATCATATCCGGGTACGGAAAACGGGGGAGCGCGAGGCTCTTGGACACGGAAAGGTTGACTATGGCGAAAATTGCGATGACCACGCCGCTCGTGGAGATGGACGGCGACGAGATGACGCGCATCATCTGGCAGATGATCAAGGACGAGCTGCTGCTTCCGCACATCGATCTGAAAACCGAGTACTACGACCTGGGCCTCGAGCATCGCAACGCCACCGACGACCAGGTGACCGTGGACTCCGCCGAAGCCACCAAGCGCTTGGGCGTGGCCGTGAAGTGCGCCACCATCACGCCGAACGCCGCGCGCATGGACGAGTACGACCTCAAGAGCATGTGGAAGAGCCCCAACGGCACCATCCGCGCCATGCTCGACGGCACCGTGTTCCGCACGCCCATCACCGTCGCGGGCATCGAGCCGTGCGTCCGCAACTGGGTGAAGCCCATCACCATCGCGCGCCACGCCTACGGCGACGTGTACAAGAACGCCGAGCTGGTCGTGCCCGGCCCCGGCACGGTGGAGCTCGTGTACACCGCGGCCGACGGCTCCGAGACGCGCGAGCTCGTGCAGAAGTTCGAAGGCCCCGGCATCGCCCAGGGCATGCACAACCTCGACGCGTCCATCGCCAGCTTCGCGCGCAGCTGCTTCGAGTACGCCCTCGACATCAAGCAGGACCTCTGGTTCGCCACGAAGGACACCATCTCGAAGAAGTACGACCACCGCTTCAAGGACATCTTCCAGGAGATCTTCGATGCCGAGTACGCCGCGCGCTTCGAGGAGGCCGGCATCGAGTACTTCTACACGCTCATCGACGACGCGGTGGCGCGCGTGATGAAGGCCGACGGCGGCTTCATCTGGGCCTGCAAGAACTACGACGGCGACGTGATGAGCGACATGGTGTCCAGCGCGTTCGGATCGCTGGCCATGATGACGTCGGTGCTCGTGTCGCCGCAGGGCTATTACGAGTACGAAGCCGCGCACGGCACCGTGCAGCGCCACTACTACAAGCATCTCAAGGGCGAGGAGACGTCCACGAACTCGGTGGCCACCATCTTCGCGTGGTCGGGCGCCCTGCGCAAGCGCGGCGAGCTGGACGGCCTCGACGACCTCGTGGCGTTCGCCGACAAGCTGGAGCGCGCCACGCTCGACACCATCGAGGCCGGCGAGATGACGGGCGACCTCGCGCTCATCACCACGCTCCCGAACCCGGTGAAGCTCTCCACCCGCGACTTCATCCTCGCCATCGCGAAGAGGCTGGCGGCGTAAAGCCGAACCCGCGATACTACGCGATGCTTTGCGGCCTCGGCGATCGTGCCGGGGCCGTTCCACGTTTCGGCGACGGTCCGATGAAGCGGCGAATACGGATCCCTCCCGCCGCCTGCGCGCGCGGCGCCCGTGCGCGATCATTCGTAGGACTGCAAAGAACACGGACGGAAGGGCAGGCCATGACCTCTATCTGGGCCGAGGAAACGAAGAGGGCCGACGACGGTAAGACGCTCGAAGGCGACGTCAAGGCCGACGTGCTGGTGATCGGGGCGGGCATGGCGGGCATGCTGTGCGCCGCGTTCCTGAGCAAGATCGGGTGCGGGTGCGTGGTGGCGGAGGCGGACCGCGTCGGGTCGGGCGCCACGGGCAACACCACCGCGAAGGTGACCGCCCAGCACGGGCTCGTCTACGACCGGCTCATCGAGAAGGAAGGGCCCGACCGGGCGCGCCTCTACTTCGAGGCGAACCAGGCGGCGGTCGCGGGGCTGCGCGACCTGGCCCGCTCGGTGCCCTGCGACTTCGAGGAGCGCACGGCCTACGTGTACGCGGAGGGCACGACGGAGAACCTCGAGCGCGAGCAGGACGCCTACGAGCGGCTCGGCATCCCGCACCGTACGATGCCGAGCGCGCCGGTGCCGGTGGCGAACATGGGGGCGCTCGGCATGGAGCGCCAGGCCCAGTTCAACCCGCTCAAGCTCCTCTACGGTCTTTTGCCCCGGGTCGACGTGTACGAGCACACGTTCGTCACGGACGTTTCGGACAACGTCGCGAAGACCCCGCACGGCTCGATCACGGCCGATTTCATCGTGTTCGCGACGCATTACCCGCTGGTGAACGTGCCGGGGCTGTACTTCATGAAGCTCCACCAGGAGCGTTCCTATGCGCTCGCGCTCGAGGACGCGCCGGGCGTGGACGGCATGTTCATCGGCGAGGGCGGCGGCTACTCGCTGCGCACCTACGGCGACTACCTGCTGCTGGGAGGCGGCGGGCACCGCACGGGCGAGGGGCCGCATCCCGATCAGGGCTACGCCAAGCTCCGCGCCTTCGCGGCCGAAGCGTACCCGGGAAGCGCCGAGCGCTGCGCATGGGCGGCGCAGGACTGCATGAGCCTCGACCATATGCCCTACATCGGCGTGCATCGCCCCGGGCAGCCGAACCACTACGTGGCGACCGGGTTCAACAAATGGGGCATGACCGGCTCGTACGTGGCCGCCCGTGCCATCGCCGACATGATCGTGAACGGCCGCAGCGCCGTCGACGAGCTGTTCTCGCCCGAGCGGTCCATGCTGCATCCCAGCCTGTTCTCGAACATGGGCGTGTCGGCGGCGAACCTCGTGAAGCCGGGGAAGCGCTGCTCGCATCTCGGCTGCTCGCTCGAGCACAACGACCAGGAGGACACGTGGGACTGCCCTTGCCACGGCTCGCGTTTCTCCGCAGACGGATCGGTGGCCGACGGTCCCGCCACGAAGCCCATCAAGGCCCCGAGGGGCTAGGACGGCGCGGCGCAGCGGCTCCGCCGACCCTCGCCGTTGACGATACGCGCGCGAGCGTCAATCGGGGCTGACGGAGCGTCAACGGAGGAGGTATCATTGCTCGGGTTGTTTCAGACGAGCGATGAGAGGAGCCTGCGGGCATGGGAAACGTTCTGCGCGTGTTCAAGCGCGATGTGCTGCGGCTGCTCAAAGTGCCGCCGGCGCTCGTGGTGGTGATCGCGCTGCTCGTGCTGCCGTCGGTGTACACCTGGTACAACGTCGTCGGCTTCTGGAACCCCTACGACAACACCGGCAACCTGCGGGTGTGCGTGGTGAACGAGGACGCGGGCGGGTCGAGCGAGCTGACCGGCGAGCTGCGCGTGGGCGACATGATCGTGGAGGAGCTGCGCGAGAACACGCAGCTCGACTGGGCGTTCGTCGATCGCGGCACCGCCATGGGCGAGCTCGGCGCGGGCGAGAGCTATGCCGCGTTCGTCATCCCCGAGAACTTCACCGAACGGCTGCTGTCGCTGACCACCGGCGACTTCCAACAGCCCGAGCTCTCCTACTACGTGAACGAGAAGACGGGCCCCGTGGCGCCGAAGATCACCGATACGGGCGCGAGCACGCTCGACGAGACCATCAACTCCACGTTCGTCTCCACGGTGAGCGACGTCGCTGCCGACGCCGTCGATCGGGCGCTCGGCGCGTCGAGCGACGCCATGGACGAGTCCAAGGGCAGGGCGGCGGCGAAGGTGGCGGGCGCCGTGCAGACGGTGTCCGAGGCGCGCTCCTCGCTCGGGGGCATCGTCGCGGCCACGGACGAGGCACGGGCCAAGGTGGACGGCTCGAAGGAGGCGCTCGACCGGGCGCGCACCGAGATCGCCGCCGCGAGCGACGCCCTCGGCTCCATCGCGAGCATCGCCGCTCAGCTGCAAAGCGACGCGGCGGAGCTCTCCTCGTCGGCGATGCCCGCCGTGAGCCGGACCGTACGCGCGGTGTCGGAGGCGTCGGCGAAGGCGAACGGGGCCGTCGGCGGCATGGCCGCGGCGGTGGGCGAGACCCAGGCGGGCATCGGCGCGTCCATCGTACAGGGGCAAGCCGCCGTGGACGAGAGCAGGGCGCTGGCCGCCCAGGCGCGCCAGACGGCGCAGGCGCTGCTCGACGGCGACCCGGCCAAGGAGCCCCTCGCCGCCGTCGCCGACGCGCTCGAGCAGCGCGCCGACGACGCGCAGGTGACGCTCGACGGCCTAGCCGGCGCGAACGCGCAAGCGGGCGAGCTTGCGCAGGAAGTGTCGCGGGCGGGAGCCTCCTTCGACGCTGCGGCGCACAGGGCCGCCGACGCCGCAGGCGCGTACGCGGACGGCCTGTTCTCCACGACGGTGCCTACGATCAACGGCAGCCTCGCGCAGCTGAGCGCCGCTTCGGCGTCGCTTTCGGCAGTGGTGTCGAACCAGCAGCTGCTGGTCGATCAGACCGGGCTCGCGCTCGATCAGCTGGCCTCCACGCTGGGCACGGCCCGCGAGGCGCTCGGCCAGACGGACGCCATCCTGGCCGATCTCGAGCAGGGCCTCGGCACCGTGCAGACCGACGTCCTGTCGCTCGGCGGGTCGGGCGCGCTTTCGCAGGCGTTCGGCGAGGACGGCCTCGATGCGGCCAAGATCGCCGACTTCATGGGGTCGCCCACCGAGCTGGTCACCGAGCAGCTCTACGAGCTGAACGCGTACGGCTCGGCCATGGCCCCGCTGTTCATGAACCTGACGTTCTGGATCGGGGCGTTCATGCTGCTGGTCATCATGAAGCAGGAGGTGGACGGCGAAGGCGTGCGCAACCTCACCGTGACGCAGCGCTACCTCGGACGCTTCCTGCTGCTGGCCGTCATGGCCGTGCTGCAGGCGGTGGTCTGCTGCGCCGGCGTGCTGGCCATCGGGGTGCAGGCGGCCGACGCGCCCGCGCTGTTCTTCGCGGCTTCGGTGGCTTCGCTTTCCTACCTCAGCATCATCTACGCGCTGTCGGTGACGCTGCAGCATATCGGCAAGGGCATCTGCATCGTGCTCGTGTTCGCGCAGATCCCCGGCGCCACGGGGCTGTACCCCGTCGAGATGACCTCGAGCTTCTTCCAGGCCGTCTACCCGTTCTTCCCCTTCACCTACGGCATCTCCGCCATGCGCGAGGCCATCTTCGGCTTCTACGGCTCGCAGTACGCGGCCGCGCTGGGCATGCTGGCGCTGTTCTTCGCGCTGTCCATGGCTTTCGGCATCCTCGTGCGGCCCCTCATGGCGAACGTCAACCGCATGGTGGCTTGCCAGGTGCGGGAGAGCGGCCTCTTCAACGGCGAGGACGTGGAGATACCCGCGCGCCCGTACCGCGCGTCGCAGCTGTTCAGGGCGCTGTCGGACAAGGAGGAGTACCGCGAGGAGCTGCGGGCACGCGCGATGCGCTTCGCGCGCTGGTACCCGCGCCTCATCCGCGGGGCTGTTGCCCTGGGCCTCGCGGTGCCCGTCGCGCTCACGGTGGTGTTCGCCCTCACGCCCGCCGAGAAGGTGCAGCTGCTCACGGCGTGGCTGGCGTGGATGGTGGCCGTGTTCGTGTTCCTCGTGGTGCTGGAGAGCCTGCGCGCCGGCCTCGAGCGCCAGATGCGGCTCGACGGCATGAGCGACGAGGGGCTGCTCGCGCTGGGAAGCGCGCGCAACCGGATGGTGCGCTCGTCGGACGACGACGCCGACGGCGCGGCGGCGGGCTGCCCGGACGCGCCAGCCGCCCCGGGCGCGGGAGGGGGCGGCGCTCGTGGGTAACGTAGTGCGCATCGTGCGCAGCGACTTCAAGCGCCTGTTCGCGAACGCGATGAGCGCGATCATCGTCGTCGGGCTCGTGGTGATGCCGTCCATCTTCGCGTGGTACAACGTCATCGCGTGCTGGAACGTGTTCGACAACACGGGCAACCTCACCGTGGCGGTGGCGAACGTGGACGACGGCTACGAGAGCGAGCTCGTGCCCCTGCGCGTGAACGTCGGCGAGCGGGTGGTGGCGGCCCTGCGCGCCAACGACGAGATCGACTGGACGTTCACCGACGAAGAGGACGCGGTGGACGGCGCGCGCTCGGGCCGCTACTATGCGGCGGTGGTCATCCCCGAGGGGTTCAGCAAGGACATGCTAACGTTCTACTCCGACGACGTGCAGCACGCGAAGATCGTCTACTACGCCAACGAGAAGAAGAGCGCCATCGCGCCGAAGATCACCGACAAGGGCGCGGATTCCGTGTCCTACCAGGTGAACGAGGTGTTCGCCCAAACGTTGTCCGAAGTGGCGCTCGGTATCGCCGAGTCGATGTCGAGCTATGCCGACGAGGCCGGCGTGGACGGTCGCATCGCCGCCGTGTCCGGGCAGGTGCGCGACATGGGCGCGCAGGCGGAGCGCATGGCGTCGGTGCTGGAGCTGTACTCGTCGCTGGCCGCAGCGTCGCAGGCGCTCGTCGGCGATTCGGGGAAGCTCATCGCGTCCGCGCAGGGCGCGGCCGACGATGCAGGCGACGCGGCGTCCGAGGGCGCTTCGTCGGCATCCGCCATGGTGGCGGCCGTGAAGGGGTCCGTCGACGACCTTTCGGCGGCGCTCGGCGCGGGCGGCGAGGCGTTCGCGGAGGCGTCGGAGGCGTCCGGCGCGCTGTTCGACGCCGCCTCGGCGGGCGCCGAGCAGGGCGCGGCGGGGCTGCGCGGGCAGGCCGAGGCGCTCGACGCGCAGATCGCGCGGTACCGCGACCTCGCCGCCCAGCTCGAACAGCTGCGCGGCTCGCTGCCGTCCGAAAGCCAGCCGGCGCTCGACGCCGTCGTCGCACGGCTGAACGCCGTCGTCGGGCTCATGGAGGGCATGCGCGACAACCTGGCGGCCGCCGCGGGCAAGCTGGAGTCGGGCAACGCCGACGTGCAGGCCGAACGCGCGGAGGTCGAGCGCCTGGCGAACGAGGCGCGGCAGAGCTCGGAGGCGCTCGCGACCTCGTTCGAAGGCGGGCTGAAGCCGAGCCTGCAGCAGCTCGCGGACAGCGCGGGCGTCCTCGCGGCTGCCATGGGCGACGGCTTGGACGGCCTGCGCGCGGCGGGCGCCGACCTGTCCTCGTCGGCCGGCTCGGCCGCCGACGTGCTGGGCGGCGCGAGGGCCGAGGTGGACGAGGCGGTTCGGGAGCTGCGCGAGACGGCGCGCGAGCTGGACGCGTTGGCGGCCGATGTGGACGAGGCGTTGGCGGCCGGCGACGCGGGAGCGCTGCGCGCGGTGCTCGGCGCCGACGCGCAGCTGCTGTCGCGGGCGCTCGCGGCGCCGGTGGGCATCGAGCGCGCAGCCGTGTTCCCGGCCGAGAACTTCGGCTCGGCCATGGCGCCGCTCTACACGACGCTCGCCCTGTTCATCGGGTCGCTGCTGATTCTCGTGGTGGTGAAGCCCACGGTGTCCGAGCGCACGTGCGAGCAGCTGGACGATCCGAAGCCCCGGCAGCTGTTCATGGGGCGCTTTGGCGTGCTGGCGTTCCTGTCGCTCGCGCAGACGACGGTGATGGGCCTCGGGAACCTGCTGTTCTTGCAGGTGCAGGTGGCCGAGCCGCTGCTGTTCATGCTGTGCTTCTGGATCGCGGGGCTCGTGTTCACGTTCTTGATCTACGCGCTGGTGGCGGCGTTCGCGAACCTCGGCAAGGCCGTGGCGGTGCTGCTGCTCATCATCCAGGTGACGGGATGCGGCGGCTCGTTCCCGCTGCAGCTGCTGCCGCCGTTCGTGCAGGCCCTGAGCCCCTGGCTGCCCGCGACGCACGTGGTGAACGCCATGCGCGCGGCCATGTTCGGCACCTACGGGGGCGACTTCTGGTGGGAGATCGGGCTGCTGGCGCTGTTCCTGATCCCCGCCGCGCTCATCGGGCTCGTGCTGCGGGGGCCGCTTGCCAAGTTCATGACGTGGTACGTCGAAGAGGTGGAGTCCTCCAAACTTGTGGGATAATCGTGCGGAAGAGACGAGAGAGGAATTCCGCATGGCACGAACCGGCGTACCGTCGACGACGCGTCGCACGCTTCACTATTTCTGGCTGGTCACCCGCAAACATCTCGGGCTGTTCGCCACGCTCATGACCGCGACGCTTCTGTTCGTGGCGTTGCTGTCGTACGGCAACCCCTACGTCATGAGCCTCGTGGTGGACCGCGTGAGCGCGGGCTCGGTGGCGCCCGACGAGGTGTTCGCGGTGTTCGGCCCCTACATCGTCGCGCTCATCCTCATCAACGTGGCCGGCCAGGCGGCCAGCAAGGTGCAGGACTACGCGATGTACCGGCTGCAGATCGCCGCCTCCTACGACCTGGCCACCATGTCGTTCGACGCGCTGTCCAACCAGTCGATGTCGTTCCACTCCAACCGCTTCGGCGGCACGCTGGTGAGCCAGACGACCAAGTTCATGAGCGCCTACCAGCTGCTGCTGGAAACCATCACCTTCCCGTTTCTGCCGGTCATCTGCTCGGTGGTGTTCACGTGCGCCATCCTCGCGCCGCGCGTGCCGGTGTACGTGGCCATCCTCATGGCGCTGCTCGCGGTGTACGCCGGCGTGTCCTACTACATGTACAAGCGCATCCTGCACCTCAACGAGCAGGCGGCCAGCGCGCAGAACCAGCTGTCGGGCGAGCTGTCCGACTCGGTTGCCAACATCCTGGCGGTGAAGACCTACGGGCGCGAGGACTACGAGCGCGGGCTGTTCGACCAGGCGAACCGCGAGGTGGTGGCGCGCGACTCGAAGCGCATGTGGGCGTCGCTCACGCGCGGCATCGTGACGGCGTGCATCACCATCGCCATCATGAGCGTGGTGGCCGTGTTCATCGCGGGCGGGAACGCCTGGTACGGCATCACGCCGGGCACGCTCGTGGTGATGTTCACGTACACCTACACGGTGACGAACCAGTTCAACTTCATCAACAACGGCCTGCAGCGCTTCAACCGCGCGTTCGGCGACGCGAGCGGCATGACCGTGATCCTCGACGAGCCGCGGCTGGTGGCCGACGCCCCCGACGCGCCGGAGCTCGAGGTGCGCGAGGGCGCCATCGACTTCGAGGACATCGGCTTCTGGTACACCGACGGCGACGCGCGCACGCGGGTGTTCGACGACCTCGACCTGCACATCCCCGCCGGCCAGCGCGTGGGCCTCGTGGGATCGAGCGGGGCGGGGAAGACCACGCTCACGAAGCTGCTGCTGAGACTGTCCGACATCCAGGAGGGGCGCATCCTCGTGGACGGCCAGAACATCGCCGACACCACCCAGCAATCGCTGCGCCGCCAGATCGCCTACGTGCCGCAGGAGGCCTTGCTGTTCCACCGCTCCATCGCGGAGAACATCGCCTACGGGCGGCCCGACGCCACGATGGAGCAGATCCGCGACGCGGCGCGCCAGGCGAACGCGCTCGAGTTCATCGAGCGGCTGCCGCAGGGCTTCGACACCGTCACGGGCGAGCGCGGCGTGAAGCTGTCGGGCGGCCAGCGCCAGCGCATCGCCATCGCGCGGGCGCTTCTGGCCGACTGCCCGGTGCTCGTGCTGGACGAGGCCACGAGCGCGCTCGACTCGGAGAGCGAGCAGCTGGTGCAGGACGCGCTGGCCACGCTCATGCGCGGGCGCACCGCCATCGTGGTGGCGCACCGCCTGTCGACGGTGGCCAGCCTCGACCGCATCGTGGTGCTCGACGACGGCCGCGTGGTGGAGGACGGCCCGCACGCCGAGCTCATCGAGGCCGGCGGGGCCTACGCGAACCTGTGGAGCAGGCAGACGGGGGCGTATCTGGAGTAGGTCGGGCGGGCTGCGCGCGCGGGCGGCATGCGGGCGGCGCGACAGCGCCGTGCCGTCCGCGTTTCGCCCCTCGCCGTCTGTCCCGCGCAAGCGATTTCGTCGAACGTGGCCGGATACGACGGCTGTACGTCGTGTCAGCGGCCGCTTTCGCCCGGCGGCGATCAACCGAACTCGTGCGATCAGGGGAAACGCAGAAGCGATCGGAATATGGCGACGAAAGCCGGGCGGCTTGCCCATTTTGACGACGTACAGCCGTCGTATTCGGCCACGAACGCGCGTGGGGCGGACTCGCCTCCTAGCGGAGCAGCTCGGAGCGAAGCGCGAACTGCCGGGAGGGGTACTCGCTGCAGCGGGGCCTGATCCTTCTGCCCAGATGCCCGGCGAGGATGCGCGCGAACCGGTTGTACTCGCGATAGTCGGTTACCTGCTTCCAGGTGGCGGTCACCACGGTGAAGCCGAGCGACTCGAGGGCGTTGCGCCTCGAGGCGTCCTCGGCGATGCGCGTCGCGCCGGTATGGCACAGCGTGCTGTCGTATTCGACGGCCACCTTCTTGTCCTTCCAGAGCAGGTCGCAACGGAAGAACCTGCTCTCGGTCGTCCAGCTTGCCCGCTTGCCGAGCGGGACGACGGCGTTCATGAGCGGTTGCGTCAGGTTGCTTCCTCCCTGCACGTAGGGGAGCGTGAGCAATGCGCACAGGGTGGACTCGCGGGGAGACGCCGATCCGCTCGCCACGAAGGGGAGCGCCTTGCGCGCGGATTTCACGCCGCGCACGCCTCCGGCCCTGTCCAGGTAATTCGCCAGCTTGGCCGGGGTGGTGAGCGGCGTCCTGCCTCTGACGCCGAACGGTTGGCTTTCGTCGGGGGCGTACGTGCCGCACAGCTCGCAGCCCAGGTGGACGGCGCGGGGAAGGCTCAGGACGGAAGACAGGTGGACGAACAGCAGCTCGGGGCTGATGACGAACGCTTCGGCGCCGATGGGAACCGGGATCGTCCGGAAGGAGCTCGAGGGCAGCTCCGGGGATTGATGGACGACGAGATCGCCGGTGGCCTTTCGATGGCCGTCGAGGGCGACGACGTGCAACGGCGCGGAGAGCGCGCCTGCGGAAGCGAGGACGATCCCCTTGGCCGAGGTTGCGCTCGGCGCGGCTTCCGGCAGGTTCCGCATACGGCACGTGGCGCGCGAAAGCCCTGCGTCGCTGAGGGGCGAGCGCCAGAATTCGAGCGCGGACGTGTAGGCGAGAACCGTGTGCATGCGGGGAGTGTACCATGGCGTACAGCCAGGTGAAACGACGATTTCGCGACGCTGGAACGGCGTGCGAACCGCGCTGGAACGGGTGGGAAACCGCGTAAGATCCGCGTTGGATCGGCGTAGAAAAGCGCTATACTGTACGAACAAACGTTTTGGTTATCGAGAAGCGAGGAGGCGGCGGTGGCGAAGGAGCGCACGTACGTGTGCATCGACTTGAAGAGCTTCTACGCCAGCGTCGAGTGCGTCGATCGCGGGCTCGACCCGCTGAAGGCGAACCTTGTCGTGGCCGATCCCGACCGCACGGAGAAGACCATCTGCCTGGCCATCACGCCGTCGATGAAGGCGCTCGGCCTGTCGAGCCGCTGCCGCGTGTTCGAGATTCCTGAAGGCGTGGACTACGTCATGGCACGTCCGCGCATGCAGCGCTACATGGAGGCGTCGGCCGACATCTACTCGATCTACCTGCGCTACGTGTCGCCCGAGGACGTCCACGCATACTCCATCGACGAGTGCTTCATCGACGCGACGCCGTACCTCGCGCTGTACCGGATGGAGCCTAAGGAGTTCGCCGTCATGCTCATGGACGCGGTGCTGGCCGACACGGGCGTCTGCGCCACCGCGGGCATCGGTCCGAACCTGTTCCTCGCCAAGGTAGCGCTCGACATCACGGCGAAGCACGCCGAGGACCATATCGGCTACCTCGATCAGGCCGAGTTCGAGCGCTCGATCCAGACCCACCGGCCCATCACCGATATCTGGAACATCGGTCCTGGCATCGCGAAGAGGCTGGCGAAGTACGCCGTGTACGATCTGCGCGGCGTGTGCGAGATGAGCGAGGCCACGCTCTACCGCGAATTCGGGGTGAACGCCGAGTACCTGATCGACCATGCCCATGGCGTTGAACCGTGCACCATCGCCGACATCCACGCCTACGAGCCGAGCGGCCATTCCCTGGGGAACGGCCAGGTGCTGCCCTGCGACTACTCGTTCGAGGAAGCGCGCGACGTGCTCAAGGAGATGGTGGACCAGCTCGTGCTCGACCTCGTGGAGAAGCGCCTCGTAGCCGGATCGATATCGCTGTACGTGGGGTACGCGAAAGGTCCAGGCGAGCCTGCGGGCGAAGCGGACGGCGCGTTCTTCGACGGCGGCCACGGCAGGCGCCCCGCAAGCGGCCGCCGTGGTTTCCCTCACACCGGATCCACGCGCAGGCAGGCGGATCGCACGAACCTTTACTCGAAGCTCATGCCGCGCTTCCTCGACCTGTTCGACGAGACTACGCGCAAAGACGCGCCCATCCGCCGCATCAACGTGGGCGTCGGCGGGGTGCTCCCCGAGGAATTCGCCACGATGGATCTGTTCTCGGATGCGGAGGCGGAGGCCGAGGAGCTCCGGCTGCAGCAGGCCGTGCTGGCCGTGAAGGGGCGCTTCGGGAAGAACGCGCTTCTGCGCGGGACCAGCTTGAAGGAGAAGGCCACGGCGCGCGAGCGCAACGAGCAGATCGGGGGCCACCATGCCTGAGCGCCGACCGCGCGCCGACCGCGCCCAGCAGTTCATGCCCTTCGCCGCGCTCAAAGGCTACTACGATCTCATCCGCGAACGCGAGCGCGTGGTGGAGCCGAAGCGCGACCTGACCGACGAGCAGGCGCTCGAGCTGTCGCAGCGCCTCGCCCGGATGGAGCGCCGCACGATGGCGAGCGTCGTCCACTACGACGGCGAGGCGTACGTGACGACGCACGGCCTGGTGAGCGACATCGACCTCGCGGCACGCTCCGTCACCATCGTCCGTACCCGCATCGCCTTCGACGACGTCTGGGAGATTCACCTTGGCGGCGGGAATCGTCGGCCGTAACACGCGTTATTCGGGCATAAAACGCGTGTTACGGCCGACCGTGCGTTTTCGGACGCATGTTCAATGTTGCTGCAGGTACCTTCCCGTGACGCTCGCGGGGTTCGCCGCCAGCTCCTCAGGGGTGCCGGCGGCGACGATGCGGCCGCCGGACGCGCCGCCTCCGGGGCCGAGGTCGATCACGTAGTCTGCGTTTGCGATGACGTCGAGATCGTGCTCGATGACCACCACGGTGGCGCCGTGGGCGACGAGGTTCTCGAACACGCGCAGCAGGGTGCGCACGTCGAGCGGGTGCAGGCCGATGGTGGGCTCGTCGAACACGAACACGGCGTCGTCCTGCGCGCGCCCCATCTCGCTGGCCAGCTTGAGGCGCTGCGCCTCGCCGCCGGAGAGCGCCGGCGTGGCCTCGCCGAGGGTGAGATAGCCCAGACCCAGGTCGTGCAGCGTGTCGAGGCGGGCGCGCACCTTCTTCAGGTCGGATGCGGGCGTGCGCGCCTCGTCCACCGTCATGGACATGAGCTGGGGCAGCGTGCAGCCGGGCTCGTCGCAACCGGCGCCAGGCCGGTGGATGCGATCGGCCTCGGGCGCGTAGCGCGAGCCTTCGCACGCGGGGCAGACGATGTCCACGTCGGGCAGGAACTGCACGTCCAGGCTGATGGAGCCCGTGCCGTCGCAGACGGGGCAGCGCAAGCGACCGGTGTTGTAGGAGAAGTCGCCCGCCTTCAACCCGGCCGCCTTCGCCTCGGGCGTGCGCGCGAAGGCGCGGCGCAGCTCGTCGTGCACGCCGGCGTAGGTGGCCACGGTGGAGCGCACGTTCGAGCCGATGGGCGTGGCGTCGATAAGGTTCGCCCGCTCGATGCCCGCGGCCTCGACGCGCTTTACGTGGGCGGGGAGCGCGCTGCCGCTCGCGTTCGACGCCAGCGCCGGGATGAGGCTTTCCAGCACGAGCGTGGTCTTGCCCGAGCCGGACACGCCGGTGACGGCGGTCAGGCGGCCGCGCGGGATGGCCGTCTCGAGCGGCTTCACGGTGTGCAGCGCGTCGGTGGCCAGCTCGATGCGGCCGCGAGCGAACACCTCGTCCGCGGGGATGCGCTCGCACACGCGCACGGTTTCCGCGCCCGACAGGAAGCCGCCGATGAGCGAGGCCGGATCCGCCTCCACCTCGGCCAGCGACCCTTGGGCGATCACGCGGCCGCCGTCGGCGCCCGCGCCCGGCCCCATCTCGACCAGATGGTCCGCCGCGCGCAGGATGTGCGCGTCGTGGTCCACCATGACCACCGAGTTCCCGTCGGCGATGAGGTCGCGCATGACCTCGATGAGCCCGTCGATGTTGGACGGGTGCAGGCCGATGGACGGCTCGTCCAGCACGTACAGCACGCCGGTGGTGCGGTTGCGCACGGCGCGGGCCAGCTGCACGCGCTGGCGCTCGCCGGTGGACAGCGTGGAGCCTGCGCGGTCGAGCGCGAGGTAGCCCAGTCCCAGGTCGACGAGGCGGCGCGCGGTATGCTGGAACGATTCGACGATGCTTTCCGCCATCGGGCGCATCTCGGGAGCCAGGCCGTTCGGCACGGCGTCCGCCCAGCCGACGAGCTCGTCGAGGGTCATCTGAGACGCTTGCGCCAGGTTGATGCCGGCCACGTGCGGTTTTCGAGCCTGCTCGGACAGGCGCGTGCCGTGGCAGACGGGGCAGGTGCCCTGCTTGAGGAAGCGCGCCACGCGCCCGAGACCCTTCTCGTCCTTCACCTTCGACAGCGCGTTCTCCACGGTGCGGACGGCGTTGAAGTAGGTGAAGTCGAGCTCGGCGAACGCGTCGGTCTTCTTCGCCTTGTACAGGATGTGCTTCTTCTCGGCGGGGCCGGAAAACACGATGTCGCGCTCCTTGGGCGTGAGCTGGTTGAACGGGACGTCGGTGCGTACGCCCATCTCGCGGGCAACCTGCTTCATGAGGTCCCACATGAGCGTGCTCCACGGCACGACGGCGCCCTCGTCGATGGTGAGCGTCTCGTCGGGCACGAGCGACGAGACGTCCACGGTGCGCACGATGCCCGTGCCGTCGCATTCAGGGCAGGCGCCCTCGCTGTTGAAGGCCAGCTCCTCGGCGCCGGGCCCGTAGAACTCCACACCGCAGACGGGGCATGTGATGGGGCGCTCGGCGGCCACGTTGAGCGTGGGCGGCACGCGGTGGCCGTTGGGGCACACGTGGCTGCCCGTGCGCGAGAACAGCAGGCGCAGGCTGTTTAGCAGCTCGGTGGAGGTGCCGAAGGTGCTGCGCACGCCGGGTACGGCGGGCCGCTGGTGCAGCGCGAGGGCGGCGGGAACGTGGAGCACCTCGTCGACCGCCGCGCGTCCCGCCTGCGTGAGGCGCCGCCGCGTGTAGGTGGACAGCGCCTCGAGGTAGCGCCGCGACCCTTCCGCGTACAGCACGCCGAGGGCGAGCGACGACTTGCCCGACCCCGACACGCCCGCGATGGCCACGAGGCGGCCGAGCGGGATGTCCACGTCGACGTTCTTCAGGTTGTGCACGCGGGCCCCGCGCACCTGGATGTGATCGGGGGCGGGCGGTTCGCGGCGGCTTAGCGGTTCCATGCCTACGATTCCTCATTCCTGTCGAAGGGCTTTGCCCAGTATGGTAATGCACCTTTCACAGAGCTCGGGCGTTTTCCGCGCCTTTCTGCGTTTCGTTCGCTAACGGGTGCCGTGCTGCAAGATGCAGCGGCGCTTCCTCCATTGACAGCAAGGCCTTGATCGCGTGCGCGATATGCTCGACGGTGGGTGGTTCTCCGTGCGTGCAGGTGCGGAGCACGAGTCCGTCGATGTAGATCGAAACCGCGAGCGCCTGTTCGCGACCGATGAGCTTGGCAAGCGATGCCTCGAATGCCTCTGCGGCTTCGGTCGTCATGGAGCGCAGCCTCGAATCGAACAGCGAGGCGTGGTGCAGCGCGATATCGGCTCGCGCGTTGTCCGGGCTCTCCAAACGCGCATACAGGGCTCGAACCGTTTGCTCGATGTCGTTGCCGGCGGCCGACGCGACTTGGAGCATGGTGCGGTAGTCTTCGTCGATAACGTGCGAAAGACGCTCGTAACCGGCGCGCTTGAGTTCTTCTATGCTTGAAAAGTACTTGGTAACGGAACCTAAAGACGAACCGGACGCTGTTGCGACCCTTCGGTGGGTGAGCCGATCGGGTCCGTCCTCTACGAGGATTCGCGCCGCCGCTGCGGCGATGCGGTCCTTGGTCGCTTTCGCTTTCGGCCCGAGCGACGCAGCGCTCTCGTCCATCATGCTCGCTCCTTCTGCTCGGATGATTCGGGCAACGTCTTCGCGTACAGGAAGCTCTCCATGGACAGGGTACCCTGCGGGAGGGGAAGCTCGACGCGTCGCTTGCCCATTCTATCGAAGCCGCGGCTTTCGTAGAAACGGTACGTGCACGCGTCGTCGGTGTAGAGGAACACGCGCTTTCCCGGTCTCAGCCGCGAGAGCTCGTTGAGCAGCTTCGTGCCGATGCCACGACCTTGGCAAGCTGGGTCGGCCGCGAATAGAACGATCTCCCCGTCGGGTTCGAAGGGCAGCTCCTCGCGCATCTCCTCGTTGGCGCGATCGTATGGCTCCTCGGCGGCGGCGTAGGGCACGAGCTTAGAAAGAGCCGTGAACATGCGATGGAAACGCGCTTGGGCTGAACGCGCGTAGGGATGCGCCTCTCCTTCGAACGCGGCAAGGAGGAAGCCGGTCAGCCGATTCCCGTCGTATGCAGCGAGGGGTAAGGTGCAACGTGCGAGGGCTTCGCAGAAGACGTCTTTCGCGTACAGCTTGAGCGCGAGTCCGCTTGCGTACCGATCCAGGTGCATACCGGTCAAAGCAAATTTCGTCGCTATGTCGAAGTCCCGGCGCTGGAGCTCTTTGAACGTTATCCGGTCGTTTTGCATAGTGCACGCCTTTCTCGATTCCGTTCCCTGCTTTCCAGAATAAGGCTTTTCCATAAAAGTGAACAAAAGTACACATAATGAGTATGATGCGTAGTCGCGTCCGTGTCGGCGCTCGGATATCCAGTCGCAACCGGTTGGCATGCGGCCGCTTCTCCACCTGCGCCTTACGAAGAAGTAAGGACGCCGTAAGCGACAGGCAAGCCTGGGGCAAGGCCGAGGCGGCATACTGGAGCTGCATGGCAGGGCATGGCGGATGGGAAGACGGAGGTCGTCGTGGGTTTCATAGCGCAGTTCCTCGGACGTTTCAGCGAGAGCTTCTCGGCGGCGGTGGCGCTGTGGCCGCTGGCGTCGCTGGCGCTCACGCTGCCCATCCTCGCATACCTGTACCACCGCGACGGGCGTCTGCGCGCGTCGTCGGCGGTGACGGCCTATCTCGCGGTGCTCTACGTGCTGGGGCTCGGGTGCTTCACGCTCTATCCGCTGCCCGACGGCGCCTCCGGCCCCGGCATCACGTACGGCATCCCTCCGCGGTTCAACCCGCTCGGCTTCTTGGACGACCTCGCGAAGGACGGCGTGCGCGCCTTGCCGGACATGGTGGCGAACGTCGCGTTCTTCGTCCCGCTCGGCTTCATCGTGGGGCGCATGCTGCGCTGGCGGTTCGCACCGACGCTCGCCTTGGGCTTCGGCACTTCGCTGCTGATCGAGACGGCGCAGCTCACGGGCCTGTTCGGCCTGCACCCGTACGCGTACCGCATGTTCGACGTGCTGGATCTTCTCTGCAACACGACGGGAGCCGCCGTCGGGTGGGGCCTCGCCGTGCTCGCCGCGCGCCTGCTGCCGCCGGGCGAGCTCGCGCCCGAGGGGCAGGTGACCGACCGCCCCGGCCTCGTCCGCCGCGCCGTGGCGCTGTGGATCGACCTGGCGGCGGCGGGCGGGGTGCTCGTCGTCTCGATGGCCGCCGCGAGCCTCGTACTGCACGCGGCGGGCGATTCGTCGTGGACCGAGGGCGCCCGGTGGGAGGCGGCGGTCGCCTTGGCGGTGTTCGTCGCGTTCGAGGGCGTCGTCCCCTGGCTTCGGCAGGGCCGCACGCTTGGAGGCGGGTTCGTGCGCATGACCTGCGAGACGCGTCCGCGCGAGGGATGGCGACGGCTCGCCTTCTACGTCGCGCGCCTGCTCGTTCTGGGATTCGTCCTCGCGTTCTCGCCGCTCGCCGTGCCGGCCGTGCTGCTGTTCTACGCCTTCGCGCGGCGCATGCCCTACGATTACGTGTGACGCCCCCGGTGCCGACCGCATCGATCCCTGCGCGCGTTCGCTTACCGTCCGCCCGCGGGATGGTGCCGATAAAATGAACTTTACGATTCCTGGCAGGTTCAAGTTCAATATCGTGGTTCAATGAGTTCAATTTATCTGACATGGAAATTGAACTACGGAGGGCCTATGAGCCAGCAGGAAACGTTTGCGGACCGCCTTGCCCGGTCGATGGAGGCCAAGGGTTTCAAGCAGGCCGATCTTATCAGGCTGGCGGCCGAACAGGGCATGAGGCTGGGGAAAAGCCAGGTCAGCCAATATGCGAACGGCAAAACGCTTCCCCGTGCCCCGGTGGTGCGCGTCTTGGCGGACATCTTGGAAGTCGAACCCGCCTGGCTGTTGACGGGCGCAGAAATTGAACCCGGCGCTCGCGATGATTCTCCTGCCGCCGAAGCCCCCCGTGCCGTAGCCGAAACCGGAACTGAACCCGAAACCACCGAACCGAGGAGCGAGCCCATGCGCGAGATCAAGAAGTCGACGAAGCTGGACAACGTGCTGTACGACGTGCGCGGGCCGGTGGTGGAGGAGGCCGAGCGCATGGAGGAGGCCGGCGCACGCATCCTGAAGCTCAACATCGGCAACCCGGCGCCGTTCGATTTCCGCGCGCCCGAGGAGATGGTGTTCGACATGAGCCGCCAGCTGGCCGAGTGCGAGGGCTACTCGTCGGCGAAGGGCCTGTTTTCGGCGCGCAAGGCCATCATGCAGTACGCGCAGCTCAAGCACATCGAGGGCGTCGACATCGACGACGTGTACACCGGCAACGGCGTGAGCGAGCTCATCAACCTCAGCATGCTCGCGCTGCTCGACAACGGCGACGAGGTGCTCGTGCCCTCGCCCGACTACCCGTTGTGGACGGCCTGCGTGACGCTGGCCGGCGGCACGCCCGTGCACTACGTGTGCGACGAGCAGGCGGAATGGTACCCCGACATGGACGACATCCGAGCCAAGGTGACGAGCCGCACGAAGGCCCTCGTCATCATCAACCCGAACAACCCCACCGGCTCGCTCTACCCGCGCGAGGTGCTCCAAGAGCTCGTCGACATCGCGCGCGAGCACAACCTCATCATCTTCTCCGACGAGATCTACGACCGCATCGTCATGGACGGCCTCGAGCATATCTCCATCGCCTCGATGGCGCCCGACGTGTTCTGCGTCACGTTCAGCGGCCTGTCGAAGTCGCACATGGTGGCGGGCTACCGCATCGGCTGGATGGTGCTGTCGGGCGACAAGGCGCGGGCGCGCGACTACATCCTCGGCGTCAACATGCTGTGCAACATGCGCATGTGCTCGAACGTGCCGGCGCAGTCCATCGTGCAGACGGCGCTCGGCGGCCATCAGAGCGTGCAAGGCTACATCGTGCCGGGCGGCCGCGTGTACGAGCAGCGCGAATACGTGTACAACGCGCTCAACGACATCCCCGGCGTCACCGCGGTCAAGCCCAAGGCGGGCTTCTACATCTTCCCGAAGCTCGACGTGAAGAAGTTCAACATCGTGGACGACGAGAAGTTCGCGCTCGACCTGCTGCATGAGAAGCGCCTGCTCGTGGTGCATGGTGGCGGCTTCAACTGGAAGAAGCCCGACCACTTCCGCGTGGTGTACCTGCCGCGTATCGAGGTGCTCGGCGACGCCATGCGCGACCTCGGCGACTTCCTGAGCCGCTACCGCCAGGCGTAGCGCGCCGTGCGCGCGGTCGCGCGCGGTAGCGTGATCGTCGTGCGCAACCGAACCTCGGTTTCGTGGCAGATTCGGCGGGGAAATTCGTCGCCTTCGGACGCCCTTCCGCGCCGCTCGTTCGTGCGCGATCGTCTGAGCTGCGGCAATGCGAAACGTGGGGAGCGAACGCGACGGTCGACTCCCGTTGCCGGCGGGCTTAGCTCAGCAGCTCAGCGCGAAGCCCGAACTGCTTGCTGGCGTAGTCTTCGCAGCTCGGCCGCACCCTGGTTCCCAAGTGGGCTGCAAGCATGCGGGTGAAGCGAAGGTATTCTTGGCGGTTCGCCACGTGCCGCCAAGTCGCCGTCAGCACGGTGAGCCCGAGGGACTCCAACGCGTTTCTCCGGGAAGCGTCTTCGGCGATGCGGGTCGCCCCGGTGTGGCACAGGGTGCTGTCGTATTCGACGGCCACGTTTCGCTCGGGCCATAGCAGGTCGCAGCGGAAACAGGATCGCCCGGTCGCCCATGCGTTCCGTTTGCCGACGGGTACGGGCGCGTTCATCTTCGGGTGGGAGATATTGCTGCCGCCATGGCCGTACGGCAAGGTGAGGAGCATGGACAACGTCGACTCCCTCGGCGATGCCGACATGCCCAGCACATGCGGAAGCGCCTTGCGGGCCCGAGGAGCGCCGTGAAGAGGGCATGGCGCGAGCATACCACGAAATATGACCAGGTGAACGAGAACTTTTCCGGCGCTAGATCCGCGTTGGTCCATGCTGGATCCGTGTTGGAACGGCATGGAAAACGCGTTGGAACCGCGTGTCTTTCGGGCGGAAACCGCGTCGGATTCGGCGTGCAGGCCGCATCGGGTCGCCCGGAGCCGAACCTGGTAGGCTTGCAGGCCGCATCGGGTCGCCCAGGGGTCGAACCTGGTAGGCGTACGGGCTGTACGGGGCCGTTCGGTGCGGGTTCGTCGAGAAGCTGGCTGCCGGCCGAGCTGTCGATCGGGAGGTTCGTGGCAGATTCGGCGAGATATTCGTCGCGGGGAGACGCGAGACCCTCGACCCGCCGCTCTTTCCGCTCTTTCCGAGCCTAGAGTTCTCAGCCGACCTGGGAAAACGTTGCGTGTGGCTCGAACGGTCGATGCTGCAGCGGTTCGACGGGCCGCACGACGACGAATATCTCCTCCGTTTCTGCCGCGAACGGGGAAAGGCGGCGCGCTGGCTCGCATGCCTCCGGCGCGGTTGCGTTGTGCTCGCTATTCGGGGGACGGCCGCTCTGCGGGAGGGGCGCTCGCGGCGTTCGCTTTCCGGGAGAGACGGAACACGTTCGCCTTCTGTCCGCCGTCGGGTGCGAAAAGATGCTTTCGGACGACGAGCCCCTCGCTTTCGAGCTTGCCGAGCGCGCAGCGGCAGCGGGGGATGGACGCGCCCATCTCGCTCTCGATGGTTCGCCAGGGGAGCGGCTCGGTGACGCCGCGCTCGTCGGCGTGCCGTGCGAGGCAGGCGAGCAGCTGCGCCTTCGTCTCCTCGACCCGCCTGTTGCTAGAGCGCGCCATGGGCCGAACCCTCCCGCTCGCGCGATTCGCGGCGCATGAACAGCGCGAGCATGGCCACGCACAGCGATCCTGCGGCAACGGTTGCGAAGGTCGGAGCCAGCGCCCCGTCGCCCGTGCGCGGCGACAGGCCCGGCGGCGTCGTGCGCGCCGTCGGCATCCCCGCGTCGGCGAGCAGCGCGAAGTCTCCCAGCCCGTCCGTCTCGAACACGGCCGCGCGCTCCGCGCCGGTGCCCTCGACGCGGGCGCTGAGGCGCGACGCGCTGCCGGACGCGTCGATGCCGAGCACTGCGATGTGCGTCGCGCCGATGGGGAACGAGACGGGAACCGGGAGGCGCACGGCGAGGGCGCCGACGTGCAGCGGCGCGG
The DNA here is from genome assembly GCF_900184265.1 of Eggerthella timonensis. Classification (NCBI taxonomy): domain Bacteria; kingdom Bacillati; phylum Actinomycetota; class Coriobacteriia; order Eggerthellales; family Eggerthellaceae; genus Eggerthella; species Eggerthella timonensis. The sequence goes on from NZ_FXXA01000002.1 coordinate 2,381,875, forward strand.
GCATGTCGGGCCCCTCGAGCGCGAGCCGCCACGCCGAGGCGACGCGGGCTTCCCCCGCCTCCCGCTGCAGGCGTTCGTAGCCGTCGATGCCCGGTTCGAGCTCCGCCACGGAAAGCCGCGCCCGATCGTGCATCCACCAGCTTTCGACCCGCGGCAGCGCGTCGCGGGCCGGCAGGGCGCGCTCGGCGTACTCCGACGAGGCCACGACGGTGATGCTCTCGCTGGTCGAGCGCCCTTCGGCATCGGCGACCGTCACGGTGAAGCGATGCGTCGAGCCGTCGTGCAGCAGCGAGAACGCCCGTGCGGAAAGCTCGAAGCGGTCGCGTCCGTCGCCGTCTTGCCCGGAGCGCTTCACGAGCGACTCCTCGCCGCCGTCCACCGAGCAGCGCCATTCGAACGCGTAGGGCGCCGTCCCCTCGGCGACGGCATGCAGGTCGTACTTCGGAGCGCCGTCGCCGTTTTCCTCATGGGCGATGAGGAGGCGCGGGGCCGCGAAGCTCTCGGTCACCGAGAGCCGGAGCCGGTCGATCTGCTCGGCTGAGGGGATGAGCGACACCTCGGTCGCCAGGGCGGCGTCGGCGTAGCAGGGGCGAGCGCCGAGGCAGGCCAGCAGGCACGCGGCGGCCAAGCAGGCGGCGATCCTCCTACCCATGGACGATCACCCGCACCCCGGCCTCGGCGCGCCCGACGGGCTGCTCGGTCTCGGGGTCGAGCGCCTCGAACGACGCGGTGCACGGGTACGTGCCCGCCGGCAGGTCGACGGCGAGGCGCGCCCGCTGGATATGGTGGTTCGGCTCGATGACGCCGCTTTCGTACACGGCCTCGCCGGTATCGTCGCGCATGACGGTCACCTTCATGAGGTAGCGGTTGTTAGGTGCGTTCTCGATGCGCAGCTCGCCTTCGGAGGACCCGTCGGCGAACTCCGCGACCGAGGCGATGGATATGCTGAACATGCCCTCGGCCACGAGGTCGCCGAGGGCCGCTTGGATCTCCTCGGGGCTCTTGCCGTCCAGCTGGCCGAGCGCCGCGTTGGGGTCGCGCGCGCCCGCGTCGGGCGAGCACGTGCGCAGGCCCAGCAGCACGAGCGGCGCGAGGATGAGGAGCAGGGCGAGGAGCGCCGCGGCGAGGGCGAGGGAAGGCTTCCTCCGCTTCGGGCGCTCCTCGGCCGTGTGCTTGGACGGTTCCACCGCTGTCCTAGGCTGTGGGCTTCGCGGCGCTGATCTTGTACACGATGTCCATGACCGCTTCGGCGCTATCGGCGGTGACGCTCGTCAGCTGCGAGTTCTTGCCCGCGAGCGCGAGGCCGAGCGTGCCCGCGTTGGCCGCAGCCTTCCAATCGTCGGCTTGGGCGGCGGTGATGGAGGTCGTGGTGGCCTCGACGAGCTGCAGCGTGTTCAGCGTGGCCTGGATGTCGCCGTGGCGGCTGCCGCCCGCCGCCGCTCCGCTCGGGTCGGAAGCCACGATCTGCCAATCGCTCTTGGACGTGGGCGTGAACTCGGTCACGTAGATGTCGAACAAGGAGTTGTTCGTGATCTTGTAGTCGGTAGCCGCGGGCGCGGTGATCGCGCCGCCCGCCATCGGCGCCACGACGGACACCTTGAGCGGGATGGTGGCCGCGATCTGGCTGGCGTCGGGGATGGCCGACACCTCGGTGGTGGCGTTGTTGGAGCTGAAGCCGTCGGTGCCCGTCGCGCCCGCCGTGTTCGCGGCGAACGCGGGCACGGCCGTGCCGAGGGCGAGCGTCGTCGCCAATGCCAGGGTGATAGCGGTTTTCTTCATGGGGTTCCTCCTTCGGTCGTTACGTTCGGTCGTTGCGTGTCGGGGCGCGCTAGCCGCCCCGGTCCCGTGCGTGCATGCCCTCACCCCCTCACGATGAGCGTGATGCGCGCCGCGGCCTTGCCCACCTCGTCGAAGGTGTCGACGTCGAACGCGGTGAACAGGGCCGTGGCCTCGTACTCCCCGGGCTCGAGGCGCTTCGCGAGGACGATGTCCTCCAGGTAGCTTCCCGGCGCGATGCCTCCCGACTCGTAGACGGTCTCGCCCGTCGAGTCCAGCGTGACGGCCGCTTTCATGGCGTAGCGGTTCCCGGGGACGTTCTCGATGTAGGCCGTGCCTGGCTCGCTTGCGCTGGGGAACTCGATCACCGAGGCGATGGAGATGTTGAACATGCCCTCCGCGACGACGCGCCCGAGCTCCTCCTGCATCTGCTCCTTGGACTTGTACGGCGCTTGGCCGACCTTGGCGTTCGCGTCGAAGAACGGGCCGGCGCCGCTCTGCCCGCACAGCAGCAGCGCGCCCGCGCCCAACGCCAGCAGCAGGAGGATCGCGAGCGCCAGCGCGATGCGCTTCCTCGCTGATCCGGCCTTGCTCTCGGTTTCGGTGCGTTCGGCCATCGTCGGCTCCTACTCCTCGATCTCGAAGGTGAACGTGACGTTCGCGAACGGGCCGCGCCGATCGGCCGGGGGCCCTGCGACGTCCACCGGGCTCGGCAAGTCGAGCCCGAACGTGGCGGAGAGCTCGCCGAGGGCGCCGGACGTCGCCGCAGGCACGGTGAAGCCCGAGAGCGCGACCGGGGCCGACCCGAGCGGCAGCCTGGCCGAGGCCGCGCCGGCCTCGAGCACGACTGCGATGGAAGGCCACTGGGAGGCCTTCGGGAACGTCGCTTCCGTGCCGTTCGCGCCCGGCACGGTCGCGCACGTCGCCGTTGCCACCTTCAGGGGTACCACCGACCGCGAGGCGAACGTCGCCGTCCCGGCCGTCGCGGTGCCCTGCGCGCTCACGCCGACCGCCGCCGTCAGGGGCGCGTCCACCGAGACGACGGGCGCCCACACGGCGTAGAGGGTGACGGAGCCGCCGGCGACGTCGGTGAGGTTCGCCTTCTCGACTTCCTGGCCCGCAGCGTAGCCCGTCCCCGTGCCGTCGGCCTTTGTGTTCCACTCCTTGAACGAGTATCCAGCCCTGGCATAGGTGTTCGCCGGCATCGTGACCGTCGCGTCGTACTTTGCGACGATGTCTTCCGGGCCTGCTCCCGTTCCCTTGTTACCGTCGAACTTCACGGTGTAGGAGTTCGCCTTCCAGATGGCGTAGAGGTCCACCACCGCGTTGTTTACGGAGGCGAGGTTCTTCACGTTCTCGAACCCGGCGTAGACCGTGCCCGGGTTGTCCGGGGTGACGTCGGCGGCGGGCAGCGTGCGCCACCCTCCGAAGGCGTAGCCGGTGCGGGACATCTTCCACGGCGTGCCGTCCGACCCGACGCCTTCGTCGGGCAGGATCGGGAACACCTGGTCGTAGAAGACGCCGCACGTCGGCGGAGGCGTGCCCCCGCCCCCGTCGAGGTTGTACCGCACGTTGTACCATACGGGAACCCAGACGGCGTAGAGGTCGACTACCGCCTTGTCGGTGGAGGAGAGGTTCTTCACGCTCTCGAACTCGCCGTAGATCTTGCCCGGGTTGTCCGGGGTGACGTCGGCGGCGGGCAGCGTGCGCCACCCTCCGAAGGCGTAGCCGGTGCGGGAACTGCCCCACGGCGTGCCGTCCGACTCGTAGCCCCCGCGGGGCAGGATCGCGAACTCCTGGTCGTAGGAGACGCCCTGCGTCGGGGGCGCGGTCCCGACGCCCCCGTCGAGGTTGTATCGCACGTTGTACCATACGGGAACCCAGACGGCGTAGAGCGTGACGGTCTTGTCGTTCGTCGTGGCGAGGTTCTTGTACACCTTGCCCGGCGTGTAGCCCTTTCCCTTTCCGTCGGGCGCCGTGTTCCATTCCTTGAACAGGTAACCCGTCTTCGTGAACGTGTTCTCCCGGAGCGTGAACTCTTCGTCGTAGCTCACGTCGTGCTCGTCCGGGGACACGTCGTGCGCGCCGCCGTTCGAATGGAAGTTGACCTTGTACTTGATGGGCGCCCAGATGGCGTAGAGCGTGACCGAGCCGCCGGAGACGTCGGTGAGGTTCGCCTCCTTGATCTCCTCGCCCGCGTCGTAGCCCGCTCCCGTGCCGTCCTGTTTCGTGTTCCATTCCTTGAACAGATAGCCCGTCTTCGCGTACGGGTTCGCCGGCATCGTGACCGTCGCGTCGTACGTAGTCTCGATGTTTGCCGGGTTCGCGCCCGAGGTGGCGGTGTTCCCGCTGAACCTCACGGTGTAGGAATTCGGCACCCAGACGGCGTAGAGGTCAACCACCTCGGAGACGGTCGTCAGGTTCTTGACCCGTTCCGTTTCCGCGAAGGTCTTGCCCGGCTCTCCGGCGGCTGCCTGCGCGTTCGTGACCGTGCGCCAGCCGCCGAAGGTGTAGCCGGTACGGGACATCTCCCACGGCGTGCCGTTGGATTCGACCCCCTTCGTCGGATACAGGTTTACTTCGACGTCGTAGTGCAAGCCTACCGCGGGAGGCGGCGTTCCGCTTCCACCGTCAAGGTTGTACCTAATGACGTACCAGATGGGCTCCCACTTCGCGTAGAGCACCAGGTCCTCTTCGGGCATGACGTCGTTGGCGAAGTCCCAGGCGGTCGTGCAGCCGGCTTCCTTGTGCCAGCCGCCGAACGTGTAGCCCGTGCGCGTCGGGTCGGCGGGCTTCGCGAGTTTCGTCCCGGGGGCCTGCGAGGTGGAACCGGGGGTTTTGATGTCATCGTAGTTTACGTCGATCCGCCACTCTGGGAAGCCCTTGGCGTTGGGGAACCCCCAGTTGTTCCACCTTGCCTGCGATTGAAGCGCCGTGCAGCTGACGCATCCGTTGCCCCATACCTTCGCATTGGCGCGGTCCATGCCGGCGAAGACGCTCGCCGCGCTGCCCCCTAGGCTGTGGATGCAGCCCAGCTGCACGATCTCCGTGACGGGGGTGTTCGCGAAGGCCCGATCCTCGATGGACGAGGCTTCCTTTCGAATGACGGCTCGGTGGCCGATCTTGCCCTCGGGCCAACGGTAGAGCTTCTTGAAGTCTTTCGTGTACAGCACGCCGTCGTCCGAGGCGAACGCCTGGTTCGCGGGGTCGACGTTGACGGACTTGAGCATGGTCGCGCCCTCGAACGCCTTCACGTCGACGTAATCGACGTTCGCGGGGATGGTGATGGAGGTGAGGCTCGTTCCCTCGAACGCGGTGATGTAGATGGACTTGAGCGTGCTGGGCAGGTTGATCTGCTTGAGTCCCGATACGCCCTTGAACGCGTTGTTCGCGATGCGGGTCACGTCGTAGTAGTAGCGCACCCCGCCGGTCACGCGGGTCACGACGCCGCCCTCGGGGATGGTGACCACGCCGTCGGCGGGAAGCTCTGCCACGCAGTTGTTCGTCCCGCCGCCGACCTTCACCTTGCCGAGGCTGCTGCCGCTTGCGGCGGACATGATGGAGTAGCGGATGCCTTCGTAGACGAAGAGGTCGCCGATGGCATACGGCTCGACGGCGGGTTCCTCGGTCGGCTCCCCGTCGGGGACGCCGGGGGCTTGGACGGGCTCGGGCTCGCACGCCGGTTCAGGTTCCGGCTCGGCCTCCGGGTCTTCTGCGGGATCTTCCACGGCATCCGAATCCTGCCTTGGGGGAAGGGCGCTTGCCTGCAGCGCGCCCTCGGCCGGGGGCTCTTCGGTTTCGGGCTCCGCCGTCGCATCGTCGACGCCCTTCCCGTCGGCCGCCTCCGGCTCGCCGGGCTGCGCGGCCTCGACGGCCTCGGGCCGGCCCGCAGGCTCTTCGGCCCCTTCGTCGTCGGCGGATGCGAAGCCGACGAGCAGGCACGAGGCGGCCAGCGCCAGCGACAGGGCCGCTGCCAGCAGCTTTCCTGCCGCGCCCAACGGCGCGCGGTTCGCGTGACCCATCGTCCCCTCCTTGCTCCATCGTCCCGAACGCGCGGAAACCTCCCCTCCGAATACGACCGGGGGGATGCGCTTTTCGAGTCCAGTATGAGCTTGGAAGATTAAACTACGGTTAAACGGCGCGTTTCGGTATCTCGGCGATCACGGCCGCGCCCCGCGGCCGGTTGCGCTCCATGCGGATCGTGCCCTCGTGGGCCTCGACGATACCCTTGGCGATGGAGAGCCCCAGGCCGTTTCCGCCGGTGGAGCGGGCGCGTGCTCGGTCGGCGCGGTAGAACCGGTCGAACACGCGCCCGCAGTCCTCCTCGGCGATGCCCACGCCGGTGTCGCGCACCTCGACGACGGCCCGCGCCCCGTGGGAGCGCACCCGCACCTCGATCGCGTCGCCAGGCTCGGTGTACTTGAGGGCGTTGTCCAAAAGGATCGCCATGAGCTGGCGCAGCTTGTCGGCATCGGCCTCGACCCGCACCAGCCCGCCGGCCTCGGCCTTCAGCGCCTTGCCTTCGGCGGCTGCCAGCTCCTCGTAGGACGCCGCCATGTCGGCCGCCAGCGCGCCCATGTCGAGCATCCGCACGTTCAGGCCGGTCGCGGCGGCGTCGGAAGACGTCAGCGCCAGCAGCTCGTCGGTGAGCCGTGCGAGGCGCGACACCTCCTCGATGGACGCGTCGATGCACGGAAGCTTGTCGATCACGGGCGCGCCCACGTCGTCGAGCAGCAGCTCCTGGTTCGTGCGGATGACGGCGAGCGGGGTGCGCAGCTCGTGCGAGGCGTTCTGCACGAACTCGGTCTGCTTCTCCCAGGCCGAGGCGATGGGCCGCAGCGTCCTGCGCGACAGCAGGTAGCTGGCGACGGCCGTCAGCACGAGCGCCGCGGCCAGCCCCACGGCGAGCGCGGCGGTGAGCCGCTCGAGGATGGCCGCCTCGGAGCCGACGTCCGCCGCCCGCTGGACGTAGGGCAGCTCCGCATCGTCCGACGCGAAGTTCGCCACCCGGTAGCGTCGTCCGTCCGCTTCGACGAGATAGGCGCGTTCCATGATGCTCTCATCGAAGGGGATCGAGCGCAGGGCGCGCTCGGCATCGCCGCCGGCGTCGAGCGCGCCGGCGAAGCCGCCCGCCGCGTCTCGCATGATCGTCATGGCGCGCATGCCGCCGCCCGAAGAAGGGGCGAACGTCGCGATCGGAGTCTCGCCGGGATCGCGCAGCTGCTCGGCGGGCAGCGGCATGTCGGCCAGCGGCAGGACCGTGGCCGTCAAGACGCCCTGGTAGTCGAAGAGCTCCTCGTCCACGACCTGGAACAGGCTGGCGGCCACCTCCTGGCGCACGAACACGCCGAGACCGGCGAACAGCAACCCGAACACCGCGAACACCAACAGGGCGTAGCGCAGCGACTCGCGCTTCAAGCGCTCGGCCTCACGCATGCGGCTCGTCCTCCGCGAGCAGGTAGCCGCAGCCGCGCACGGTTCTCAGGTAGCGGTCGTAGCCGTGGGGCCTCAGCTCGTTGCGGATGGCGTTCATGCACACGGCAACCACGTTCGAGGAGGTGTCCGACGTGTAGCCCCACACCTTGTCGAATATCTGCGATTTCGTGAGGATGCGCCCCTTGCGGCTGACGAGGTACTCGAGCGCGTCGAACTGCTTGCCCTTGAGGTCGAGCGGCGCCCCTGCGACGGATGCCGTGCGGTCGGACGGCGCGAGCACGAGGTCCTTGAAGGCGAGGCGGCCGTCGTCGCGGGCCCCGAGGGCGCGGCGCAGGATGGCCTCGATGCGCAGCGCGAGCTCGTCGCGGTAGAAGGGCTTCACCAAGTAGTCGTCCGCGCCCGCTCGGAAGCCCTTCGCCTTGTCGGCCAACGCGCCTTTGGCGGTGAGGATGAGCACGGGGGTGGACACTCCCTTCTTGCGTAGGCGCTCGAGCACCGCGAAGCCGTCAAGCTGGGGCAGCATGAGGTCGAGCACGACGAGGTCGTAGGTGCCCCGCTCGGCGAGGAAGAGCCCTTCGGCGCCGTCGTAGGCGCAATCGACGCGATAGGCGGGCTCGAGGCAGCGCTTGACGGAACTCGACAGGTTGCGGTCGTCTTCGATGACGAGGATGTTCATGGAGGCCCCCTTCCGCGCCGCATTCTACCATTAACGGCGCGACGGGGAAGGGGGGTATCTATCCGTTAGCGCATCGGCCTCTTCGAGCGCTGCTTGTCGGCGTACATGGCGTGGTCGGCGCGGCGGATGAGATCGTTCAGCTTGAACGGCGCCTCGCCGAAGGCGCTGCCGACGGCGGCGGTGGCGGCGATCCGACGCTCGTCGGCCAGCTCGCGCAGGCGCTCCGTCCAGCGGTCCACCAGCTCGTCCAGCTCGCTTTCCGTCCCGTCGCAGGCCACCACAAGGAACTCGTCTCCTCCGTAGCGGTAGCCGTGCACGCGTTCGTCGGCGATGGAGGCGATGCCGTCGGCCACGAGGCGCAGCAGCAGGTCGCCCTGCTCGTGGCCCTCGCTGTCGTTCACGGTTTTCAGGTGGTTCACGTCGAAGAACAGCACGCCGCACGACGAGAGCTCCCGGTACGCTCCCGCCATCATGTGGGAGAGCTTCGTGCGGTTGAACAGGCCGGTCAGCTCGTCGTGCTCGGCCATCTCGCGCTCTTCGGCCGCCAGCTGGTCGGTGAGGTCGGTGTAATAGCCGCTCAGAAGCAGGTTCCCGTCGCGGTCGTCGGTAATGCGGTAGAACACTTGCATCGGCACGTAGCTGCCGTCCCCGCGGATGAGCCGCAGCCGCAGGGTCAGCGTCTCGCGCGTGACGACGAGGCTCTCGAGGGCGCGCTTGGCCATCTCGTTGTCGTCGGGATGCACGCCGGTGAAGCCGTCGGTGTTGTAGAACTTGACGCATTCGTCGTGGGTCATGCCGCTCATGCGGCAGAACTCTTCGTTGATGAATATCGGCACGGTGCGGCCGTCGGGCGTGACCAGCTGTTGCACGAAGCCGCCCGGCATATCGTTCATGAGGTCGCGCAAGACGCGGTTGTCGCGCAGGATCTGCTCCTCGTTGTCGCGGCGCTGGAGGATGGCGGCCACGGAATCGCCGAGGCCGCCGAGGTGCTCGACGTGCTCGACGTTGCGGCGCGGGTTGTCCACGCCCAGAAAGCCGCCCAGCTTTCCGCCGTTTCGCAAAGGGACGAGCACGAGGCTGCGGATGCCGCGATCGCGGATTCCAAGGTCGGGAACGCTCTGCGCGTCTTCGACCCATAGGCTCGAGCCGTGGGAGAGCAGGTCCAGCGTATGCGCCTGCTCCGAGAAGGGCACGCGCTGCAGGCCGTCCTTCTCGGAGCCGATGCCCGCGGCGCACACCTCGTAGGTGTTGCTCGAGACCCGGCGCTCGTCGTCGAGCTCGAAGAGGTAGGAACGGTCGCCGTCGAAGTAGGCCATCGTCTCGCGAAGCGCCGAATGGATGGCATCGTCAGAGTCGTCTCCCGTCAGCAGGTAGCGCGAGACGTCGCTCAGAAGGCGCAGCTGCTCGTTGGTCTCCTGCGCCAGCTTCTCGGCGCGCCGCTGGTCGGCCAAGGCCACGCTCAACGACCGCGTCTCCTCGCTGATGGGGGTATAGGTGGTGTACACGACGGTTTTGCTCGCCTCTTTCTCCACCACGCGCCCGATGAGATGGAACGGCTGGTAACCGTCGTCGCCCCTGAGCGTGCGGATGTCGCACTCCATGTCGTGCCCGTGCTCGACGGCGTCGTTGATGGCGCGCATCATGCGCTCCCGGTCGTCGGGGTGGATCGCCTCGAGGGAGTCGTGGGTGCGCAGCTCGTCGCCTTCGCGCATCACGAGCTCGGCGTAGCGCTTGTTGATATGCGCCGTGCCGACGCTGCCGTCCGCGCCGATCTCGAAGATGATGGCGCCGCACGGCAGGTTGTCGAGCAGTTCCTTCCGCTTCTCCTCCAAGGCGACCTCGGCGGTCATGTCCACGTAGTAGCCGTTCGTGTATTGCGCTCCGTCGGGGGCGGTGATCGTGCGGTAGAACGCCTGGAACGGCACGTAGCCCTTGTCCTTGTGGAAGAAGCGGGCCCTTGCCGAGAACATCGCATCCTCCTCCATGGCCTTCGCCGCCGCCTGCATGATCTCGGGCACGTCGTCGGGATGCACGCCCGCGTAGGCGTCCTCGGTGTACAGTTCCATGACCTCGTCGCGGGTCATGCCCATGATCTGGCAGAACCCGTCGTTGACGAACACGGGCACTGCTTCGGCGCCGGGCAGCATCCTCATGCGCACGAAGCCGCCCGGCGTGTCGTTCATGAGCCGCTGCATCAGCTCGTTGTCCTGCTCCATGCGCGCCATGTGGTCGCGCCGGATGAGCATCGTCGCGATGCAGTCGCCGATGGCCGCCAGCTGGCCGACGTGGCGTGTGTTGCGCCGCGGATTGTCCACGCCCGTGCAGCCGACGAGCTTGCCGTCGTTCCACAGGGGGACGAGGAACGCCCCGCCGACGCCTTGGCGCCTGAGGATGTCGCGCTCTTCCTCGCTGGCGGCCGAAGACGCGTTCACGTCCTCGATGCACACGGTTCGGCCTTCGAGGAACTCGTTGAAGATGTAGCGCTGCCGCTCGTAGGGAAGCGCTTGCAGGCTCTCCTTCTCGGATCGGATGCCGGGGGCGCACACCTCGTAGGTGTTGCGCGATACGCGCTTCTCGTCGTCGAGTTCGAAGACGTAGGCGCGCTCCCCGTCGAAATGCTCGCGTATCTTCTCGAGCGCCTGCTGTATCGCGCGATCGGCGTCGGTGCTGATGAGCAGGAAGCGGGAGATCTCGTTGAGGAACAGCAGCTGCTCGTTGGTCTCCTGCGCCAGCCGCTCCGCCTTGAGCTGGTCGGCCTGGGCGATGCTGACCGACAGAGCCTCTTCGGTGATAGGCGTGTACGTGGCGTACAGAAGCGACGAGCCGTCCTCTTGGGGCTCGCTTCTTCCCACGACGTGCATGGGCAGGAAGCCGTCCTTCCCGTGCATGATACGGAAGTCGCATGCCGTCTCGTCGCCGGGGGCTGCGTTTCGCAGGGTTTCCATGAGCCGTTCGCGATCGTCGGGATGCACGGCGGCCAAGGCGTCTTCGTCGTGGATATGCGCCTCGTCGCGGCCGACCAGGTTGTGGAACTGCTTGTTCACGTGGCGGACGCTGATCGCTCCGTCGACGATACGGTACACGGCGGCTCCGCACGGAAGGTTGTCGAGCAGCTCCTTGCGACGGCCTTCGAGCTCGGTTTCCGCCGTCGAGTCGGTGTAGTAGCTGTTGATGCACTTCGCGCCGTCGCTGTCGGTGCTCGTGCGCAGGGACACCTGAAAGGGCATGAAGCCGCGTGTTTTATGGCGCAGGCGCACGCGTGTGGACAGCACGTCGTCTTCCTCCAGCATGCGGCGAACCGTTTGCACGAGGCCGGGGGCATCGTCGGGATGCACGATCGCGTAGAGGTTCTCGTCGTAGAGGTCGGCCATCTCCTCGCGGCTCATGCCCAGCAGCTGGCAGAGCCTGTCGTTGGTGAAGGCGGACGCCATGCGGCCGTCGGGCATGATCTTCGCCCTGCCGAACCCGCCCGGCGTGTCGCTCATGAGGCGCTCGGCGGTCTGGTTCATGTCCCGAAGCTTCTCGAGCGTTTTCCGTTGGTCGGTGATGTTCTCGATCAAGAAGTAGACGACGCTGCTCGTCGGGCTCTTCGCGATGACCCGCCCCCGATAGCGTAGATGCCCCTGATGCGACGGGTCGCTTGCGATCAGGCGGTACGTCGTCTCGCCGTGCAGCTCCAGGCCGTTGCGCTCGGCTAGGCGCACTTCGTTGACAAGGCGCAGGGCATCGTCTTCGGGCAGGCAGTCGAAGGGATCGAGCTTGAGCAGGTCGAGCAGGGGAAGGTTCGAGCGCAGCGTGTTCCTGAACTCGTCGTTGACGCGAATGATCTCGCAGCCGCCCTCGGTGACTTCCGCCACGCAGGCGCCGCCGACGTAGCTGTTGAAGATGAGCGAGTCGAGCGATGCGGGATTCCAAAACGCGTTGCCGTCGAGCATGCTGACGGTCTCGAACGTGTTGACGTCGCGCGCTTTGAGGCCGGTGTCGAACTTCTCCTCGAACGCGTCAAGAGGCATGGGGCGGTCGTAGAGGTAGCCCTGCACGATCGTGCAGCCAATGCTTCGCAGGTAGTCTGCCTGCTCCTTCGTCTCAACGCCCTCGGCGATGACCTGCACCCCGATCCACTTCGCCATCCGCACCACCGACTCGATGATGGTGCCCCCGCGCCCGTCGTCGCCGTCGTCGTCGCTGCCGGAGAGGAACATCATGTCGAGCTTCAGCACGTCGGCGGGCACGTCCTTCAGCACGCTGAACGAAGAGTAGCCGCTGCCGAAATCGTCGATCTCGATGGTGAATCCGCGCGCTTGCAGGCGCTTCACCAAGTCGATGATGAGCGCGGTGTCGAACGAGAACGCCGATTCCGTGATCTCGAGCCGCAGCATCTCGGCCGGGATGCCGTAGGATTCCACCATGGCGGTGATGCGTTCGAAGAAATCCTCCTGAAGCATGTCGATGCGCGAGACGTTCACCGAAATGGGCAGCGGCTCCTTTCCCTCGTCGAGCCACAGGCGCAAAAGCTTGCACACCTGCTCCCACACATAGGCGTCCAGCTCGTAGATGAAGCCGTTGCGCTCGAACACGGGCACGAAGGCGCCCGGCGAGACCATCTCGTCTCGCTCGGGGTCGCGCCAGCGAACGAGGGCCTCGGCTCCCGTCATAGCCCCGGTCTCGTGGTTGTACTGAGGTTGCAGCCATACCTCGAACTGCTCTTCGGCCAGCGCGTATTCCATACGGCTGATGATGCGCTGCTCTTCGACGGACGCGCGGTGCATCTCGTCGTCGAAGTAAGCGACCGAAACGTTGTAGCGCCCTTTGACGGTGCGTTTCGCCAGCAGCGCGTTGTTCGCCATCTCGCTGAAGGGGACCCGCTTGTCGTCGACGATGTAACGTCCGATGCTCAGTTGCAGTTTGAGATGGATGCTCTTGCTCTTGAAGGCGTCTTCCAAGCTGGATGCCAGCTCGGGAAGGAGCACCGGCGCCGATGCGGGGAGCAGCAGCTCGAAGTTGTCGGCCGACACGCGGCAGGCGAGGCCGTCGAACGAGGAGACGTAATCGCTGATGATGAGACCCACCTGCTGCAGCACGAAATCGCCCGTCGCCCGGCCGTACTGGGAGTTCACCGCTTTGAAGTTGTCGACGTCGCAGCATGCGAGCAGGTAGGAGCCGTCGGGCGCGGCTGCGATCCTCGCCCTCGCCTCGCGTTCGAAGGCGTCTTCGCGAAGGAGATCCGTCAGAGGATCGAAACGGCGGCGACGGTTCTCAAGGGCTCTTCTCACGCGAGCGCGGACGAGCGGGGCTTTGGGCGGCAGGAGGATGACGTCGTCCGCGTCCGATTCGAGCGCCCGAACCTGGGCGGCTTCGTCCTGCTCGTCGGCCACCGCGAACAACGGAAGGCGGCGCTCGCGATCCAATCGGCGCAGCAGCGCGTCGACCCCTTCCAGGTCGGGGCTGTACACGATCGCGGCGACTGGATCGGACTGCAGGACCGCCGCCGCTTCGTCGCCGTCGGTAGCCGACAGCACGGAGCGTTCGGGTTCGAAGACGCCGCGCAGTGCCGCCTCCTCCTTTCCGTCGAGGCCGAGGAGGAGCAACGGAGCCCCGTGCTTTCCTGCTTCTTCGTTCCCGCTGCCCATGCGCACCTTCTTCTTGCACGCGCCGGATGTTCTGCGCGTCGTCCTTTCAAGTCATATGCGCATCAGTATACCAAGGAACCGCCCGGTTTCGCCCCTCTACAACTTCCCCTTCACCATGGTCAGCGAGATCTTGCCGCGATCCTTGTCGATGCCGGCCACCCAGACGGCGACGGTGTCGCCCACGGACACGACCTCGCTCGGATGGCGCACGAAGCGGTCGGCCAGCTTGGAGACGTGCACGAGGCCGTCCTGCTTCACGCCGACGTCCACGAACGCGCCGAAGTCCACGACGTTGCGCACGGTGCCCGTGAGCTCCATGCCGACCGCGAGGTCGTCGAAGTCGCGCACCGTGCGGTCGAACACTGCCGGCGGCGCGTCGTCGCGCGGGTCGCGGCCCGGCTTCTCCAGCTCGGCGACGATGTCGCGCAGGGTGGGCAGGCCCACGCCCAGCTCGGCCGCCAGCGCGGAGAGTTCGCCGAGGCGGCTCGCGATGTCGGGGACGCCGCCGCGCGCGAGCGCGTCGGGCTTGACGTTCGCGCGCTTCAGCAGCTCGCGCGCCACGGGATAGCTCTCGGGGTGGACGCTCGTGGCGTCCAGCGGGTTGACGCCGCCTGCGATGCGGAGGAAACCGGCGCAGTTCTGGTAGGCTTTGGCTCCCAGCTTCGGCACCTTCTTGAGCTCGCGGCGGTCGGCGAAGGCGCCGTGCTCCTCGCGGTACGCGACGATGTTCCTGGCGACGGAGGCGCTCACGCCCGACACGTAGCCGAGCAGGCTCGCGCTGGCCGTGTTGAGGTCGACGCCCACGCGGTTCACGACGCGCTCCACCACGCCGGCGAGCGCGCGGCCGAGCGCGGCCTGGTCCAGGTCGTGCTGGTACTGGCCCACGCCGATGGCCTGGGGCGGGATCTTCACGAGCTCGGCGAGCGGGTCCTGCAAACGGCGGCCCAGGCTCATGGCGCCGCGCGTGGTGACGTCGAGGTCGGGGTTCTCCTCGCTTGCCAGCTTGGATGCCGAATAGACCGAGGCGCCGGCCTCGTTCACGATGGTGTACTGCACGGGCTCGTCGAGCCGCGCGAGGAGGTCGGCCACCGCCTCTTCGGTCTCGCGGCTGCCGGTGCCGTTGCCGATGGCCACCACGTTCACGCGGTGCTTCGCGATCAGGCGCTCGAGCGCAGCCTGCGCCTCCTTCACTTGGGAACGCGGCGGGGTGGGGTAGACCGTCGTGTAGTCGAGCAGCTTGCCGTATTCGTCGAGCACCGCCACCTTGCAGCCTGTGCGGTAGCCGGGGTCGAGCGCGAGGACGCGCGCGCCGCGCACGGGCCGCTGCTGCAGGAGGTTCTCGGTGTTCTTGGCGAACACGCCGATGGCGTCGGTCTGCGCGCGCTCGGTGAGCAGCTCGCGCATCTCGCGGTCGAGGGAGGGCGCCATCAGGCGCTTGTAGCCGTCGGCCACGGCCTCGCGCAGCACGGCGGCGAAGGGGCTCTGCGGGTTCCTGACGACGCGGCGCTCGAGCAGCCCGATGGCGGCGTCGGCGTCGACCCGCACCTTCGCGCGCAGCTTGCCCTCCTTCTCGCCGCGGTTGACGGCGAGCACGCGGTGGTTGGGGATGCGCGAAAGCGGCTCGGAGAAGTCGTAGTACGCCTCGTAGACGGTCTTCTCGCGCGGATCGACCGCTTCCACGGCCAGTGTGCCGGTGCGCTTGGCGAAGCTGCGCAGCGCCTCGGTGTGCTCGGCGTCGTCGGCGATCGTCTCGGCCACGATGTCGCGCGCGCCCTGCAGCGCCGATTCGGGCGTGGGGAAGCCGGCTTCGGCGTTCACGAGCCCGGACGCGAGGGCGAGGGGGCTTTTGCCCGAGTGCCCCTGAGCGAGGATGAGCAGCGCGAGCGGCTCGAGGCCTGCGTCGTGCGCCTTCGACGCGCGGGTGGCGCGCTTCTTCTTGTAAGGCTTGTACAGGTCCTCCACGCGCTGCATGACCTCGGCCGCCTCGATCTTCGCGCGCAGGTCGGCCGTGAGCTTTCCCTGCTCCTCGATGGCGTGCAGCACCTCGGCCTTGCGCGCTTCGAGGCTGCGCAGGTAGGCGAGGCGCTCGTCGAAGGCGCGCAGCTGGACGTCGTCCATGCCGCCGGTGGCCTCCTTGCGGTAGCGGGCGATGAACGGGATGGTGTCGCCCGCATCGACGAGCCCGATGACGGCTGCGACCTGCGCCGCGGAAAGGTTGAGCTCGCGTGCGAGCGTGGATTGGATGTTCGACATGTGCGGTGCTCCTGTGTTCCGGCTTGAAATCGGATGTGCCATTATACGCGAAGGCCGGCGGAAGGCTCGTCGGGCGCGCCCGGCCCCGGCGCTCCGTACTCCCGTCCCCAGGCGCACATGGCCTCCATCAGGGGGTGGAGCGACTTCCCCTTCTCGGAGAGGCGGTACTCCACCTTCGGCGGGATCTGCGGGTACTCGGTGCGCACGATAAGGCCGTCGGCCTCCATTCCCTTGAGCTGGCTGCTGAGCGTCTTGTCGGTGATGCGGCCGATCTTGCGCTTGAGCTCGTTGAAGCGCATGGTCTCGCACTCCACGAGCCAGTACATGATGACGAGCCGCCACTTCCCGCCGATCATCGATAGCGTGTAGCCGAACGGCGTGTCGGCGAGCGACGAGAGGCTCCCTTCGTAGGGCTCCATGCTCATAGCGCTTCCTTTCAGGATAGTACCTGTTGTAAAAGACCGTACTTCCATTGCGGCTTCGCTCACAGTATAACGAGACCGCAAGCGGACACGCCCGACGTTCTCGAAAGGATGCGCCATGGCCATGAACAAAGTGAGGATCACCGTTTTGAAGACCACGCTCGACGAGGAGCTGGCCGAGGAGTACGGCGTTCCCGGCCTGCAAGCATGCCCCATGATGCGTGCCGGTCAGGTGTTCCTGGCCGACTACGCCAAGCCCGACGGCTTCTGCGACGAAGCGTGGAAGGCCGTCTACCAGTACGTGTTCGCGCTGGCCCATGGCGGCGACGGCTTCACGTTCTACTTCGACGACTGGATGCGCGAGCCCGGATGCGCCGTCGTCAGCTGCAACGACGGCCTGCGCCCCGTCATCATGAAGCTCGAGGCAACCGACCTGCCCGCCGAGCCGAGCTACGAGCCGGTGCGCTAGAGGCGCCTTCTCAAGTACACCATGTCCACGAGCTTGTGGCCGTCCTCGTACATGGGATGGTCGTAGTTGTCGACGAAGAAGTTCTCCATGACATGCGAGCGCTCGAACCCGCATCCCTCGTAGAAGCGCAGGATGCCGGGAACGTCGCCCGTGCCGACGAGGAGCCAGCCTCCTCGATCCCGATAGCGTTCGGCGACGAGCTCGACGAACCGCCGCCCGTAGCCTTTGCGCTGGTGCTCGGGCACCGTGACGATGTTCTTGATCTCGAACGTCCCGGGTTCCTCCTGCGTCACCGCGCAGAGCGCCCTCATGCTGCCGTCGTCGAGGAGGGCCAGCAGATCGCCGCGATGCAGGTACCGCTCGATCATGTCCGCCGACTCGTCGCCGACGAGCAGCAAGTCCAGATGTTTCGTTTTCTCGCTCTCCGGAATTTCGATGAGTTCCATGCCCAACCTCTCCTCGTGTCATAGAATCCCAGACGGGAAACCATCGAAGTGCAGTATAGCGCGCCCCGCGCGGAAGGCGCGGCGCGATCGATTCGGCGAGCAGGAAGGCGGAGGCAGCGTGAACATCCAGGTATTCGGGACCAAGAAGAGCTTCGACACGAAGAAGGCGCAGCGCTACTTCAAGGAACGTCGCGTGAAGTTCCAGTTCATCGACCTCGCGGAGAAGGGGATGAGCAAAGGCGAGCTGGAATCCGTCTGCCGCGCGGTCGGCGGCATCGACGCGCTCGTCGATCCGAAGGCGAAGGACCAGGATACGGTGGCGCTGCTCGCGTACCTCTCTCCCGACCAGAAGTTCGAAAAGCTGCTGGAGAACCAGCACGTCCTGGCCGAGCCCGTGGTGCGCAACGGCAAGATCGCCACCGTCGGCTACGCGCCCGACGTGTGGAAGACGTGGGAGTAGGCTTGCCGTAGCCGCCCTTTCGGCGCCCTCGTTCTCTGTCGATTATCCGAACCGTTCGGTTTCGGGCTGTTCGGCGCGCCGCATATGCGGGTATCATAGCGTCAACGTCAAGCTGCACGGACCCTCAAGGAGGCTCGCTCATGGATGTGACGGAAAAGCGGTACCTGGAACTTCTCTCGCGGTCGTTTCCCACGGCCGCCAAGGCGTCGGCGGAGATCATCAACCTCAGCGCCATCCTGAACCTCCCGAAGGGCACCGAGTTCTTCGCGTCCGACATCCACGGCGAGTACGAGGCGTTCTCGCACATCCTGCGCAATGGCTCGGGGTCCATCCGCCTCAAGATCGACGACGTGTTCGGCGATGCCTTGAGCGAGGGGGAGAAGCGCTCGCTGGCCACCCTCATTTACTACCCGCGCGAGAAGATGGAGCTCGTGCTGTCCCAGACGGACGACCCGCAAGGCTGGTACGAGGCCGTGCTGCCGCTCCTCGTGGCCGTCTGCAAGCGCGCTGCTCAGAAGTACACGCGTTCCCGCGTGCGCAAGGCGCTGCCGCGCGACTTCGCCTACATCATCGAGGAACTGATGACGGAGAACAGCCAGGGCGCGGACAAGCAAGCCTACTATGCGGCCATCATCGACGCGGTCATCCGCACCAATCGCGTGGGTGCGCTCATCGAGGCCCTCTGCTTGCTCATCCAGCGTCTGGCCATCGATCATTTGCACATCATCGGCGACATCTACGACCGCGGGCCCTACCCCGACGTCATCATGGACACCCTCCAGGGCTACCATTCGCTCGACATCCAGTGGGGCAACCATGACATCGTGTGGATGGGCGCCTCGCTCGGCCAGCGCGGCTGCATCGCGCACGTGGTGCGCAACTGCGCCCGCTACGGCAACCTCTCCATACTGGAAGACGCCTACGGCATCAACATCCTGCCGCTCGCCTCGTTTGCGCTCGACGCCTACAAGGACGACCCGTGCGTCGGCTTCGGCCTCAAGGGCAACCCGGACCTGTCCGCGCAGGAGCTGGAGATGAACGTCAAGATCCAGAAGGCCATGGCCATCATCCAGTTCAAGGTGGAAGCGCGCCTCATCGACGAGAACCCCGGCTTCGGCCTCGACGACCGCAAGCTTCTGGACAAGATCGACTACGAACGGGGCACGGTGCTGCTCGACGGCACGGAGTACGCGCTCACCGACACGGTGTTCCCCACGGTGGACCCGGCCGACCCCTACCGCATGACGCCCGAGGAAGAGGAGGTCATGCAGCGGCTCGAGCAGGCGTTCACGGGTTGCGAGAAGCTGCAGCGCCACATGCGCTTCTTCCTGGAGGCGGGCAGCCTCTACAAGGTGTACAACGGCAACCTGCTGTTCCATGCGTGCGTGCCGTTGAACGCCGACGGGTCGCTCATGGAGACGGAGGTGTTCGGCGAGAAGTACCGGGGCCGCGCGCTGTACGACGTCATGGAGCGCTACGTGCGCGCCGCGTTCTTCGACTCCGACCCCGAGATGCGCAAGCGCGGACGCGACCTCTTGTGGTATATGTGGCTGGGCGAGGGCTCGCCCCTGTTCGCGAAGAGCAAGATGGCCACGTTCGAGATCTACCTGATCGCCGAGAAGGACGCGCGCAAGGAGGTCAAGAACCCGTTCTACTCGTACCTGAACGACGAGCGCGCGATGGCCGGCATCTTCGAGGATTTCGGCATGGATCCCGAGGCGTCGCGCATCGTGTGCGGGCACGTGCCCGTGAAGGTGAAGGACGGCGAGGACCCGGTGAAGTGCAACGGGCGGGTGCTCACCATCGACGGCGGCTTTTCGAAGGCCTACCAGCCCACCACGGGTATCGCCGGCTACACGCTGATCTCGAACTCCTACGGGTTCATCCTGGCCGCGCACGAGCCGCTCGAGTCGATGCGCGCCGCCGTGGTGAACGAGCTGGACATCCATTCGTCCCGCAGCGTGGTCGAGCGCGTGGACAAGCGCACGCTCGTGGCCGATACCGACACGGGGGTCGAGCTCAAGCAGCAGATAGCCGATTTGGAGAAGCTGCTCGCGGCGTACCGTCGCGGCGAGATCGCCGAGAAGGGGGAGTAGGGAAGATCGAGCAAGCGCCCCTGCGGTCCTCGCGTGTTTCCGGCTGAGGGCCGAGGGTCGCCATTCTCGATCGATCGGAATACGGTAATGAATTCGGAATTTTTTTGCGATATAGTACCGAAACTTGCGGCTTCCTGCCCGAAACCCGCGTTTCGACTGCCTGATGACCGGTTTTCGGGCCGGAATCGCGCCCTCGGGAAGGATTTCGGTGCGTTGCCCGCCCGTTACGGTAAAATATCGGAAATTTCCCTCGATTTTATTACCGTGTACCGCGAAAGGGGCTCCGTATGATCTTTCAGCAGCTTGAAAGCGCCCTCGCCCAGCTCCAGGAGGCGCGTGCGCGATACATGTTCGAGCTCGAGGAGATGCCCGACGGCAAGCTCGTCCATGTGAAGGCGGCCGATGGCGAGCGCTATTACGTCGAGGTGCGCGACGGCGAGCATGCCGTACGGCGCGGCATCACGCGGCGGCCGGAGCTCGTGGCGACCTACGCGCGCAAGGAGTACCTGCGCAAGGCCTTGGCCGTCATCGACCACGACGTGCGCACGCTCGAGCGCGCCGTGCGCCGCTACAAGCGCTTCGACCCCGAGGAGGTGGTAGGAAGCCTGTCCTCGGCCTACCGGGATCTGCCTCTCGACGCGTTCTACCACCCCCTTGTGGATATGGTGGCCCTCTCCCTCGACTCGACCGACGAGCAGCGTATCGCTTCCCATGCGCAATGGGGCGCCGAGGCGCTCGAGCCGAGCGGCTACCTGATCGAGGGTCGCACCCTGCGCACGTCGCGAGGCGAGCGCATGCGCTCGAAAGCCGAGGTCCTCATCGCCGAGACGCTCTACGTCTATGGGATTCCTTTCCGCTACGAGCAGGAGCTCGAAGTGGGCCACATGACCTTCCATCCCGACTTCACGTTCGAGGGCGCGGGCGGCAAGGAATTCTACCTGGAATTCTGCGGCATGATGGACGACCCGGCCTACGTCGAGGGTCACAAGCGCAAGCGCGGCGCCTACGAGGCGGCGGGCATCGTGGAGTGGAGCAACATCATCTATCTCTATTCGAGCGGGAACGATATGGACATGATGCGCGTCGACAGCGTCGTGCGCACCCTCGTCGTCCCTTGGCTTTGAGCCGCCTACGCGCTCGTCGCTTCCTCCTCGTCAAGCATCCGGCGCGCGTAGGCTATGGCATCGTCGATGTTCGCGCGGAAGTGCTCCTCGCCCACGAGGTCCACGAAGCCCGCGCGGCGCATGGTCTTCATCGGCTGCTCGTTGGCGTGCGAGAAGATGAGGTCGACGCCGTTCTCTCGGCAGTACCCGTAGAGGTTCTCGAGCGCGTTCATTCCCGTCGAATCGAGCGACGGCACGCCACGCATGCGGATGATCAGGTACTTCGTGAACTCCTTCACCGAAATGTCGGAGATGCGGTCCGTCATGCCGAAGAACATCGGGCCGTTGATCTCGTACACGCGCACGCTCTCGGGCAGCTCGCGCAGGTGCGTGACCTCGGAGTCCTCGTCGCCGTAGTACTTCCAGCCGCGCACTTCGGTCTCCTCGCTCACCATCTTCATGAACAGGACGACCGTGATCAGCATGCCCACGCCGATGGCTACCACCAGGTCGAACACGATGGTCAACCCGAAGGTGAGCAGCAGCGTGGCGACCGCGCCGCGCGAGGCCGTCGTGCACAGGTGGGCGAAGTTGCGCCAGCCGGACATATTGTAGGCCACGTGCAAAAGGATTGCCGCGATGGTCGGCATGGGGATGAGGGCCGCGTAGGGCATGAAGAACACCAGGACGGCGAGCAGCGCGAGCGCATGCGTCATGCCGGCGACGGGCGTGCGGCCGCCGTTCTTGACGTTCGCGGCGGTGCGCGCGATGGCGCCCGTGGCCGGGATGCCGCCGAACAGCGCCGAGCCGATGTTTCCCACGCCCTGCGCCACCAGCTCCATGTTGCTGCGGTGGTGCGAGCTGATCATGCTGTCGGCCACGACGCAGGACAGAAGCGACTCGATGGCCGCCAGGATGGCGATGGTGATGCCGTTCGGCAGCTGATCGCGGAGGAGGTCGATGCTGAGCTGGGGAATGTGGAGCGCCGGCGGCTCGTTCGTGAGCACGTAGAGGTCGCCGATGGTGCTCACCTGCATGCCGAGGCCGCCGACCATGGCGACGCCGACGACGAGTGCGACCAGGGAACCGGGGATCCGCTTGCTCGCCTTGGGCCACGCGAAGAGGATGGCCAGGCACACCGCCCCTACGAGGAAGGCCTGCCAGTTCACCGTTCCGATGCTCTGGGCGACGGCTTGCAGCTTGTCCATGGTCTCGACGGCGGGCGCGCCGACGGGGAAGGAGAGGCCGAGGAAGTCCTTGACCTGGCCGATGACGAGGGTGATGGCGATGCCCGCCGTGAAGCCGGTGGTGATGGTGAAGGGCACGAAGCGGATGAGCGAGCCCAGCTTGAGAAGCCCCATCAGGATGAGCAGGACGCCTGCGATGACGGTCGCCGCGACGAGGCCGTCGATGCCGTCGGCGGC
Organism: Eggerthella timonensis; assembly: GCF_900184265.1. Taxonomy (NCBI): domain Bacteria; kingdom Bacillati; phylum Actinomycetota; class Coriobacteriia; order Eggerthellales; family Eggerthellaceae; genus Eggerthella; species Eggerthella timonensis. The sequence goes on from NZ_FXXA01000002.1 coordinate 2,404,066, forward strand.
CACGATGCCCGCGACTATGGTAGCGAACGCGGCGGTGGGCCCCGAGATCTGCACGCGGCTGCCGCCGAGGAAGGCGATAAGGAACCCGGCGACGATGGCCGTGTAGAGACCCTGCTCGGGGTTCACGCCCGAGGCTATGGCGAGCGCGATGGAGAGGGGGAGCGCCACCACGGCCACCATGACGCCCGAGAGGACGTCCTTGGGCAGCTGTCGCTTGAGCTCCTCGGCGCTCGAATGCTTGACGATGCTGAACAGTATCGGTTTGATCTTGTCGCGTTGCACTGGTTTGCTCTTCTCGATTGTCCGACCGCTCGGGGCGCGCGAAAAAACGTTCCGTCCAGGTAGGAAGCCCGGACGGAACGCGAGCGGATTCTATGCGGTTGGGTGCGGTGTTTGTCCTTACGAGGACATTATACCCTCAGATAACGGGAAGGTTGCAAAATGGGCAGAAACCTGCGCGTTCGGCTACCTTCGAGCTCGGATGCGGCCGGATGCCGCTCGTTGCGAATACGACCTTTGCGTAGCGGTACGGTCTTGCTTCGCGCCGCAGCCTCGTTTCGTGCAGCATCTCGAGCATCGCAGGCTCGGGATGCGCGATACTGGACAGGTGGGGAAGTCGCCGGTTTCAAGTAGGAAGGATCGAAGATACCGATGCTGATGCTGAAAAACGATGCGCTGTCGGTTCGCGTCTCGAGCGAGGGCGCCGAGCTGCAGAGCGTCGTGCGCGATGGCGTCGAGCGGATGTGGTCGGGCGACCCTGCGGTGTGGGGTCGTCGGGCACCGCTGCTGTTCCCGCTGATCGGGCGCTTGCGGGATGGCTGGTACGCGAACGGCGGCGAGCGCGTGGACGCGCCGATGCACGGATTCTGCCGCGATAGGCTGTTCGTCGCCGAGCTGGTTTCGAGTACGCAGGCGCGCTTCGAGACGGCTTCGGACGACGGGACGCGGGCCGTCTACCCCTTCGACTTCCGCCTGCGCGTGGACTTCTCGCTCGAGGGTGCGACCATCGTGAAGACGCATACCGTGGAGAACGCGGGCGACGTTCCGATGCCGTTCGAACTGGGCGGCCACGAGGCGTACGCGACGCGCCTGCTGCCCGGCGAGAGCATGGCCGACTATTTCGTGCGCTTCGAAGGCGTCGATGCGATCGAGATGTTCGGGCTGGACGAAGCGGGCATCCTCACGCTGCCGAAGATCGAGGTGCCGCTCGAGGACGGCCGCCTGACGAAGACGCCCGAGCAGCTGGGCATCGACACCGTGGTGCTGGAGAACGTCCCGGGGAGCGCGGTCGCGCTAGCGAGCGGCACGAACGGCTACGAGGTCACGGTGGAGTTCCGGGACTTCCCCTACCTGGGCATATGGACGAAGGCGGGTCAGGCCGATGCCCGCTACCTGTGCCTCGAGCCGTGGTCGGCGCTGCCCGATGCGCATTTCTCGCCGCGCGAGCTGGCCGAGAAGCCCGGCGTGCGCGTGCTCGCGCCGGGGGAGCGTACGACGCTGACGTACCGGATGACGTTTCGCTAGGAACGATGCCCGTTGAGGGCCCCGGAGGGCCCTCAACGAGGAGGGAGGGGGAACGGAGCGTTATGCGCCGAGCGTATCCACGGGCTCGTCGAGCATACCGAGAGCCGAGCGGGCCGACAGCACGCCGAACGTCCATGCGCGGCCGTGGGAGCCGCCGGTGATGAACAGGGGATAGTCGTCGCCGTAGTAGGAACCGGACGCGTTTCCTGCGGCGTAGAGGCCGCCCAAGGGCTTGTTGGACTCGTCGAGCACCTCGAGCTTCTCGTTGATGGCGAGGCCCCCGCACGTGGAGAGGACGCTGGGCATGCGCTTGATGGCGTAGAAGGGCGCTTCCTTGATGCCGTTGTAGGTCATGAACGTGCCGTCGACGCCGAAGTCCTCGTCGTAGCCCGCGTCCACCAGCTCGTTGTAGCGAGCTACCGTGGCCACGAGGTTCTCCTTGTCGATGCCGCACTTCTCCGCGAGTTCCTCGATGCTGTCCGCCTCGACGATGGCGCCGCGCTCCAAGGCCGACTTCCAGTCGTTGACCGGATCCGCCGTGCCGCGGCTGTGGCTGTTGGGATGCTTGTAGTCTCCCTGAGGAGCGTGCTGATCCCAATTCTTGTCGATGATCTGGAACGCGGTCATCTCGGGTTGGTAGCGGACTTGGGTCACATGGCTTTGATAGCCGAGGTTCTCGTTTCCGAAGCGCTCGCCGTTCAGGTTCACCCGAAGCCAGGGGATGCCGGAATAGGGGGCGTTTCCTTCAGGCATCCAGGTGGGATCGAAGTGCATCATCATGGTATGGGGAGCGGGATCGATGGAGGCGCCTGCCCACATGCCCATCTTCTGGCCGTCGCCCGTGTTGCACGGCGCGCCGTGCATGCTTTGCACGCCGAGCATGAGGGGGCAATAGGCTTCGAGCATCTCCTTGTCGTCGGACGTGTCACCCGTGCATAGGATGACGCCCTTCGAGGCGTTCACTTTAACGTAGCCTACCTTGCTCTCGCCGATCACGCCGGTGACGCGCCCGGTTTCGTCTTGGACAAGCTGAACGGCGGGGGTGTTGTAGCGAACGTCGGCGCCTGCGGCCACGGCTTTGTCGGCGACTGCGTTCAGAAGCTTCTTGAACTGCTCGTAGCGCGTGGCCATGTCGTTGTTGACGTACCAGCCGTACGTGTGGCCGGAACCTTGCATAACGGGGGTGAATTCGGGCGTTTGGCGGATGATGTAGTCGACCACCTCGCCGCTGCGTCGCAAGAAGGTTTGAACGACCTTGGGATTGTCGCGGCCGTTCGACAGGTTGGCGAAGTCGTTGTATATCTGCGCAAGGTCGTAGGTTTGCCCGGCGTCGAGGAACATCTGGGAATTGTAGGCGGCGACGCACCACCCGTTGGTGATGACCTGGTCGAGCTTTTGCAGGACGACGACCTTGGCGCCGCTTTGCGCGGCGGCCATGGCGCACGTGGTGCCCGAGGAGCCGAAACCCACCACGCAGATATCGGTATCGACGGTTTCGACGATGTCCGCATCGCTGATGGGGACGGGCTTGGTCTCCCAGCTCCAACGCACCCCCTCTGCCGCGCTCGCGTCAGCTTCGGCCGATGCCTTGCCGCTCGGAGCGCAGCCGACCATGCTCGTGACGGCGGCGCCCGCTACGGCGGCAGCGGCTCCGGTCAAGAAGTTGCGCCGCGAAATGTTCTGTTCCATGCTCGATCCTTTCTCGATGCGCGTCCACTGCGGGTTTCCGACGTCGGACGCTCCCTCTCCTTTGCTCGAAACGATGCCTGCGTGTGCCAACGGCATCGCTGTCGTCGCTGAAACCATACAAGCTCGGTCGAAGCTCGCCATCCTCCTCCGCGCTTGGAAGGAGGGGGATATTCGGGAGAGGGATATCCCCCTTGCCTCATATAGAGGGGGGATATTGGTTGATTGAGCGGCGTTCTTCGTGTTGCAGCGCTATAATTCCCTCGCAGAGAGGGTTTGGCGGGGGATTGTTGCGCAGGAAGGGGAAGGCGCATGCGAGCGGGGAATGCGATATGAAAGCGAAACGGTTCGCGGGCTTCAAGGAGCGCTTCATCGAGATGCCCTTCGCCTTCACGGGCATGGGGCTTTTCCGCGTGTGGACGGAAACGGTGTACTCCAACGGCGCCATCGCGTTCCCGGCGCAAGACCAGACAGGTTTCGGGTTCGCCGCCTTCAACATGATAGCCGCTGCCGTTCTTCTCGGTGCGGCTGCCTGCTCGCGTCGAATCGCGCCCTTGCACGGCAAGCCGGGGATCCCCCTCGTCACTGGCATCTGTCTGGTGGTTTCCGCATGCATGAATTTTTCGAGCATGTACATCCCGGAGCTGGCAGGAGTCTTTGGCGCTCCAGCCGCCATCCTGGGAGCGATCGGCATCGCCTTTATCATCTTGCTATGGTCGGAGCTGTTCGGTTGTTTGAACCCGTTTCGAGTGGCGTTGTACTTTTCCGGCGGGTTGGTCGTCGGGGCCTTGGTGCTGTGGCTTTTCAAAGGGCTTGCCATACCTTGGCTGTGGGTGTGCACGTGTCTCGTCCCCGTCGTCAGCCTGATCTGCCTTCGTCGCGCGTACGCGCTCTTGCCCGACAACGAGCGCCCTCACGCCGCATGGGGCTCTTTCTCTTTCCCCTGGAAGCCGATCGCGATCGTCGCGCTTTACTCTTTCTCCTACGGCATGTGCGAGAGCGTGTTCGGAAGCGAGTTGGGCATTCATTCTGGCTTCGGATGCGTGGCCGCCGCCGGTGCGGTGTACTTGGTCGTCTGCCTGCGCCGCGATCGACTGAGGCTTTCCTTCGCCTATTTCGCAGCATGCCCGCTGCTCCTGGTGTCGCTCGTGCCCTTGGGCTCATGGTTCTCGTTCGGTGGGGAGCTGGCGAGCTTCTGCGCCCTGGGGGCCTACACCTTCGTGCTGATCGTCATCATGGTAGTGCTCAGCAACCTCGCCTATCAATACGGGTTCAACGCGGTATGGCTTTTCGGCATCGAAAGGGCTGTCCGGCTCGTGTCGGTGCAGGCGGGGCTGACGGCGACGGAGGTGCTCCCCGCATCCTCTCTCGGCTATGCGGTGCTGTGCGCCGTCGTCGCCGTGGCCGTCGTGACGGCCACGCTCTTCTTCCTTTCGGAGAAGCAGCTGACGACGCCGTGGGGAGCCGTGTTGAAGAGCTTCAGCGGCCAAAGCTGCGACAATCGCTCGCGTATCGGCGTGAAGTGCGATGAGCTGAGCGAGAAGTTCGGCCTGACGTCGCGCGAGTCGGAGATCCTTACCCTGATCGTTCAAGGAAAGAAGCAGGGGCAGGTGGCAAGGGATCTCTATATCGCGCCGAGCACGGTGAAAACGCACATCAAGCACTTGTATCAGAAGCTGGACGTACATTCGCGCACAGAGCTTTCCGAGCTCGTAGGCGTGGAGTTGGGAGAGTAGCATGGAAGAAAAGACCAGGTGCGCGTGGGCGGGCGATGTCCCCGTCTACGTGGACTACCACGACAACGAGTGGGGCAGGCCCACCCACGACGACCGCGAGCTGTTCGAGCTGCTGGTCCTGGAGGGCGCGCAGGCGGGGCTGTCGTGGCTTACCATCCTCAAGAAGCGCGAGGCGTACCGCGAGGCCTTCGACGGCTTCGACCCTGCCAAAGTGGCGCGCTACGACGAGGCGAAGGTCGAGGAGCTCATGGCGAACGCGGGCATCGTCCGCAACCGACGCAAGATCGAAGCGGCCGTGGCCAACGCGCAGCAGTTCCTGGACGTGGCCCGCGAGTTCGGGAGCTTCGACGCGTTCATCTGGGGGTACGTGGACGGCGAGCCCATCGTGAACCATTGGAAGACCCAAACGGACGTGCCGGCCACCACGCCGCTCTCCGACCGCATCAGCAAGGACCTCAAGAAGCGCGGCTTCAAATTCGTCGGCTCCACCATAGTGTATGCCTATATGCAGTCCATCGGCATGGTGAACGACCACGTGGCGGATTGCTTCGTGCGGGAGGAGCTGGAGGAAACGCTATAAACAAAAGCCCTGTTCTTGCAAACTTGTCTTTTGAGCGGCTGTTCTTGTTTTCGATAGCTAATATATAGCATAAGTATCTAACTCAGAGTCTTCGCAAAGGCCTGTCAGTACAATTGAGCTAGATTGTCTTCAATTTCATTTTGCAGGGTGCGATATTTCCTTTTTACGAGCGCAGATGGGTGTATGCCGTCAGCAATAGCGCTGAGATCATCTCCGTCGATCAAAAGTATGCTCTTTCCTTGACACGCAAGTCGTATCGACTGCTCAACAGCTACCTTGCTGAATCCAGACATGGAAATGATTAGGCCAGTTCTGCATCCTTTCGCATCCATGACGAAAGATAGGTTGCGTAAAGCGGTGACCCCTGTGATCTTAGCCCTGTTTTTACATTCGACCAGCAATATGGTTCCCATGTCCCAAGCATCCTGATTCAGCGACGCGTTCACATAGCAAATGTCTATCTCGCAATCGTCTGCTTTCACCCTTCGGCCCGCCAATAGCCACCCTTCAACAGCGCTGAGCATGTATGCGGCCAGGTTCTCGAGAGCTATGCCTTTATCCGAAGCGGTTGAGACTGTGCAGCTCACGAGCAATTCGCAAAACCTTTCGCAACTGAAGGCCTGCGGCTCAAATGTCAGGGTACCAGGAAGATTCTGACATAAAATCGGCATGATAGCGTTCAGCTGATAAACTCTGTATGGCATTTCAAGCGCAAAACGCCTGGTCAAAGAAGATTCTTCTATGCCCCTCAAAGACTGAGCGGCGTATTCGGCAGACATCAGAAACGATTTGAGAAAGGTGTCTTCATCGACAATGGCTTCACTTGTTTCATAGGGGAGCCTCTCTTTCAGCATTGCCAGAAAGTCTCGATAAATGCTTCGCGCTTCACGTAGGCTCCACTTGCGAATGTAAATCGAGACGGCGCAGCAATATAAGAGCGCATTGATCCACTCATCCGCAATGGAATAAGGCAAGATATGTATCCCGTAGCCGTAAGCAGGGTTTGTTAGAATCTGTTCGATATCGACTTCCGTCCATCGGTCGACTATGGACGAGTCCGTTTGCTGACTGAGAAAAGGAATTTCACCACTTAGGCAAATTCTTCGGGCACCTTCAAGAAGCAATTCCCACTCGTGTTCATATGGGTTAAAAAACGGTGCTATGATTCTTTTACCCTTGATAGAATTGAGCATGAATGAAGTTGTAATCATTTGATGCTTGAAAAGAACAGGTTCTTCCTGCTCGATCCAAGCTTCCGCAAATTGCTCAAGGGAGAGTAAGCATTCGTTTTTCCCTGGGAAAGCATTCCCTGTCGTCATTACGAGCAATGCAAATTTTTCTTCATAGTCGTGCATCTGGAGGTAATTTGCCTTCGACCACGGCGTCACTGCCCTTGCTATCGGCGCGCACATTTCAAGAAACTCATCGAAACTTTTGTCGTAAAGAATCTCACGGGTTGCTGGCTTTATCGATAAGGCGTTATCAAGATCGTGGCGGATTGCTGTATTTATCGAGAAACTGAAAGACTTTTTGAGCAGAACGTCTTTAAACGTATCAACATCTTCTTCATGTCCATAGAACCCGTATACCTCAGTAAAATTGATGCCTTCTTTTGTTGCGGTTGAGGATTGTTCGTTGCGTAGCTCAGCTATACATTCAATGAAATTCAAAGGGTTCGTCAAAGTGTCTTTTGAGACAAACTGGAACTTCTCTCCATCGTCAAGTACAGCAAGGTACAAGAGTTCCATAATGCTCCTATCCTGAACTTGTAACAATAAATGAGACTAGTAGAAAATGCTCCGATCATATTACCTTATTGATAATAATCTGCTTTTCGGCGAGTGCTACACCAGGTCGAACACAATGGTCAGCCCAAAGGTGAGCGGTAGCGTGGACACCGTGCCGCGCGCGGCCGTTTTGCACGGATGGGTGAAGCTTCGCCAGCCGGACATGTTGTAAGCCACGTACAGCAGGATTGCCGCGATGGTCGGCATGAAGATGATGGCGTATCGAATGGCGTTGAGGAACGGTATCGCGACGTTCTCTTCGATTATCGTCATGTCGTTCGTGAGTGAGGAGAGATAATCGGCGATATTGACCTACGGTAGTGCCCGGTATCGCGTAAAATGATGCTTTTGAATGTTGGCTCTTAAGTCTCTAATGGTGTCGACGACAGGTCTCTTTTCAACGAGGGGACTGGGATTGAAACATAATATGGTTGTGCCAATGCCTTTGCTTGCAAAGAATCAGGGACTTGCTTTTTCTGCCGCTCTCGTCAAGCTCATCTAGAAGTTGATGCGCTTTCGCAGCGAACTGCAATAGTGACAAATGGCTTGCATGCAAAACATGATCAATGCAACTTCATGGTAAAACTAGCAGAAAACAATCCGGTTAGATTTGGATTTCTTTCCCAATTTGGAATACTGTCACCGAACAAGTCCTCGCCCAGTGCAAAGCTGACATCGCAACATGCAGTCGCTATTTCTTTTATAGGCTCGCATAACGTCAGAAACAAATCGAGATAGGCTATTAATTCTCTTTGACCCCAATTCGTATCGATGCTGTATCGTTCGCTCATTAAAATATCGTGTACTAGGCGGTTTCGCATATCGATAAAGAGTTTAAAGCCGTTATCCACATCCTCAGAAAACTCGAAAGACTCTTTCATGATGTTGACCATCGCGCCCAGCGTCTTATGACTCCAATATTCGATAGCCTCATTAATCGTCTCTATTTTGCGGCGTTGCTTGTCTGAGAATGCAAAAACAAACGAATGATTCAGAAACCATTCAATCTCCTGCGACTCCCTGAGAGCCATGCCGAGCATTTGGTAAATAATAGTCTTGATATCAGCTGTTTCTTCATCGATCGGTACCACTTTAGGAAGATCAGGATTGAACTTCCATAGAGCTCTCACTCCAATAGTCCTAGTATGATGCAGACCACTGGAATCGCAGGAGTATACAACGCCATCTAATAAGATTTCTTCAGCTCCTTCCGCTACTCGAAAGGAGGCGCCCAATTCCTTTAAGAGCCATTGGTCTGGATAATATGGCCAAGCGTGAAGCTTCCCGGACTCAATTTTGCTCACCTGCGAGGGAGCATTCTTCCTCGACCATTCAAGAAAACGAGCATCTGCGACTTCTTCTAGATTGTCGGGGATGTCGCAAATCAGCGTAGCTTTGAGATCCTTCGTTTCAAAGTCATTCATATCGCGATCTACTCTGATGGCGCTCCGCTTATTCTTGGCAACCACAAAACAATCTTCGTAGCCATCCGATTCAACGTAATATAGCTTCCATTTCGCAGACATTCAATAGCCTATTCTCACTCGGTAATCGTATACAGATAAAGGGTTCTTTCCTTGCTATGTTTGTGCAGTTCAGAGGGTTGCGAAAGCAATTTCTTATGGGGCTGGGTCACCGGGTGGTACGAATTTGGTACGAATTATGCTCATGGTTTTTTCGCGTGCGATGATCGTGGAGGGCTGCCAATCGAACAGCTCCCTTAAGATCTCGGCGAACTCGGCCACCAGGGCGTTTCCCCTCGCCTTCGGCCAGAAGGCGTAGTACTCGCTCGCCGAGTGCCCATTCGCGTCGTGGAGGGGGATCCGCCTTATGATGCTGCCCGCAGCCTCCGATTTCTCTCGCGATTCCGTCGGGAGCCAGCCGCGGTTTCCCGCCACCATCATGCGGCCTTTGTCCGTGCTTGACGCGCGGATGAGCTCCCCGTCGAAGTTCATCACGTCGCGCCACCAGGAGGCTTCGGTTTCGAAGCGCGATCGCTCGCACACGATAATGCAAGGTAGATCGCAAAGCGCCCCGCAGGTCGCATGGTCGTCCCGGGCGTGCGCGCTCGCCTCGGACACCTCGGCGTAGCGGTAGCACGTTTCAAGATGGACGTTCTCCCAGTCGGGCGAGAGGGATCTGCGCCTGTCGTTGAACACAAGGTCGACCTTGCCTTCGAGGGCGTCGCGGTAGAGCTGGTCGTGGCTGCCGGCGACGGCGGCTACCTCGCATCCGGGGTGCCTGCGGGCGAAGGCGGCAACCGCGCCCGCCACCTCCCAGCCGTCGTAGCGGTTGAGGTACCCCACGGTGAGCCGGCGGGGCTTGCCGTGGGCGACGTCGTAGGCTTCCGCCTCGATCTCCGACAGCTGGGCGAGGACGGTCGCCCCCTTGCGCGCCAGAAGCGCTCCCGCCTGCGTGGGGGAGAAGCGCCTGCCGCGCCGCTCGAGCAGCTCGCAGCCCAGGTTCGTCTCGAGTGCCCTGATCTGCTGGGAGATCGCCGACTGGGATATCCGGCATTCCTCCGCCGCTTTGGTGAAGCTGCCGAGCCTTACCACGGCGCAGAAATAGGCGAGCTGGCGTGAGTCCATGAGGAGCCCTTTCCGGGGATGAATAAGTCTAGCTTATTATACAGGTGCAATAATCGAATTGTTAATTTGATTATTGCGGGATATGCTTACCTCGTGAAAGACGGAGAGGAAGGCAGGTCCTGTGGATAAGAACGTCGTCTTGTGGATGGGCGCGGGGCAGATCGGGATGGCCATCGCGCGGCGCATCGGGTATGGGAAGAAGATCCTCGTGGGGGACAAGGACCCCGCGAACGCCGAGGCCATGGCAAGGGCGATGGGCGAAGCGGGCTTCGATTGCGAATGGACGGAGGCGGATCTCGCCAGCCGCGAGTCCATCTTGGCGTTCATCGAAAGGGGGCGGGGGCTCGGCGGCATCGAGTTTTTCGTCAACGCGGCGGGCGTGTCGCCCAGTCAGGCGCCGGTCGAGGCCATCTTGAGGGTGGACCTGTACGGCACGGCGGTGCTGCTGGAAGAGGTGGGCAGGGTCATCATGTCCGGCGGTGCGGGCGTCACCATCTCTAGCCAGTCGGGCAAGCGCATGCCGCAGCTGAGCGCCGAGGAGGATCGGCTGCTTGCGATCACGCCTTGCGAGGAGCTGCTATCGCTCGACCTGCTTCAGTGCGAAAACGTGCGCGACACGCTGCACGCCTACCAGCTGGCGAAGCGCTGCAACGAGAAGCGCGTCATGCGCGAGGCGGTGCGCTGGGGCGAGCGCGGCGCGCGCATCAACTCCATCAGCCCGGGCATCATCGTGACGCCGCTCGCCGTCGACGAGCTCAACGGCCCGCGCGGCGGTTTCTACAAGAACATGTTCGCCAAATGCCCGGCCGGGCGCGCCGGGACCGCGGACGAGGTGGGCGCGCTCGCCGAGCTGATCATGAGCCCTCGGGGCGCGTTCATCACCGGCAGCGACTTCCTCATCGACGGCGGCGCCACCGCCAGCTACTACTACGGCCCGCTTCGGCCGGAATAGAGACGGCGGATGGGCGACGAGCGACTTGCGCGGAACCGTCTACCAGCCTGCGCTTGTGTATACGACCGACTCGTGCGCTGCCGGCTGATATGGCGAGGGAATTCAAAAAGGGAGGGCGAACAAGATGCAATTACGTAGGTTGGGCAATAGCGGGCTGCGCGTCTCGGCGGTCGGCCTGGGGTGCATGGGCGTCACCCACGCCAGCGGCGCGCCCATGCGCATTGACGAGGGCGCAAAGGTGATACGGGAAGCCTACGAGATGGGCTATACCTTCTTCGACACCGCCGAGTGCTACACGGGCACGTATCCAGACGGCTCCACCGCCTACAACGAGGAGGCGGTGGGCGAGGCTTTGAGGCCTGTGCGGGACGGCGTTGCCATCGCCACCAAGTGCGGCGTCAGGCACGGGGGCGATCGTTTGATTCTGGACAGCAGCCCTGCGGCTATCCGGCGATCGCTCGAGGGCAGCCTGAGGCGTCTGGGGATCGAATGCGTCGACCTGTACTACCAGCACCGCATCGACCCCGAGGTGGAGCCGGAGACGGTGGCAGAAACGATGGCGGAACTGATCAGGGAGGGCAAGATCAAGTCTTGGGGCATCTCGGAAGCAAGCGAGGATTACCTGCGGCGCGCCCATGCGGTCTGCCCGGTCGCCGCCATCCAAAACCGCTACTCGATGATGGCCCGCTGGCATGAGGGGCTGTTTTCCGCGGTGGAGGAGCTCGGCATCGCCTTCGTCGCCTTCTCCCCTATGGCAAACGGTTTTTTGACGGGACGGTACGGCTCGGACAGCACATTCGAGCAGGGAGCGGACTTTCGCAGCGGCATGCCACAGTACACGAAAGAGGGCTTTGAGAAAGGGCGCGATCTGCTGGAGATGCTGAAAGCGATGGCGGGGGAGAAGGGCGCGACGCCGGCGCAAATCTCGCTGTCTTGGATGCTATGCAAGAAACCTTGCATCATCCCCATTCCGGGCAGCAGGAAGCCGGATCGCCTACGTGAGAACCTCGGGGCGGCGGAAATCGCTTTGAGCGACAGCGAGGTCGCCGCGATCGATGCGAAGCTGGACACGATGGATCTGCCGGTATTCGGAGGGCACTGAGCGGCAAGGCATGGCGCTCGTTCGAGCGATGGTTTCCTCCTGATTGCGGGGCGAGGGGGGGTACGTCAACGCGGTCGTCGCGATTGTCTGCGGAATAGCCAGTGAATCTTGACCGGGGCGCCAATGTTCGTGGTAAGATGGCCCCAGTAAGCCCGCCCGGCCTCTCAGCGATGCACACTGGCGGGTTTTCGCCTATTTGAAGGACTTTAGCCCATGGAGTACGCGAAGCCGTTTCTCACGTTCGAGCAGCAGGCCGACCTTCTCATGAAGGATCGAGGCATGGCTGCAGACCGTGACGTGCTCATCCGTCATCTTCAAGATGTGGGCTACTATCGTCTGAGCGGCTACTGGCACCTCTACAAAAAGCGCGACTCCGACGAGTTTTGGGAGGGCACAACGTTCCAACGCGTCTGGGATACCTACGTGTTCGATCGGCAGTTCCGCCTGGTGGTTCTCGACGCGGTAGAGCGCGTCGAGGTTTACATGCGTACGCAGCTCGCGTACCTCCTCGCGGAGCGAACCGGCCCATTCGGCTTCCTCGACAACGCAAACCTCCCCCGTCTCAGCACGGATCGGTACGAGCGGTTCATGGCAAAGTGCAGGGAGGCCTACGAGCGCGCAAGGGGCGGCGAGCCCTTCGCAAAGCACTTCCACGGCGCGTACGGCGACGTGCACGACCTGCCGCCGTACTGGATGCTTGCGAACGTCATGGATTTCGGCATGGTGGTCACGCTCTTCAGGGGCTCTCCTGTGGAGGTCAGGCAGCGCATCGCCGGCGACCTGGGTGTGAGCGCCAAAGTTCTCGACTCGTGGCTCGTGACAGTCAACACCGTACGCAACATCTGCGCCCATCACGGCCGTCTGTGGAACAGGGTTATCGGCAACCCGCCCATGATCCCGAAGGCGTCGGAATGGCACGAGCCCTACGAGGTGGGAAACGCCAAGATGTTCGGCACGCTCACCGTGTTGAGCTATCTGCTTAAGCGCGTCGCCCCCGACGCGGGCTGGCGCAAGCGGCTATTGGACATGGTCCTCGGGCTCTCGTTGCGCAACCAGGAGCGTATGGGCTTTGCGGACGGCTGGCGCACGTGCCCGCTCTGGAAACCGTACCTGCTCACGGCCGAGGGCGGTTCCGCGTCAGGCGCGTGGACGATCCGAACGGGCCGGAGTCTGCGTGCCGATCGAAAAACGACCCTGTCGACGGGATCGACGGCAGGGTCGTTTTCGGAGCGAAGGGCATTTCAATCCCGGTTCGATGCCGGGCTCTAGCACCAGCTTTCCGCTTGGGCTGCGTTCTGGCCTGCCAGGGAGCCGTTGACGAGGCAGTCCGCGATGGAGCACGAGCCGAGCCGGCACGCTCCGTGCACGCCGCCGGTTGCTTCCCCTGCCGCGAACAGGCCTTCGATCGGTTGGAGGGAGATGTCGATGACGCGGCAATCCGCATCGGTTTTCACGCCGCCCATGCAGTGGTGGACTCGGGGCCAAACGCGCGTCACGCAATAGGGAGGCTCTTCGACCGGGAGGGCGTCTTCGGGAATCGCCTTGCCGAAATCCTCGTCGACCTTGTTGGCGACGAACGTGTTGTAGCGGGCTATCTCGGTTTGCAGGGCTTCGAGCGGGATGTCGAACCTTTCGGCGATCTCCTCGATCGAGTCTATCCGCCACGTGCATCCGGCATCGATGCATTTCTCCAGGTACTCCAACGACCATTCCGGCAGATTGCGTTCGTCGACGATCTGGATCAGCGGCTCCTCGTTCGCGAGGATCGCATCGCAGTAGCGCTTTCGGTCGGTCAGCTCGTTCACGATGCGCTTGCCGGTTTGAGGGGCCACGACGGGCCCGTAGGGAAATCCCGCGTCGATGTAGGTGCCGTCGGGGCCGTAGGTCTCAAGGTCGGGGCTGCACCAGGGCCCCAGCTGGATCCAATCCATGTGGACGGCCAGGGCGTCGGCATGCAGGGCCGGCTCCAAAGCCTCCCTGTTCGCGCCGGAGCGATTGGTGTCCCCAACCGTTTCGTCGAGCCTCGGATCGTGCTGCATCCGCCACGCGACATCTCCTCCAAAGCCGCCGGTCGCCAGCACGACCCCTTTCCTCGCTTTGATGTTGATGCATTGCCCGTGGGGGCTGTCGGAGCGTTCCTGGGTCTCGTTGTTCTTCACGACCTTGGCTCCGATGACGCGGCCTTCGTCGTTTTTGACGAGTTCGGTAAGCAGAAGGTGGCATTCGACCTCCAGGCCCTTCGCGTTCGCCTCGGTTCTGAGGGCCCCGACGATCGCGGCGCCCGCGCCCTCCGCTTTGAGCGTGCGGCGGATGGAATGCCCGCCGTAGGGCAGCACCTCGGTTTTGCCCTCGCCGTCTTGCACCCACGTAACGCCAAGGTCGTTCAACCACTCGTAGATGCCGTTCGTGCTCTCCGCGATCGTGCGGCACTTCTCGACGTCGTTGATATACAGGCCCGCCACGAGCATGTCGTTGACGTAGGCGTCGACGGAGTCTTCTATCCCATGCTCTTTTTGCGCCGACGAGCCGCACACGCCGAAATCGCCGTCGCATTTGAGGGAGTTCCCCCCGTCGCTTCCGCGTTTGTCGATGAGCAGCACCTCGGCGCCGGCATCGTGCGCATGCAGGGCTGCGGAGTACCCGGCGAAGCCGCTTCCGACGACGAGGACGTCGGTTTCCCGGTCCCATGCGACCGAGTCGGCATATGCTTCGGATGCGCATGCGGTAATGCTCGCAGAGCCGACGATGCCGGCGCCCAGAAGGGCGCTCCCCTTGAGAAAGCTCCTGCGCGACAAACTCTTCAATCCAGACATTGATCTGCCCCTCTCTCTTTTCGTGCAACCTGTCTTGGCTTCCAATCTCCATCGAGTATTGCAAGTTCTGCCGAAAACAGGGTGCAGAAAGTGAGGGATCTTCGTACCCCATAATGAGGGATTTAGGCATCATGCCTGATCAATTGCTACGAGAGTTCACGAACTTGATAATGTCCTGCCTGTTGTGGATCCCGAGCTTGCGGTAGATACGCTTCGTGTGCGTGCGCACGGTCTCCGGCGATACGTACAGCATCTCGGCTATCGTTTTCGAGGTGTAGCCCTGGGATATCAGCAAGACGATTTCCGTTTCGCGCGCGGTGAGCTCCTTTTCGTCCGCCACGTGCGACAGTATCTCGTAGTTCGAGGTGCTTTTGGCTGATTCGAGGATCGCTTCGCTGAGCGCGGGGGCGTAGCGCACGAAAAACACGAAGGCCACGATGATCAACGCGAAGGCCAGCATCAGGAGCACCTCTTCGCGGTAGGTGGAGACGGCCGCTTCCTCAAGCTGGAGAAGGATGGGGAGCACCGTGCCCACGACGGCCACCATGAGCACGTTGATCGGCAGATACAGTACGCTGAACGCGGTGACGCTCGACACTTGGGAGTTGCGGGCGACGCTTGCCGTGAATATCCAGAGAAGCAGCTTGAAGCACATGAAGCACGCCGCCAAGACAGCCGCCGCCCCCTCTTCGCTGGGAAACGCCCCCAAGGCGGCGGCGAACAGGCATCCGAAGAACGCTACGGCGATAGTCGACCACGCGACGATGAAGGCATGGTCGTGGTTCTTGCTCTGCGAGCTTATGGCAAGCGCCGCAGACAGCAAAACCACGCACGTGATCGAAGTGGAGACCGCCACCCACTGCGTGAAGGGAGCCGTGATCGCGCGGCTGCCGCTGTAGTTGACGAAGTCGTGGGCGAACGCCGCCGTGCAGAAAAAGACGCCGCACACGATGAAGGTGGGGATTTGGGCATTCTCCAAATCGGCCAATCGGCTCGAGGTCGGCGGGTCGCCATCGTCCCTGTTCGCCGAAAGCTGCCACAGTATGCTCGTGATGGGCGGCGTGGCGATTATGATCGCGCTGCCGATGGGCTCGGGCAGCAGGCTGCACAGGGTTATGGCGATTCCCATCGCGAACGAGAGGAGGGGGACCATCATGCCGAATCGAGCGGATTCTTGGATTATCGTACGCCCCCATGCGAAGGTGATGACGATGAACCAGAGTATGGGGGCCGTGCTCGCGCAGAGCCGCGCTATCCAAAATGCCAGGCCTTCGCTTCTGAAGGGGATCAGGAAGAGCGCGACGCCGAGGCTGGCGACAAACGAAAGAGCCGGCACGAGCCAGCTCTTTTCTCTGAAGAGAGATTCGACGCGCTTTCGCTTGGCGAATAAAAGGGCGATGACCGTGACGGCAACGGCGCAGTAGGCGGCGAATGCGGCAAATGCGCCGTTGCTCGTTCCGGCTTGCAGGGAAATGAAGTAGTCGACGCGCGTGATGTCGACCGTCGACCAGTAAAACGCCATCCCGAAGACGATAGTCAGGCAACGAGCGGTATTCGGTCGAGCGGTCGACACTGCTGCGAGACGCCTATTCCCACTCGATGGTGCCGATGGGCTTGGGGGTGAGGTCGTAGCACACGCGGCAGATGCCGGGGACTTCGGCGAGGATCCTGGCGGTGATCTTCTTCAGCAGCGCCCAATCCAGCTCGGGAACCTCCGCCGTCATGGCATCCACCGTGTTCACCGCGCGGATGATGGCGGGCCACTCGAAGGCGCGCACGCCGTCGCGGACGCCGGTGGCGCGGAAGTCGGGGACGCTCACGAAGTACTGCCACACCTTGCCCTCGAGGCCGGCCGCGGCGAACTCGTCGCGCAGGATGGCGTCGGCCTCGCGCAGCGCCTCGAGGCGGTCGCGCGTGATGGCACCGAGGCAGCGCACGCCCAGGCCCGGGCCCGGGAACGGCTGGCGCTCGACCATGCCCTCGGGGAGCCCCAGCTCGCGGCCGATGACGCGCACCTCGTCCTTGTACAGCAGCTTCACGGGCTCGCACAGCTCGAACTGCAGATCGTCGGGCAGGCCGCCCACGTTGTGGTGCGCCTTCACGCCGTCGGACTCCAGGATGTCGGGGTAGATGGTGCCCTGCGCGAGGAAGCTCACCTCGTCGCCCACCTTGCGGGCCTCCTCCTCGAACACGCGGATGAACTCGGCGCCGATGATCTTGCGCTTCGCCTCGGGCTCGGCCACGTCGTCGAGCAGCGCGAGGAAGCGGTCCGTGGCGTCGACGTACACGAGGTTCGCGTCGAGCTGGTTCTGGAACACGTCCACCACCTGCTCGCTCTCGCCCTTGCGCATGAGGCCGTGGTTCACGTGCACGCAGATGAGCTGCTTGCCGATGGCCTTGATCAAGAGCGCCGCCACCACGGACGAGTCCACGCCGCCGGACAGCGCCAGCAGCACCTTCTGGTCGCCTACCTGGGCGCGCACGGCTTCCACTTGCTCGTCGATGAACGCGGTCGCCAGCTCGGGCGTGGTAATTCGCTCCATGTCTTCAGGGCGCTTGTTGGGATCCATTCGGAAGTCCTCCTCGTGTTCGGCAATGATCTGAGGGAATTATACGTGAAATGGTGCGGGTGTATATGCAGGTCGTTTGTTCTTTCGGGAAGTCGCTTAGTATCCCATCTCGTGCAGGCGCGCGTCGTCGATGCCGAAGTAGTGGCCGATCTCGTGCACGACCGTCTTCCCGATCTCCTCGACCACCTCTTCGCGCGAGCCGAAGCAGCGCTCGTGCGGGCCTTTGAACACGGTGATGACATCGGGGATGTCGCCGTCGTAGCCGTCGGCGCGATCAGGCAGCGACACGCCGTCGTACAGGCCCAGCAGCTCGTCGTCCACCATCGAGGCTCCCAGGCAGTCGGGGTCGTCGAGGGCGTCGAGATGGTAGTCGTTCGGTTCGTCCTCCACGACGACGGCCACGTTCTCGAGCGCATCGAGGAACCGTTCGGGAATGCGCTCGAGCGCTTCCTCCACGGCCGATTCGAACTCGCTGTCGGTCATGCGGTGCATGGGCTGCCTCCTTTGCTGACTGGTCGAGTATCGATGATGACGAGTATACCCCATGCGCCTTGCGCGCAGTCGCCCGAGGGCGTCGGAAGCGCTAGCTTATACCTGGCTGTGGGGGATGCTACGGTAAAAGATCTGCAATTATTTCTCGATATATTACCGAATCTTAGGATTACGGTCCGGAGCCTGCCCTCGAACCGCGCAGGAAGCGGCTTTTCATGCTGTATCGGGCGGTTTTCCCGCCTTCGGAGATGGTTTCGGGACCTTGATCGCCCGGTACGGTAAAATATCAGAAAATATTTTCGATTTCATTACCGTGTTTCAAAGAGCAGGGCAGCGTGCGACCCTCCGACGGCTTGTAAGCGCCCTTCGACCTTCGCGCTGCCGCCCGGGTCAATGCGAACCGCGTCGGATCCTCGTCGCATCAGGCCATTCAAAGCTCATCCGGATCGCGCCAATCATCGTCTGCCAGCATGAAATTACAGTTTATAGTGTGTGACGCACATTACCGTGCGATCTATGTTATAGTGTGCAACACACACTATCTGACGCGTCGGCGCAGAGCCGAATCGTCGAGACGGAATCGGAAGGGGGAGGGGTGGCGCACGACGACATCGTATCGAGCATGGTCCTCGAGCTGCGGCGCGGCACGCTGGTCATGCTCGTGCTGAGCCAGCTGCGCGAGCCGGCCTACGGCTACGCGTTGGTGAAATCGCTGGCCGACCACGGCATTCCCATCGAGGCGAACACGCTGTACCCGCTCATGCGGCGCCTCGAGTCGCAGGGGCTGTTGGCAAGCGTTTGGGACAACGGCGGCTCGAAGCCGCGCAAGTACTACCGCACCACCGACGAGGGCCTGCGCGTGCTGCGCGAGGTCGAAGCCCAATGGCGCGTGCTGTGCGGCGGGGTTGACAAGCTGTTGGAAGCCGGGGAGCGCGACGGAGACGCGGCCGCTTTGGCCGAAGGAGAGGACCGGGACCATGTTGAACGATAACGACCTGATCGAGCGCTACCTGTACGCCATCACGCGGCGGCTGCCCGCCAAGCAGCGCGCCGACGTGGCCGAGGAGCTGCGCACGCTCATCTCCGACATGCTCGACGAGCGCTGCGGGAACCTGCCGCCCACGGCGAAGGACGTGCGCGTCGTGCTCACCGAGCTGGGAACCCCCGGCGAGGTGGTGCGCAAGTACACCGCCGACGAGGACGCGTGCCTCATCGGCCAGCCGTACTACGCGCAGTACCTCTACGTGCTGAAGATCGTGCTGGCCTGCGTGGCCGGCGGCATGCTCGTGGCCGGCGCGCTGTCGCTGGCGACGGGCGCGGAGGGCGGCGTGCTCGGAAGCGTGCTCGAAGCGGTCGGCTCGCTGATCGCGGCGCTCGTCTTCGCCTTCGCGTTCGTCACCTTGCTGTTCGCCTTCTTCTCGCGTCGCGGCGTCGACGTGGAGGTGATGGGCTCGCTCGACGATCTGCCGCCCGTACCGCGCGAGTCGAAGAACCCGGCGCGCGGCGACGCGGTGGCCGGGATCGTGTTCTCCATCGTGGGCGCCATCGTGTTCCTGCTGTTCCCCGACGTGCTGAACGCGCTCAGCCATCGCGGCGACGGCGTGCCGTTCGACCCCTTCGATACCGAGGCCATCCGCTCGTCGGCATGGGTCATCATCGCCTGGACGGTCGTGTGCATCGGCGCCGAGAGCTTCAAGCTGGTGGAGGGCCGCTACACGCCCCGTCTGCTGGCCGTCACGCTCGTGAGCAACCTCGTGGTCGCGGCGCTCGCCGTCTTCTGGCTGACGAATTTCCAGCTGGTCGACAGCCAGGCGATCCTCCAGGCGATGCAGGCGTCGGGCGATGCGCCGAACGGGCCTGTGCTCTGGGCGGTGTCAAACGCGCAGATCGCGTTCTGCGGCTTCATCGTGCTCGCGCTCGCGATCGACGCCGTCGACTCGGTCGTGAAGACGGTGCGCGCACGCTGAGGGCGCGCACCGGGCGACGTAGGGCGCGCCCGACCCGAGAGGGAGGCGCGCCCGACGTCGCCTAGATCGCGTCGGAGCGCAGGGAGTCCACGATGCTCGCGGCGTGGGAGCGGCGCAGGGCGTAGGCCACGCTGAGCGCCAGCACCGCCAACACAATGGCCACGGCGGCGCCCACGTGGCCCCACGGCAGGGCGAACGAGAGCCCGGCGAACGCCAAGGACGTGGCACGGTACAGCCCGTAGGTGGCGACGGCGGCTGCGGCCAGGCCGATCGCCAGCCCGCGCAGCGCGTAGCTCGCGCATTCGTAGGCCAGCATGCGGGCGAAGGCGCGGTTGCCCATCCCGATCGAGCGCAGCGTGGCGAACTCGCGCGTGCGCAGGATGATCCCGTTCGCCAGCGTGTTGAACACGTTGGCCACGGCGATGAGCGTCGTGATGACGGAGAAGCACAGCACGAACAGCTGGACGGCTTGCATGATCAGGCGGCTCTGACGCGCATGCTCCGCGACGTCGTTCACGTTGACGGAGATGCCGTCGGCGTAGTCGCGTGCGATCTCCTCGAGCTCGGCCGCGGCCTTCTCGTGGTCGGCCGCCGTGAACGAGAAGCCGGCGAACGAGTACGTGAAGGGGTTCTCGTGATAGTCGCCCCGCCCGACGGCGCTCGCGGCCACGCTCTCCGGCAGGATGATGGAGGGGAACTGGTTGTTGCCCGAGATGGCGTTGACCGCATCGGGCTCCTCGGAGACGAGTGCGCCGATCTCGAGGGAAGCGACCGTGGCGGCCTCGTCCACGGAGGCCACGGTCAGCCCGGCTCCGTCTCCGACGTCCTGCGCCTGGTCGAGGTAGCCGACGGCGGGGCGTCCGTCCGCGCCCTCCTGGACGCCCATGATGCTGAACCCCTCGCGCGCCTCGATGGCGAACAGGTCGATCGCGCCCGTCGCCGCGAACGGCGTCGTGGACACGTAGGTGCCGTCGGGCATCGTGTCCTGGTAGGTGTTCAGGCCGATGGCCCGCGGGTTCGCGGGGTCGTCGTACGCGTCCGCGTCGAGGCCCAGGTCGGCCACGAGCCCGTTCCAGGACGCCTCGTCGACGTAGAAGACGTTGACGCTGCCGTAATAGGTTCCGTCCGAGCCGAACGAGGGCGGCACCCAGCCGGCGCTCACCTGCCCGTCGTAGGCTGCGCGGGCTCGGCGCGCCTCGTCCGTTATCATGCGTGCCTCGACGATGCCCTCGGCCTGCCCTTGGCGGCACGATCCGATAAGCTCGAGGCCGTCGATCCTGCTCGCGCGGGCGAGGAACTCGTCCAGGGCGGCGGCGTTGTCCGACAGGTCGCCGACGTCGCGCATGCCGGAGCTGTTCGCGTGCGCCGACACCACGATGTCGGCCCCGCTCGCGGCCCCGTTCGTGCTGCCGGCCCGCTCGGACAGCGGCGCGAGGTACAGCGCCACGCTGCCGGTGACCACCACGAGCGCCACGCTCACGGCGAGCGAGGCCACCACGGTACGCCCGCGCGCGGCGGCGCGCGAGAGGTTGCGGTGGGCGACGAAGCCGGGAACGCCGAAGAGCCTGCCTGCGAGGCCGAGCCGCACGGGCGCACCTTCTGCGCGACGCTTCGAGGAAGCGGCCCGCTCGGCGCGCTTCGACAGGCGCACGTCCTGCGTTTGGCGGATGGCATCGACGGCCGACACGCGCGCGGCTCGGGCCGACGGCACCCAGGCGCTCACCAGCAGCGTCGCGAACGACAGGCCCGCCGCTACGGCCAGCGCGCCCGCGTCCACGTGCACGCGAAGGCCCGTCGCGCCCGCCCCCAGCATCGCGGCGAACGCCTCCTGCGACGCCGCGAACACGCCCGCCGTGCCCGCCACGCCCGCGAACAGGCCGAGGGGCACGCCGAGGAGGCCCAGCAGCAGCGCTTCCGTCAACACGGTGCGCCGCAGCTGGCGTTTCGAGGCGCCGAGCGAGGCCAACAGGCCGAATTGCCGCGTGCGCTCGGCAACCGATATGGCGAACGCGTTGTAGATGAGCGACACCGACGCCACGACGATGACCGCGGCGAGGACGGCCGCCACCATCCACAGCGTCCCCCAGATGGGGCGGTTGTCGGCGATGCCGAGGTACGCGAACAGGTTCGTGTGGTACAGCGTGGTCTCGACGTTCTCGAGTCCGGTCGTCTCCTCGAAGAACGCCTGCATCTCGTCGCGACTGCCGAAGCCCTGCGTCACGACGTACGCGCCCATCAGCGGCTCGCCGTCGGCATCGGCGACGGTCGCGGGGGAATCGGCGGCGTTGAGCGCGACGGACGACGAGCTGGCGGCCGTGTAGTTGTTCGCGAGGTAAGAAGGCTGGTGCTCGTAGAAACCCGTCACCGTGAGCGTGCGGGGCCGGGCGTCGACGATCGTCTCCTCTTCGCCGTCGGTCGTGCGCGCCCCCAGGTCGGCCGTCACGATGCCGCCCACTTCCACGGGGCCGTCCGATGCCACGCCTCCTTCGCCGTCGGCGCCGAGCGTCTCGCCCTTGAAGTAGCCGGGCAGCACGATCTCGTCGCCCGTTCGAGGCCAGCCGCCCTCCACGAGCTCGGGCATGAGGGCGAACGGCGCGCCGTCGGGCTCGTCTGCGCCCTTTGCCGTGGTCGGCAGGCTCTTGAGCGTGAGGAAAGGGCCCAGGTAACGGGCGTCTTGCTCCGACAGCGCCGCCGAGCCGCCCTTCGCGAACGTGGCGAGGCCGCTCACCCGGTCGCTTTTCGCGAGCGCGTCGACGGCGGACCCGGGAACCTCGGAGGAGAACACGTGCCACGACCCCTCGGTTGCGCGCGTGCGCTCGAGCATCCCCGCCTGCACGCTGGCAACGCTGGTCAGCACGGCGGCCAGGAGCGCCGCGGACAGCGCGATGCCGATCACCGTCACGGCGGTGCGCACGCGGTTGCGCGCGAGGGTGCGCAGGGTGAAGCGCGTGAATATGCCCGCCATCACCGCCGCCTCTCGTCGGAGGAGACGCGCCCGTCCTCGATGGCGATGACGCGGTCGGCCATGCAGGCGATGTCCTCGTCGTGGGTGATCACCACGAGCGTCTGGTCGAAGCGCCTGTTCGATTCGCGCAAAAGCGCCATGATCTCGCGCGAGTTCTTCGAGTCGAGGTTGCCGGTGGGCTCGTCGGCCAGCACCACGGCCGGGGCGTTCATGAGCGCGCGCCCGATGGCCACGCGCTGTTGCTGGCCGCCGGACAGCTGGTTGGGCAGGAAACGCTCATGGCCGCGCAGGCCCAAGGCCCCCAGCAGCATGCCGAGGCGCTCCTCGTTCACGGCGCGCCCGTCCATGAGCACGGGCAGCGTCATGTTCTCCACCACGTTGAGCACGGGGATGAGGTTGTAGAACTGATAGACCAGCCCCACGTCGCGGCGGCGCAGCACCGCAAGCTCCTCGTCGGAGCGCGCGTACACGTCCGCGCCGTTCAGCAGCACCGTGCCCGAGGTGGGGCGGTCGACGCCGCCCATGAGGTGCAAAAGCGTCGACTTGCCCGACCCCGACGAGCCGACGATGGCGACGAACTCGCCGGCCGCCACGCTGAACGACACGTCGTCGAGCGCCGTGAGCGCCGTGGGGCCGCTTCCGTACACCTTGGTGAGATGGTCGATGGTCAGAATGTCCATGATGAGCCTTTCTCGCTGACAGTCTACGGAACAGTGTGGCAGCCCGCGCTTGCGCAGGCGTGAACGCCGGGTGACAGAATCGTCATCCTGGGCGGGCGACGGGGCGGCAAGGCAGCGGGTGCGGTGCGGCGAAGACGCGGGGCCGAACGCTCCCGTGCGGCCGCTAGCCGCGACGCTCCCTGCCGGCGCCGTCTTCCGCAGTCGGGGCGGAAGCCTACACGACCACCTTCGGGAACGTGAAGTCGAAGCGCGCGCCGCCCGTCTCGCGGTCGTTGCCCGCGCGCAGCGTGCCGCCTTGGGCGACCGTGAGCGCCTGGGCGAGCGCGAGGCCGATGCCGAACCCCTCGGAGCCTTCTCCGCGGTAGAAGCGCTCGAACAGGCGGGGGAGGTCCTTGTCCGCGATGCCCGGCCCCGTGTCCGCGACGCGCAGACGGCAGGCGACGGCGTCCTCGACGGCGCGCACGCGCACGGTGCCGCCCGCCGGGGTGTGCTCCATGCAGTTCTTGAGGACGTTGCCCAGCGCCTCGGCAGACCAGGCGGCGTCGCCCGTGAACGACGCGCCGTCCTCCACGTCCGTCTCGCAGGCCACGTCGCGCAGGTCGAAGGCCCCGGCGAGCGGGGCCAGCGCGTCGCGCACGAGCTTCGCCGCGTCCACGGGGCTCGTTTGCACGCGGATGGCCCCGGCGTCGGCCTTCGCCAGCTTCAGCAGCGCGGTGACGAGCCAGCCCACGCGGTGCACGAGGGATTCCAGCTCGCGGAGCGCCCGCGTGCGCTCGGCCTCGTCGTCGGCGCGCTCGACGGAGCCGATGAGCAGCCCCATGGCCGTGAGAGGCGTGCGTATCTGGTGCGAAACGTCCGCCAAGGCGTCGGCCAGTGCGCTCTTCTCGGCGTCGAGGCGCTCGGAGGCAGCGCGCAGAGCGGTCACCATCTTCGCCAGCTCGTTCTTGAGCACCGCGAGGTCGCCTTCGCGGTAGTCGGAGAAGTCGATGCGCCGCCCGTCGTGCAGCACCTCGTCCACCTCGGCGGCCAGGCGCGCGATCTGGCGGTAGCGGCGCGCGGAGAACGCTGTGAACAGCGCGCAGGCCGCGATGCCGGACGCGAGCGTCCACAGCCCTGCGCGCGGCCCTTCGATCGCCGCAGCGCCCGCGGCGACGGCCGCGAGCGCGCCCGCGAGCAGCGCCAGCTGGAAGGCGAACGAGCGGTTCCTCAGAAGCCCCATGTCACGCCTCCGTCCGGTAGCCCAGCCCGCGCACGGTGAGGATCAAGCGGGGGTTCGCAGCGTCGTCCTCCACCTTGTCGCGCAGCCGCTTGACGTAGACGCTCAGCGTATTGTCGCTCACGTACTCGCCGGCGCTGTCCCAGATGGCGTTGCGCAGGTGCTCGCGCGTCACGAGCCGTCCCTGGCTCTGCGCGAACAGCAGCAGCAGCCGGTACTCGAGCGCCGTCAGCGCCACGTCGCGCCCGGCCTTGCGCACGCATGCCGCGCCCGCGTCGATCTCCACGTCGCCCAGGCGCAAGAGCGACGCGGAGGCGTTCGCGCGGCGCAGCACCGAGCGTATGCGCGAGGTCAGCTCGCGGGCGCGGAAGGGCTTGGCGATGTAGTCATCGGCGCCCATATCGAGGCCGGCCACGGTGCTGTACTCGTCGTCGGAGGCCGTGAGGAAGATGACGGCGGGCGCCGGCTCGCACGCCTTGGCGGCGGCACATACGGCGAATCCGTTGCCCTGCGCCAGCGCGATGTCGACGAGCGCCAGGTCGAAGCGCTCCGCGTCCAGCAGGGCGACGGCCTCGTCCTGGCTGGCGGCCGATGCCGTCTCGTAGCCTTCCGACCGCAGCAGATCCGTCAAACTGGCGACGATGGCCGCATCGTCTTCGACGAGCAACATGCGCATGGTGCGTCCTTCCCTTCGAGTGCTTCGCGTCCACGGTAGCAGAAAACCGGGGGAAGGGGAGGGAGAAGCTCGCCCGCGCGCGCGGCGGGAAAGCTTCGAGGGGGGCGGGCGGCGCCTAGCGGGCGGCGCGGTCCCGTTCGCGCCGGGCGGCGCGCAGGCTCTCGGCGCGGCGGATGCGCTTGAAGGCGGGGAAGGCGGCTGCGGCCCCGACGATCGACCCGATCAAGCCGGGCACCAGCGTGTCGGGGACCGGCTGGTCGAGCACGATGCTCTCGAGCGCTTCCGACCAGGATATGAGCAGGCATGCCCCGATCACGGCCATGGCGCAGGCCGACCTGACCGTCATCCGCCGCCTCAAAGCGTTCACCAGCAGGAAGGAGAGGACGAAATACGCGACGGCCTGCAGCGCCAGGCCCGCGGGGGTCTCGCCGGCGGGGAGGGCGAACGCCACGAGGCCCGCCCAGCCGAGCGCGACGATCCAGCGCACGGCGCCGCGCGCCGAGCTCGGGCGGGAATCGTTCGGGGATGTCTTGCTCGCGTCCATGTGCGTACGGTATCGCACGGTGAGCGCCGAGCCGGCCTTCGTCTGCGAGCAGGCGGGATATTGTTTCCGCGAGCTGAACGCGCCGTTACCTGCGATCACGCGTCCTCGTCGTCGACGAACTCCAGAAGGTCGCCGGGCTGGCAGTCGAGCTCCTTGCAGATGGCGTTGAGCGTTTTGAAGCGCAAGCCGCTGACCTTGCCGTTCTTGAGCTTCGACAGGTTGCCGTCGGCGATGCCCACCTTGTCGGCCAACTCGCCCAGGGAGACCTTGCGATCGGCCATCATCCGATCGAGGCGCAGCACGATAGCCATGCCGCCCTCCTAGATGATCTCGAAGTTCTCGTCCTGGACGAGATACCCGTACTCGAGTATCTGGCCGAGGCAGAACACGACGGCGGCCAGCATGAATGCGAACATGACCGATTCGTCCACGAGCGCGCCGGACAGCATTCCGGTTTGGATGCTGACGACCGCCCAGTACAGCCATTTCGGCACGGTGAGCGCTGCGAATAGGAGGACGGCCGATGCCTTGATCTTGCGCGGCAGCGCGGCGAAGAACGGTGTCTCCTCACGGTTGATGCGCAGGAAGACGAAAGCGACGTACATGCCCAGCGCGATGAGGAAGCCGTCCCTGAGGAGGCCCATGCCGCAGCGCGCGGAGTCGGGGTTCGACAGAGCGCCGCCGGTCGTCAGCCAGTCGACGATGAGGATCGACGTCCGAATGCCGAACATGAGCGCGATGAAGAGGATCGCGACGAACGCGGTCATGCTGGTCGCCTTGATCTTCGCCCGCATTTTGTCCATAAGGGCCTCCTCGCTCTCGGATGCCCCCAGCATACGCCATAATATGACGTTAAACAATATGAATATGACGTTTTACGTCAAATCAGATGTTTGGCAATCTATAGATCCACCCAGAATCTCGAGTTCTTGTACAGCTCTTCCACCTTGTTGCGCGCCCAGGGCGTCTTGCGTAAAAACGACAGCGAGCTTTTGAAGTTCGGATCCTTCTTGAAGCAGTTGATCCTGATGCGCTTGGCCAAGCCGTCCCAGCCGTACTTGTTCACGAGCTGCTTGAGCATCATTTCGAGCGTGATGCCGTGCAGCGGGTCGTTGGGATGCTGCCGATATGCGGGGTTGTCGGGCATGGTCTCTCCGTGTTCCTCGGGGGGTACTCGTACCATCATGACGCATTTCGGTCCGAACCGTCTCGTGAAACGAGAAACGCCGCCCGGGCGGACGGCGTTTCTCATGCGGGACCCGCTTTGCCGGCTATTAGCGGCCCATCGCCAGCACCGCGCGCACGCCGAGGAGCGTGAACGCCGCGACGGCGAGGGCGCCTGCCGCCCCGCTGGCGATGAGCCCGCCGACGAGGCACGCGCCGTGCCCGCACGGACGCTCCTCCGATATTCCCGCAGCGGAGGGCGCGTCGCGCTCCTCCTCGTTTCCCATGAGGGTGTCGAGCCCTCGGCCGAGCGCCGCGGGGCGGGCGCTTCCTTCTTTCGCGTTCAATGGCTGCCTCCTTCTGCTCGGGGTCGTCTTTCCTCGCAGCACCCTACGCCTTGAGGACGACGGCGCAGCGGGAGGGCGCACGGCGTGAGCGTCGCGAGTCGCAGCCGTTACGTTCGGTTGGAAACGGAGGGGCGTCAGAGGTCGGACGAGACGAAGCTGTCGATGACGCGCAGCGCGGGGTGCGCTGCGATGCCGCCCACGAGCGCGCCGCCGGCCCCGACGAGCCAGTCGAAGAAGCTGAAGGGGTGGTCGGGCACCAGGAGCGACACCGCGCCGTCGGCGATGCCGAGCACGCAGGTGATCAGGACGGCGGCAGCGCAGGCGGTGAGCAGGCCCATGTGCTGCCACAGCGCGTTGGCCAAGAGGAAGCTGAGCACCGCGAACTCGATGAAGTACGCGACGGCGGAGGGCGCGCTCACGGCGGGCCCGAAGTACACGACGGCCGCCCATGCGACGACGAGCGCCCAGCGCCCGACGACGATGAGGCGCCGCCGCCCCGACATGCGAGCCCATGCGCTCCCGGTATCTTGTCGCTCGTCTTCCATGTCCTCACGATACCATGCATCCTGCTCCCGGCCTCGACACGGGCACCGTACCGTTGCCGAAGCCGTGGGCGGGCATGGAGTGGGCGCAAAAGGGGAGCCATGACAAAGTACTCCATGGCAAACATGAATCATGGAGGCTCGTTGCTTTTCGCGACCTGGGCATATGCCAAGACGCTTTACGGAAGCACGGTGCGAACGACCTTCGGTCGCGCTTGAAATTGTCACAGCTGCCCCTTTGCGCCCATGTTTCATGAAAGCGCGAACCCGGAGCGGCGAAAGAGAGGCCGTCCCGGGCGCCGAGCCGCCGTCGGGGTTACGAGGAGAGCGCGCTGCGGGCGGCGATGCGGCCGAACGCGGCGCATTCGCCGACGTTGCCGGTGCCTTGGTAGAGGTGTCCCCACACCGAGCCGAATTCTCCGGCCGAGAACAGGTGCGGGATGGGCTCGCCGAACGGGTCGAGGATCTCGGCCTTCGGGCCGCGCACGGGGCCGCCGTCGGTGTTGAGCATGGAGGGCACGCACAGCACGGCGTAGAACGGCGGCGTCGCCACTTTCTGCAACGTGTCGGCAGGACGGTAGAAGGCCAGGTCCTCGCCTTGATCGCAGAACTCGTTCCACTGGTCCACCGTCTTCGCCAGCTCGTCGGCGGGCACCTCGATGGCGGCGGCCAACGCTTCGACGCTGTCAGCGCTCAGCGCCCAACCGTCGGCGACGGGATCGGCCGACTTCTCGGCGGGGAAGGCGCCTGCGGACAGGCCCTCGGCGTCGAAGAGGAACCACGCCTTCTCGGGGAAGGGCAGGTGCGTCCAGTTCCCGCCGAACTGGGTGATGCCGTGGCGGTAGCCCACGTTGAGCTTCGGGTCGGAATCGGCTTCTGCGTAGGGCGTGGTGGGGCACGAGCAGGCGTCGTAATCCTGGTAGAAGCGGCGCCCGTTCACGCCCACGGTGATGCCGTGTTGCTTCGTCGTGAAGTTCCACACGGTGGAGACGAACTTCGTGTTCGTCAGGTCGCGCAGGGCCATCCAGTACTGCGCTCCGCCGGCCATGTGCCAGAAATCGGCTCCCACCTTCATGCAGGCGCGATGTCCGTCGCCGGTGTTCGCCTTGCCGGCATAAGGGAACACGCCTTTGACGCCGGTGTAGTTGTACAGCATCTCTGCGTCGCTCTCGAAGCCTCCCGTGCACATGATGACGCCCTTGCTCGCCTTGTAGCGCTTACCGTTCGCCACGACGCCTTCGATGGCCTTGGTCTCGGGATTCTGCACGAGCGACTCCATGGCCGTGGATGACTTGAAGGTGATGGCTTCGTGCTGCTGCATCACGTCGAGGAAGAACTGGAACACGTGGGAAGGACCCTCGCCGTCGGTCTTGAACTTGATGCGGCCGTACGTGTTGTCGTTCAGCAGCTCGGGCCACTCGCCCAGCTTCGAGTCGTCAGGCGGGCCCACCTCGAGCCAATCCTCTTGGGCTCCCAGCTCGTACAGCCAGGAGAGGTTGTGGGCCAGCTCGTCGGCGAACGCCTTCTTCACGTCGTCAGGCGTGCTGTCCCCGATCATGGCGTCGAGGTACACCAGGAACTCGTCCGGGTCCTCGCAGTACAGCATGCTGCCTGCGCAGAACGGGCTGTTGCCGTTCGCCGACACGTCCTTTTCCAGCAGCAGGCACGTCGCGCCGTCGCCCTCGGTGGCCACCGTGATGGCCGAGGCGAGGCCGGCGATCCCTCCACCGCATACGACGACGTCGTACTCCTCGTCCCAATCCTCGCCACCCGACGTGGCGGCTGGCCCCTGCTGCTGCGGGCTCGCGCATGCTGCCAGCCCCGTGGCTGCCAGCCCCGCCGCCGCGACGGCAGCTCCTCCGATGAACGAACGGCGCGTCATCCTAGCTTGCTCTTCCATGATGCATTCCCCTTTCCTCGATGATCCTCTATTCCGCTGCTGCGGACTGGCTTCATCTTAGGCTCGCGGGGGAGCGGCGCGTGTCTCCCGAAACGCCCTAAACCATGCTCGTCCTTGTGCCCGAAAGGGATGATTGTGCCTGGGACGCCCGCTCAGCAGGGCACGTTCGCGGTAGCGCGCGGGTCCGATGTGCTATGCTCGAAGGCGTAGGAGGGAGGGCATAGGGGATGCCGCTACGTCGAAATGCGATGAAACAGGGTTGGGGTCTTTCGGTCTGCACGGTGGTGGGCCTCGCGTTCATGAGCGTATGGTCGGACGTGGTGGGCCATGGCTCCGGGTTCTTCTCCAGCGCCGACGCGGTGCAGGGCATCGCGAATGCGCGCGTGCTGTTCCTCGCGGGCCTTACCTTGTCGACGGCGCTCTACGTCCTCGTCCCCGGCTTGCTGAAACGGTTCGAGGCTTTCATCGGCGTCGGCATCGCGGCGACCTCCGTAGCGGCTACGATCCTGTTCTCGTTCCCGACGGCGGTCCCTATCCTGCCGAGCGATTACCTGTGCGCCGGCTGCCTGTTCTTCGTGGGACTTGGCTATGGCTGGCTGGCCGTCCACCTCGTGTGCGAGGTGGCCTACAAGGGCGACTACGCCACAGTGGTGTCCATCCTCGCCGTCAGCCTGCTGGCGAAGACCATCCTCACAAGCCTCATCAACCTGCATGGGGCGCCTGCGGTGCAGGTGGCGGCCGCCATCGCATCGCCCGTGATCGCGTTTGCAGCGGTGTGGGCGGGGCAGCGGACGCTCGACCGCTCGACCGAGACGCTCGACCTTGCCGAGCTGCCCAAGGTGCACGAGCCCGACCGGCGCGTGCTGCTGGTGCTGCTGGTGATGCTGCCCGTGCTGCGCGCGCTCGTGCGCGTGCTCAGCAAGATGGGGTTCTGGGGAAGCGGCTACGAGGTGGAGAACATCCTCAACGGGCTGGGCTTCCTCGTGGTCATCGCGCTCGTGCTGTTCTTCGCCCGCGTGACGCTGGTCAAAGAGCAGGGCGACGACTACATCACCCGGTTCCTGCCGCCGTTCATGGTGATCCTCGGCGGCTTCTTCCTGCTCGACCCGCAGGTTGCGCACCTCGTGGGGCTCACATCGTGGACGAGCTACGTGCTCACCACGTTCGTCGAGCTGTTCTCGCAGCTGTTCCACTGGGCGCTCATCGCGTTGTCCATCCGCAGTCTCAACGTGCATCCGTACCGCGTGGTGGGGATCGGCTATGCCGTCTACGGCGCGTTCTCCATCGCCTACGCGATGCTGCTGCAGAACACGGTGGAGCTCAGCAGCATCCTCATCGTGCTGGCCATGTACTTCTTCATCGTAGTCATGATGCTGCTGTTTCGCTCGCATCGCGGCGGCGATGCGGCTCCTGCTCCTGCACCCGCGCCAACGAGCGAGGAGGACCGGCTCACGTCCGTCGCTGTGCGCTACGGGCTGTCGCCGCGCGAGACCGAGGTGTTCGAGCTGCTCGCGCAGGGGCGCAATCGCACGTACATCCAGAACACGTTGTTTTTGGCCGAGGGCACGGTGAAGACCCACACTTCCCGCATCTACCAGAAGCTCGGCGTGAACAACCGCCAGGACATGATCACGCTCGTGCAGGACGCCGAAGCGCAGACGCGTCCATAGGATCGTTCGGGAACGGGAACAGATGTTTCACGTGAAACATCCGGCACCCGGCGTCAGCGGCGCGAGGCTTCGCACCCCGGAAACGCGCCGCGCCGCCCCGAGGGGCGGCGCGGTCGGCTGCTCGCCGGTCGATCGCGCGGCGGCTACTTCCTCACGTTCATGGCGCGCATGGCGTTGAGGATGGCGATCACGGCCACGCCCACGTCGGCGAACACGGCCAGCCACATGTTGGCGATGCCCACCGCCGCCAGGATCAGCACGAGGAACTTCACGCCGAGGGCGAACACGATGTTCTGCCACACGATGCCCATGGTCTTGCGGGCGATGCCGATCGCCCGCGCGATGTTGGACGGCTTGTCGTCCATGAGCACCACGTCGGCCGCCTCGATGGCCGCGTCCGACCCCATCGCGCCCATGGCGATGCCGATGTCGGCGCGGGTGAGCACGGGCGCGTCGTTGATGCCGTCGCCCACGAACGCCAGCTTGCCCTTCCCGGCGCCCCTCTCGTGCGTCTCTTCGAGGAGCTTCTCCACTTCCGCCACCTTGTCCTGGGGCAGAAGCTGCGCGCGGAACTCGTCGATGCCCAGCTCCTTCGCCACGGCGGCGGCCACGTCGACGCGGTCGCCCGTCAGCATGACGGTCTTCTTCACGCCGGCCGCGCGCAGCTCGGCGACGGCCTCGGCCGCGTCGGGCTTCACGACGTCGGCGATGACGATGTGGCCGATGTACTCCCCGTCGAGCGACACGTGCAGGATGGTGCCGGTCAGCTCGCAGTCGTGGCAGCCCACGCCGCACTCGCTCATGAGCTTGTCGTTGCCTACGAGCACCACGTGCTCGTCGATGCGCGCCCGCACGCCGTGGCCGCTCTGCTCCTGCACGTCATCGATGCGCTGCTGGTCGATGGGCCCCGAGTAGGCCGCGCGAACCGACAGGGCGATCGGGTGGTTCGAGTACGCCTCGGCGTGCGCCGCGATGGACAGCAGCCGGTCGGGGTCGATGCCGGACGAGGGATGCACGGCAACCACGTTGAACGAGCCGTCGGTGAGCGTGCCGGTCTTGTCGAATACGACCGTCTCGGTGCCGGCGAGCGTCTCCAGGTAGTTGCTGCCCTTCACGAGGATGCCGAGGCGCGAGGCGCCGCCGATGCCGCCGAAGAACGACAGGGGCACGCTGATGACGAGCGCGCAGGGGCACGACACCACGAGGAAGATCAGCCCGCGCTGCACCCAGTCGGACCAGCTCTGGCCCAGCACGAGCGGCGGCACGACGGCCAGCAGCACCGCGATGCCGACGACCGCCGGGGTGTAGTACCGCGCGAAGCGGGTGATGAAGTTCTCGGTCTTGGCCTTCTTCTCGGCCGCGTTCTCCACGAGCTCGAGGATGCGGCTCACGGTGGACTCGCCGAAGGGTTTGGTCGCGCGCACGGTGATGAGGCCGGTCATGTTGACGCAGCCCGAGATGATCTCGTCGCCTTCTCGCACCTCGCGCGGCACCGACTCGCCGGTGAGAGCCGCGGTGTCGAGCTGCGACGTGCCGCTCACCACCACGCCGTCGAGCGGGACGCGCTCGCCGGCTTTGACGACGATCTCGTCGCCCACGGCCACCTCGTAGGGGTCCACCTGCACGAGCCGCCCGTCGCGCTCCACGTTGGCGAAGTCGGGCGCGATGTTCATCATGTCGGCGATGGACTTGCGCGATTTGCCCACGGCGTAGCTTTGGAACAGCTCCCCCACCTGGTAGAACAGCATGACGGCCGCGCCTTCGGCCATGTGCGGGTCGCTGTCGGGGAACAGCACCAGCGCGAAGGCGCCGATGGTGGCCACGCTCATAAGGAAGTTCTCGTCGAACACCTGGCCGTGGCCGATGTTCTTCGCCGCGCGCAGCAGCACGTCGTAGCCGGCGATGAGGTAGGGGACGAGGAACAGCGCGAACTCCACCCACAGCGCCGTCGTCTCGCTGCCGAGCCACGTCGACAGCGGAAGCAGCTCCGCCACGACGTACACGACGACGAACAGCGCGATGGCGAGGACGATGCGGTTCCTCGTGCGTTTCTGTTTCTTGTTCATGATCTCCAACCTTGTTTTTCGTATGGTTCGGGAAAGGGCGCGCCGCAGCGTCGGACTGTTTCACGTGAAACATCCGTTCGCAGTCTTGCAGGGCGACGCTTCGATTGTCAGCGGGCGGTTAGCGCAGGATGACGCAATCCGGCTCGATCTTGCGGCACGCGCGCTCGGCCTCGTCGAGCACCGCTTCGAAGCGGTCGTCGTCGGCTTCCAACACGAGCTTCTGCGTCATGAAGCTGACCGTGGCGCTTTTCACGCCGTCGATGTTCGAGATGGCGTTCTCCATCTTGGCCGCGCAGTTCGCGCAGTCGAGGTCCTGGAGCTTGAATGCTTTGCGCATGAGGGGTTCCTTTCGGTAGGGGCGTTCGTCGGGTTGTTCGTTGCTCGTCGCTCGTCGTTCCCTATTCGCAGATGTGGGTCATGCCCTGGGCGAGCATGGTGTACACATGGTCGTCGGACAGCGAGTAGATGACGTTCTTGCCGTCGCGCTGGAACTTGACGAGGCGGGCCTGCTTGAGCGTGCGCAGCTGGTGCGACACGGCGCTTTGCGTGGCGCCGATGAGCTCGGCGAGGTCGGCGACGCACAGCTCGCGGCCCATGAGCGCGTACAGCATCTTGATGCGCGTCGTGTCGCCGAACACCTTGAACAGGTCGGCCAGGTCGTAGAGCAGCTCCTCGTCGGGCATGCTCTCGGGCCCCGGTCCGGACGCACCCGCGTGCTCGGCGCAGCCGCACGAGCAGCCGTTGTCGTGCGCGCTCTGCGCCGGGGCGGAGCCGTCGTCGTGCGTCGTCGCGTTCGTGCTCTGGTCTGACTTCATCCTGCCAACCTCTCAACATATGATCAACTGTTCATAAGTATACGGGCGAGGAGCGCCGTGTCAAGGGGAAAGCGAGGGAAATGCTCCCTTGTTGGATTTCCAACAAGGGTTGTCGATGCGACGTGCTATGCTCCCGGGCGTACCGGAGAGAACGTGCGAGGGCGTGCGTCGAGGATGCGTGCGGGAGGAACAGTATGATACGGAAGATCATCGAGATCGACGAGGCGGCGTGCACCGGCTGCGGCCTGTGCGTTTCGGCGTGCCATGAGGGAGCGATCGGCCTGGTGGGCGGCAAGGCCCGCCTGTTGCGGGACAACTACTGCGACGGGTTGGGCGACTGCCTGCCCGCGTGCCCGACCGGCGCCATCGTCTTCGTCGAGCGCGAGGCCGAAGCCTACGACGAGGCGGCCGTGCTCGCGGCGCGCGGCCGAGCCGCCGACGGGGCCGCCGGGCTCGCCGCGGGCGCGCCGGACGCGGCCGGCTGCGATGCGCCGCGCCCCTCCGAGCTGACGACGTGGCCGGTGGAGATCAAGCTCGCCCCCGTTCGGGCGCCGTACCTCCAGGGCGCGCACGTGCTGGTCGCCGCCGACTGCACGGCGTTCGCCTACGCCGACTTCCATCGCGACTTTTTGCGCGGGCGGGTCGTCCTCGTCGGCTGCCCGAAGCTGGACGCCGTCGACTACAGCCAGAAGCTCGAGGCCGTCTTCGCGAGCAACGACATCGCCTCGGTCACCGTAGCGCGCATGGAGGTTCCGTGTTGCGGCGGGCTCGAGCACGCTGCGCGCACGGCCCTCGAGCGCAGCGGCAAAGACGTGCCCTTCGAGGTGGCGGTGATCTCCACGCGCGGCGATCTGCTCGAACGGCGGTAGCACCCCGCGGCGAGAACGGGCGACGGCTATGGGCGACGGCGCCCCATCGCCATCGCGGCGCCATCGCACCATCGCCGTCGCGGCCCCATCGCCATCGCCCATCGCCGCGGGAATGTTTCACGTGAAACATTTGTACGGGTTTTGCGCTCGCAGGCTCGGGGCGTCGCGCCGGCCGCGGCGTCCCGCCCGCAATTTCGTTCAAGCGGGCCGTGCGGGTTCGTGGTATCGTTTCCTGCTTGGACGAAAGGGTTTGCATGGAAACGATCGAAGCATGGAACGAGCGCCCGGACGTGGCGGGCGCGCGCTTGGCCGACCCCGAGATGGGAGCCGAGAACCGGCGCATCGCGCCGTTCGGGCCGTGCCCGGGCGTGGAGTTCGTCACGCTCGAGGGCATCGTGCAGCCCTTCCCGCTGCACTTCCACGATTTCTGGACCATCGGGCAGATGGTGGGCGGCGGCCGTCGCATGCGCTGTCGCGGACAAGAGCACGTTCTGGGTCCCGACGACTTCGTGCTGTTCGAGCCGGGCGAGGTGCACGGCTGCGAGCCCGTGGGCGATGCCCCGCTGGCGTATCGCAGCATCGTCGTTCCCGACGAGCTGTTCTCGCAGGTGGTGGGCGAGGCGATCGGCGTGGCGGGCCCGCATCGCTTTAAGACGGTGGTCACGCGCGACGTGTCGCTTTCGGCCTGCATGGCGCGCCTGTACGCGTTCGCCTGGAGCGAAGGGGCCGATCCGCTCGAGGAAGAGGAGGCCCTGCTCGCCCTGCTGGCGCGCGCGGCCCGCTGCTGCGAGGGCGGCCCCTCGGCGTCGAGCGCGCCCGCTGCGCCGACGGGCTCTGCCTCGGCGGTGGCCCGCGCCCGGGCGCTCGTCGACGAGACGTACGCTGCCGAGCTGACGCTCGCGGATTTGGCCGAAGCCGCCGGGCTGTCGCGGTTCGCCCTCATCCGCGCGTTCTCCGACGAGACGGGCCTCACGCCCCATCGCTACCTGCAAGCCGTGCGGGCGAACCGCGCGCGCGACCTGCTGGCTGCCGGCGAAGTTCCCGCCGAGGCGGCCGTGCGCGCCGGCTTCTCCGACCAGGCGCACATGACCCGGGTGTTCAAGTCGTTCTACGGCGTCACGCCGGGCCGCTACCGCAGCGCCGCGCGTGCCTCGCGCGAGGGGCTCTAACATGGCCGCGGCAGACGTCCGGGCGGCGGACGACGTGCAGACGCAGCAGCGGCCGGCGGTGCGCGGGCACGTGCTGGCGCTCGTCACCGTGCTCGTGTGGGCCGTGACGTTCGTGTCCACGAAGGTGCTGCTCGTGCACCTCGCGCCCATCGAGATCCTGTTCTTCCGCTTCGTGATCGGCTTCGCCGCGCTCGCCCTGCTGCGCCCGCGCATCCTGCGCGTGCGGGGGTTCAAGGAGGAGCGCTGGTTCATGCTGGCGGGCGCCACCGGCGTTACGCTGTACTACCTGCTCGAGAACATCGCGCTCACGTTCACCACGGCCTCCATCGTGGGCGTGGTCGTGGCGGCGGCTCCGCTGTTCACCGGCATCGCATCGGCCGTCGTGCTCAAGGAGCGGCTGCGCGCGCCGTTCTTCGCGGGCTTCGCGGTGGCCATGGCGGGCGTATGCCTGGTCAGCTTCTCGGGCGGCATGGCGGGGCTTGCGGGGGAAGGCGGCCTCGGCCAGGTCGGGCTCGTGGGCGTGGCGCTGGCGCTGGCTGCGGCGGGCACGTGGGCCGCGTACTCCATCGTGACGAAGAAGCTCTCGACGTTCGGCTACGACAGCATCCTCGTCACGCGCCGCACGTTCGCCTGGGGCCTCGCCTTCATGCTTCCGACGCTGCCCGTTTTGGGCTTCTCGCCCGATTGGGCCTCGCTCGCCGCGCCCGAGATGTGGGGCAACCTCGTGTTCTTGGGCCTGGGGGCCAGCGCGCTGTGCTTCGTGACGTGGAACATGGCGGTGAAGGAGCTGGGGCCCGTGAAGACGAGCCTGTACATCTACCTCGTGCCCGCGCTCACCGTGCTGGCCTCGGCGGCCGTGCTGGGCGATCCGCTCACGCCGCCCGTCATCGCCGGCGTGGCCCTGACGATCGCGGGGCTGTTCCTGTCCGAGCGCGGCAAGTAGCGCCGCGCCTTTCGGGGCCGCGCCGCCCAGGGACGATGCTCCAAACAGAGAACCAGAACGAATACTTTGACCTCTCGTTTGGCGCATAATGCCAGATCGCGTTCTGCAACCCCGCTTCCGGCCGCCGTGCCGAGGCGCCGGTCGGAAGCGTCCGCGCCGGTGCGTTCTCGCCTCCCCTATGTGCGGGAAAATCCGGTTTTTGGCAATCCTTTTCCCCGTTTCGCCGTCGCAGGACGCCGCCGCCGCGATTTCGCGCGGCGAAACCCCAGGTCGGAGTTTTCCGCAGCGGAAGAACGAGGGACTCCGATTGCCAAAAACCGGATTTTCCCGCACATAGGGGAGCCTGAAGCGGCGCGGCCGACGCAACCGGCGCCGGCGCTTCCTTGCGCAACGACGCCCCATCGAGGAAGATGGATCGCCGGGCGCTATGCTCCAAGAAGGGAACCAGAACGGATGTTTCACGTGAAACATCCGTTCTTGGCGAGCTTCCCCGCTCCGTTTGCGTGCGGTTCACACCCTGATGTTGCAGAATCGCGGCACCGGAAGCGGCGCAAGGCGACATGGCGAATAGCGAGCTGGGGAAACGCTCGCGATCGGTAAGGCGCGGGGGCCGTGGGAGCTCGGTTCCGCACCGTTTGGGCGAAACCGCGCAGGGGAGACCGTGGCCGCCGCCGTCGGTTAGCGCTCGGGAGCGACGCGCAGCTCGATGGCGCCGCGGTCGAGCAGCGGCGCGTAGACGCCGCGCAGCCACAGCGCGGGCTCGCCGGGCCCCAGCGCGAGCGGCATGCGGTTGTGCACGGGAGCCACCGCGTCGTTCGGCTCGGTGGTGACGAGCGAGAACCGGCCGCGATCGTGGATGCCCGCCAGCAAGAGCGGCGCGCCGTCGAGCGGCTCGAAGGCGTACTGGCGCTTCACGGGGCGCCCGGTGCGCTCGCTCGGCACCGTCTCGGACGCGTGCGACTCGTAGAAGCCCCAGGCGGGTATCAGGCAGCGGCGCCGCGCGAAGGACGGCGACCACATGCTGCCCTCACCCTTCAGCGCCGTCTCGATGCGCGTGTTGAACACGGGCCCGTTCTTCCATGGAACCTCGTATCCCCAGGCCATATGCGCGACCGCAAGGCCGCATCCGTCGCCTGTGGCCACGATGAGCGGCACCACCGACGAGGGGAGCGCCTCGGTGCGGGGCGGGAGCGCGGAAGCCGCGGGGACGGCGGGCCCGTCGTCGAACAGCGACAGCTGCGTCGCCGCGTCGCAGCGCGCCTCCTGCGCGCGGGAGGCCCGCGCAGCGTCGCCCGCGGGCGCGAACAGATGCGCCTCGTAGGATTCAAGAGGGTCGAGCGAGGCCAGCTCGTCGGCGTGATCGACCAGGTCGCGCTCGATCTCCGCGGCGATGCGCGCGACTTCGTCGCGGTCGACGGGTATGAAACGGCGGCACATCGGCGGCTCCTTCCTCGCGTTCCTGCACGCTTCCAGTGTAGCGGTTCGCGGCCGTCTGCGGGATTGCCGCGCGGTGTCCTTCGCATGACGGCCGGTTTGCGCCTCGCGCCTTGCGCCTGCGCCGCCCGCCGAGCGCCGCGTGTCCCGCCGCTCGCGCACCAGGGGGTTGACAATACCCATGAGGGGTATATACTCACGCCAAGATACCCTCATGGGGTATAGAGGAAAGGAGCATCATGGCGGAGAAGAACCCGCCGGCTGCGGAGGCCGGCTGCTGCCGTCGCAAGGAGACGCCGCGCTCGGAGGAGCTGCAAGCCGACCTGCAGAAGCGGCTCAACCGCGTCATCGGCCAACTGGGCGGCATCAAAACCATGATCGACGACAACCGGTACTGCGGCGACGTGCTCACGCAGCTCGCCGCCGCCGAAAGCGCCGTCCACAGCGTTTCGGCCCTCATGCTGCAGAACCATCTGGAAACCTGCGTGGTCGAGCAGATCAGGCGCGGCAACGTGGAGGTCGTCGACGAAGTGATGCAGCTCATGAAGAAGTTCTCGCGATAGACCAAGGAGGCAGCGCGAAAGACGGGCAGGATGTTTCACGTGAAACATCCGTTCGGATTCTCGTTGGGCGGCCAAGAAGGAGCATGAGGTGAAGCAAGCATTCGATGTGACCGGCATGACGTGCGCGGCGTGCTCCGCGCGCGTGGAGAAGGCCGCCCGGGCCGTGCCCGGCGTGGCCGACGTCGCCGTGAACCTGTTGAAGAACAGCATGGAGGTGACGTATCGCGACGGCGCGGAGCCGGCGGCCATCGCGAACGCCGTCGAGGCCGCCGTCGACAAGGCGGGCTACGGCGCCGCCGCGCGCGTCCCAGCGGGCCAGCAGGCTCCCGGTGCCGGAAGCCGCGCGGCCGAGGCGCGTCCCGTGGCCGACGCGGCCGCCGAGGCCAGGCGCGTGCGCATGCGCCTCGTCGTGTCCGCGGCATTCACGATCCCGCTGTTCTACCTGTCCATGGGGCACATGTTCGGCTGGCCGCTGCCCGGGTTCTTCCTGGGCGACGCGAACGTGATGACGTTCGCGTTCACGCAGTTCCTGCTGCTTCTGCCCGTCGTGTTCGTCAACTTCAAGTTCTTCCGCGTGGGCTTCAAAACGCTCGCCCACGGCGCGCCGAACATGGACTCGCTCATCGCCCTCGGCTCGACGGCGGCCACCGCGTACGGCATCTACGCCATCTACAAGATCGGCATCGCGCTAGGCGCGGGCGACCTGCACGCCTCGCATATGGCGGCGATGGACCTGTACTTCGAGTCGGCGGCCATGATCCTCACGCTCATCACGCTGGGCAAGTACTTCGAGGCGCGCGCGAAAGGCAAGACCACCGACGCCATCGCGAAGCTCATGGACCTCGCGCCCAAGGAGGCCACGCGGCTCGTGGACGGCCGCGAGGAGCGCGTCGCGGTGGAAGCGGTGCGCGCGGGCGACGTGCTGGCGGTGCGCGCGGGCGAGGGCATCCCCGTGGACGGCACCGTGCTCGAGGGCTCGGGAACGGTGGACGAGTCGGTGATCACGGGCGAGAGCGTGCCCGTGGACAAGCGCCCCGGCGACGCGGTGACCGGCGCCACCGTGAACAGCACCGGGTGGTTCACCATGCGGGCCGATCGCGTGGGCGACGACACCACGCTGGCGGGCATCATCCGGCTCGTGGACGAGGCCACGTCGACGAAGGCGCCCATCGAGAAGATCGCCGACAGGATATCGGGCGTGTTCGTGCCCGTGGTCATCGTCATCGCCGTCGTAACGTTCGCCGTGTGGATGTTCGGCGGCTCGACGCTCGAAGTTGCCCTGTCGCACGCCATCAGCGTGCTCGTCATCTCGTGCCCGTGCGCGCTCGGCCTGGCCACGCCCACGGCCATCATGGTGGGCACCGGGCGCGGGGCGGCATGCGGCATCCTCATCAAGTCGGCCGAGGCGCTGGAAACCGCCCACGACGTGAAGACCGTCGTGCTCGACAAGACGGGCACGGTGACCGAGGGCGCGCCGAGCGTCACCGACGTGATGCCGGCGCCGGGCGTGGGCGAGGAGCGCCTGCTGGAGCTGGCGGTGTCCATCGAAGGCCGATCAGAGCACCCGCTCGCGCGCGCCGTGTGCGACTACGCGCGCTCTCGGCGGGCCTACCCGCTGATCGTGGAGGATTTCAAGCAGGTGCCCGGCGAAGGGGTGGCAGCGCTCGTCGATGACCGTCCGTCATGCGCCGGCAACCTGCGCATGATGGAGGCCCGCAACGTCGCCGTGGGCGCGTTCGCCGAGGAGGCGCGACGGCAGGCCGACGAGGGCAAGACGCCGCTCTTCTTCGCTCAGGACGGCGAGCTTCTGGGCGTGATCGCCGTGGCCGACACGGTGAAGCCCTCGAGCGCCGCCGCCCTCGCCGAGCTCAAGTCCATGGGCATCCGCACGGTGATGCTGACCGGCGACAACGAGCGCACCGCCGCCGCCATCCAGCGCGAGGTGGGCGCCGACGAGGTCATCGCCGGCGTGCTGCCGGACGGCAAGGAGCGCGAGATCCGCCGCCTGTCCGAGCAGGGCCGCGTGGCCATGGTGGGCGACGGCATCAACGACGCCCCGGCGCTCGCGCGCGCCGACGTCGGCATCGCCATCGGGGCGGGCACCGACGTGGCTATCGAGAGCGCCGACATCGTGCTCATGAGAAGCGACCCGCTCGACGTGCCCGCCTCCATCCAGCTGTCGCGCGCGACGCTGCGCAACATCAAGCAGAACCTGTTCTGGGCGCTCGTCTACAACGCGGTGTGCATTCCCGTGGCCGCCGGCGCGCTGTCGTTCATGGGGCTGAACCTCAACCCCATGATAGCCGCGGCCGCCATGAGCCTGAGCTCGGTGTGCGTGGTGTCGAACGCCCTGCGCCTGCGCGGCTGGAAGCCCAACCTCCCCAAGGTGCCGACGGGCGCCCCCGCGAGCTCGCCCGTCGAAGGCGGCGACCCCGGCGAGGCCGCGGACCCCAAAGAAACCCCCGATGAAACCCCCGATGAAACCCCCAACGAAAAGGAGATCGTCATGGAGAAGACCCTGAACGTCGAAGGCATGATGTGCCAGCACTGCGTCGCCCACGTGAAGAAGGCCCTCGAAGGCGTGGCGGGCGTCGAGGAGGCCGTCGTCGACCTCGAGGCCGGCACCGCCACCGCGAAGATGACCCGGGACGTGCCCGAAGAGGCGCTGGTCGCCGCCGTGACGGAGGCGGGATACGAGGTGAAGTAGAAGCGCGAAGGGCTGCCCGCGGGCAGCCCTTCGTTGCGACAAAGCGCGTTCCTCTTTCGCGGATGCGCCCTCTAGCACCCCGTGATGATCTCGCGGAGGGCGGCCACGAGCTTCTCGTTGTCCTCGCGCGTGCGGACGGCCACGCAGAAGTAGCGGCTGTCCTCCAGCGCGGGGGTGCCCTCGAGCTTGCGGATCAGGAACCCGGCCAGCTGCAGGCGCTGCGCCAGCTCGTCGGTGTTCGCCACGCCGAGCGCCAGGTCGGGCCCGCCGTCGAACGTGCACATGACGTAGTTCGCCTCGGCGGGGAAGATGTCGATGCCGGGGATGAGGTTCAGCATGCACTGCAGCCAGGGGATCTCCGAATCGAGGAAGTCGCG
Source organism: Eggerthella timonensis (assembly GCF_900184265.1). Taxonomy (NCBI): domain Bacteria; kingdom Bacillati; phylum Actinomycetota; class Coriobacteriia; order Eggerthellales; family Eggerthellaceae; genus Eggerthella; species Eggerthella timonensis. Next base: position 2,446,510 of record NZ_FXXA01000002.1, read on the forward strand.
CGTGCGCTCGAGGTGCTCCGTCTCCGAAAGCGCCAGCTCGCCGATGACCTCGGCGAACATCGGCACGCACGAGCTGTCGTAGAAGTGCGTGATCTGCGCGATGGTGTCGGGGTGCGCGATGCAGTAGCTGATGGGTATGCCCGGCATGGCGAAGGGCTCGCACAGCGAGCGCACCACCACGAGGTTGCGGTGCTCGTTCACGAGCGCCACCATGCTCTCGCCGCCCAGCGTGAGCTCGATGGAGCGCTCGTCCACGACCACCCAGGTGCAGGCGTCGAGGTAGGCGAGCAGCGTGGGCCTGGGCAGCAGGCGGCTCGTGGGGTAGCCCGGGTTCGCCAGCACGGCGGCGTCGAACACGATGCCGTGGCGCTCGGCCGCGGCCGGGTCGGGCACGGTGAAGCCGGCCGGGCTCGCGATCTCCACCACGCGATGGCCCGCGTTGCCGGCGGCCAGCGCGTACTCCACGGGGCCGGGGACGGCCACGCCCACGGTGCAGGGCTGGTAGGTCTGGGCAACGGCGCGCACCATGTCGCCCACGGTGGAGCCCACGAGGAACGACTCGACGGGCAGCCCGAACTTGCGGGCAAGCACGCTGCGCAGCGTGTGCGCCTCGCGGTCGGGCGGGTAGTTCAGCTCGCCGGCGGCCAGCGCTTCCTCCATCGCGCGGATGAAGGAAGGGGGCGTTCCCAGGGGGTTCGCCGTGCCGGAGAAGTCGATCCAGTTCATCTCGGAGCGCATCTCGTAGGGGGGCGACAGCAGCTGCTCGGGCAGCGCGGTCACGCAGGCGCGCACGCCAAGGCGCGCGTCGGCATCTCGCTGCGTCATCGTCATGTCTCTCCCTCCCCGCGTTTCGCCTCGTGATTCGAGGCAAGGAATGAATATCCTAGCACAAGTTCGTTACGCCCGGCTATGGCATGGTAGACTTATTCGCGCAATGCGATCCGATTCCCCACAGACCGATTCCGAAGCGCCCGCAGACGGCGACGGCTTCGCCCTGCCGCTCGAGGAGTGGCGCGGGCCGGCCATCCTGCTTGTGGACCTCGATGCGTTCTTCGCCTCGGTCGAGCAGCTCGACCATCCCGCTTGGCGCGGCAAGCCGGTCATCGTGGGCGGCGACGCCGACAAGCACGGCGTGGTGTCCACGGCGTCGTACGAGGCGCGCCCGTACGGCGTGCACAGCGCCATGCCCTCGTCCACGGCGAAGCGCCTGTGCCCGCACGCCATCTGGACGCATGGCCATTTCGACCGCTACCGCGAGATGTCGAACGCCATCATGGACATCCTGCGCGCCGAGACGCCGCACGTGCAGCAGGTCAGCATCGACGAGGCGTTCATGGACGTGACGCCCACGTCGGTGAACCGCGAGCATCCCGTGCGCGTCGCGCAGCGCATCCAGCAGCGCGTCGAGAAGCTGGGCGTCACGTGCTCCATCGGCGTGGGCACGTCGAAGACCGTCGCGAAGATCGCTTCGGACATGGACAAGCCGCGCGGGCTGACCGTGGTGTACCCGGGCGGCGAGCGGGACTTCCTCGCCCCCCTTCCCGTCCGCACGATGAGCGGCATCGGAGCCGCGGCCGAGGAGAAGCTGCACTCCCGCGGCATCCGCACGCTCGGCCAGCTGGCCGACGCGGACGAGGGCATGCTGCTGCGCGTGTTCGGCAAGAACGGCCGCGTCATGCACGTGCGGGCGAACGGCGGCGACGACGCCCCGGTCGAGCAGGACGACACGGTGAAGTCGGTGTCGAACGAGATGACGTTCGCGTCAGACCTCACCGCGCGCGACGAGGTGGAGGGCGCCATCGCTACCATCGCCGCGAAGGTGGGGCGCCGCCTTCGGCGCAAGGGCCTGCGCGGCCGCACGATCAGCCTGCGGGTGCGCTACGACGACCGCAGCGTGCGCTCGGTGCAGCGCCAGCTGGCGGCGCCCAGCGACGACGAGTTCGCCTACACGCCGCTTCTGTACCGCATGATGGACGAGCTGTGGCGGCCCGGCATGCCCGTGCGCCTCATCGGCGTGGGGATGACGGGGTTCGAGGGCGGCGAAGGGGTGCAGGAGAGCCTGTTCGACCTCGCCGAGGCCGCGCCGAACGAGGACGACGTGCGGCCGTCCATCCCCGACGAGGGGAAGCGCCGCGGGCTCATCGAGGCCACCGACCTCGTGAAGGACAAGTTCGGCGAATCCGCCGTCCGCTTCGGCCGCGAGCTGCGCGGCGAGGGCAACACCACCGGTTCCGCCAGCAAGAACCCGGCCGACTACAAGTAGGGCGCGCTTCGAGCCCGCTGTCGACGTCGCTGCGGGCGATCATGATCGGATAGTTCGCGGAAACGCCAAAAATTCCCCTTATTGGCAAGCTTCGTCGAAGAAAACCATCGTGAAGCAAGAGAGCCCCAGGCAAACGCCCGGAGCTCTCGCAAACATCCGCAAGAAGATTGCCAATAGCGGAATCTTCAGCCATTTTCGGCGGAGCGAACAACGAAACGGGGCTTCATGCGAGCCCGCCGGATCCTCGGCGGCCCGCTGCCCGGCTCGCAGGCCGCGCTAGCGCTTGTCGGCCAGGAAGAACAGCGCCATGGTGCCGGGGCCGGAATGGGCGCCGATGACGGGGTCGACGTAGTTGATGACGACCTGCTTTACGCCGAAGCGCTCCTTCACCTGCTCGGCCACGTACTCGGCCTCCTCGATGCAGTCGCCGTGCGTGATGAACACCATCTGCCCGTCGATCGGCGGAAGCGCCGCCTTCTCCATGTGGTCCACGAGCGCGTTCAGGGACTTCTTGCGGCCGCGCACCTTCTCCAGGGGGACGAGGCGCCCTTCGTCGTCCACGTGCATGACGGGCTTGATGTTGAGCATGGTGCCCGCCCAGGCCGCCGTCTTCGACACGCGGCCGCCGCGGAACAGGAACATGAGGTCGTCGACGGTGAACCAGTGAGCCAGGTGCAGCTTGTTCTCCTCCACCCAGTCGCGCACCTCCTCGATGGAGGCGCCGGCACGGGCGCGCTGGACCGCGTGCCAGATCAGCAGGCCCTCGCCGCCCGAGGCCGCCAGCGTGTCCACGGCGTACATCGTGCGGTCGGGGAACTCCTTCGCCAGGTCGCGGATGAGCAGCTTGGTGGCCTCGTAGGTGCCCGACAGGCCGCTGGAGAAGCCCAGGTACAGCACGTCCCGCCCTTGTTCCAGCAGGCCGCGCATGAGCGCTTCGGAATCGGCCAGGTTCGGCAGCGACGTCGTGATCACCTTGCCCTCGCGCATCATCGTGTAGAACTGCGCCAGATCGGTGTGCTGGCCCTTGAGGTAGCTTTGGTACTGCTCGCCGTCCACCATGAAGGTGAGGGGCAGGATGTGCAGCCCGAAGTCGTCGATCATGTCCTCGACGAGGTTGCAGCTGGAATCGGTGACGATCTCGAAGTTCATCGGCATACGACGCGTCCTTCCTGAAAACTGCAGCGGTCGGAAAACCCGAGCCTTCCGCTGTGAATAGGCGAATGATGAAAAGTATACCGTGAAGCGTCGTGCTCCTGTGTCGCAATTTTGAAAAGTGCGGCCAGGCTCGCTGGAAACGGCGTTCGTTCCACTATACTATAGCGGTTTATGACGAACGAAAGCGCACAGGCTTTGAGGAAAGGTACGGCACCCGTGGCGAACACGTACAAAGAAACGATGAACCTGCCGAAGACCGACTTCGCGATGCGGGCGAACCTGCCCGAGAACGAGCCGAAGCGGTTGGCCAAATGGGAGGAAGAGCGCATCTACGAGCAGGTGCTCGAGAAGAACAAGGACGGCAAGCCCTTCATCTTGCACGACGGCCCCCCGTACGCCAACGGCCCCATCCACATCGGCCACGCCTTCAACAAGATCCTCAAGGACTTCGTGAACAAGTCCCATGCGCAGCGCGGCTTCTTCACGCCGTACGTGCCGGGTTGGGACTGCCACGGCCAGCCCATCGAGCACATGGTGGAGAAGACCCTCGGGCCCGAGAAGATGGCGAAGATCGACCAGCCCACGCTGCGCCGCCTGTGCCGCGAGTGGGCCGAGAAGTACGTCGACGTGCAGCGCGAGGGCTTCAAGCGCCTCGGCGTGAACGCCGACTGGGACCATCCGTACCTCACCTTCACGCCGAACTACGAGGCGGGCAACGTCGAGGTGTTCAAGAAGATGTACCTCGACGGCTCGGTGTACCGCGGCCGCAAGCCCATCCACTGGTGCAAGCGCTGCCACACCGCGCTTGCCGAGGCCGAGATCGAGTACTCCGACGAGACGTCGCCGTCCATCTTCGTGAAGTTCAAGATGGACCTCATGCCCGGCATGTTCGAGGCCGCCGGCGCGACGGGCGACGCCTACGTGCTCATCTGGACCACCACGCCCTGGACGCTGCCGGCGAACACCGCCGTGTCGCTGGCGCCCGATGCCGACTACGTAATGGTGCAGGTAGCGGGCTCGAACATGATCATGGCGCGCGAGCTGGTGGACCAGGTGGCCGAGATCGCGGGCTGGGAGTCCTACGACCTCGTGCGCGGCGCGGACGGCGAGCCCGTCTCGCTCAAGGGCCGCGAGTTCACCGGACTGACCTACACGTGCCCCATCCGCCAGGACCTCAAGGGGACCATCATCTACGGCGACCACGTCACGCTCGACTCGGGCACAGGCGCGGTGCACACCGCCCCCGGCCACGGCCAGGACGACTACCTGGTCGCCCTCGAGTTCGACGTGCCGCTGCTCATGCCGGTGGACGACAACGGCGTGCTCACCGACGAGGCGGGCCCCTTCGCGGGCCTCGACGTGGACGAGGCGAACCCGGCCATCATCGCGTGGCTGCGCGAGCGCGGCACGCTCGTGGCCCAGAAGGAGATCCTCCACAGCTACCCGCACTGCTGGCGCTGCCACGAGCCGGTCATCTTCCGCGCCACCGACCAGTGGTTCGTGTCGATGGACAAGAACTCGCTGCGCGAGAACGCGCTCAACGCCATCGACCGCGAGGTGGAGTGGATCCCCGCATGGGCGAAGAACCGCATCGGAAGCATGGTGGCCGACCGTCCCGACTGGTGCATCTCGCGCCAGCGCTCGTGGGGCGTGCCCATCCCCGTGTTCAAGTGCGCCAAGTGCGGCAACACCGTGGCCACGGCCGAGACGTTCGACGCGGTGATCGACCTGTTCTACCGCGAGGGCGCCGACGCGTGGTTCACGCACGATCCGTCCGACTACCTGCCACGCGGCGTGAAGTGCGAGACGTGCGGCTGCACCGAGCTCGTCCCCGAGAAGGACATCCTCGACGTGTGGTGGGAGAGCGGCGTATCGCACACCTCCGTGCTGAAGCACCGCGAGGCCGAGGGCCTGCGCTTCCCGGCCGACATGTACCTCGAAGGCTCCGACCAGCATCGCGGCTGGTTTCAGTCGTCCCTGCTCACCAGCATGGGCGCCTACGGCGTGCCGCCGTACAAGTCCGTCATGCACTGCGGATTCACGATGGACGCCGAGGGCAAGAAGATGTCGAAGTCGGCCGGAAACGGCGTCGACCCGGCGGACGTCATGGCGAAGAGCGGCGCCGACGTGCTGCGTTTGTGGGTGGCCAGCGTCGATTACTCCCAGGACGTGAACATCGGCGACGAGATCCTCGAGCGCACGAGCGAGGCGTACCGCCGCATCCGCAACACCTTCCGCTTCCTGTTGGGCAGCCTCGACGACTTCGCCAACGAGCACGCCGTCAAGGATTGGGACGCGCTCGAGCCCGTCGACCAGTGGGCCATGGTGCGTCTTTGGCATCTGCTGCGCGACGTGGAGCGCGCCTACGACGAGTACAAGTTCCACCTCGTCTACCGCGCGGTGTACGACTACGCCGTGAACGATCTCTCGGCCGTGTACATGGACGCGACGAAGGACCGCCTGTACTCCGAGGCGCCCGACTCGCCGCGCCGCCGCGCCGCGCAGACCGTGCTCATGAACATCCTCGAGGTGCTCGTGCGCGTGCTGGCGCCGGTGCTCACGTTCACGACCGACGAGGTGTGGGAGCACTATCCGGAAGGCGTTCGCTCGAGCTACGGGAACGTCCCGAACGTGCAGCTGGCCGGCTGGCCCGAGAGGTCCGACTTCGCGCCCGCGCTGCCCGACGATGCCGAGCGCGTCGCCGAGGACTTCGGCCTGGTGATGGGCGTGCGCGAGGTCGTGACGAAGGCGCTCGAGGACGCGCGCGGTCGGAAGGTCGTGAACAAGAGCCAGGAGGCATCCGTGACGGTGACGGCGCCGCGCAGCATGCTCGACGTGCTGGAGCGCTACGACGCGTCGGTGTTCGAGGAGCTGTTCATCGTGGCCTCGGTGGCGTTCGAGGAGGGCGATGAGCTGGCGGCGTCGGTGGCGAAGACCGATGCCGAGAAGTGCCCGCGCTGCTGGAACTACCGCGCGCTCGGCGGCAACCCGAACCATCCGGATGTATGCAAGCGCTGCGGCGACGCGCTCGACGCCGTCGGCTTCGCAGAAGGGGAGTAAGGCGCATGCCCAATCAGCCTGAGCAAGGCGGCGCGGGAGCGGAGCCGAAAGACCCCGAACGTTCGAAGCGCTCGCGCAACACGCTCGTGTTCGGCATCGTCGCGCTCGCATGGCTCGCTTTCGACACGCTCACGAAGAGCTACTTCAACGGCTCGTACGCCGTGGGCGAGGTCGTCACGGGGCCGCTGCTCGGCCTCGTGCGGTTCCACCTCGTGCACAACACCGGGGCCGCATGGGGCATGTTCGGCGACTCGACGTTCCTTCTGGGCGTCATGTCGCTCATCGTGTGCGTGCTGCTCACGGTGTACCTGTTCTTCCTCGTGCGCCGTCCGAACATGGCGCAGGTGGTGGGCGTGGCGCTCGTGGTGGCGGGCGGCCTCGGCAACGCGTTCGACCGCTTCACGCTGGGCTACGTCGTGGACTTCATCGAGCCGGTGTTCATCGACTTCCCCGTGTTCAACGTGGCCGACATCGGCGTGACGTGCGGGTTCGTGCTGTTCCTCGTCGGCGTGCTGCTGAGCTGGCGTCACGAGGACCGCATCGATGCCGCGGCAGCCTCCGCCGCCGAAGCTGACGCCGTGCCCGACGACGCGCGCGACGAAGGAACCGACGCCCGATGAGCCGCCTGCTGAGCTACGGCGCCTCCGCCGACGACGCGGGGCAGCGCCTCGACGCCCTGCTGGCCGCGCGCGGGCTGTATCCCAGCCGCAGTGCGGCGGCGCGCGCCGTGGACGAGGGGCTCGTGTTCGTGAACGGAGCGGCGGTGGCGAAGAAGCACCTCGTGGCCGCAGGCGACACGATCGTGTACCAGGTCGAGGAGACCGCGGCGCCGGGCCCCTTGACCGGACAGCCCATCGAGCTCGACATCCGCTACGAGGACGACGGCCTCATCGTGCTGTCCAAGCAGGTGGGGCTCGTGTGCCATCCGTCGGTCGACCACGACGACGGCACGCTGGTGAACGCCCTCATCTACCATTGCGGCGCCGAGCATCTGTGCAACGTGCAGGGCGAGGACGACCGCCTGGGCATCGTGCACCGCCTCGACCGCGACACGAGCGGCCTCATGCTGGCCGCGAAGACCGACGAGGTGGGCTACGCGCTCATGTCCGACATCCGCGACCGCGCGGTCGACCGCCGCTACCTGGCGCTCGTGCACGGCGTGATCGCCCACGACACGGGCATGATCGACGCTCCCATCGCGCGCGCCGAAAAGGAGCGCACGCGCATGGCCGTCCGCGACACGCAATCGGCCCGCGAGTCGATCACCACGTTCCGCGTGCTCGAGCGCTTCGAGCACGGGCCGCGCGACGACGGTTACACGCTCATCGACTGCAAGCTGTTCACGGGCCGGACGCATCAGATCCGTGTGCACATGGAGTATGCGAAGCACCCGCTCGTGGGCGACCCGGTGTACGTCTCGGGGTCCCCGAGCGCCCCCGCAGCCGATCTCGGCCTGGACCGCCAGTTCCTCCATTCGTTCCAGCTGGCCTTCGAGCATCCCCTCACCGGCGAGGCCCTCCGCTTCGCGGACAACCTTCCCGCCGACCTGCAGGATGCCCTCGACGGCCTCGCCGGCCGCAGCGCCGGCCGCACGGCAGCCGGCGAGGAAGTGCGTGCCCTGCTCGAAGACGCCCCGAGGCCGCAGTTGCGGTGAGACAGGGGAGGTGAGACGGAGGGACGGGGTAATTGTCTCATTCGCTGAATGAGACAATTACCCCGTCCCTCCGTCTCACCCTTTCCCGTACACGCTCATGTTCTGCATGCGGGATTGGAGGTAGCTGTCGGGGAAATGCTCGTCGAGGAACCGCTGCTCCCAGGTGGTGGCGGGCACGCCGGCGGCGCGCTGGCCCTCGCGGTCGAGCGCGATCACGGTGACGGCGATGTTGGCCGCCATGAACAGGCTGAGCGCCGCGGTCACGAGCCGCGCGACCGCGCTCTTGGAATCGACGTGCGAGAACACGCGCTTGATGAACGGCAGGATCGTGCGCACCCACACGAGGCCCAAAAGGCCCCACATCACGCCGAACGCGAAGTTCGTGCGCCCGTTGATGCTGCCGAACGTGCCGCTGTAATCCCAGGCGATCGCGCCCCACAGCGCTTCCATGAGCCAGCTCGTGGTGTACTCCATCACCGAGCCCAGCAGCATGGCGATGAGGAAGATGATGAGGTTGTGCGAGTGGTAGAAGCGGTTGAGCGACGCAGTGAGCACCACCGCGCCCACGCCGTAGATGGGCGAGAACGGCCCCCATACGAGGCCGGCGCGGCTCTCGTAGCCGCCGTACACGATGGCGTGGAACGCCGTCTCCACCACGAGCCCGAACACGCATCCGGCCATGAACAGCCAGAACAGCGTGAAGTAGTCGATCTTGAGATAGCCCTGGTTCGGGCGGACCTGCTCGCGCGCCTCCTTGCCGATCTCGCGGAGGATGCCCGGATGCGGCGCCGCGCTGTCGCAGGAGGTGGAGCCGGCGCCGGGTTCGCGATCGGGCGTTACGGCCTGTCGCGACGGTAATTCCGCAGCCGATTTTTTCGGTTCTTTCTCCATTCACCTGCCCTATCAATAGTCAATGGGCTAAACTATAACAGATTTTCAAGGGCGGAATTCAACCGTTTCGCCATGTCTACGCCGCAGGAAGGTGATGAGCATCGTGCCACAGCCGAAGCGCTCAGGGGTGCTTTTAGTGAACACCGGCACGCCCGCCGTGCCCAAGCCCCGGGCCGTGCGGAAGTACCTCGCCAAATTCTTGATGGACAAGCGCATCGCGCCGATGAACCGCGTGGGATGGTGGTTCATCCTCCATCTGTTCATCCTGCCGAAGCGAGGGCGCGCGTCGGCCGAGAAGTACGAGAAGATATGGACGGACGAGGGCTCGCCGTTCACGATCGCCCACGAGAAGCTCGCGGCCGGCTTGGGCGCCGCGTTCGATGAGGAGGGCCTCGGTGCCATGGTGCGCTGCGCCATGAGCTACAGCGACCCGTCGGTGCTCGACTGCGTGCGCGAGCTCAAGGACGCGGGCTGCACGAAGCTCGTCGTGCTGCCGCTGTACCCGCAAAGCGCGTATTCGACCACCGGCTCGGTGTCCGACAGCGTGGAGCGCGCGCTCAAGAAGGCGCGCTGGGACGTGCCGTGCGACTTCGTGGACAACTACCACGACGACCCCACCTACATCCGCGCCATCGCCGCGTCCATCGAGCACGCCGGGTTCAAGGTGGATTCCGACGACAAGGTGCTGTTCTCGTACCACTCCATCCCGCTCGTGGACATCGAGGCGGGGGACACCTACGAGCTGCAGACGGGCGCCACCAGCCTGCAGGTAGCCAGCGAACTGGGCATCGATCGCAATCGTTGGACCATCGGCTATCAATGCCGCTTCGACAAGAGCCGCGAGTGGCTCTCGCCGTACACGCGCGACGTGCTCACGCGGTGGGCCGAGGCAGGCGTGAAGCGCGTGTTCTTCATCTGCCCGAACTTCGCCGTCGATTGCCTGGAGACGCTCTACGACATCGACTACGAGCTCAAGCCGTTCTACTTCGACCAGATCAAGCAGGCGGGCCGCACGCCGGACGAGGCATGCTTCACCTACGTGCCCTGCCTCGACCGCAGCCGCGCGCACCTTCGGGTGCTCGCCGACGTGCTGCGTCCGTATATAGAGGAGGATCCTCGTGGCTAACGCAAACGACGGCGCGGCGAACCCCGCGCAGAAAACCGTGCTGCTGGGCGTGACGGGATGCATCGCCGCCTACAAGTCGTGCGAGATCGTGCGCGGCCTGCAAAAGGCCGGCGTGCGCGTGAAGGTGGTCATGACCGAGCACGCGACCGAGTTCGTGGGACCCACGACGTTCCGCGCGCTCACGCACGAGACGGTGGCCGTCGGGCTGTTCGACGACCCCTCCGACCCCATCCACCACGTGTCGCTCGCGCAGGAGGCCGACGTCTTCCTCATCGCGCCGTGCACCGCGAACGTCATCGCCAAGATCGCCAACGGCATCGCCGACGATTTGCTGACCACCACGGCGCTCGCCACCACGGCACCGCTCGTCATCGCGCCGGCCATGAACGTGAACATGTACGAGAACGGCGCCACGCGCTACAACATCGGCAAGCTGCACATCCGCGGCGCGCGCTTCATCGACGCCGGCGACGGCTACCTGGCGTGCGGCGACATCGGCAAGGGCCGGTTGGCCGAGGTGGACGACATCGTGTCGGCCACGCTCGACGAGCTGGGCGTGAAGCGCGACTTGGCCGGCCGCCGCGTCATGATCACCGCAGGCCCCACCGTGGAGCCCATCGACCCGGTGCGCTACATCTCCAACCACTCCTCGGGCAAGACCGGCTACGCCATCGCCCGCGCGGCGGCGCTGCGCGGCGCCGACGTGACGCTCGTGTCGGGCCCCGTCTCGCTCCCCGCGCCCCAGGGCGTGCACATGGTGCACGTGAAGACGGCGCGCGACATGTACGCGGCCGCAGAGGAGGCCTTCGAGGACTCCGACATCGCCATCTTCGCGGCGGCGGTGGCCGACATGCGCCCGCGCGAGGCGGCCGGGCACAAGCTGAAGAAGGGCATCGCCGACGCCGAGCTGGGCACCATCGACCTCGTGGAGAACCCCGACATCCTGGCCACGCTGGGCGCGCGCAAGGAGCACCAGGTGGTGGTCGGGTTCGCCGCGGAGACGAACGACGTGGTGGCGAACGCCGAGAAGAAGCTCGTGTCCAAGCACGCCGACCTCGTGGTGGCCAACGAAGTGGGCGGCGGCCGCGCCTTCGGCGCCGACGACAACGTGGTGTGGTTCGTGGACGACGAGGACATCGAGGAGCTGCCCCGCATGTCGAAGACCCGCCTCGCCGACGAGATCCTCGACAAAGCCATCCAGTTCCTGGCGTAGTCGGGCGCTTGCCTGCATCCGCCGATCGAGGCGTCGGCCCGAATACGCTTTTTGATCAAAAAGCGTATTCGGGCCGACGCTGCTCTCCGGTTGCGCTTCGCGTCCAATGAGGGCTTCGGGATGCGACGAACGAGAAGAACGAACGAGAAGATGCAAATTTCTTCTTGCAAAGCACCGAGGTTACCGTTAATATAGTCAACGCTGTTTGGGAAGCTTGCTTGAGCGACCGGACAAGCACAACGGGTTGTGGCGCAGTTTGGTAGCGCACTTGACTGGGGGTCAAGGGGTCGCAGGTTCAAATCCTGTCAACCCGACCAGCAACGTAGAACAGGCCATCGGGCATCAGCCCGGTGGCCTGTTTTCTTGCGTCGGGCCGCTCGTGGCGATATCGTGGGCATCCTGTGAACAGAAGGTGACGCGGCGGGATAGCAATCGGTGAACGGTAGGCGCGATAATCCTGCATGAAACGCTCCTTTCGATCCCGTTTTCTGCATGGCGGGGGAGGGGTTTCCACTATTGGCGGCGAACGGTCGCTGAGGCGCCTCGCCGCGGATCGGAAATCTTCCCAGAATCGAATTGTGCACCTGCACAAAACGTTATACTACAGCCCTCCGGACATACGGAGCGTTCCGCAGGAACGTAAGCGAAGCACTCATAAAGGAGGAAACGATCTATGAGCGGTGATAACGTAGTATTGGCGCGCAACACGGAAGCGGCCCCCCAGAACGACCGTCACGCGCAGACCGTGGCGTTCTCGCACTACAACAACATCTCGGCCCAGCTTCCTATCGACCCCGAGACCGGCGCGCTCGTCGAAGGCGGCATCTTCGAGCAGGCCGAGCAGTGCTTCGAGAACCTCGAGGCCATCGTCGAGAGCATCGACCACTCGCTGAACGACGTCGCGCGTCTCACCGTCTTCGTGCGGGACATTCGCGACATGGACGCCGTCGACGAGGTGTTCCGCGCCTTCTTCCCGACCTACGTTCCTTCCCGCACGGCCATGGCCGTCGCGGCGCTGCCCATGGACGCGCTCGTGCAGGTGGAAGCGCTCCTCGTCAACGGCGAGGGCACCATCCCCAACGAGCCGCAGGCCAACGACCTCGTGAAGTACGTGAACAACACGCACAACGCTCCCTACGACGGCCTGTCCTCGCAGAGCGTCGCCTTCTCGCACTACAACAACCTGACCGCGCAGCTGCCCATCGACCCCGTGTCGAACCAGATCGTGGTCGGCGGCGTTGCCGAGCAGGCTGCCCAGTGCCTGAAGAACATCAAGGCGATCCTGACGAGCATCGACGTTCCGTTCGACGACATCGTCAAGGTCACCGTCTTCCTGAAGAACCTCTCCGACATCGACGCCGTGAACGACGTGTACACGCGCTTCTTCCCGGATTCGGGCATCGCCCGCGCCGTGGCCTACGTGCCCGCCCGCACGGTGGTCGAGGTCGCCGAGCTGCCGATGCACGCGCTCGTGCAGATCGAAGCCGTGGTGTCGCACGGCGACGGCACGCCGCCGCAGGAAGTGGAAGCCCGTCACGGCCTCATCATCGAGGCGAACGACACCGACGCGGCCCCCACGAGCCCGCTCTCCACGCAGAGCGTCGCGTTCTCGCACTACAACAACATCTCGGCGCAGCTGGGCGTCGACGCCGCGTCGGGCCTGCTCGTCGCCGGCGGCGTTGCCGAGCAGGCCGAGCAGGCGTGCAAGAACATCAAGGCCATCATCGAGAACGTCGACCATACGATGGAAGACGCCGTCAAGGTGAACGTCTACCTGAAGAACATCGACGACCTTGCCGCCGTCGAGGACGTGTGCGCCCGCTACTTCACCGGCGCTCCCGCGTTCCGCGCGGTGGGCACCGCGGCGCTCCCGATGGACGCGCTCGTGCAGATCGACGCGATCTTCGGCAACGCCGAGGGCACCCCGCCGGTCAAGTAACCTGCTTGCGCATCGGATGAACGAGAAGGCCGGGGAGCGCTCCCCGGCCTTTTTTGCGCGGCGGCGCTGCTCACGAAGCGGCATCCAACCGCCAACAGGCTGCATACGGCTTTCTGGTCAGGCTGTTCTGAGGGCGTTGCTCGTCTATCCTTTCCTTCATCATCTACGAGCATCCGAGGAAAGGATAGGACATGAGCATCATCGTATGGATCATCATCGGCGGTTTGGCCGGCTGGATCGCGAACATGATCATGAAGACGGACGGCAGCCTCATCAAGAACATCGTGACGGGCATCGTCGGCGCGCTCATCGGCGGGTTCGTCATGAGCTTCTTCGGCGCTGCGGGCTTCACCGGGTTCAACCTCTGGTCGTTCTTAGTTGCGTTGATCGGATCGGTGATCCTCATCGCCGTCATCAACCTGCTGACCGGCAAGCGCGCGTAACGCCGCTGCCGATCGACTGGACGCCGAGGGCCGGGAGCGCACGCTTCCGGCCCTCGGCGTGCTCGCTCGAAAAAGGCGAAGGCGCCGGCCCCTATGCGTTGCAAAATCGGGTTTTTGGTCGCCCGACGCATGCCGCGGCTGCCGTTTCGCACCTGCCGGAAAACGGTGAACTGGGACGATGTCCCGAGGCGCTTCGAAAGCGCCTCGGGGAAACCGCCAAAAACCCGATTTTGCAACGCATAGGGGCCCGTCCCGTGCCACGCCGCCGTTGGCCTGCGCGTAGACCGCATCATCGCGAGGGCGGTACGGAGCTTATCGGTATCTCCACGCTTCCGACCGTGATCGACGCCACCTCGTCGAGATCGAGGAACCGGTCGAACGCCACGTGCTTGTCGGTGACCGTCGTCTGCTCCCGCACCTCGACCCCGCCGCCTTTCCGCGTCGCGTCGACGACGGTGCCGTCCTTCATGTTCACCGTCAAGGGCCGCTCTTGCAGGCGCTTCGACTCCGGCGTGCCGGCTCCGGTCGGGCCCAACCCGATCGGGAAGTCGATCATGAGGTCGACCGACAAGCTCAAAGGGGAGATCGTGATCGCGTTGATCGTGGCGGTGCCCTCGTCGAAGGCGAACGTCTGACCAGCCGGCACGTTTCTCGACAGATCGGCGCAGTTGGCGAGGAAGCTCATCCTCCAGGCGCCCTCCACGAGGGTTCGCGCTTCGCCGTCTTCGTCGAGGGCCATGAGGTCGAGCAGCTTCACGCGCACGGGCCTGCCGAGGAAGCTGCCGCCGCCGTGCGTGTCGATGGTGCTCGCCTTCACGAACTGGATGGCGTTGTCGTCGGGGTCGGCATCGAAGAAGTACGAGGCGGTGCCGCGCGACGGCGCGCCGTCGATCGTGACGGTTGCCAGGTTCCCGAACCTGAGCGCCAGCGTGCCGTCCTCGTTCTTCCGGATCCCCTCGAAGGCCGTGCCGTCGTCCTTCGCGACCCTCAGCACGACGGCGTAGTTGGATCGGTCGCCCACGACGGCCTCGGCAGTGACGGTGACGCCGTTCGACGAAGCGCTCGCGACGGGCCGTCCGACGCGGTCGACCACCTCGGTTGCCGGAAGCGTCTCCGCCTTCGCGGCCGGGCGCCCCAATATCCCAGCCGCGTACGCCGTGCAGCCGACGACGAGCGCGAGGAGGGCCGCGGCCGCGGCTATCGCGAGGGTGCGGGTTCGGCGGGATGCGCGACGCGGACGCTCGGGCGCGGCCGCAGCCTCGAGGGCCTGCGCCAGGCGCCGCTTCGCTTCGGGGGAGAACCGCAGCTCGTCGAGGGCTGCCTTGTACTCATCGATCATCGTCGGCTCCTTCCAGCGCGGCGCGCAGCTTGGCGCGCCCGCGGCTCAGATGCGCCGCAACGGCGTCTTCGGTGCGATCGGTCATCTGCGCGATCTCCCGCGCCGTGTATCCTTCGTAATAGTGCAGGTACACGGCCTCGCGGTAGGCCTGCGGCAGCGCCATCACCGCGTTGAGCACGTCGCTGTCCGGCGCTTCGGGCGCGGCGGCCCCGGCTGCGGCTTCGAGGGCGACCGACGTGCGTCGCCGCCCGCTGCGCAGCACGTCCTTGCAGGCGTTCGCCGTCGTGCGCACCACCCAGGCGCGCTCATGCTCGGCGCTCTCGAACGCGCGCCCGCCCTGCAGCAGCTTGATCAGCACGTTCTGGCAGATGTCCTCCGCATCGTGCGTGGACTTGAGGTACGTGTAGCTCAGGCGCAGGATGAGGTCGGCGTACGTGCGCACGAGCCGCTCCGCCTCGTTTTCGGGTTGTCGCTTGCGCATAGGGTGTCCGTTTCCTGTCATCTTCCGGGCAACGTCGCTTCACCTTCGATACGATCCAGACGCACGGATCCTGACAGCGCGGGCGCGATTTTAGGAGAATTCCCAAAAATCCTGGATGAGCTCCTTGCGGTTCGCGCGCCCGGCCTTCTGGAGGATGTGGTGCATGTGCACCTTGACGGTGCTCGGCGCGAGGTGCATGGAGGTGGCGATGTTCTGGTTGTCCTTGCCCAGCAGCACGAGCCTGAGCACCTCGGCCTCGCGCTTCGACAGCTGGCGTGCGGCCGCGTAGGCCACGAGGTTCTGGTCGATGAACGTCTCGAGCGACGCGCCGCCCTGCGTGGGCGGCTCGGCGCGCCTCAGGGACAGGTTCCTCCAGGCGCTCGTGCAGGCTGCGAACGCGCAGCACAGCACGAGGGCGTTCTCGGCGAAGTTGCGCTCGGGGAAGAAGGGCAGCGCCCGGCCTCCTGACGCATGCGGGTCGACGAGCAGCAGGAACACGACGTTCTCCAGCAGCACGCACGTGACGAGCGCCCAGAGCGCGCCGTAGAGGGCGCGGTGGCGCCGCATGCGCAGCCGCAGCACGTCGTCGCGCGTGGCGACGTAGCGGACGGCGAGGTAGACGAGCATCGCGTACAGCAGAGCCTCGCGCATGCTGTAGAACAGGAACATCTGGCCGTTGCCCGCGGGCACGAGCAGCAGCGCGGCGGCGCTCGCCAGCGCGAACGCCGCGCCTGGCATCCAGCGCACCGCCGGCCTGCGCTCCTCCAGGTACTCGCACAGCACGAGCCAGAACGATACGAGCGCGCCCCCTCCGATAAGGATGGAGGCGACCGGGCTGCCGATGAAGAAGGGGGTGGCCGACGCGTCGGCGGCGCGCTGCATGAGGAAGTCGTCCTGGAACACGAGCGCGACGTCGAAGAAGTAGAACAGGAAGCCGGCGAACGCGTAGCGGTACGTCTTGTTGCGCGTCACCAGAAACGAGGCGAGGCACGTCGCCGCCGTCAGGATGACGGCCAAGAGCACGATGAGCGTGTAGTAGAAAAGACCGAGCCCCATGTCCATGCGCGTCCTCGTTCGTCGTCGCCGCCACGCGCCCGCAGGGGCGCATATCCCGAACAGTATAGACGATTGGCCGCAACGCGCCAGCTCAAACGCCTCTACAACCGAAATACACCCGCTCCTACCACCTGGTTAGGACTGCCCGCGTGACCGGGGGCGCGACACGATGAGGCCAGCGTGCGAAACGTACGGAACGAAACGACGAAGGTAGACGAAAGGGGACCGCATGTCGACGGAAACCGCACTGCCCACCAGCACCGCCTCGCCCGAGGAGGATCCGCCCAAGAAGAAGCGGAAGCTCAGCTTTCCCACCGCGTTCACCATCCTGTTCGCGCTCACCATCGTCGCGGTGGCCGCCACCTGGTTCGTGCCGGCGGGCCAGTACGCGAAGCTCGCGTACAACGCCGACTCCGGCATGCTGCAGATCACGAGCCCCCAGGGCGCGGTGAGCGAGGAGCCCGCCACGCAGGAGACGCTCGACGCCATCGGCGTGAACATCGGCATCGACCAGTTCACCTCGGGCGCGCTGTCCAAGCCCATCTCGGTGCCCGACACCTACGAGCGCCTGGAGCAGCAGCCCAAGGGCATCGCCGACATCACGGTGAGCATGGTGTCGGGCACGGTGGAGGCCGCCGACATCATGGTGTTCATCCTCGTGCTGGGCGGCCTCATCGGCGTCGTGAACGCGAGCGGCGCGTTCGAGTCGGGCCTCATGGCCCTCACGAAGAAGACGAAGGGCCACGAGTTCCTGCTCGTGTTCCTCGTGAGCGCCCTCATGGTCCTCGGCGGTACCACCTGCGGCCTCGAGGAGGAGGCCGTGGCCTTCTACCCCATCCTCGTGCCCATATTCCTGGCGCTCGGCTACGACTCCATCATCTGCGTGGGCGCCATCTTCCTGGCCGGGTCGATGGGCACGACGTTCTCCACCATCAACCCGTTCTCCGTGGTCATCGCCTCGAACGCGGCGGGCGTGAACTTCACGCAGGGCATCGAATGGCGCATCGCCGGCTGCATCGTGGGCGCCGTCGTGGTCATCGCGTACCTGTACTGGTACAGCCGCAAGATCAAGGCCGACCCGACGTTCTCCTACACCTACGAGGACCGCGAGAAGTTCGCGAAGCTGTACAACGTGGAGACAGGGGAGACGAAGGAGGCGCGTGCGACCGGCTTCACGCTCAAGAAGAAGGCCATCCTCGTGCTGTTCGTGGCGGCGTTTCCCATCATGGTGTGGGGCGTCGTGAGCCAGGGCTGGTGGTTCCCACAGATGGCGGCTTCGTTTCTGGCCATCGCGATCGTCATCATGTTCCTGTCGGGCATCGCCGAGAAGAAGGTGGTGGATGCGTTCATCCACGGCGCGTCGAGCCTCGTGGGCGTGTCGCTCATCATCGGGCTGGCGCGCGGCATCAACCTCATCATGGAGCAGGGGCTCATCTCCGACACGCTGCTGTTCTGGTCGTCGGGCCTCGTGCAGGGCATGACCGGACCCGTCTTCATCATCGTCATGATGCTCATCTTCTTCCTGCTGGGCTTCGTGGTGCCCTCGTCGTCGGGCCTGGCCGTGCTGTCTATGCCCATCATGGCGCCCCTGGCCGACACCGTGGGCATCCCGCGCTCGGTGGTGGTGTGCGCCTACCAGTGGGGCCAGTACGCCATGCTCTACCTCGCGCCCACCGGCCTCGTGCTGGCCACGCTCACCATGCTGGACATGAAGTACTCCAAGTGGCTCAAGTTCGTGTGGCCCATGGTGCTGTTCGTGCTCATCTTCGGCGGCGTCCTGCTGGTCGCCCAGGTGCTGGTGTACGGAGCCGCGTAAGCGAGGAGGGCGCGTTCGCAGGCTGCGCCCGCAGGAGGGCTTTCGGGTTGTGGTCGGCGGCCGGGTCACGTATACTGGTGGCCGCTCGGGATGACCCGAGCCTTGCAGGTGCGTCGAGCCCCTCGCGGGAGCTCCGCCGCAAGCCCGTCTGCCGGGACAACCCGGGAAACCATCGAGCATGCGCTTCATCCGACGGCCCGCCGCGCGCGGAGCCGCGGCCGGGGCGCATGCTCGCGCACGTATGGAGCGAAGCGAATCATGCACGGAACCGAAGAGACGACGGAAGGCGCCCTCGCGCCCGGCAACGACCAGAAGATCGATCGCCTCGGCACCGAGAGCACGTTCAAGCTGCTGCTGGAATTCTCCATCCCGGCGGTGGCGGGCGTGCTCGTGCAGATGCTGTACAACGTCATCGACGCGGTGTACGTGGGGCACGCCGTGGGAGCCGACGGCCTGGCGGCCACGACGGTGGCGAACCCCATGATGACGGCGATGGTGGCCGTTGCCATGCTCGTGGGCGTGGGCGGCAACGCGCTGGCGGCCATCAAGCTGGGGGAGCGCAAGAAGGACGTGGCGGAGCGCGTGGTGGGGAACAGCTTCGTCTTGCTGCTCATCGCCACCGCAGTGCTGTGGGCCGTCGCGCTCTTCGCGCTCGAGCCCATCCTGCGCTATTCGGGCGCCGACGACGCCGTCCTGCCGCTCGCGCTCGATTTCATGACGATGATCGTCGCGGGCTGCCCGCTGCAGTTCATCGCGTTCGGCATGAACAACTTCATCCGCACGGCCGGCCATCCCAACCGCGCGCTGGGCTCCATGCTCGTCGGCACGGGCGCGAACGTGGTGCTGGGCTACCTGTTCATCATCGTGCTCGACGGCGGCATGCGCGGCGCGGGCCTGGCCACCGTGTGCTCGTGGGCGCTGTCGGCCCTGTTCGTTATGCAGTTCTTCCTCAAGAAGGACTCGCCGATGCCCCTGCGCCGCGCCTCGCTCGCCATCGACGGGCGCATCGCGCTGCGCGTCTGCGCGCTCGGCATCGCGCCCTGCGTCATGGAGCTGGGCTTCGCCGTGTCGTCGATGATCGAGAACAACCTGCTCGTGCTGTACGGCTCCGCCGACGCGCTCGGCGTGGACGGCGCGCTGGCGGTGATGCGCGTGCTGTCGGCCGTGGGCCTGTTCACGTTCATGCCGGCCATGGGCATCTCGATGGGCGCCCAGCCCATCATCGGCTACAACTACGGCGCCCGCGCCTACGGCCGCATGAAGCGCGTGCTCGGGCAGGCCATCGCGCTCGGCATCGCCATCACGACGCCCTTGTGGGCCACGGTCATCCTCGCGCCCGATATGTACGCGCACCTCTTCGGCCTGCCCGAGCAGTACATGGGCGAGACGGCTTGGGCGCTCGTGCTGTACCTCATGTTCATACCCATCCTGCCCATCCAGACCATCGGCTCGAACTACTTCGACGCCACGGGCCAGGCGGCGAAGGCCACCGTGCTCACGCTCACGCGCCAGATCCTGTTCCTCATCCCGCTGCTCGTGTTCTGCCCGGTCGTGCTGCCGCAGATACTGCCCATCACGGCGCTCGAGAGCGTGTGGCTGGCGCCGTCGATCTCCGACATCACCTCGACGCTGATCGTAGGCGGCTTCCTGGCCGTCGAGTGGCGGAGACTGCGCGCCGTGGAGGCGGGGAGGAAGCCTGAATCTCCGCGCAGGCTCTAGCTGCGCCGGGACGGCGCCGTCTCTTTTGTGCAAGCGCACAACGAAAAGCGAGAAGGTTACGACCCGGAAACGAACGGGTAACGCGACGCCGTTTGCCAAAGACGTGTTGCCATTGGTCGCATCCGTATTCGCCGTTGGCACCCTTTTACCGAACAATCGCCTCCGGAGGGGGCCTGTCATCCGACCGTTCACTTTTCTCTGGTAGAGTGGCAGCGCGGGCGATATCGCTCGCTTTTATTGTTCAAGTGCAATCGGTAAAGGTAAAGGGGGAAACTACGTGGCTATGCTCGGGTTTTTAATCCTTTTCCCGCTGGTTGTTGCCGGCATCCTGCTCGTGGTGCGCAACAACCGAGCGAGAAACGTGATTGTGGGAGCTTCCGCGCTCGTCATCGGGCTGGCGTCGGTGTGGCTCGTCGTATCCTATCTGGGAGCTCCATGGATAACGTATGAGTTCTACTCCCCGGTGGTCGATTACATCTGCATGGCCGTCAGCGTGCTCATCGCCGTGGCCATCCTGTATTTCGGCATCAAGTACAAGAACGTGTGGGCCTGCGTGCTCGCCGCCGTCCAGGTGGTCGGCTCGCTCGTGTTCGAGTTCGGCTTCGCCCACGACATCCTCGTGACCGAAGGGCTGTACCTCGACTCGCTGTCGCTGCTCATGGCGTTCATCATCGGCGTCATCGGCTCCGGCATCTGCGTGTACGCCCTCGGCTACATGGAGGACTTCCAGGCGCACGAGCCCGAGGGCGCGAAGGACCGCCGTCCGACGTTCTTCGCCCTCATGTTCGTCTTCTTGGCCGCGATGTTCCTCATCGTGTTCTCGAACAACATGCTGTGGCTGTTCACCGGCTGGGAGATCACCACGGTGTGCTCGTTTTTGCTCATCGGCTACACGCGCACCGAGGAGGCCATCAAGAACGCCTTCCGCCAGATCATCATGAACATCCTCGGCGGCATCGCGTTCCTCGCGGCCCTGTACGTCATGGCCATCCAGTTCAACACGCTGTCGTTCCTCGAGTTCCTGCAGATCGGCATCGCCAACCCCGGCCTCGTCGTGCTGCCGGTGACGGCGCTCGCGTTCGCGGGCCTCACGAAGGCCGCGCAGATGCCGTTCCACACGTGGCTGCTCGGCGCCATGGTGGCGCCTACGCCCACCTCCGCGCTGCTGCACTCCTCCACGATGGTGAAGGCCGGCGTCTTCTTGCTCATCAAGCTGGCACCCATCATGATGGCGTGCCCCGTGCCGTCGGTCATGGTCATCCTCGTGGGCGGGCTCACGTTCCTCTTCTGCTCGTTCATGGCCATCTCGCAGTCCAACGCCAAGCGCGTGCTCGCGTACTCGACCATCGCCAACCTCGGCCTGATCGTGGCCTGCGCCGGAGTCGGGACGAAGGAGGCCGTGTGGGCGGCGACGTTCCTCGTGCTGTTCCATGCCATCGCGAAGTCGCTGCTGTTCCTGTGCGTCGGCACCGCCGAGCACCACATCGGCAGCCGCGACATCGAGGACATGGACCTCTTGTTCGAGCGCATGCCGCGCCTCGCGCGCTTCATGATGCTCGGCATCCTGTGCATGTTCATCGCCCCGTTCGGCATGCTCTTGGCCAAGTGGGCCACGCTCGTCTCCTTCGCCGATACCGGCCAGGTGGCGCTCATCGTGCTGTTGGCGTTCGGCTCCGCCGCCACGTTCATGTTCTGGGCGAAGTGGCTGGGCAAGCTCTCCGGCATCGCCGCGCGACCCGAGAACGTCGAGGTCAAAGTGCACACGAGCGAGTGGGTGGCCATCATGGTCATGGCCGTGCTCGTCATCCTGTGCTGCGTGGGCCTGCCCATCATCTCGTGGGCCGTGGTCGAGCCCTACATCTACAGCGTGTACGGCGCCGTCGGTCAGGACATCTCGTCGTCCAACCTGTGGATCGCCTCCATCCTGTCGGCGTTCATCGCCGTGGTGCTGTTCGCCGGCCTCGGCCGCTCGAAGGCCAAGAAGGTCGACATCTACTTGGCGGGCGTGAGCCGCGACAACGCAGAGCGCACGTTCTCCAACTCGCTGTCGGGCGAGTCCACCGCATCGGCGCGCAACTGGTACCTCGAGGGCATCTTCGGCGAGAAGCGCATCTCGCCTTTCGGCACCGCGTGCTGCACCATCATCATCGTGATCGCATTCGCGGCTGCTGCCGTGGGCGTTCCGGGACTGTTCTAGGAAAGGGTGTGATCTGACATGACTATGCTGTTCGCTCTCATCGGCACCCTCGTCTTCGCCATCGTCGCGCCGGTCCTGGGATGCCTGCTCGCGGGACTCGACCGCAAGATCTCGGCCCGCATGCAGGGTCGCGTGGGGCCTCCGCTCTTGCAGCCGTACTACGACGTGCGCAAGCTCATCGAGAAGGACAACGTGTCGGTGAACTCCACCGAGGGCACCTACATCACGTGCGCCCTCGTGTTCACCCTCATCGCCGGCGGCATCTTCTTCTCCGGCGGCAACCTGCTGATGAGCGTCTTCGTCATCACGTTGTCGGGCCTGTTCTTCATCGTGGCCGCGTACTCGACGCGCTCGCCGTACGCCGAGATCGGCGCGAACCGCGAGACGCTGCAGGTCATGGCGTACGAGCCCATGGTGCTGTTCATGGCCGTGGCGTTCTACATGGCGTCGGGCACGTTCAACTCGGCCGGCGTGTTCTTCCTCGACGCGCCCGTAGTGGCGAACATCTGGCTCGTGTTCCTGGGCTTCTTGTTCGTGCTCACCATCAAGCTGCGCAAGTCGCCGTTCGACCTGTCGTACTCGCACCACGCCCACCAGGAGATCGTCAAGGGCATCACCACCGAGATGAGCGGCAAGACGCTCGCGAAGGTCGAGATCATGCACTGGTGCGAGAACGTGCTGTTCCTCGGCTGGACCGCGCTGTTCTTCCTCTGGGGAAACCCGCTGTCCATCGTGCTTGCGCTCGTGGTGGTGGCGCTCGTGTACTTCCTGGAGATCTGGATCGACAACAACTTCGCTCGCGTGAAGTGGCAGGCCCTGCTGGCGTCGGCGTGGGGCGTTGCCCTCGTCGCGGGCGGCGTGAACATCGCGTTCTTGGCCTACCTGTAAAGGAGCTGCACCTATGACGTATGCAACCAAATCACCGTGGGTCATCCACTACGACGGTTCCAGCTGCAACGGCTGCGACATCGAAGTGCTGGCCGCGCTGTGCCCCGGTTTCGATGTCGAGCGCTTCGGCATCATCAACACGGGCAACCCCAAGCACGCCGACATCTTCCTCGTCACGGGCAGCGTGAACGAGCAGAACATCGGCGTGGTCCAGGAGATCTACAACCAGATGGTCGAGCCGAAGGTGGTCATCGCGTGCGGCATCTGCGCATGCTCGGCCGGCATCTTCCACGACTGCTACAACGTGATCGGCGGCGTCGACCAGGCCATTCCCGTGGACGTGTACGCGCCCGGCTGCGCCGTGCGACCCGAGGCCATCATCGACGCGGTCGTGCAGGGCCTCGGCATCCTGGAAGAGAAGTCGAAAGCCCTGCAGGCGCAGAAGAAAGGGGCGTGAGGTCATGACCCTGCGATCCGAGTTCATCCCCCTGACCGTCGAGGGCCTGCCGGCGCTCGCGGCCGAGAAGAAGGCCGAAGGCGCGCGCTTCGTGCAGATGCTGTGCGTGAACACCGAGGACGGCATCGACCTCGTCTACTCGTTCATGAAGGACGGCGTGCTGACGAACCACGAGATCAAGGCGGTGAAGAAGGGCACCGTCGTGCCCAGCGTCACCGACCAGTTCCTGGCCGCGTTCGTGTTCGAGAACGAGGCGCACGACCTGTTCGGCATGGACATCAAGGGCATCGCCATCGACTTCGGCGGCAACTTCTACGCGCTCGCGCAGAAAGAGCCCATGACCATCGTCTCGCCCGAGCAGCATGCCGCGCGCGAGAAGGCCAAGAAGCTGGCCGCCGCCAAGGCCGCCAAGGCGGCGAAGGCCAACGCGTCGTTCGTCGCCGATCATCCCGACGCGAAGCCGAAGCGCGAGGGCGTCATCGAGCCGTCCGGCGACGACGATCTGGAGACGCGCCTGGCCGGCATGGATCCCGAGAAGGTGGCGCGCGTGCGCGCCGGCATCGCGGCGAAGGCCAAGAAGGCCGCCGCCGAGGCCGAGGCAGCCAAGAAGGCGGCCGCCGACGAGAAGATCGCGAACCTCGACCAGGAGAAGGCCGCCAAGGTGAAGGCGGCCCTCGAGGCCAAGGCCGCGCGCGAAGCCGCGAAAGCGGAAGCAGAAAAGGAAGGAGAGTAGCATGGGAAAGGCGACCGTCATCCCGTTCGGCCCCCAGCACCCGGTGCTGCCCGAGCCTTTGCACCTCGACCTCGTGGTCGAGGACGAGACCGTCATCGAGGCGGTTCCCCAGATCGGCTTCATCCATCGCGGCCTCGAGAAGCTCGTCGAGACGCGCGACTACAACCAGTTCATCTACGTGGCCGAGCGCATCTGCGGCATCTGCGCGTTCGGGCATTCCATGGGCTACGCCGAGACTGTCGAGAAGCTCATGGGCGTCGAGATCCCCGAACGCGCCGAGTACCTGCGCGTCATCTGGCACGAGCTTTCGCGTATCCACTCCCACGTGCTGTGGATGGGCCTCGCGGCCGACGCGTTCGGCTTCGAGAGCCTGTTCATGCACTGCTGGCGTCTGCGCGAGCGCGTGCTCGACATCTTCGAGAAGACCACGGGCGGCCGCGTCATCTTCTCGGTCGTCAAGGTGGGCGGCGTGGTCCGCGACATCGACGACGCCCAGTTCGCCGAGATGAAGCGCGTGCTCGAGGGCATCAAGGACGACTACCGCCAGCTGTGCAACGCCTTCCTCAAGGACACCTCGGTGAAGAACCGCACCGTGGGCGTGGGCTACATCAGCCACGAGGACGCGCTCGGCATGAGCATGGTGGGCCCGTTCGCACGCGCCTCCAACGTGAACTACGACGTGCGCATGCTGGGCAACGGCGGCTACGGCTTCCTGAGCGATTTCCAGCCCATCCTCGACGGCCAGGGCGACTGCTACGCCCGCGTGAAGGTGCGCGCGCTCGAAGTGCTGCAGTCCATCGACATCATCGAGGAGATGATCGCCAAGATCCCCGCAGGCGACATCGCCGTCGACGTGAAGGGCTCGCCCGCGGCCGGCGCCGAGGCTGCCAACGTGGTGGAGCAGCCCCGCGGCGAGTGCTACTACTACGCGCGCGGCAACGGGACGAAGTTCCTCGACCGCATGCGCATGCGCACGCCCACGTCGCAGAACCTGGCCGGCATGGCCACGGCGCTGGCCGGCTGCGATCTGGCCGACGTCAACATGATCGTGCTCACCATCGACCCCTGCATCAGCTGCACGGAAAGGTAGGAGGACCATGGGAAGCTTCAAGCTGGGAAAGATGACACTCGGAGGCCTGTTCAAGAAGCCCGAGACGCTTCTGTACCCCGTTCAGACGAAAACGCCTCCCGCGGGCCTCAAGGGCCATGTGGTGAACGACGTGGACCGCTGCATCCTGTGCGGCATCTGCCAAAAGCGCTGCCCCTGCGCCGCCATCACGGTTGACAAGCCGGGACGCACCTGGACGATCGACCGCTTCCGCTGCGTGCAGTGCGGCAGCTGCGTGCGCGAGTGCCCGAAGGACTGCCTGACCATGGAGCCCGCGTACACGCCGCCCGCGACGAGCAAGCACGTCGACGCCTTCGAGGTCCCGGAGACCAAGAAGACGGCGTAAGCGCCGCGCCGCAAAACGCGCGACCCGGAAGCCCCGCTCGTCGAGCGGGGCTTCTTGCGTTGGGTCCGCGTCGGCGAAATCGCGGTTCGTGGCAGGTTTTGCGAGTTATTCGTCGTCGTCGGCCTCGTCGAGCACGGTCGAGGCGCGGGGCGGATGCGCTGGGCCGCGTTTTGCCTGGTGGGGAGCATCCAGCGCGTCCGTTGGCGGAAAACGCCCCCGTGCAGGCGCCGTCAGATGACGAATTTCGGCGTTTTTCTGCCACGAACCGCGACTTCGCCGGCGCAAGGCCTTGAACCCGGACGAACGGGTCGGACGGGGCTGTCTTGGCCACGCTTCCCGCTTCGTGGGCGCGCGCATCGGCGATCGAATGCACTGCGAAGGCAGGCGGCGCGGGCTCGTCAAGGGTGCCGCGTTCGCCGGCGCGCTCGTCGCTTCCGAAGAGCAGGCAGCGCTGCGGTGGCGAGCCGGCGTGCTCCGGCGAATGGAAAAGCTGTTGAAGCGTGAAACAAGGGCGGGGGATGGGGGAAACCTGCTAGAATGGTGGACTATCGGATCACGTTCGACCGGGCCTGGGCGCTGGGCCCGGTTTTTGCGTCGAGGGACGCGCATGGAAGGGAAGGATGCTTGTATGGGACGCAAGGATGAGGGCTGCGCAGCCGACCAGGTGAGCGACCGCATCTTCACCGTGCCGAACGTCATATCGTTCGTTCGGCTCTGCCTCGTGCCCATCTTCCTCGTGCTGCTGTTCAACGGCTACAACATCGTCGCCACGCTCCTGTACGCGCTGGCCGCGGGCACCGACTGGATCGACGGGCAGATCGCGCGCCGCACGAACGCCGTGTCGCGCCTGGGCCAGCTGCTCGACCCGGCGGTCGACCGCATCCTCATGATCGCGGGCGTGTGCGGGCTGTTCCTCGTGGGGCGCCTGCCGCTGTGGATCATCCTCGTCGTGCTCGTGCGCGACTTGGCTCTGCTCGTGGGCGGCGCGGTGCTGCTCAAACGCTTCCGCGTGCGCGTGGCCGTCATCTTCCCGGGCAAGGTGGCCACGACGTTTCTGTTCGTGGGCTTCGCCGGCCTGCTGCTGAACTGGCCGCTCGTCCCGGGGCTCGGCCTCGTCGACGCGGCGTGGCTGCCGGGCCTGAACGCGCTGCCCTGCTCGTGGGGCATCTGGTTCGTGTACGCCGGCCTTGTGCTGGCTCTCGCCACCACGGCCTACTACGTCGTCGCCGCGCTGCGGAGCGTGCGCGCCGCCCAGGGCGTGCAGGCGGAAAGCGCGCGGTAGCCGATGACCGACCGGACGCCGAGACGAACGGGCGCAGGGCGCTCCGAACGCCCCGCTGGCTCCGGTCGCCCTGCGCCCTCGACGCAGCGCGATTCGTACGGCCGCGCCTCCCATCGCGGCGCCGCGCCTGCGCGCCGCCAGCCGTCGCAACCGCCCTCGCGCCGCTCGCGCGCGAACGCGGGCGCCTCCCGGGCGCCCCGCGCCTCCGCGCAGCGCCCGCGCGACGCCCGCGCCTACAACGCTCCCGCCGTCTGGACGAAGGACGCCCCGCGCTCCGCCGCCGCAGGCGGGCGCGGCCCCGTGCGCCGCATCCTCGGAGCCGTGGGAAGCGCGCTGCTGGCGCTCGTCGCGTTTGCGGGCACAGGGCTGGCCGCGCTGCTGCGCGCGCTCGCGCATCTCGTGGCGCGCAGCCGCATCGCCCTCGTAGCCCTCGTCGTGGTGGCGGTGGCGCTCGTCGGCGGCCTCGCGGACTTCGGCATGAACGCGGGCAAGGCCTATCCGGGCGTGCGGGTGGGCCAGATCGACGCTGCCGGCAAGACGGCCGACGAGCTGGTCGCCCTTATCGAGGAAACCTACGGCGCCCGCCTGGCCCAGGGCACCGTCACCGTCTACGCGAACGACGAGGCCGCCTCGCGCATCGCCGACGAGGCGGCCGCCGCTCAGGACGCCGCGCTGGCCGAGCAGCTGGCGGTGGAGGAGGCCCGCGCCAACAAGCTGGCCTGGACGGCCGACGCCTCGTCGCTCGAGGCCCACGTGCCGGCAGAGGAGCTGGCCGCCGAGGCGCTCGCGGTGGGACGAGAGGACGGCGGCATCCTCGCGCGCCTCGCAGCGCTCGTCTCGGGCCGCGAGCTCGAACCGCGCGCCGCGTACGCCGACGCCGCCATCGAGTCGCTGGCCGCCGACATCGACGCCGCCATCGGCGACCCGCGCGTCGACTACGGCATCGCCGTCGAAGACGGCACGGCCGCGGTGACCGCAGGCCATGACGGGTCCATGGTGAACCGCGACGCGCTCAAGCGGACGCTCGACGGCATCTTCCTCGGGCAGGAGGGCGGCAGCGGGTCGTTCGTGGCCCAGACGGAGTACGCGCCCCTGCGCGTGGACGAAGCCGCCGCCCAGGCCACGTGCGACGCCGTGAACGCCGCCATCGCGCACGGCGCCCGCTTCGCCTACGACGGCGCCACGTGGAGCGCCTCGGCCTCCGACATCGGCGGCTGGGTGGGCACGCGCGTCGAGGGCTCCTCGCTCGTGGCGTTCGTCGACGCGGCGAAGGCGAAGCCGGCGCTGCTGGCGCACGTGGCCGAGGTGAGCAAGGGCGATGCGGTGCGCGCGACGTTCGAAGTGGACGGCGACCAGGTGAGCGTGCGCACCCAGGGCGCGGGCACGATCCCGCTCGTCGCCGAGGCCGTCTCCCGGCTCGACGCGGCGCTGTTCGGCGAGGACGGCAAGGCGCTTGCGGGCGCAGGCGCCGACGAGCCGGTCGAGGTGGCCATCGGGTCGGGCCCGGCTCCCGAGACGATGCCGTTCGACGAGGCGATGGAGCTCGGCGTGATCGGCACCATCGCCGCCTACACCACCGAGTACACCACCGGTCCGGGCACCGAAGCGCGCAACCACAACATCGCCCTCGTGTCTCAATTCCTCAGCAACTCCGTGGTGAAGCCCGGCGACAGCTGGTCGTTCAACGGGACGGCAGGGGATTGCAGCACCGAGGAGCGCGGCTTCAAGGGCGCCGGCGCCATCGTGGACGGCGAGTACGACGACGCCATCGGCGGCGGCATCTGCCAGGTGGCGACCACCATGTTCAACGCCGTGCACAACGCGGGCTTCCCCGTGCTCACGCGGCACAACCACTCGCTCTACATCGCCAGCTACCCCACGGGCCGCGATGCGGCGGTCAGCTGGCCCGATTTGGACCTCGTATGGGAAAACGATTCCGCCAGCGATGTTTTGGTGCGTCTTTCTTGTGTGGACGGGTCCGTAACCGCTACACTATACGGAGTCGATCCCGGATACCTCGTGTCCACGACGACCGGCGATTGGGGCGAGGGCGAGAAATACGCGACCAGGACGAAGGTCGACGAGACGCTCGCGCCGAACACGAGCTACGTCAAGACGCGGGGCACCGACGGACGCACCATCACGGTCATCCGCACGGTGAAGGACGAATCCGGCGCCGTCTTGCACGAGGACGCGTTCAACTCCGTGTACGACCCGGTGACGGAGGTTGTCGTCGAAGGGCCGAAATCCGCGGACGACGATAAGGGCGACGCTGCGACGGAGGGCTCTTCATCCAACGTCACGAGCAATTGAGAGGTGAATACTCAGGTGTACTACCAGCCAGACATCGAGACCATGCCCGTAGAGCAGCTGCGCGGCCTGCAGCTCGCGCGCATGAAGAAGACCGTGGCCCACGCCTACGACAACGTGGCGTTCTACCAGCAGTCGTTCAAGGACGCCGGCGTCGAGCCGGGAGATCTCAAGACGCTTGACGATCTCGCGAAGTTCCCGTTCGTCGTGAAGCAGGACATGCGCGACGCCTACCCGTTCGGGCTGTTCGCCGTGCCGCAGAAGGACGTCGCGCGCATCCATGCGTCCTCCGGGACGACGGGCCAGGCCACCGTGGTGGGCCACACCGCGAACGATCTGGCGAACTGGGGCGACTGCTTCGCGCGCGGCATCTACATGGTGGGCGGCAACGAGAACTCGACCATCCAGGTGTCCTACGGCTACGGCCTGTTCACGGGCGGCTTGGGCGCGCACGCCGGCGGCGAGGCCGTGGGCTGCTCGGTGATCCCCACCTCGTCGGGCAACACGAAGCGCCAGATCCAGATGATGAAGGACCTCGGCACCGACATCCTCGCATGCACGCCGTCCTACGCGCTGCTCATTGCCGACACGGCCATCGAGATGGGCTACGACCCCGCCACCGAGTTCAAGATCTCGGCCGGCATCTTCGGAGCCGAGCCCGCCTCCGAGAGCATGCGCGAGGATATCCGCAAGAAGCTCGGCATCCAGTACTGCGACGTGTACGGCCTGTCCGAGGTCATGGGCCCCGGCGTGGCCATGGAATGCGCCGAATCGAGGGGCCTGCACGTGGCCGAGGACCAGTTCTACGCCGAGATCGTCGATCCCGACACGCTCCAGCCCGTGCCCGACGGCACCTACGGCGAGCTCGTGTTCACCACGCTCGTGCGCGAGTGCTGCCCGCTCGTGCGCTACCGCACCCGCGACGTCACGCGCATCATCCCCGAGGCGTGCGGCTGCGGTCGCACCCACCGCAAGATCGACCGCATCGTGGGCCGCACCGACGACATGCTCATCCTGCGCGGCGTGAACGTGTTCCCGTCCCAGATCGAGCAGGTCATCGTCAGCTTCCCCGAGATCGCGGCGCAGTACCAGATCATCCTCACCTCGAAGGGCCCGCTCGACCACGTCGAGCTCGACGTGGAGACCGTTCCCGAATTCCCGTTCGACGAGATCCGCAAGCTCGAGGACCTCAAGCGCCGCCTGGCGTCCGAGCTCAAGAGCAACCTGCAGATCGCCGTCGACATCAAGATCGTGGAGCCGAAGACCATCGAGCGCAGCGAGGGCAAGGCGAAGCGCATCATCGACCTCAGAGAAGGGAAGAAGGCATGATTTCGCAGCTGACCGTTTTCCTCGAGAACGAGAAGGGCCGCCTCGCGGCCGCCTGCCGCGCCGTCTCCGACGCGGGCATCAACATGCACGCGCTCAACCTCGCCGACACGGCGGACTTCGGCGTCGTGCGCATGCTGACCGACACGCCCGAGGCCGCGGCCGAAGCGCTGCGCGAGCAGGGCTACCGTGCCACCGTCACCTCGGTGCTCGGCGTGCGCGTGCCCAACGTGCCGGGCGGCCTGGCCACGCTCCTCGAGTTCATGGACGAGCAGGACGCGAACGTCGAGTACGGCTACTGCTTCTCGGTGAACGAGGACTTCGCCGTCGACGTTCTCAAGGTCGACGGCTCGGACGATCTGGAGCAGAAGCTGACCGAAGCCGGTTTCGAACCGGTCCGACCGGAGGATATCTACCGCATTGACTAACACCTTCAAGCACCTCGCATCCATCGGGCATGCGCGCTTTCTGGCGTGCATGCTCGCGTGCGCGCTCGCGTTCTCGAGCGCGGCCGTGCCCACGCTCGCCTTCGCCGACGTGCGCAAGGCCGACGTCGTCTACGGCCAGACCGTCGACGCGCGCGGCCTGGCCGTGGCGCAGTGCCCCAACATCGACGCCGAGTACGCCATCGTGATGGGCGCCGACGGCACCGTGTACTTCGAGCGCAACGCCCAGAGCCCCACGCAGATCGCCTCCATCACGAAGATCATGACCGGCGTGGTCGCCCTCGATGCTGTGGCCAGCGGGCTCGTGACGCTCGATTCCCCCATCACGGTGTCCGCCGCCGCGGCGGCCGTGGGCGAATCGTCGGCGGGCCTGCAGGAGGGCGACGTCATGGATCTCGACGCGGCGCTCAAGGCGCTGCTCGTGCCTTCGGGCAACGACGCCGCCGTGGCCATCGCCGAGACCGTCGGGGCCCTCATGGAGCCGGGCGCGGCCGATCCGGAAGCCGTGTTCGTGGATGCGATGAACGCCAAGGCGCAGGAGCTCGGCTGCACCGACACGGTGTACGAGAACCCCCACGGCCTCGATTTCGACGCCTACGAGGGCAACCTGCACAGCACGGCCGCCGACGTGGCCAAAGTGGTGCAGTACGCCATGACCAACGACACGTTCCGCGCGGCCGTGGGCGGCGGCAGCACCGACATCCAGGTGACGCGCGCCGACGGCACGAAAGCCGACATCTACCTCGAGACCACCGACGGCTTCTTCGACATCTACGAGTACGCCGTGGGCGTGAAGACCGGCGTCACGCTGCTGGCCGGCCCGTCGTTCGCGGGCGCCGCCAACAAGGACGGACGCGAGCTGTACGCCATCGTCATCAACTCGTCCTCGGAGGCGCAGCGCTTCCAGGATGCCGAGAACCTGTGCGAGTGGGTGTACCAGCACGAGATCTCCTACCAGCTGGCGAACAGCCCCGAAACCGCCACGATGAACGGCGCGGAGGTGCCGGTGGTGGCCGAGGTGGCGCACGCCGGGTGGATCGACGCCACGGTGAAGGCGACGCTGCGCGATCCCGCCGCAGCCGTCACCATCTTCGACCTGAACGGCAACGTGAGCCAGTCGCTCGAGTTCGACGAGCTGACGGGCAACGTGAAGGAAGGCGACAAGGTGGGCACAATCACCTTCAAGCAACGCAACGCCACCATCGCGACGATGGACCTCGTAGCGTGCGAGGACCTGGACGCGCCCGACTTCTTCGAGGGCGTCGGCGTGTGGTGGGACCGCCTGTTCCGCAGCTTCTCGGGCGGCCAGCAGGAGGCGCAGTCCGTCACGCTCAACGAAACGCCGCTCGTCATCGACAAGACCGCGTCCGCCGCGTAACGCCGGACCTCAGAGAGGATACGCCATGAGCATGTGCCCAGTATGCAACAACCCCATCGACTCGCAGGCTGCCGCCTGCCCGCATTGCGGGTTCAAGCTGCTCGGCTCGACCCAGCGCTTCGAGCCGCTGTCGTTCGGCGACGACGCGCTTCCCGTCGCGGCGGCCCCCCAGGCAGCCGCCGCGCTCCACGTGGTGCGCGGGCCGCAGACCGGCGTGACCTACCAGCTGGGCGACCAGCCGCTCACCATCGGCCGGAGCCCGCAGTGCGACCTGTTCCTCAACGACATGACCGTGTCGCGCGAGCATGCCGCGGTGGAACCCGCAGACGGCGGCTACGTCATCCGCGACGCCAATTCGTTCAACGGCGTGTGGGTGAACAACGACAGCGTGGAGGCGCGCCGCCTCGTTTCGGGCGACGTCATCCAGATCGGCGCCTTCTGCCTCGTCTACAAGGAAGAGTAGCGCCGTATGTCCCCAATGGGGTCTGACCCCATTGGGGACATACGGCCGGATACGGGTGCATCATCGCCCCGAAAACACGCTTGGAGGCCGTTTTGCGTGTTTTCGGGGCGATGATGCGTTTCGGAGCGCTCGTCATTCTCGCTCAACGTGCGCCGTTCGGCTCGGTTTCGATGGTTTGACCGGGGCGGGCGGCGCACGTTGCCGTATAATTCCGACGTGGGTCATTACACGGAAGGGTTCGCTCATGGAATTGATGTCAGGCAACGAGGCAATAGCCCAGGGGGCATGGGAGGCCGGCGCGCGCATCGGCGTGGCCTATCCCGGCACGCCGTCGACGGAGACGCTCGAGGCGTTCGCGAAGAAGGACGGCGTGTACGCCGAATGGGCCGTCAACGAGAAGGTGGCCGTGGAAGTGGGCATCGGGGCGTCGGCCGCCGGCGCGCGCGTGCTGACCACGATGAAGCACGTCGGCGTGAACGTGGCCGCCGATCCGCTGTTCACCGCCGCGTATTCGGGCGTCGGGGGAGGCCTCGTGGTGCTCGCCGCCGACGATCCGGGCATGTACTCGTCGCAGAACGAGCAGGATTCCCACTGGTACGCCCGCGCGGCGCACATCCCCATGCTCGACCCCGCCGACTCCGCCGAGGCGCTGCGCTTCACCCGCGAGGCGTACCAGCTGTCCGAGCGCTTCGACGTGCCGGTGTTCATCCGCTCCACGGTGCGCGTGTCGCACACGAAGACGCCGGTCGAGCCGGGCGAGCGCGTCGAAGCGGCGCTCAAGCCCTACGAGAGCGACCCCGCGAAGTGGGTCATGATGCCCGCGTTCGCGAAGCCGCGCCGCAAGGTGCAGCTCGAGCGCATCGACGCGCTGCGCGCCTGGGCCGAGGAATGCCCCTACAACGAGGTGCTGCATCGCGGAAGCGCCGTGGGCGTGGTGTGCGCGGGCGCCGTCTACCAGCACGTGCGCGAGGCGCTGCCCGACGCGTCCGTGTTCAAGCTGGGCCTCACCTGGCCACTGCCGGCTGCTGCGCTGCGCGATTTCGCCGACGGCGTGGAGGCGCTCTACGTGGTGGAGGAGGCTTCCGAGTACCTTGCCGAAAGCGTGCGCGCGCTCGGCGTCGAGGTGGCGCCGTTCGCCCGTCCGCTGCCGCGCGACGGCGAGCTGACGCCCGGCCTCATCCGCGCGGCGTTCGGCTGCGACGAGCCCGCGCACGAGCAGCTGCCCGCCGGCCTTCCCGGCCGTCCGCCGGCGCTGTGCGCCGGATGCCCGCACCGCCTCGTGTTCAAGGAGCTGTCTCGCATGAAGGCCGTCGTCACGGGCGACATCGGCTGCTACACGCTGGGCGCGCTGCCGCCGCTGTCCGCCATGGACACCACCATCGACATGGGCGCGTCGGTCTCGATGTCGCACGGCTTCGAGCTGGCCTGGGCGGGAACCGACCACCGCCCCGTCGTGGGCGTCATCGGCGACTCGACGTTCGCGCACTCGGGCCTCTCGGCGCTGATCTCCACCGTGTACAACCGAGGCGGCGGCACCATCTGCGTGCTCGACAACCGCACCACCGCCATGACGGGCCGCCAGGGCAACCCCTTCAACGGCGAGACGCTGCAGAAGCGCCCCTCGCGCGAGCTCGACCTCGAGGGCGTCGTGCGCGCCATCGGCGTCGAGGACGTGCGCACCATCGACCCGAACGATGCGTTGGCCGTGCGCCGCGCGCTCAAGGAGGCCGTGGCCACGGGCGAGCTGTCCGTGCTCGTGTTCCGCAGCCCGTGCGTGCTCATCGACCGGCATCGGGAGCCTGCGTACGCGGTGGGCGAGGCCTGCACGGCCTGCGGCGTGTGCTCGACGCTGGGCTGCCCGGCCATCGCGAAGGACCCGGCTAACGACCACGCGCTCATCGACGCCGCGCAGTGCATCGGGTGCGGCCAGTGCGCGCAGTACTGCGCTTATCGGGCCATCGCGCAACCCGAACCCGCTATCTCGGCAAACGAAGGGAGCCAGGCATGATGACCTCGAACGATACCGTCACCGTCCTCTTGTGCGGCGTGGGCGGCCAGGGCACCATCCTGGCGGCCGACCTCCTGGCGCACGCGGCGCTGGAGTCGGGCTACGACGCGAAGGTATCCGAGATCCACGGCATGTCGCAGCGCGGCGGCGCGGTGACCACCGTCGTGCGCTTCGGGCGCGAGGGCGTGCTGTCCATGGTGTCCGACGAGGGCTGCGCCGACTGCGTGGTCTCCTTCGAGACCACCGAGGCCCTGCGCAACCTCCCCAACGTGCGCGAGGGGGGCTACCTGCTCGTGGCCGACGAGTCCATCCAGCCGCTGCCCGTGCTCATCGGGCGCGCGTCCATGCCCGAGCACGCGCACGAGACGCTCCTCGCAGCGGGCGCCACGCTCATTCCGGCAAGCGACATCGCCGTGGGGGTTGGCGCGCCGAAGTCGGTGAACGTGGTGCTGCTGGGCGCGCTCGCGACGCGCCTCGACTTCACGGAGGATGCGTGGGAGCGGGTCATCGCGCGCCGCGTGCCGCCCAAGACCGTCGACGCGAACCTGGCCGCGTTCCGCGCGGGCCTCGACTTCGCGCGCGACGGGGCATCGCGCTGCGACGGGGCCGGGGAGGGGATGTAAAGCCATGAGCGTGCAGCAGATCAGCGTGTTTTTGGAAAGCCGTCCCGGTCATCTGCGCCGCGTGCTCGACGCGTTCGAGGAGGCGCACGTCAGCGTGCGCGGCTACAGCGCCTCGGACACGGGCGACTACGGCATCGTGCGCTTCATCGTGGACGCGCCCGACAAGGCGCTCGCCGTGCTGCAGGACATGGGCGCGGCGGCCACGCAGACCGACGTGCTGTGCGCCCGCCTCGACGACGAGCCGGGTGAGCTCGCCCGCGTCATGGGCGTCATGGCCGATTGCGGCATCAACGTGACGTACAGCTATTCGCTCATCTCCACCTACATCGCGCTGGCCACAGACGAGCTCGCGCGCGCCGAGGAGCTGCTGGCGGGCGAGCCCGTCGAGCTCATCGGGCAGGACGACCTTGCGCGGCCCATCGCGCCGGAAGGCCGGTGAGCTGCGTGGCCGACATGACCGTGAAGGGCGCGGCGCTGGCCGCCGCCGCGGCGGGCGACTTCTCCGACCTGCCCATCCACAACCCCGCCGTCGAGTGCGCCTCGCGCGAGCGCATCCGCGCCATCCAGCTGGAAAAGCTGATCGCGCAGGTGGCCTGGATCTACGAGCGCGTCCCGTGGTACCGCGCGCGCATGGACGCCCTCGGCGTGGCGCCTGCCGACATCAAGACGCTCGACGACGTGCGCAAGCTCCCGTTCACGGACAAGTCCGCGCTGCGCGACACGTTCCCGTACGGCCTGTTCGCCGTGCCGCTCGACGAGGTGGTGGAGCTGCACGCGTCCTCGGGCACCACGGGCAAGCCCATCGTGGTGGGCTACAACGAAAGCGATATGGCCATGTGGGCCGACTGCATCATGCGCCTCGTTCAGATGGCCGGCGTCGTGCCGGGCGACCGCGCGCAGATGGCGTTCGGCTACGGCATGTTCACGGGCGGCTTCGGCCTGCACTACGGGCTGCAGAAGCTCGGCTGCATGATGATCCCCGCCGGCTCGGGCAACACCGAGCGCCACATCGCCATGATCGAGGACTACGGCACCACCGTCCTCGTTGCAACGCCTTCCTACGCGCTGCACGTGTGCGAGGTAGGGGAGCGCATGGGCTACGACTGGGCGAAGTCGCCGCTGCGCGTGGGGCTGTTCGGCGGCGAGCCGTGCCCGCCGGGCCTCAAGGCCGAGATCGAGAGCCGCATGCACATCGTGTGCACCGACAACTACGGCCTCACCGAGGTCATGGGCCCGGGCGTGTCGGGGGAGTGCCTCGCCTCGCGCGACATGCAGCACTTGGCCGAGGACCACTTCCTGTGGGAGGTCGTCGACCCTGAGACGGGCGAGCCAGTGCCCGACGGGGAGATGGGCGAGCTCGTGCTCACGCCGCTCGGGAAGCAGGCCATCCCCGTGCTGCGCTACCGCACGCACGACCTGACCCGCGTGGTCGTCGAGCCCTGCGCCTGCGGGCGAACCACGGCACGCATGCAGAAGGTGCGCGCACGCTCCGACGACATGCTCATCATCCGCGGCACGAACGTGTTCCCCTCCCAGGTGGAAGACGTGCTGGCCGGCATCGACGGCGTCACGCCGCACTACCGCATCGTCGTGGAGAGCGTGGGCGGCCTCGACCGCATGACCGTGCACGTGGAGCTCAAGCCCGAGGCGTTCTCGGACTCGTTCGAGGACATGGAGAACCTGCGCCGCTCCATCGAGGAGAAGCTCAAGGGCGTGCTGCTCGTGGGCGTGCGCGTGAAGCTCGTCGAGCCCGGCGGCATCGAGCGCTCGCTCGGCAAGACCAAGCACGTCGAGGATCTGCGGAAGTAACTGGGCCTGCACGGGAATGGCTCCCCGGCACGGGGCGCCATGCTCAAACGGTCCTGAGCTCGCACGGACGCCCCAGCGGGGCGTCCGGCTCGTGCGGAACTGCGCGGTGCCCCGTGCCAGGGCACCCCGCGTTGAAACCCTTCCGCACGTTCGAGCGCTCGACCTGCGAAGGCGCTCGATGCCGCCGGTTCGCAAACGTGTTGCAATATCCCTCGAAGGAGAAGGTCGCGATGTACGAGAAGGGCTTGTGCGAAGAACCGGATGACGTCTGCCGTGCGGCCGGGGCCTCCTCGGAGGGCGTCACGCGCAGACCCGCAGCGACGTGGACGGTCCAGCGGACCGTCCGCCAAAGCGAGGACTGTTTGAGCATGGCGCCCTCCGAGGAGGCCCCGGCCCAAGGCCCTGTGGTCGGCCGGTTCGCGCCGTCTCCGACGGGGCGGATGCACGCGGGCAACGTGTTCGCGGCGCTCACGGCGTGGCTCGTGGCGAAGTCGCAGGGCGGAAAGATCGTGCTGCGCATCGAGGACCTCGACGCCGAGCGATCGAAGCCCGCCTACGTCGACGCGGCGCAGCGCGACTTCGAGGCGCTCGGGCTTTTCTGGGACGAGGGGCCTTACTTCCAGCACGACCGCACGGAAGCCTATCGCGCGGCCTTCGACGAGCTGCGCGCCCGCGACCTCGTCTACCCCTGCTTCTGCACGCGCGCCGACCTGCATGCGGCCTCGGCGCCGCACCGCGGCGAGAAGCCGGTGTATCCGGGCACCTGCCGCAGCCTCGGCGACGAGGAACGGGAGGCCCGCGCACGAGAGCGCACGCCCGCGCAGCGCCTGCTCGTGCCCGACGAGCGCATCGCCTTCATCGACCAGGTGCAGGGGCCTTACGAGCAGAACCTCGCTTCCGACTGCGGCGACTTCCTCGTGCGGCGCTCGGACGGCGCCTTCGCCTACCAGCTGGCCGTCGTCGTAGACGACGCGGCACAGGGCGTCACGTCGGTGGTGCGCGGCGTGGACCTTTTGTGCTCGACGCCGCAGCAGCTCTACCTTCAAGGGCTGCTCGGCCTGCCGCATCCGACCTATGCGCATATCCCCCTGCTCGTCGCCGAGCGCGACCGGCGCCTCTCGAAGCGCGATCGCGACGCCGCGCTCGACGCGCTGCTCGAGCGCTTCAAGACGCCCGCAGGCGTCATCGGGCACATCGCCGGCATCACCGGACTCGCTCCCACGTGCGATCCCGCCACGCCCGAGCAGCTGTTGGCGACGTTCGACCCCACCGCGCTGCCCGCAGCCTTCGACGACCTTGTGCAGGTGCGCTGGAGGTAGGCCTACCAGGAGGCGATGAGGGAGCTTGCGACCTCGACGGCCAGCACCGCGAGCATGATGATGACGAGAAGGGCGACGCCCTGAGTGCCGAGCTCATATTCTGCGGTAAGCTCCGGTCCCGTGCCGGCGGCCGCCTCCGCGATGGCCTTGCCGTCGCGTCGCGAGCCGACGCTGATCCAGGCGCATCCGGCCATAAGCGCGATCGGGATCGCAACGCCCGAAACCACGCCGACGCTCGCATCAAAGCCGCCCGTCGCACCGAAGGCCGAAATGCCGAGGATGCCGGCGCATGCAACCGCCCACACCAGGTTCACGAGGGCCGCACGCCTTCCCCGACGTCGTTGAAGCGCGCTCGCCGGTCGGCCTTCGTAGGGGTTGTGAGCGATATCCGAAAGGCCGAGCCATTTCCCGCGCCAAAGCTTCCCGGCACTCAGCAGCAGAAACGCGATCAAGGGGATGAAGACGACGCATCCGGCGATCAGCTTCGCATGCTCATCCATGGCGCTCTCCCTTCGGTCGACCCTGCCCGCAGTATACTCCTGCGGCACTGCGCGAGGAAAGGACGAAGAGGGGGCGTCGGCAGCTGGAGGGGCGCGAAAGGGCGGCCATGACAATTCCAGGCGGTATTTCTCGTCGTCGCGCCTGGTTTCGGAAAAGGCATTCAGCATGTGTCCAGGTCGCAAGGCGCTCCGGTTCGCAGCACTCGAGTTAGTCGCGAGCAATATTGTCAGGGCTGACCTTTCGCGCCCACATGGCTCGCTGATCCATGGCTATGTGTGGCAAAATCGGGTTTTTGGCAAATATTCCTCATCTCTCAGGGGTTCGAGTGCCGTTCGACGAGAAGCCCGTCGACGAAAGGCCTGGTCGCGGATTCACCCCGCCGCAAAAGGGCGCAGGTCTTCTGCCAAAACTCCGATTCTGCAACATATAGGAGCGTTTCTGCTGTCAAACCGCCCTCGACGCCGTCACTCTCTCGCTGAATCAGCGCCTCTCCGGTCGAAACCCCCTCACTCACGCAAAATGCGTGAGGTTTTCCATCAGGTTTTTCTCCCGTTTCATCCAGAGTGCGGATAGTCCTGCCGCCTCTCACTGCCTACAGTGATGCCATCGGAGGAATGCAGCGAAGGGGGAGGTGCATAACCGCCATGCAAGACGAAACAGAAATCGACGATCAAGGCGCGGCTAAAGGGCTGGACGTGCTCGAGGACACGGTCACCCGCCATCCGCTCAACCGCGAGGTGCTGTACCGCATGCTCGCGTTCTGCGGCGAGGAGCGCGCGTTGGACGATCTCGAACGCGAGATCGCTTCTTGGCCCTCGTTCAAAACCGCGACCCAGAACCAGTACCGACTCGCCGAGCACCTCGTGCGCGCGGGCGGGCTCGAGCGCATCGAACGCGACGAGAGCGGCGCAATCGTCGCGCCGCACGACAAAGAGGGCCTCGACGAAGACGCGATCGACGACCTCGTGGCAACCGTGTCGTACCGCGTCACCGAGACGGGCCGGCGCTTCGTGGAGCTGCATCGCCCGCGCGCTCGGCTCGTGGAACTGCTCCAGCTGGCCCCCGAGCGCGCCGAAGCGTACGTCGAGCTGCTCGAGTTCGTGCGCGCGCAGCCGCGTTCCTACCGCGACGTCGAGGAACTCTTGCGCGACCGGCCGGTGCTGGAAACCGTCGTGGACGGCGTGCGGCGCACCATGCAGCCCAGCGTGTTCGTGGACAAGCTCGAGCGCTCCGGCGCTCTGGTCTGGAATGAGGGGTGGTGCTTGACGGAGGAGGGGGAATCGTTTCTGCAGGAACTGAAGGCAAGCGAGTAGAACCGTTACAGGAGGAGAAAGGGAGAGAACATGGCTGAAACCACGTTGACGCGCCGAAGCTTCGTCAAGGCGTCCGCGCTCGCGGGCGCGACGGCGGCATTCGGCGTCTCGATGGCCGGCTGCATGCAGGAGGCCCCGAAGGAAGAGGGCGGCTCTGCGGGTGGCGCGCAAGAAGAGCTCGTGAGGATGAAGACGTCCTGCCACGGCTGCATCCAGATGTGCCCGGCCGTCGCGTATCTGAAGGACGGCGTCGTCGTGAGGCTGGAAGGCGACCCCGACGCGCCGGTGAGCCGCGGCAGCCTCTGCATCAAAGGGCTCAACCAGCTGCACACCATGTACAGCCCGCGGCGCGTGCTGCACCCGCTCAGGCGGGCGGGCGAGCGCGGCGAGAACAAATGGGAGGTCATCAGCTGGGACGAGGCCGTCGAGGAGGCGGCCACGCACATCTGCGACGCCATCGACAAGTACGGCCCCTATGCCTTTTTCGCCAGCGTCGGAGGCGGCGGCTCGTACTCGTTCATGGAGGCTATGACGCTGCCGATGGCGTTCGGATCGCCTACGGTGTTCGAGCCGGGCTGCGCCCAATGCTACCTGCCGCGCTGGAGCCTGTCGAAGCTGTTCTACGGCGGCAACGACCAGTCCATCGCGGACAACGCCGTGCAGGAGATCTTCCGCACGGGCGACGACAACAAGGCCGAGGTCGTGGTGCTGTGGGGCGCCCAGCCTTCCGTCAGCCAGACGGCCGAATCGGGCCGCGGCATGGCCGAGCTGCGCGCCAAGGGGGTGAAGACCATCGTCGTCGATCCCAACTTCTCGCCCGATGCCGTGAAGGCCGACGTGTGGCTGCCGGTGCGCCCGGCCACCGACACGGGCCTCTTGCTGTGCTGGTTCCGCTACATCTTCGAGAACAAGCTCTACGACGAGGAATTCACCAAGTACTGGACGAACCTGCCCTTCCTCATCGACCCGGATACGAAGCTGCCGGTGAAGGCGCAGGAGTTGTTCCCGGACTTCGAGCAGACCACGCCCGAGAACACCCCGGCCTACGTGTGCTTCGATCTCAAGACGAACGCGGTGGCGCCCTTCGAGTTCTCTGCGCCCGCTGACGCGGCGGTCGACCCCGAGATCTTCTGGACGGGGGATTTCGAGGGCAAAACGTACAAGACGGCCGGCCAGATCTACAAGGAGGAAGCCGACCCCTGGACCCTCGAGCGCACCGCCGAGAACTGCTGGCTCGACGCCGCCAAGATCGAGGAGGCCATCAAGATCTACACCGATGCGAAGGTGGCCGGCATCGCCAACGGCGTGGCGTCCGACATGACCGAGTCGGCCAGCCAGGTGCCGCTCGGCTGCATGGGCCTCGACGCCATCATGGGCTACGTCAACAAGCCCGGCTGCACGATGACGCAGTACGGCGCAGCGGGCGCGCAGCCTGTGAAGCGCCCGGTCACGTACAACAACGGATTCGACGGCATGTTCTCCGACATGTACGGCATCGGCGCGGTCGTGGGCATGAGCGACGCCGAGAACGAGGCGCGCGCCAAGAAGCTGGGGGAGGAGAACCCGCAGCAGAAGCTGGCGAACCAGCTGCTCGTCGACCGCCTGGGCATGAAGGACCACAAGGGCCTGTACGCCTGGTGCCACAGCCATATCCCCACGGTGCGCGAGGCCATCGCCACGGGCGAGCCGTACAAGCCGCGCGTATGGTTCGACATGTCGGGCAACAAGCTTGCCATGCTGGGCAACGCGAAATCGTGGTACGAGGTGTTCCCCGAAGTGGACTACATCATCGGCCAGTACCCCATGCTCACCTCGTTCCATATCGAGGCCGCCGACCTCGTGTTCCCTGTGCGCGAGTGGCTTGAAGAGCCCATGGTGAACATGACCCAGCTCAACACGCAGTGGCTGCAGAACGAGTGCGTGCACATCGGCGAGACGGTCTCGCATTCCATCCCCGCCGCTCAGGTGGTGGCGAAATGCGCCGAGAAGATGGGCGGCGAGCTGCCCGGCCTCAAACCCGGCTACCTGGGCAGCGCGACCGAGGAGGAGGTCAAGGCCTCCGTCGCCGAGACGCTGCACGCTCCCAGCTGGGACGAGCTGGTCAAGGACACCGACAAGTACGTGCCCTTCGTCACGCCGGCCGAGGAGTACTTCCAGTACAACCAGCACGAGACGGTGGTGGACGACGGGCTGCCAGCGGGCTTCGGCACCGAGAGCCGCAAGATCGAAGTGTACTGCCAGATCCTGCTCAAGCTGGCGCGCACGGGCTACCCGTTCTGCTACCCGGAGCCGCAGGAGCCCTGCGAGGACTACAGCCCCATCTGCTCCTACATCGAGCCGGCGGAAAGCCCGCTCGCAGACGAGCAGTATCCTTTCGTGCTCACGTCGGGCCGCGTGCCGTACTTCCACCACGGCACCATGCGCCACGCCGCGCTCTCCCGCGAACTGTTCCCGACCGCCGAGATCCGCATCAACCCGGCCAGCGCCGAGGAGCTGGGCATCGAGCACCTGGACTGGGTGAAGGTGTCGAGCCGCCGCGGCGAGGTGCACGCGCGCGCCTACCTCACCGAAGGCGTGCATCCCAAGTGCGTGTGGATGGAGCGTTTCTGGAACCCCGAGTGCTACGACGAGTCCCAATCCAACCCGACGGCCGGGTGGCGCGAGTGCAACGTCAACGTGCTG
This sequence comes from Eggerthella timonensis, assembly GCF_900184265.1. Lineage (NCBI taxonomy): Bacteria > Bacillati > Actinomycetota > Coriobacteriia > Eggerthellales > Eggerthellaceae > Eggerthella > Eggerthella timonensis. The sequence goes on from NZ_FXXA01000002.1 coordinate 2,489,854, forward strand.
ACGAAGAACGACGCCCCGTTCAACGAGGTATACGGCTCCTACACCAACCGCGGCTTCACGGTGAGCATCGAGAAGTCGGAAAAGCCCGCGAACGTGTGGGTGGAGCCCGGTGAGTTCGCCCCGTTCCTGCCGACTGAGGAGATGCTGTCCGAAGCTCAGACGAAGGATGTGTTCTGATGAGAAACTGCCTGGTTATCGACCTCGACCGCTGCAGCGGGTGCGACAGCTGCATCGCGGCCTGCAAGCTTGAGAACGACGTGGACCTGGGCGTGTACTACAACCGCGTGCACGCCGTGGGCCCCACGGGGACCTTCCCGGACATCGAGCAGTACTGGCTGCCCCTGCAATGCCAGCAATGCGAGAACCCCGGGTGCATCGAGGTGTGCCCGACGGGCGCGTCGTACCGCGACGAGGCCACGGGCGTGGTGCTCGTGAACGCCGAGGAGTGCATCGGGTGCGAGTCGTGCCTGACGGGTTGCCCGTACAACGTGCGCCAGCTCAACCCAAACACGAACGTGGTGGAGAAGTGCACGCTGTGCTTCCAGCGCCATGAGAACGAGACCTGGGAGCCGGCCTGCGTGCACAACTGCTGCTGCGGCGCGCGCTACTTCGGCGACCTCGACGACGCGAACAGCTCGGCGGCGAAGGCCGTCGCGGCGGCGGGCGCCGAGAACTGCCACCAGCTCGACGACCCGCACGGCTTGAAGCCGGCGACCGTCTACATCTTGTCCGCGAAGACCGCAGCATGGCAGGACGATCCCGCGACGACGGAACGCGTTGCCGTTTCGTAGGCCGCGTCGCGCGTCGCGCGCCGTCCCGGCAGGCCGACCTCCCTCCCGAGGCCTGCCGGGACATTCGCGCGCTCCACGCAGGGATAGCAGAGAAAGGGGAACGATGATGACGGAAACGAGCAGCGTCCCGGGCATCGCCTCGGCGCTCGAGGGCCGCGCAGCCTTCTACGACGCGGTGGCGGCGCTCTACTACAAGCCGCTGACGCAGGAGCAGATCGACCGCATCGCTGACGGGGGGCTCGGCGCGTTCGCCGACACGAGCGAGCTGGTGGCCGAAGGGCTGCACGACATGGAGCGCGCGGTGGCCAAGCGCCATTCCGGCACGCGCCAGGAGCTGGCGGTGGACTTCACCGGCGCGTTCGCCGGCACGTCGTCGTGGAAGGGGCGCTACGCCACGCCCTACGAGTCGGTGTTCACGAGCGAGGAGGGGCTGCTGTTCCAGGAGTCCTACCACGAAGTGCACCGCCTGTACCGCGAGAACGGCGTGCGGAAAGGCGCGGGCTTCGATTTCCCCGACGACCACCTGTCGTACATCTGCGAGCTCCAAGCCGTCCTGGCCCGACGTGCCGTCGAGGCGCTCGAGGCGGGCGACGCCGAAGGGGCGCTGGAGCAGGTGTGCCGCTCGCAAGCCGTGCTGCGCGACCACGTGCTGTCGTGGTTCGACGACTTCGAGGAGACGGCGCTGCTCCTCGTGAAGACGCGCTTCTACCGGGGCGTCCTGAAGATGACCAAGGGGTTCTTCCTGTTCGATGCCGGCGTGCTCGAAGATTTGGCGGAGGAGTTGGAAAGGCTATGACGTTCGCCCTCGTGCTCGCATGCACGATAGTCGCTTGCTTCGCGCTGCGCAATCCCCTCAAGGCCTGCCCGATGGCGTTCTACGCGGCCGCCGTGCTCGCGGACGTCGCGTTCTTGGCCGGCACGTTTTGGGGCATGCCGCGCGATGTGTGGAGCGCGTTCTTCGTCCTCGTCCAGAAATGCCTGCTGCCGCTCGCCCTGTTCGTCGTCGTGATGTACATCGGCGTGCTCCCACAGGGTTCGCGACCGTGCCGGTGGCTCAAGGCGGTGCGCGCCGAGCTGTCAATCGTCGCATGGATCCTCTCGCTCGGACACATGGCGGTGTACGGCGCCACCTACCTGCCGCGTCTTCTCACGGGTGGGAGGACGGACGCGAACGTCGTCGCATCGTTCGTCGTGGCCGTCGTGCTGTTGGCGTTGCTCCTCGTGCTGGGCGTCACGTCCTTCAACGCGGTGAAGCGCCGCATGCGCACCGAGACCTGGAAGAACGTGCAACGGCTGGCGTACCCGTTCTTCCTGCTCGTGTACGCGCACCTCCTGCTGATGCTGGCGCCTTCGGCGCTGCACGGCGGCATTGCCGCCACGGCGAGCGTTGCGGTATACTCGGCAGTGTTCGCGGCGTACATCGTTCTGCGGCTCGTCCGCGCCGTGCGGGAGCGTCGCGCGCGCGACGCCGTCTGACGCTCGCAAAGGAGCGCGCGGCTCGAGCTGTCGTCCGTTCGGGGAGGGGGAGTCGACTGCTTTCATGAAGGCGTTTCCGGAAAAGCTCGTCAAGGCGTGCCCGTCGGTGCCCTACCTTGCGCTCGGCATCTGGCTGGCATGGGCCTATATCGCCTACAGCGGCACCGCCTGGCTCTCGGACACCGAGGTCAACGGCGCGAACATCTCCACGATGTACATTGTCTCGACGCTCGCGTTCGGCATCGCGCTGCTCGCGGCCGCCTGCGCGGGGCAGCGCGTGCGCCGGTTGATCGACCGCCCGCAGGCGGTGCTCGCCGGCGGGGCCGCGGCATCCCTCGGGTGCCTCGTCATCATCCTCATCGGGCCGTACTATCTCATGCCCGTGCTCTCGGACGAGGTCACGAACGTCGTCTTCTACATCGCCAGCGCATGCACGGGCGTCGGCACATCCGTGATCGGCCTCAAGTGCGGGCAGCTGTACGGCGGCATCGCGCCTCGCAAGGCCATCCTGTACACGGCGCTCTCGCACGTCGTGATCGCGCTCATCTACTTCACCGTCATCGGCTCGCCCGCCTGGCAGCCCGTTGCGGGAGGGCCGTCTCTCACGGGCATCGTCGCCTTCGTGAGCATGCCCTTCGCCGCCGCAGCCGCTTCCGCGCTGTCGTTCATCGCGCCTCCAAGCGAGAAGGGCGCGCCCGAGGACCGCAGCTCCCGCTTCCCGCGGTCGTTCTGGAAGCTCATCGCGGTCACGTTCGTCTTCTCGTTCGTGGTGGTGGCCCTGCGCTCGATGCTCGTCGAGGTGTCGCCGGTCGACGTCACGCTCGACAACACGCGCCTTGTCATGCTGCTGCGCATGGTCATGGCGCTCGTGTTCGCGGCGGCGGCCATCGGCGTCGAGGGGGAGCGCTTCGACTTCGGCAAGATCTACTCGGTCATCATGGCCGCCGTCGTGGCGCTCATCGCGTTCTGTCCCATCGTGGGCGTCACGCACCTCGGGTGGAGCGCGCTCGTCACCTTCCTCTCGGCCATCTTCGAGTTCGTGCTGTGGTGCATCCTCGCGTTCGTGGTCTACCAGCGCCATATTTCGGCCGTGCTCGTGTTCGGCTACGGATACGGGATGTTCATGGCGGGGTCGGGCGCCGGATGGCTGGCGGGCGTGCACCTGTTCCCGCAGATAGCGGTCACGTCGAACTCCATCGTGCTGTACCTCGTGCTGGCGTTCGCGGTGCTTGCGTGCGCGTTCGTGCTGTTCTCGGAGAAGGAGTTCGACCGCCTGTTCAAGCCCGAGGGGGCAGGGGAGGCCTCGCTCGACGACCTGCTGGGCGACGAGCTTCCCGACCCGCACGCCGACGACGAGGCGCCTTCGGGCAAGAAGGGCCGCTTCGGGCTGGCCATCGACGCGCTGGCCGAACAGGCGGGCCTCTCGCCGCGCGAGAAGGACGTGCTGCGCTGCCTGGCCATGGGCTACGACGCCGGCACGGCCGCCAAGCGCCTGCAGGTGTCGTGGAACACCGTGCGCACCCATACGCGCAACGTGTACGCGAAGCTCGACGTCCATGCGCGCCAGGAGCTCATCGCGCTCGTCGACGAGGCCACCGACCAGCTTCCGTGACGTGCGCCTCGGCGCCGACGCTCGACCTCAGAGCGCGCCTAGCAGCTCCGATACGCCCAGGTCGTTGAACAGGAGGAAGCGGCCCGCGAACGCCGCCGCCAGGTATAGCGCCGGCTCGCCGAGGCCGGCCATCGCGGGTCTGCGCGCGAAGGCGCCGCGCCGCGGCGCCGGCGTGCCGTGACGCAGGAGGCTCCATGCCTTGAACAGCGCGAACCCGGCGAGGGCGCCCAGCGCGTTCATGACGAGGTCGTCCGCATCGGTGGTTCGGTTGTTCAGCAGCTGGCTCAGCTCGATTGCCAGCGAGAACGCGAGCCCGAACGCGAGCGCGCCCGATGCCCGCATGCGCGGACGGAACGCAAACGGAAGCAGGAAGCCGAGCGGGACGAACAGCACGGCGTTCAACGCGCACCCGACGACGTCGGCGTCGGCGAAAGGGACGAGGCTCACGCTGCTCGCCACCGGCCCGTGCCCGTCGAGGATGCGCAGCAGATCGTAGAGCGTGCCGGCTCCCGTGACGCTCAGCACCGCGGCAAGGTACAACGCGAACGCGAGCGTCGGCAGGCACGCGCTCGCCTGGGTTCCCGTGCGCCGCGCCCGTTCTCGCACGATCGCGTACGCGACGAAGAGCGGAACGAGCGCCGTCGCCGCCTCGTACGCCGTCGATACCGCCTGCTCCATCGAAGCCCCCTTCGTCCTTGGTTGAGAGAAGGCCCCATGCTACCAGGCTCGCGACGCGCAGCCGCGCTGCTTCGGCATACTTAAGGCGCGCTTAAGGAATCCGTTGCCGCATGTTCCGATTCCGGCCGCCCGGCACAGGCCCTACGAGCGCACGGCGCGCTCGATGCGCCGCTCGGGCACCACCCACAGCACGAGCATGAGCGCATTCACCACGAACACGAGCTCGGGGCGCACGAGGATGCCGAGCGCGATGGCCGCGAGGTTCGCCCCCACCGACGCCCACGATTTCCAGTACCGGTTGAAGTAGACGCTCACCGCGTCGTTGCCGTCCTCCACCTGCCGCAGATTGCGCGCCACGACGAAGAACATTATGTCGGCGGCCATTACCATGAAGCCGAACGTCACCTGGGGCGCAAGGTCGGAGAAGTAGTCGCCCATCCACGATGTGACGAAGGGGAACAGCGACAGGCTGAGTATGAAGAAGTTGTTCGCCCAGAGCACCTTGCCGTTCACGCTGCGCGCGGCTTGGAACAGGTGATGGTGGTTGTTCCAATAGATGGCCAGCATGAGGAAGCTGACCAGGTAGATGAGCAGCCGGTGCCACTCCTCGAACAGGGCGGCGAAACCGCCGCCGGTCGGCTCGTGCAGTTCGAGCACGAGCACCGTCATGATGATGGCGATGATCGCGTCGGTGAACGCTTCCAATCTTCCCTTCGGCATGCCCGTCCCTTTCGCCGCGCCGTTCGCCTGAGCCGACCAGCATAGCGGGCGGGAAGCCGTCTCGTCGAGTTCGCAACCCGATCGGCGGCCGCGCGTCGCCGATTCGTGGCTGCCCCGTCGCTCAGACGAACAGAAGCGACACGGCCGTCATGACGGCGCAGGCGCCCAGCAACAGGACGAGCAGGCGCACGCCGTCCTTCTTGAACCGATCCTGGTAGTTCTGATCCTTGCGCCCGGCGAACAGCGTCCACACGAGGCTCAGGCAGAAGGCCACGAGCGCGATGTTGCTGAGGACGGTGGCGGCCTGCACGAACACCGGCACGCCGGTCATCTTGCCCATCTCGAAGGCCATGAGCGTGGCCACGACGGCGAAGCAGGCCACCATGACCCACGAGGCCCGTTTGCCCGTGTTGGCGGTTCCCTCGGGGAAGAACGTGCCCTTCTTCGTCTTCTCGGGCTTGGCGATCAGGAACAGCCAGCGCCCGTTGTACAGCTGCACCGCCAACAGCGCCGCAGCAACCAGCAGCAATGCGCCCAGCACCAAACGTGCGATCTCCATGGAAAGCCTCCCTTAGCTCTCGCGCCCGTCGTTTTCCGTCCGTTGAGAGTATACGGTATCGCACGCCCATCCGGCCACTGCATGCGCCTGCGAAAGCCGGCCGCAAGCCCTCCTTGCCGGGCTGCGGCATGCACGAAGGGGCGGTTCGATCCCGTCGGCCCCGGTACGGCCGGGCATACGTCGACGGCGGTTCAACATAGGGATTCTCGTTTCGCGGCCGTTTTCGACGGGTATACGTCGCCGTTCAAACCATCTCGCGGCGCGGAAAAATGCACCAAGCCGCTGAACTGGCCCTTTGGAAAACGTTCTCCTATGGTCGGTGCGCGCGCTCGGGCGAAGCCCTTCCAAACGACGTATACGTCGAAAACGGCCACGACTGGAGGATCTCTATGTCGATGGTGGTTAAACATAGAGTGACGGGGTTCGTGGCAGGTTTTGCGAGATATTCGTCGCGATTCCCGGCCGTGGCGCTCGGCTTCTTTCGGCACATCCCTGTGATCAGGGGATAGGCGATCCGCTCCGGTGCTTCGCCCTCGCGCGTCCTTCGTCGGCAAGCGGAAACGACGAATATCTCGCAAAACCTGCCACGAGTCGCGGCTTCGCCGGCTCGTCGGGCTCGCGGGCTTGACAACAAGATAGTTCGGTGACAGAATGAATTTACTTCGAGAAAGGAAGCATTCTATGACGAACGAGCGCGCGACGAATCTCCCAACCGACGAGTTCTTCTGGGAGTTCCTCGACGCGGGCAAGGACGCCTTCTCCTCCGAGCGGTGGCAGGGCGTGCTCATGGACTGCTCCAAGAACGAGCTGCTCGCGCTCGTGCACGTCTACCGTGCGGGCGAGACCACCATGTCGCGCATCGCCGAGTACGTGGGCGTGCCGCTGAACACGGCCACGGGCATCGCGAACCGGCTGGAAAAGCGCGGCCTCGTGCAGCGCTGGCGCAGCGTCCAGGACAAGCGCGTGATGGTGGTGCGCATCACCGACGAAGGCGCGCGGCAGGTGGCCGAGGTCATGGGCACGGTGGGCTCGCTCGTCGGAGCGCTGTTCGAGGACCTGTCGGACGAGGAGCGGCTCGTGCTGCTCAAGGTGGTCAAGCGGCTGCCCGCGCTGCTCGAGCGCGAAGGCGGGGACGGGAAGGAGCGCGGAAGCGCGAAGACGGGCATGAAGCGCATCGCGATCGAGTAGGCGCGTGCGCCCTCCGGGCGCGGAGGAGCGCGGGGCGCATGGGACAACGTCGATCCCGCCGACGCGGGGCGCACGAGGCACGGCGGCGGCAACGCCGCGTTTTTCGCACCAATAGTTCGAGCATGGAATAATTCGACTGAAGAAGATAGGACGCACGATGACGCAGATTCGGATATTCACGGGAAAGGGCGGGGTCGGCAAGACGAGCGTTGCGGCCGCGAGCGCCTGGAAGGCGGCCGCACGCGGCGAGCGCACGCTGCTGGCCAGCACGGATGCGGCGCACAGCGTGAGCGATGTGCTGGCGCAGCGCGTCGGGCCCGAAGAGGTGCGCGTGGCCGACAACCTCGATGCGGTCGAGCTCGACGCCGACCGCATCATGGAAGGGGAGTACGGCGACCTCGTCCGATCCGTCACCTCGATGGCCACCAGCATGCAGCGCGGCGCCGACGACGGCGGCGAGCTGCCGACCATGCCGGGCCTCGACGGGCTGTTCGCGCTGCTCAAGCTGCTCGAGTACGCCGAAAGCGGGCGCTGGGACACCATCGTCGTGGACTGCGCGCCCACGGGCGAGACGCTCGCCCTGCTCAAATTCCCCGAACTTCTGGGCTGGTACGTCGAGAAGTGGCTGCCGCTCGGCAAGGCGGCGCTGCGCGTGCTGTCGCCGCTGTCCAAGAAAGTGCTCAAGGTGGAGCTTCCCGACAAGCACGCCATGTCGGACATCGAGCGCCTCTACGCGCGGCTCATCGACCTGCAGGAGCTGCTGAAGGACGGCGACCGCACCGCCGTGCGCATCGTGACGCTGCCCGAGAAGATGGTCGTCGAGGAGACGAAGCGCAACTACCTCTACCTCAACCTGTTCGGCTACCGCGTGGACGGCCTCGTCGTGAACCGCGTGCTGCCCGCCGAGGAGGCGCAGGGCTTCTTCGCCGAATGGGCCGAGGTCCAGGCGCGCTGCATGGACGAGCTCTCCCAGGTGTTCGCCGACGTGCCCACCGCGCGCCTCCCCTGGCACGGCACCGACATCTGCGGCGCGGAAGGGGTGGCGCAGCTGGCCGAGGAGCTTCCCGACGAGAGCGTGTTCGCCGCCGCGCCGCCCCTCGAGCACGAGCGTTACGCGCAGACGCCAGACGGATGGGCGCTCGAGCTGGCGCTTCCGCTGGCGGACAAGGGCGCGCTCGAGCTGTACCAGGCCGGAAGCGACCTCGTCGTGCGCGTGGGCGCCATGGCCCGCTGCATCCCGCTGCCGAACGCGCTGGCGGGCTTCGACGTGGCGGGCGCGCGGCTGGAGAACGGAACGCTGCACGTGGCCTTCGCGGAAGGAGAACGGGATGAACGCTGAGTTCGCAAGCAAGATGCTCGAGGCCAAACGGCTCGAGGCGGAAGCCCTCGCCCTGCTCGTGCCGCCGCCGGCGCGCCGCATGGCGGCGGCGGCCGTGCGCGCGTGCGCCGAGGCGGCCCTCGGCATGCTGGAAGGCGCGCCCGCACCGCATGAGCCATCGCCGCAAGCGGAGCGGCGCGCGGCGCAACCGGAACGGAAACCGAAGCGGCACGAGCGCGGTCTGCGCCCCATCGCCATCGATTAGAAGCGGGAGCTTACATCATGAGGATCATCCTGTACACCGGCAAGGGCGGCGTGGGCAAGACCTGCGTGGCCGCCGCCACGGCGCTGCATCTGGCCGAGCGCGGGCAGCGCGTGCTCGTCGCCAGCACCGACGTCGCGCACAGCCTGGGCGACGCGTTCGACCTGCCCGTCGGCAGCGCGGCGACGCCCGTGGCCGAGAACCTGCAGGCGCTCGAGATCGACCCGGCCGTCGCCGGCCGCGCCGCGTGGGGAGGCTTGCAGGGCTACCTGCGCACGCTCATGACGAGCCACGCCGACGCCGGCATCGAAGCCGACGAGCTGCTCGTGTTCCCGGGGCTCGAGGAGCTGTTCGCGCTGCTGGCCCTGCTCGACATCGAGCGCGGGGGCGCCTACGACGTGCTCGTCGTGGACTGCGCGCCCACGGGCGAGACGCTGTCGCTGCTCAAGTACCCCGAGCGCCTCGGCGCGTTCATCGAGGACGCGCTTCCGTTCAAGCGCAAGGCCCTCAAGCTGGGGCGGCCCGTCCTCGAGGGGCTCATGAAGATGCCGATGCCCGACGACGCGCTGTTCGACGAGGTGTCGGCGCTCGTGGACAAGCTGGAGGCGCTGCGCGCGCTGCTCGTCGACGACGAGCGCGTCAGCCTGCGCGTGGTCACCACGGCCGAGCGCATCGTGGTGCAGGAGGCGAAGCGCGCGTTCTCGTGGCTGCACCTGTACGGCTACAACGTGGACGCGGTCGTGGCCAACCGGCTGTACCCCGACGAGGCGCTGGCCGGCTACTTCGAGCGTTGGACCGAGCTGCAGCGCGCGTCGATGCGGGAGATCGAGGAGGGGTTCTCGGGCGTGCCCGTCCTGCGCCTCATGCTCCGCCACGGCGAGCTGCGCGGCCTCGACGGGCTTCGCGAGGCAGCCGCCGAGCTCTACGACGGCGTGGATCCCGCTCTCGTGCTCGCCCGCACCGAGACGGCGAGCATCGTGCAGGCCGACGGCGCGCTCGAGCTGTCCCTCGCGGTGCCGTTCTTCGACAAGCGCGATCTCGAGCTGCACCAAGACGGCGACGCGCTCGTCGTCGCGCTCAAGAACCAGCGCCGTCGCATCGCGCTGCCGGACGAGGCCCGCGGGCTGGACGTTGCAGGGGCCCGCTACGAGGACGGGCGCCTCGTCGTGAGGTTCGAGGGGTAAGGCCGCGCAGCCTCGGCGCTACAACCCCGCCGCCACCGCTCCCACCGCGCCAACCACGGCCAGCACGGCCACGACGAAGACGATGGTGGCGGCGTGCAGGTGGTCGAGGCTCGACCGGCGCGGGGCGGCGCCTTTCGACGAGGGCTGCTCGTCGTCCGGACGCTGCACGATGAAAAACCAGACCAGGACCACGACGAGCGCGACGAACGCCACGTTGTTCGCCATCGATGCGGCCGACACGACCCCTGCGCTGCGGGCGAGCTCGCCGGCCAGGAACACGACGAGCGTGGCCATGAGCGTGCCGGCCGCCATGAGCACCACGGCCATGTGCCTGCCGAGCGCGCGGCAGGCCTCGTCGCGCCCGGGATCCGCGGCGGCGGACCCCGCCAGCAGCACGAGCCAGCGCCCGCGCCAGAACATGGTTGCGAGCAGCGCGAACGCGACGAGTGCGACGCCGGAGGCCGCGATGGCGGCGATGACGGCTCCTTCCATGGTGATCAGCCCCTCCCTCGCCTACGCCGTCAGCGTGACGGCGCTCGCCAGGATGGCCGCCGCGTAGAACGCGCCGAGCGCGATGTTCACGCTGCACACCTGCGCCATGGCGCCGATGCGGGCCGCCGGGGCCAGCGGATTCCCCAAAAGCGCCTTGAGCAGGGGATAGGAGGCCAGCAGCATGAACGGCATCACCACGAGCCCGTTCGTGAAGAACACGGCCACGAGCGCGACGATGGCGACCACCCACGCGTACACGACGCCGTGGTAGAGCGCCCGCGCCCGCTCGCGACCCAGCAGCACCGACAGCGTGCGGCGGCCCGACTCCACGTCCTTCTCCACGTCGCACGTGTTGTTCGTGAACATGATGAGGCCCACGCCGAGGATGGTGGGCACGGCCCACAACAGCGCGCGGAGGTCGAAGATGCCCGTGAGCGCCTGATAGCTTGCCAGCGGGATGAGGCCGCCCATCACGAACCCGCTGACGAGCTCGCCGATGGGCAGGTAGGAGATGGGCGTCTTGCCCGCCGAGTACAGCACCACGATGACGGCGCCAACGGCGCCCAGCGCGAGCGGGATCCATCCGGCGATCCAGATCACGTACGCGCCCAGCAGGAACGCCGCCGCGAGGAACCCGATCGCCAGCGCGAGCGCCGCGCGCGGGTTCACGTTGTTGTACACGAGCACGGCGTCGGTGGGATCCACGTTGTCGTCGGCCGAGTCGGCTCCCTTCACGTAATCGTAGTAGTCGTTGAACGTGTTGACGGCCGCCTGCATGAGCACGCAGATGACCAGCAGCACGCACGCCATGGTCGCCGACACCGCCGGCGCGGTGACGGCCGCGGCCGCGACGGCCGCGAGCACGGGCAGGATGGCGGCCGGCCAGGTGTGCGGCGCCGCCAGCTGCATGGCCATGCGGGGGGTCAGTCTTCCGTACGCGACGGGTGCGCTCATGCTTCGGTTCCTTTCTCGGGGTCGTACGTCTCGCGTCGGCGCGGCAGCCAGGTGGGCGGGGCGGGTTTGAAGCGCTTGACGGTCTCGGCTTTCAGGATGCCGCCGAGCGAGCCGAGCGTCTGCCAGATGAAGCTCTTCGTCTCGGCGTCCAGCTTCGAGCGCGCGCCCAGCATGCGCCGCGTGTTCGCGAACAGCTTCTCTTGGAACTCGCTCCACGTGCCCGCCTCGGTTGCGGCGAACAGGTCGTATATGGTGTCGATGAACCGCTCTCGCTCGACGGGCGACTTGCTGCGCAGCCATGCGTCGAGCGCCTCGTCGAAGAACACCGCCGAAGGGTTGAGCGCGTCCTGGTACACGAAGTCGTCGCCCTCGGTCTGCCAGGTGAACGGCTCGTGCTGGAACACCGACATGGCCGATGACCGCACCACGCGGTAGTCGGCGCGCCGCTCGAGGATCATGCCGAACGCCGAGGACTCGGGCACGGTCTTGTGCAAGAGGCGGCAGAACCGCTCGTCGTCGATGCGCGGCGAGGGGTCGTCCAGAAACGAGGGGCCGTCGTGGTTGAACACGCCCCGCAGACGGTCGAAGGCGCGGTCGTCGGCCACGAGCGCCGCGTACTCGGCGAGGTTGCCGCCTTTGGAGTGGCCGCCCACGACGAGGGGGCAGGGCAGGGCCGACGCCACGCCCGACAGGTAGGCCGCCGCGGTGCACTGGGAGGGGATCACCTCCTTGAAGCAGAGGTTGAAATCCTCCTTCCAGCCGGCGAAGCTGCCGTCGGTGCCCCGGAACGCGAGGTAGGCCGTCTGGCCGTCGGCATCGGGGAAGGTGAGCGTGACCGCCGAGAACTGCTTCTCCACCGCGTCGGAGCGCTCGTTGGCGTAGAACGAGGCGCGCACGTCGCGCATGCGGCGGCTTGCCGACAGGACGTGCAGGAACGCCTCGGTGTCCTTCGCGTCCTCCATCCAGCTGTGCGCCGTGAGCGCGCTCCAGTCGGACAGCATCACCACGTCGTGCAGCAGCGCTCCCGCGCCCGAGGCGAGGTCGATGCCGGGCGCCGCTTCGTAGTTGAAGTACGCGAGCGTCGCGAACACGAGCGAGTCCACGGGGTTAAACGGTGATTCCGCGAAGGTGCGCTGCTCTTCGGCCATATACGTTACGATATTCCTCATGCGACCATTGTAGCCGATTGCAAAGGACGGACAGCCGAACCATGCGGGTTTGCACGCCAATCACCATACGCTATGCCGAGACGGACATGATGGGCGTCGTCTATCATGCCAACTACCTGCTGTACTTCGAGGATGCGCGCACGCGGTTCCTCGAGGCCATCGGGTTTCCCTACGACCACATCGAGCAGGCGGGCTATATGTCGCCCGTCACTCACTTCGAATGCGACTACGGCGCGCCGCTGCGCTACGGCGACACGGCCGTCGTGCGCACGCGCATCGTGGAGTCGCGCCCGGTGAAGACCGTGTACGCCTACGAGGTGTTCCGCGAGGGCCAGGACCTCGACAAGGAGAAGCCGTGCTGCACGGGCCGCAGCACCCACTGCCTCGTGGACGCCGCCACCTTCAAGCCCGTCAGCCTGAAGCGCGCGATGCCTCAGCTGTACGAGCGCTACCTCGAGGTGCTCGAGCCGGAAGAAGGGAAGGGCCGATGAGCGCGCCGTTCCGCATCCTGTTCGTGTGCCACGGCAACATCTGCCGCTCCACGATGGCCGAGTTCGTCATGAAGGACCTCGTGGCGCGCCACGGCCTGTCCGACCGCTTCGTTATCGCCTCCGCGGCCACGCACGACGACGAGATCGGCAGCCCCGTTCACCACGGCACGCGCGCCGTGCTCGAGGCGCAGGGCATCGACTGCTCGGGCAAGACCGCCCGCCGCCTGCGCCGCGCCGACGCCGAGGAATGGGACCTGTTCGTGGGCATGGACGAGGCGAACATGCGCGACATGCGCCGCCAGCTGGGGCGCGAGGCCGAGGACCGCTGCTTCAAGCTGCTGGAGTTCGCCGACTCCGATCGCGACGTGGCCGACCCGTGGTACACGGGCGACTTCGACGCCACCTACGATGACGTGATCGCCGGCTGCACGGGGCTGCTCGCGCGGCTGGCACCGGGCGCGAAGCGGCCGTAGGGGCGGCTGCGTGGACATCGCCATCCTCGACGCCATCCAGGAGCACCTGCGCACGCCGTTACTCGACCAGGTCATGCTGCTGGCCACGCACCTGGGCGACCTCGCCCTCGTGTGGCTGATCGCGGCCGCCGTGCTCATCGCGCAGCCGCGGCACCGCCGCTACGGCATCGCCGTGCTCGCGGCCGTCGTCGTCACGGCCGCCCTCGGCATGTTCGTGCTGAAGCCCCTGTTCGGCCGCGCGCGGCCGTTCGTCGCCTACGAGTTCGCGGGGCTCCTCATCCCGCCGCCGTCGGGCGACTCGTTCCCCTCGAACCACTCGATGGTGTCGTTCGCCGCGGCGGCGGCGCTGTGCTGCCTGCCCGGCAAGGGCAGGGCGGTGCTGGCGCTCAAGGTGTCGGCCGTCGCCGTGGCGTGCCTCATCGCGTTCTCGCGCATCTACCTGTACGTGCACTACCCCTCCGACATCGTCGCGGGCGCCCTCATCGGCATCGCGGTGGGCGTGGCCTCGGTCCAGGTCGTGAGGAAGGCGTGGCCCGAGCGCGCATGAGCGCCCTGCGCTCGGGACCGCGATCCGCCGCACGGCGTTGCGCTCGGGATGGCAGGGCGGGCCGCATGCTATACTGGGCCTATGCGGAACCGATCCTTCGAGGAGGCGGTCGACATGGGCGGAGGATACGCTGCGCAATGGGTCGCGGTGGCGATCGTCGCGCTCGTCCTGGTCGGCGGGAGCGCGCTCTCACGCTGGGTGGAAGGATGGGGCGTGCGCGCCGCAGGCCCCTACGGCCGCCTCGTCGGGGTGCGCGTGGTGGCGGGCAAGCCCGCGCCGCGGCGCGGAATGCTGTTCGCGCGCTGCCTGCTCGTGTCCGAGGCGATCGCCGGCGCGCTCGTGGCGGCCGAGGCGGTGATGGCTTCCGCTCCCGTGTCCACGCCGGCCGTGACCGGCATCGCCCTCGTCGGCATGTTCGCCGCCATGGCGGCCGCGCTGCCGGCCGTGGGGCTGCGCCAGGCGATCCTGTACGGGTTCGCCGGATACGTGCTGTTCGGGGTGCTGATGCTTCTCCCCGTCGCCGCGCTCGACCACGCCTTCGGCCTGAGCGGCCCCGCGCTGTTCGCGTTCGTGAACCTCCTGCCCGTGGCGGGAGCGGCGCTCGGGATAGCGCTCTCGCCGCGCCGGCTGCGCTTCGAGCGCGCGTTCGAGGACGGCCACGTCGACCGCATCTGGGTATCCGCCCGCTCGCGCTCGTTCGAGCCTCTGCGCGAGCTCGCCGCCCCGAGCGCCTAGGCCGACGCCCGCTTGCGCGCGGGCTTCTTCGCCGGCGGCTCCTTCTTCGGCTCCGCGCCCTCGGCTTTCCCCTCGCGCGCCTTGAGGCTGGCCGACAGGGCGTCCATGAGGTTGATGATGTTCGACGGCTGGGCCTGCTGGTTCTCCGCCACGATCTGCTTGCCGGCGATCTTGTCCTGGATGAGCTGCATGAGCTTCTCCTGGTACGTGTTGCGGAAACGGCCCGGATCGAACGGCGCGGTCATGCTCTCCACGAGCTGCTTCGCCATGGACAGCTCCTCGTCGGCCACGTCGGGGTGCGCGAGGGTCTTCGGCACGTCCTTGACCTCGCTTTGGTAGTGCAGCGTCATCATGACGAGGTCGTCGTCGTGGGGGATGAGCGCGATGGGCGTTTCCGAGTTCCCGAGCACCGTCGTGCCGATGGCGATCTTGCCTTCGTCCACCATGGCGCGGCGCAAGAGCTCGAGCGCCTTCTCGCCGCCGGGCTGGGCCACCACCTGGTAGGGCTTCTCGAAGTAGAGGGGAGGCACTTCGTCGATGTCGGAGAACTGGACGATCTTCATCGCGCGGTCGGCGTCGGTCTTGATGGCGTCGAGCTCGGCGTCGTCGACCACCACGTACTTGCCCTTCTCGTACTGGTAGCCCTTCACGATGTCGTCGGGTTCAAGCTCTCGTTTACAGTCGGGGCACGTCTTCACGTAGCGCACCCGCTTCATGCTATCTTTTGCAAGTTGGTTGAACCGCACGGCGTCGTCCTGCGTCGCCGTGAACAGCTCCACCGGGATGTATACGAGACCGAACGCGATTGCGCCTTTTCGACCGGCCATGACCTGCTCCTTCCTCGCGGATACCTCACGGCATCGTAGCGCGCCGCCCGCTTCGGGCGGATGCGCGGGCGCCGTTCGGAGGCGAACTGCAACGGCGGCGTTTTCAGGCGGGCAATCCAGCGGGAAACGCAGGGAAGCGGAGAAAGGAGCGGGCATGGATGCGCAGGTCGTCTACTGGATCGGCTTCTTCGTGGCGCTCGCGTTCATCGTGTTCGGAGCCGACGACCTGCTGTGGGACGTCTTCGCGCTGTTCCGCGGCATCGGCAAGAGGCGCGTGAAGCTGTCGCTCATCAACGAGAAGCCTCCGAAGATGCTGGCGGTCGTCATCGCCGCCTGGCACGAGGATGCCGTGATCGGCGAGGTGGTGGACAACCTCGTGGCCTCTGCGCAGTACCCGCGCTCGCTCTACCGGGTGTTTTTGGGCGTGTATCCCAACGACTCCGCCACGGTGGCCGTGGCCCGCGCGCTCGAGGCGCGCCACGGCGGCACCGTCGTGGCGGTGGTGGGGGACGCGCCGGGCCCCACGTCGAAGGCCGACAACATCAACGCCACGCTGCGCGCCGTCCGCGCCTACGAGCGCGCCCGCGACGTGCGCTTCGCGAGCGTCACCATCCACGATGCCGAGGACGTGGTGCATCCCAACGAGTTCAAGATGACGAACTACCTGATCGACGAGTACGACGCCCTCCAGTTCCCCGTGTTCCCCCTGCAGCGCATGCCGCGGCTGCGGCTGTTCTTCAAGACGCTCACCTCGTCCACCTACGCCGACGAGTTCGCCGAGCACCACTTCCGCACCATGGTCATGCGCGACGAGCTGGGCTTCGTGCCGTCGGCTGGCACGGGGTTCGCCATCGGGCGGCAGATCCTCGACGCGTATCGCGGCGAGGATCTGCTGCCGCGCAACAGCCTGACCGAGGACTACAAGCTGTCGCTCACCCTGCGCATGCGCGGCTTCCGCGTCCACTACGTGCTGGAGAAGGTGCCGCGCGTCGACGCGCGCGGGCGCACGGTGTGGGATTACATCGCCACGCGCTCGCTGTTCCCGTCCACGTTCAAGGCGGCCGTGCGCCAGAAGGCGCGCTGGGTGTACGGCATCACCATGCAGAGCGCGAACATGGGCGACGTGTTCGGCAAGAGTGCTCTCACGTTCGCCGAGCGCACCTTCCTGTACAAAGACCTCAAGGCGAAGTTCGCGAACTTCGTGCTGCTGCCCGGCTACGCCGTGCTCGCGTACTTCCTCGTGCAGACGCTCGTGCCCGGTGTCGAGCTGCCCGTCATGTACCCGCTGTTCAGCTTCTCGTGGTGGATGTGCGTGTTCCTGCTGTTCATGATGGTGGAGCGCCAGGTGCTGCGCGGGCGCGCGCTCGTGAACGTGTACGGATGGAAGACGATGGCGTTCTCCATCCTGCTGCCGCCGCTGTTCCCGATCAGGCTGCTGTGGGGCAACCTCATCAACCTGTGCGCGACGTTTCGCGCGTGGCGGCAGAAGATCGCCTACGTCCTGTTGCGCGGGCGCGAGGCCAAGGCGGCGGCTGCGCCCGTCGTCGAGCATCGGTGCGCGACGGCGCCGGAGGCGGAAGGGGATGGCGAGCAGGCGCCGGACGCGCCGGCCGGGCAAAGCGGGCCCGCGTGGAACAAGACCGACCATGAGTTCCTCCCCGCCTCGGTGCTCGAGCGCTACCGAAGGCTCTTGGGCGATGCTCTGCTCGAGCAGGGATTCGTCGAGCCGGGGCACCTCGAGGACGCCGTGGGCGCCGCGCTCGAGCGCGGCGTGCGGCTGGGGCAGGAGCTGCTCGCGCAGGGGCTCGTGGAGGAGCGCCATATCACGCAGGCCTACGCGCTGCAGCAGCAGTCGATGTTCGTGCGCGCCTCGCCATCCCTCGTGCTGCCAGCGCTCATGGAGGACCTGCCGCCCGGCGCGGACGAGGCCGAGGGGCACGGGTCCGCGGTGCTTCCCCTCGTGCACGTGGGGAAGGGCTGGATCGTCGCGGTGGACGACGACATGCCGGCCGCCGAGCGCGCCCGGCTGGCGCTCGTGCTGGACGGCCCGGCGTTCTTCCTGTTCTCCAGCACGGCCGACCTGATCGAAGCCTTCGAGGGAGCGCTTGTCGACGAGGAGGAGTCCCGCGCGCCGCAGCCGGGCGAGGCGGCTGCGCTTCTGAACGCGACGCAGGTGGAGCTGCCCCAGGCGGGCATGGCGCTCGCCTATGCGCTGCATCTGGGCCGGTCGGTGGACGACGTCGCGCGCGAGATGGGCCTGGCCGTCTCGCGCCTCGGCTAGGCGAGCGCTTCGCCGAGCGCCCCGCGGATGCGCTCGGCGGCGTGGCCGTCGCCGTAAGGATCGGGCGCGGCCGCCATGCGCGCGTAGAGCGCCGGATCGTCCAGCAGAGCCTCGCACGAGGCGCGCACGCCAGCGTAGGACGTGCCGGCCAGGACGGCGCAGCCCGCTTCGAGGGCCTCGGGGCGCTCGGTGTCGTCGCGCAGCACGACCACGGGCACGTCGAGGGCCGGCGCCTCCTCCTGCACGCCGCCCGAATCCGTCAGCATGAACGAGCAGCGCGCCATGAAGTTGGAGAAGTCGGCGTAATCGAGCGGTTCGACGAGGCGTATGCGCGGATGCCCGCCCAGCACGCGCTCGGCGACGGCGCGCACGGCCGGGTTGCGATGCACGGGATAGACGGCCTCCACGTCCGGATGCGCGTCCACGGCATCGCGCACGGCCGCGAACATGCGCTCCATCGGCGCGCCGAGGTTCTCGCGTCGATGGCAGGTGAGCCCGATGACGCGCGCGCCCTCGAAGTCCACGGCGGCCAGCTCCCCGCTCGCGAACCGGTACGACGGATCCACCGTCGCGAGCAGCGCGTCGATGACCGTGTTGCCGGTGACCCAAACGTTCGCAGGATCGACGCCCTCGGCCACGAGGTTCGCGCGGTTGCCGGCGGTGGGGGCGTAGTGCCAGGAGGCGAGGTTCGAGACAAGGCGTCGGTTCATCTCCTCAGGGAAGGGGGAGTACCGGTTTCCCGAGCGCAGGCCCGCCTCCACGTGCCCCACGGGGATCTGCCGGTAGAACGATGCGAGCGCCAGCGCGAAGGCGGTGGACGTGTCGCCGTGCACGAGCACCGCGTCGGGCTCCGTGCGTTCGAGCACGGGGGTCGACGCGGTCAGGATGCGCGCCGTGAGGCCGTCGAGCGTCTGACGATCGCGCATGAGGTCCAGGTCGCAGTCGATGCGCAGGCCGAACGCGCCCACCGCCTGATCGAGCATCTCCCGATGCTGGGCCGTGGCGAGCACTACCGTCTCGAACGCCCCGTCCTCCTCGAGCGCCCGCAGCACGGGCGCCATCTTCACCGCCTCCGGCCTCGTGCCGAACGCGACGAGCACCTTTTTCTTCCGCTCCATGCGAGCCTCCTTTCCTGGCCGGCATCGTAGCGCCGCCCGAGGAACGCTCCGGCCTCGAGCGGCCATGCGCTGACGGCCCGTTGGGAAACGGTAGGGGAAGCATGACCGGGAAGAGCGGCTCGCGCACCATGATCAAGCAAAAGTTGAGAGGGGGCGAGGAGCTATGGGGGGGGTTGCGGCAACGCGTGAGGCGCTCTGCCGTGCGAAGGAGATCCACGACGGCGGGTTCGCCCGCAGGAGCGCTTCCCGACACGACGAAGGGCCGGCATATACCGGCCCTTCGTTCGCGCATCCCCGCTATGCGAGGCGTCGGACGAGCGAAACGCACCCGAGAACGCCGATGAAGCATAGCAGGGAGATCACATACCCCATGATTCCTCCTTGCGACGAGTCTGCGATCCATCGTTTGACATGCACGATAGCACGCGCAGAGGATCGAAGGCCCTACGTTGCCGCATCGGTTACCGAGCGGTATCCCGTTCGTAACCGATGCGGTTGCGCGTCGTCATTGCGCGAACAAGGCGGCGGACAGCGCCTGCTCCGCTTCGGGAGACGGGCTCCATACGTTGTCCGTGCGCGTGAACGGCAGCTCCACCGGGCTCGACTCGGTGGGCTCGACGCCTGCGAGCACCTCGAGCACCACCTGGCCGATCTTCGCGTTGAGCTCGTCGGCGCCGAGCGCGGCCGTCTCCTCGTCCTCGGCGAGCGCCGCCGTGGCCTCCGTCAGCGCCTGGGTGAACGCGTCGAACTTCTTGCAGGTGAGCACCACCGTGGCCGTGGCGCTGTCGTCCTCGACCTTCACCTCGTCGATGCGGTAGTCGAAGCCGTCGAGGTAGGCGGCTATGAACGTCTGCGCGTCGATGCCGTACACGGCCAGCTGGTCGGCCCCGCTGTCGGCCGCCAGCTCGTCGAGCAGCGCTGCGTCGTGGGTCTTCAAGCGCTCGAGCTCGTCGGATACTCCCTGGCGCACCACCTCCTCGGCGCTCGGGCCGCAGCCGACGAGCGACAGCGCGCCGAAGCTCAGCACGGCTGCGGCCAGGCAGGCCGCCATGATCGTCTTGATGGATTTCATCGTTTCCCCTTCCTGGTTCGCCTCCGTACCAGCATAAGGCCTCGGGCGCGTTACGTCCATCCCGGCGATATCGGGTATCATGGCACCATGAACGAATCGAACGCATCCTCCTTCGCGCGCCGGCACGAAACGGGCATCGTCACCCTCGGGTTCACCTGCCTGTACGTCGTTGCCATCGTGTTCTTCTACAGCGACTGGATCTCCGACGTGCCCCAGGCCGACCCGCTCGCGTACCTCGCCGTGCTCAACGGCGCCCTGTGCGCGGGGGCCGCTCTCTCCTGGCTCGCTGCGCGGCGGGGAAGGGGACGCGGGGCGGCTACCGTCGTCGTCGGCACATCGTGCTACGCCGCAGCCCTCGCGCTTCTAGCCGCCGCCTTCCCCGCCGGATCGGCGGCGCTGTGCTACGCGGCCGGGATCCCGGCCGGGCTCGGAGCGGGCCTGCTCGTGCCGCGGTGGTTCGTGCGGGCAGGCGAGCTTGCAGGGGAGCGCTACGCCTACGCGCTCGGGCTCGCTTCTGCCGTCAGCGCGCCGGTCGTGCTCGCGCTCGACACCGTATCGCCGCCTGCCCTGATCGCCGCCTGCGCGCTGCTCGTGCTCGTTTCCTCGGCGCTGCTCGCGCTGCCGAAGCCGTCGGCGAACGACCCGGACGGCGCGCCCGCCGACCAACGGGACGATGCGCGCGCCGAAGGACGCCCCTTTGCGAAGCTGGCCGCGCCCTTGGCCTACGTGTTTTTGCTGTCGATCGTCTACGGAGTGCTCGACGTCGTGGCGTCGGCGAACCCCGGGGCCTCGGACGTGCCCGGCCTCGCCTCGCTCGCCGCCGGCATCGTGGCGGACGCCGGGTTTTTGCTGTACGTGCGCTTCGACGGCCGTCGCTACGCGACGATGCTCAACGCGACGCTCGCCGTCATCGCCACGGGACTGCTGTTCCTGCCGTTCTTGCCGGGCGCGTACAGCATCGCCCTCGTCGTGCTGACGCACATGGGGTGGGAGGTCGCGCTGCTCATCTCCTACACGCTCGTCATCAAGGCGCTGCGCGGCGATCGCGCGAAGCTGCTGGCGGGAGCCGCGTTCGTGTTCGCCTTCCCGCGCCCCGGCGTGGTGCTCGGGGCGCTGGCCGCATCGGCCGTGGCCGTGGACAGCCGCTTCGCCTTCGCCCAGACGACCATCGTGTCCTTCGCGCTGCTGTACCTCATCATGATGGCCATCTGGCTGCTGCGCACGCGCGAGAAGCGCGCCGCCGAGCACGCCATCCGCAAGCGAGACGAGCTCATCAGACGCTACGTGCGCGCTCGCACCGATCTGCAGCTGCTCGCCTGCGACGAGCTGGCGCGCGCGCACGGCCTGACGAAGCGCGAGACGGAGCTCCTCAAGCTGCTCGCGCAAGGACGCGACGCCGCATACGTCGAGAAGACGCTGTTCCTGTCGCGCAACACGGTGAAAAGCTATACGAAGTCGCTGTACGCCAAGCTGGGCGTGCACTCGAAACAGGAGGTGATCGACCTCGTCAAGGAGGGCATGGCCTTCGGAGAGGATGGCTCCGTCGATAGGGAACCGCCCGCTTAGAGTTACTCTAAGCGGGCGGAAAGCGCGCGGATCGTGCATGCGAGCAGCGGGGAAGGGAAGGGTCAGGCGTTCAGCAGCGGCTCGGTGAACCAGTCGCGCCGCTCCCACTCCTGACGGCGCATGATGCTGTCGAAGGCGGAGGCGCAGAAGCGACGGACCGCGGCTTCGGGGTCGTCGTAGCGCAGCGCGTCCTCGAGCCGCAGGAAGTACTCGGCGTTCTCGGCGTCGTAGAACGCCTCCTTCACGCCCGCGTCCTCCGACGACCCTTCCTCGAGGAACGGGTAGGCGAGCACGAAGAAGGACGGGTCGTTCACGACGTCGTCGCCGGGCCAGAATCCGCACTCCACGAACTGCTCGTCGAATGCGATGCGCTCCACGAGGGAGGCGGTGCGCTCGAAGGGGCACGGCTTGCCCGAGAACAGCACCGTCGTCATGTCGAAGGTGCCCCAGAACAGCGACGGCGGGATCTTCTTGCCGCGGAAAGGGGCCGCGAAGCCGCTCAGGGCGCCGCGTGCGAACAGGAACTGGCGGAAGGAGCGCTGGGCGGCCTTCTCGTCGAACTCGTGCGCGCTGTGCTGCCGGTCGAACGGGACGTCGGTGTACATTTCCTGCGGGACCGGGTTGATGGCCACGGGGTGGCCGATGTTCTCGAGCATGGCGGTGAAACGGCCGTACAGCTCGCTCACCGAGGCTCGGCCCTTGATGGGGAACCGCGCTCGATCGCCCGCCGTGGTCTCAGCGCTCATTTCCGCATCCGCGATGCTCAGCCTGACCTCGAACCCGTCGGCGCCCGCCGGGATGAGGCCGGTCGTGAACCCGTCCGCGTCCGCGTCGAGCACCACCTGCTTCCACTCGGGCTGGGGATCCATCGATTCAAGCTTCACTTTGCCCATCATCTGCAACAGCATGTGCTCGGTGTCGCACGTGTCGCGCCAATCCTGATATGTCAGTACGCTCATATAATCACCTCGCAGCCATCGTATCGGCGCGAGGGCTTGAAGGCATGCGCGGATCCCGTTCGTCAGAGGCTCGTTGGCAAACGGATAGCCCAGCGTGTCAGTTTTTCGAATCGGAGCGCTTCGACCCCAGCTTCTTCCTGATGTCGCTGTTGAGGTCCTCGCGCCATTTGGCAAGGTAGGTGGCCGCGTTCGCCAGCAGCTCGTCGCTGAACGCCGCGACGTCTTCGCCGGTGATGTCGAGCACGCCCTTGCCCGCGTACGCGCCCTCTTCGAACAGTTCGAGCAGGTCCGCCTGAAGCGCCACCATGTCCAAGCCGCCGCCGGATGCGAACTTCCACATGTAATCCTGTATCTTGCGATAGGCGTAGCGGTAGTCCTCGGGCAGGGCGTTCACGCGCGCCACCAGAGCCCGGTACTCCCGCTTGTCCCTGATGATTTGCGCAGGGTTGATATAGTGCGACAGGTTTCCCATGTCAGCGCTCCTTCAATTCGTTGATTTTCGACGAGACGAACTCCCACTTGGTCCAGAAGCGCGCCAGCTCTTCGCGTCCCGCATCGTTCAAGGTGTAGAACTTGCGCGGCGGCCCCATCGTGGACGGTTTCTTATCGGTGTTCACGAGCCCGTTCTTCTCGAGCCGCACGAGGATGGCGTACACCGTGCCCTCCACGACGTCGGCGAAGCCCAGCTCGTTCAAACGGCGCGTGATCTCGTACCCGTACGTCTCCTCGCGTCCGATGATCTCGAGCACGCATCCCTCCAATACGCCCTTCAGCATCTCCGTCAAGTGTTCCACATCGCTCGCCGCCTTACTAGTAAGTGTCACTACCTACCGCTATATAGTAGTGCATAGTAGCTAGCACGTCAAGGCTACGAGGAGATCGTGCGAGAGCAGCGAAGTATGGGGTGGTGCTTAGAAAGGAGACGAAGGGACGGGGTCAATGTCTCATTCGCGGCGTCGGCCGGAAGCTTCCCGCTGCGAGCCCCATTCACGAGACAGCCTGACCGGACACATGCCAACGGCGGTTTAACAGAAAGACGGACGCCTTCGCCTGAAAGCGCTCATACACGGATCAAAGGCCGAACAACGCGCGGCAGACGAGCACGATGACGAGCACCCACACGAGCACGATGGGAAGAGCGTAGTACCATTTTCTGGGCTTCCCGTTCTCCCAAATGCTTTCCGCATCTCGCCGACAGCGTTCGAGCACGGGCGAAGGGACGAGCTTTATCGTCAGAGCGACCATCGCAGGGAGCAGGATCACATCGTCCAAATACCCCAACAGGGGGATGAAATCCGGGATCAAGTCGATGGGCGAGAGGGCGTAGCCTACCGTCACGGCGGCGAGCGCTTTCGCTGCAATCGGCGTTTCCCGGTCCTTCAAAGCGAGAAAGATCGCAGGAACGTCCCTTTTGAGCCCTTTCATCCTGCCAACGAAGTCCATGATGTTTCGCAGATCCGATCCGTCCATTGTCGTTACGGGAGCGACAAAGACCATCCTAGCAGAGGAAACCGCTAGAGCATACCCATCGCAATCAACCGGAAGTCGCGCTTCTATGGAAAATCTGCTTAAGTTTACATAAGACATATTATCAATAAAACTGGAGCTCACAAGGCAGCTGAGAGTGTTTTTGCTGGTCGTGAAGTTTACGGCATACGGAAACGCCGCAGGATCGTTGCATATCCTGCGGCGTTTTATGCGTTTTACGACGATGCGTTATCCCCACGTGGAATTCGAGCCTGCGGCGCCCATGCCGGCGTCCGTCATGGCGCCCGCGTAATCGCCGCTTTCCATCATCTCGAGCACGACGGGCATCATCAAATAGAACGAGATCGCGTTGAGCGCGAACGCGACACCACAAACGGCCATGCCGACGATCGCCGAACGCTTGAGGCGCTGCGCGAGAACCGACACGTCCGTATGCTTCGCGATGAGCTTGCCCAGCTTCCGGAACGCGACGATGGCGCACACGAGCCCGACACCGCTGAGCAGCACGCCGCCGATGAACAGCGACACGGGACCGGCGACGCTGGCCACCATGACCATGGTTTGAGCCTTCTTCAGCTCTCGCAGGTCGTTCATGTTCGACGATGGAGCCGGAGCACCGTTGAGCGTCGGCTGGCGCCCCGGATCGTGCCCTGGAGGCGGTTCGGGAGGCCTATGTTCGTTGTCTGTCATGCATCTTCCTTGTTTATCGAAATTTCACAGCTTCTGACCTGGGGTTTTATAAACAAAGCCCTGAGAGCCGTTCTAAGGCCCTATCTTGCCTTCGGACGAGTCCTAGGTCATGGAAAACGTGCTTTTTCAACCGAACTGGCGAGTACTATACCATGAAGGTCATCGCAGGCCTCAATCCGTCGACAATTCCACACCTGCGGCATGCAGGCGCTTCAAGCTCTCGTCGAGTTCGGCGCGTTGGTATTCGAGCACCGTCTCCTGGGCTCGCACGATGGCCAGCCGCTCGTCTCGCGTCGAGGCGCCGCGTCGCTGCAGCTTCACGTAGTACTGGATGCCTTCGATGGACAGGCCGCTTTTTCGCAGCGCGTCGACGAAGTACAGCTGCGCCACATCGGATCGCGAGAACGTGCGAACGCCGCGCGCATCGCGTGCCAGCTCGGGAAAAAAGCCGCATTTGTCGTAATAGCGGATCGTGAAGGCGGAGATGCCCGTCATGTCGGCGACTTCGCTGATGCCGAAGCACGGCAACGTGCTCCGAGCGCTTCCGCCATGCTCGCTCGCATCCATCGTCATCCCCTCCCTTCCTGCTTAGAGTAACTCTAAGCGAGTTGAAACGGCACGGATCTACAGGCTCACGCCGCTGCTGCCGAACCCGCCAGCGCCGCGCTCCGTCTCCGGCAGCTCCCCGCACACGTCGAACGCGGCGTCGGGCACGCGCATGATGACGAGCTGCGCAATGCGATCGCCCCGTTTGATCTCGAACGTGTTCTGCGGATCCAGGTTCACCAGAATGGCCTGGATCTCGCCGCGGTAGTTGCTGTCGATCAGTCCGGGCGCATTGACCAGCGATACGCCGTGCTTGATGGCAAGACCGCTGCGCGGCAGCACGAACCCCGCGTAGCCGCGCGGGATGGCCACGGCGATGCCGCACGGAACCAGTTTGCGCTCGAAAGGCTGCATCGTGTCGTCGCAGGTGGCGCGCAAGTCGACGCCGGCATCGCCCGCATAGGCGTACGCGGGAACGGGCAGCTCGGCATCGAGCTGCTGCAAAGGTACCGAAACATGCTCCATGCTAGCGCAATCCCTCCAACGCGGCGGCGAACTCCTCGACGTTGCGGAAGTCCTTGTACACGCTCGCGAAGCGCACGTAGGCGACGTCGTCGAGCTTGGCGAGTCGCACGAGCACCATGTCGCCCAGATCCTTCGACCCGATCTCGCTCTTCGAGGCGTTGCGCAGCTCGGCTTCGATGCTGTCGATGAGCGAGGCGATCTGCTCGGGCCCGATGGGCCGCTTGGCGGCGGCGTTGAGCAGGCCGCGCATGAGCTTCTGGCGGTCGTAGGCTTCCGACGAGCCGTCGGCTTTGATGACGATGAGCGGGTTGTCGCCCAGACGCTCGTAGGTGGTGAAACGACGCCCGCATTCGAGGCATTCGCGGCGGCGGCGAATGGCCGTGCCGTCCTCGGAAGGCCTCGAGTCGACCACTTTCGACTCTGGATTGCCGCAGGAAGGACAACGCATACTTGCTCCTTTGTCGATTTTGGGTTCAGCCTAACATACAATATATAGTGGTTCAATCAACATGTCGGATTCGCGCAAAAAACCTGCACGATCCCCGCACGCCGCTTCTACCAGGCTACGCGCACATACGTATCCCCCAGTCCGACCTCCCCTTCCGCTCGCTCGACCTCGAACGACCAGCGCTCGTCCACGAGGGCGTCGAGGAATCGCTCGTCGTGCGACACGAGCACAAGCGCGCACGCGCAATCGCCGAGCACGTCCTGCAGGGCCTCGATCGAGCGAATGTCCAGGTGGTTCGTCGGCTCGTCCATGACGATGAGGTGCGGCGAGGAGAGCAGGCTGCGCGCGATCATGAGCTTGCGCACCTCGCCCGGGCTGAGCTCCTCGCCGTCGAGCACGCGCGCCGGGGGCGACTCGAGCCGCGCCACGATGGAGAGCATGCGCCCTCGTTCGGCCGACGAGAGCCCCCGAAGCTCGTCGAGCAACGCGCGCACCTCATCGTCGGTTGTCTCCTGCGGAATATAGGCCACCCCCTCCTCCAGCGTCACCTGACGAATCAAGGCATTGAGCAGGGTGGACTTCCCCGCTCCGTTCCTGCCGACAAGGCCGATGCGGTCCTCGTTGCCGAGGTACAGCTCGGGATGGCGCAGCATGCGCCCGGCACCGAGCGGCATGCTGCCCTCGGGAAGATGGGCGAGCACCTTGCGCGCGGCAGTCTGGGCGTCCAACTCCAAGGAGCTGCGACGCTCCTTCTTGGCATCGAGGCCTTCGAGGCGCTTCTCTGCGGCCTCGATACGCTTGTCCATCTGCGATGACAGCTTGCCCGCCTTGCCGTCCTGCCCGGAGTAGACGGCGAGCTTGATCTTCGCCCGCCCGTCGTGATCGTGGCGGTCGAGATGCCGCGCCGAGCGGCGGGCGGCCGAACGGGCCGCGACCCCGTCGCGCCGCACGCTCTCGGCTTTGATGCGCGCCAGCTCGTCGCGAGCAGCTCGTCGCTCGGCGCGCACGGTCTCGCGGCGCAGGTCGAGCTCGCGGCGCGCCTGCGTGTACGTGCCCGGGATGGCCGTCGCCCGGCCGGCTTCGACGAACACGCACGATCGCACGAGCTCGTCGAGCAACGCGCGATCGTGCGACACGAGCAGGCCGACGCCCTTGAACGAGGCGAGCGCTTGCGCGACGAGGTCGCGCGTGGGGGCGTCGAGATGGTTCGTCGGCTCGTCGAGCGCCAGCACCTGCGGCTCTGCGGCGAGTGCGCAGGCGATCTGGATGCGCTTGCGCTCGCCATGGGACAGCGATTCGTAGCACCAGAGCCACTCGTCCTCGATTTCCAGCAGCGTGCGCAGCTTGACGGCCGTGGAACCGTAGTCGCAAGCGAACTCCTCGAGCGTCGCAGGGGGCGATGAGGTGGATTGCCGGCACACCGTGCCGCGCGTTCGAGGCGACACGCTGCCTTGATCGGGCGTCAGGATGCCGCACACGCAGTGCACGAGCGTGCTCTTGCCGGCGCCGTTCGGCCCGACGATGCCCGTCCAGCCGTTCGCGAACACAAGCGAGACGTCGTCGAGGGCGCGTTCGTCGGCGCCTTCGTACGTATGGGAAAGATGGTGAGCGGTTATGAACATGGCGACCTCCGTCGAAGAGGCGCACGGATGGCTCTGCGCAGCGTTCAGCGATGCCGATGAAAGGGAGCCGCGCGAATCGGAGCTAGCGGATGAAGCGCGAGGCGGAGTCGAGAACGATGACGAAAGCGCACCCGATGCGGCTGGTTGATGCATGCAAGGGGCGATGATAGGGCTTTCGTTATCGCTTCATGTTCCTTGTCTCCTTCGCGAAGCGCCTGCCGACATGGAAGCGCGGCGGCGCGGTTTGTTGCTGCTCGGCCGAGTCTACCACGACGCGCAGGATGCGTAAACCCCCGAATGGACGCGCCTCCGGGGTGGCGGAGGCGCTACGCAGCCACAGAAACGCAGCATCTGTGGATCAGGGAACGGCCGCACGGGCCGACGATGAGCGGAAAACGGCTGGTTACAACCCCATGAGCAGGCTGGCCAACGCGAGCGCCCCGAACGCGCATCCGCCGACGACGGCCTGCCAGCGCTGCATGCGGCCGAACGACACGCCTTGCGCCGTGCCTGCGCGCAGCGCGGACGCAAACGATGCGCTGCCGTGCTTCGATCGCGCAGCGCCTCCGTCTTGGGACGGGCGCTCGGGAAACGAGATGATGCGCGCGCGTCGAGCAGGCGCCGAATCCAGCTTCGGCTGAAGGGCCGAGGTTCCCTCAACAGGGTACTTCATCTCAAAATTCTTCATTTTATGCCCTCCTGCTCTTGCGTAGAACCTTTGTTCGCGTATATAATAGGTCGAACAAAGGTTCATGTCAATAGGAATTTCATACATTTGTTCGGTAGAAGATAGAGCGGCGACGAAAGGACGATCCATGGCCGAGAAAGTGACGAAGCGCCAGCAAGCGGTGCTCGACTGCATCGAGGAGTGCATTCGAGAGAAGGGGTACGGCCCGACCGTGCGCGAGGTATGCCAGAGCCTCGGCCTCTCCTCCCCTTCCACCGTGCACGTGCACTTGAAGGCGCTCGAGGAGAAGGGCCTCATCAAGCGCGACCCGCTCAAGTCGCGCTCCATCGCGCTCACCTACCCGCTCGAGGACGCCGCCCTGGCCACCAACGTGGTGCAGCCCAGCTTCAGCAACATCGTGAGCGTGCCCCTCGTGGGCAACGTGGCCGCCGGCTCCCCCATCCTCGCCGAGGAGAACATCACCGACACCCTGTCGCTTCCCACCGAGATCGTGGGCGACGCTCCTTCGTTCCTGCTCTCCGTGCGCGGCGAGAGCATGATTGAGGCAGGCATCAACGACGGCGACTACGTCGTGGTCAAAGAGCAGCCCGTCGCGAACAACGGCGACATCGTCGTGGCCATCATCGACGACGGCGCCACGGTGAAGCGCTTCTTCAAGGAAAGCGACCATATCCGCTTGCAGCCGGAGAACTCCACGATGGACCCCATCATCACCACCGACTGCGCCATCGCCGGCAAGGTGGTCGCGGTATTCCGTCGCCTCTAGCGCTGGCGCCGCACGCCGGACGAACCAACAGCGCCCCCGTCGCTCGATGAAGCGACGGGGGCGCTTGCCGTTCCTTAGAGTAACTCTAAGCTATTGCGAACGGCCTGAAGAGCCCGGCGTACGAAGGGCCCGCGAGCATGACGATGTGCGTGCCCTCCTCCTCGTGCGCCTCCGAGAGGATACGGCACCGCTCGTGAGCGATGGAGACGAGGTCGCCCCGGTTGTAGGGGATCAGCACGTCGAGGTGCTCGTCCTGCGCCGAGGCGACGCGGGCGATATGCTCGACGAGCTCGCTCACGCCCTCCCCCGTCGCCGCCGACGCGAACTGCGCCTGCGGATGGCGCGCCTTGAGGACGCCGAGACGCTCTTCGTCGAGCAGGTCGCACTTGTTGAACACGAGCACGCGCAGCAGGTCCTGCGCCTGGATCTGCCCGAGCACGTCTTCCACTGCGGCGATCTGCGCCTCGTACTCGTCAGAGGACGCGTCCACCACGTGTAGCACGAGGTCGGCGCCCGTGATCTCGTCGAGCGTCGACTTGAACGCCTCGACGAGCGTGGTCGGCAGCTTCTGGATGAACCCGACCGTGTCGGTGATGGTGATCTCGCGGCCCTCGGGCAGCTCGAACTTGCGCGTGGTGGAGTCGAGCGTGGCGAACAGCTTGTCGTAGGCCAGCACGTCCGCATTCGTCAGGCGGTTGAGCAGGCTCGATTTCCCGGCGTTCGTGTAGCCGGCCAGCGCCACCTTGAACATGCCGCTCTCGTAGCGGCTCTCGCGCTGCACGGCCCGCACGTCGGCCAGGTGCTTGAGCTCGCGCTTGATCGATGTGATGCGCTTGCGCACCATGCGGCGGTCGACCTCGAGCTGGCTCTCGCCTTCGCCGAAGCGAGATCCCACGCCGCCGCCCATGCGGTTGGAGGCCAGGTGCGCCCACATGCCGCGCAGGCGCGGCAGCAGGTACTCGTTCTGGGCGAGCCGCACCTGCAGCCGCCCTTCCTTGCTGGTGGCGTGCAGGGCGAAGATGTCGAGGATGAGCGCCGTGCGGTCGATGACCTTCACGTCGCGGCCCATCGCCTTCTCGAGGTTCGCTTGCTGCGAGGGCGTCAGCTCGTCGTCGAACACCACGAGGTCGGCCGCGTGGGCGCGCGCGAGCTCGGCCACCTCCTCGGCCTTGCCCGTGCCCACGAACGTGCGCGGGTTGGGCGCGTCGAGCTTCTGCGTGGTGGTGGCCACCACGTCGGCGCCCGCCGTGTCGACGAGACGTTCGAGCTCGGCGAGCGACGATACCAAAGGCCAGGTGGAGCCGGGGCGGTCGACGCCGACGAGCACGGCGCGCTCGCGGCGATCTTCGGAAACCGGGGTCATGCCCCGCGTGATGACTGATTCGAATTCCGTCATGGATGCAACCTTTCGATGCAGAGATGAGCGCACCGGGCATCGGCGCCGGCGCGCGAAGACAGTCGGAAGCGGTGTCGGCCGCTAGAGAAACGCGTGCGCTGTCTGCATGATAGGTGCTCCGATCTTGAACGGTTCGACGGCAGAACCCTGCCCGTGGCTCCGTATCATACCACATGCGCCCTTCCGTCTGGGGAAACCGTCAGGCAACGTCGCCGTTCAACAGCCCAAGCGCCTCGTCGGCGAGTGACGGCAGCTCGCGCTTCGTCGCGTCGAGCCACCGGATGCGCGCGTCCTTGCGGAACCACGTGCGCTGCCGCTTCGCGTAGCGCCGCGTGGCCAGCTTGATCCGCTCGACGGCCTCGTCGAGGGAGATGCGCCCGTCGATCGCGTCGACGATCTCCTTGTAGCCGATGGCCTGGGGCGCCGTCACCCCTTCGCGGAAGCCGCGCGCGAGCAGCCCCTCCACCTCGGCCACGAGTCCCGCCTCGACCATGGCTTCCACCCGCGCGTCGATGCGCGCGCGCAGCACATCGGGGTCGACGGCCAAGCCGAAGAAGGTCGCGGGCACGAGCTGCGGGAGCCGAGAGAGCCGGGCGCGCTGCGCGGCGTACGTCGTGCCCTCTTCGAGCAGCTCGAAGGCGCGCACGACGCGCTTGACGTCGGCGGGCGGGATGAGCGCCGCGCTCGCCTCGTCCCGCGCGGCGAGCAGCTTCCACAACGCCTCTGCGCCTTGCTCGCGCGCCACGGCCTGATAGCGGTCGCGCACGGGATTGCCCACCTGCTCGCCCGCGGGGAAGTCGTACGCATCGACGGCCGCGCGCACGTAGAAGCCCGTTCCCCCCGCCAGCACGCTGCGCTTGCCACGCGCGTCGATC
The DNA here is from genome assembly GCF_900184265.1 of Eggerthella timonensis. NCBI lineage: Bacteria > Bacillati > Actinomycetota > Coriobacteriia > Eggerthellales > Eggerthellaceae > Eggerthella > Eggerthella timonensis. Next base: position 2,521,370 of record NZ_FXXA01000002.1, read on the forward strand.
GCGCGGAAGCAGCCGCGCGCGTACTCTTGGAACAGCGCGGCGGAGAACGGCTCGCCCGGGTCGACGAGGTCGAGCCCATGATGCGGCACGAGGCGCTCGGACGCGGGCAGCTTGCCCGTGCCGATGTCCATGCCGCGGTAGATCTGCATGGAGTCGGCGCTGACCACCTCCCCGCCCAGCTCGAGCGCGAGCAGCTGCGCGAGGTCGGTCTTGCCGGACGCGGTGGGCCCCACGACGCAGACCACGGGAGCGCCCAGCGCGAACGAAGCCTCCGTCAAGGCCGGCTCAGCGTGCGGAGGCCGCATCGCGCTCGCCCACGACCTCGCCCGCGAGGTACCACGTCTTCGCCTCGTCCACCCGCACGCGCACGATGCTGCCCGCAAGGTCCTCCGCGCGCGTGCCCGCAGGCGCCGGCGCGTGCACGGTCTGGTTCTTCGGGCTCTTGCCCGCCAGCAGGCCCTCGTCGCGCTTCGACGAGCCTTCCACCAGCACGTCGATCGTGCTTCCCAGATCCTGCTGGTTCGCCTCGAAGGCGCGCTTTTGCACGAGGTCCACGAGCCGGTCGAAGCGCTGCTGGATCACCTCGCGCGGCGTGTCGTCGTCCATGGACGCGGCCGGCGTGCCCTCGCGCTTCGAGTAGATGAACGTGAACACCTGGTGGTAGCCCACCTCGTCCACGAGCCGGTACGTGTCCTCGAAGTCCTTGGCCGTCTCGCCGGGGAACCCGACGATGATGTCGGTGGACAGCGCGATGTCGCCCACGGCGTCGCGCAGCTTCGCGATGAGGCCCCGGTAGTGGTCGCGCGTGTAGCGGCGGTTCATCGCGGCGAGCACGGCGTCCGAGCCCGACTGCACGGGCAGGTGAAGCGCCGGCATGAGCGACCGCAGGGTCGCGAACTTGCCGATGACCTCGTCATTGAGGTCCTTCGGATGGCTCGTGGCGAACCGAAGGCGCTCGATGCCCGTCTGATCGAGGGCGTCGAGCACCGCGGCGAAGCGGGGCGAGCCGTACAGGTCGCGCCCGTAGGAGTTCACGTTCTGGCCGAGCAGCGTGATCTCCTTCACGCCGGCGGCCACGTAGCGCTCGGCCTCGGCGACGATATCCTCGAGCGGCCGCGACTTCTCGCGCCCGCGCACGTACGGCACGATGCAATACGAGCAGAAGTTGTTGCAGCCGATGGTGATGGGCAGCCATGCCGCCCACTCGTGCTCGCGCGCCGTGGGCAGCTCGGTGGGGAACGACGACGCGGCGTCGAGCACCTCCACCTGATGGCCGCCTTCGGCGAGCGCCGCCTCGAGCAGACGCGGCAGCGAGCCGAGGTTGTGCGTGCCGAACACCACGTCGAGGTGCTTCAGCTCTTCGACGAGCTTCTCGCCGTCGCGCTGGCCGATGCAGCCGCCCACGGCGACGATGCGCTTCGACAGCGGCGTGCCCGCACGCAACGGGATGTTCTTGAGCGAGGCGACCTGGCCGTACAGCCGCGTGTCGGCGGCTTCGCGCACGCAGCAGGTCATGAACGCAACGATGTCGGCGTCCTCGATGGCGTCGACCGCCAGCGCGCCCAGGCCTTCGAGCATGCCGGCGATGCGTTCGGAATCGTGCTTGTTCATCTGGCATCCGAACGTGCGGATGCAGAACGTCAAGTTCGTGAATGGGGTATGCATAAGCTCGTTTTCGTTTCAGCGGGTCTCGGGGGCGGAGCGGTGGGAATCGTCGCTCAGAGGCTGAGCGACGCCGCGCGTGTAGCGCGGATCCACCGTGAAGCGGATGGCGGTGCGGTATTCGCCGTCGATGACGATGTCGGCGAACGAGGGGACGCAGGCGATCTCGATGCCGATGGGAGACAGGAAGCCGCGGGAGATGGCGATGGCCTTGACCGCCTGGTTGACCGCGCCGGCGCCCACCGCCTGGATCTCGACGCTCACGCCGTCCTTCACCATGCCGGCGATGGCGCCGGCGACGGAGGCGGGCGACGACTTCGACGATACCTTCAAGCAGCCAACGTCTGGCTTATGTTCGGAAGTGGGCATGCCTATCCTTTGTCGTTGGGTAGTCCGTATGGTTTGCTGTGTATGCTGCGATAGGATTCCGTTGTGCGTGAGATAGGTTATTCTTATGCTCTATCCATTCTACTCATTAACGCTATGGCGCGCAACCTGCGGCTATGCTGTTGTCAAGCGGGTTCGTCACCGTAGCTTCTCGATGGGGATGTGGATGCGCACGCCGTCCTTGCCCACGCGCACGTCTGGCTTCACCTCGGGCTCCAAGTAGTAGTCGCGGGCAAGCTCGGAAAACGCGCGCGCGATGCGCTGGGAGAACGCATCCAGGTCGTCCGGCGCGATCTTGAGCCCGCGAGCGTCGGCTGCCGGCGCTTTCGACGGACGAGAGCTCGGGCGCGGCTCGGGGTCCCCCTCGATGCGCACGCGGTTCACCAGCGCGTCGACCGGGGCGATCTCGCCGTCCAAGATGCGGCGGGCCGAGCGCTCCGACAGAGCCAGGCCGAGCGCCTCGGCCTCCTCGGCGAAGCCGGCGGGATCCACGGCCACGGACAGGCGCTTGGCCACCGGCAGCTCGGAGGCGTCGGTGCAGAACGCGCGCATGGCCGAGGTGAGCGAGGAGAGCCCGAAGGCGTAGAGCGTCGCCGCGATGTCGGTGAGCGAGCCGAGGTACACGGTACAGTCGTGGCGGCACTCGATGGCGAACTCGCAGGCGGTTCGCAGGATGTTCTTCGGCCCGCGCACGGCGATGCTCCCCGATTCGGTGCGCTCGAACACGGGGAAGCTCGACTGGTCGGCCTTCTCGCCGAGGCGGTCGAGGTCGGTCTCCACGACGAGCGCGGCGCCCTTTCCCGCGTCCGAGGCGACGACGCGCGCCGTCTCGGCGTTGACCGCGATGGAGTACAGCGCCATGCCGCGGCCGTGGACGCCCCATTTGTCCATGTGCATGCTGTCGAGCTTGGACGTGACGCGCGGCTCGAAGATGCGCTCGTGCATGGCGGCGGGCACGCCGTCGCCGTCGTCGATCATGACGAGCCGACGACGCTGCCCCTCGCGGGACACGGCGAGGAAGATGCTCTTCGCGTGCGCGTCGCGCGCGTTGCGCAGCATCTCGATGACGATGTCCTCGGTGGAGCGGATGTCGTGCGCCGCTTGCCGACGCTCGGCTTCGGCGCTCTTCAAACGGACGAAGCCATCCCCGAGGTCGGCCTCGACCCGGAGATGGCTATCGCCGCATACGTTCTCTATGAAGGCTTCGAGCGCTTCGTCGGCCACGGGGCGCGCGCCCTACTTCGCGACGCCGACCGCGCGGCTCTCGCGGATGACCACGACCTTCACCTGGCCGGGGTACTGCATCTCGTTCTCGATGCGCTGCGCGATGTCGTGCGCGAGCACCGTGGTGGCGGCCTCGTCCACCGTGTCGGGCTCCACCATCACGCGCACCTCGCGGCCGGCCTGGATGGCGTAGGTCCGCTCCACGCCCTTGTACGAGCTGGCGATCTCCTCCAGCTTCTCGAGGCGCTTCACGTAGGCGTCGAGGGTCTCCTTGCGGGCGCCGGGGCGCGCCGCGGACACGGCGTCGGCCGCCTGCACGAGCACGGCCAGCACGCTGGACGGCTCCACGTCGTTGTGGTGCGCTTCGATGGCATGGACGATCTCGGCACGCTCGCCGAAGCGACGGGCCAGATCGGCGCCGATGACGGCATGGCTGCCCTCCACCTCGTGATCGACCGCCTTGCCGAGGTCGTGCAGCAGGCCGGCGCGTTTGGCCGGGATGGGGTCGAGCCCCAGCTCGGACGCCATGACGCCCGAGAGGTAGGCCACTTCGAGCGAATGGTTCAGCACGTTCTGGCCGTACGAGGTGCGGTAGCGCAGGCGGCCGAGCGTGCGCACGAGCTCGGGGTGCAGGTCGTGGATGCCGGTGTCGAACGTGGCCTGCTCGCCCGCTTCCTGGACGCGCTGGTTCACGAACGCCTCGGCCTTGCCGAACATCTCCTCGATGCGCGCCGGATGGATGCGGCCGTCGGCCACGAGGTTCTCCATCGTCACGCGGCCGATCTCGCGGCGCACCGGGTCGAAGCACGAGATGGTCACGCACTCCGGGGTGTCGTCGATGATGAGGTTCGTGCCGGTCAGCTGCTCGAACGAGCGGATGTTGCGGCCCTCGCGGCCGATGATGCGGCCCTTGAGGTCGTCGGAGGGGATGTGGATGGCGGACACGGTGGTCTCGGCCGAGTGGTCCGCCGCGACGCGCTGGATGGCCAGGCTGAGGATCGAGCGGGCCTTCTTGTCGGCTTCGGCCTTCGCGCGGGCCTCGGCATCGCGGATGATGGCCGCGGACTCGTGCGTCACCTCGTCCTTGAGCGTGTCGAGCAGCTCCGCCTTCGCCTCGTCCGGCGTCATGCCGGCGACGCGCTCGAGGCGGTAGCTCACTTCCTGCGCGGCCTCGTCGAGATCGCGCTCGCGACGTTCGAGCTGGCCCTGCATGGACGAGATCTGATGCTCGCGGGCGTCGAGCGACTCCACGCGGCGGTCGAGCGATTCCTCGCGCTGCGAGATGCGGTTCTCGGCGGAACGCACTTCGCGCAGGCGCTCCTTGCTCTCGGCCTGCGCCTCCTGCTTCAGCTTGAGCGCTTCGTCCTTCGCTTCGATGATGGCCTCTCGGCGCAGCGTTTCGGCTTGTCGTTTCGCGTCGTTCACCACGGATTCGGCCTCCTGCGCCGCGCGCTTCGTGGACGCGTTGACCAGGTAGCGGGTGACGACGAAGCCGAGGGCGATGCCGACGACGGCTCCGATGATCAGCCAGATGAATTCGGGCATACGCTCCCCCTTTCGTTTCAGTTTCCAGTAGAGCGGTACATACAAGGGACATAGACATAAAAAATCCCGGAGAAAACCGGGCATGAACGAACGCACGCGATACGGGTGGCATCGTATGAATTTGTCTATAAGAAGTACCCTCATCAGGTACGATCATTCAAGCTGCACTATATGATAAAGGTTGTGCCCGAATTGTAAAAGCCCTGACAAGAAATAATCTGAAAAGCGGGGGCGGAATGCGGGTAAAACGGCCCCTACCCCTCGACGGGATGCGCTTCGCACCAGAGTCGGGCGGCCGTCGACGACACCGAGGAGCTGAAGCCCTTCTGGGCGAGGCGACGGTAGGCGGCATCGCGTCGGTTCTTCGCCCGCGGCGGCTTGCGGTCGAGCAGCGCGAGGGCGCGCTCGACCTCGCCCGCATCGTCGCCGTCCCGCTCGGCGAGCGCATCCACGCCGTCGGCGTCGATGCCGAGCCCCTCGAGCTCCGCCGCGATGCCGCGCTTCCCACGCCCCTGGGCGAGGCGGCTGCGCACGAGCACGTCGGCGAACCGGGCGTCGTCGACGAGGCCGCAGGCCAGCGCGCGCGAAAGCGCCGCCTCGACGGCCTCGGGCTCGAAACCGTCGCGCGCGAGGCGACGGCGCAGCTGCTCGCTCGCCTGCTCGCGCACGAGGCAGAGACGCTCGATCTTGCGGAAGGCGGCCTCAGGGTCGGCGAACCGGGCGCCATCGGCGCCGTCGAGGGCCTCCTCCGGCTCGAAACGAAGGCCCTTGACGCGTGCGCAGGGGCCGTCGGGGTGATTGCCGGATGCGCCGCGGGCGGCGTCGCGAGCGTGCGGGCCGTCGGAAGCCTCCCGAGAACGGGAGGGCTTTGCGGCGTCGGCGGCGGGCGCCTTGCCCTGCTCGATGGCGGCGATCTCCGCGCGCAGGCGGGCGCGGAGATCGCTCGGGGACTCGGGCATGCTACTTCTTCTTCGTCGGCTTGGCGACCGGAGTGAGTGCGTTGGCCTCCTCGGTCGAGCGCGTGATGATGGGGATCTCGAAGGCCTCGCGCACCTTCGTCTCCAGCTCGTCGCGCAAATCGGGGTTCTCCTTGAGCGTCTGCTTCGCCGCTTCGCGCCCTTGGCCCAAGCGCTCCTCGCCGTAGGTGTACCACGCGCCGCTCTTCTTGGCCACGCCGGCCTCGACGGCCATGTCGACGATGCAGCCTTCGCGCGAGATGCCCTCGCCGTACATGAGGTCGAACTCGGCCTGGCGGAACGGCGGGGCCACCTTGTTCTTGACCACCTTGGCGCGCACGCGGTTGCCCACGATCTCGCCGTCCTTCTTGATGGAGTCGATGCGGCGGATGTCGATGCGCACGCTCGAGAAGAACTTGAGGGCGCGGCCGCCCGTCGTGGTCTCGGGGTTGCCGAACATGACGCCGATCTTCTCGCGCAGCTGGTTGATGAAGATGCACGTGGTGTTCGACTTCGACAGCGACCCGGCCAGCTTGCGCAAGGCCTGGGACATGAGGCGCGCCTGCAAACCCACCGTGGTGTCGCCGATCTCGCCCTCGATCTCGGCGCGGGGCACGAGCGCGGCCACGGAGTCGACCACGACGGCGTCGATGGCGCCCGAGCGCACGAGCATGTCGCAGATCTCGAGCGCCTGCTCGCCGGTGTCGGGCTGCGAGATGAGCACCTCGTCGATGTCGACGCCCAAGCGCGCGGCGTACACGGGGTCAAGCGCGTGCTCGGCGTCGATGAAGGCCACGATGCCGCCCATGGCCTGCGCCTCGGCGATGATCTGGAGCGCGAGCGTGGTCTTGCCGCTCGACTCGGGGCCGTACACCTCCACGATGCGCCCGCGCGGAACGCCGCCGATGCCGAGTGCCGCGTCGAGCGGCAGCGCGCCGGTCGGGATGACCCCGATGTTGAGGTCGTGACCGCCCTCGCCGAACTTCATGATGGAGCCCTTGCCGAACTTGGTCTCGATCTGATCGGTGGTCAGCTTGAGCATCTTCGATTTTTCTTCGTTCATGCGGTTCCTTCTCTTCCTGCCGCGAGCGCCAAGGACGCGGAGCGTTTGCTGCTTACCATTATACGAACATATGTTTGTCGGTCAAGCATTTTCGCGAAAGAAGCTTGCAACCCCAGTATAGCGTCGCCGTATCACGTCCCGATGGCGCGCATCCAGCGCGCAGCACCTCTCGATCCAGCGCGCCTACCACGCCGAAGGCACGCGGTTTCCACGTTTCTTGCCACCCGATCCAACGCGGTTTCCCCGCGACGCTCGCGCGATTCTAGCGCGTTTCCAGCGCCTCGAGCGCGAACTCGAGCGCCGCGCGCACGGTGAGCAGGCGAACCTCGTCGCGCGTTCCGGGGAAATGGCAGCAGCGTGCGCAGGTGAGAGCCGCATCCGCGCGGCCGATCCACACGGTGCCCACCGGCTTGCCCGGCTCGGCCCCGCCCGGCCCGGCGATGCCCGTCACCGACACGGCCACGTCGCACGCGAGCGTGCGCCGGGCGCCCTCCGCCATGGCGCTCGCCGTCTCCTCGCTGACCGCGCCGCACAAGGCGAGCGTCTCGCGGCCCACGCCCAGCACGTCGCGCTTCACATCGGACGAGTAGCTGACGATGCCGCCGCGCACGACGTCCGAGCTGCCCGGAACGTCGGTGAGCGTCGCGGCGATGAGGCCGCCCGTGAGGCTCTCGGCCGCGCCGATGGTCTTCCCCGCCGCGCGGGCTGCCTCCAGCACGCGCCCGGCCAGCTCGTCGAGCGCCTCGGGCGCGATGCTCGCAGCCTCCTCGGCGTCGAGCGCGCGCACCGCCGACCCGTCGGCCGCATCCGCTTCCGCCGCCGCGCTCTCGGCAACCTTCGCCGCGCGCTTCGCGCGCTTACCCGACGGCGTGAACCCGAGGATCTCCTTCGCCTTCACGAAGTAGTCGAGCATCGAGACGATGGTGAGCGCCACCGCCACGAGCATGACCGCCCACGACACGAGGTACAGCGGGTTGTGCAGCACGCCTTGCGGGTCGGTGATGACCACGCTGTCCTTGACGATGAACAGCACGATGGCGATGATCTGCGTGACGGTCTTCGCCTTGCCGTACCAGCTGGCCGCGATGACCACGCCCTGGCTGGCCGCCACCATGCGTATGCCCGAGACGATGAACTCGCGCGTGAGTATGACGAGCGCCACCCACGAGGGCAGCACGCCCAGCTCGATGAGCGCGAGCAGCGCGGCCGCCACGAGGATCTTGTCGGCCAGCGGGTCGATGAACTTGCCGAAGTTCGTCACTTCGCCGCGGCTGCGGGCCAGGTACCCGTCGAGGCCGTCGGTGGCGGCCAGCAGGATGAAGATGCCGGCGGCGATCCACGATTTCGACGCCTCGGCGTCGGGCCAGAACGGGAAGTACTCGGGCCACGGGCTGATGATGGCCACCACGAACACCGGCACGAGGCAGATGCGCAAGAGCGTCACCACGTTCGCCGGCGTCCACAGCTTCTCGTGGACGGGACCTTGCGCCATCGCGCTCACTCCCCTTCCATCTCGTAGAGCAGCGTGTCGGCGATGCGAACGCGCCGCACCTCGCCCGGCTCGCCTGCGGCGAGGTAGGTGACGCCGTCCACCTCGGGCGCCTGGCACATGGCGCGCCCGAACAGCTGGCCGTCCTCCTCGAACCCCTCCACGAGCACGTCCATCTCGCGCCCGACGCGCGCGGCGATGCGCGGGCAGCACACGGCGTCGGCCAGGTCGCGCAAGCGCTGGGCGCGGTCGGCCTTCTCGTCCTCGTCAACCTGGTCGGGCAGGTCGTAAGCGCGCGTGCCCTCCTCGCGCGAGTACGGGAACACGCCCACGTAGTCGAACAGCCCCTCCTCCACGAAGGAGCACAGATCCTCGAACTGCTCGTCGGTTTCGCCGGGGAAGCCCGCGATGAGCGTCGTGCGCAGCGTGGCGCCCGGCACGTGCGCGAGCACGCGCTCGACGAGGGCCATGAACTCCTCGCGCGAGCCCGTGCGGTTCATAGCGCGCAGGATGCCCGCGTCGACGTGCTGCAGCGGGATGTCGAAGTAATCGCACACGTTCGCGTGCGCGGCCACGGCGTCGAGCAGCTCGTCGGTGAGGCCCTCCGGCTGTATGTACATGACGCGGAACCACGTCTGCGGGAACTGCTCGGCCAAGGCCGACAGAAGCCTCGCCAAAGACGACGGCTCCTCGAAGTCGGCGCCCCAGCGCCCCGTGTCCTGGGCGATGAGCACGATCTCGCGCGCGCCGGCCTCCACCTGAGCGGCCACGTCGGCGCGCACGTCGTCGAGCGGGAAGCTGCGGTAGCGCCCGCGGATGTAGGGAATGGTGCAGTACGTGCAGAAGCGGTCGCAGCCGTCGGAGATCTTCACGTAGGCCGACACGGAGCCCGGCAGGACAACAGGCGCCTCGGCGTCTCTCGCGGGGAGCTCGTCGAGCCCCAGCGCCTCGGCCGCGACGGCGGCGATGTCGTCCTCGCGGCTGCACGGCACGAACGCGCGCGCCTCGACGAGCTCGCCCGCCAGGTCGTCGCCGTAGCGCGCAGGCATGCAGCCGGCCACGATGAGCGCCGCCCCTGCCGCCACGTTGGGCAGCCCCGCAACGTCGAAGATGGCCTCGAGGCTCTCCTCCGTGGCGCTCTGGATGAACGAGCAGGTGTTCACCACCACGGCGTCGGCGCAGGCCGGATCGTCCTCGATCGAAAAGCCGGCCTGCACGAGCCGCGCGCGCATGCGAGCCGTGTCCGCCTCGTTCTTCGCGCACCCCAGCGTGACGAAGGCGACGCGGGGCGCAGCGAGCGCCGCGTCAGATGAGCGTTCCATAATGGCGCGACCGTCCTAGCGGTAGTTGACGAACTGGAGCGGCTGGCCGTAATCGTTGCCCTTGAGGAACGCGATGACCTCCTGCAGCGCATCGCGCGACGGCGAGCTGACGCGCAGCTTGTCGCCCTCGATCTGCACCTTCACCTTGAACTTCTCGGCCTTGATGTCCTTGTTGATCTTGCTGGCGACGTCCTTCTCGATACCCTCGACGATGGTGGCCTTCTGGCGCACGCTCTGGCCGGCGGCCGCCTCGGGCTCGGCCCACTGCACGGCGGCGAGGTCGATCCCGCGGCGGATGAGCTTCGAGCCGATGACGTCGATGACCTGCTTGGCCACGAAGTCTGCCGGCGCCGCCACCGTCATGGTCTTGCTCGCCTTGTCCAGCGTTATCTCGGCCCCCGAATCCTTCAGGTCGTAGCGCTGGGCGAGCTCCTTCTTCGCCTGCTGGAAGGCGTTGTCCACCTCCTGCATGTCGACCGTGGACACGACGTCGAAGCTGGATTCCTTGGCCATGAGCGTTCCTTTCCGCACGACGCGGCCCGCGCTTGCGGGCCGCTCGAATTTTCGTTTGCGCACAGCATAGCGCATTTTCGCGTTCAGGCCGGCAATTTCAGAGGCGCTCCACGACGAGCGGGCGCTCTTGCCGGTCGGGCCCTACGTCGCTTGAGACCCGTCGCCGGTCGCCGAGCCCTCGCCTGCGCCTCCCGCGTCGGAGTCGCCGGCGGCGTCCGTATCGCCCGCGTCCTTCTTCTTGGCATCCGGATGGTCTTCGTACCACTGCTCGAGGTAGGCGTCGAAGTCTACCGTGGCCATCGGCATGCCGCTCGCGTCGGCGCCGTCGAACTCGACCGCCTCGCCGTCCGCGGTGATGGTCACGCCGTCGCTCGCCCAGGCGGCGAACGACCAGGTGCCGCCTTCGGTCAGCTCGACCGTGTCCTCCTCGCCGCCCGAGAACATCTGATCCGTCGCCACGCCGTCTTGCGTGATGACGGCGTACACGGGCGTGTTCTTCGCGATCGAGTACGTCACCTTCAGGCTGGTCGGGGCCGTCTCCTTGGGCGCGGGCTGCGGCTGGGCGCTCTCGGCGCTGCCGTCCGACCCGCTGCCGTCCTGCGTCGGATCGGTGAGCCCCGTCACCGGCAGCTTCGTCATATCCTCGTTGGAGCCGCCGCCGTTGTTGCCGAACACGAGCACGAGCACCACGACGAGCAGCACGAGGATCACGCCGCCCGCGATGATGAACGGCAGCTTCGACTGCACGACGCTCGAGGCCTTCGGCCCTGCGTAGAAGTTCGTGTACTCGGCGTTCGGAAGCGCCGCATGGCGGCTGGGATGCGTGCGGTCCTCGGAGTAGAGGCGCCCCGCCCCGCCGCTGCGCGTGCCGTAGTCGCGGCCGTAGTCGCGCCGGTCGTCGTACATCGTGCGCCCGAGCGCGTTCTGCCGCGGCGGGCGCTCGTCGGCCTGCTGGGCCGGCCGGGCGCCCTGGCGCGCAGACGAGCGGGCGGTGCGCGACGAGCCGCCCCGATCGAAGCCCGAGGGCTGGGCGTCGTTGCGGGCGCGCCCCACCTGGTAGGCGTAGGCCTCGTCCAGGTACATGCGCGTCATCTCGGTGGGGTTGAGGCCCACGAGGCGCGCGTAGGCGTTCACCATGTTGCGCGCGTACCCGCGCGGGGGCATGCGCGAGAAGTCGTCCTCCTCGATGGCGCGGAGGATGTCGGGGCGGATGCGGAGCCTCCGCGCGGCCGTCGCGAGGTCGTAGCCCTTGCGCTCGCGCGCCTCTCTCAAAATGGTACCGAATGTCACCTGCGCCACCTCGTTATTCCTCCGGGCTCGCCGCGTCGTGCGCCTCGAAGGCCTTCAACGTCTCGAGCTCCATGGCGTCCACGAGCACTTCGCGGGGCTTGCTGCCGTTCGGCGGCCCCACGACGCCCTTTTCCTCCAGCATGTCCATTATACGCCCAGCGCGCGAATAGCCCACCTTGAGGCGGCGCTGGATGTTCGAGGTTGATCCGAGGCCGCTCGACACCACGATGTCGGCCGCCTCCCAGATGAGCGGGTCGTCGTCGGAGACGCCGCCGCCCGAGCCGTCGGGCTGCGAAGCGCCCAGCGTGATGAGGTTCGTCTGCAGGATCTCGGAGTGGTAGTCCGGTTCGCCCTGGTCCTTGAGCATGGCCACCACGGCGTTGATCTCGTCCTCCGACACGTAGCAGCCCTGGATGCGCTGGGGCCGGGCGAACTCGGGCTTCGAGAGCAGCAGGTCGCCCAGGCCGATGAGGTTCTCGGCGCCCGGCGTGTCGAGGATGACGCGGCTGTCGATGCCGCTGGCCACGTTGAACGAGATGCGGTTCGTGATGTTCGCCTTGATGAGGCCCGTCACGACGTTCGTGGAAGGGCGCTGCGTGGCCACGATGAGGTGGATGCCGGCCGCGCGCGCGAGCTGCGCGATGCGGCTGATGGAGAACTCCACCTCCTTGCCCACGTTCATCATGAGGTCGGCCAGCTCGTCGATGATGATGACGAGGTAGGGCAGCTCGGCGCCCATCTCGCCGGCGGGCGGCTCCTCGCCGGCCTCGATCGCCTTCTGCTGCGCGGCAAGCTCGGCCTGCACCTTGGCGTTGTACTGGCCGATGTTGCGGGCGCCCACCTTCGAGAACACCTTCAGGCGCCGCTCCATCTCGGCCACGCCCCACGACAGCGCGCTGGCCGCCTCGCGCGGCTCGGTGACCACGGGCACGTACAGGTGCGGGATGCCGTTGTAAGGCGTGAACTCCACGCGCTTCGGGTCGATCATGATGAATCGCACCTCGGAAGGCGTGGCGCGCATGAGGATGGACATGATCATCGCGTTGATGGACACCGACTTGCCCGAGCCGGTGGTGCCGCCGATGAGCAGGTGGGGCATCTTCGCAAGGTCGGAGACGATCGAGCGCCCCTCGACGTCCTTGCCGATGACGATCTGCAGCGGGCCCTCGTCGGCGTCCTTGATGACGTCGCCCAACAGCACGCTCTGGCGCGTGCGGTTGGGCACCTCGATGCCGACGTAGTTCGTGCCGGGGATAGGCGCGAAGATGCGCACGCCCGGCGCGGCCAGAGCGAGCGCGATGTCCTGCTCGAGCGCCGTGATGCGGCTGACGCGCACGCCTGCGGGCAGGTCCACCTTGAACAGCGTCACCGTGGGGCCGGCCACCCAGCCCACGACCTCGGCCATGATGGCGAAGCTCTCGAGGGTCTCCTGGAGGCAGGCCGCGGTGTCGGCCAGCTCGGCGTCTGAGGCGCGGTCCTTCTTGGAGTTCTTCGACACGGCCAGCAAGTCCGCAGGCGGCAGCACGAAGCCGTCCGCCGGGCGCGGGGCGGCCAAGGGAGTGGAGCTCGCCCGCGACGTGGGGGCCGAAGGGGCGCTTCCGGATTTGTCGTGCTTGCGGCCGAGCTTGCGCGTGAGCGTCTGCGGCGCCTCGCCCGCCCCCTCCTCGGCGGTGGCCGCGCGGTTGCCTATGGCCTGCGTGGGCAGCGACTGCGACGCGCGGCGCGGCTTGCCCGGACGGGCCTTCGCGGCGTCCTTGGCGCGCGGCAGGACGTTCGTCGCGCCCGCCTCCACCACCTCGCCGGTCGTGGGCACCACGGGCACCTTCGCGCCCGTCGAGCGCTTCACGCGGGCGTAGGGCGGCGCGGCCAGCACCTCGCCGTCGCCCTCGCCGCCGACGAGCGCGCGGCGCGCGTCCTGCACGCGCTCCACGAGCTTCGACAGCGAGAACCCGATGATCACGAGCCCGGCCAGGATGACGCCGACCATGACGATGCACGACACCGCCTGCCCGAACAGGCTGAGGCCCACCCACGCGATGCCGGCGCCCACGTAGCCTCCGCGCGCGACGAGCTCGTCGGCCAGGAACAGCCGGTCGACGGAGTCGGGCGCGGGCTCGGGCGTGAACAGGGCGAGCATGGCCAGCACGGCCACGAAGATCATCACGAGGCCCACGGCCACGCGCGTCGGCACGCGCTCGCGGTCGAAGCGGGCGAGGAAGCTGGCGCCGATGACCAGCAGGAAGAACGGCAGCAGGTAGGCGCCCAAGCCCAGCGTGAGGTGGAGCGCCGTGGAGACGAACGACGTGACCACGGCGTTCGTGGGCAGCACCGCCGCCACGAACAGCACGACGGCGAGCACGGCGAAGGCCACGCCCGTGATGTCGCGGCGCGTGCGCTCGTCGAACAGGCGGGGTTCCTCCGCCGCCTGCGCGCGCGAGCCCTTGGCCTGCTTCGCCCGCTTTTCGGCGGGAGAGGCCGCCTTGCCCTTCGATTTCGCCGCCGAAGCCGCCTTCGGCTTCGCGGTGCTGGATGACTGTCGGGCCACGCCCTACTCCTTTATGCTGCGTTTGATCTGCGTTTCACGGGTTCGTTTCGGCCGATGATGCGGCCGCGTGCGCCGCGAGGGCGCATGCGGCCATTATAGCTTAAACCTCGAGCAAGTTCACAATCACCATGGGGCGGGTTTTCGTGCGCTCCCACAGAAGCGACAGCAAGGCGTCGCGCCCGGCCTTCTTCCACTCCTTCTGGCCGCCTCCCTTGCCCATGGCGCGCCCGAGGGCGCTCTTCACGGTGTTCTGCGCCTCGCGCACGAGGAAGTCGTCGTCGCCGCCCGTGATGCCGTGCATCTCGATCTGCACGTTGCCCACCACGTTCTTGCCCTTCGGCGACACGGCGGCCGCGATGGCCGCGAACCCCTGCGACCCGAGCGCGTTGCGCTCGTCGAGCACGCCCTGCGAGGTGTCGCCCACCGACAGGCCGTCCACGAACACGATGCCGCTCTGCACGGTCTCGCCGCGGACGACGCCCTGCGACGTCAGCTCGAGGCTCTCGCCGTTCTCGCAGATGAACACGTTGTCGGCCGGCACGCCCGTGGCCTCGGCCAGACGCGCGTGGGCGCGCAGGTGCGTGGCCTCGCCGTGCACCGGCATGAACGCCTTGGGCTGCACGATGGAGAGCACGAGCTTGAGCTCCTCGGCGCCGGCGTGGCCCGACACGTGCACGCGGGCGCGGTTCTTGTCGTACACGTCCGCGCCGATCTTCGCGAGGCCGTTGATGACGCGCGTGACCGCCTTCTCGTTGCCCGGCACCGGCGTGGCCGACACGATGACCGTGTCGCCCTCGTCCATGGTGATGGTGCGGTGCTCGCCGTTGGCGATGCGGGCCAGCGCCGAGAGCGGCTCGCCCTGGCTGCCCGTGCACATGATGACCACCTGCTCGGGCGGGATGCCCTTGAGATCGTAGGCGTCGATGAGGTCGGTGTCGCTGATGCTGAGGTAGCCCAGGCGGCGCGCGATGTCGGTGTTCTGGATCATCGAGCGGCCCGTGACCACCACCTTGCGGCCGTTGGCCACCGCCGCGTCGCAGATCTGCTGCATGCGGTGGATGTGGCTGGCGAACGACGCGATGATGACGCGTCCCTTCGCCTGCGCGATGATCTTCGCCAGCTCCTTGCCAACCTCGGCCTCCGACGGCGTGAAGTTGGGGTTCTGCGCGTTCGTTGAGTCGCTCATCATGAGGTCGACGCCGATCTGGCTGAACTTCGACAGCGCGCCGAAGTCGGTGGTCACGCCGTCGATGGGCGTCTGGTCCAGCTTGAAGTCGCCCGTGTGCAGCACGTTGCCGGCCGGGCTCTGGAAGAACACGCCCACCGCGCCCGGGATGGAATGGTTCACGGCAAAGAACTCGGCCGTGAAGCAGCCCAGCTTGATCTGGTCGCCGGGCTTGATCTCCACGAGCTTGGCGTTCTTGATCTTGTGCTCGGCGAACTTGCCCTCGATGAGGCCGAGCGTCATCTTCGTGCCGTAGATCGGCACGTTGCGGTCGAGGTCCTTCATGAGGTACGGCAGCGTGCCGGTGTGGTCCTCGTGGCCGTGGGTGATGATGATGCCGCGCAGCTTGTCGGCGTTCTCCAGCACGTAGGTGTAGTCGGGCAGGATAAGGTCGACGCCCGGATGGTTGTCGTCGGGGAACATGAGGCCGGCGTCGTCGAGGATCATGTCGCCCTTGCACTCGAAGGCCGTCATGTTCTTGCCGATGGCGTCGAGGCCGCCGAGCGGGATGATCTTGAGCGTTGCGTTCGGGTCCTTCTTCGGCGAGGCGAAGTTGCGCCGCGCGCTCTGGTCGCCGCGGCCCGCCGCCTGCTGGCCGTTCTGGCCGCCCTTCGACAGCTGCGGTCGCTTGTGCTCGAGCTGCACGTGCTTGTACGTGCGGGTCTTCTTGTTGTTCTGGCCGTTCTGGCCGCTTTCGCTTCCGTTCGCTCGGGGCGTCTTCTCGCCCCTGCGCGGGTTCCCGCCGCTGCGGTTCTCCGTGCGTGCGCGATCGCTTCCGCGCTGAGCGCGCGGGTTCTTCTCTTCCATGTCGTTCCTTTTTCTCAGGCGACGCGGGCGCATATACGAGGAGCCGGGGCGTCCCGGCTGTCTCGCCGCAGGCGGAAATCCGTTCGCACCTGCGAGCCCGCGCGTCGCGGTTATGTCATGCACCGCCTTGGCGGCGCTTCGGTCCTTCTTCAGCCTGTCACCCTGGACGAAGCGGGAAGCCGTGTCGCCGAAAGCCTCGCAGCTGGCGCCGCGCGGGATCCTTCGACTACGGCCTGCGGCCCTCGCTCAGGATGACAGCCTGGGCGTTACAGCACGCCCACTTCGCGCATGGTGGCGGCCAGGCGCTCGGACTGCTCGGGCGTGGCGTCCACGAGCGGCAGTCGCACGCCGCCCACAGGGAAGCCGAGAAGCTTGAGCGCCTCTTTGACGAGGATGGGGTTCGAAGTCTCGAACAGCCCCGTCATGAGCGGCATGAGGCGCTCGTTGGCCGCGGCTGCGGCCTCCCAGTCGCCGGCAGCGCACAGGTCGACGATCTCCTTCATGCGCGCCGGAGACACGTTGCCGATGGTGGAGATGACGCCGGTGCCGCCGAGCTTCATGATGTCGAAAGTGGCGGAGTCGTCGCCCGAGTACACGGCGAAGCCCTCCGGGGCGCCGTCGACGATGGCCTTGACCTGGTCCATCTTGCCCGACGCCTCCTTCACGGCCACCACGTTGTCGCAGTCGTGCGCGAGGCGCAGCGTGGTGTCGGCCTCCATGTTCACCACGCAGCGGCCCGGGATGTTGTACAGGATGATGGGCAGCTCCACCGCGTCGGCGATGGTGCGGAAGTGCTGGTACATGCCCTCTTGCGGGGGCTTGTTGTAGTAGGGCACCACGCACATGAAGCCGTCGACGCCGAGCTTCTGCACGTCGCGGGCGAAGCTCACCGTGTCGGCCGTGCAGTTGTCGCCGACGTTCGCGATGACGGGCACGCGGTCGCCCACGGCCTCCACCACGGCGCGGAACAGCTCCATCTTCTGCGGGTAGAACACGGTCGGGCTCTCCCCCGTCGTGCCGTTGATGATGAGGGAGTCGCTGCCGCCGTCGACGAGACGCGCGGCGAGAGCCTGGGCCTTGTCAAGATCGAGCTCGCGATTCTCATCGAAGGGCGTGACCATGGCCGGGATCATTCGGCCGAACCGGGGCTGCGACATGCTCTGACTCCTCACCTTCCATGCGCGCCGCGTGTTGCATAGCGCGCATCCATCGTACACGAACAAGTGCCTGAACGGCTATTATGCCATGAGACGGGCCGTCAGGCCATGAAGTTCTCCAAACCTACAACGAGTCCCTCGCACGACCCTGCGCTGCGGATGCCCAGCAGCACGCCCGGCATGTACGAGGTGCGCTCCCAGGAGTCGTGGCGGATGGCGAGCGTCTGGCCCAGCGACCCGAAGATCACTTCCTGGCTGGCCACATAGCCCATCGAGCGAACCGAGTGCACGGGGACCCCGTCCACGAGCGCGCCGCGCGCGCCCTCGGCCCCCTCGATCTCGGTCTCCTTGCCCGGCGCCTCGCTCGCCCGCCCGCCGCGCGCCTCGGCGATGATCTGCGCCGTGCGCACCGCGGTGCCCGAGGGGGCGTCTTTCTTGTTGCAATGGTGGAACTCGATGACCTCGGCCTCCGGGAAGTACGGCGCCGCCGCCTTCGCGAACTCCATCATGAGCACCGCGCCCGTCGTGAAGTTCGGCGCGTAGAACAAGCACGTGCCCGCCGGCGCGAGCGCGGCCAGCTCCTCGAGCGTCTCGTTCGACAGGCCCGTCGTGCCCACCACGCAGTCGACGCCGGCGGGAAGGGCCTCGCGCAGGTTGCCGGCGACCACGGAGGGCTGGGTGAAGTCCACGAGCACGTCGAACGTCCACGACTCGAGCGCCGCCGCCACCGTCGGGTACACGGGGAAGTCGACTTCGGGCCTATGCGGGTCGATGCCGCACACGAGCTCCATGTCGTCCGCCGCGCGCACCGTGTCGCACACCGTGCTGCCCATCCGGCCCGCGCATCCCGCTACTGCCACCTTGATCATCGCTACCTGCCTTTCGCTTCATGTCCGTGCGTATCCTACCACGTCGAAGGCGGGGTTTGCGCGCCCGTTACCCGGTCGGCACGATTTGTCCGGGCAACGTCCGCATCGATGCCTTCGCCCTTCAGCGGGACACCGTCGCCCGATTCGTACGGTTTTCCACGCAAAACCGTACGAATCGGGCGACGGAACGACGAAGGGGCCGCGTGCGGCCCCTTCGAAACCAACCTTGCAGCGCCTATGCGCCGGAAACGCTACGCGTCGTGGCGACGGCGCGGCGTGCGGCCGCCGTTGCCCTCGCGCCCGCTGCGGCCCGGACGGTTGTCGCGACCGCCGTTGCGCTCGCCGCGATCCCCGCGGTCGCCGCGCTCGCGACGCTCGCCGCTGGGGGCGGAGCCTTCGGGAGCGTCGGGCTTGTCGAGGCGGTCGAGCGAGATCTTGCCCGTCTTCGGATCCACCTCGAGCACTTCCACCTTGATGACGTCGCCGAGGTTGAGCACGTCCTCCACCTTGCCGACGCGGCCGTTGGCCACGCGGGAGATGTGCAGCAGGCCGTCCTTGCCGGGCGTCAGCTTGATGAACGCGCCGAAGTCCTTGATGCCCACGACCTCGCCGTCGAACTGCTCGCCCACCTCGGGCTCCTTGACGATGCCGAGGATCATGGCCTTCGCGGCCTCGCCGGCCGGGCCCTCGATGGCGGCGATGTGGATGGTGCCGTCCTCCTCGATGTTGATGCTGGCGCCCGTCTCCTCCTGGATGCCGCGGACGACCTTGCCGCCGCTTCCGATGACGTCGCGGATCTTGTCGACCGGGATGTGGATGGTCTCGATGCGCGGCGCGAACTCGGAGAGCTCCTCGCGGGGCGCGGAGATGGTCTCGAGCATGGCGTTGAGGATGTGGGCGCGACCTTCGCTCGCCTGCTTGAGCGCGCGGGCGAGGATGTCGACGGACAGGCCGCGGGCCTTGTTGTCCATCTGCAGGGCGGTGATGCCCTTCTCCGTGCCGCACACCTTGAAGTCCATGTCGCCGAGGAAGTCCTCGATGCCCTGGATGTCGGAGAGGATGACCACGTCGTCGCCCTCCTTGATGAGGCCCATGGCGATGCCCGACACGGGCGCCTTGATGGGCACGCCGGCGTCCATGAGGGCGAGCGTGGAGCCGCAGGTGGAGGCCATGGACGACGAGCCGTTCGACTCGAGGACCTCGGACACCACGCGGATGGCGTAGGGGAACTCGTCCTCGCTCGGCAGCACCGGGATGAGGGCGCGCTCGGCCAGCGCGCCGTGGCCGATCTCGCGGCGCTTCGGGGCGCCCATGCGGCCGGTCTCGCCCGTGCAGTACGGCGGGAAGTTGTACTGGTGCATGTAGCGCTTGCCCTCGGCGGGGTCGATGGTGTCGAGGCGCTGCCACTCGTTCAGCATGCCGAGCGTGCAGACGGAGAGCGCCTGCGTCTGGCCGCGCTGGAACAGGCCCGAGCCGTGCACGCGGGGCAGGTAGCCCGGCACGATGTAGAGCGGGCGGATGTCTTCGGGACGGCGGCCGTCGGCGCGCTCGCCCGTCTCGATCACCATGGCGCGCATGGCTTTCTTCTCGAGCTTCTTGAGCTCGGCGTTGACGTCGCCCTTCCACGCGGCGCGCTCCTCGTCGGAGAACTGCTCCTCCTTGATGCGGGCCTTGAGCTCTTCCACCTTACCCATGCGCGACAGCTTGTCGGCATCGTGCAGCGCGGCGGACATCTCGGACATGAACGGCGCGACGCGCTCGGCGATGGCCGGGTCCGCGACGTGGATGGGCCACTCGACCGGCACGATGTTCGCGCGATCGAGGAAGCGCTGCTGGGCCTCGCAGAACGCGGCGATGGCTTCCTGGCCGAACGTCATGGCGGCCAGCATATCCTCTTCGGAGATCTCGTCGGCGCCGGCCTCCACCATGGAGATGTAGTCGGCCGTGCCGGCGATGGTCAGCTCGAGGTCCGAGTTCTCGGACTCCTCGAACGTGGGGTTCACGATGAACTCGCCCGTCTCGACGTCGCGGCCGATGCGCACGCAGGCGGCGGGGCCGTCGAAGGGGGCCGCGCCCAGCATGAGGGCCGCGCTGGCGCCCATGACGCAGATGGTGTCGGGCGGGTTGATGCTGTCGACGACGAGCGTCGTGCACACGACGTGCACCTCGCGCTTGAAGCCGTCGGCGAAGCCGGGACGGATGGGACGGTCCACCATGCGGGCCGTCAACGTGCCCTTGTCGGAGGGACGCGCCTCGCGCTTGAGGTAGCCGCCCGGGATGCGGCCGACCGCGTACATCTTCTCGATGAAGTCGACCGTGAGGGGGAAGAAGTCGTAATCCTTTTCCTCCTTCGAGATGACGGCCGTGACGAGCACGGTCGTGTCGCCCTGCGTGACGACGACCGCGCCGGTCGCCTGCTTGGCGAGCTCGCCAGTCTCCAAACGGTACTGCTTTCCGTACAGTTCGAAGGATTCGACGATTTTTTCCATATGCTGCTTTCTTTCTCTTCACCTGAACGGCCCTAGTGCCGCCCAGCTTCTTCGGCGTCAGGGTACTTACCGTTCCCCCGCCGCCGCGAGCGGATGCGCCCTTGCGTCCCGCCCGCCGTCTATGTAAAAGCCCGCCGAAGCGGGCTTTCATACGCTAGATGGTGTCGCGGATGCCGAGCTGCTTGATGAGCGCGCGGTACTCCTCGATGTTGCGGTTCTTCACGTACTTCAGAAGACCGCGGCGCTTGCCGAGGAGCATCATGAGGCCGCGGCGGGTGTGGTTGTCCTTCTTGTGCACCTTGAGGTGCTCGGTGAGGTTGCGGATGCGCTCCGTGAGGATCGCGATCTGCACCTCGGGACTGCCCGAATCGCCTTCGCCCTTGCCGAATTCCTTGACGAGCTCGGCGGTGCGCTCCTTGCTGATGCTGAGTTTGCTGGCCATGTGCTATTCCACCTTTCGTTTGCAGCGCCTCGTCCGGGGCGCCGCTTCCTGCACGCCTGCCCGGCCCGGGCCCGCGTGCGTCGTATGCGCGTCCCTCTGGGTGGGCATGCGGTGAACATGCGGACCAAGCGGAACGTGCCTGCGTTTTCGCAGCCCGCCTATTGTAGCGGCAAGCGCCGCGCGCGGCAAGCGGGCGACGGGGCGCCCACAGGTTCCGCACAAAGCGCCGACGCTTCGTTGCCGCCCCGTCATCAGGACAGACGCAGCTCCATGAAGACGTCGGCCACCGGGTTTCCGCCGTAGCGCTCGATGTCGCAAAAGCCCAGCCGACGGTAGAGCGCGATGGCGCTCTCGCTCGTGGAGACGGTGTCGAGGCGCATGGCGGCGTACCCCCGCTCGCGCGCGAAGGATATGGCGCGCTCGGCGAGGCGGCGGCCCCAGCCTTGGCCCTGCAGGCGCTCGAACACGAACAGCGTCTTGAGCTCGCAGGTGCGCGCGTCGAGCGCGCGCACGCCGACGCACCCCACGATCCCGATGCCGTCCTCGACGAGGCACCAGAGCGCCTCGTAGGCCTCCTCGACGCGCTTCAGGTGCGCATGGCGCCCCTCGGGGTCGAACGAACGGCCCGATTCGGGCAGGCAGCGATGCAGGAACGCGAGCAGCTCCACATGGCGGCGCGGCTCGTAGTCGACGAGCTCGATCATGGGCGTCCTTCCCCTCTTCGACGACGGAGCTTCCATGGTAGCGCGCCTTCGTTTCGTCGGTGTTTCGCGTTACCGCGACACGACGCTGGGCCCCTGGGGGATCCAGATGGTGAACGACGTGAGGCCGGCGTCGCTCAAGGCGTAGATGTCGCCGCCGTGGGCGCGCGCGATCTCGCGGGAGATGGCGAGGCCGAGGCCCGCGCCGCCCGCCTGCGACCCGCGCGACTCGTCGGCGCGGTAGAACTTCTCGAAGATGCGCTCGAGGTGCTGCGGCGACAGCTCGCGGCCCTGGTCGCTCACCGTGAGCTCCCACCACACGAAGCCGTCGGCCGCCGTCACGAGGCCCGTGCGAACCTTCACGTCCGTCTCGGGGTCGGCGTAGGCCACCGCGTTCTTGATGACGTTGTTGAGCACGCGCGCCACGCGGCCCGCGTCGGCGAACACCGACAGCTCGGAGGGGCCCTCGTAGACCAGCTCGAGGCGGCGCCCCTCGGCCAGCGGGAAGAACTCGTCCATCACCTGGTTCACGAACAGCGCGCCGTCGAAGCGCGAGCGCTCGATGGGGATGGTCTGCAGGTTGTACCGCGTGATCTCGAAGAACTCGTCGAGCAGCTCCTCGAGCCGGTAGGCCTTGTCCAGCGTGATGTTCGTGTAGCGCTCGCGCACCTCGAGCGGCAGGTCGGGCGACTCCTCGAGCAGCGTGAGGTAGCCGATGATGGAGGTGAGCGGCGTCTTGATGTCGTGCGCCAGGTACACCACCAGCTCGTTCTTGCGCTCCTCGGCCGCCTTCGCGGCGCGCTCGTTCTGCTCGGAGGCGGCCTTGATGGTGTTGAGCGCGAGCGCGGTGGGCGCCAGCTCGCTCGGCAGCATGACGGGGCCGTCGCTCTTCGCCAGGATGTCGGACATCGAGTCGAGCAGCAGGTCGAAGTAGCGCAGGCCCCGGTTGATGCCCGAGCGCACCACGAGCACGATGCCGACCACGAAGCCGATGGCCGAGCATATCATGAACGCGCTGGCGATCGTCGTGTGCAGCAGGTAGTTGTAGTCGAGCAGCTCGTAGACGAAGTTCGACACGGTCGAGCCGAACACGGTCATGAAGCCGCCGTACAGCACGAAGTATATGACGACGAACAGGATGACGTTCACCACCGTGCGCCTCAGTATGGCGTTCGAGAGCCGCTTCGTCTGGTCGATCCGCGCCTGGGAGCGCGCAGGTGCCTCCATAGCTTCCTCCTCCTAGCCCAGCTTGTAGCCGACGCCCCACACCGTTTCGACGAACTCCTGGGACGAGTCGACGGCGGCCAGCTTCTTGCGCAGATGGCGGATGTGCACCATCACCGTGTTGTTGCTCTGGGCGTTGGCCTCCTCGCCCCACACCGCCTCGAACAGGTCGCGCGAGGCCACGGGATGGCCGCTGTCGCGCATGAGGCAGGCGAGGATGGCGAACTCCTTCGGCGTGAGGCCGAGCGGCTCGCCGTGGAGCGTGGCCGTGTAGGCGCCCTCGTCGAGCGCGATGCCGCAGCATTCGAGCACCCCCTGCGCGGGCGCCTTCCCCGCGTCGGCCGCCGCGCTGCGGCGCAGGCGGGCGCGGACGCGGGCGACGAGCTCGCGGGGTTTGAACGGCTTCACCACGTAATCGTCGGCTCCCAGCTCGAAACCCACCACCTTGTCGATCTCCTCGTCCTTCGCCGTGAGGAAGATGATGGGCGCCGAGCTCGTGCGCCTGAGCTCGCGACAGCAGGCGAACCCGTCCATGCCGGGCATCATGATGTCGAGGATGACGAGGTCGAAGGGCTCGCCCGCCTGCTCGGCCAGCAGGTCGGCCGCCGCGTAGAACACCGAGGGGGAGAACCCCGCCTCCACGAGCAGCTGCCCCACCAAGTCGGCGATGGCCTGCTCGTCGTCGCACACGGCGATGCGCATCTTCGATTCCACGCGTTCCTCCTCGCTCGCTTTCGCGCCCGTCCGGGCGGGGAGGCGCCCTTGCGCGCCTCCGTCTCGTGCCATTGTATAAGCCCCTGTCCGCGCTCGCGCCCCTGACGAGGCAAGATTAAGGAAAACTTAAGCAATCGGTTGGAATGAGCGTTGATGCGCGCAGAGCGCGCGGGCAAAGACCCTGAAGCGGCAGTTGCACATCCGAGACATGTTGCGTTCCTTCGCGCCGTTGACAACGTAAACGGATTAGACCATAATGAGTTGACAATGTAAACTCATGGAAGGAGGCACCTATGGCCATGACGGCATCGGCTATTCGGTTCGAACCGAACGAGAAAGAATGGATTGCCGCATTCGCCGAGATGAACGGTTCCACGTTTTCCGCGCAGGTGCGCCAGTGGACGCTCGAGCGCCTCGAGGACGAGCTTGACGCTCGGGACCTTTCGCAGGCGATCGAGGAAGACGACGGCACGCGCATTTCCTGGAGCAAGGCCAAGGCCGATCTCGGGCTGGCGATCTGATTGGGCTATTCGGTAGAGCTGACGAGCGGAGCGGCAAGGCAGCTGCAGAGCCTCGATCGCAAAACCCTGCTGCTGGTATCGGAGCTGATCGAGCGCCTTGACGGGTGCGAGAACCCCTGCATGCTCCCCAACGCGAAGAAACTCCAGGGAGTGAAGAACGGTTGGCGTTGGCGCTCCGGAACGTATCGCGTGCTCGGCACGGTCGACGGCAACCGCATAACGATCGAAGTGTTCAAGATCGGGCACCGTCGAGACGTATACCGCAACCTCTGACGGAAGACGGCGGCGAACACCTTGTCGATACGGCCGCCATGCCAGACGGCCGTATCGACATGCGCACACGCGAGACCCCTTCTCGAAGCATCCTTCATTAAGGAAAAATTAAGCAATCGGTTGACGTTTCTTCTGGGACGGGATAGGCGCGTCCGGGGGATACTTGACGGCGAGGACGGCGCGCCGAAAGCGGGCCGGAGGTCGTCCGGGGCAGCGCCTCGGACGACTCCTCGCTATCTCGTCTCACTGCCGAACGCCTTTGAGGAGGCTCCCATGCCGTATACGAACTCCTTCGACACGAGGCCCCGCCCGAACCGACCGGCCTATCGCGCCCAGCCGACCCGCCGCATGGTCGCTCCCCCGACCCGCGCCTACGCCGCGCCGGGCGCGCGCCGCTCGCCATCGCGCACGCCGGGGCAGCTCGCCGTCGTGCTCGCGCTGCTGGCCGCCCTCGGCGGCGCCTGCTGGTACGCCGTGAGCACGCTGGGAGGCATGGTCGCCGGAGCGGAGGCGAGCGGAACCTCCGCCGCCGGGCCGCAGTCGACGCCGCAGAGCGCCTGGAAGGCCGGCGAGGTGCCCGCGTTGTACCAGCGCGACCCCGCCTGGGCGAACGGCACCTACGCCGAGGACTCGTTCGGCACGACGGGCTGCGGGCCTACGTGCCTCGCCATGGTGTACGTGGCGCTGACCGGCAACGCCGATATGACCCCGGCCGACATGGGGACGTTCTCCGAGCGCCTCGGCTGCGCCACGCCCGACGGCACCGCCTGGACGTTCATGACCGAGGGAGCGGCCGAGCTGGGGCTCGTGGCCGAGGAGGTGCCCGCCGACGAGGCGAGCGTGCGCCGAGCCCTGCTGTCCGGCTCCCCCGTCATATGCAGCGTCGGGCCGGGCGACTTCACCAGCACGGGGCACTTCATCGTGCTCGCGGGCATCGACGAGCAGGGCCGCCTGCTCATCCGCGACCCCAACAGCCCCGAGCGCACGGGCAAGGCCTGGGACTTCGGCACCGTGCTGGGCCAGTGCCGCGCGATCTGGTCCTATACGGCCGCCTGACGCGCTTCGCGCAGCCCCTTCACCAGCTGATCGGCGCAGGAGGTGCTGCGCCGACCGCAGGTGTTGCCTTCGAGCGCCGCGGCGACCTCCTCCACCGTCATGCCCTCGATGAGCTTGGACACGGCCTTGAGGTTGCCGTTGCAGCCGCCGACGAACTCGACGCGCGCCACCTTGTCGCCGTCGAGGTCGATGCCGATCGCGCGCGAGCAGACGCCGCGCGGCGTGAACTGGTACATGCCCCTCTCCTTCCCCGTACGGGCCAGCGCCCGCACGTTTTCAAAACAATCCGCAGGTGAACAGAAAGTTCAGCGATTTCAGATTCGACCCCACGTGCTCGTGCACCCACTGCTGGCAGAAGCGCAGCACGGCGAACGAGGCGGAAGGGTCCACCTCGAGGGCCTTGATCTCGGCGAACGTGGAGCCCAGCAGCGCCCGGCACCACGCCACCGTGGAGGCCGGCACGAGGACCGTCTCGACGTTCGGCCGGCACGCGGCGCACACCGTGCCGCCCTCCTGGTACGAGAGCGGCACGAGGGCGTCCGTCGGAGCGGGTGCGACGTCGCGCCCGCAGCCCACGCACACGTCGAGGCTCGGGCGCAGCCCCGCGAACGCGAGCGTCTTGAGCAGATGGGCGGCGCACACCGCCGGCACCTGGGCGGCCTCGACCCGTCCCAAGCTGGCCAGCGCCGCGCGCGTGAGCGCGAACAGGCGGGGGTTCTCGAGGCCCATCTGCGTGACGCGGTCGAGCAGCTCGGCCATGGGCGCGGCGCCGGCGGCGTGCTCGATGTCGCGCCGCAGCCGGTCGTTGCTCTCGACGAGCCGCACTTCCTTCACGATGTCGAGGCTGCGCCCGCGCGCGACGAGCGCGTCGGCCACCGAATACAGCTCGAGGCGTGCGGCGAACGAGCTGGTGGGCTTGCGCGCGCCCTTCGCCACAGCCCGCATCTGCGAGCCGTCCTCGGCGAGCATGGTCACGATGAGGTCGCTCTCGCCGAGCTTCGTCTTGCGCAGCACGATGGCGCGCGCGTCGTAGGTGGGCTGGGACACGCGGGCCTACGAAATGCTGGCGATGGCGTTGTCGCTCGTCCAGACGATGGCGCCGCTCTTCTGCTTCGAGGAGCCGTACACGGTCTCGCCGTCGAGCGAGGTCACCGCCTTGCCCGTAATGGTGAACGACGTGGTCTCGTTGCCCTCGTACTTCACCGCGTCCACCGATTCCACCAGGTAGGCCGTGCCGCCGATGGTGATGGGCTCGCCCGAGCCCTGCACGCCGCCGAGATACGACAGCGCAGCCTGCTCGAGCTCGGAAGCGCGCGACAGAGCGATGGACACGGTCACCGAAGAGCCCGAATCGGCCTTCTCGCCGGCGCCGGGATCGGTGCCCAGCACGGTGCCGGGCGCTGCGCTCTCGTCGTACACGTAGCTGGCCACGGCCTCGTACCCCTCGTCCTGCAGCAGCTTGGACGCCTCGTCCCACGTCTTTCCGACCACGTCGGGAACGGTGAAGGGCACGGCTACCGTGACGGTGATCTCGGTGTTGGCGGTCGCCTTCGACCCTGGCTCGGGGGCTATGCCCAGCACGAGCCCTTCGTGCTCGTCGGACTTCTCGGTGACGAAGGTGACGTTCTTGAAGCCGTCCTTCTCGAGCTGGCCGGCCACCTCGTCGCGCTGCTTGCCCACGGCATCGGGGATCGTGCGCGCCTCGGAGACGTGGATGGTGACCTCGGAGCCGGCTTCCTCGCGCGCGCCGGCGGCGGGATCCATGAGCAGCACGACGCCCTCGGTGTCGTCGGACTTGATCTTCTCCTCGTGCACGGTGAAGCCCTTGGACTCCAGCACGTAGACGGCGTCGGACTGGGTCATGGAGACGACGTCGGGCAGCATCTTGCCGCCCCACAGCTCCAGGTAGTACGTGACTCCCGCCGCTCCGCCGCCGAGGACGAGCAGGCAGACCAGCACGATGGCCACGATCTTGCCCTTGCCGCCCTTCTTCTGGTTGGCGTCGGGCGCGCGGAATTCCTTTTGCTTCGGGGCGGCCTGGCCCTCGATGCGGGGCATCTCCATGGTGTCTCCCGGCCCCCACGACTTCTTCGGCGGCACGTAGCCCGCATCGACGAGGCATTCGTCGAAGCCCGAGAAATCGGAGCGTCCGGACACCGGCTCCTCGTCGGGACGGCGGGGCACGAACGGCGTGAGATCATCGGCAGCGCGCGCGGCCTCGTCGTCCCCGACGGAGGCGAAGTCGAACGCGTTGCCGTTCTCGTCGACGTTGACGCCCGCCACGTCGATGGCGGGGAGGCTCGAACGGTCGAGCGGGCCCGAGGCGTCGGGGCCGTCGGAAACAGACTCGTCGGCGGACACGACGCCCTCGAAGTCGGGATCGAGCCCGTCGGCGGCTCGGTCCGCTTCGGGCGCACGTTCCTCGGGGGCCTCGTCGGCCGCGATCGAGCGCAGCGTCGCATCGCTCGTGGACGCTGCGGCAACGGCCGCCATGCGGCCGGTCAGCGGAAACCCGCACTCGTTGCAGAATTTCGCGCCGTCTTTGTTATCGGATTGGCAGTTCGGACAGATCATGCTGGCTTACTCCCTCGCGCAAATGGCACCTCCTGCGATTGTAGCCGAAAACGGCCCGCCCGCAGCGGGACAACGCACCGATTGCGCGCTTCGTGACAATACCTGCAGAAAAACGTCCCATATGCGAGCAAATGGGTGAGACAGAGGGACGGGGGTAACGTCTCATTCGCAACCGAATGAGACGTTACCCCCGTCCCTCTGTCTCACCGGGCAACCGGAATTCCCTACGCGCCCTCGCCGTAGCCGAAGCGGCGGATCTGGCTGGCGTCGCGGCGCCAGTTCTTCTTCACCTTCACCGACAGGTCGAGGAACACCCGGCAGCCCAGCAGCTGCTCGAGGTCCGTGCGCGCCTCGGTGCCGATCTGCTTGATGGCCGCGCCCTTCTTGCCGATGATGATGCCCTTCTGGCTGTCGCGCTCCACGTACACGATGGCGTAGATGCGGTAGAGGTCCTTCTTGCGGTCGTACTCCATCTCCTCCACGTGGACGCCGATGGCGTGGGGCACCTCGTCGTGGAACGAGCGCAGGATCTTCTCGCGGATGAACTCGGCCACCACCACCTCGATGGGCTGGTCGGTCTCCATGTCGGCGGGGAACCACGCCGGCCCCGGCGGCAAGAGCGCCACCACCTCGTCGACGAAGTCCTGCACATGCTCGCCCGTGGCGCTCGATAGCTCCACGACGGCGTCCCAATCGCCCAGCTGGGCGGCCGCGAAGCGCTGGCGGTCCAGCTCGCCCTCGTCCACGAGATCGATCTTCGACAGCACGAGGATCTTCTTCGACCGCGCGCGCGAAAGCTGGGCGGCCACCCATTCGTCGCCCGTGCCCACGGGCTTGGACGCGTCCACAAGGAAGGCGACCACGTCCACGTCCTCGAGCGCTTTGAGCGCCGAGGTGTTCAGCTCCTCGCCGAGGGCGTCGTGGGGCTTGTGCAGGCCCGGCGTGTCCACGAGGATGAGCTGGAACTCGTCGCGGGTCAGCACGGCGCGGAAGCGGTGGCGCGTGGTCTGCGCCGTATCCGACGTGATGGCGATTTTCTTGCCCATGATGGCGTTGATCAGCGTGGACTTGCCCGCGTTCGGGCGCCCGACCAGCGTGACGAACCCGGATTTGAAGGATTCGCCCTTCGGGGGAAACATATCGGTCATCGATGGAACCTTTCTCGGTATCAGCTCAGGAGCGCCAAAAGGCGCGGGACGAACACGGCGGCGGCGACCGCCACGGCGCCGAGCGCGCACACGAGCACCGCGCCGGCGGCGCAGTCCTTCGCGCGCTTGGCGAGCTCGGCGTACTCGGGCGACACGAGGTCGACCACCGACTCGAGCGCCGTGTTCAGGCACTCGGCGGCCAGCACGACCGCGATGCAGATGGCGATGGCGGCCCATGACGGGGCGTCGATGCCGAGCACGATGCCGAGCGCGACCGCCGCAGCGCCCACCGCGAAGTGTATCTTCATGTTGCGCTGCGTCCGCGTGGTGTAGGCGATGCCCTCCCAGGCGCACGAAAACGCGCGCCCGAGCGAGAACCGGGCGCGCGAGCCTTTGTCCGCGTCGTTGCGAACGAAACGATCGTCTTCGCGCGCGCCGCCCTCCGGCGACGCCGCCCCCTCGGCGCGATCGTCTTCATCCACGGCGTTGGTCGCATCCATGCAATCCCGCCCCTCCCCCGGCCTTACCGCTTGGACCAAGCTTCGAGGATCTCCGCCTCGCGCTTCTCCATGACCTCGGCCTCGTCGTCCTCGATATGATCGTAGCCGCACAGGTGCAGCAGGCCGTGCACGAGCAGCAGGCTGATCTCCTCCTCGAAGGTGGTGCCGAACTCGCGCATCTGACGCGAGGCCACGTCGGGGGCGATGATCACGTCGCCCAGCTCGAAGATGGGATCCTCCGCCAGGGTCATGGCCGACAGGTCGTCGTCCACGCCGTCGCATTCGAAGGACAGCACGTCGGTGGGGCCTTCCTTGTGACGGTAGCGCTCGTTGAGCTCGGCGATGGCCTCGTCGGTGACGAAGCTGATGGACACCTCGGTGTTGAAGGGCTTGTCCTCGCGCGCGAGCACGAACTGCGTGAGCTCGTGCAGCGGCAGCTTCTCGAGGTCTTCTTTGCGATAATCGTAGTTGATCTGGATGTCCATGGTACTCAAGCCTTTCTGCTTGCCTGATCGTAGGCCGAGACGATGGCGGCCACCAGCGAATGGCGCACCACGTCCTTGCCCGTGAAATCGCAGAACGCGATGTCGTCGATGCCTTCGAGGATGGCGCGCACGCCCTTGAGGCCCGAGATGCCGCGCGGCAGGTCGAGCTGGGTCACGTCGCCCGTCACCACCATCTTGGAGCCGAAGCCCAGGCGCGTGAGGAACATCTTCATCTGCTCGGGCGTGGTGTTCTGAGCCTCGTCGAGAATGATGAAGCTGTCGTTCAAAGTGCGCCCGCGCATGAACGCGAGCGGGGCGATCTCGATGACGCCGCTCTCGATGAGCTGCGTAGCGCGCTCCATGTCGGTCATGTCGAACAGCGCGTCGTAGAGCGGGCGAATATATGGATCTACCTTCTCCGTGAGGGTGCCGGGCAAAAAGCCCAGGCTCTCCCCCGCCTCCACCACGGGGCGCGTGAGGATGATGCGGCCGACCTCCTTGCGCTTGAGCGCGGCCACGGCCATGGCCATGGCGAGGTAGGTCTTGCCGGTGCCCGCGGGACCGATGCCGAAGGTGATGGTGTGCTCGCGGATGGCGTCCACGTAGCGCTTCTGGCCCGCCGTCTTCGGGCGGATGGCCCGTCCGCGGTACGTGAGCAAGATGTCCTCGCGCAGCGCAGCGGGGCTGAACTCGGCCGTGCGCAACAGGTCGATGGCATGGCGCACGTACTCCAGCGTGGGCTCGCCGCCGCCTTCCACGAGCTTGATGAGGTCGGAGAACAACGCCGTGAGCGATTGCACCTCGAGCGGGTCGCCCTCGAGCACGATCGTATCGCCGCGCACGGTGATACGCGCCTGGAACGCGTCTTGCACGACGTGGAGAATCTCGTCCGCAGGCCCGACGATCAGCGCCATGTTCACGCTTTGCGGGGCCGTGAGGGTGATTTGCGTTTGGTCTGTCATGGGGGCATTGTACCACGTACGGCTGCGACCGGCCTCGATGTCATCGAACCGACAAGGGAATATGGTGCAGGTGCTCAATTTTGGACGGGAGCGGCGCCGCGTCAGGCGAGCCGGTAGGCCCATAGCGCCTTCGTCTGGCCGAGCACCGTGTCAACGCTCCAAGCTTTGTTCGAGCGCTCGGCCGAATACGGGTCGTTGACGGAGAGGTTCCCCTCGTCGTCGATGCCCGTGACGACGAAGAAGTGCCCGTTGTCGGTGAAGTCGCCGGGGCCCACGTTGCAGACGAGCACGGCGCCGTCTTCGAGCGCGGCTCGCACGCTGCCCGCATCGGCGGCGAGCGTCTCGCAGGAGAGCCCGAGCGAAGCGGCCTCGTCGACGAGGAACGTCGCGTCGGTGCCGTCGAACTGCGTCTCGTAGCCGCCGTCGCTCGCGCGCTTGCCCATGTCGTACGGCGAGAGGTCGCCCTTGCCGGTGAGGCCCTGGTACACCATGGAGAGCGACGTGGGGCAGCAGCCCGTCAGCGCGAACGCCGTGGAGCTGTAGACGGTGGACCCCCAGCGGGAATCCCACTGGTAGAGGCGCGGCACCTCGCCGGAGGCGGGGTCGTCCGTGCCAAAGGCGCTCTCGGCGGGATAGGCGTCGGGGAACGTGCGCACGAAGGACACGGCCTCGGGTTCGACCGCGGCCAGCTTGAGCAGCTTGTACTGCACGGCCTCGCCGTCGACGGCGTAGGCACCCGGATGGGCGGCGATCCATGCGGCGTCGTCGCTCGTCTCGGCCGCTTCTACGAGCCGGGCGGCCAGCTCGTCGCCGAGCACGGCCTTGAGCTCGCCTTCGTCGATGGGATCGCGGGGCGCCTGCTGCTCGACGGGGGCCTGGTCGGCCTCGTCCAGCTCCGGCGCCGCCGCGCCGGCGGCCATGCAGCCGCGGACGCCCGCGACGAGCGCGATGACGAGCACGACCGCGGCGAGCGCGATCGCGAGGCGCTTGGGCCCGACGGCGCGCACGAGGTTCGTCGCAGCCTCAAAGAGGGCGAAGAGGGGCTCCGGGCCGTGCGCCTCCCACGAGCGCCGATTGCCCGTTCCGGGACGGCTCGAACGGAGGCGGCCCGAGCTGATCGGCTCATGCGCGGCGGGCGCCCCTCCGCGCATGCGGGCCTGGCGCTCCTCGAGCCTCCTCCGCGCTCGCTCGCGCGCTTCGTCATCGGCCATAGGCGCCTCCCGTCCTCTCCCGGCCTTTCAGGAAACCATATCATACCTGATCCTATGGGGAGGAATCTTCCCCGAAGCGGCACAATACGACGCAGACTGCGCACCTGCGCGCAGGAGCTCCGTTCGCGGCGGTCCTTCCGAAGAGCCGCCACGAGGCCCCGGCGCCGTCGAAAGCTCAAGCCGTGGCGGTTTTCGACGGAAATCCGCTATCCGGAACGCCCGGATCGCGCTGGTGCGACGAACCTAGCCCGCATCTGCTGCATTTCGCCTGATAGGAAACCGCGTTCGCAAAGCATGTTCGGGAAAGCCCCAAGGCCGAACGCGGATTTCCGTCGAAAACCGCCATATCCGAGCCGTTCCCCTGCACAGGCCGTCCCCCCCTCCCTCGGAGCGGGATCGCGCGGCGCCGTCGCCGTCCGGCCCGCACCGGCGACGACGCGGCTACATCGTCGCCTTCACGAGCGTGCCCAACGGGGCACCGACGGGAGCGGGCAGCTCGAAGTAGCTTTCCGACATGGCCACGCCGCCTTCCTCGACCAGCGCGAGCTCGACGGTTCCCACGCGGCGGGCGCGCTCGGACGCGCGCAGCTCGTCGCCGAGGGCGCGCAGCGCGGCTGCTCGGGCCGCCTTGACCTCGGCAGGCACCTGGTCGGCGCGCGCGGCGGCGGGCGTGCCGGCGCGGCGCGAGTACGGGAAGGCGTGGATCTTCGCGAAGCGGCAGGCGCGCGCGAGGGCGAGCGTCTCCTGGAACTCGGCATCGGTCTCGCCCGGGAAGCCCGCGATGATGTCGGTGGACAGCGCCAGCTCGGGCACGGCGGCGTAGAGCCGCTCCACGAGCGCGCGGAACCGCTCCGCGTCGTAGGGGCGCGCCATCTCGCGCAGCACCTTCGAGCTTCCCGCCTGCAGCGGCAGGTGCAGATGGCGGCAGACGCGCCCGTCGGCGGCGGCGAGGAGGTCGATGAGCGCGTCGTCCACGTCGCGCGGCTCGACGCTCGAGATGCGGAAGCGCACGGGGAACGCGCCGGGCTCGTGCAGGTCCGCCGTCTCGTCGAGCAGGCGGCGCAGCAGGCCGGCCAGGCGCGTCGCGGACGGGTCGCGGCGCTCGCCGTCGCAGTACGAGCCCAGGTTGATGCCCGTGAGCACGATCTCGCCCGCGCCCGCCCGCGCGTACGCCGCGCACTCGCGCACGACCTCGTCGGCGGGGCGGCTCGTCGCCCGGCCGCGCGCCACGTGCACGATGCAGTACGTGCACGCGTTGTCGCACCCGTCCTGCACCTTGACCCCCACCCGGGTGCGGAACCCGGATCCGATATGCAAAAGGGGAGCCTCGCTCGACGGGGACGCCTCGCGCGCCGCGCCGGAGGGAGAGCCCGCGGGCTCCTCGGTTCGCGCGGCGGGGGCGTTGGCAGGATCGGCAGGCTCGTCGGCGGAGCCCTGGGAGGGACGGGCCTCGCACCAGTCCCGTATCGCGTCGGCGAGCTGGGCCTTCCCCACCACGGTGACGCGGTGGTCGAGAGCCTCGTAGAACGCCGCGTCGATGGCGGCGGCGCAGCCGGTGACCAGGACGCGGGCGCGATCGTTCGCGCGCAGGGCGCGGCGCACGGCCTTGCGGGTCTTCTTCTCGGCCTCGCCGGTGACCGTGCACGTGTTGACCACGATGAGGTCGGCTTCCGCTTCGGGCGTCTCCACGCCGCACGCGGCGAGACGCGCCGCCGCGTCGTCAGACTCGACGCGGTTCACCTTGCACCCCAAGTTGACGACGGCGAAGTTCATCGCGCGCCCGCCCTCGCGCGACGCTCCAGCTCGTACAGCACGAGCGCGGGCGCCACGATGCCGGCGGTCTCCGTGCGCAGGATGGACGGGCCGAGCGACACGAGCGAGGAGCGGGGGTTGCAGGCCGAAAGCGCCTCCACCTCGCGCTCGGTCAGGCCGCCCTCGGGCCCCACCACCACGACCACGCGAGCGCCCTGCGCCGCCGGGCCGCCGCCGAGCGCACGGTCGAGCGCGACGTCGAGCCGCGACGCGCTGGGAGCCTCCTCCCAGCACACGAGCACCGCCGCGGCCGTCTCCAGCAGCGCGCACGTCTCCCCCAGGCCCGCCGGCTCCCGCACCTCGGGCACGGCCGGCTGCCCCGACTGCATGGCCGCGCTCTTCGCGATGGCGCGCCAGCGCTCGGCCTTCGCCGCGCCCTTGCGGGCGTCGAGCCGCACGATGGAGCGCTCGCATGCCAGGGGCGCGAAGGCGGACACGCCCAGCTCGGTGGCGTGGCGGATCACCGTCTCCATCTTGTCGCCCTTGGCCAGGCCTTGCACGAGCGTCACCGACGGACCCGCGTCTGCGCGCTCGAAGCGCTGCGCGATGCGCACGACCGGCAGCGCCTCGTCGAACGCGACGATCTCGCAAGCGAAGTAGTCCTGCGCCGCGTCCACCACCGCGATGCGCTCGCCCGGCGCCAGCCTGAGCACCCGGGCGTGCTTCGCGTCGTCGGCCTCGAGGCGCAGCGGGAACGCCGCGGCCTCCTCGTCGGCCAGCACCTGGTCGCGCAGGTAGAAATGCTGCAGGGACATCGCGGGTCCGCTAGTTGAACGCGTCGCGGAGCTTCTGGAGCGGGGTGCGCTCGTCGGCGACGTTCTCGCCCAGCTCCTCGGCCAGCTGCTCCAGCAGCTCGCGCTGCTTCTTCGTCACCTTCTTGGGCACCACCACGTTCACGTGCACGAACATGTCGCCGCGCGACTCGCTGCGGAACTTCGGCATGCCGAAGCCCTTCACGCGCACCACCTGCTCGTTCTGGCAGCCTTCGGGGATGCGCACCTGCACCTTCTCGCCCTCGAAGATGCCGTCGATCTCGATCTCGGCTCCGAGGGTGGCCTGCACGATGGACACGTTCGCCCGCGCGTGCAGGTTGTCGCCGTCGCGCTCGAAGAACTCATGCGGCTGGATGCGGCACGTGACGATGAGGTCGCCCGGGCGCGCGCCGTGCATGCCGGCCTCGCCGAAGCCGGACAGGCGCAGCTGCTGCGCGTCGCGGATGCCCACGGGCACCTCCACGGTGACGCGCTGGCGGTCGGGCACGCGGCCCTGGCCCTCGCACTCGGGACACGGGTTCTCGATGGTGTGGCCCGTGCCGCCGCAGGTCTTGCACGTGGTGGCCGTCTGCATGTCTCCGAGGAACGTGTGCTGGATGGTGACCACGCGGCCCTGCCCGTGGCAGTCGGGGCAGGTGACCTCGCGACCGTCGGGGCCGAGGCCCGAGCCCTCGCAGTCGGGGCACGGGGCGAGACGGTCGTAGACGATCTCCTTCTTCGCGCCGGCGGCCACTTCCTCGAGCGTCAGGCGCAGGCCCACGCCCATGTCGCGGCCCTCCTTGCGCATCGGCGTGCGGCCGGTCGCCTGCCCGCCGAAGAAGGAGCTGAAGATGTCGCCCATGCCGAAGCCGCCGCCGAAGAGGTCCTCGAAGTCGACGTAGCCGCCGCCCCCGTAGGGGCTGCCGCCGCCGGCCGCGCCCGGAATGGTGCCGAAGCGGTCGTATTGGGCGCGCTTCTGCGCGTCGGACAGCACGTCGTAGGCCTCGTTCAGCTCTTTGAACTGGTCTTCGGCATCGGGCGCCTTGTTCACGTCCGGATGAAGCTCGCGCGCGCGCCGACGGAACGCCTTCTTGATCTCGTCTTCGGTTGCCTCGCGGGACACGCCCAGAACTTCGTACAGATCCTTCGCCATCTTGCTTTCGAAACCTTTCCTCGAGGACGGCGCGTCCCGCGCCGCCGCCACATGTCGTTTATACGTCCTCCAGCGCCGCGCTCGCTATGCGCACCGCCTGGATCACCTTGGAATAGTCCATGCGCGTGGGCCCCACCACGGCCACGACGCCCGCCGATGCGCCGCGCCCGTAACGGCTGGCCACCACCGACACGCCCGCCAGCGCGGCCGCGTCGTTCTCGCGCCCGATGCGCACGCTGGGAACGCCCGCGCTTCGCCGGGCGGCGTCGTCGAGGATCTGCAGCAGCACGGTGTCGTCCTCGAGCACCTGCATGACGGGCAGCAGCGCCTGGGACTGGCTGAACTCGGGCTTCGTCAGAAGCGAGCTGACGCCCAGGCGATGGGTGCGCGACGCGTCGCCTTCCTGCAGGCACGACAGCACCTCGTCGAGGGCCATGCGCACGAGCGGGTCGCGGAACGCCTCGACCATGCCCTCGCCCAGGCCGTCCTCGATCTCCTGCAGGGACTTGCCGCCCATGACCTCGGAGAGGAAGCGCTGAACGCGGGCCAAGTCGTCGGGGGACACCTCTTCGGCGAACTCCATCTGGCGGTTGAACACCTGGCCGTCCTCGGTGACGAGCACCACGAGGGCGCACTGCGGGGACAGCGAGATGAGCGAGAGCTGCTTGATGTGCAGGTTCAGCACCGACGGCGCCAGCACGATGGACAGGCAGTCGGTGAGGCGGGTGAGCGCCGACGACGTCTGCTCGAGCAGCGCATCGAGCTCGCTCGCGCTGCGGCGCAGCTGGTCGACGACGGGCCGGTAGCGGTCGTCGTCGCCGGCGAGGTCGGAGGCGAGCAGGTTGTCGACGAACGCGCGGTAGCCGAAATCGGTCGGGATGCGCCCGGCAGACGTGTGCGGCTGCGTGATGTAGCCGCCGTCCTCGAGAACGGACAGCTCGTTGCGCACCGTGGCCGGGCTCACGCCCAGCTGATAGCGCTCCGTCAACGTGCGCGACCCCACGGGCAGAGCGCGCGCGACGTACTCTTCGATGAGGGCGCTCAGCACCCGTTGCCTTCGATCCGAAAGCACGCTCCTCCACCTACCTCTCTCTTACCGGTCTCTTGCCGGTCCGCGTTCCCCGAACCCGAACCCGAACCATAGTAACGCATCATATTAGCAGCCGAAAGCCGAGAGTGCTAACGACAGTCGCAAATTGTGGAGAAACTCGACGGTTACTGCACATGGGACGCGCGTGCCAGTCGCGCGCGCGGCACCCACGATCGCGTGCCGCCCGGAAGCCCTGCAGGCTCCCGGGCTATTCGCGACACGCGAATCGGCGCGTTTCAAGCAGTTTTTGCGTTTTGCGCGCATCGGAAGCGCGCTTTTCAGGGCAATCGCCGTACGCCACCTATGCGATCAGGGCTTATGTGCATAACGCAGCGCGAGCTTCGGGCAAAAACCGCCCGCATGCAAGCTTAAAACGCGCAAAACGCAAAAATTGCTTGCTTCCGGGCGATTCTCGCGCTGCCGTTCCCTCAATGCATGCACGGAGAAGGCGGGAGCGCGAAGGGCCTGGCCTAGGGCGCCAGGTCGAACAGCTCGCCGTACAGCTCGTTGCCGCAGAGCCAACCTCGCTCGGTGGGGCGCCAGCGGCCTTTCGCATGCTCGACGAGGCCGCGCTCCTCGAGGGCGGCCAAGGTCGCGGGCGCTTCGGGAAGCAGCTCGGCGGCCCGCGCGACGCGCTCGTCGGACACGCCGTCGGTCATGCGCATGCCCAGCATGAGGTCCTCGGCGGCCATCTGGCGCGGATCGAGGTCGTCGGTGACCGCGCCGTCCTTCACCCGCATGCGGCGCTCGGCGTTCTGCGTCATCGTGGCGGCCGAGCGGCCGAGCCCCAGGTAGGGCACGCCCGTCCAGTACGCGATGTTGTGGCGGCAGCGGTAGCCGGGGCGGGCGTAGCTCGCCACCTCGTAGCGCTCGAAGCCCGCCTCGGCCAGCACGCGCGCGGCGATCTCCATGTGCGCGGCCTCCACGTCGTCGTCGGGCTCCTCGAGCTCGCCCGCCAACACCGCGGCGTCGAAGGGCGTGTGCGGCTCGATGGTCAGCGGGTACACGCTCACGTGCGTCGCGCCGAGGCGCACCGCCTCGCGCACGCCGGCCTCGAAGCTCTCCGCGCTCTGCCCCGGGATGCCGCACATGAGGTCGAGGCTCACGTTGTCGAAGCGCGTGCGCGCCGCCTCGACGGCGCGGCGGGCGTCCTCGGAGGAATGCGCACGGCCGAGCGTGCGCAACACCTCGTCGTCGAAGCTCTGCACGCCGATGGACAGGCGGTTCACGCCGAGGGCCCAGATATCGCGCACCATGCGCTCGGTGAGGCTCTCGGGGTTCGCCTCCATCGTGCACTCCACCTCGGGCGTGAGGTGCATCGACAGCGACAGCGTGTACAGCAGCATCGACAGGCCCGCCAGGCCCACGTGGCTCGGG
This sequence comes from Eggerthella timonensis, assembly GCF_900184265.1. Lineage (NCBI taxonomy): Bacteria > Bacillati > Actinomycetota > Coriobacteriia > Eggerthellales > Eggerthellaceae > Eggerthella > Eggerthella timonensis. The sequence continues at coordinate 2,559,908 of NZ_FXXA01000002.1, forward strand.
GTGCCGCCGCCGAGGTACACCGTCTCGAGCGCGCCCAGCTCGCCCTCCTTCGCCTTGCGGCGGATCTGCAGGCTGAGGTCCTCCACGTAGGCGTCGATCTCGGGGGAGCCGGCGGGCACGGCCGCCGTGGCGAAGTCGCAGTAGGCGCAGCGCTTCACGCAGAACGGCAGATGCAGGTAGAGCGCCTTGTACGGATCGTGCGGCATGCGCGCCTCGCTTCTCACTCGTGGGCTGCGCCGTGCGCGCAGGCGCACGCCAGCAGCTCGTCGAACACCTCGTCGAAATCCTCCACCGACACGCAGCCGTTGATCCGGCCGCGCGCGGCCGCGGCGCCCGGCAGCCCCGCCAGGTACCACATCGCGTGCTTGCGCATGCGCACGATGTTCTTGCCCTCGCGCGCGCCGAGGAGCCGCGCATGACGGCGCGCGAGCGCGATGCGCTCCTCGATGCCGGGAGCCTCGGGCTCGGGCTCTCCTGCAAGCGCGGCCTTGGCCTGCGCGAACAGCCATGGGTTGCCCTCGGCCCCGCGGGCGATCATCACGGCGTCGCAGCCCGTGCGCGCGACGAGGGCCACAGCGTCGGCGCCGCTCCTCACGTCGCCGTTGCCGATGACGGGCACGCTCACGGCCTCCTTCACCCGCGAGACGGCGTCCCATTCGGCGCTGCCGCGGTACAGCTGCTCGGCGTAGCGCCCGTGCACGGCCACGGCGCACGCCCCCGCGTCCTCCATGCGGCGCGCGAACGCGGGAGCGGTCTCAACGCCCTGCGCCCAACCGCGGCGGAACTTCACCGTGACGGGACAGCTCACAGCCCGCGCCACGGCGCGCACGATGGAGGCGGCCAGCTCCGGATCCTTCATGAGCGCCGAGCCGTCGCCCTTCGACACGATCTTGCGCGCGGGGCAGCCCATGTTGATGTCAAGGTAGGCCAGCGCCTCCCCCATCTCGCGCTCGATCCACGCGGCCTGGGCGGCCATCGTGTCGGGCTCGTGGCCGAACAGCTGGACGGCCACCTGGTCCTCCCCCGGCGCGAGGCGCAGCAGGTGCCGCGTCTTCTCGTTCGCGTAGGAAAGCCCCTTGGCCGACACCATCTCGGTGTAGGTGAGATCGGCGCCCTGCTCGCGGCAGAGCGCGCGGAAGGCCTCGTCGCTCACGCCCGCCATGGGGGCGAGCAGCAGGCGGTGTGTTTGGAAGAATTCGAACATGACTCATTTCCTCGCGGCTTCGGGTAGTTTTTGGCGGAAACCGCCCCTATTGGCAATCGGCTTCAGCGACTGCGGTTCTGTCGGGCAAGCCGAACAGGGACGATGGGAAAATCGATGCGACAGTTCGCGAAACCGAAGCCGGGACGCTTGCCAATAGAGGCGGTTTCCGCCGCAACGTCCCGCGGAGCGCGCCGTCGGATCCCAAGCCGCTCCAAGACGCGCGCCCCTATCCGACCCAGACGACGCCGCTCAGGCGCGCGTGCGAGCGCCCCTCGGCGGCCGCGTAGCCCAGCGCGCAGACGCCGTGCACGACGCTGCCGGCGGGAACGCCGAGCTCGTCGAGCTCGGCGCGCACGGCGGGCTCGTCGCAGACGCCCTGCAGCTGGTTGATCCACACGCTGCCGATGCCCAGCGAGTGCGCGGCCAGCATCATGTTCTCCATCGCGCAGCCGTCGTCCTCGCGGGCGAACGGCGCGTCGGCCGCGTGCGCGACGATCACGATGGCGCGGGGCGCGTACATGTCGTAGGCCGCGCGGCCGAGCGCGACGCGCACGGCCTCGGCCAGGCGCGCGATGCGGGCGCGGTCGTCCACGACGACGAACGTCCATTCCTGGCGGTTGTTGGCCGACGGGGCCCACTGCCCGCAGGACACGATGGCCTCGAGGTCCTCGCGCGCGACGGGCGCATCCTCGAAGGAGCGGATGGAGCGGCGCGACAGGATGGCGTCGATGACGGCGTTGGTCTTCATGGGAGGTCCTTTCCCCGGCGCCTTACGCGGCCAGGATGTCGATCATGTTGACGGCGGCGAACAGGAACAGCACCACGATGCCCACCACCGCCACGAGGCAGCCGCAGCCCAGCGCCAGCTTCGAGCCGCCCGATGTGGCGGCCTTGAGCTCGTCCTTCGCGGCCTTCTTCTCGTCGAACGGATCGTCCAGCCAGTCGAAATCGTCTTTGCGTGCCATACCTCACCTGCCCTTATGCTAGTCGTCCACCTTCAGGATGGCCATGAACGCTTCCTGCGGGACCTCGACGTTGCCGATGTTCTTCATGCGCTTCTTGCCGGCCTTCTGCTTCTCCAGCAGCTTGCGCTTGCGGCTGATGTCGCCGCCGTAGCACTTCGCCAGCACGTCCTTGCGCTTCGCCTTCACCGTCTCGCGGGCCAGCACGCGCCCGCCGATGGCGGCCTGGATGGGCACCTCGAACATCTGGCGCGGGATGATGCTGCGCAGCTTCTCCGTGAGGACGCGGCCGCGATCGTAGGCCTTGTCCTTGTGGATGATGAACGACAGCGCGTCCACCGGCTTGCCCGACAGCAGGATGTCCAGCTTCACCAGCTTCGAGGGCTTGTAGTCGTCGAAGTCGTAGTCGAGCGAGGCGTAGCCCTTCGTGTTGGACTTCAGCTTATCGAAATAGTCCATGATGAGCTCCGAGAGCGGGATCTCCCACAGCATCTCCACCGTCGTCGGGGACAGGTAGTTCATCGTGACGAAGGTGCCGCGGCGCGCCGTGGTCAGCTCCATGACCGCGCCCACGTAATCGGGCGGGATGAGGATCTTCGCCTTGAGGTAGGGCTCCTCGATGCGCTCGATCTCGCCGGGATCGGGCATCTCCTGGGGCGAGTGCAGGCTGATCATCTCGCCGCCGGCCCGGTACACGTGGTATTCCACGCTGGGCGCCGTGGCCAGCAGGTCGAGGCCGAACTCGCGCTCGAGGCGCTCCTTGATGACCTCCATGTGCAGCAGGCCGAGGAAGCCCACGCGGAAGCCGAAGCCGAGCGCATGCGATTTCTCGGGCTCCCAGGCCAGCGCCGGGTCGTTGAGCGACAGCTTCTCGAGCGCCTCCTTCAGCGGCTCGTACTGGTCGCCGTCGATGGGGAACAGGCCCGTGAACACCATCGGCTTGGCCTCGCGATAGCCCGGCAGCGGCTCCGACACGCCGCCCTTGACGGCGGTGATCGTGTCGCCCACCTTCACCTGGCGCACGTCCTTCAAGCCCGTGACCAGGTAGCCCACCTCTCCCACCGACAGCGTCGGCAGCGGCGTCTCGGCGGGGCGGCGCGCGCCCACCTCCTCCACGAGCACCTCGGTGCCCGTGGCCATCATGAGCACGCGATCACCCTTCTTCATGGAGCCGTCCACCACGCGCACGAGCGCCACCACGCCGCGGTACGGGTCGAAGTACGAGTCGAAGATGAGCGCGCGCAGAGGCGCGCCCGCGTCGCCCTCCGGGGCGGGGATGTTGTAGACCACGGCCTCCAGCAGATCGTGCACGCCGACGCCCGTCTTGCCCGAGGCGAGCACCGCGTCGTCGGCGGGGATGGCGAGGCCCTCCTCGATCTCCTCGCGTACGCGCTCGGGCTCGGCGGCGGGAAGGTCGATCTTGTTGATGAGCGGGACGATCTCGAGGTTCGCGTTCATGGCCATCATGGCGTTCGCCACGGTCTGCGCCTCGACGCCCTGGGTGGCGTCCACCACGAGCACGGCGCCCTCGCACGCGGCCAGCGAGCGGCTCACCTCGTAGGTGAAGTCCACGTGGCCCGGCGTGTCGATGAGGTTGAACTGGTAGGTCTGGCCGTCGTCGGCCGTGTAGTCCACGCGCACCGCCTGGCTTTTGATGGTGATGCCGCGCTCGCGCTCGATGTCCATGCTGTCAAGCAGCTGCGCCTGCATGTCGCGGCTGGCCACGGTGCCCGTGAGCTCGAGGATGCGGTCGGACAGCGTCGACTTGCCATGATCGATGTGCGCGATGATGGAGAAGTTGCGGATGAAGTTCGGATCGGTGGTCATAGCCTGTCTTTCACGTCGTGCGCGCTCGCAGGCGTGCGGGCGCTTCGGGGAAACGGAGCCTATTCTACCTCATTCGCGTGCGGCGCAGGGGGTTTTCGCACTACAGTTCCACGACGGCCTCCGCGTCGCTTGCCGAATCGACCCGCACGAGCCGCGCCCGGGCCGCGTCGCCGTCGTCCACGCAGAGCGCCCACAGGCCGTCGTCGAGCTCGACGACGGCCTCTCCCCCGCTCAGGGAGACCGTCTTCTCCTGGAGGGGCACGAAGCGCGCGCCGTCCTCGGACGTGAACAGGGGCTCGGCCACCGCGACGGCGCTCGCGCCGGAGGCTTTCACGCGCACCCGGGTCCCGCTCTGCGCGGTCCCAGCCGGATCCTCCGCGCGCTCGTAGGAGGGCTTCTCCTCGGAATGGCACGTCGCGCAGGCCTCGTTCCGGTCGATCACCTGGTGCTGCGACGCGTCGGAGCACCCGGCGAGCGCCGTTGCGGCGACGAGGGGCAGCGCGAGGGCGCGGATCGGCGAGCGGAGGGCGACATGGGGCATGGCAAGCTCCTTTTCCCAGGTTGATGGAGAATCGCGCACGATTTTCCATTTGTGCGTGAAAAAGCGGTCAACGTTTGCTATTCTATCGCATTGTGTATCCGGCACGTACGTTCGCGCGATGGTTTCATCGCCGATCTGCAGACGTGGCTGCGCTTTAAGATTCGTAGTGTCGGTGACCGATTGGTCCGCGAAACAGAGAAATCCCGCCTGTTTCACCATGCATCGAAGGCCGTCCGCCTGCGCGGGCGCGCCGCGCCCCTCGGGGCCCGCATGCGAGGCCGTCGTCACCGTGCCACCGCATCTCGAAACCGCAGCGCGCTTGCGCCGCCGGAGACGCACGGTATTCGATAGGTTTTCATATTGGAGGAACATCACCCATGGCGAACATCAAAAGCCAGAAGAAGCGCATCATCACCAACGAGAAGTCCCGCATGCGCAACCGCGCGGTCAAGAGCGAGCTCAAGACCGCGACCCGTCGCGTGAAGGACGCCGTCGCCGCCGGCAACGGTGCCGAGGCCTACGCCGCCGCGTGCGCCGCATGCCGCCTCATGGACAAGGCCGCCTCGAAGGGCGTCATCCACAAGAACCAGGCCGCGAACCGCAAGAGCGGCATCATGGCTCTGGCCAACACGGTTGCCACCGACGCCGACCGCGCCGCGTACGTGGCGCCGGCCAAGAAGGAGCAGAAGACCGGCTCCAAGAAGGCCGAGCGCAAGGCTGCGCGCGTCGCCGAGATGGAAGCCGTTTCCAAGGAGAAGGCCAAGCGCCGCGAGAAGCAGCTCAAGGAAGAGGCCGCCGCTCAGAAGCGCAAGGCCAAGGAAGCCGAAGAGGCCGCCAAGGCCGAGGCTGCTGCCGCCGCCGAAGGCGCCGAGGAAGCTGCCGCCGAATAACGACGATGCATACGACGATCGCTCCGCGATCCGTCCGCATATCAAGAGCGAGAAGGCCCCGGATTTCCGGGGCCTTCTCGCGTTTCGGGACGCGCTGGACGCGCGGTCGTCGCCGGCCGAACCATACGCTGCTCGGTCCGATTCCGTGGGTTTCGGCCGACGACGGATCCGGAGGGGGTCGGCCGCCCTACCCCCGCGCGGTCACGTGCAGCACCCAGTCGAGGAAGGCGCTTCGAGGGTCGGCGCCGCTCTTCATGGCCCGCTCCGTGTCGCGCGATGCGATGATGGCGCGGCGCAGCTCGGCGGCGGTGAAGCCGCGCGCCCAGTTCACATGGTTCTTCACGCGCCAATCGGGCGCCTTGAGGGCGGCGGCCACGCCGCGGGGGTTGCCGCGGTCGGCCATGGAGCGCGCGCAGACGAGCTCGCGCAAGCGCGAGGTGCACATGGCGAGCAACGCATGGGGCGAAACCGAGTCCATGCGGCCCAGATACAGCAGGCACTTGCGCACGTCGCGCGCCGCGAAGGCGTCGACGAACTCCCAGGGCTTCACCTCGGCCGTGCGGCTGACCATCTCGACGATCTCGTGCTCGTTCACGGCATCGGTGCCGCGATGCGCGAGCGTGATCTTCTTGATCTCGCTGTCGAGGTGCACCGTGTCCTCGCCCACGAGGTCCACGAGCTTCATGGCCGCGCCCTCGGTGAGCGTGACGCCGTGGCCCACGGCCATCGAGCGCACCGTCTTGGGCAGCTCGTAGCGCTTGAGCGGCGTGCAGTCGATGACGGCCGTCTTGCCGTGCGCGGCCACCGCCTTGTACAAGCGCGTGTTCTTCGCCAGCTTCTCGGCGACGAGCGCGAGCACGGTGGTCTCGTTCGGCGCGGCGAGGTAGCTCACGAGCTGCTCGGCGTCGGCCTTCTTCAGCTTGTCGGCCGCGCGCACCTCGACGAGGCGCACGGGACTCGCGAACGGCACGGTGTTGCAGGCCGTGACGATGTCGCCGCCGAGCGCGGTCTCGCCGGTGAACTCGTCGGCGTTGAACGACAGGTCGCCCATCGCCGACAACCGAGCGCGCAGACGCTTCATCACGGTGTCGCGCTTGAGCGCGTCCTCGCCCACGACGAGGTAGACGGGCAGCAGCGGTGCTTCTTGTTTCTTTTGAGTAGCCATGCCCCCATTCTAGCGCAGCGTCCGGACGTCGATCCCATCGTCGGTCAATTTGCATGAAACATCTCCCTGCTCGTCGGTGCGGCAGATGCGCGCGCCCGCCGCGCCCAGCCGATCGAGCGTCTCGTCGGCGGGATGGCCGTAGCGGTTGCCCGCGCCCACGCTGACGAGCGCGATGCGCGGCGCGAGGACGGCCGCCTCCTCGTCGTCGAGTGCGTTCTTGGACCCGTGGTGCCCCACCTTGTAGAGGTCGACGGAGCCCACGAGGCCCGCGTCGATGAGCGCGCGCAGCTGGTCGCGCTCGGCGTCGCCGGTGAACAGCGCGCGCCACTCGGGCGCGCCGTCTCCGTCGAGGTCGGCGTCGGCGACGAGGCACACGCTGTCGGCGTTGCCGCCCTCGTCGACGAACCGCTCGGGCCACACCACCCGAAGGGCGAAGGCGCCCGCTTCGAGCACGTCGCCCTGCCGCAGGCCGATCACTCCCCCGTCGCCGGCGAGCGCGCGGGCGTCGGCGACGAGCCCCGCGCATGCCGCGCAGCCGCACGAGAGCGCATCCTGCGCCACGAGCACGCGCCGCACGTCCACGATGCCCGCGAGCGAGGCGAGCGAGCCCATGTGGTCGTCGTCGCCGTGGGTGATCACCACCGCGTCGAGGCGGTACACGCCGTGGCGGGCGAGCGCCTCGCGCAGCTTGCGGTCCTGGTTGCCTGTGTCGATGAGGACGGCCGCCCCGCGGCTGCGCACGACGAAGGCGTCGCCCTGGCCCACGTCGAGCATGACGATCTCGTCGCCCGCGAGGCGCGGCGCGACGACGATGGCGGCGATAAGGGCGCAAACAAGCGCGGTCGCCGCGCCGAACGCGAAGCGGCGGCTCGGGCGCGGCCAGGCGAGCCAGAGCGCCGCCGCGCAGAGTGCCGACGCCGCGAGCGCGGCGACGGGCGGCACGGCTGCGGGCACGCTGGCGTAGGGGATTCCCGCAAGCGCCCGCACGACGGCGGTGAGCGCGCCCGCGCCTGCCGAGGCGAGCCCTATCAGAGCCGGCGCCGCCGGAGGGAGGGCGACGGCGCCGAGCACCGCCGCGAGCCCTCCCGCGCAGACGAGCGGGAACAGCGGCGCGGCCGCCACGTTGGCGAGCGGCGCCACGAGGGGCAGCTGCGAGAACAGCGACGCGGCGAGCGGCGTGGCCGCGAGGCTCGAGGCGGCCGTCAGCGCGAGCGCCTCGCGCGCGAGGCGGGGCACGCGCGGCAGGCAGCGCGCGATCCATCCCTGGCAGAGCCCGGCGAACAGCACGATGCCGAGCGTCGAGAGCGCCGACAGGGCGAACGAGACCGACAGCGCCGTGGTCGGACCCGAGGCGATGCAGCCGACCATGCACACAGCGAGCGCGCTGAGCGCCGCCGGACGGCGGCGCGCCGCGAACGCGAACATGCCGGCGAAGGCCATGACGGCGGCGCGCACGGCCGAGGGCGGGGCGGCCGCCAGCACGAGGAAGAACAGCAGAAGCGCGGCCTGCAACGCGATCCCCGCGCGGCGGGAAACGCGCAGGGCCCGCAGCAGCGCCGAGGCGCACCCGGCGACGATGGACAGGTGGGCGCCCGACACCGCCACGAGATGGGCGAGGCCGCTGGCCTGGTACGCGGCGTACGCGTCGCCTTCCTCGAGCCCGCCGCGCCATCCGCACACGAGCGCCGCGAGCACGGCCCCGCCGTCGCCGCACCCCTCTTCGGCGATGAGGTCGATAGCCCGGTTCCGCAGCCCTGCGAGCATGCCGAGCACATCGCCGCGCTCGCAGGGCTCCACCTCGCGCGCGGTCCCTTCGAGCACCGCTCCCTGCCGCCAGCAGTACGCCGCCGACGTCCCCGAAGGCGCGGAGAGCGCGACGTCGGCCTCGAACACGTCGCCGTAGCGCGGGGGCGGCGCCTCCCCATCGAAGCGCAACCGCACGAGCGCCGCCCCGATGCCGGGCAGGTCGACGCGCGCGAAGCACGTCGCGCCGTAGAGGCCTTCCGAGCCGTCCGCCGCCGCTTCGAAGCGCCATCGCCCCGATGCGCCGTCGCCCTGCAGCTGCGCCTCGTGCTGCATCGCCGCGCATCCGCCCGCGCAGGCGACGCCGAGCGACGCGCCCAAAAGCGCCGCCCAGACGAGCGGCGCCGGCAGCCGCCACAGCGCCAACGCGCAGGCGATGCTCGCAAGGGCGCACCCGCTCACCCCACGCATACGAGATCGGCCAGATCGGCGAACTTCTTGTCCCCGATGCCGGAAACGCGCTTGAGATCCTCCACCGTGCGGAAGGGGCCGTTCGCCTCGCGGTCGGCCACGATCTTCTCCGCCGTCGACGGCCCCACGCCCGGCAGCGCGTCGAGCTCCGAGGCCGTGGCCCGGTTGAGGTTCACCTTCCCTCCGACCGAGGACGCGCCCTCCCCGCCGTCTGACGCGCCCGCAGCCGATCCCGCCGCAGCGGCGCCCGCCTCCTCCTGCGTCGGCACGACGATCTGCTCGCCGTCGACAAGCACCCGCGCAAGGTTGAGCCCGTCGCGCGCCGCGCCCTCGGCGAACCCGCCCGCCTCGTCGATCGCATCCTGCACGCGCGACCCCTCGTCGAGCTCGCGCACGCCCGGATCGGCGACCGCGCCGCCGACGTGCACGACGATCGTCGGCGCAGGCGCGGGAGCCTCCTCTTCCGCATCGTCCTCGGTCGAAAGCGCGCCCTCCTCGCGTGCGAGCGAGAACCCGTCCGCCGTCCCCGCCTTGATGAGCGCACCGCCCGCCGCGACGAGCACGATCGCCGCGAGCGCCGTCACGCCCACGAGCACCGGCAAGCGCACGCCGCTCAAATGCGCCTTCGCCCGCCACGATTCCGCCTGGTCCACGAATCCCATGCCGCCCCCTCGTATCGCCGTTGCCGCCTCGTCCTTCCGCACCCGCCCTTTTATGATAGCGAGCCGGTCTCACGCGGCGATGGCGCAGATCCAGCGAAACGAGCCCCGTTTTCCAGCGCGCCTTCCACGCGTTTCCAGCGCCGATTCCATGCGCCGTCGATGGCGATCCGACGCGGTTTCCACGCGCCGTGCCGACGGATCTCCCGCGAATGCGACGCCGCGGCGAGCCCCGCATCATCCCTGCCGAATCACCTGCTGCGTACCGCAGAAACAGAACGGATGTTTCATGTGAAACATCCGGGCCGACAAGGGCTTCGCTCCGGCATTCCGCCGCAGCGGGCTTCCGCTTCGCATGAAAGCCGGGAGCGAAACGCCGCCTCTCCCCGGTGCCCGCCCGGCCGCGAAGCTGCGGCGTCGTCCTTGTGCCTCGTGCCCGTCGGAGCGCTGGACGAACGCAAACGGCGGGGAACGGCCGACGGCGAAAGGAGTTCTTGCATCCGGCCGCATGCGCCTGAGAGATTACCCGAACAGGTGTTTCACGTGAAACATCCGGAGCGGGACGCGAAAAGGCGGCGCCCCGAGGAATACCCGGGGCGCCGCGCTCGCGAATGCATGATGTCCGAAACGCTTACGAGGCGCGCTTCTTCTTCGGCTTGTAGGCAGGGCACGCGTAATCGCGCACCTCGGCCGCGTCGGCGATCTCGACCACCCATCGCTCGATGGGCAGCGGAGATTCGGCCTCGAGCACGTCCGGCAGCTTCGCGTGCGTCTCGGGGCTGCGCGGCATGAACAGCGTGCAGCAGTCGGGCGCGTCCTGCGACGAGATCTCGAAGGAGCCCAGGCGCTCGGCCTCCGCGATGATCTCCAGCTTGTCGGTGCCGATGAGCGGCCGGAAGACGGGCATGTCCACCGCCGCGTCGGTGCACCGGATGTTGTCGAGCGTCTGCGAGGCCACCTGCCCCAGGCTCTCGCCCGTCACGAGCGCCCCGGCGCGCTCGCGCCGCCCCAGCTCCTCGGCCACCTTGAACATGAGGCGGCGGTACATGATGACGCGCAGCTCGGGCGGCACGGTCAGCGCGATCTCGCGCTGGTAGTCGCCGAACGGCACCGTGTAGACGCGCGCGATGCAACCCGTGCGCTCCAGCACCTGCGCGATGTCGTCAACGAGGTACTCGCTGGCGTCGGAGGTCTGCGGACGGCCCGAGAAGTGCACGCCGATGCACACCGCGCCGCGCCGTGCGAGCTTCCAGGTGGCCACCGGCGAATCGATGCCCGACGACAGCAGGCACATCACGATCCCCGAGCTGCCCACCGGCAGGCCGCCCACGCCCGGCAGCGAGCGCGCGTACACGTAGGCCGCGTTCTGCACCACCTCGACGCCCACGGTCAGGTCGGGCCTCTTCATTTTCACGGCCTTGTCCGGATACGCCGCGCACAGCGCCGAGCCGATGATCTGGTTCATGTCCATCGAACCCGTGGCGAAATCGGTGTGGTTGCGCCGCGCCGCCACCTTGAACGTGTCGAACGGGCCTGCCTCGCCCATGGCGGCGAGCGCCGCCTCCGTCATGGCGTCGAGGTCGCGCTCGCACTTGAACCCGCACGACACGCGCGCCACGCCCGGGACCTTGCCGATGACGTCGGCCGCCTCCTTCGCCGTCTCCCAATCGGTGCCCTCGCGCAAGAACACGCACAGACGGCCCGCGATGCGGTGGATCGTGACCACGGGGAACCGGCCCAGCAGCGCCTCGAGGTTCTTGAGCAGCCTCATCTCGAACGCGGAGCGGTTGTGGCCCTTGAGCCCGATCTCGTGGTAGTGGACCAGGCAGATGCGTTGGAATTCAGTCATGGACGACCTTGTCTTTCAGGGTGCGGACACAGCAAAGCCGCGCCGGGGTTCCCAGCGCGGCTGAATGACGCGATTCCGGCCGATCGGCGAGATACGGCCTAGTGGTAGTTGACGTCGATGGAATTCGGATCGTACGACACCTCGCCGCGAGCGACCTCGTTGAAGGCGAGCGACAGCGGCTTCTTGTCGGCGGCGCGGGCGATCTCGACCGCCGTCTGCAGCTGGATGGCGCGATCGCGCTGGCCGCGCATCATGTCGTTGATGTCGTGCGCGCGCTTCGAAGCGAGAGCGCACAGCAGGAAGCGGTCGTTGTCGGTCTCGTTCAGCAGGACGTCGATCTTCGGTTCGATAATGCTCATATGCGTGTTAACCTCGTATTTTCTCGGCTTGCTCGTTGACGTAGCCCACCAACGCGTTGACGGCTTCGTCCAAATCGTCGTTTACCAGCCGTATATCATACTCCATTTTGCGGGAAAGCTCCACCCGCGCCGTTTCCATGCGAGTCGCGACGGCCTCGTCGCTCTCGGTCCCGCGTCCGCGCAGACGCGCTTCGAGCACGTCGAGCGAAGGCGGTTCGATGAACACGAGGTGCGCCGCCGGAAACTTGTCGCGCACCTGGAACCCTCCCTGCACGTCGATCTCCAGGATGACCTGATCGCCGCGCGCGATGTGCTCCTCGACGGTGGCGCGGGGCGTGCCGTAACGGTTCCCCCCGTACGTCGCCCACTCCAGCAGGCCGTCGCTCGCGACGAGCTGCTGGAATTCCTCGGGAGACGCGAAGCGGTAGTGGACGCCGTCCACCTCGCCCTCGCGCGGCTTGCGGGTGGTCACCGACATAGACACCCATGCATCGGGGACCTCCTGCACAAGTCGGGCCACCAGCGTGCCCTTGCCGGCACCCGATGGCCCTGAGATGACGAACAGATTGCCGTGGCGCATGGAGCGATTAGCCCAAGCGCTCCAGCAGGGCGGTCTGCTGGCGCTCGCCCAAACCGCGCAGGCGGCGGCTCTCGGCGATCTGGAGCTCCTTCATGATCTTCTCAGCCTTGGCCTTGCCGTAGCCGGGAAGCGTCTCGATGAGGGTGGAAACCTTCATGCGGCCCACAACCGGGTCGTTCTTCATTCCAAGAACCTTCTCGAGCGTGAGCTTGCCGGACTTCAGATCGTCGCGAACCTCGGCGCGCTTGATGCGGGCCGCCTTCGCCTTTTCCAAAGCCGCCTGACGCTCTTCAGGGCTGAGTTGAGGAATAGCCATCGTGTTCTCTCCTTCTGTTCCAAAAGCGATTCCGTGATACTATCACGCATTCGCCCACTTCACCTTGTCTTTTACCACAAATCCCAAAAATTTCAGCGCGCGGTCACACATTCTAGAAGCTGAAGCGCCCTTTGTCGATAGTCCGTCGCCTAACCGTCATTTTACCTGACCGGACGCGCAGTGCGCCGAAACGCCTACAACTCCGCCACGATGGCCGCGAACGCCGCCGCCGGATCGGGCGCCTGCGTGATGGGCCGGCCGATGACGATGTGCGACGCGCCGTTCTCGAACGCCTGCGCTGGCGTGGCCACGCGGCTCTGGTCGCCGCGATCGCTGCCCGCAGGGCGCACGCCCGGCGTGACGATGTAGGCGTCGGGCCCCAGGATGTCGCGCAGGCGCGCGGCCTCCTGCGGCGAGGCGACCACGCCCGAGATGCCCGCGCGCTTCGCCTGCTCGGCCAGCACGACCACCTGGTCGGCCATGGCGCGGCTCACGCCCGTCTCGGCCAACGCTGCGTCGTTCATGCTGGTGAGCACCGTGATGCCGAGAGTTGCCGGCACGTCGTGGCCGTACTCGGCCGCCGCGCGCTCCGCGCCCTTCTGGGCCGCCGCCATCATGTCGACGCCGCCCACCGTGTGCATGGTCAGCATGTCGGCCCCGCTGCCGGCGGCGGCGTACGCGGCGCCCTCCACCTGGTGCGGGATGTCGTGGAACTTAAGGTCGAGGAACACCTTGAAGCCGCGTTCCTTGAGCGCGTACACGATGGCCGGGCCGTTCGCGTAGAACAGCGTCATGCCCACCTTCATCCACGTCGCCTTGCCTTGCAGCTGGTCCGCGAGGTCGAAGGCCTCCTCGATGCCGCAGTCGAGCGCCACGATCACGCGGTCGCGCGCGGGCACCCCTTCGAACGAACTCACCATTCCAAAGCTCCTATCAGTTGCCGCACGTCGTCGATGCCGTGCCTTTCGCAATACTGCGCTATTCCGTCGATGATTTCAACCGTGGCGTGCGGATTCACGAAATTCGCGGTGCCGACGGCCACCGCCGTGGCTCCGGCCAGCATGAACTCCACCGCGTCGGTTGCGCACGAGATGCCGCCCATGCCCAAGATGGGCACGTCGACAGCCTGATGGACCTCCCACACCATGCGCAGCGCCACGGGTTTGACGGCGGGGCCCGACAGCCCGCCCACGCCGCGCGCGAGCTGCGGGCGGCGGCGCTCGGCGTCGATGGCCATGCCCAGAAGCGTGTTGATGAGCGACAGCGCGTCGGCGCCGGCGGCGACTGCGGCGCGCGCGATCTCGGCGACGTCGGTGACGTTGGGGGTGAGCTTCACGATGAGCGGCCGCTTCGTGGCGGCGCGGCAGCGCGCCACCACGGCCTCCACGCTGTCCGCGCACGTGCCGATGGTCATGCCGCCCGCATCCACGTTCGGGCACGAGATGTTCACCTCGTAGGCGTCCACCGGCGCGTCCTCGAGCGCCTCGATCACCTGCACGTACTCGTCGAAGCTGTGGCCCGACACGTTCACGATGACCGTCGCGTCGCGCTCCTCGAGCCACGGCAGGTCGCATTCCTTCAGGTGCGCGACGCCGGGGTTCTGCAGCCCGATGGAGTTGAGCATGCCCGAGGGCGTCTCGGCGATGCGGGGGCTGGCGTTGCCCTCCCAGCCGGCGAGCGACACGCCCTTCGTCGTGACGGCGCCCAGACTGGCCACGTCCACGAAGTCGCCGTACTCGCGCCCGGCGGCGAACGTGCCCGACGCCACGGTCACGGGGTTCTTCATCTTGAGGCCGCCCAGATTCACGGCCATCTTGACGCTGGTGGGCGCCGTCGTGAGCGGCAGCGCGTTCTCGATCCCGGCCATCTACCACACCACCTTCCGCGCATCGAACACGGGGCCGTCGACGCACGCCCGCTGCTTGCCGTCCACCGTGTCCACCACGCATGACAGGCAGGCTCCGACGCCGCATGCCATGCGCTTCTCGAGGGACACCTCGCAGGGCACGCCCGCCTCGGCCGCCATGCCGGCGACGATCTTCATGAGGGGCTCCGGGCCGCATACGGCCAGGTAGTCGTACGGCTCGCCCGCCGCATCCGCCTCGGCGAGCGCCTCGGCGACGAGCGAGGTGCAGAAGCCCTCGCGGCCGAAGCTGCCGTCGTCGGTGGCGCAGCGCGGCGGAGACTCGAGCAGGGCCTCGTAGCGCGCGCGGCACGTGAGGGCGCCCTCGGTCTGCGCGCCCAGCACGACGTCCGTGCGCACGCCGGCCCCCACGAGCGATTCGGCCAGCATGAACAGCGGCGCCGCGCCCACGCCGCCGCCCACAAGGAGCGCGCGGCGCGCGTCGGGCGCCGGCTGCCACGTGCGGCCCACTGGCCCGACGAGCTCGACGTCGCCGGCCAGCGGCCCGTCGGCAGCCAGCGCCGTCATGTGCGCGCTTCCGAAACCGACCGCCTGGTAGAGGATCTCGAGCGTTCCCGCGCGGGCGTCGCGCGCGTACACCGAGAACGGGCGGCGCAGGATGTGCGCCTCCATGCCCGGCACCTTCATGTGCACGAACTGCCCCGGCTCGATGGACGCCGCGATGGCGGGCGCCTCGAGCGTCATGAGGTAGAGGTTCGGGCCCACGCACGCGTTATCCCGCATGCGCGCCCGTTCGTTGACGAGTGCCACGTTCCTGCCTTTCACTCCTCGCCGCCGCCCTCGCGAGCGGCGCCGCGCGTTTTCGTCTCTCGGCCGTCGATTGTATCATCTGCGCGCGGGACGCACGGCTGACAAGCCAAAATGCAAGGAATGTGCACGCCAGGGGCGCGGATGCGCCCGCTGGCGCGGCGGAAGGCGCGAACGGCGAGGCTACCGCCGGCGGCGCACGGGAGCGCAGGCGTGGCGAGGACGCGCGGCTCGACGCTCCTCGCACCAGCGGAACGCAAGCGATACGAGCAGCCACGCCGCGACGGCCGCGAGCGCGCCCACGAGGAAGCCGGCCAGCACGTCGGAGGGATAGTGCGCCACGAGGTAGCAGCGCGCCGCGCCCATGACCAGCATGACGAGCGAGCCGCCCAGCACCGTCTTCCAGGTTCGGCATGCCAGCATGAGCGCCACCATCGCCGCCGAGGCCGCGGTCATGTGCCCGGAGGGGAACGAGAACCCGTCCTCGGGCGCGGCGCCGGCGAAGCGCCACCAGTCGAGAAAGAGCGTGGACGACTCGAACGGCCGCGGCCGCGCAACGAGGTCCTTGAGCACGATGTTGGTGGCGAGCGCACCCAGGCAGATGGCGACGAACATGACCGCCCCTGCACGTCGCGTGCGCTTGAACGCCATGAGCACGAGGGCCAGCGCGAAGAAGCACGCGCCCTTCTCGCCCACGAAGCTCACCGCCTCGAACAGCGGCGTGAGCGCGAAGCCCCCGCATTCTGCGAGCGCGTGCAGCGCCCCCAAGATCGTCGTATCGAACGCGGCGAACGCATCGTTCAGCCACGCGGCCATCAGGGTCGTTTCCATCGAGCCGTCCTTTCGTCTCACGGATGTCGCGGGGTCCTTGCGGGCCCCGCCGAGCCTCCATGAAACGATGCGCGCCGCCCGGCGGCAAGCCACGATGCGTCGCGCGGGCGACACGGTGCGTGCCTCCGCCGACGACCAGGGATTACGAGCGCAGGATACGGTAGCCGACGACGGCCTTCGCCAGAAACAGCGCGAACGCGAGCGTGGTTGCGTAGGGCTGCATGGTGGAAACGAACAGATCGACGGCGACCGCTTGCACCGTGAACCCGACGAGGCCGACGACGCGCGCCGCACGGCGCGGACCCGCGACGGCCAGCGCGACCTCCACCGCGCCCACGAGCACGAGCGAGACGATGGCCGCCGCCATGACGGCGAACGACACGCCGAAATCCACGGATACGCCGTACTCGACCAGGTTCGCCATGCGCACGAACGAGCCGTCGTCCACGCCGTACAGCGGCAGGAACGCGAACACGACGGCCATCATGTCGAGCAGGCCGAACGACAGCATGCCGCCGCTGCGCGCCGACGAGCGGCGCTCGTCGCGGGCGAGCACGATGAGGTCGTCGGTGGACAGGAGATCGTCCACCGACACGTCGAACAGGCGCGCGACTGCCTGCAGCGAGTCGAGGTTGGGCGAGCCGCCGCCCGTCTCCCACTTCGACACGGCCGTGCGCGACACGTACAGCTTGGCGGCAAGCTGTTCCTGGGTCAGGCCGCGCTCGGTGCGCAGCGCTTTCAGCTTCTCTCCGAAATCCACAGGACGCGCCCCCTTTCAGGCTCCCAAGATGGCGGAGCCGCGGCGCTCCGGCAAGACACGTTTCGTGTCATCGCCCATCCTCGCTGGTCGCAGACTTGCGAGCGACCGCGCAGATCGTCGGGCTCGCGTCGTCGAAGGGCGCGCCCGCCGCGTCGCCGACCAGCTCCGCCACCTCGAAACCGGCCGCCTCGAGCTCTGCCGAGAGCGTCGCGGGCGTGAAGTACGTGTTCCACAGATGATAGGTCGTCGCGCCTTCGGGCGCGATCACCGCGATCTGCTCGAGCGACACGGCGTCGGAGAAGCGGACGCATCGCTGCACCTCGAGGTGCGGGCCCGGGTTCCAGAACCCGCCTGCAGGGTGCTCCTCCCACGTCGTGCGCTCCTCGAAGACCTCGAGCTTGCGCTGCGAGAACACGTCGAGCACGAGCGCGCCGCCCGGCCGCAAACGCTCGCGGACACGGCGCAGCGCGACGCGGCGCTCGTCGGTCGACAGCGCGCCGTAGTCGCAGTAGATCATGACGGCGATGTCGAAGGTCCCGTCCAGATCGAGCTCAAGGTAATTCCGGCATCGGTAGTCGATGGCGAGGCCCTGCTCGTCCGCGGAGCCCCGCGCATGGCCGAGCGAGCGCGGCGAGAGGTCGACGCCCGTCACCGCGTAGCCCGCGCGCGCGAAGCGCTCGGCGTACAGCCCGGGCCCGCAGCCCAGGTCGAGCAAGCGCGGATGCGTCGCCGGAGGCGCCGTGGCGCGTATCCAGTCGACGGAGCGGTCCATGAACGCGAAGCTGCGGCTGGCACCCTCGAACGCGGAATCGAGATGCGCCGCCAGCATGCCGCGCGAGATATGCTCGTCGTCCCAGAACGCCGCGCCGGTACGTTCGTACAGCTCGGGCGTTCTCATCAGCTCGTGCAGGTCCTCGTACAGCGTCACGGGCGCTCCTTCTTCGGCGGTTGCATCGACGTTCGTCGTGCCATTCTATCATCTGGTATCATGCTGCCCCTGAGAGCATGACGCACCGCGACCGAAGGAGTTCCGTGGAGAAGCTGCCGCCTATCGAGAAAGTGTACGAGGCCCTGAGCGCCGTCGCCGACGGCCGCGTGACGCTGCGCCCCGACGAGCGGCAGGCGACCGTCGCCTCGTCGAACGGCGCGAAGACCTACACGGTCGCCTGGAGCGAGGACGGCTCGACGTACTCCTCGAACGACAACGCCACGTACTGGCAGGGCTATGCGGGCTACCCCGTCATCGCCGTGCTCATGGAGCAAGGCCGCCTGCCGCTCGACCGCGCCGTGGCCGACGGGTTCGCGCAGGTGAACTGGACCGAGCTCAACGAGCGCTGCCGACGCGACTACGCTGCCGCCGTGCGCGCCGTCGTCGACGAGCGCGGCCTCGACGCCGTCCGGGCACAGGCTGCGGCGCAAGCCGCCTACGACGCCCTCGCCGGGCTCGATCTTTCCGTCAAGCGCGGATCGGCCAAGCCGCCGAAGTCCCCCAAGTCCCCGAAACCCCCGAAGGCGTAAGGAGGCGGCATGGCCGACCAGGAGCGCAAGCTGACGAAAGCCGAGCTGGCCCGCAAGGAAGCGTTCGAGCGGGCGAAGGCCGATTTCGAGGCGCAAGGGTTCCGCACGCAGCCGCTGACCCTCAGCGTGGTGTCGGCCAACGTCCAGGCCCTCGTGCTGGGGCTCCCCCTCGCCGTCGTGCTGGGCGCGGGGTTCTTCCTGCTGCATCCGACCCTCAGCTTCTCGTTCGACCTCGTCGGCACGCTGCTCGTGCTGGCCGCGTTCTTCGCGCTCGTCGTGCTCCACGAGCTCATCCACGGCATCGCGTGGAGCGCATGCGCGAAGGGCGGATGGAAATCGGTCTCGTTCGGCGTGATCTGGCAGTACCTGACGCCGTACTGCACGTGCGACGAGCCCCTGTCGAAGCGCGCCTACGTCGTGGACGCGCTCGCTCCCACCGTGGTGCTGGGCCCGCTCCTCGTGATCGCGGCGTACGCGAGCGGATCCGCGGCAGTGCTGGCCGTCGGGCTGCTCATGATCCTCGAGGAGGGGGCGGCTTGGTCATCGCGCTCAAGATGCTGCGCTTCAAGCCCGGCAGCGAGGTGCGCTTCCCCGACCACCCTTTCGAATGCGGCCTCGCGGCGTTCGTTCGGTGACGATCCTGCCACAACCCTGAAAACTCCGCTGCGCCGCGGCGCGCGCCCGCGAGCATGGAGGGCGTCGCAACCGCTTGAAAGGAGCTTTCATCATGGGATTCTCATTGTTCATCAACTTCGACGGGAACTGCCGCCAGGCCGTCGACTTCTACGCGCACGTGTTCGATTCGGAAGTGCAAGGGCTCATGACGTTCAGCGAGATGCCGCCCGACCCAACCTATGTCGTCTCCGAGGATGATCGCGACAAGATCATGTACTGCAGCATGATGATCGGCGGCACGAACGTCATGTTCAGCGACGTGCCGAGCGGCATGCCGTTCACGCAGGGAAACAACATCAGCCCCGTGGTGAGCCTGAAGAAGGACGCCGACGTGAGCCGCGCCTTCGACCGGCTCAAAGCGGGCGGAACGGTGGACATGGAACTGCAGACGACGTTCTGGAGCCCGTTGTACGGCATGGTGACCGACCGCTTCGGCGTGCCCTGGCAGCTCATGATCGACGAGTGAGGTCGCGCACGTACCTGACCTCGCACACGGCGCTTCCGCCTACCTCGACCTCGGCGACATCGCCGTTCGGCGCGAACCCGCGGCGCTCGTAGAAGGCACGGGCGCCGCGGTTCTCCTCGAGCACCCAGAGGTAAGCGCGCTCGAATCCCTCGGCCGCCAGCGCATCGAGCGCGGCGTCCAGCAAACGCGACCCGAGGCCGCATCCTCCGCGTTCGGGCAGCACGTACAGCGACACGATCTCGCCCCATCCCGCAAGCGCCCCATCGCGCGACGGCCCGTACGTGCACACGCCCGCCACCTCGCCGCCCGCACACGCCACCCAGGTGCAATCCGCGTGGTCCTCGAGCGACGCGGCCCATGCGCTCGGCGACAGCGCATCGAGGTACTCCTGCTCTACGATGCCCGCATACGCCTCCCGCCACGTGCTCACGTACACCTGCGCCACCGCCGCCCTGTCGTCGTGAGGTGCGAGCCTGCGCACCTCGACGTCTTCCCGCATGCGATTCCCGGCCCACGAGACGAGCGCCTCCAGAGAGGGCTCAAGGGCTCGGCCTGCTTCCGTTTCCACGGTCTCCCCTTTCGATGCTCGCTTCCAGGGCACGGAATTGTACGTGCTTTCCGCGACTGCCCCCAGCCGGCGACAATCATAGCATCCGCGCAGGATCGACACAGGGAGAGGTGACGGGAATGAAAGCGCCCGCTGCTCACCTGGAGCTGCCGGGCGGCCCGTCCGCGTACGTCTTCGCGGCGGACGCGTACCGGTTCGACGGCTACGCGCGCTACGCCGCCTTGGACTTCGACGAGCGCGAGAAAGCGCGCGTGCGCGCCGAGCGCATCCCCGGGAATGCACGGCGGCGCGGGCCATGGGCTCAGAGCCGTGCCGCCGAAGCGGATGGCGCGTCGTAGAAACGCATCACGCGGACTCGGCTTCCAGGATAGCTCGGATACGATCGGCAAACACGCCCAAATCTCGAAAAATCGCTTCCGCAATGTATTCGAAGCTGACGCCCTCGTAGTTATGCACAAGGCGATGGCGCATGCCGCTCACGTAGCTCCACTCGCCATCAGGGTGGGCGTCTTTGAATTCCCGCGAGAGCGCGTGTGTCTGTTCGCCGATCTCGGCCAACGGCATCGAAAGCATCCACTGCGTGTCGCGGTCTTCGAGCACGCGATCCTCGGTGATCTCGTTGCGACGAACGCAATCGTCGATCTGCGCAGCCACTTCGAGAATTCGCGCGAGCTTCCTTCGGTCGCCTCCGCGATCACAGGGCAACCCCCTCTTCTTCGATCGCCTGCAGCAAAGGACTGCCCTCTTGTATCTCACGACGTTCGTACACGTCTACGCGCTTGCCGGACGCCTCGTGAAGCTCCTCGGCGATCGCAAACACCGATCTCGCCTGAAAACCGTCACCGCCGTAGACGACCATATCGATGTCGGACTCGGGGGTCGCCGTACCTCGAGCGTACGACCCGAACACCACGGCTTTATCTACACGGTGCCTGTCGATGATGGGCCGCACGATGCCCGAAAGACCATCGAGGCTGAGAATATCGGTATCGGACACGAGCGCACCTCCTTGACGAGCAGTATAGGCTCATTCTACCTTATCCACCGAACCGTTGCCAAAAACGGCACCTCGCCCCCGCAAGAGAACGAGGTGCCGCACGAAGGTCGATCGCAGCGCAACACCCAACGCCCCTCTACCCCACGGGCTCCCACTGCGGGAGGTCCTGGAGAGCCACGGCCGTGAGGCCGCCGAGGCGGGCCATCTCCATGCCGGCCACCATGGCCTGGGCGCCGGCGAGGTTCGTGACGTGGGTCACCCCGTGCTTCACGGCCTCGAGGCGCAGCTCGTATCCGTCGGAGCGCGTGGCGTGGCCGAACGGCGTGTTGATCATGAGCGAGACGTCACCCGCGGCGATCATGTCGCGCACGTTGTCCTCGCCCTCGTGGATCTTCTTGACCTGCTCGCACTCGACGCCAGCCGCCCGCAGCGCACGTGCCGTGCCGCCCGTTGCCACGATGCGGAAGCCCAAACGCGCGATGTCGCGGGCGATGGGCACGATGGCGCGCTTGTCGCGGTCGCACACGCTGATGAACACCGTGCCGCCCTCGGGCAGCGCGTAGCTGATGGCCAGCTGGGTCTTCGCGAACGCCGCCGGGAAGTTGCGGGCGATGCCCATGACCTCGCCGGTCGACTTCATCTCGGGGCCGAGCACCGTGTCGGCGCCGGGGAAGCGGCCGAAGGGCATGACGGCCTCCTTCACGCTGAAGTGCTCGAGCCGACGGTCGTCTGCGGGCAGGCCCAAGTCGGCCAGCTTCTCCCCCGCCATGATACGCGCGGCCGCCTTCGCCAGCGGAACGCCCGTGGCCTTCGAGGCGAAAGGCACCGTGCGGCTGGCGCGCGGGTTCGCCTCGATGATGTAGACGACCTGGTCTTTGATGGCGAACTGGATGTTGATGAGCCCCACCACGCCCAGGCGCAGCGCCAAGCGGCGCGCGATGGCGCGCAGACGGTCCTGCACGGCCTCGGACAGCGCGAACGGCGGCGTGCAGCAGGCCGAGTCGCCCGAGTGGATGCCGGCCATCTCGATGTGCTCGAGCACGCCGCCCACATATACTTGCTCGCCATCGCACAGCGCATCGAGGTCCACCTCCACCGCGCCTTCGAGGAAGCGGTCGAGGTACACCGGGTGGTCGGGCGAGATCTTCGCGGCCTCCGCCAGGTGCTTCTCCAGCTGGGCGCCGTCGTAGACGATGCCCATGCCGCGCCCGCCCAGCACGTAGCTGGGGCGCACGAGCAGCGGGAAGCCGATCCGATCGGCCACGACGCACGCCTCTTGGTACGTGGAGGCCATGCCGGCGGCGGGGTAGGTTACGCCCAGCTCGTCGAGGATGGCGGCGAAGCGATCGCGATCCTCGGCCAGGTCGATGGCCTCGGGCGAGGTTCCCATGATGGGCACGCCGGCCTCCGCCAGGGCGTTTGCCAGCTTGAGCGGCGTCTGCCCGCCGAGGGTGACGACCACGCCGTCGGGCTGCTCGACGTCCACGACGTCCATGACGTCCTCGAACGTGAGCGGCTCGAAGTACAGCTTGTCGGACGTGTCGTAGTCGGTGGACACCGTCTCGGGGTTGCAGTTCACCATGATGGTCTCGAAACCCGCCTCGGCGAGCGCGTAGCTCGCGTGCACGCAGCAGTAGTCGAACTCGATGCCCTGGCCGATGCGGTTCGGCCCAGCACCCAGGATCATGGCGCGCCGCCGCGTCTTCGGCGCGACCTCCGTCTCGTCCGCGTCGTAGGTCTTGTAGTGGTAGGCCGTCGCGCTGGGGAACTCGGCTGCGCAGGTGTCCACGGTCTTGAACGCCGGCACCACGTGGAGCAGCTTGCGGCACGTGCGCACGGTGAGCTCGTCGGATCCCGTGAGGTGGGCGATCTGCGCGTCTGATAGGCCCATGCGCTTGAGCAGGCGGAACGCGTCGGCGTCGAGCTCGTCGAGCGCCATGCCGCGCAGGTTCTCCTGCACGGCGACGATGTCGGCCATGCGCGCGACGAAGAAGGGGTCCACGCGGCTGACCGCGCTCGCGCGCTTCACCGTCCAGCCGCGGCGCAGCGCCTCGGCGAGGTAGAAGACGCGTTCGGCCGTGGGACGCGCCACGAGGTCCTCGAGCTCCTCGTCGCTCGCGGCGGCTTCGAGCCCCTTGCCGTCGCCGCCCAGGCCCGCGCGGCCGTTCTCGAGCGAGCGCATTGCCTTGCCGAGCGCCTCCTCGAACGTTCGGCCGATGGCCATGACCTCGCCCACGGCCTTCATGCGCGTGGACAGCGTGTCGTCGGTGCCCTGGAACTTCTCGAACGCGAAGCGCGGCACCTTCACCACGCAGTAGTCGATGGACGGCTCGAAGCAGGCGGGCGTGGCCTTCGTGATGTCGTTCACGATCTCGTCGAGCGTGTAGCCCACGGCCAGCTTCGCCGCCGCCTTCGCGATGGGGAACCCGGTGGCCTTCGACGCGAGCGCCGATGAGCGCGACACGCGGGGGTTCATCTCGATCACGATCATGCGCCCGTCGTCGGGGTTGACGGCGAACTGCACGTTGGAGCCGCCCGTCTCCACGCCGATCTTCTCCAGGATGGCGAGCGACGCCGCGCGCATGCGCTGGTACTCCACGTCGGAGAGCGTCTGCGCGGGCGCCACCGTGATGGAGTCGCCCGTATGCACGCCCATGGCATCGAAGTTCTCGATGGAGCACACGATGATGCCGTTGCCGGCGCGGTCGCGCATGACCTCCATCTCGTACTCCTTCCAGCCCTCGATGCTCTCCTCGACGAGCACCTCGCCGGCCGGCGACAGCTCCAAGCCCTGGCCCACGATCTCCATGAGCTCGCGCGCATCGTGCGCGATGCCGCCGCCCGCGCCGCCCAGCGTGAACGAGGGGCGCAGCACCACGGGGTAGCCGAGCTCGGCCACGATGGCCTCGGCATCGGCCAGCGAGTAGGCGTAGCCGCTTCGAGCCGTCTCGATGCCCAAGCTCTCCATGCAGTCGTTGAAGAGCTTCCGGTCCTCGCCGCGCTCGATGGCCTCGAGGTCGCAGCCGATCATCTCCACGCCGTACCTGTCCAGGATGCCGGCGCGCGCGAGCTCGACGGCCGTGTTGAGGCCGGTCTGGCCGCCCAGCGTGGGCAGCAGCGCGTCGGGGCGCTCCTTCGCGATGACCTGCTCGACGAACTCGACGGTGATGGGCTCGACGTAGGTGCGGTCGGCCAGCCCCGGGTCGGTCATGATGGTGGCGGGGTTGCTGTTCACGAGCACCACGCGGTAGCCGCACGTCTTGAGCACCTTGCACGCCTGCGCGCCCGAGTAGTCGAACTCGCACGCCTGCCCGATGACGATGGGGCCGCTGCCGATGACGAGGATGGTGTCGATGTCGGTGCGCTTAGGCATTAGTCTTCCTCTCCTGATTGAAGGCTTCCCGTGGCGGGCTCAGCGCCATTCAGAACCTGCCGCCGTTCGCACACGGCCTCAAGGCCGCTTAGCTCGTCGGCCGCAGAACCTTCAAGGCGCTGAGATCCGTCACGAAAACCCTGCTTCCCTGTTCCCGCAAACGACCAGCCGGCCAGGCGGTCCTCGGCGATGTCGATGTCGAGGTAGTCGGCGCGGCCCTCCATCAACCGGGCGAACGCCGTGAACAGATAGTGGGCGTCGGTGGGGCCCGGCGAGGCCTCGGGATGGTACTGCACGGAGAACGCGGGGACGTCGAGGAACGCGACGCCCTCGGCCGTGCCGTCGTTGAGGTTCACGTGCGTGAGCTGGATGCGCCCGAAGCGCGCGTTCTCGACGACGGGGGCGACGCCGCGGCGCGCCCAGCAGCGCAGGTCGTCCTCGTGCGCGGCGACGCCGTCCGACAGCTCCGGCACGAGCGCGCCGAGGCTGGGGAACACGAGGCCGAAGCCGTGGTTCTGCGCGGTGATCTCCACGCGGCGCGTGCGCAGGTTCATGACGGGGTGGTTGCCGCCGCGGTGGCCGAACTTGAGCTTCTCGATGTCCGCGCCCGCCGCCTTGGCGATCATCTGGTGCCCCAGGCAGATGCCGAACACGGGCACCTTGCCCAAAAGCTGCTCCACCTGGGCGAACGTGCCCTCGACAGCTTCGGGGTCGCCCGGGCCGTTCGACAGGAACACGCCGTCGGGACGCATCGCCAGCACGTCGGCGGCCGGGGCGTCCCACGGCACGCAGGTCACGTCGCAGCCGGCGCGCACGAGGTTCTCGAGGATGGAGCGCTTCGCGCCGCAGTCGTAGGCCGCAACCTTGAACCGCGGCTCGGGCGGCGCGGCGAGCGCGAACGCCTGGGAGGCCGGCAGCCGGTCGGCCGCGAAGCGGTACGGACGCGGGCACGACACCGCGGCCGCGAGGTTCTGCCCGACGATGGACGCGCTCCCGCGCACCTTGGCGAGGAGGCTGGCCTCGTCGACGTCGACGGTGGACAGCACGGCGCGCTGCGCGCCGCGGTCGCGCACGTGGCGCACGAGCGCGCGGGTGTCAACGCCCTCGACGGCCACCACGCCGTGCGCGCGCAGGTAGTCGGGCAGGCTCTGCGCGCTGCGCCAGTTCGACGGCGTCGTGCACATATCGCGCACGACGAGCCCGCGCAAGGCGGGCTCGTCGGACTGCGCGTCGTCCCCGTTCACGCCGTAGTTGCCGATCTGAGGGTAGGTCATCGTGACGATCTGGCCCGCGTACGACGGGTCGGAGATCACCTCGAGGTAGCCCTCGAGCGACGTGTTGAAGCATATCTCTCCGAACACCTCCCCCGCCGCCGCGCACGACGTGCCGCGGAACACGGCACCGTCCTCGAGCACGAGGGCCGCCGGTGCCCCGGCGGGCTTCGACGTTCCCTTCATCAGCCGCTTCGATATCTCGCTCAAGCTTCCATCCTTCCGTGTGTGCAGCGCGCGCGTATAAAAAAGCACCCCGTCCCTCGACGGAGTGCTGGAAAATGCGGAAAGGTGCGCTGCGTGCCTTGTCGGTCTCTCCGTACCGCCTTAAAGGTTGTTCGGTAGTATACGCCTATTGCGAGTTTTCTTTCTTTAAAATGCAATTTTTATTTGCTATTTATAATTTTTATGCAGTATTGAATCATCGATCAGATCGTTTGGAGGGGCCGTCGAGCCCCGATGGTAATTCATGATGGCTCAACGTATACTTGAGGCAGACCGCCGCAGAGCGGTGCCATCCTGCGATAGGAGGAACCATGGCCACAATGCACGTCGGACACTACCCTATCAACAGCCATACCGCAGAGCATGCCTTCGCCATCATGGAGTGCAACGGGAGCGAGTACCGGTTCCAATGCTACGGAGGCGTCTGGGACGAGGAGCGCTACTACCCGGCCGAGTACTACGAGAAGCGCAGCATGTGGTACACCCGCGGCGGGGCGATCACCTCGTACAAGGAGCATTCCTGCCACCCGCAGATCGCGATGCACCTGGCGCAGTGGGGCAACCCTCTCGACTGGCAGAAAAACGACTATGACAACAAGAGCGGCAGCCCCACGGGACGCGGCGACTGCGCGGGCCTCGTCTACGCCCTCGACGGCGTGTGCCACCAGATGTGCAACACGGTAACGTGCGCGACCCGCGTGCACGACCCGCTGAACGCGCTCATCAACTGGCCGCCTTCGCTCAACGCCTCGAAGCTAATTTACGGGAACCGGGGCATTTGGGGACACGAGGGGGCCATCGTCGACTACGTGCGGGCGCTCCGGTCGTTTTACGGCGATGCGACGGGCGACGTCGAGCCCGCAGGCTCCGACATCGACGTCTCGGCGCTCGATGACGCGCTGACGGCCATCGAAGAGCGCAGGCGCGCCGTCATGAAGGAGGCGCTCGAGAACGGCCCTGACGCCGACGAGCGGCGCGAGCTGCTGGGAAGCGCTGTGTCCGGACTCGACAGCGTCCAGCCGCTGCTCGACGCCGACCTCGAGGCCATGGCGCTCAAGCACGAGCTGGACAACCTCCTCGTCCGTGGGCAGATCGCGAACGAGGAGTACGCCGATCAGATGAACGAAGGCGTGCGTGCCCTCGTCGCCCGCTACGCCGACCTTATGGGGGAGGCATCGTTCGAGGAAGCGTTCGGCTGCCCGACCGGAGACGTCGACTGCAACATCGTCGACGCGTCCCTCATGCTTCCCGACTACGGCGCGGTAAAGGAGTACTTGGACCGGTAAGGGAAGGCGCGCCGTCTTCGGGATTCAGGACGAGACGACGAAGCGGGACCCGCGCGTGCGCGGGTCCCGCGTTGCGGCCGGGCTCAGGCGGCCAGCACGTCCGCCGCCTCGGCGGCGAGGGCGCACACGCCGGCGTAGAAATCGTCGTCGGCGCGGCGCAGGGCCTCGGCGGCCGCCCCGAACCAGCCTGCGGCGTGCTCGCGCGAGAACCGGCGCAGCAGCTCGACGCCGCGTGCAGCCGCAGCATCGTCGCCGCCCTCGCAGGCGCGCCGCGCGAGCGAGGCCATGAACGCCAACTCGCACGCCATCGAGTCGGGCCGCAGCTGCGCCACGGCGGGCGCGAAGCCCTCGAGCGCTCGGTAATCGAACCCGACCGCCCGGTAGCACCGCAGCGCGTGGTCGGCCGCCGGGCCGCTCGCGGTGCCGAACGAGCGGCGGCCGTCCTGCTCCCACGCCCCGCGCACGCAGCTTTCCACGAGGGGCGCGAACAAGGGGCCTCCCGATACGAAGAACCGGTCGTAGTAGCGTTGCCGAAGGGCGGCGCCGGGCTCCACGCAGTCGAACCGCGTCATGCCCAGCGCCTGCGCCACGCGGCGAACGTCGCGCACCACCTCGGAGGACGGCTCGCTCACCAGGGCCCGGGCACACGCCTCGGCCACGACGGCGAACCCGCGCAGCTTGTCCTCCGAGCAAGGGGATGCCGTATCGCACATGGCGGCTCCTCCGTTTCCCTAGCCGAATATCGGGACGGCGGCCACCACGACCGCGTAGCGGAACGCGAACCCGCCGACGAGGATGCACGCCCATTCGGCGACGCCCATCCAAGCGAGGGCCTCAACGCCCCGACGGGAGCGCACGATCGCCAGCGCGAGCGGCGCGACGATGCCGACGGCCACCGTGCCGCCCCAGAACACGAGCGCGCACGAGCCGCCGAGCAGGTTCGCCACCGACGCGGCCGCCGCCTCGGCGCCGCTGCCCTGCGTGCCCGACACCACCGCGACGAGCGCCGCGAGCGCGACAGCCTCGAGCACCGGCAGCGCGATCGCCGCCCGCCCGACCCATGTCGGCAGGGCGTCGTCCTTCGGCGCTGCGAAGCGCGCGACGAGCGCGTAGGCCGCATAGCCCGTGTAGGCCGCCGACACCACGAACGCGGCCGGCAGCACCGCGATGTTCCACAGCGGGAAGGCCGGCGAGGTGCTGAGCAGCACGCCCGTGTACAGCGACACGCCCACCGCCAGCGCCGCCGTGACGACCTCGAGCGCCCGGGGCACGTTGCGCTTCGTCAGCAGCAGAACCGCGCACGCGAAAGAACCGGCCAAGAACAGGCTGATGAGGATCACGCCCCACGCCATGACCGACCCGAGGTTGCCCAGCAGGTTGAAGTAGCGCAACGGGTTCAAAAGCCCGCCCCGCGCGTCCACCGCCAGGATGAGCGCGCCGAGCGCCACGAGCGCGAACGCCGCGACGACGCCGACGAGCTTCGCCTTGCGATGCGCCTCGTCGCGGCCGGCCGACAGCACGGTGAAGATGAACGTCCACGCGCCCAAACCCGCGCAGAACAGGTCGCAGGCGACGATACCGTCCCAAACCATTACTGCCTCCCCTCGTACGGCACGAGCACGTTGCCGCCCTTGTGCACGGCGGACACGCGCTTGAGCGCCATCGTCTCTTCCAGGCCGACGTAGCGCACCGAGGGCTCCATGCCCATGTCGGCCAAAAGCGCCTCGCCGCCGCCCGCCTCGGCCAGCAGCTTCGACACGTCGCTTTCAGGGTCGTTCAGGTCGCCGAACACGCGGGCCCTCGTCACGCACGTCCCCACGCACGCGGGCAAGAGCCCGTTCGCGGAGCGATGGTGGCAGAACGTGCACTTGTGCACGTCGCCCGTCTCCTCGACGAGGTAGCGCACCCCGTAGGCGCACGCGGCCATGCAGTACTTGCAGCCGATGCACTTGTCGGTGTCGATCTGAACCGAGCCGTCCGCGTCCACGTAGCTGGCGCCCGTGGGGCACACGCTCACGCACGCGGGGTTCGCGCAGTGGTTGCAGAGCTTCGGCACACTCGCGCGGCGCACGTCGCCGTCCCGGTCCACGTCCCAGCTTTCCACCCAGGTGTTGAAGTGGCCCAACCCCACGCCGTTCTCCATCTTGCAGGCTACGGCGCAGGCGTTGCATCCAATGCAGAGGGCCAGGTCAATCGCCATGCCCAATCGTTGTTCGCTCATAATCCCACACCTCCCTTATGCCTTCTCGATTTTGAACATGCCGCCGCAGCGCCCGGGGCTCGACGCGTCGTGGTCGGCCAGGATGCTGTACACGCCGTCCTTGGAGACGAGCGGGTCGAGCATCATCCTCGTGCGCACGCCCGCCGCGATGGCCGGGTTGCCCTCGACGAGCTTGCCGTCCACCTCGACGTCCTGCGCGCCGTAGTTGTCGTGGCCGTAGCCGAACGACAGGCTGAACGCGCCCTTCACCTGGCCGCCGCGCACCATCGCCACGCCCTCGGTCACCTCGCCGGTGGGCGTGATCGCCCGCACGGCGTCGCCGTCGGCGATGCCGAGGGCCGCCGCGTCCTCGTCGTTGATCTCCAGGTAGTTGTGCGCGCACAGATCGCGCATGATGGGGCTGTTCGATAGCATGGAGATGGAGCGGAAGCGGGGCTTGTGCTCGGACACCGTGAACGGGAACTCCCCGACCGAGAAGTGATCGGTCATGGGCGACAGGTCGCTGAACGTCGGCGGGTTGTAGCCGAGCGTCGCGGGGAGGCGCTTGCCGGAGTAGCAGTTCGTGGCCAGCGCGCGCTTCTCGTTGTAGATGTACGTCTCGAACGGCTTGAGGAACCGGTAGCGCCCGTCCTCGCCGCGAATCTGCTCGGAGGGCCAGTAGCGCCCGCCGCGCGACAGCACGTGCTGCACCTTCGGCCACTCCTCGGCGCTCACCGCGGCCTCGAAGTCGGCGGGCAGCTCGTCGAGCCCCTGCAGCCTGGCCTCCTCGGCCGAGATGTCGTCCACCGGCGTCTCGGCATACGCGAGGTTCGCCACCGCCTTCAGGTAGAAGTCGGCCGACGTTTCGAACGGGTGCAGGTTGCCCTCGGCGTCGGGGATGGCGTCCGCGCCCCAGCCGGGCAGGTCGCACGCCTTCGCCACGTCGATGAGGAACGTCTCCCAGCATGCGTAGCGCCCGTCGTCGAGCTGGACGGTCTCGGGCGTCTTCGCCTGCCAGCGCACCGTGGCGCCCCAGGCGCCGCTCGAGGGAAGCCCGAAGCTCTCGTACTGCGTCACGTCCGGCACGATGTAGTCGGCCACCTGGGCCATCTCGCCGATCACGACGTCGCACACGATGTGCAGCGGCAGCACCTCCGGATCCTTCAGGCGCTCGACCACCTCGTCGCGCATGGCGCCGGGCGTCGCCTGGATGACGTTGCACATCCAGGTGAGCATGATCTTGCACTGGTAGGGGTACTGGTTGATCGCGGACATGAGCGCCTGGCTGTCCGACTGCGGGGCGTTCGCGAACCAGGGCAGCTTCGGCTTGGGGTCCTTCTCGCCGGCCGCCACGCGGTTCGCGTACTCGTCGGTCTTCTCCCACGCCCTGCTGCCGCGCGAGATCATCGCGGCGTTCTTCATGCTCACGTCGGGCGCCCCCTCGACTGCGGCCAGGTCGTAGCGCACGCCCTTGCCGTCGGTCACCGGCCCGCCCGTGGGGAACGATCCGCCCCTCATCTGGTTCGAGCCGATGAGCGCGCGCAGCACCTCGCGGCCGTTCGGCGTGTCGAAGCCGTTGACGCCGGCCGTGGACGCGGCGGCCGCGTTGACCGTGGCCTTCACGCCGTGGGAGGCGTACTCCTTCGCCATCCGCTCGATCTCGGATGCGGGGATGCCGGTGATGTCGGCGTACTCCTCGATGGTGCGGCTGCCGATGGTGTCCTGCATGCACGAGAATCCCGTGCGCACCTTGACGCCGTTCACCTCGCCCTCGAAGTCGATCACGCCGCGCTCGCACGCATCGTGCGCCGCGGGCTCGTTCGTCGCCGCGTCGATGACCACGTAGTGCTGCACAGGCGTCGCGCCTGCGGCGACCTCTTCCTCGGGCACCTCGATGCCGGCGTCGGCCGCGCGCATGAGCTTGCGGTAGTTCGGATGGCCCTCGTCGACGATCACGAGGTAGCTCGCGTTCGTGAAGGCGCCGTAGCCCGCCGCCTCCGCCGCCTTCTGCGTGGTGAACGACAGCACGTCGGCGTTGTAGGTCTTGTCGCGCACCATGATCTGCGCGATGGCGGCGTACAGGGCGCCGTTGGTGGTGGGCTTGATGGGCACCCAGGTGATGCCCGGCATCGTCGGCGTCACCGCGCCGCTTGCCAAGGTGGGATCGACCACGTCGATCTTGAGCTTGCCCGTGCGCAGCCTCTCCGTGACGTGCTTGCTGATGAACTGAAAGTTCGACCCGTTCCCGCCCGGGAACGCACCGCTCCAGAGGATGTACTCCGCTTCGTCGATGTCGACGCCGCAGCCGTTCTTAGCATTCGTGTAGAGCGAACTCGCTCCGCCGGCAGCGCCTCAACTGGAGTTGTGACTGAACGAGTTCAGCGTACCGAACGACTTGGCGAAGCGCGCGTTCAGCTGACGGCGACCGTCGGCGCGCGTGTTCCACACGATGATCTGGTTCGACTTGGGACCCAGGTCGGGCTGCTCGGGGTTCATCGGCGTCTCGGGATCGTGCACCTGCTTGAACCCCTCGATCACCGTGTCCTCGCCGATGTCGGCGAACAGCTTGCCGCCCTCGCACACCTCTTTCATCAGCTGGTCCCAGCCGATGGGCTTCCACTTGCCCTCGCCGCGCTTGCCGGCGCGCTTGAGCGGCACCGTGATGCGCTCGGGCTGGCTGACGGCGTCGAGCGTGCCGTTGCCGCGCCCGCACACCGTGCCGCGCGTGACGTTGCCGCCGCCGTTCGCGTAGCTCATCGAGCGGTACGCGTCCTCGAGCGGCGCGCCGAACTCGAGCGGCGAGCTCGCGCACGCGGGGTTGTACGGGTTGCCGCCCACGCCGAGCACGCTGCCCGTCTCGCGGTCGAGCTTGATGCGGTTGCCGCAGGCGCTGTAGCAGCCCACGCAGCCCGAGTAGCGCACGATCACGTCCTCGTTGACGGACACCGCGCCCGTCTTGGGATCGACCGCGGCCTCGATGGGCTTGCCCGTCCGGGGCGCCGGGAACTCCGACTCCGCGGCCACCGCCACGGACGGCAGGGCCCCCACGCCCGCGCCGGCGACCGACAGGGTGCCCAAGGCGCCGAGCGCCTCGACGAACGTCCTTCGATCCATGTTCGCTTGTCCCATATCCTCCTCCTTGCTTTCTTCTCGTCTGATAGCACGACGGGAAAAGCGTACGGGGCGATCGTGCGCGGATCATCACCTGATCAAGGCGTTTTAGTGCTCCGCAACCGCGAAAACCGTCTCACCTTAATCCGGTGAAATTTCGATAACCGCAGTTCGCAAGCGAGGTGAGACGTAACTATGACCGGCACGCCCCACCGGTGGCACGCTATACTGGTACCCGTACGAGGGAGGGCGTATGATCGATCATTTCCGACAGAACTTGACGAACCATTGGCGCGAGACCGTCGGTTTCGCGCTGCTTCTCGCGTGGGTGTACTGCACGCTGTTCGGCTGCGGCCTGGCCACCGTCGACGACACCATCGCGTGCGCGCCTTCGTCGTACGGTCTGGAGTACATCTGGATGATGTGCGGGCTGTTCGAGGCGCTCGGGGCCGTCGCCGGCATCGCCGTCGCGCGCAAGCTGCCGCGCGCCGACGAGCTGCTGCAGGATCGGCGCGTGGCCGTCGCAGCAGCCGTCGGCGCCGCGACGGGATGCTTCTTCGTCTGGCTCGCCTGGTACGACCGCTCGCTGTTCGACCTATTCTACGTCATCGGGAGCGCGTTCACGGGCCTGGCCATCGTGCTGTACGGAGCGATTTGGAGCGCGCGGTTGCGCACGCTCAACGAAGCGCGGCTCGAGTTCGTCATCCCCTGCTCGTTCACCATCTCGTTTCTGCTGTACTTCGTGATCCTGCTGACCAAGGAGAGCGGGCTCGTCGTGCTGCTCCTCGTGGTGGCGATGGTGTTCGCATCCGTGCGGTTCGCGCGCTGCGAGGCCGCCGTTCCCCAGCCCGCCCCGTGCGACAAGGAGCCGATGCCGGGCAACCCGGGCGTGCGCTCGTTCGCCATCCTCGCCTTCGCCTCGTGGGTGCAGATCGCGTTCTTCCGCGTGCTGTCCACGCCCGCGATGTCGGGCAACCGGTTCACCCACTACCTCATCCCGTTCTCGTTCGCCTGCGTGCTGTCGCTGGCCATGCTGCTGCTGTGCATCCGCATGTCGCGCTACCTGAACGTGTCGCTGGCCTACCGCTGGAGCCTGCCGCTGTTCATGCTGAGCTACGTGCCCGTCGTCATCGACTACGGCAACGCCAACCTGCGCATCCTGGCCTACGCCATCAACTTCCTCGGCATGTTCGGCGTGCAGTTCGGGTGCTGGATCGGCGCGTGCAAGTTCCTGCGCCGAAGCGGCTGCGGAACGATCGCGCTCGTGAGCCGCTACGCGCTCGGCGAGGGCGCGGGCATCTTCGTCGGCAGCCTCATCGGGCTCGCCGCGGTGCGGATGCTCGACTCCCAGGGCATCATGACCATGTCGTTCGTGCTCATGTCGCTCGTGATCTTCGTGGCGATGGCCACGGGGTTCAACCCCAGCTGGGTGTTCCAGCGCGGCCCGTCGCCGCGCAGGCGGCCCGCCGGGACGTCCGAGGAGGACGCGAACCCGTGCGCCGACCTCGAGGCCATCTTCCAAGGCGAGGCGACCGCCCTCCAAAGCCGCTTCGGGCTGACCGAGCGCGAGACCGACGTGGCCGCGCTGCTGCTGGCGGGCCGCAGCCGCCCGTTCATCCGCGACGAGCTGACGGTGTCCATCAACACGGTGAGCTCGCACGTGCGCAGCATCTTCTCGAAGTGCGGCGTGCACTCGCAGCAGGAGCTCATCGACCTCGCCCGCAACGGCGCGGCCCCCAAGCCCGCCCCGGAAGCCGAGTGAGCTACCCCCGATCGAGGGGGACGCGATCGAGGAGGTCGAGCAGCTCCTGCTTCGAGTGGATCCTCAGCTTCCGGTAGATGCTCTTGCTGTGCGAGCGGACGGTGTTCTCCGATATGAACAGCTGCTTGGCGATGCTGGGGACGTCCCTGCCCCTTGCCAGCACCAGGAGGATGTCGCGCTCGCGCTTCGTGAGCCCCGCTTCCTCCGCCAGCACCGCGCAGCGCTGGGCGACCTCGTCGACCACCGCGGGCGCCGCCGTCGCGGCAACACCTTCCGCGGCACCTGCGGCACCATGCTCGTCCTGGCCCCTCTTGCGCGCCTGGATCGCCGCGTAGGACATCGCCAGGATGTAGAACACCACGAGCACGATGACGGGCAAGGTGGCCGCGCCGAAGCTTCGCGGGTAGTACACCCACGCGCCCAGCGCCGTCGCACCGGCGAACACGAAGTAGGTGGCGCCCGCGAACGCGCCGTACACGTAGGGAGACCACAGCCCGTGGCGCTGCGCGATGGTGACGCTCGTCGACATCATGAACACCGCGACGAACGAGAACAGCACGTACGCCAGGGTGGCCACGGGAAGGGCGAGCGCGTCCCCCGCAATCGAAAGCGCCAGCAGCGCCGTCACGATGACGGGGAAGAACATGCGGTACAGCCCCAGTATGCTCAGCTTCCTGAAGACGGACCGCTTCCCGCCGGGCACGTACCAGGCCGCGTACAGGACGAGAGAGGCGGCGATGATGCACCCGCTGGCGACGAGGTTGATCGTGTCGGAATTCTCGATCCCGTCGAGCGTGATGGTCCTCGTCAGGGCGACCGCGAACGCGATGGCGCACACGCAGATCAGCGGGCTGCCGACCTCCTTCGCCAAATCGCGCAGCCCGGCTTTGCGACCGCCTTGCCGCTCGGCATCGCCAGGCGCGGGCGTCGGCGCGCGCAGGGCCATCAGGCTAAGCGCGACCGCCGCGGCGACGAGCGCGGGGAACGCGGTCCAGAGGCGCCCGCCGAGGACCGCGGACAGGAGCAGGTACTCCGCCGAGCCCATGGCCAGCGAGAGCAGCAGGGTCTTGGTCATCTCGTCGAACGAGAGCCGCGAGAGCACGTGCTGCCACGCAAGCGAGAACAGGCCGTAGCCGATGCCGACGAGGACGGAGGACGTGCCCGCAACGAGCGCTCTGTCGAGCGCGCCCGATCCGGCGAGCAACAGGGCGTAGCCGCCGCCCACGAAAGCGCCCGCCAGCAACGCGACCGCGGCGAGAAAGCGTGCCGAGGGCATGCTGCGCTTCAGGAGAACCGCGCCCAGCGTGAGTCCGAGCGCGATCGACAGGGGGATGGACCAGCACTTCAGTATCTCCGACAGCCCCAGCTGCGTCAGCGCGCCGAGCGGCAGCCCGCCCCAGATGGTGAGCACCCCGACGAGCAGAACCGAGGACAAGCCGAGACACCTGACCGCACGATCCTTCACGCTACCCCCTCTGCCCCTTCGCGTATCCCTTGCAGGCCCTCGGCGCCGACCGCGCGCGGGGCCCCTCCCCGCATGCTTTTTCCTTCCGGTGCCACATTGTAGCGCCTCTTCGCGAAATCGCCCGCGCCATGTGGCAAATCAGGGCGCGGCATCCCCTATTTCACATGGCGTATGTGAGGCGATTTCGCGTCCCGTCGCCTAGCCTGTACCTGTCGCCAGGGGCGATGGACGACGTCTTCCGGCCGTCGCGGCTATGCGGCGGAAGCGGAGGAGACGTTTTCCGACTGCAACCGAAGGAGGATATATGGGAACCGAAGTATCAAGGCGAAGCTTTCTTGCGGGCCTCGGAGCGGCGGGCATCGCCGTCGCGGGAGCCGGGCTGGCCGGCTGCGCGCCGAGCGCGGGAACCGGGGCCAAGACGGCGGGCGAGGCTGGCGCGGGGGCCGGCGCATCGGAGGGCGCCGAGCTCATCTCGGCCGCGTACCTCAACCCGCAGGATTACGACTACCGGCAGAACACGACCGACTTCTCGACGCTCTTCTCGCCCGTGAAGATCGGCTCCATGGAATCGAGCCACCGCATGATCAAGTCGGCCGCCGGATCGGCGACGTACCTGGGCGGGCTCACCGACGAGTTCTTCCAGTACTACGTGAACCTGGCGAAGGGCGGCGTCGAGATCATCTGGATCGAAGGCGAGCTCGTGTCGCTGATCACCGGGGAGACCGCGGCGCCCAACGCGGAGGAGTTCTGCAAGCGCCTCGTCGACGAATGCGCCCGGTACGGCGCCTCGCTCGGCCTGCAATGGGCCCAGTTCGCGCCCGACGTGGCCGAGCTCTCCGTCGATGAGATCCTCGCCTTCGAGGACGTCGCCGTGAACCTCGCGACAACCATCCAGGGCATGGGCTTCAAGGCGCTCGAGATCAACGCGGCCGGCTTCAACATCGGCGAGCACTTCCTCTCGCGCTTCCACAACACGCGCACGGACCGCTACGGCACCGGCAGCCTCGAGGACCGCGCCCGCTTCGCCACCGAATGCATCGAGAAGATCAAGCAAGCGTGCGGCGACGACTTCGTCGTGCAGATGCTCATCGACTGCGTCGAGGAGAACGACAACCTCACCAACAACGCGACGCTCATGGACCTCGACAACACCTTGACCGCGCCGAGCAACCTCGTCATCACCATCGAGGAGGGCATCGAGTTCGCGAAGCTCTTCGAGGCCGCCGGCTGCGACTCCATGCACCTGCGCCTCGGGCCGCTGGGCAACCACCCCTGCCAGTTCGCAAGCGACCTCTACTTCATCCTGTACGGCATCGAGGGCGCCACGGGCTACGGCACGCAATGGGATTTCAGCCGTCATTTCCAAGGATCGCTCATCGCCGACCACAGCGGCGCGGGCATGCTCATCGACGTCGTCGCGCGCTACAAGGAAGCCGTCTCCATCCCCTGCGGCGCCGTCACGTACATGGACCCGGCGCACGCCCCCGACTTCTTCGAACAGGCGCTCGCCGACGGCAAGGTCGACTTCTTCATGATGACCCGCCCCTTGACCGTGGACAACGAGTACGTCGCCAAGCTTCGCGACGGGCGTGCCGACGAGATCGCCCCCTGCACGCGCTGCTTGCACTGCCATATCGGCAGCAACCAGCTGAACCGCGCGATGGGCTACTGCCGCGTGAACGCCCTCACTCAGCGCGTCATGACCGACAACGGGCCGGCCTCCTACGAGCTCGAGCCCGCGTCCTCGCCCAAAAAGGTCATGGTGGTCGGCGGCGGCCCCGCCGGCATGGAGGCGGCGCGCATCGCCGCGGCCCGCGGGCACGAGGTGTCGCTCTACGAGAAGGGCAGCACGCTGGGAGGCCTCCTGTCGTTCGCGAGCATGGTGAAGGGGCCCCACGAAAACCTCGACGACCTCGCCGCCTACCTCAAGCGCCAGCTCGAGGTCACGGGCGTGCGGGTGACCACCGGCAAGGAGATCGACCAGGCGTTCATCGAGTCCGAGGCTCCCGACGCCGTCATCTTGGCGGTAGGCGGGACGCGCGACAAAGCCGACATCGCCGGAGACGTGCCCATCGTCGACTTCGACTCGTTCATGACGGCCGACCTGGGCGACAACGTCGTAGTGTACGGTTCGAACGCCCAGGCCTTCGACTGCGCGCTGTGGCTGACCGTGCGCAAGAAGCGCGTCACCATCGTCACGCCCCACGCCAACGCGGACCTCGACATGCAGCAATCGCAGCACGCCATGCGCTTCATGACCACGGCGCTGTACTCCCTGGGCGTGAAGGTGTGGCCGAGCGCCTCGATCAAGGAGGCCAAGGACGGCAAGGCGATCATCGCAACCGAGGTGGGGACCGAGGTGACCGTCGACTGCGACGCGATCGTCGACGGCGCCGAGATGGTGCCGAACACATCGTTGCTCGATGGGCTGTCGGTTGCGGAAACCTACGCGATCGGCGACTGCGACGCACCGTTCAACATCGCGCTCGCCATCCGCGCCGGCAACGACGTCGGCCGCGCCATCTGAGCACGCGTTCCCCGCTTCGTGCCGCGTTGATTGCGGCCCCTCCCCTGCCCGCCGACGAACCCTCCCGTCGGCGGGCGCATTTGCGTCCCGCGCGCTTGCGTGCACGGCTCTTCACGCAATGTTGCGTTTTTCAATCTGCATCGACGTGCGCCGAGAAAGGGCGCTATGCAACACCCGGCTATCGGGACGCTCCTCGTCCCGCCAACCCCCAACGCGACTCC
Source organism: Eggerthella timonensis (assembly GCF_900184265.1). Classification (NCBI taxonomy): domain Bacteria; kingdom Bacillati; phylum Actinomycetota; class Coriobacteriia; order Eggerthellales; family Eggerthellaceae; genus Eggerthella; species Eggerthella timonensis. The sequence continues at coordinate 2,598,401 of NZ_FXXA01000002.1, forward strand.
GGTCGCATCGTTCGCGGAGGCACCCTCATGTCCCGACCCGCCGTCAGAGGGCATGGCCGATGAAAATCGATCGTAGCGGGCCGGCACATCAGCCCCGCAGACGACGGACGATCGGCTGCAGAGCTGCTACGGTAACGGATTCGGAATTTTTCTTCGATATTTTACCGAAGCTCGGGGCCTCGCGCCCGGAGCGCGCCTTAGGCCGCCCCGATTCCGGCTTTTCCCACCGCGCGGGGCGGTTTTCGGGCGGTTTCCCCGCTTTCGAAGGGGGTTTCGGAGCCTTGATTGTCTGATACGGTAAAATATCGAAAAATTCCTCCGGTTTTATTACCGTATTCGCACCATGCAAGTTGGGCACAACCCTAGCAACGGCAGAACGGCCAAGCACGCCTTCGCCATCACGAACCGCAACGGGAACGAGTACCGATCCAAGCGCTAGGGAAGCGTCTGGGACTGCGGTCGGTGCTATCCGGCCGAGGTCTACGAGCAACGCACCAACGCGCCGAGCTCATGGGGCAGGAGGCGCTCTCGGGCGCGCTCGGCGATGCGGCCGAGAACATCGATTGCACCATCATCAATGTCGAGTTCATGCCGGAAGACTGCAGACCGCGGTAAACGACGGGGCCCGACATCGTCGGGCCCCGTTGGCGCATGCCGTCGTCAAGCTCGCGAAGCGTCTACTCGACGATCGCGCCATCCTCGAGGGTGGCGTAGCCGCCCACGTAGACGTCGGTGGCGCGGCCCGTGAGCTCGGCGCCGATGAAGCCCGAGTTCACGGCCTTCGAGAGGAAGTCGGCCGCGTCCACCGTCCAGGCGGCGTCCGGGTCGATGACCGTGAGGTCGGCCGTCGCGCCCGGCTCGAGCGCCACGCGCTCGACGCGCAGGATCTCGCGGGGCTTCGCGGCCATGAGCTCGACGGCGCGCTCCCAGCTGATGATACCGGGCGCGACCAGATTCGTGATGACGAGGGCGAGCGACGTCTCCAGGCCGATCATGCCGAAGGGAGCCAGCTCGAACTCGGCGTTCTTCTCGAAGTCGTTGTGCGGCGCGTGGTCGGTGACGATGGCGTCCACCGTGCCGTCCTTCACGCCCTCGACGAGCGCGGCGGCGTCGTCGGCCGTGCGCAGCGGCGGGTTCACCTTGAGGAAGGTGTTGTAGTCGTCGCCGATGGCGTCCTCGGTGAGGAACAGGTGGTGCGGCGTGACCTCGCAGGTGACGGGCAGGCCCTCGGCCTTCGCGGCGCGCACGAGCTCGAGCCCGCGGGCGGTGGTGAGGTGCTGCACGTGCAGCGGGCAGCCCGTGAGGCGGCAAATGGCGATGTCGCGGGCGATCTGGATCTCCTCGCCCTCCGCCGGCCAGCCCAGCATCCCGAGGCGCGTGGACACGACGCCTTCGTTCACCTGGCCGGCGCCGACGAGGTCCTCGTCCTGGCAGTGGCTCATCACCACGCGGTCGAACTGCGCGGCGTAGTCCATGACGCGGCGCATCATGCCCGCGCCCTGCACGCCGCGGCCGTCGTCGGTGAAGGCGACGGCGCCGTGGGCCACCATGTCGCCCATCTCGGACAGCGTGTCGCCCGCGAGGCCCTGCGAGCAGGAGCCGGCCACGTGCACGCGGCACTTGCCGACGGCCGCGGCGCGGGCCTTGATGTACTCGACGCCCACCGCGTTGTCGATGACGGGCTTCGTGTTCGGCATGCAGCACACCGCCGTGAAGCCGCCGTGGGCCGCGGCGCGCGTGCCGGACGCGATGTCTTCCTTCGTCTCGTAGCCGGGCTCGCGCAGGTGCACGTGGATGTCGACGAGGCCGGGGACGACGATCTTTCCGCCCAGGTCGCGCTCGACGCCCTTCTCCATCGCGAGGTTCTGGCCGATCTCGACGATCTTGCCGTCGCGCACGAGGATGTCAGCCGTTTCGTTCAGACCGACCTGCGGGTCGATCACATGGGCGTTCTTAAGCAGTAAGGCCATCTTCGCTCCCTCCCAGAAGAAGATACATTTCCGCCATGCGCGTGAGGATGCCGGCGTAGACTTGATCGAGAATGACCGAGCGCTTCGGATGGTCGGCCATGTAGCTGTCCAGCTCGACGCCGCGGTTGATGGGGCCGGGATGGCAGATGAGGGCGTCGGGCTTCATGAGGGGCTCGCGCTCCTTCGTGAGGCCGTACAGCATGTTGTACTCGCGCAGCGACGGGTACGGCGCGCCTTCGAGGCGCTCGCGCTGGATGCGCAGCATGTACACCACGTCGAGGTCGGGCAGCACTTCGTCGAGCTTCGTGGTGACGTGGTCGGCGCCGAGGATGTCGGGGCGCGCCGGCAGCAGCGTCGGCGGGGCAACCACCGTCACCTCGCAGCCCATGATCTTGAGCGCGGGGATGAGCGAGCCGCACACGCGGGAGTGGCCGATGTCGCCCACGACGCCCACCTTAAGGCCGGCCAGGTCGCCCTTGACCTCCCAGATGGAGTACAGGTCCAACAGCGCCTGCGTCGGGTGCTGGTGCTTGCCGTCGCCCGCGTCGATGACGTGCGCGCCGGAGACGTCGGCGATCTTGCGGGGCACGCCCGCGTGCTTGTCGCGGACGATGATCATGTCGATCTTGTAGGCGCACAGCGTCTCCACCGTGTCCACGAGGCTCTCGCCCTTCACCGTGGAGGTGGAGCTGCCGCCGAAGTTCAGGCTGTTGGCGGAGAGGCGCTTCTCGGCGATCTCGAACGAGGAGCGCGTGCGGGTGGACGGCTCGTTGAACATGTTCACGACCGTGACGCCCTTGAGCGTGGGGACCTGCTTGATGCGGCGCTCGTTGACTTCCTTGAAGCGCGTGGCCGTCTCGAGGACGGTCATGATATCCTCGGCGGAGTACTCCGTGATATCGATCAGATGCTTGTGATTGAAGGCCATGCCCTATTCACCTCCCAGCGGTGCCGAACCCGCGCGGGAGCCCGGTGCGATTTCCAGAATCTCGACCTCGGACTTGCCGTCCGTCTCCTCCAGGAAGAGGCGCACGTTCTCGTCCGCCGCCGACGGCACGTTCTTGCCCACGAAGTCGGCGCGGATGGGCAGCTGACGGTGCCCGCGGTCCACCAGCACGGCCAGCTGCACCGTGGCCGGGCGGCCGATGTCCATGAGCGCGTCGAGTGCGGCGCGGATGGTGCGGCCCGTGTACAGCACGTCGTCCACGAGGACGATGTCCTTGCCGTCGAGATCGAAGAAGATGTCGGTGGAGTGCACCTCGGGAGCGAGATGCGTCGCGAAGTCGTCGCGGTAGAAGCTGATGTCGAGCTTGCCGAGCGGCACCTTCGTGCCCTCAATCTGCTCGATCTTCTCGGCCAGGCGCTTGGCGAGCAGGTCGCCGCGCGTCACGATGCCGACGAGCGCGATGTTGTCCGCGCCCTTGTTCGCCTCGAGGATCTGATGCGCAATGCGCGTCAACGACCGCTCGATCTCGTCCGCGTCCATGCAGACGGTCTTGACTGTTGCTGCGTCGTTCATACACACCCTTTCTGTTCGAGTGCGTACAGACGGACCTGCGTACCGCCGGGTTCCGCGCCCGCTCCGGCAAGGCCGGGCGTCCGCGTCGCCCCCGAGTTGGCGGCGTCTGGCGCAGGGCATGAAAAAAGCCTCGCGACAGACGAAGGCTTCGACTCGTTCGCGTTCTTGTTCAGCTGAACGCTTGGGGTTCTACCTTGTCGGTCTCTCTGTACCGCTTTTAAAGGACTGCTCGCAGTATATGCGGTTCGAACCTGATATGTAACCCCTTTTATGCAGAAACTTACAAGAATTTGCATAGACGAACGAAGGATCCCTCGCGGGATCCTTCGACGGCGCGCCTTGCGGGGCTTCACTCGGAATGGCTGGTCGTGATTACTTCGCGAGCTTGCGGCGCAGTGCAAAGGCCACGGCTCCGGCGGCGACCAGCATGCCGAAAGAGGCGCTCGCCGGCGCGCCGGCGTCCATGCCGGTCTTGGGCGAGGTCGCGCCCGTGTCGGCGCCGGACGGCAGCGCAGCCGGCGTATCGGCAGCAGGCTCGACGGCGGCCGGTTCGTCCGCATCCACCTTCGAGGGGACGAACGTCACGACGAAGTCGGCGTTGTAGGAAGCATCGCCCGTTTGGTCGCCGAGGTTGAACATCTCGGACGTGAAGTTGAAGCTGCTCTGGTTGACGGCCCTCGTCACCTCGAACGACTTGGCGACGCCGGCGCTGCCCGCACTCGGCTTCACGTGCACTTCGAGCTTGTTGCATCCGGCGTACGCCCCGCCCGCCAGAAGCGCCACGCCGAAATCGATCTTCTTGGTCGCGTTCTCGGCAACCACCCTGAACGAGGGCATGCCGTCCAAGGCGCCGTCGGCCGTCTCGCTCGTAGCGATGACGGCGAACGAGGACGCCCTCGTCTCGCCAGAGAGGACGCACGAGCCGTCCTCGTTCGACGCGCTCTCCTGCCACGGCTCGATCGAGCGGGTCGCCGCTCCCGTCTCCTGCGCGGTCGCCTGATCCGCCGTCGGCTCAGCCGCCTCGTCGGCCCACGCGAGCGCGGGGAGCGCGCTCGCGATCATCGCAGCGCACAAAAGCGCGTCCAGCTTCTTCTTCATATCAGCACCTCTCTCGTCGATGCGCCCCGGAAAGGGCGCGTGCGTTCCACAGCCCCTCCATGCTACGGCACGAAGGCGCGCCGTTCGACCCGTTGAGCGAAAGCGGCGCTCCTCGCTGCGAAACCGGAAGCGCATCTCAAGCCGCAGGCTCCTCGCCCACGAGCACGGCCGTGACGATATAGCGCACCGGGTCGTTCGTCCACGCCGAACGGCACGTGCTAAGCTGCACGATGCGGTCGTCGGCGTCGAGCTGCGCGCCGTCGCGCACGTTCGCCTTCGGGTCGTCGGGCGCGAGCACCGATGCGAAGTAGCCCGCTCGCACGGCGGGGTCGGAGAAGTCGAACGAGTTGAGGATGTGCCGGTCGTCGTACTCGTAGGCCGCCACCACCTCGTAGGCGAGGATACGATCGGGCAGGTAGACGTGCAGGTCGGAATTGTCGGCGAAGAACGCCGGGTCCTCGTAGGCGTGCAACGTGGCGAACATCGCATCGTTCACGATGTTGTGGCCGTACAGCACGGTGACGGGATCGGAGAAGTCGGTCGCGTTCGCCATCTGCGAGAACACCGCGCCTTCGACGGCCGGCTCGCCGTAGCGGTCATGGTCGAGGTAGAAGAAGTCGTCGCCCGGGCGCTGCAGCACGGGAAGGTTGACGTTCGTGTTCGGCACGTAGAGCCACGCGTAAACATCGGGGTTCTCCTGGCGCAGCTCCTCGAAGTCGATGGGGTTCTCCCGCGGTCCGTCCGCAGGCGCATCGTAGGCGCGCTCCGCCGTCGGCAGCGGTGTGCGCTCGATCGCGCGCACCGCATCGGCCGCGTGCTGCTGTTGCCAGACGAGATAGCCGAACCCCGCCGCCGCCCCGGCGAACAGCAGCGCCAGCAGCACGACGAGCGCCATCGCGCTCGGATTGCGTCGTACGCGCCTGGAATGCCCCAAAGGAAGCCCTTTCTCGTTCGGGCGCGCCTACGCGCCGCGCGCCGTCCCGGCAATTCAAAGGCAATCGGCAAGCGCGGTCAAGGCGCGCGCCGAAACCGGGCGCCCCTACGCCGAAACCGGACAGGGACACGCCACCTTGCCGCCGAAACGGTCGACGGCCCGCTCCCTACCCGATGATGCGCTCGGGGCGCGACAGCACGCGCACGCGGCCGTCGCGGCAGTGCGAAACGAGGGTGACGCCGAGGGCCTCGGCGCGGGCCACGGCCTCGTCGGTGGCCGACTTGCGGCTGACGAGCACGGAGCAGCCGGCCCGGTAGGCCTTGAGCGCCATCTCGCAGCTGATGCGCCCCGTGATGAACAGCGCCTTGTCGCGCACGTCCACGCGGTCGAGCCATGCCTGGCCCACGAGCTTGTCCATGGCGTTGTGGCGCCCGATGTCCTCGCGCACGAGCAAGAGGGAGCCCTCGCCCGCCGCCCCCAGCCCGCAGCCGTGCACGCACTCGCCGGTGTTGCGGCGCGGGCTGCGCTCGCACAGCTCGTCCATGCAGGCCAAGAGGTCGTCGGCGTCGAATCGGGCCGTCGTCTCGAGCACGCGCGGCTCTTCCACGCGCCGCGCGTCGCGCAAAAGCGCCGAGCTCGCGCAGCCGGCCGACGTGACGCGGTGCAGGGGCACGTAGCCCTCCGCGGCGCACTCGCCGCTGGCCACGTACACGGCAGCCTCCTCGGGCACGGCGGTCACCTCGACGAAGCACTCGCGGTCGGCGATGAGGCCCTCGGACAGCAGGTAGCCCACGGCGAGCTCGGGCAGCCCGAAGGGGCTGCCCTGGCTCACCGCCACGGGCACGTCGTTCAGGTAGATGCGGATGGGCCGCTCGGCCGATTCGCTGCGCGCGGGTGCGGGGTACTCCACGATGGCCATGGCGCTACCCCCGCGCCGGCGCTTCGACGGCTTCGGCTCCCTCGCCGGCCGCAGCCGCGTCGGCGGCGGCGCGCTGGTAGGCCACGAGGTCGAGCTTCGCCATGAGCACGTCCTCCACCTCGAACGAGAAGGGCGCGAGCGCGTCGGCCTGGTACACGGTGCGCGTGTAGCCGCCGCACTCGTCGCAGGTGGCCAGGCGGTGCGCCTCGTCGCCTTCGAGGTTGAAGTAGTGCAGGTGCCCCTGGTTCTGCGTGCCGCAGCGCGCGCAGCGCACGCGCTCGAAGTCCCACACGCAGCCGCAATGGCCGCACCACAGGCGCTTGCCGCGCCCCTGCCCCGCCGGCGCTCCGCTCACCTGCGCCACGGCGGCCTCGCCTCCGCATACGGGGCAGCGCACGCTGTGCGGCTCGTCGGCGCCCGCCGCGCGGCGCGCCTGCTCGATGGCCGCAGCCGGGCCCTCCAGCAGCGCGCGCAGCGCGAGCGCCGCGGCGGCGGCGCCGATGCGGGCCGCGTCCTCGTCCATGCCGTCGTCTTCCAAGAGCGCGGCGAACGACTCGACGTAGGCTGCCGGATCGCTGCCGGCCAGCGCGAGGTCGCTCGCCGTCGCCATGCGCTCCCAGTTCGTGCGCGACAGCGCCTCGCTCGTCGACGCCGCGAAGCCGCCGTGCTCGGCCATGAGCGCGGCCACCCGCCCCACCGCGCCCGCCAGCGCGTCGGCCTCGAGCGCGACCGGCGCCTGCGCGAGCACGGGCTCGCCCGCCCGCGCCCATGCGCGCAGGCTGTCCGCGTCGGGCAGCGGGTAGGCTGCGGCCGTATCGGCGCTCGCGGCGGCCTCGTCGGCCGCGCCCCACAGCTCGCGGAAGAACGCGAGTCGCGCGTTGTCGGCGTCGTCGAGGTTCGTACGGTACGCGGCGATGGCCGCGTCGATGGCTTTGAGGTTCATATGCTTGCATCCTATCGATTCGGTGTCCCTGCCCGCGCCGCGCATGCCGCGCGGGCAGGACGTTCGTGCCGCCGCGCAGGGCGGCGGCACGAACAGGCCGTCTTGCAATCGTGCTTACTTCGTCTTCTCCACCACGTTCTGGCCGGTGGCGATCTCCTCGCGAGCCCAGTGGCCCCAGTGGTACAGGGCGTCGGACTCGGACACGGTGCCGTCGCCGAACATGAGCTTGGCCGTGCCGCGGTACGGCTGGAAGATGCCGGCGCCCAGGAAGATGTGCGCGAGCGCGAACACCGCGATCAGCAGGAAGCCCACGTCGTGCAGGAACAGGAAGATGCCCTGCGCCCCGCCGAAGTCGACCACCGTCGAGCCCAGCAGCAACAGCACGCCCGTGATGCCCATGAGCGCGCCGGCGAACCACAGCATGCCGTCGGCGAAACGCTGGCCGCTCTTGACCTCGCCCTGGTCGGGCATGTGGATCCACTTGGCCATGAACAGGTACGGGAAGAACAGGATCATCCACTTCTTGTCGTCGGAGTCCCACTTCGCGAACAGGTTCTTGAAGATGTGGGCCACGCCCTTCGGCGCCATGATGGCGCTGACGAGGGGCACGGCGACGAAGACGACGCCGATGACGCGGTGCGACATGCGGATGAGCCACACGGCGTCCGGGCCGGCCATCGCGGCGAGCGCCGGGACGAACACGAACAGCCCCGAGATGGCCAGCAGGATGCACGCGATGATGGTGACGTCGTGCGTGACGCGCGCCTGCAGCGAGTGGCGCTTGATATAGCGCTCCTTGCCGCTCTTCGCCATGCCTTCCAAGAACGCCTGGTTCTTGGCGGCCTCCTCAGCGGAGACCATGACGGGTCCCTTATTCATCGTTGCCTCCCTTCTTGCCGCCCAGGTTCTCGAAGATGTGCTCCTTCACCGATTCGGTGTCCTGGCCGTCGCCGTGCTTGACCACCGCTCCGGTGTCCACGTCGATGGTGTCCTCGGTCTCGGCATTGTACGCCAGCTTGTCGCGCTTGTAGCCGACGCCGAGGGCGAACATGGCAGCCAGGCCGGCCACCGTCACGCCCGTGGCCACCGCCGTGACCGGCTTCATGATCTGCGTCAGGCCGACGATCGGGTTGACCTGCGGGTTCTCGACCTGGCCATGAGCGGCCACGCCGTGCTTGAGCACCTGGACGACGTGCAGGCCGCCCACCTGGTCCTCGCCGTACACGGCGGCGTCGGCGTAGCCCTTGCCTTGCAGGTAGCTCACGCGCTCCTTGGCCTGGGCCAGCAGCTCGTCGCGATCGCCGAACACGAGCGCGCCGGGCTGGCACGTCGTGACGCACGCAGGGGACAGGCCCTGCTCGATGCGGTCGAGGCAGCCCGTGCACTTGTTCATGCGACCGTTGTCCTCGCGGTACTGCGGCACGTCGAACGGGCAGGCCGTGGAGCAGTACTTGCAGCCGATGCACTTGGAGTCGTCCACGCTCACGAGCCCCGTGGCCTCGTCCTTGAACACCGCGCCCGCCGGGCAGATGGTGGCGCAGGGGGCATCGGTGCAGTGCTGGCAGCTCCGGCGCCCGAAGGCCCACTTCACACCCTTGTCGCCGCCGGCCTCCTCGTGGAAGCTGATCAGGATGCGCGTGGCGCCGTTCAGGTCCATCGGGCTTTGGTAGGAGCCCGTCGAGGGGTTCCCGTTCTTCTCGAGGGTGGACGGCAAGCCGTTCCAGCACTTGCAGGCCACCTGGCAGCCGCGGCACGCGGTGCAGCGGGAGGAGTCGAACAATATGGCTTTCTCACTCATAGCTCACCCCTCCTATGCTTTCTCGATATCGACCAGGAACGCCTTGTACTCGGGAACCCAGCAGTTCGGGTCGCCCACGTTCGGCGGCAGGTCGTTGACGATGTCGCCCGTGGCGAAATCGCCCGCCCAGCCGAAGTGGTGCGTCATGCCCACCTGGTGCACCGTCTCGCCGTTCACCTTGAACGGCTTGAAGCGCGGCGTCACCAGCGCCATGACCTCCACCGAGCCGCGGTTGTTGAACACGCGGACGCGCTCGCCGTTCTCGATGCCCTTCTCGGCTGCCAGCTCGACCGACATCTCGACGAACTGCTCGGGCATGGCCTCGTTGAGCGCGGGGCACGTGCGGGTCTGGCCGCCAGTCTGCCAGTGCTCGGTGACCGAGTAGGTGGTCACCGCGATGGGGTACTGGCTGCGGTCGCCGCGCTTGACCGACTCGAACTCGGCGAAGCGGACGCACGGCGAGTTCTGCCGGCCGTTCATCTGGTTGTCGGCCGGGCTCTCGAAGGGCTCGTAGTGCTCGGGCAGCGGCCCGTCGCCCATGCCGTAGCTCTCCAGGCGCGCGTTCTGCTCCCACAGCATCATGAAGGCCTTGTTGTTCGGGGGAACCGGCGTGCCGTTGGACACGGCCACGAAGTCGCCGACGTCGTTTTGCACCCACTTGTCGCCCGTCCACTCGACGAGCACCCGGTTCGGGTTCCAGGGCTTGCCCTCCATGTCGGCCGAGGCGCGGTTGTAGATGACGCGGCGGTTGAGCGGCCAGGCGAAGGAGAACTTCGGATGCAGGCCCAGCCCCGAGGGATCCTCGGTGTTGCGCCCGCCGGCGGCCTGCTCGGCCGGATCGAGCGGCGCGTCGTTGTTGGCCCAGAAGCCGGTGTAGATCCACATGCCGCAAGCCGTGGAGCCGTCGGCCTTGAGGTTCGCGAACGACGAGAGCAGCTCGGTCTTCGGGGCGGCCGAGGTCGTGTTGCACTCGGTGCCTTCGTACACGTAGCCGTTCAGGGCCCAGTTCACGGGGCGCGGATCGATCTTGCCGTCCACGTAGTAGTCCCACTTCGTGTTCAGAATGGGCTCGGGCGCCACGCCGCCTTCCTTCTTGTACACGTCGACGATGGCCGTCCACAGCACGTCGCAGATCTCGTAGTCGGGCTTGGCCTCTTCCCACGGCTCGACGGCCTGGAAGCGCCACTGCAGCCAGCGGCCCGAGTTCGCGATGATGCCGGGCTTCTCGTAGATGAGGGCCGCGGGCAGGAAGTACACCGTGGTGTCGACGTCGGCCGGGTTCATGTCGGGGGCCTTCCAGAAGGTGGCGGACTCCGTCTCCACCCAGTCGGCCACCACGAGCCAGTCGAGGTTCGCCATGGCGCGGCGCACGTTGCTCGCGTTCGGCGCCGAATGGCAGGGGTTCATGCCCCAGTTGAAGTAGCCCTTGATGACGCCTTGGCTCATGAGCTCGAACGAGCCGATGATGGAGTAGTCGGGGCTCTTCGGCACCTTCGGCCACCAGTCGTAGCCGTAGTCGTTGTCCACCGTGGCCGCGTCGCCGAACCACTCCTTGAGCGCGGAGACGATGAACTTCGGCTTGTTGGTGTAGTAGCCGTCGGAATAGGTTTCCTTCTCGCACCATTTGCGCAGAGACGGGGTGCCGTACTCGGTGGGCCAGTTCAGGTACCCGGGCTGGTTCGCCACGAGCATGCCCATGTCGGTGGCTCCCTGCACGTTCGGCTCGCCGCGCAGCGCGTTCACGCCGCCGCCGGCCACGCCGACGTTGCCCAGCAGAAGCTGTAGGATGCCCATGGAGCGGCAGTTCTGCGCGCCGTAGGTGTGCTGCGTCTGGCCGAGGGCATACAGGATGGTGCCGGACTTGTCGGGAGCGCCCGTGGAGGCGTAGGTGGCGTACACCTTCTCCAGCAGGTCCTTGTCCATGCCGCACACGCTGGACACGGCGTCCAGGTCGTAGCGGGAGTAGTGCTTCTTCATCTGCTGGAACACGCACATCGGGTCCTGCAGGGTCATGTCGCGCTTCGGCACCTCGACGGTGGGAGGCGTGAACGCGGGCACGCCCTCGGCCGCGGCCCAG